>NZ_MJIH01000001.1:0-1976678 GCF_001940285.1 Peptoniphilus grossensis
TGAGCATATAAAGGACACTTGTATACCACAAATTTGTTTTTTTGGAGTTCCATTAATCATAATCGGTGGATTTGTTACAACAATAATTTAAAATTAAAAAATAAAAGAGATTCCTGCGGGGTGTACAGGAATCTCCTTTATTTTTGTCAAAATATAAGTAAAGGATGTAAAATAATTATTATTATCTTACTAAGTATATTATAACTCAAGCTCAGTAAAAGTAAAGAAAAATTTTATAATACGAACGATATTCCATATTGTGGAATATCGTAAAATATAAAAATACAATAAATTTATTTAAAAACTATTTATCTTTTTGGCAATCAGGGCAGATGCCACGAAGTTCTACTATGTGATTTGTAACAGTGTAACCTGTTTCCCTTTCTGCAATATTTTCAAATCAGAAATTGGACAATTTTCGATTGCAGAAATTTTTCCACATTTATCGCATACGATGTAATGTCGGTGTCCCATATTTGCAAATTCAAAATAGTAAAGTCCATTGTGATATAAATTCTTTTTAAAATATTTTTTTTCAGTGAGTTCGTTTAACATTCGATAAAGGGAAGTGAAGCTTGGCAAAGATTTTTTATCCACCGCTTCATAAATTTCTTCAGTATTCATTGGTACATGGGAACTGTAAAGTAAATTTAGAAGTGCTAATCTTCCCTTAGTTATTTTCAAATTATTTTTCCTTAGTATATCTTCAAAGCTTTTCAAAAAATCACCCGCTTTCAATGTTTAATATTTATATCAAAATTTATTTAATTTCAAAAATTACTTTAATAATAATAATTAGTGCTATAATAATTAATGGAAATCATTATTATTTAGGAGGAAAAATGAAAAATATAAGAAAATTTTATTTTTATTAGCAGGAATTGTTTTATTTTCAGGCTGTTCCAAGGGTGCAGATATGAAAAATGCTACAAAAGAAGATACAAGTAAGGAAGGGCTAAAGGTATATGCTTCAGTTTATCCAATGTATGATTTTGCAAAGAAAATTGCTGGAGACAAATTAGACGTAAAAATGGTAATGCCACAGGGAATGAACCTCATGGATGGGAACCGGATTCTAATGCAATTAAAAATCTTGAGAATGCAAATATGTTTATTTACAATGGTGCAGGTCTTGAATCTTGGACAGACAAAGTTGTTGATTCTTTATCAAACAAAGATTTAAAAGTTGTGGAAGCATCAAAAGGTGTTGAACTAATTAAGTCAGCTCATGACGAAGATGAAGAAGAACATGAACATGAAGAAGTTGAAAACAACAAAACCACGATGCAGCTAAAGAAAACAACAATCACAGTAATGAAGACGACCATGATCACGAAGATCACGAGCATGGTCCAATGGATCCTCACGTATGGATTTCACCAAAGAATGCAAAAATAGAAATGGAAAACATAAAAAATGCTTTTGTTGAACTTGACAAAGAAAATGCAGATTATTATGAGTCAAATTACCAAAAATATGCTAAAATGTTAGATGAACTTGATGCAAAATACAGTGAATCTTTAAATAAGCTTCCAAACAAGACAATTGTAGTAAGCCATGAAGCTTATGGTTATTTATGTAAAGAATATGGTCTTACTCAAATTGGTATAAAGGGCGTAAACGCAGAAACTGAACCTGATGCAAAGAAAATGGCGGAAATAATTAATTACATCAAAGAAAATAAAATTAAAACTATTTTCACAGAAGAATTAATTGATCCAAAAGTTTCAAAAATTATTGCCGATGAAACTGGATGCGAGGTAAAAGTTCTTTCGCCAATTGAAGGCCTTAGCGAAGAAGAAATTAAAAATAATGAAGAATATTTTAGCATCATGGATAAAAATTTAGAAAATTTAGTGGGTGCTTTAAAATAGTGAAGGAAAAATTGTTAGAAATCAAAAGTCTAAGTTTTAAATACAGTGATGAATTAGTTTTAGATGACATAAATTTTGATGTTTATAGGGGCGACTACATCGCCCTTATAGGTTCTAACGGTGCCGGAAAGTCGACATTAGTTAAGCTGATATTAAATCAACTTAAACCACTTACCGGCACCATTTCTTTTTATACAAAAAATGGATTAAAGGACATTGGATATGTTCCACAACTTTCCATACCATCAAGTATGGAATTTCCAATAACTGTAACAGAACTTTTATCTCTTGCACTTTATCCAAAGAACAAGGGGTTTAAAAAATTAAAGGAATACGACAAAGAAAAAATTATCAATGCTTTAAATCTTGTTGGCATGGAAAAATACAAGGATAGACTTTACACAGAATTATCTGGAGGACAAAGACAGAGAGTTTTAATTGCAAAAACACTTGTGGCAACACCCGAATTTTTAATTTTAGACGAGCCAATGACAGGAGTAGATAAGGAGTCCAAGGATTCATTATTTCATCTCTTGAGTCATATAAATATGAAACACGAAATTACAATTCTAATGATCACACATAATCTTGAAGAAGTTGAAGAAAATGTAAACAAAGTTTTTGAGATAAAAGACGAAAAAATTAGGGAAGTGAAATAATGGAAATTTTTAAGTATTCATATATGATTAAAGCACTAATTGTTGGAGCATTTTTGTCAATAATTATTCCGTGCATGGGAGTTGTAGTTGTAAACAAAAAGATTTCAGTGATTGGAGATGCACTTTCTCACGTTTCCCTTGCTGGTGTAATGCTTGGACTTATTACTTCAATTTCACCAGTGCTTGGTGCACTTTTATTATGTATAGTTGGTTCAATTTTTCTTGAATATGTTAGGAAAAATTTCCTGGGTATCAAGAAATTTCCACTGCAATTTTAATGAGTACAGGAATTGGTCTTGCTTCACTTTTTTCTGGATTTGTAAAAACTAGTGCAAACTTTGAAGAATATCTTTTTGGTTCAATAATTGCTATTCCAGAATTTGATTTTTATTTAATTTTAATAGTTTCAATAATTGTATTTATTTTATTTTTCTATTTATTTACAGACCTCATGTATATTTCCTTTGACGAGTCTTCGGCAAGACTATCGGGAGTAAATGTAGATAGAATAAATTTGATTTTTATGATTTTAATCGCAGTTACAATTTCTGTTTCAGCAAGAACTGTTGGGATTTTAATCATATCATCTCTCATGGTAGTGCCAGTAGCCTGCGCAATGCAATTTAAGCTAGGCTATTTAAAGACGACTATACTTTCGTCTATCTTCGGTTTTATTTTTACAATAATTGGACTTGTATCATCCTTTTACATTGGATTGAAACCAGGAGGAGCAATAGTATTAATTGGAGTTTTATTTTTGACGATTATACTCTTAATAAAGAAAAAATAAGAGTGAGGATTTTGACATGTCCTCACTCTTTATTAATAATTTATGTTTTAATTTTTAACTATGACGACCGTAGTGTACATAATTTTCTTCATAGAAATATTTAAAATAAGAAGATGTTCCTGTTACGGAAAAATACAAATTACCACTCTCGCCAATGCCAACACTTCCTAAATGTACTATTATAGGAGTCTCCACTAATTGAGTAATAAATTCATGGCTGTCCTCCTAAGAAATAAATAATTTTAATTAAAATTAACATAAGCTATAAAATAAAACAAAGAGAAAATTTATTTTCATTATATTTATAATCCAAGATTAATATAATCCAAGATTATATAAACAAATGAAAAAAGCAAAAACAATAAAAGCTATAAAAGTGCAGAGGTATGTAAGAATATAATATTCTTTTTTAAAGGATTTTTTAAAATCAGAAAAACCTAGCTTTCCAAGTATGATAGGGAAAAAGGGTAATAAAATAATTAAAAATTGTCTAAATAAATAATTAGAATAATCGCTCATATAATCACCTCGTCTTAATTGTAATATATTTTTGTTAATATGCAATGATATTTAGATAAAGTGAGAATAAAAATATTTTAGCTTAAAGCTAATAAGATTCTTTATTTATAGGCATCTTTGTTTTATTATAGAGAGAGCAAGGCATAGGAGTGTTTTATGAAAATTCAAGTTAAAGAAAATAATTATACAATTGATATTGTTTATAAATGTGAAGAGAAAATAAAAAATTTTTTAAATAAAAATAGAGATTCAAAATATTTAGTAATAACTGATGAAAATGTCTACAATCTTTACAGTGAAAGATTAAAAAATATTATGTATGGATTAAATTTTTATATTTTCAAATTTCCTGCTGGAGAAAAGTCTAAATCCATGGAAAATTATATAAATATTAATAAATTTTTGCTGGAAAATAATTTTAACAGAGGAGATATTATAATTGCCTTTGGTGGCGGAGTTGTAGGTGATATTTCTGGATTTGTTGCAGCAACATATTTAAGAGGAATTGATTTTATTGCTATGCCAACGACCCTTCTTTCCATGATTGATTCTTCAGTTGGTGGTAAAAATGGCATTAACTTTATGAATTTAAAAAATCAAATAGGATCTTTTTATTTTCCAAAATATGTCTATATTGATTATAGCTTTTTAGAAACTTTGGACGATAGAAATATTAACAATGGACTTGCAGAAATTTTTAAATATTCTGTACTAAAAGATAAAAATCTTTTTTATTACTTAAAGTCCTGTAACAAACTTGATTATAAAAAAATAATTTATGAATCGCTAAATATTAAACTTGATTTTGTGAAAGAGGACGAGAGAGATAAGGGAAAAAGACAAAAATTAAATCTTGGTCATACTATTGGTCATGGAATTGAATCCCTTTCGAACTATAAATTAAATCATGGAGAGAGCATTGGAATTGGAACAATTTATATGGCAAGAGCTGCTTATAAAATGGGCATAGCAAAAAGCGATTTTTCAAAAGAATTAATTTTAGCCTTTAAAAATCACAATCTTCCAACAAGTTATGATTTTGATACAGATGAGATTTTAGAGATTTTAAAACACGATAAAAAGATAAATAAAAATCTTATAAATGTAATTCTTCCAATAAAAATTGGTGAAGTAATAAATAAAAAAGTTACTTTTGATGAATTAAGAGAAATTGTTGAATTAGGTAAGGGAAATGAATAGAATTATTGAAAATAAAAAACTTTCGGGAGAAATTTCAGGGATTACATCAAAATCCTATGCACATAGAGCTATTTTTTGTGCCGCAATTGCAAAGGGAAAGTCAATAATTGAAATAAGCGACCTTTCAAAGGATATTGAAGCTTCAATAAATGTAATAAAATCTTTGGGAGTTGAAGTTATAAAAAAAGATAATAAGTTTTATATAAATCCTTCCAAAATTTACAAAAGTCCAGTGACTTTTGATGTAAATGAAAGTGGAACTACTCTTAGATTTTTACTTCCAATTGTTGCAACACTTGGTCTTGATGCAAAAATCATAAGAAGAGGAAGTCTAATTAATCGAACAAATTCAGTTTATTTTCACGAATTTCCAAAACATGGCGTAGATATTTATGAAAAGGGTGATATGATTTTTGTAAGTGGAAAATTAAAAGACTATAATTTTACGCTTCCAGCAAATATTAGCTCACAATTTGTTTCGGGATTTATGATAGCTTCAGGATTTTATGGCGAAGATTTTAATATTAAAATTACTACAGAAAGGGAATCAAAACCGTATATCGACATGACAATTGATATAATGAGAAAATTTGGAAGTTGTGTAATAGAAAAGAAAAGGGGATATATTTGTAGGGGCAAATTTAAAGCGATAGATTATGTTGTAGAAAAAGATTGGAGCAATGCTTTATTTTTCTTGGCAAGTGGTGTAAAGGTCAAAGGTTTAGATAAAAATTCTAAGCAAGGAGATAGAAAAGCAATTGAAATTTTCAGGGATTTGGGATATGAAAATATTTTAAAAGATGAATTTCAATTTAAAAGAGTTAAAGATCCAAAGAAAAAAATTATTATAGATGCCAAAAATATGCCTGATGCAGTTCCTATTCTTTCAGTACTTGCTGCTGCATCTAATACAGAGACAGAAGTTATAAATATAAAAAGATTAAAATTAAAGGAAAGCGACAGAGTAAAGAGCACTGTTGAGATGCTAAATAATTTAGGCGTAGATGTTAATCTAAGGGAAGAATCTTTTTCTTTTAGTGGAATAGAAAAATTTAAAAGTGCAAAAATTGATTCACATAAGGATCATAGAATTGCAATGGCATCATCTATTGCGGCAACTTTTGCAGAAGGTCCTATTATTATAAATAATAGCGATTGCGTGGAAAAATCCTACAAAAACTTTTTTAAGGATTTTAAATCTTTGGGAGGAATTTCAAATGTCCTATAGTTTTGGCAAAAATTTTAAAGTAACTTTATTTGGTCAATCTCATTCTAAGGGAATTGGTATTTTAATTGAGGGAATAAGTGCGGGCTATAAAATAAATAGAGATTTAATCGCAAAAAATTTAGATAGAAGAAGACCGGGCAAAAATAAATTCTCAACTGCAAGATGTGAACTTGATGACTTTCAAATTATAAGTGGTGAAGTTGATGGAATAACTTGTGGTGCTCCTCTTGCTTTTGTAATTGAAAACAAGGACCAAAGAAGCAGCGACTATGAAAATTTAAAGGACAATCCTCGTCCATCTCACGCAGATTACCCGGCCTATGTAAAATATGGTGGATTTAACGATATTAGAGGTGGCGGACAATTTTCTGGCAGGATGACGGCTCCAATTGTAATCGCAGGTTCTATTGCAGAAGATTTGCTATTAAACAGAGGAATAAAAATTTTTTCAAGAATAAAAAGCATTGGGAGTATAAAGGATGTTGAGATAAATTTAAATAATATTGATGAAGAAGTTTTTTATGACTTAAAAAATCAAGAGATACCAGTTTTTGATGAGCATACAAGAGAAAAAATGGGAAGTGAAATTTTAAAAGCAAAGGAAAGGGAAGATTCTATTGGCGGAATTGTGGAAACTTTTATTTTAAACATGCCAGCGGGAATTGGAGAACCCTTCTTTGATTCAGTTGAATCAGTTATTTCTCATGCAGTTTTTTCTATTCCAGGAGTTAAGGGAATTGAATTTGGGAGCGGATTTGAAGCTGCAAAAATGACGGGCAGTAGCCATAATGATGAATATTATTATGATGATGGAAAAGTTAAGACTAAAACAAATAATCATGGTGGAGTAATTGGTGGACTTACTACGTCAATGCCAATAATTTTTAGAACTGCAATAAAACCAACTAGCTCCATTGGAAAAACTCAATACACAATATCATTAAAAAATAAAACAAGGGAAAAGTTAAATATTCATGGAAGGCATGATCCTTCAATTGTGCCTCGTGCATTAGTTGCCATTGAAATGATTTCGGCAATTGCAATTTTAGATTTAGTTATGGAAGGTGAAAGATGAAAAATTTAGATGAATCGAGAAAAACATTGGATCAAATTGATTCACAAATTGTAGATCTTTTAGAAAATCGAATGAAGATTTCAAAGGAAATTGGAATTTACAAATTAAATAACAATTTAAATACAGAAGATTCATCACGGGAAGATAAAATTATAAAAAAACTGGAAAATAAAATAGATCCTGAATTTAAAAATTCTATAAGACCAATTTATAGTGAAATTTTTAGTGAAAGCAAAAAAATTATTACAAAAGTAAAAAATGAAAATTTTAAATATGGTTTAATTGGAGAGGACTTATCTCATAGTAAATCTAAGGAAATTCATGAACTATTTGAAAAATATAATTACAATTTAAAGAATTTAAAAAAAAGTGATGTTGAAAGTTTTTTTGAAAATAAAAATTTTCTCGGCATAAATGTTACAATTCCTTATAAAGAGATTTCAATGAAATATTTAAATGAAGTAGATGGACTTGCAAAAGAAATTGGTGCAGTGAATACTATTGTAAATAGAGCTGGAAAATTAATTGGATATAACACGGATTATTTTGGATTGGATTACAGTTTAAATCACTATGGAATAAATATTAAAGATAAAAAAGTTTTGATTCTTGGAAGTGGTGGAGCAAGTAAAATGGTACAAAAACTTGCAAAAGACAAAGGTGCAACAAGTGTAATTGTGATAAGTAGAAGTGGCGAAAACAATTACGAAAGATTGGATAAATATAAGGACTACAATATTTTAATTAATACAACACCTATTGGAATGTATCCCTATAATATGGAATGCAAAGTTGATCTCGCTAGATTTCAAGCTTTAGAAAGTGTAATTGATTTAATTTATAATCCACTAAACACAAAATTAATTTTAGATGCAAAAAGACTTGGATTAAAAACTATGTCCGGACTTTTGATGTTAGTTGTGCAAGCTTTTTTTGCTGGTGAATTATTTTTAGATGAAAAACTAGACAAGAGTTTAATAGAAAAAGTTTATTTGAATTTAAAAAAAGATATGCAAAATATAGTCTTTGTTGGCATGCCATCTGCTGGCAAGACTACAATGGCAAAGCTATTGTCAGAAAAATCTAATAGAGAATTTTTTGATACAGATAAATTAATTGAAGAAAGAGAAGGGAAAATTTCTGAAATTTTTAAAAATAAGGGCGAAAAATATTTTAGAGAAGTCGAAAGCAAAATTTTAAAGGAAGTTTCAAAAAAAACTGGAGTAGTAATTGCCACTGGTGGTGGTACACCTTTAAAAGAAGTAAATAGAGACTTAATTTTACAAAATTCAATAGTAATTTATTTAGATAGAGATTTAAAGAACCTTGAAACCGAAGGAAGACCCCTTTCTAAAAATTTAAATAATCTTAAACAAATGTATGAAGATAGACATAAAATTTACGAAGACATCTCTCACATAAGAATAAAAGTAATTGAAGATAAAGAAAAAAATTTAGAGAAAATTTTGGAGGAAATCAAAAATTATGAAAATTTTAGTAATTGACGGTCCAAATATGAACATGCTTGGAATTCGTGAAGTGAATATTTATGGAAGTGAAAACTATGAAACTTTATTAAAATTATTAGATGAAGTTGCTCTTGAAGAAAATATTGATATAATACACTTTCAATCAAATTATGAGGGAGCGATTGTCGATGAAATTCAAAAAGCTTATCAAAAAGTTGATGGCATAGTTATAAATCCAGCTGCCTATACTCACACAAGTGTTGCAATTTTAGATGCTCTTAAATCTGTGAGTATACCAACAGTTGAAGTTCACATTTCAAAAGTTTCAGAGCGTGAAGACTTTAGACAAATAAATTTTATTAAGCCCTATGCAATAAAATCCTTTGAAGGATTTGGCATAGATGGATACAAAAGGGCAATAATATATCTAAAAAATTATTTAAAGGGGAAAAAATGAAATCACTTATAATTGACAATTACGATTCTTACACCTACAATCTTTTTCAATTAATTGGAAAGGTTAGTGGAGTAGAGCCAATTGTAATTAAAAATGACGAGATGACTTATGAAGAAATTTTAGATTTAGACTTTGACAATGTAATTCTTTCTCCAGGTCCCGGAAGTCCAGAAAAAGAAAAAGACTTTGGAGTGTGTAAAGATATTATTGAAAAATTAAATAAACCAATTTTGGGAATTTGTCTTGGACATCAAGGAATATACTACTACAATGGTGGAAAAATTTTAAAGGCGAGAGAGCCAATGCACGGTAGACAAAGTGAAGTGATTCATAAGGGAAAAAATTTATTTAAGGGAATAAAAAATAATTTTAAAGTAACAAGGTATCATTCCTTAATTTGCGAGGACAAAGAACTTGAAAATATAAATATTGATGCAAGGACAAGTGATGGCATTGTAATGGCAATTTCTCATAAGAATAAGCCAATTTATGGAGTTCAGTTTCACCCCGAGTCCATAGCAAGTGAATGTGGAGAAAAGTTAATAGAAAATTTTATAAATATTTGTCAAGAATTTTATAAAACAAGGGAACTTTATTATGAAATAATTGATAAGAGTTTTGATACTAAAAATATTTATGACAAAATTTATAATTACTGTGAAGGAACTCTTTGGCTAGACAGCAGCAAGGTGGAAGAAGGACTTTCGAGATTTTCTATTTTTGGACTTCAAGGGCCTAAGAGCCATACAATTAAATACGATGTTGATAAAAAAATTGTAGAAAAATCCTTTGAAAATTCTTCAGAAGTAGAAATTTATAATATAGATATTTTTGATTTCTTAAAGAAAAATCGCAAAAAGTGGATTTATGACGAATCACTTCCCTTTGATTTTCAATTGGGATATATTGGCTACTTTGGTTATGAATTAAAAAAAGATACAGAAAAGGTAATAAATAAATATTCCTATGAACATCCCGATGCCTATTTTAAATATTGCGATAGAGCTTTAGTTTACGATCATAAAGAAGAAAAATTATATTTTCTTTCTCATGTTGACGATAAAAATTGGATAAATGAAATAAAAAATATTTTAGAAAAAGAAATTGAAATAAAAAAAGGGGATAATACAAAAAAAGATTTTCCAAAATTAAAATTTATAAAGGACAAAAAAACTTACATTAATGACATAAAAAGAATAAAGGAATTAATTTGCGAAGGGGAAACTTATGAAGTATGTCTAACAAATAGACTAGATATTTTTGACAAAATAAATGGAAAAAAATATTATGAATATTTGAGAGAAAAAAGTCCTGGACAATACAGCGCCTACTTGCCCTTTGATGAAATAAAAATTGCGTGTTCTTCAATGGAAAGATTTTTAAAGGTGGACAAGAATAATTTTGTAACTACAAAGCCAATTAAGGGAACTGTAAAAAGAGGAGATTCTTTAGAAGAAGATCAAAAATTAATTGAAGAGTTAAAAAATGAAGAGAAAACGAAGTCAGAAAATCTTATGATTGTAGATTTACTTCGCAATGATTTGGGTAAATTTTGTAAAATTGGTTCTGTTGAAGTGCCAAAATTAATGGACGTGGAGACTTATAAAACTCTACACCAACTTGTTACTACAGTTTCTGGAAAAATTAAAGATGATGTTGATATAATAGATGTGCTGAGAAAAACTTTTCCAGGTGGATCAATGACAGGTGCTCCTAAAAAAAGGACATTGGAAATAATAGATGAATTAGAAAATTATCCACGAGGAATTTATTCCGGAACTATTGGATATATTTCAAATAATTCCACAATGGATTTTAATATTGTAATTAGAACTGCATTAATTGAAGATGAAAAGACTACTATTGGAGTTGGTGGAGCTATTATTATTCTATCAGATGAAGAGGAAGAGTTCGATGAAATTGTTTTAAAGGCAAAGGGTTCTCTTCTTGCACTGCAATCTTATTACAATAATTTTGATGAGATAGATATTGAGGGAAGCAAAGGATAATGAAAGATAAATTAAGTAAAGGAAAAATTGTAAAAATTAAAGAAGTAAAGGTGGGCGGAAATAAGCCTATTATTATAGCAGGTCCTTGCTCTATTGAATCTCGTGAACACATCGTTGACGAGGCTTTATCGTTAAAAGAAATAGGAGTAGACATACTTCGTGGTGGTGCCTTTAAGCCAAGGACAAGTCCCTTTGACTTTCAGGGTCTTGGGTTTGAGGCAGTTAAGTACTTAAAGGAAGCATCAGAAAAAAGCAATCTTCCCATAGTAACAGAAGTATTAAGCGAAGAGCATGTTGAGAAGATGAAAGATTATGTAGATGCCTTCCAAATAGGTTCTAGAAATATGTATAATTATGCTCTTTTAAAAAAAGTTGGGAAAACAATGAAACCAATAATTTTAAAAAGAGGATTTTCTGCAACTTTAAGGGAGTGGGAGATGGCTGCAAAATATATTGAAGCTGAGGGAAACGAAAATATAATTTTTTGCGAGAGAGGTATAAGGACCTTTGAAACTGAACTTAGAAATACATTGGATCTTGCAGGAGCTTATCTCTTAAAAGAAAAAACTGGCTATCCTGTAATTGTGGATCCAAGCCATGGCACAGGCAAAAGAGAATTAATTTTCCCAATGGTAAAAGCTGCGCTTGCACTTGGACTTGACGCAGTGATGATTGAAGTTCATCCAAATCCTGATGAAGCAATGAGTGATGCAGCACAAACTATTGACTATAAGACCTATGAAAAAATAGCAAAATATGTAGGAGAATTTAATGAAAATAGAATTTGACGATGGTTTTTCCTTTGGAAAGGGTGTCTTTGAAACTATAAAAGTAGTTGATGGTATGCCTTTATTTTTAGAAGATCATTTAAAAAGACTAAAAAATTCTTTGGATTTTTTTGAAATAAAAACTGATATTGATGAAAAAAAGATTTATGAATATATAGATAAATCAAATAATAAAAACTTTGCCATGAAAGTGATTATTTCAGATAAAAATTTTATTGTTACTTCAAGAGAAGATAATTATAGGAATGATAATAAGTCTTATAAACTGAAAATTTCCAAAGTCAAAAGAAACTCAACTTCAAAAATAATTTATCACAAAAGCCTTTCCTATTATGAAAATATTTTAGAGCATAGATTGGCGGTAGGTGGTGGTTATGATTCAGCCTTATTTTTAAATGAAAGAGAAGAAATAAGTGAGACCTCTTTCGCCAATATATTTTTTGTAAAAAATGACAAGATTTATACTCCAACAGTTTCTTCGGGACTTTTAAGGGGAACAATGCGAGGATTTTTGATTAAGAATTTTGAAATTATTGAAGATAAAATTTACGCCAAGAATTTAGATAGTTTTGACGAGTGTTTTATTTCAAATTCACTAATGGGAGTTAGAAATGTAGTTTCCATTGACGAAATAAAATTTAACAGGAATGTGAAAACAAAAATAATACAAGATTATTTAAAAAAATTTGGATTTTAAAATATTTAGACTGGAGATCGCAACTTTTTTATACTTTTTAGTATGAATAAACCACTGGCTTATCCAGTGGTTATGATCTGTCCATTTTATATTTTTTATTTTTGTAATAAAACCAAAGGATAATTAAAAAATATATCCCAGTTATAGAAAACAATAAAGTTTGCTCTAAAAAAAGTGCTGTAAAAGCTAAGTAAAAATCTTCAGCCAGCAATAAAAGTATGTGATCTGGATTAATGTCTAATTTAGAAATTAAAACCATTGGAATTATGTTTAATGCTGATATTATAATAAAATAAATGTAAATACTTTCGTGAATTTTATTGAAATACACATGGTCAATATGCGTTAAAGCTAATTTAAGTGAACAATAATAAAAAACATATAAAAGTATTGTAATTATCTTTTTTTTCATGATTAACTTACCAGTTGGGACAGTTATACCATTGACTAACTACTACCGTGTATCTATTTAGATCATTTGTGTCAATATTTTCTTTTGAATTTGCAGCATTGAATTCAATAGCATATGAATTAATAGGAACAATCAAAAAAGCTAAGATTATTAACATTGATATTTTACACAAATTTTTTCTCATAAAAACAGTATACATCCTTTAATATTGTAAAATAAAATGGACTAATAAAAGTAAAATTAATTTTACTTTTAAATAATATTAACACAAGTAGTTTTATTTTTCAAATGAGAAGAAAATTAACACTAACTATTAAATAGATGAAGAAAAGACTTTTTTGTTGTAAAATTAATATAGATGAAAAGGTGATTTTGTGAAAAAAACTAATGCGATGAGAATTCTTGAAAGTGAGAACATAAATTTTGAAATAATTGAATACTCAACTAAGGATGGAATTGGCGGAGTAGATGTTGCAGAAAAGTTGGGAGAAGACAAGGATAGAGTTTTTAAAACTCTTGTGACAGAAGCAAAAGATGGTGAGCATTTTGTATTTGTTGTTCCAGTTTCTAGTGAGCTTGATTTAAAAAAGGCAGCTAAGGCATCAAATTCTAAAAAAATTGAAATGATTCCACAAAAAAAGTTGCTTCCACTCACTGGTTATGTCCACGGCGGTTGTTCTCCAGTTGGTATGAAAAAATCTTTTAAAACTTATATTGATTCATCAGCTGAAAATCTAGACTTTTTTTATGTAAGTGGTGGAAAAGTTGGCATGCAAATAAAAGTAAATCCAAGAGAACTGATTTCTGCAATTGATGGAGAATTTTCGGATATTAAAAAGGAGTAAGTATGTACAGAGATATTTATGAAAAATGGCTTGCAAGTAAAAATGTAGATGAAAATTTAAAAAAAGAACTCATTGACATAAAAGACAATGAAGAAGAAATTGAAGATAGGTTTTATAAAAATTTAGAATTTGGAACTGCAGGGCTTCGTGGAATTTTAGGTGCAGGTACAAATAGAATGAATTATCTAACTGTTGGGAAAACTGCAATTGCACTTTCAAATTTAATCGAAAATCTTGGCGAAGATGCAAAAAAAAGAGGGGTAGTAATTGGACGCGATATAAGACATTTTTCCTACGAATTTTCAATTTTGACTGCAAAAATTTTGGCAGAAAGAGGGATTACCGTTTATTTATTTCCAGGCATTACCCCAACTCCACTTCTCGCTTATTCAATAAGATACTTAAAAACAATTTCTGGAATAATGATTACTGCATCTCACAATCCAAAAAATTACAATGGGTTTAAACTTTATTGGGAGAAGGGGTCTCAAATTTTATCGAACATTGCAGATAGAATGGAAGAAGAGGCACAAAAAGTCGACATCTTAAACTTTGATTTTGCTAGGCTAAAAAAATTAGGCGAATATGAAAATATTAAATTTATTGGTGAAAAAGTTACAAAATCTTTTTATAGAAATACTCTGAAACACACATTGACTGACGATGTCGACAAGGACATAAAGATTATTTACACACCCTTAAGTGGATGTGGCAATAAATTTGTGAGAAAAATTTTAGAACTCCGTGGTTTTAAAAATGTAATTGTTGTGCCAGAGCAAGAAAACCCAGATGGAGATTTTACAAAGGTTACAAATCCAAACCCTGAAGATATAAGGGCCTTTGACAAGGCAATTGAGCTTGCAAAAAAAGAAAATGCCGACATAATTATTGCAACAGATCCAGATGCAGATAGAGTTGCTGTATTGGAAATGAATGGCGAAGTTTTTAGAATAACGGGAAACCAAATGGGTTTTATCCTTGGTAATTTTATTTTGGAAAGAATTAAGGATAAAAATATTGAAAGGGGAGCAATAGTAAAGACAGTTGTAACTTGTGATTTAATTAAAAAAATTGCAGAAAACTTTGACGTTGAAGTTTTTGAAACTTTAACTGGCTTTAAAAATATTTGCAATCTTCCTAATATTTGGGAAGAAAGTCATGAAAAGAACTTTATTTTTGGATATGAAGAGTCCATAGGATATGTAATTGGAGACCATATTAGGGACAAGGATGCCATTGGCACGTCAATGATTGTGGCAGAGATGGCGGGCTATTTAAAGAAGAGGAATTTAAAAATAAAGGATTATCTTGAAGAAATTTACAAAAAATATGGATATTTTGAAGAATATCTAGACTCAATTTATTTTGAAGGCAAAGATGGAAAAATAATCATGGAAAAAATCATGGATGACTTTAGAAAAATTGAGAGCTTTGAAAAAATTGGCGTGCTAAAGAAAAAAATTGATTTTATTAAAGATGAAGAAAACCCACAAGATTTATTAAAATTTTATTTTGATGAAGAAACTTGGTTTGCACTAAGACCTTCAGGAACAGAACCAAAACTAAAAATTTATGCTTATGCAGTTTCAGAAAATAAAGATGAAGCTAATAAAATAATAAATGCAATGAAAGAAGAAATAATGGAAAAAATCGAGGCAAGTAGGTGATTGTATGATATTATTTTGTGACTTTAATCCAAAAATCATTAGAGAATATATATTAAATAGCGAGCTGGAAAATATTATTGAAAGCTCTAAAATTTATCCAAGTGGCAGGGGGATTTATATGTCTCTTTTTGCGAAAAAAATTGGCGTGGACTCAGAAGTTTTTATGCTAAAGGGAAGTGGAAGGGGAAGAGAAATTGCACTTGCTCTAAGTAGACTTGGAATCGACATAAATTACACAGCACTAAAAGACGAAAATGTGGAAGAAGTTATAATAAAGAGTAAAAATTTTGAAAAAAGATACAAGACTAAGGACCCCAGGATTACTATGGAAGATAGAAATGATATTTTAAGTTCCTTTGAGAGAGCATTGTATAATAAAAAAATTGTAGTAATTCCAAAAATTGATTTATTTGGACTTGACGATGAAATTTACGAAAAACTTATTAAAATTTGTTATAAAAACAATACAAAAGTTGCTGTAAATCCAAAAAATCTTGATGCAATAGAAAAGACGAACCCATATATTTTAATGTTTGATAAAGATGACATTGAAGGGGAAAGAAAAATAAATTATACCGGTGAAGTCATTGAATACAATAAAAAATTTATCAAATCAGGAACGAAAATTGTTTTTGTGAATAGCAAGAGAGCAACAATTATTTCCACTGAAGATAAAAATTATAGAGCTTATGTAGATAAACAAAAATTAGAAAGAAAGGAAATCACAGAAAAATTGGATAGCTCCTTATCTCTTGCTGGTCTTGCCATTGCAATCGACAGAGATTATGATTTTATCACTTCAATAAAACTTGCAATATCCTGTGGAGTGTGGGAAAATTTTGTTGAAAAGGATAAGATAGAAATGAGTGCTATTAAAAAAATTATGAATAGCGTTGAAGTTGAAGAAATTTAGGAGGATAAATGAAGAATTTTCACTTAAATAGAGAGGATGTACTCTTTGCCTTTATTGACATTCAAGATAAATTATTAAAGGCAATTTACAACAAAGAAGAAATTGTAAAAAACTCTGCAATTTTGGCAAAAGTTGCAAGTATTATTGGAGCAGAAGCAATTTATACAGTTCAATATCCAAAGGGACTTGGATACACTAATGAAGATGTAAAGGCTCCACTAGGGGACAAGGAAGAATTTGGCAAGTTAACTTTTAATTCCTATGGCGATGAAAATATTAAAAGGGAAATCGACAGACTTGAGAAAAAACAAATAATAATTTGCGGTATGGAAACACATATCTGCGTTTTTCAAACAGTTAGAGCGCTTTTAGAAGCAGGTTTTGAAGTTTTTGTTGTAGAAGATGCACTTGGATCAAGAACAGAAAAAAACTTTAAAAATGGGATAGAACTTCTCCGTGAAATGGGAGCCGTTGTTACAAATACTGAGACAGTATTATTTGACTTAGCAGGCGTTGCGGGTACAGATGAATTTAAAACTTTACAAAAATTAATAATTTGACACTTATGAGCTTCTTGATGGAGCTCTTTTTTAATTATAAACTGTGATATAATTATTTTGGTGATGAAATGAAAATAATTCATGCAGCAGATTTACATTTAAAAAAATTTTATAAGGGCAGACTTCCCCTTGAGATTTCAAATAAACTTTTAGAGGATACTTGGCGTACCTTTAGAGATGTAGCTAATTTCTCAAATGAAGTGGATGCAGATATTTTTTAATTGCTGGAGATTTATTTGAAAGAGAATTTTTTTATCTTAGAGATTTAAGAAGATTTTTAAATATAATAGAAGACATTAAGGCAAAGGTCTTTTTGGTTTTTGGAAATCACGATTATCTTTCCAAGGATAATTTATTTTTAAAGGTAGATTTGCCAGAAAATTTATATATATTTAATAGTGAGCTTGATTTTTATGAGTTAAAGGATTTAAATACGAGAATATACGGCATCTCCTACGACAGCTATAAATTTAAAAAAGATTTTAGCGATGTTAAACTTGATAAAAACTTCATAAATATTGGGCTTTTTCACTCAGATTTGAAGGATGAGAGGTATATGCCCCTTGATGAAAAATTTTTAAGAGAGTTTAACTATGTTGCACTTGGGCATATTCACAAGAGGGTAAAAGTATTTAACAATGCCTATTATTCTGGCTCGCTAATTCCACTTTCCTTTAAAGATGAGGGTGAAAGGGGAATAATTTTTTTAGATGACGAGAAAAAAACCATAGAATTTAAAAATTTTTCAAGGAGAGAATTTATAAATTTAGAAATAAAAATTGATAAGGATATGACTTTTTCTGAAATTTTAAAAAAGGTTCAAGGTAAAATTTCTACTGAGAATCTTTATAGAATTACTCTAAAGGGCGTGAGTCATAATAAAAGGGAAATAGAAAGTTTCCTTCTTGAAAATTTATCTGCATTTTATTTTGAGTTAATTAATGAAATTACAGAAGAAAGAAATCTTGATTTTGAAATTAAAGATAAGTATATTTTAGATTTACTTGGAACTTTTTCTAATAGCGACATTGAAAGGGATGCACGAGAAATCTCTAAGAATTACATTTTGGAGCAATATTATGGTATTTAAAGAATTGGGAATTTTAAGTTTTGGAAAATTTGAAAATGAAATAATAGAGCTTGATGAAGGGATAAATTTAATTTCTGGCAAAAATGAAGGAGGCAAGTCCACAATTGTAAATTTCATAGACGGAATTTTTTATGGATTTAGCAGAGATTCACTAGCCAAAAAAGTTCGTGACGATATTTTTGAAAAATCAAGACCTTGGAATTCAAATTTTTATAGAGGTTATATTGTTTTAAGTGATGGTAAAGAAAGTTTTAGAATAAGTAGAGATTTTAATAGTGATGAAATTTCAATTATAAATACAAACCACGGTGAAGATTTATCAAAGGACGAGAGGAATTATTTGTATTCGAGAATTCCACAACCTGGAGTTTTGTTTTTTGAAATAAGCAGGAAAATTTATAGATCTAGCTTTTTTATTTCTCAAAGGCTTTCACAAGTGGAAGATGATGCAGCAGAGGATTTAAAAAATAAAATCGATAATTTTTCTGTCTCTCAAGATGAAAATATAGATTTAACAAAGGTTTTAGATAAAATGAAAGATGATCTTTATGATTTAGGATCTAAAAGGCGTAAAACTTCAGAAATTGGAAGGATTTATGCTGAACTTGACAAAATTACTACTGAAAAATTAAATTTTATAAAGGTCAGAGAAAATTATGAGAAAACTGCCGAGGATTTTAAAGCTTCAAGGGAAAAATTAAAAACTTTGGAGGATAATTTAAGGGGTAGAAAACTTTTTGAACTTGAAACTTTGAAAAAAAAGTTAAGAGAAATTGAAGAAGAAAAGTCAAAAGAAGATGAAAGCTTAGTTTTTTCAGATTTGGAAAGGGCAATCGAAATAAATAAAACTACGGGGATTTATTTAAGTAAACTTGATGATTTAATTTCACAAGAAGGCAATAGTTATGAGATCGACGACTATGTGGAACAGGATTACAAGAGATTTCGAGACATTAAAGAAGAGATTTCAATTTTAAATGAAAATAATTTTTCTAAAGAGATTGAAATAATTTCTGGCGACATAAAAAACATCGAAAAAACTGTATTAAAATGTTTTTTAAAAATACTTTTTTCTACAATTGGAGGCATAGGGATAGTTTTTCTTTCAATTTATTTTAAAAAATATTTTTTAATAATTTTTTCTCTTTTATTTTTTCTCTATTCTTATTTTAGAATTATGAAGTTTAGAGAAAACAAGGATTTACTAAATAGACTTAGAAGTAAACTCATGGATTTTAAGAAAAAATCAATGGAGAAAACTATAAAGAAAAGAGGATTTGATAAAGATTTTGCAGAGCTTCTTGAAAAATATGACGCAAGAGATATAAGGTCATTATCAGAAATTTTAGAAGAAAAAAGGGAATTAAATTTAAAAAATATTTTTAAAAAGGAGTACAATGAAAGTTGGAAAGAAAAAAACAATCTTGAAATAGAAAAAACTAAGGAAAAAATTACAAATTTTGAAGGGGAACTTAGCAAAATTTTTGAAAAATATTCTGTAAAAAATATAAAAGAACTTAAAAGTTTATTTTACAACTATGCGGGTTTTGATGATAAGAGGGCAAGTGAGTACAAATACAGGATTGAAGAACTTGAAAAAGAAAATTTAAGCGGTGAAATGTACTCACAGGAGTCCCTAGAACTTATTTCAAAAAATATTAAGGAAACAATTATGGAAATTTCGAACTTGGAGGGAATTTTAAATACTCTAGAAGAATCCATGGAAAAACTTAGAACTTTGGAAGAAAAATCCTTTGAGCTAAAGGATAAATTAAAAAAACTAGAGTATAAGAGAAGTTTAATTGAGCTTTCCATAGAAAAGTTTGAAGAATTTATAAAACTAAAAAGAAGGGACACTCTCCCTATTTTAAGAAATAATATTTCAAAATATTTGGAGAAAATGACAAACTTCAAATACAGTGAAATTTTAATTGATGACAGATTTAAAATAAAGGTATATGATAAATTTGTTGACAGTTATGTTGATTTACACAATTTAAGCCTTGGAACTATTGATCAAATTTATCTTGCCTTTAGACTTTCTATTTCAAAAATAATTACAGACAAAAAAATTCCCCTCGTACTCGACAGTCATTTCGACAGTTATGATGATGATAGGTTAAAAAATACTCTTGATGTATTAAGGGATGAGGAGCAAGTTTTGATTTTTTCAAGCTCAAGTCGGGAAAGAGAAATTTTAGATAAGTACAATTTGACATATAAATTTATTAAACTTTGAGGTGTATATGATATTCGCAATAGGAGATCTTCACTTCGATTATACAGAAGAAAAGCCCATGGATATTTTTGGAAATAATTGGGAAAATCACGAAGAAAAAATAATAGAGAATTGGAAAGAAGTTGTCTCTGAGGATGACTTAGTCCTCTTGCCAGGGGATATTTCTTGGGCACTAAAGCTAGATATAGCAATTTACGATTTAAAAAAAATTGACGAACTACCTGGAACAAAGATTATTTCTAAAGGCAATCACGATTATTGGTGGTCTTCGCTAAATAAGATGAATAATTTAGGACTAAAGACGATTCATTTTTTGCACAATAACTCCTTTGAGTACAAAGATTATTCCATATGTGGCACGAGAGGTTGGGCTTCTCGTGATTCCTTTGAATTTTCAGAAGACGATGAAAAAATATATTTAAGAGAAGTCCAGCGACTTAAAAACTCCTTGGATTCTTGTGTAAACAAAAAAATAATTGCAATGATTCACTATCCTCCCTTTAATCAAGATTTAGAACCTAATGAATTTTCACAAACTCTTTCTGATTATAGCGTAGAAAAATGTGTTTATGGACATTTACATGGAAAGGGACATAAATATTCCTATGAAGGAGATTTGCTTGGAGTGGATTATAAATTTGTTGCAAGTGATTTTTTAGATTTTAAACTTAAAATAATTGAGGAGGACTAATGGAAAGGGAGATTGAAGTTAAACTTCTTGACATTGACATATTAGATTTTGAAAAAAAGATCCAAGCTTTGGGAGCAAATTTTGTCAAAGAAGAAGATCAAATAAATATTACAATTAATTCTACTGCACATAAAATTTATAAGAAGCAGGGATATCTTAGAATTAGAATTTCAAAATCAGAGGGTGAAGAAAAAAAATATTTCACTTTTAAAGAAAATATTTCCAATATAAGAGTAAGGGATAATATAGAGCATACTACTGAAATAAGTAGTGTGGATGATTTAATAAATATTTTAAAATGTCTTGGTTATGATAAATTTTACAAGGGCTATAAAAATAGAAAAAAATACAATTACAAAAATCTTGTGATTGATATTGACACTTGGGATGAAAAGACTTATCCAAAGCCATATGTTGAGATAGAAGCACCTAGCATTAATGAAATTTATGCACTTATTGATGAGCTAAAAATAGATAGAGAACACGTATCTACAATGTCCATAGATGAACTTAGAAAATCTTTAAAAAAATAGCGTGACATATATAATTAATGTGTTATAATATTTTTAGCAAATAAGGAGGAAATATGTCTAAGTATAATTATATAAAATGGTTTAATGAAATTGGAAAAAATGATGTAGGAATTGTCGGTGGGAAGGGTGCAAATTTAGGTGAACTAACTAGTTTTGGATTACCTGTTCCTCCGGGATTTTGTGTTACTGCAACTGGATACACTAAGTTTATTAAGTACGCAGAACTTGATGAAGTTGTAAAACTTCTAATGGAAGCTGTTGATGTTGAAAATGTTGATGAACTTACTAATGCTTCAAAGGAAATTCAACAGAAAATAAAAGAAAAAGAATTTGATCCAGAACTTAAAGAAGAAATTTTAAATGCATACAGAGAATTTTCTGAAAGTATTGGAGTTAAAGATCCTGAAGTAGCAGTTAGATCATCAGCAACTGCAGAAGACTTGCCAGATGCATCCTTTGCGGGACAACAAGATACTTACCTGCACATTAGTGGCGAAGAGGAACTTTTAAAACACATAAGAGATTGTTTTGCATCACTTTGGACTTCAAGAGCTATTTATTATAGAGAAAAACAAAATTATGATCACTTTGATGTTGCTCTTTCAGTAGTTATTCAAAAAATGGTTAATTCTGAGAAATCCGGTGTAATGTTTACAGCAAATCCTATTAACAATAGCTCCGATGAAATGATGATTAACGCAAGCTATGGACTTGGTGAAGCTGTTGTATCTGGAATTGTAACTCCTGACGAATATATTATTGACAAGAAAACTAAAAAAATTATAGAAAAGAATATTTCTGAAAAAGAATACATGGTTATTAAAAATGAAAATGGAATTGGAACTAGAGTTGTAAATGTTAAAGATGTTTTAGGTGTTGATGCAATTAAAGCTGAGGCACTTTCTCCAAAGGAATTAGATACTTTAATCGAAAGAGGACTAAAAGTAGAGAAACTTTATGGTTCAGTTCAAGATACTGAATGGGGTTTTGATAGAGATACGAAAGAATTTTATTTCTTACAATCAAGACCTATCACAACTCTTGAAGATAAAGAAGAAGAGAAGGAAGAAAAACTAATTACTCTTGTTAAGGGACTTCCTGCTTCTCCGGGAATTGGCAGAGGTAAAGTAAAATTAATTAAAGACATTTCTGAAATCAACCTTGTTGAAGAAGGAGATGTTCTTGTAACAGCAATGACAAATCCTGACATGGTTCCTGCTATGAGAAAATGTGCTGGCGTTGTAACTGACGAAGGCGGAAGAACTTGCCACGCAGCCATAGTTTCTAGAGAATTACAAATACCATGTATAGTTGGAGCAAAAACTGCAACTAAAACTTTAAATACTGGCGAAATTGTAACAGTTGACGCAGTAAGAGGAATTGTATATGAAGGTGAAGTTCTAAAAGAAAAAGAAGAAAAGAAACATGAAGATACAGCAGGTGTATCTAGCATTGCAAATTTAGATGAGCTTAGAAATCTTTTCGCACCAACTACTGCGACTAAAATTTATATGAATCTTGGCGAACCAGAATTAATTGAAAAATATAAAAACTTACCAATGGATGGCATTGGTCTAATGAGAACGGAATTTATTTTTACAAATATGATTGGTGCTCATCCAATGTATTTAGTGAAGACTGGTCAAGGAAGCCTTATGGTAGATAAATTAGCTGAAGGAATTTCTAAAGTGGCACAAGCAATTTATCCAAAAAATTTAGTTGTAAGAACTAGCGACTTTAGAACTAATGAATTTAGAGGTCTTAAAGGTGGAGATGAAGTTGAGCCAATTGAAGCCAATCCAATGATTGGATGGAGAGGTGTTTCAAGATATATTTCTCCTGAATATGAAAAGGGATTTAGGTTAGAGTGCCAAGCAATTAAAAAAGTTAGAGAAGAATATGGACTAACAAATGTAATTGTAATGCTTCCCTTTGTTAGAACTCCTGAAGAACTCAAAACCGTTAAGGGAATAATGGCTGAAGAAGGACTTGTGCAATCTAAAAACTTTAAGATTTGGATTATGGCAGAAGTGCCAGCAGTAGTTCTACAAGCAGAAGAATTTGCAGAATTAGTTGACGGATTTTCCATTGGTTCAAACGACTTAACTCAACTTGTAATGGGTGCAGACAGAGACTCTGGAATCCTTAACAACATGGGTTATTTTGATGAAAGAAATGACGCAGTAAAAATTGCATTAAAGACAATTATTGATGCAGCAAACAAAAAGGGAATTACTTGTTCAATTTGTGGACAAGGACCTAGCCAATATCCAGAACTTGCAGAATTTTTAGTTGAATGTGGCATCACTTCCATCTCAGTAAATCCTGACACAGTTGAATACACAAGAAGACTTGTTGCAAGTGTTGAACAAAAGATTATTTTAAAGAAACTTAGACAAATATAAATTATAAATAAAAAGATCTCATGAATGAATTTAATCTCTAAAAGTTAGGTTTAAAAACCAACTTAAGAGATTAAATTCATTATGAGATCTTCTTTTTGCAAAAAAATTTGTGAAATTCATCAACAGATTTTAAAAAATTAAATTAATTTGTCGTAGTCCAAAAAATTTGAAACAAGAGATTTTGTGAATAAAAGTTTTACTAAATCAATTATACACAAATCATCTTTAAACTTTAAGGACTTGTCAATATTTATTTTTATACCATTGTTTAGAAAAATAAAATAATCTCTATCACTTCTTCTGGGAATTCCAATATATGTTTCAGAAGAAGGTAGACCGCTACCACAACATTGTTTAGATGTAATATAATCAATGGTTATTTCTTTTGCCCTTTTATCCTTTAAAAATTCAAAAGCATCTTCTGTAATTTTTATTTTCAAATTAATTATCCTTTTTTATGAGAGTTACAAAAAACTCACTTGGCTCTATTGCTTCAATGGTGATATAATTTTCACCATCGAATTTTAAAACCTTACCTGGTGTAAACTTTCTATCCTCATCGTCATTTAAAATAACTTTAATTTCACCTTTAACAATAGTTACAAGAACAGTAAATCCGGGGTGATTGTGCTTGTCAATAGTTTCACCAGAAGCCAAAACTTTCTTCACTAGAGTAAATTCGTTTTCGCTAAAAACTTTTCCCGGCATACTTCCCACATAACCAATCATTTAATTACCTCATTTCTTAAATTTATCTAAATCATGAAAACTTTCTAAGTTCAAATCACTATTACTAAGATCTTTATCTCTTGAGAAATTTTTTGCATCATCTAAATTCTTTTTGATGATTTGCTCTTCTTCTAAAGTACTTTCTTTTTCAACTTTAATTTCTTCACCACTTATGATGTGATTAATTAAATCTTCAGAAGATTCTAAATCTTCAATTTTGTATTGAGGCATCTCCTCTAAGAAAGTAGAAAGATTTATAGTTTCACTTTCGTAAAGCTTTCTAATGATTTCATCTATATTTTGTGAATTTTTACGGACAAGTTCCGATCTAATTTCGCTTAAAATATTTAATTTTTCCAAATTATATTTTTCAGAAAATTTTTTTAAATCTTCAAAGATAATGTCTGTAATAGTTGGGTTTAGTCTTGAACTATTAAGGGAAAAAGTAAGGGGTCCCCGTTCAATAGACTTATTTATGGACATCAATGATTTTGAAAAGATGTCAAATCTTTGGTAAATCATATTTCTTGAATTTGCTCTTTTCTCCAAAGCTTCATTTAGTTCAAAATCTTCTGTTGCAATAAGAACATAGTCGAATCCCATAAATTTAAAATCCTTTTCTAAAATATGTTCCTTTAATTTAATTTTGCCATTAGATTCATCAGATTTTTTAATTATATCTGTAGTAAAACTATCTGCAATCATATAAATTTCTGCTTCGGTATCTAATACAGATTTAAGTGCAGATAGAGCAAGGTAGCCTCCGCCTAAAATTAAAATCTTTTTTTCAAAAGTATCAATACTTACTGGAAGGAAACGCATAATATCACTCCTTTATAAAAAACTATTTACAAATATATGTAGTTCTTAGCTTAATTATACCAAATATAAAACTAAATTAAGCAAAATATTACATTATTTATAAATTTTCAATTCTAATTATGAAATTTTAACATTTTTAAAATTTAACAGTTTAATATATGTTATAATAAGGAAAACATGCTATATAAAAATGGAGGTTTTATAATGAAGTTTAAAAATTTAAGGAGAGTAGCTTCGATTGGGCTTGCAACTGTTATGCTTGTACCAAGTGCAACTTTTGCTAAAGAATTTAAAGATGTCAAAAAGAATAATAAATATTCTTGGGCTTACGACGCAATTGACATATTAAGTGATAAGAATGTTATTAATGGACATCCAGATGGTGAATTTAAACCTGGAGATTCAGTTTCTCTTGAAGAACTTTTACAACTAATAAAACAAGTATTAAATCCAAGTGATGAAGAATTAAAAACTGCACGTGACAAATATTCAAAAATTGCTAAAGAAAATGGAGTTAATTCTTGGGCGGAAGATGCAATATGTTTAGCACTTCATAGAGATTACTTAAATGAATCTGCACTAAAAAAAGCTTCTGAAAGAGGATTTTTTAAAATTAATCAAAGAGAATATCCTAGTAGGGGAGATATTGCAATTTTCTTTGCAAGAGCTCTAAACTTAAATGCCAAAGGAAATACTAATCTTTTAAAGCATAAAGATCAAAATAAAATGAGTGACACTTTAAAGGGTTATTTAGCTTCTCTTGTTGATGTAGGAATTTTTACAGCAACTGGTTCTGATGGAAATTTTGAAGGAGACAGACCTATTACTCGTGCTGAAACTGCAATAATTACTAAAGCATCCTTTGATTATGCATCAAAGAATACAATAAGTAATAAGACTGAAAAGAAAAAGGGAACTGTAATTCTTTCTTCAAAACTTAATAATGTCAATGTTATTATAATTGAAACAAATAATCAAAAGTTTTCCTTTGATATTGACAACAACACAAAATTTAAATTAAAGGATAAAGACATTAAATTAGAGGACATTAAAGCTGGTCAAGAGGTTGAAATTGAATATGTAAAGAGTAATAATAACGATAGAGAAGGTACAGCTAAATTAATCAATGTTACTAATGCGAAGCTTGATATGGTTGGATATGTAAATTCTAAGGGAACAAATGAAATTACTTTAAGATATAGAGATAATTCAGACACATTAAACTTTAGAACAACTTCAAAAATCTCAACTTCCGACACAAAGACTTTTACTCTTGATTCAAATGCAAAGATCAAAGCTTATGGAAAAGATTTAAAACTTGATGATATTAAAGTTGACGATTTAGTTGAATTTAAAACAAATAATGACAACAAGATAACTGAAATGACAATTTATCCTAAAGAAGCACAAGTAAGTGGAAAAATTACATCACTTAATACTTCAGACAAGGATAAATCTTCTCTAAAAATTAGACTAAAAGATAATAAGGATTATGAACTATATATTACCAATGAAACTAGAGATTTAGATAAAATTACATTAAATGACAATGTGGATCTTTATGTAAATTACAAAGTTGTAATGGGACTTTCTTCAAATTATAGGGATGGAGATATCTCAGGAGAAGTTGTCGCTTTTAGTGGAGATGAATCTTCTTTTACAAATAGAAGATATAATCGCTATATAGGCATTAAAGATAAATATGGTTACACGAAAAATTATTATTTAGCTGACAGATTTGAAATTAAATCTTATAATGGAGCTAAACAAAATCAAATAACAGAAAATTATCTTAGAGGAAAGAATGTAATTTTAACATTAAATAATTATGGCGAAGTTGAAACTATTACTATAATAGATTCAAGTCTTCAGTTTAGTGGAATGTTCCAAGTAGTTAGCAATGAAAGAATTGGTAGAAGTTTTAATATTTATAAAATAGGACTTCGAGTTATTCAATCAGACAATGATAATTTAAAGCCTGGAAAGACACTTTATTTCCAAACTAGCCAAAATTTGGAACTATACGACGTTCTATCTTTTGATGGTTATTTAAATTATGATGGAGAAATAATTTCAGATTCAAATAATAAATTTCTTGGAAATCCTAGAGAATATTTAAATACTGCAAATAGGACTACAAGAAAAAGCGATTTTGAAGACTACAGATTTTTCTTAAATAATAATCGCTATTATGACAATAAAAACAATGAAAGATTATCAAATCTTAATAAATTTTATTAATGCTTTTCAAAATAGAAACCCATGTGGTTTCTATTTTTTTACATAAAATTATGTTATAATTTACTTCGGAGTGATTAAATGAAGAAAAAAATTATAATAATAAATTTAGTTTTATTACTTTTATTTGCACCGGCAAGTCTTTTTGCAAAAACTTTTACAGATGTTAGTAAAAATGGAAATTCTGCTTGGGCATATAAATATGTAGATGAATTATCAAATAAAAATATTTTAAAGGGTTATGATGATGGAAGTTTCAAGCCAAATAATCCCGTTAGTTTTTTAGAAATAATGCAAATTTTAAAAACTGTATTAAATCCAAAGGAAGAGGAAATGAAATTAGCGAGAGAGGCTAATTTGGAATTTGTAAATTCCATGGGTATCATTGACTGGGCAAAGGATGCTCTTTGTTATAATTTATATCACGGTACGGTGTCTAAAAAGACAATTGAAGCTGCTCGTGAAAGAGGATTTTTAGAAAACAAAGTTTATCCAAATAGAAATACAATTGCAGTTTATTTTGCAAGAGCATTTAGAATTGAGAAAAACAAGGATTTATCAATTTTAAAGTTTAGGGATATTGATAAAATCAATGCTGAAACGTTAGAATATTTGCCAAATCTTGTTAAATTAAATATTTTTACTAGCTCTGGTTCTGATGGGAAATTCAATGGGAATTTTGCAATAAGGAGAAGTGAAATTGCTGTAATTACTTCAAGGGGATTAAACTATGTTGAAGCTAATAAAGATAAAATTAATAATCAAAATAATAATATAGATGGCGAAGATCTTTTAATAAAAAATAATGATAATATTTCTGAAAAAAACCTAGATAATGAAATAAACAAGGCTGAAAACAATAATTCAATTTTAGGGACTTTTACTGAAGAAGAAAACACAGAAGAATTAAAACCGGCAGAGGCAGGTATAATTGTAAATTTTAAAGGTAAAGTTACTGAAGTAATTGATGGAGGAAATGTCAAATACATTAGAATTAAACTTGGGGAAACTGATTCAAATAAATTTATGCCAGGAAATATTATTACTGTTAATACCTTTAGAAATCATAAAATCGATGACAATGTTGAAGGTAGCGGAATTTTGGGCGAAAATAGTTTAACAAATATAAAATTAAAATAATTATTAAGGGCTGTTTAATGACGGCCCTTTCAAATTGGAGGAAAATTGAAATTTCTAAGTAGAATGGAGAGAATGCTCTCATCTGAGGACATTAAAAAAATAAATTCAAGATCTGTATTAGTCTTTGGATTAGGCGGCGTTGGTGGTTCATGTGTTGAAGCACTTATAAGGTCTGGAGTTGAAAAAGTTGGCATAGTTGATGGTGATGAATACGAGATTACAAATTTAAATAGACAAATCTTTGCTACTATGAAGACTATTGGTATTAGAAAAGTAGATGCTTGTGAAGAAAGAATGTTGGAAATAAATCCTAAATTAAAAATCAAAAAATATGATATTTTCGTTACAGAAGAAAACATATGTGGAATTGATTTTGAAAATTATGATTATGTCGTAGATGCAATTGATACAATTACATCAAAACTTTTAATAATAAGGGCTGCATATGAAAAAAACATCAAGATAATTTCTGCTATGGGTGCTGGGAATCGTCTTGATCCGACAAAGTTTGAAGTTGTAGACATCGAAAAGACCAAAAACGATCCTGTTGCAAGGATTATAAGGAAAAAATTGAAAGAAATGAATATAAAAAAATTAAAGGTAGTTTGTTCAAAAGAGATCCCAATAAAAACTCATGACAGGACTCCTGGTTCAATTTCTTTTGTGCCACCTGTTTGCGGCATGGTTTTGGCATCTTATGTGATTTCTGATATTTTAAAAAGTTGAAATGATGGCGAAAAAAACATATAATAATTAGCAGTAAGGAGAAGTCATGGATATAAATACATTAAATGATAAACAAAGAGAAGCACTTTTAGCTACGGAAGGTCCTCTATTAATATTAGCAGGAGCGGGATCTGGAAAGACGAAAGTTGTAACTTCAAAAATTGCATATCTAATAGAAGAATTAAATGTTCCTTCATGGAAGATTTTGGCAATAACTTTCACTAATAAAGCAGCAAAAGAAATGCAAGATAGAGTTCGCAAGTTAATAGATAGAGACATCTCCTCAATGTGGATAGGTACTTTTCATTCAATTTGTGTGAGAATTTTAAGAAAAAACATTGAAAGAATTGGATATAATTCAAATTTTACTATTTATGATAGAGATGATCAAGTAACTGTTGTAAAGGAAGCTATTGCAGAACTTGATCTTGATAAAGATATGTATAAGCCAAGATCTATTGTAAATGATATTTCCAATATAAAAAGTGAAGCAATCTCACCAATTGAATACATTGAGTTAAACGATGATAATTTTTTCAAAAAAAATCTTGGAAAAATTTACGATCTATATGAAAAAAAACTTAAAAAAAACAATGCCTTGGACTTTGACGATTTATTAATAAAAACTGTGGATATTTTAAATACAGAAGATGATGTTAGAGATTTTTATAAAAAAAAGTTTGAATATATTTTTGTAGATGAGTATCAAGATACAAATAAAATTCAGTACAATCTTATAAGATTAATTGCAGGTAAAAATCCAAATTTAACAGTAGTTGGCGACAATGATCAATCCATTTATAAGTGGAGAGGGGCAGACATAAACAATATTTTAAACTTTCACAAAGACTTTCCTGGTGCAAAAATTGTAAAACTTGAGCAAAATTATCGCTCAACTCAAAAAATATTAGATGTTGCAAATAAAGTCATTGAAAACAATGCTACTAGAATAGAGAAAAATCTTTGGACTTCGAGAGATGAGGGTAAAGATGTAATTTATCGTGAATTTCCACATTCAAATGAAGAAGAATATGGTGTTGTAAATAAAATTATTTCACTTAATTACAAGGGCGAAGACTTTAAAGATATGGCGATTCTTTATAGGACTAATGCACAGTCAAGAGGATTTGAAGAAGCCCTTGTGAAAGAGAGAATACCCTATAAAATTGTGGGAGGACTAAAGTTTTACGATAGAATGGAAGTAAAGGACGTCCTTGCTTATCTTCGAATACTTAATAATACCAATGACAATGTAAGTCTTGCACGAATTATAAATAGACCAAAAAGGGGAATTGGAGACACATCTTTATCCGATTTGCTAGACTATGCAGATAATAACGCTCTTTCACTATATGATGTGGTTACAAATATTGACAAGTTTGAAGATCTTAATATTAGAGCAAGAAAAAACATCAAAGAATTCGGAAGCATTCTTAAAATTCTAAAGGATAGAGCGGAAAATCTTTCTATTGGAAAACTTTTTGAAGATGTTTTATATGAAAGTGGATATGCTCTTGATTTAAAGAACCAAAACACAATAGAAGCAAAGACTAGGCTTGAAAATATTGAAGAGCTTCACTCAAATATTATGGAATACGACAGAGAGGGAGTTGAACTTTCAGAGTATTTAAATGCTCTTTCACTTTTATCTGATGTGGATAAAACTTCTGAAGATAGAGGAGTGAATTTAATGACAATGCACGCTGCTAAAGGGCTTGAATTTGATACTGTGTTTTTAGTTGGACTTGAAGAAGGGCTCTTTCCAACTAGCAGATCTCTTGAAAACGAAGAAGAAATTGAAGAAGAGAGAAGGCTTTGTTATGTAGGTGTAACTCGTGCTCGCAATAATTTATTTATTTCATCTTCAAGGACTCGTTCCATGTATGGAAAATTAACTCCTGCAAAGAGAAGTAGATTTATTGAAGAAATGGGCGACAAAATAGAAATCATCGAAGACAAGAGTAGGGAACTACTAGAAGTAAAAGATTACAATCAAGGTACTTCTATTACTAGACCTAAAAAATTCTTTGGTATTGAAAAGAAAGTTGAAACTACAAAAAAATCTGATGATAAAAATATAAATATTGGAGATAAAGTAAAGCACAAAATTTTTGGAAATGGAATGGTAGTTCAAAAGAAGGAAAAAAATGGTGATTATGAAGTTGTGATTTCCTTTGATAAAAAGGGCTTAAAGAGACTTATGCTCTCAGTTGCTCCTATAAAATTAATTGATTAGTTGGTGAAATATGATTGATAAAATAAAAGAAATGGATGATTTAATTTCGCAAATAGACAAATTAAACTATCATTATTACACATTGGATGATCCACTTCTTTCAGATGCTGAATACGATAAAATTTATGATAAACTTGTAAACCTTGAGAATGAAACGGGAACAGTTTTATCCTATTCTCCAACTACAAGGGTTGGCGGATCGATTTTAGATAAATTTGCCAAGCACACACATCTAGGAAGACTATACTCAATGGATAAAGCACAGGGAGATGATGCTCTTCTTACTTGGTACAATCGAATTGAAAAATTTGTAAAAGATTATAATTTAGTAAATATTAATAAACTTCCTGAACCAGAATTTATTGTAGAATTAAAATTTGATGGACTTACAATTAATCTAACTTATGAAAATAAAAATCTAGTAATGGCATCGACTAGAGGCAATGGAATTATAGGTGAAGAAATCTTGGAACAAGTGAAGACAATATATTCCGTTCCACTTCGTATAAATTATGCTGGTAAAATTGAAGTTCAAGGTGAAGGTTTGATGCCACTATCTGAACTTCAAAAGTATAACGAAAAATTTGATGATAAATTAAAAAATGCAAGAAATGCAGCAGCGGGTGCTCTTAGGAATTTAGATCCAAAAGTTACAAAAAAGAGAAATTTAACAGCTTTTTTCTACAATGTTGGATACATTGAAGAAGAGTTGTTTAACTCAGATGACGATATAAAAGAGTTTTTAAGAGAGAATAATTTTAAAGTTTCAAAATATAATTTTAAGGTAAAAAAATTTCAAGAAATAATAGATAAGATTCGTGAAATAGGAGATAATAGAGATAAGCTTGATATATTAATTGACGGAGTTACTATTAAAGTAAATGATATTACAACGAGAAAAGCTCTTGGCTACACAAATAAATTCCCACGTTGGGCAATTGCCTATAAGTTTGAAGCAGAGGAAATATCGACAACACTATTAGATGTTGTCTGGAATGTGGGTAGGACTGCAAAGGTAACGCCATCTGCAATACTTGAGCCAGTGGACATCGGAGGAGTTACGGTTCAAAGGGCAACACTTAATAATTACGATGACATACTTAGAAAAAAAGTTAAAATAGGTTCAAGAGTTTTAATAAGGAGATCTAATGACGTAATTCCAGAAATACTTGGAACTTTACCTAGTGACAATGAAACTCGTGAAATTGAAAGACCAAAGACTTGCCCCTATTGCGGTTCACATTTGTATCAAGATGGAGTCCACATATTTTGCCCCAACACATTATCTTGCGTGCCTCAACTTGTGTCAAGGCTTACGCATTTTGCATCGAGAGATGCCATGGACATCGAGGGTTTTAGTGAAAAGACAATTGAAAAATTAATGAAGGCAGTGAATTTAAAAGAAATTCCTGATATTTACAAATTAAAGTATGATGACATAATAAAAATTGAGGGTTTTAAGGAAAAAAGGACAAAAAATCTTTTAAGGGCAATTGAGGATTCTAAGAGCCCACATCTTTCAAATTTTATTTATGCACTTGGAATTCCAAATGTTGGAATAAAAACTGCTAGAGATCTTGCAAAACACTTTAAAGATTTTGATAAATTAAAAGACTCTAAGGAAGAAGAATTAATTTCAATTGGCGATATTGGAAGTATAACTGCTGAGGAAATTGTGGATTTTTTTAATGATGATAGAATAGTAAGGGCAGTGGATGAACTTTTTGAACTTGGAGTTTCTCCAAAGTTTGAAGATGAAGATGATGCTCCAAAACCACTTCTTGATAAGACAATTGTAATAACAGGTACATTGGATTTGCCACGCAAGGAATTGGAAGAAAAACTAATTTCTTTTGGAGCTAAGGTAACGGGCTCTGTTAGCAAAAAAACAGATTATGTAATTGCTGGCGAAAATCCAGGGTCAAAATACGATAAGGCAAAGTCCTTAAATATAAAAATTTTAAGTTTAGAAGAACTTGAAAAATTAGTAGGAGGGTTAAATGAATAAAGAAGATATAAGGCATATTGCAAATATTGCTCAAATTGATTTTTCTGACGAAGAGTTAGATAAATTTGCACCAACCTTTGATGAGAACATTGAACTTGTAAATAAAATTAAAGAAATCGACACAGAAGGTGTTGAAAAAGTTTTTCAAGTTAATGGTACAGAAAACAATATTCGTGAAGATAAAACTGGAGAGTCTCTTTCACAAGAAGAGGCACTTGAAAATGCCGCTACTACAAAATACGGTTATTTTAAGCTTATTAAATTTGTGGATTAGGAGGGACTCATGACTTTTAGTAATTTAAGAGCCTGGGAGATAGCCCAAGGATATAGAAATAAAGATTTTTCTTGTGAAGAAGTTACAAGAGAATTTTTAGATAATATTGATAAAAAAGACAAGAATATTAACGCATATATTACTGTTACAGAAGAAATGGCAATGAAAAAAGCAAGGGAAGTTGACGAAAAATTCCACAACAGAGAAGAAATGTCCCTTCTTGCAGGAGTGCCAATTTCAGTAAAAGATAATATTTCAGTAAAAAATATCAAGATGACTTGTGCATCAAGGATGCTAGAAAATTATATTGCTCCTTACGATGCGACTTTAGTAAAAAAAATAAAAGATAATGATGGAGTAATTCTTGGCAAAGTAAATCTTGATGAATTTGCCATGGGTGCTTCAACAAAAACTTCTTATTTTGGAGTTACAAAAAACCCCCTTGACTTAACAAGAGTTTCCGGAGGTTCATCAGGTGGTTCTGCTGCATCAGTTAGTGCAAATATGGCTGTAATTTCCATTGGTTCAGATACAGGTGGATCAGTTAGACAACCTTCAAGTTTTTGTAAAACTGTAGGAATGAAACCAACTTATGGTTCTATTTCAAGATTTGGCATGGCGTCAATGGCAAATACTTTTGACCAACCAGGTGTAATTGCAAAGGATGTTAGAGATCTTACGATTATGTTTAACGTAATCGAAGGACGTGACGAAAGAGATGCAACTTCTGTTGGAAATCCAGGGCTTAAATTTGACTTTGACTTTTCTGATGATGCGATAAAAAATTTAGAAGGTAAAAAGTTCGCAATTCCAAAGACTTATTTAGAAATGGATTTAAATAAAAGAGTAAGGGGAGAACTCGACAAAGCAATTGAAATTCTAAAAGAAAATGGTGCAATAGTTGAAGCTTATGACATCAACTCACTTAATTACACAATTGAAACTTATAATATTTTGGTAAATGGTGAAATTGCATCTAACCTTGCTCGTTTTGATTCTATTCGCTATGGCCACAGAACTGACAAAAAATTTGACACAGTCGAAGAAATGTATCGTGCATCAAGAAGTGAAGGTTTTGGAGAAGAAGTTAAGAGAAGAATAATGATTGGAACTCACATTCTTTCAATGGAAAATGCCGACGAATTTTATTACAAGGCATTAAAGGTTAGAGGACTTATAAAAAGAGATATGGATAGAATGTTTAAAGATTATGACTTTATGATTTGTCCAACATTCCCAGTTTTACCATTTAAAATTGACGACGAGATGAGTCCAATTGAAATGTACCAAGCAGATTTGTTTACAATCCCTGCAAATATGGTAGGCTCACCATCAATTTCACTTCCAATGCCAGCGGCAGAAGATGGACTTTCTGTTGGCATTGAATTTACTGCAAGGAGATTTAAAGATAAGGATTTGCTTCAAGCATCACTTGCTTTTGAAAGGAGTTTAAATAAATGAAATATAAAACAATTGTAGGTTTGGAAATTCACGTTGAACTTTCCACAGAAACAAAGGCTTTTTGTTCATGTAAGAACTCCTTTGGAGATGAACCGAATACAAATGTATGTCCAGTATGTTTAGCACTTCCAGGTGGTATGCCAGTTTTAAATAGAAATGTTGTAAATTATACAATAATGGCTGGAACTGCATTTAATTGTAAAATAAATAATAAATCAAAATTTGATAGAAAAAATTATTTTTATCCCGATTTAACTAAGGGTTTTCAAATAACGCAAAATGACAATCCAATTTGCACAGATGGTTATCTTGAAATCGAAACTGATGAAGGAAATAAAAAAATTGGCCTTTTTCAAATTCAAATGGAAGAAGACACTGCAAAAAGTCTTCACACAGAGGAAAATGAAACACTAATGGACTACAATAGATGTGGTGTTCCATTAATTGAAATTGTTACTAAACCTGATATTTCAAGTGGCAAAGAAGCTCGTATATTTCTTGAAAAATTAAAATCAACATTAAGGTTTTTAAATATTTCTGATTGTAAAATGGAAGAGGGTTCTCTTAGATGTGATGTCAATGTCAATGTCAAGGATATGGAAACAGGAAAAAAGACTGCTATAACTGAAGTAAAAAATCTTAACTCTTTTAGAGGAGTTGAAAAGGCAATTGACTTTGAAGTAGAAAGACATATTAAACTTCTTGAAAATCACGAAGATGAAATTAGAACTACAAGAAGATGGGACGATGCGAAAAACGAAACTGTTTTAATGAGAGTTAAATATACAGCTAGTGATTATAGATTTGCACCTGAAGGGGATCTTCCTATAGTTCATATCACTGATGAAGAGATAAAAGAAATTGTCGACAAAATGCCTGAACTTCCAGCACAAATGATTGAAAGATTTGTAAAGGATTACGGCATTACAAAAGAAGATGCAATAGTTCTTGCATCATCAAGAGAGCTTGCCAAGTTTTTTGAAGATATAGCAGCTGACTTTAAAGACTACACACTTCTTTCAAACTGGATTCAAACAGAAATTTTAAGAAGAGTAGAAATTTCTGATGATGTAGAATTTAAACTTCCCTTTGCTAATAAAGAATTTATTGAACTTTTAAATTCAATTAAAAATGAAAAAATTAGCAATAATGCCGGCAAAAAAGTTTTACGTGAAATGTTTGAGACAGGAGAGGGTGCAAAGGAAATTATTGAAAGGCTTGGTCTTGTTCAAATGACAGATGTATCTGCAATAGAAGAAATTGTAGATGAAGTTCTAAATGAAAACGAACAATCAATTATTGATTTCAAAGAAGGAAAGGACAGAGCTTTAGGATTTTTAGTTGGACAAGTAATGAAAAAATCAAGAGGTAAGGCAAATCCAAAAATCGCAAATGAAATGCTTGTAAAAAAATTAAGAGAAAGATAATTTAAGGTGTCGGAGATGACACCTTTTTTTATTTGCAATTTAAAACTAAATTAAAAATAAATATTTTACAAATTTATTAGAAGTATTGATATAATTAGGTCATCTAAAAGACAAATTTTTATTATTATAGACTTAACAAAGTTGTCATTAAATATTCACAAATTTTTACTATAATAAAGCGGGTGATTAAATGTTTAAGATTTTAGTTGTAGATGATGAAAAAAGCATAAGAGAAGTTATTAGAACTTATGCAGAATTTGAAGGTCATGAAGTCGTTGAAGCCTCAGATGGACTTGAAGCAATAGATAAAGTACGTGAAGAAAATTTTGATGTAATAGTAATGGATATTATGATGCCAAAGCTTGACGGGTTTTCTTCTTACAAAGAGATAAAAAAAATAAAGGACATTCCAGTTCTAATGCTTTCTGCCAGAGGTGAAGAATATGATAAACTATTTGGTTTTGAAATTGGAATTGACGATTATGTTACAAAACCTTTTTCTCCAAAGGAACTTATGGCTAGATTGAATGTAATTGTAAATAGAAATAATAAAATTGAAGAAAATAATACTATGGAGTTTGAAGGTTTAAAAATTGATTTAGATGGAAGAGTTGTTTTTGTTGACGATGAAATTGTTGATTTAACACCTAAAGAGTACGATCTTTTAGTTTACATGGTAAAAAATAAAAACATTGCTTTATCTAGGGACAAACTTTTAAATCAAGTTTGGGGCTACGATTTTTATGGAGAAGACAGGACAGTTGACACTCACATAAAAATGTTGAGAAATTCAATAAAAAAATACAGAAAGTTTATTATTACTGTAAGAGGAGTTGGATATAAATTTGATACAAGAAATTAAAGAGATAAGGAGAGTTAAAATCGACAAAAATAGCATTCTATTTAAGTTATGGAAATATTTTGTCTTTTTTGCTGGACTAATTTTAATTTCTATTTGGCTTTTTCAAACAGTTTTCTTGTCGAGCTTTTACGAAACAATGAAAATCCGTGAAGTTACAAAAGTTGGCAACGAACTTAGAAGCGACTACGATTCTAAGGACTTTGAAACTAAACTATCTAATTATGCAAATACAAAGGGATTAGAGATAAAAGTATTAGATGAAAATGGTGCTTGGGTTTACCCCTTGAGATTATTTGATGAATTTATAGAAAGACCTAGGATGATTTGGGAAAATTTCGATAAGTTTTTTGGATCCCTTAAAAGAGATAATAGGACTTATAAAATTTATACAGTTAGGTATGAAAATTTAAAGGATCCTTCAATTATTTATGCAGGTTATCTTGGAAATACAGATGGAGAAGATTATTATCTTTATATAAATTCCGTGTTAAAACCAGTTGATGCAACAGTTGATGTTATAAGAAGGATTTTAATTATTATATCTTTTTTGGCTCTTATTTTTGCGTCTATTACTGCATACTTTGTTTCAAAAAGACTTTCAGGACCTCTTGTAAGGATGTCAAATACGGCAAAGGAACTCGCTAAAGGTGATTACAAAGTTCAGTTTAGAAAGGGCGAATACACAGAAATCGATGATCTTTCTAATACTCTTAACTATGCAAAAGATGAATTAACAAAGACAATTGAAATGAGGAAGGATTTAGTGGCAAATGTAAGTCATGATTTAAAAACTCCCCTTACTGTTATAAAATCCTATGGCGAGATGATCAGGGATATCTCTGGTTCAAATGAAGCCTTAAGAAATAAACATTTAGAAACAATAATTAGTGAAGCGGATAATTTAACTGCTTTAGTAAATGATTTATTAGATTTATCAAAAATTGAATCCAATCTTGAAGAAATAAAAAAAGAAGAGTTTTGCCTTGAAGATTCAGTATACGAGGTTCTTGACAGATTTAAAGTTAACAAAAATTATTCTGATTATAAATTTGAAATTGATTCAAGTGGAGATACAAGGATTTTAGGCGATAGATCAAAGATAAATCAAGTTATCTATAATTTAATCAATAACGCAATAAATTATTCTCCAGTGAACAAGGATATAAAACTAGTGATTAAGGGCGACAAAAATAAAACTGAATTTCACTGCATTGATAAAGGAATTGGCATTAAAGAAGAAGATATCAATGGGATTTGGGACAGATTTTATAGAGTTAGAAATAATCACACTAGGCCAGAAATTGGAACAGGTCTTGGTCTATATATTGTAAAGACTATTATGGAACTTCACGGATACGAGTATGGCGTTCATTCAAAAATAAATGAAGGTTCAGACTTTTATTTTATTGGAAATAAGTAATTAGAAAATTTAATAAAATTTTGAAATCGGCTAGAAATAGTCGATTTTTTTGTGCCATTTTAATAAAAATAGTTATTTTTGTTCAATTTAAGTTTTTAGTTAGGAGGAAAAATAATGCCATTAGTCCCATATTAAAAAAAGAAATTAAAATACTAGAAAATAGCAAGCTTATGTAGTAAAATTAATCTAAGTGGAGCAAAGTGGATTAAAAAGTAATATAAATGGAATAAAGTGGAGAATAAAATGCTAATAGGTGAATTCAGACACAATTTAGACCCAAAGGGCAGAATTACAATTCCATCAAAATTTAGAGATGACCTTTCTGTATTTGTAATGACAAAGGGTTTAGATAATTGCCTATTTTTATATCCAAAGGATCAATGGGAAAAGATTGAAGATAAATTAAAGGAGCTACCTATGACAAATAAAGCAGTCCGATCCTTTGTGAGAACATTTTTCTCCGGTGCAGTTGATTGTGTATTAGATAAACAGGGAAGAGTGCTCATTGCAGAAAATTTAAGAGATTATGCAAGTTTAGAGGACAAGTGTGTAATCATAGGGCTTTCCAATCGTGCAGAAGTATGGTCTGAGGATAATTGGAATAAATACAACGAAGAGGAAGCACTTTCTTATGAAGAGCTTGCTGAAAAAATGTCGGAGTTGGGAATATAATGGATTTTTCGCATAAAAGTGTTCTTTTAAAGGAAACAATTAACGGACTAAATGTCAGAAGGAATAAAATTTATATTGATGGAACTCTTGGAGGAGCTGGCCACAGTTATGAAATTTTAAAAAAATTAGATGGTACTGGGCTTTTAATAGGAATTGACCAAGATGTAGAAGCACTAAAAGCAGCTAAAGTTAGACTTTCTGAATTTAAAAATGTTGAATTTTTTAATTTAAATTACATAGATTTTGAAAAAGCACTCGATGCACTTGGTATAGATAAAATTGATGGAGTTCTATTAGATATTGGAGTTTCTTCCTATCAATTTGACAATCCAGAAAGAGGGTTTTCATATAGATTTGATGCACCGCTTGATATGAGAATGGATAAGAGTTTAGAAATCTCTGCTAAAGATATTTTAAATACATATAGTGAAGATGAAATTACAAAAATTATAAAAGAATATGGTGAAGAGAAATGGGCTTCTCGAATTTCTAAGTTCATTGTAGATTATAGAAAAAACAGAAATATTGAAACTACTTTTGAACTTGTTGAAATAATAAAAAATGCAATTCCTGCATCTGCTAGAAGAAAGGGGCCTCATCCTGCAAAGAGAACTTTTCAAGCTCTTAGAATTGAGGTTAATAAGGAGTTAGATGTTCTTAAGAATTCAATTGACAGATTTGTAAATAGATTAAATCCTGGTGGCAGAATTGCTATAATTACTTTTCATTCCCTTGAAGATAGAATTGTAAAAAACTCTTTTAAATATTTGGAAAAGGACTGCATATGTCCACCTAATTCTCCAATATGCACTTGTGATAAAAAAAGAGAAATTAAAATTATTACTAGAAAACCCATTACTGCAAGTGAAGAAGAGTTAAAAGAAAACAATAGATCTCATTCAGCTAAATTGAGAATTGCCGAAAAATTAGAGGTGTAAAATGGCAAAAAAATCAACTAAAATCTCAAATAAAAGTTATAATAGATATAAAGATCAATTTTTAAATAATAAGCCTTTTATTTTCACTTTGGCAATTGTTACAATTATTTTTATTGCGATTTTAATTTTATACTCTCAAATTGCAGGTCTTGACAGAGAGATTTTAAAACAAAAGGCTGAAATAGATGAATTAAATAAAACTAAGATAACTCTTGTAGGTGAAATAAAAGCTGTAAAATCTTCTGCACAAATTGCTGAAGAAGCTATGTATAAACTTGGAATGGTTTATCCTTCTGAAGATCAAATAGTTTATATTGATTCAAAGGAAGAAAAAAATTTAGGAGATATTAATTACAATGTATTTTTGAGTCCTATCGTATCTGTTTTAAGGTCCTTTACAAGAGATTAGGAGGATATATTGAAAAATAATAAGATCAAAGCTAGAGATAGAAAAAGGGAAGGTGGATTTAAAAGGCACACTAATAACGCCAATAAATTCATATTTATATTTTTTATCTTTCTAGCTTTTTTATTTGTAACTGTAATCGCAAAACTTTTATATATTCAAATTGTTCAGTCAGAGGATTTAACCATTGCTGCTCTTAACCAACTTACTAGGACTGAGGTTATAAATTCTAATCGTGGCATTATTTACGATAGGAATAAAAAAGAGATGGCTATAAACATTACTAAGTGCAATATTTTTTACAATTTGGATTATTTGACACAATTTAAGGATGAAAGTAATAGCGATTTTAAAAACAGAAAAGAAAAATTATATGATGAAGATGCAAAAATCATTTCTGATATTACTGGATTAGATTACGATGAAGTAAGAGGAAATATGATTGGCGATAAAGTTGTGAGAGTTGCCACAAATGTTGATCGAGCAAAGGCAAATGAGTTAAAGGATTTAAGAACAAAAATTGCAAAGGAAAATCAAAACAAAAAAGACAATAAAAATTTGAATTTAATGGCAATTTCTATTGACGATGTAACTAGGAGACTTTATCCTTTTAATAATCTTGCTTCTTATATAATTGGATTTACTAATGACGAAAATGTTGGGCAATATGGAATTGAGGCTAGCTATGACGAAGAACTTTCTGGAATTTCTGGAAAAAGTGTTTCACTAAAGGATAATGCATCAAATAAGATCCCTTTGACAGATGAGGAAACTTATGCTCCAAAAGAAGGTTATTCTGTAGTTTTGTCAATTGATTCAAACATTCAACAATTTGCAGAGACTGCTGCAGAAAATGCAAAAAAAGATAATAATGCAGATAGAGTTTCTGTAATTGTTCAAGATACTATGACAGGAGAAATTTTGGCAATGACAACTAAGGACGACTATAATCTAAATGATCCAAGAGCTCCTATAAATGAAAAACAAGAAAAAGAATGGAACAATTTAAATGAAGAAGAAAAAATGAATGTGCTATACGAAAATTGGAGAGATTTTAATGTAAACGATCAATACGAACCAGGTTCAATTTTTAAACTCATTACGGCAGCAGCTGCTATCGAAGAAAACACTTCTCAACCAGATTCACAGTATTATTGTAATGGGTGGATAAAGATAGGAGATAGAAAATTATCTTGTACAAGTCCAACTAGGGGAATGAAAACTCTTGCAAAGGCGATTGAAGAGTCTTGTAACATGACTATGATACAAGTTGGGCAAGGTTTAGGAGCTGAAAAGCTTTTAAATTACATCAAAGCTTTTGGGTTTGGTAGAAAAACTGGTATAGAATTATATGGTGAGTCTATGGGGTTAATTCCAGCATCTGCTAATGAGATTAGCAAAGTAAAACTTGCAACAATGTCTTATGGTCATTCAATTGCAGTTTCTCCGCTTCAACTTATAAATGCAGTAAGTGCAATTTCTAATGGTGGTTTTTTAAACAAGCCAACACTTATAAAAGAATTAGTGGACGCCAATGGAAATGTAATTGAAAAAAGAAAACTGATCTCAAAAGAAGGGTAATTTCCGAGGAAACTTCAGATAAGATGAAGTATATGATGAAGAGAGTAGTCGATAGTGGAATAGGAAAACTTGCACAAGTACCAGGTTATCAAGTTGGCGGAAAATCTGGTACAGCAAATATTGCAACACCTACAGGTTATTTAGATGCATATAATTCATCTTTTGTCGGAGTTGCTCCTCTTAATGCTCCTAGATTAACTGTACTTGTTATAGTAAATAATCCTAAGGGTGCAATACTTGGTAGTGCTGTTGCAGCACCAGTAGTACAAGAAATTTTAAGTAAATCTTTGAATTATATGAAAATTCAAAAAACTGAAGAAGTTGATGAAAAAGAAGATTTTGTATCAGTGCCAGAAGTAGAGGGATTGCTTTTAGAAGATGCTGGGAAAATTTTACTAAAATCAGGGCTTAGATTTAACACTAATGCTGAAGGAGTAGAAAATTATTCTGTAGTAATAAATCAAAGTCCGTCACAGGGATCTTATGTAATAAAAAACACCATAGTTGATCTAGCAATAAATGATAAAGACAGTGGTATTTTGATAATGCCTAATTTATCAAGAAAGAGTAGAAAAGAAGTTGAATCTATTTTAAATTCTATGAATATAGAGTATAATATCAAAGGAAATGGCGACTTTATTTCACAAAGCCCTAGAGCTGGCAAAAAGTTATCAGGAGATGAAACTGTTACAATTAATTATTCGAAAAGAGATGACGAAGAAGTTTTGAATGAGGAAAATTCAAAAATTAATAATGGTGTCAATGCGAATAATAAAAATTCAACAGAGGAAAATTCTAACAATAAGAAAAATTCGTTGATAAATAAAGGAAATAATGTAAAAAAAGAAAAATAGAGAATAATAAAAGTTTAAATAGAGTACATTATAAAAAATAAAAGGGATTAGGATAAAAAATATTATGAATTATTTAGTTAATTTAGCGTTGGGTTTAATTTTCTCATTAATTTTTGGAAGAATTTTAATTCCAATATTAAAAAACTTGCACGCAGGTCAAAGTATAAGAGAAGATGGCCCACAAAGTCATATGATAAAAAGCGGCACGCCAACAATTGGTGGATTAATATTTTTATCTTCTGCAATAATGACAACTTTACTTACAAGAAATTTTAAAGTTTCTGTCCTTATGATACTTTTTTCTACACTTGCCTTTGGAGCAGTGGGATTTATAGACGATTATATAAAAGTTGTTATGAAGCGGAATTTAGGACTTCGTGCTTATCAAAAACTTCTTTTACAAATCATAGCGGCTATAATTTTAATTGTTTATCAGTATAATTCTAAAAATATGGGAACGGATTTATACATTCCTTTTTTAAAGGATTATAGATCCATTGGACTTTTTTATATTCCTTTTATAATTTTTGTAATCGTAGGAACTGTTAACTCAGTAAATTTAACTGATGGTCTTGATGGACTTTCTACTAGTGTGACAATTATTTGTCTATTGTTTTTTAATGTAGTTTCTGTTAAGTTTCAAAGATATGAGATTGCAACTTTCTGTATTGTGCTTGCAGGAGCCTTAATTGGTTTTTTATTTTTCAATAAATATCCAGCCAAAGTTTTTATGGGCGATACGGGATCTCTAGCACTAGGTGGTGCAATTTCTGCAATAGCTCTTCTTTTAAATGTACCCTTAATCCTACCAATAGCTGGAGGAATATATTTTATAGAAACTCTTTCTGTCATTATTCAAGTCCTAAGTTTTAAGACGAGGGGAAAGAGAGTATTTCTCATGTCGCCACTTCATCATCACTTTGAACAAAAGGGGTGGCACGAGAAAAAAATTGTTGCAGTATTCTCATTAGTTGAACTTATACTATGTGTAATTTCATATTTAATATTATTTTAGGTGATAGAAATGTTAGAAAATAAAAATATTCTTATATTGGGCTTTGGAGTAACGGGAAGAGCTACTTTAAAATTTTTAAAGGGATTTCCATGTAAAATTTATATTTTCGATAGTAATAAAGATCTTCAAAAGTTAAATATAGACGAAGATTTTATAATTTTTAAGGAAGAAGATTTAGAAAAAATTGATTTAATAGTAAAAAGTCCAGGGATTTATCCTTTCCACGAACTTTTAGTCAAAGCAAGGGAAAAAAATATTGAAATAATTTCTGATATTGAATTAAGTTATAGAAATTTAAAAACTAATAATGTAGTTGCAGTTACAGGAACTAATGGGAAAACTACAACTACTACAATTATTGGCGATATTTTAAGAAGAAAGGCAAAGACTTTTGTAGTTGGAAATATTGGAAAGGGAATTTTAGAAATAACTGAAGAAGTAAATGATGATGACTATATTGTTATAGAAGCTTCATCCTTCCAATTAGAAGATACGAAAACTTTTAAGCCACATATTGCACTTTTAACTTATGTTACTAGCGATCACTTAGATTGGCACAAGACAACACAAAACTATATTGATGCAAAATTTAAAATTTTCGCAAATCAGGATTGTGAAGACTTTGCAATTTTAAATTATGAAAATAAAGAGCTTGCCCAAAATTATAATTTAAAGGGCGAAAAATATTATTTTTCAATGAATAAGATTTCAGAAAAAGGAACTTATGTTGAAAATGGAAAGATTTATTTTAACGATGGCGAAAATATCGAGGAGATTTTAGAAACAAGGGATGTTAAAATTCCTGGAAAGCACAATATTAAAAACATTATGGCGGCAATTATTGCCACAAAACTCTTAAATATTGATACGGATACTATAAGAAAGAGCATTATTTCTTTTACTGGAGTTGAACATAGAATTGAATTTGTAAGAGAAATTCACGGAGTAAAATATTACAATGATTCAAAGGGAACAAACCCAGATTCAACTGAAGTTGCAGTTGCTGCAATGGATGGCAATGTGATTCTTATAGCAGGTGGATACGACAAGGGTGCAAATTTTGATGAGTTAATAGAAAAGTCTAAAAATAAATTAAAAACTGTAATTTTATTTGGACAAACTGCAGAAAAATTTTCTAATTCTTGCAAAAAGTCAGAAGTTGAATTTTATATTGTAAAGGATCTAAATAGGGCTGTTGAACTTGCAAATAAATTGGCAGTTAAGGGAGATGACGTTCTCCTTTCTCCTGCATGTGCATCATGGGATATGTATAGTGATTATGAAGCTAGAGGAAGACATTTTAAAGATTTAATTAGAGAGTTGGTATAAATGAAGTTAAAAAAGGAGATGAAAGATGTTGATCTAATGCTTTTAGTTAGCATGATACTTTTAGTAGTAATAGGTCTTATTGCGGTTACATCAGCATCTTTTCCCACTGCAAAAAAATACAATTTAAATAGTTTTCACTATCTAATTAGGCAGGGAATGTTTCTAATTTTAGGAATAGTCTCCATGATTTTAATAATTCGTGTGCCTAGAGCAGTAATTTATAAGAATATTTCATGGTTATTTCCTTTAAGTGTAATATTAATTTTATTGCTATGGACACCTCTTGGATCTGCGAAAAAGGGTCAAGCAAGGTGGTTGGACTTTAGGGTAATACCTCTTAGATTTCAGCCCTCAGATATTTTAAAAATTTCATCTATTATTTATTTGTCAAAATATCTTTCAAGAAATATCTATAGCCTTAGAGAACCAAAGACATTTATGACAGCCGTTGCTATAATGGGTATATCTGTAGGACCAATTATGATAAAGGATTTTTCTACGGCAGTTGTAATAGGAGTGGCACTTTTTGCGATACTTCTTGCAGCTGGCATTGATAAGAAGCAGTTTTTATTTTTAATAGTATTGGGTGCTGTCTTTATATGGCTTGTTCTAAAGGATCCAGAAAATAAGTTTAGAATTAAAAGAATTTTAGGATTTGTATCCGATTCTACAAATTATCAATCAGCAGATTTATACCAAGCAAGACAATCTCTTTATGCTTTTGCTCTCGGTGGTTATTCAGGTGTTGGACTTTTTAGATCTAGACAAAAATACACAAATTTGCCAGAAGCATACACTGACTTTATTTTTTCAGTGATAGCAGAAGAATTTGGATTTATAGGAACTTTTGTAATTATTTTGCTTTTTATAGTCTACATTTATAGAGGTTATATGATTGCCTTTAAAGCAACAAATTATTTTGATAAATTCACAGCAATTGGTATGACAACTTATATTGGTATACAGGCATTTTTTAACATGGGAGTATGTGCAAAACTACTTCCTGTAACTGGTATTACACTTCCTTTTATATCCTATGGAGGAACTGCACTTGTAATAGCAATTGCATCCACAGCAATTTTACTTAAAATATCGAAAGAAGGCACTATATGAAATATATTTTATCTGGTGGAGGAACTGGTGGACATATTTATCCAGCTCTTGCCATAGGAGAAGAAATAAAAAAACAAGACAAAGAGGCAAAAATTTTATATGTAGGCAAGAAAAATTCTTTAGAAGAAGAACTTGCAGAAAAATATAATTTTGACTTTAAGGGAATAGATATTTCTGGTCTACCTAGAAAAAAGTTAAATAAAGACACTGTAATTACATTTTTTAATTTAATGAAGGGATTAAATCAGTGTACAAAAATATTAAATATATTTAAACCAGATATTGTTATTGGGACTGGTGGATATGTATGTGCTCCAATAGTTTTTAAAGCACAACAAAAAAAGATAAAGACGGCTATCCAAGAGCAAAATGCATATCCTGGAAAGACTAATAAAATTTTGGCAAAAAAAGCAGATTATGTTTTTATAAATTTCATGGAAGCGAAAAAACATTTAAGTAACGAGAATATTATTTTTACAGGAAATCCAATAAGGGATGTTTTTTCACATCTTGACAGAAACAAATCAAGAGAGAAATTAAAAATAAAAAATAATGAAAAATTTGTGTTTTCCTTTGGCGGAAGTGGTGGACAAGAATCTACTAATGACGCAATTTTAGAAATATTGAACAAAAAAGAAAAATTACCTTTTAAGTTAACTCATATAACTGGAAGAGAACATTTTAAATCATTTATGGAAAAATTAGGGAAGGTACCTGAAAATGTTGAAATTTTAGACTATACTCATAATGTTTATGATTATCTTTCCAGTGCAGATCTTGTAATAGCATCTTCATCTGCAATGACATTGGCTGAAATTTCAGCAATAGGAATAGCATCAATTTTAATACCAAAGGCGTATACTGCAGGAAATCATCAGTATTACAACGCTATGAGTTATAGCAATATGGGCGCAAGCTTTGTTATTGAAGAAAAAAACTTAAAGGGAGATACCTTATTAAGAGAAATAGAAAATATATTAAATAATTGTGAAGGAAGAAACATAATGGCAGAAAATGCAAAAAAGCTGGCAAGTCCTGATGCTGTTTCAAAAATTGTTGATTTAATTTTAAAGTGATTTTATGAAAAAGATGAAAAAGATGAAAAAGAAAAAAAGAAAACTAAATAAGAAAAGAAAATATTTTAGAATTTTTACTAGGTTTTTTTTATTTTTTTTCTTCGTTTTTTTGTTGATTTTTGCATTAAAAAATTCTAATCTATTTAATATAAAAAGTGTAACTATTGAAGGCAATAAAAAGGTTGCCTCTGCCACTATAAAAAGGGTTTCTGAATTAAAAAAGGGAAATAAATATTTCTTGATTTCAAAAAAGAAAAGACAAGAAAGCATAAAATCTATTCCATACATAAAGGATGCAAAAATATCATTTAATGCCATTGGAAATGTCAAGATTAAGGTAACTGAAAGAGCTCCTTATTATCAAATGGAAACAAACGAATATCTTTTGGTTGACGAAGATTTTAGAATATTGGAAAACTCAAAGAAGAAAGCTGACAATTTAATAAATTTAAGTGGTTTTAATTTAGAAGATCAAAAACCAGGCAATTATATTTTAAAGAATAAAGAAGATGAGGAAAAAAAGGCTCTTCTTCTAGAGATTAAAAAAGACAAATATTCACTAAATGGAAATATAAAAGAAATTGAATTAATGGACTCTATTGCGACCTTTACAACAGTTAGCGGAATTAAAATTGAATTCGGGTCTTATAATAATACAGCTTATAAATTAAAAATGCTCTCTTTAATTTTGGATGATATTAAAAAAACAAATAAAAACGCTGTCATTATTCAAATGGAAAAGGGTGAGAGTCCGATTCTTATTACTAATGATGAGAATGAAGGCGACAATAAAAACAATAAAGAAGTGAGAAGAGAAAATTCTAAAGAGAATAATGAAAAAAGTTACAAGGAAATAGAAAAAATTAGTAAAAACAAATAAAAGTAAGCAAATGACCTTTATATATTGACTATTTGCGACTATTTCTATAAAATAATAGTAATGAATAAAAAAACAATTAATTAGTATAAGAGGAGGATGTTTATGTTGGAATTCGATATGGATCAAGACGAATTTGCCAAAATTAAAGTAGTTGGCGTTGGTGGCGGCGGAAACAACGCTGTTAATAGAATGATTAACGCTGGTGTTAAAGGCGTAGAATTTTTAGCTTTCAATACTGACAAACAAGCATTAAAAAGCTCACTTGCCGAAAACAAGATTCAACTTGGTGAAAAAATAACTAAAGGTCTTGGAGCAGGTGCGAATCCTGAAGTAGGAGAACAAGCAGCAGAAGAATCAATTGATGAAATTAGAGAAGCTCTTGAAGGTGCTGACATGGTGTTTATCACTGCAGGTATGGGTGGAGGTACTGGTACTGGTGCAGCTCCTGTTATAGCTGATGTTGCAAAAGAATTAGGCCTACTAACAGTTGGTGTTGTTACAAAACCCTTTACATTTGAAGGTAAAAAAAGAGCAAAATCTGCTGAATTAGGAATAAACTCTCTAAAGGGAAAAGTTGATACATTAGTTATAATTCCAAATGACAGACTTCTTAGCGTTGCAGACAAGAAGACTAGCTTCTCACAAGCTTTTGAAATGGCTGATGACATTTTAAAACAAGGTATTCAAGGTATTTCAGATTTGATTTCTGTACCTAATTTAATCAACCTTGATTTTGCTGATGTTAAAACGATTATGTATGACAAAGGCGTTGCTCATATGGGTATTGGTCGTGCTTCAGGTGATGATAGAGCTACAGAAGCTGCAAAACTTGCAATCAATTCTCCTCTACTAGAAACTTCTATTGAAGGAGCAAAATCTGTCCTATTGAATATTACTGCAGGATCAGATCTTGGTATTTTTGAAGTTAATGAAGCAGCAGATTTAATTAGAGATTGTGTATCTGAAGATGCAAATATTATCTTCGGTGCAGGAATTGACGAAACACTTAAGGATGAAGTAAAGATAACAGTTATTGCAACTGAATTCGATAAGTATAAAGATGAAAAGAAGGATAAAAAAGAAAGCAAAACTGAAGTTTCAGGGAAAAGCCCCCTTGAATCTCTTGAAGATACTGAAGAAGATAGTGGCGAACTTAAAATCCCTTCTTTCTTGAGAATTAATAGAAAATAATAGAATTATTTTCGCAATATAACATTTTGGACATTGGAGACAATGTCCTTTTTTATTAAATTAAAAAAAATAAATTAATAAATTTACTTGACAAAAATAAAATTGAACATTATAATCATTCATTAAATATTGAGATAATATTGTACAACTTTGAATACTATATAGCTATGAGAAAAAGCGCAAAATTTATCTAAGTTTAAGAGAGATGTTATTTGGTGAGAAACATTACTTGAATTTTTTGCAACTCATTTTCTCGCATCACTATTGAATAAAGTAGGTAGTGACGTATAACTACGTTAAAAGTTTCAAGTGGCTGTAAAGCAATTTAGGTGGTACCGCGATCATTCGTCCTGAGATTATTCTCAGGACTTTTTTATTAGGAGGAAAAGATGAAAAAGATAGTAAAAATTTTTGATACTACATTGAGAGATGGAGAGCAATCCCCGGGATGTTCAATGAACAGAAAAGAAAAAGTTCAACTGGCTTATCAAATAGAGAAGTTGGGAGTAGATGTTATTGAAGCAGGTTTTGCTGCATCTTCAGTGGAAGATTTTAATTCCATAAGAGAAGTTGCAAAAATAGCAAAAAATATGACAGTAGCTTCCCTTGCAAGATGCAATAAAAATGATATAGATAGAGCTTATGAAGCTTTAAAGGATGCGAAATATAAAAGATTGCACATTTTTATTGCTACAAGTGATATTCACATGGAATATAAACTAGAAATGACTAGAGAGGATGTTAAAAATTCCGTTAGAAAGCATGTTACTTATGCAAAAGAAAAATTTTCTGATATTGAATTTTCATGTGAAGATGCTACAAGAACAGATGTAGATTTTATGATAGAGGTAATTCAAATTGCAGTAGATTGTGGAGCTACGACAATAAATATTCCCGATACTGTGGGTTATATTATGCCAGATGAGTATTCAGATATCATTAAAAAGGTAAGAGAAAATGTTGTAGGAATTGAAAATGTAGACATATCAGTACATTGTCATAATGATTTAGGGCTTGCTGTTGCAAATTCACTTGCAGCAATAAAGGCAGGGGCAACTCAAGTTGAATGTACAATAAATGGTATAGGAGAAAGAGCTGGCAATACAGCGATGGAAGAAGTTGTAATGGCATTAAAAACAAGAGGGGATTTTTTTAATATAGATACAAATATTAATACTAAAGAAATAATGAAATCTTCAGAAATGCTTTCTTCAATAATTGGAGTTAAAATAAGTCCAACAAAACCAATTGTCGGTAAAAATGTATTTAGTCATGAGGCTGGAATTCACCAACATGGAGTTTTTAAAAATAAAGAGACTTATGAAATTATGGATCCTTCAATGATAGGTTATAAAGCAAATTCTTTTGTACTGGGCAAGCATTCAGGAAAACATGCATTAAAACAAAAACTAGAAGAATTAGGTTTTATTGTAAATGATATAGAGATGAATGATATTTTTGAAAAATTTAAAGAGGTATCCGATGTTAAAAAAGAAATTTATGATGATGATTTAATTGCGATTATGAGTGCCAACAATAAATTAGTTCCTGGAGGATATGAGTTTTTAGATTATCAATCTATGACAAGTAATGGAAAAGATTCTAAGACAATAATAAAAGTTAAAAAAGATGATAGAGAAATAGAGATGCTAGGTACTGGTAAAGGCCCTATAGATGCTGCATTTGATGCAATGAGAAAGATTACATCTAGAAATATTAAATTAAAAGATTTTTCTATAAACTCAGTTACGCAAGGAAAGGATGCACTTGGGGAGACTATAATTAGAGTATATGACGAAGATACAAATAGGACACTTGGTGCTAAGGGATTAGACAATGACATCATAAAATCGGGAATATTATCTTATATAAATGCAGTAAATAGAATTGAAAGATGAGGATAGAATATGAAAACACTATTTGAAAAAATTTGGGATAGACATGTAATTACATCGAAAGATGATAAAGACTTATTATACATTGACCTTCATTTAATTCATGAAGTTACATCTCCTCAAGCTTTTGAAGCATTAAGAATTAAGAATAGGAAATTTAGAAGACCTGACTTGACTTTTGCTACAATGGATCACAATACGCCTACAAGAATAGAAAATAGAAAAAATATATCAGAAATTAAAGATAAACTTTCAAAAGAACAGTTAGAAACTTTAGAAAAAAATTGTAAAGAATATGGAATAGAGCTTTTTGATATGAATTCAGAAAATAATGGAATAGTCCATATGATTGGACCTGAAATGGGTCTATCTCTTCCGGGAAAGACAATAGTGTGTGGAGATTCACATACTGCAACACATGGCGCTATGGGTGCAATAGCTTTTGGAATAGGTACAAGTGAAGTTGAAGATGTATTTGCAACACAATGTATTTGGAATAAAAAACCTAAAAATATGGGAGTTAAAATTACTGGACAGCTTGGCGAAAATATAAGTTCAAAGGACATTATTCTAAAATTAATAAGTAAGTATTCAACATCTTTTGGTAGTGGATATGCAATAGAATTTTTTGGCGACACAATTGAGAATATGGAAATGGAACAGAGACTTACACTTTCTAATATGGCAATTGAAGGTGGTGCAAAGTTTGGGATTATAAAGCCTGACAACAAGACTATAGAATATATTAGAAATAGGAAATATACACCTAAAGGAAAAGCTTTTGAAAAATATTTGAAATCAATTGAAGATTTATATACAGATGATGAGAGTTGCTACGATAAAATAATAAGTTTAGATGTTAGCAATTTAAAAAGGCAAGTAAGCTATGGGACAAATCCATCTATGACTTGTGATATAGATGAATACTTTCCAAAAATTAAATCAGAAGAAGATAAAAAATCCTATGAATATATGGGAATAAAAGAAAATATGAGAGCAAGTGAAATAAAAGTGGATACAGTTTTTATTGGTTCATGCACAAATGGAAGAATTGTAGATATGAAAATAGCAGCAGATGTTATTAAGGGAAATAAAGTAAAAGATGGTATACGTTGTATAATTGTTCCGGGTTCTATGGAAGTGAAAAGATATATACATGAGAAGGGATTAGATAAAATATTTTTAGATGCTGGATGTGAACTTAGAGAACCGGGATGTTCATATTGTTTAGCTATGAACGATGATAAAATTGATGAATTTAAACATTGTGTATCTACTTCAAATAGAAATTTTGAAGGGAGACAAGGTAGACTTTCTAGGACACATCTAGTATCACCTTATACAGCAGCACTTTGTGCAATAGAAGGGAGAATAGTATGAAAAAGATAGAAGTAATGAAATCAAAACCAATAATTATTTTTAAAGACAATATTGATACAGATATACTAATTCCCAAAAATTATTTAAAGACGACTAAGAGAAAGGGTTTTGAAAAGGCACTATTTTCGCCTTGGAGATATGATGTGAAGGGAGATGAAATTAAGGCTTTTCCTCTTAACATTGATAAAAACAAAGATAGAAATATTTTAATAACAGGGGATAATTTTGGATGTGGTTCTTCACGCGAGCATGCAGCATGGGCTCTTATTGACTACGGAATTGATGTTATTATAGCGGGGGGATATTCGCCTATATTTTATATGAATTATATAAATAACAATAGACTCCCAATTATTTTAGATGAAAAATACAGAAGAGAACTTGTAGATGATATTGAAATAGAAATAGATCTTATAAACAAAAAGATTACTCAAGAAGATAGAATTTATAGTTTTGAAATTGAAGATTCTTTCAGAGAAAAACTAATAAATGGAGAAGACAATATTTCAGAAATTTTAAAATATGAAGAATTAATAAGCTCATATGAGGAGAGTAAAATATGAAGGAAATTTTAGTTTTAAAAGGAGATGGGGTTGGAGAAGAAATCATAAACTCCGCTTTAAAAGTTTTAGAGGAAATTTCAAATAAAAGTGATTTCAAATATAATTTAAATTTTGCTGAAATAGGTGGAGATGCCATTGATAAATATGGAGATCCCTTTCCAGAAGAAACAAAGGAGATGCTTAAAAATAAAGATGCAGTCCTCCTTGGAGCAGTTGGAGGTCCAAAATGGGATAATATTGAAAGCGACAAAAGACCGGAAAAGGGACTTTTAAGACTTAGAAAAGAAATGGGAGTCTATATTAATCTTAGACCTGCAAAAATTTATGAAAAATTACTAGACAGATCTCCAATAAAAAACGAAATAGTAAAAGACTTAAATATTTTAGTTGTGAGAGAACTTCTTGGAGGAATTTATTTTGGCAAGAGAGATATCTATGTAGAGAAGGGCATAAGAAAGGCCTATGATGTAGAATTCTACGATGAAAAGGAAATTAAAAGGATTGCAAAATATGCTTTTATAGCAGCAAGAGATAGAAGAAAAAAATTAAGTTTAATAGATAAGGCAAATGTTCTTGATTCTTCAAAACTATGGAGAGAAGTTGTAAAGGAAGTTCATGAAGATTTTAAAGATGTAGAACTTGAATTTTTGTATGTAGATAATGCCTCTATGCAGCTTATTAAAAATCCTCGAAATTTTGATGTAATTCTGACAAATAATATTTTTGGAGATATTTTATCTGATGAATTAAGTGAGATAACAGGATCTATTGGCCTACTTCCTTCGGCATCAATTGGAGATAGTATATCTCTATATGAGCCAATACATGGTTCAGCGCTAGATATTGCAGGCAAAAATATTGTAAATCCAATTGCAACTATTCTTTCAGTAGCAATGATGCTTAAATTTTCCTTTAATAGAGAAGATTTAGCAAAAGAAATAGAAGAATCTGTTAAAAAAACTATTGAAAAAGACATTTTAAGCTTTGATTTAAATAAAGAAAATTACTATACCACAAAAGATATAACAGACGAAATTATTAAAAATTTATAAAAAAACTTGACACTTTTAGAAAATTAAATTAATATAATTAACAATACAAAAAAAGAGTTATATTAATTTTGCGCTAAAGAAAAAGGGTAATAATTTAGAAAACATTAAGAGAGTTGCAGTTTGGTGGAATGCAATTGTTTTGATTATTATAGATCATTTTCTAGCATCATTTCTGAAGTAAGTAGGAAGTGACGGTTAAAGCCGTTATTTAAAATAAGTGATTAAATTTTTTGATTTAATAATTTAGGTGGTACCGCGAATTTCGTCCTGAGAATATCTCAGGATTTTTTTATTAGGATTATTAGGAGAAAAGATGATAGAGTTTTGTGGAGTTTCCTTTATTAGAGATGGAAAAACTATTTTAAAAGATATAAATTTAAAAATAAAAAGTGGAGAAAATTGGCTTGTATTAGGGCCAAATGGCAGTGGGAAAAGTACACTTTTTTCAATGCTTATGGCATATAGAATTTCTACAACAGGAAGAATAATGTGTTTTGGAAGGGAATTTGGAAAAGACAATTGGAGTCAAGTAAAAGATAAAATTGGAATCATTTCATCAACAATGGAAAAATTCAATCCAACATTTTTCAATATGACTGTAAAAGAAATTTTAATTTCAGGTATAAAAAAGACAATTGGAATTTATGACGAAGTTACAAAGGAAGAGGAAGAAACTGTGGAAGAATATATAAAAGAATATAATCTTTCTAAGTTAAAAAGTGAGTACTTCAAAAATTTATCTTCAGGCGAGAGAAAAAAAGTCTTAATTGTCAGAAGCTTAATTCAAAAACCAGAAGTTTTGATTTTAGATGAACCTTGTGCATCATTAGATATATGCGAAAGGGAAAATATTTTAGACACATTAAGAAAAGCTAAAACTGATCTAATTTATATCACACATGATGTAGAAGAAACAATTCCAAAAATAACAAATGTACTATTATTAAAAGATGGAAAAATTTTTAAATGTGGAAAGAAAAGTGAAGTTTTAAATTCGGAAAACTTAAAAAATTTATATGGCATAGATTTGAATTTAACCAAAAAAAATAATTATTACTCAATAGAAGTTAACGCTAGGAGGTAAAATGAAATACACAGGAAATGAAATAATATTAAAGACACTTATAAACCTTGGGATAGACACTATATTTGGATATCCCGGAGGAGCAGTAATTGATTTATATGATGCTATTTATGATCACAAAGATATTATTACTATAACAAATTCGCATGAGCAATCAGCAGCACATAGTGCAGATGGATATGCTAGAAGTTCAGGGAAAACTGGAGTATGTATTGCAACAAGTGGTCCTGGTGCTACAAATTTAGTAACTGGAATTGCAACAGCTTTTATGGATTCAGTTCCTATGATAGCTTTAACAGGCAATGTATCGACAACTCTTTTAGGTAGAGATTCCTTTCAAGAGATTGATATTGTGGGCATGACAATTCCAATTACAAAGCATTCATTTTTAATAAAAAATATAGAAGATTTAGAGTATTCAATTGTAAGAGCTTATGAAATAGCAAATGATAAGAGAAAAGGTCCTGTTCTTATAGATATTCCAAAGGATATATTTTCTTCAAAGGCAGAATTTAAAAATATAAAAGCAAAAAAAGAAGGAAATGGCGTTGTTCCTAATAGAGATGATTTATTGAAGATTTCTGATTTAATAAACAATGCAAAAAAACCTGTTGCCTATGTTGGTGGAGGGGTTAAAAGCTCTGGAGCATATTTAGAACTTAGGAAACTTTTAAAAAAGGGAAAAATCCCAAGTTGTCATACAATTACTGGTAAGGGCGTACTAGATCCAAAGGATAATTTAAATCTTGGTCTTGTTGGGATGCATGGAAATCAAAGTGCAAACTATGCAATTGAAGAATGTGATTTATTAGTCGCTATTGGAGTTAGATTTTCTGATAGGGTTGCACTTAATAGAAATAAATTTGCTCCAAATGCAACAATTATTCAAATAGACATTGATGAAAGTGAAATAGACAAGAATGTCTTTGTCGATATAAATATTGTATGTGACATTAAAGATATTGTTTTCGAATTAGAGTCCTTAATTCTAGAGAAAGATAGATGCTCTTGGCAAAATAGAATTACTGAATTAAAGGAAAAAGATAGAGAGCTTGTGAACAAAGAAGAAGGAATAAAACCCTTTGATTTAATTGACATTATTAATGAAGATATGGATGAAAATACAATAATAGTCACAGATGTTGGACAACATCAAATGTGGACTGCACAAAGGGCAAAAATTTATAATCCTAGAAATTTTATTACTAGTGCTGGTCTTGGCACTATGGGCTTTGGAATGGGAGCAAGTATAGGGGCTAAATGTGCAAACACAGATAAAGAAGTGATTCTAATTACTGGAGATGGATCTTTTCATATGAATTTAAATGAATTAGCTACATCAGTATTTTATGGAATAAAAATTATTGTAATAGTTCTAAATAATAAAGCTTTAGGAATGATAAAACAATGGCAACATTTAATATATCATGATAGATTTTCACATACAAAGGGCAAAGATACAAAATTTGATATTGTTGCAAAGGGATTTGGGGCAATGGGATATGATGTAAACTCACTAGAAGAATTTAGAGATGCCTTTAACAAGGCAAAGGAAAGTAAAATTACATCAGTGATAAATGTTAATATATCAGATAAAAATTTAGTTTTACCAATGATACCAGCTGGTGGAACGGTGGATGATTTAATTGTGGAGTAGTTTATGAAATATGAAGTATTAAGTTTATTAGTAGATAATCAGTCAGGAACACTGACAAGGATAGCATCTCTATTTGCAAGAAGAGGCTATAATATTGAATCTCTTACAGTTTCTGCTGTTAAAGATAGCAAGCATTCTAAAATAACAATAACAACTATTATAGAAGACAAATATGAGTTAAAGCAAATTGTTAGTCAATGTGCAAAACTTGAAGTAGTTAGAGATATTGAAATCATAACTAGGGAAGAGGCTGTACAAAGAGAGATTTGTCTAGTAAAGATAAAATGTAAAAGTGAAAGGGCAATAGAAGTTGTAAACATTGCAAATATATATAAAGCTAATATAGTGGATTTTTCAAAGGACTCACTAATAGTAGAAATTACAGGTAAGCCTGCAAAAGTCGATGCCTTTTTAAAGGTCATTGAATCTTATGAAATTATAGATTTTTGTAGAACTGGCATAACAGCCATGAAAAGATGAAGGGAGTAAAAAATGATAAAAAAATATTATGACAAAGACGCAAATTTAGAATTATTAAGTGGTAAAACAGTAGCTATTATTGGCTTTGGATCGCAAGGTCATGCTCATGCATTAAACCTTAAAGAAAGTGGAGTAAATGTAATAGTTGGACTTCATGAAGGTTCGAAATCAATACAAAAAGCAAAAGAATATGGTCTAGAGGTTTTTAGCGTAGAAGAAGCTGCAAAAAAAGGCGATATGGTTATGATGCTCGTACCAGATGAAATTTCTGCTGATTTGTATAAGGAAAAAGTTGCACCATATATGAAAAAAGGTGACACATTGATGTATGCTCATGGATTTAATATTCATTATAATCTAGTGAGACCATCAGAAGACATAAATGTAATTATGGTTGCTCCAAAGGGACCAGGACACACTGTTAGAAGTGAATATGAAAAGGGAGCAGGAGTACCTTCTCTAATTGCAGTATATCAAGATGCAACAGGTAATGCAAAGGATCTTGCTCTTGCATATGCATCAGGAATTGGAGCAGGCCGTGCAGGAATTCTTGAAACTACATTTAAAGAAGAAACAGAAACAGATTTATTTGGAGAACAAGCTGTACTTTGTGGTGGAGTTACAGAACTTATGAAATCAGGTTTTGAAACATTAGTAAATGCTGGATATGAACCAGAAATGGCATATTTTGAATGTATACATGAAATGAAATTAATTGTAGATATGATTATTGAAGGTGGATTTGAAAACATGAGAAATTCAATTTCAAATACAGCTGAATATGGGGACTATCATGCTGGCAAAAAAATAATTGGCAAAGAAACGAGAGAAGCTATGAAAGATATTCTTGATGATATACAAACAGGTGCTTTTGCATCAGAATTTATGACAGAATTTTCATCAGGAAGAAAAATCAAATTCTTAACAACCAGAAGAAAAGAAAGAGAACATCAATTAGAATCTGTTGGCAAAGAACTTAGAAAAATGATGAGTTGGTTGAAAAAATAAGAGAGGAGAAATTATGAATTTAAGAAGTGATAATGTAGTAAGGGGACCCGAAAGGGCTCCCAACAGGTCACTTTTTTATGCATTAGGATATACTGATGAACAGCTAGATAGACCACTTGTTGGAATAATATCTGCATATAGCGAAATAGTACCAGGTCATATGTTTTTAGACAAGCTTGAAAAAGCTGTAAGAGAAGGAGTTTTAATGAATGGAGGAACTCCAATAATGATTCCTTCAATAGGAGTATGTGATGGGATAGCTATGGGACATACAGGAATGAAATATTCACTTCCAAGTAGAGAACTCATTGCAGACAGTGTAGAATCTATGGCTATTGCACATGGGCTTGATGCATTAGTACTTGTCCCTAACTGTGATAAAATTGTGCCTGGAATGATAATGGGTGCACTTAGAGTAAATATTCCTACTATTTTAGTTAGTGGAGGACCAATGCTTGCAGGACATGATCAAAATGATGAAATTTCTCTATCAAAAATGTTTGAAGCTGTTGGTGCATTTAAGGCAGATTTAATAACAGCAGAAAAACTTATGGAATTAGAAAAATCCGCATGTCCTAGTTGTGGATCATGTGCAGGAATGTATACAGCTAATTCAATGAATTGTCTTAGTGAAGCAATAGGACTTGCTTTAACTGGAAATGGCACAATCCCAGCAGTATACTCGGAAAGACTAAGATTAGGTAAAAAAACAGGAATGCAAATAATGAATCTTTTAAAAGAAGATATAAAGATAAAAGATATCATAAACAAAGATTCAGTTAAAAACGCACTAACTTGTGATATGGCACTAGGTTGTTCTACAAATACAATTCTTCATCTTTTAGCAATTGCAAATGAAGCAGGAATTGAAGTAGATTTAAATGATATAAATGAAGTTAGCGATAAAGTGCCAAATCTTTGTCATCTTGCACCAGCAGGAGATACTCATATAGAAGATTTATATTTTGCTGGCGGTATTGCGGCTGTTCAAAAAGAACTTTCAAAGAAAAACCTCTTAAAACTTGACGTAATAACTGCAAGTGGCAAAAATCTTTCTGAAAACATAAAAAATGCTATAAATAAAAATAAAAATATTATTAGAGATATTAATAATCCCTTTTCTGAAACAGGAGGACTTTGCGTTTTATTTGGAAATATTGCAAAAGATGGAGCAGTTGTAAAAAAATCTGCTGTTGCAGACAATATGTTGAAACACACTGGACCAGCTCGAGTATTTAATTCAGAAGATGATGCCATAAAGGCGATTTATAGAGGAGATATAAATCAGGGCGATGTGGTAGTAATTAGATACGAAGGACCTAAGGGTGGACCAGGAATGAGAGAAATGTTAAACCCAACATCAGCCCTTGCAGGTATGAAACTTGATACATCTGTTGCACTTATAACAGATGGAAGATTTTCAGGAGCAAGTAGAGGCGCATCCATTGGTCATGTTTCTCCAGAAGCTGCTCAAGGCGGAGCTATTGGAATAATAAATGAAGGGGATTTAATAGAAATAGATATATTAAATCATAGTTTAAATTTAAAAGTATCAGATGAAGAGTTTAGTAAGAGAATTGAAAACTTTACCCCTATTGAAACTAACAAAGTATCTGGATATTTAAATAGATATAGAAGGTTGGTAACAAGTGCTGATAAAGGAGCTATATTAAAATAAGTTCCATATAAATATAGGAGACTCAATTTTAAACTGACAACAAAAGTTGGATCTAAAACCAACATAGGAGGCAGTTCATTTTTGAGTCTCTTTTATTATTTTAAAGACATGAAAGTACATGAAAAGGATTTAATTGTAAAATTAATTTTCAGAAAAAATTTTACAATTTTCAGAACATGGCTTAAGAATTTTTAATAATTTAAGAAGGATAAAATATTTACGATTAGATATTTTTGCAGTAAAAATTATAAAAAATGATTAATTTTAAAATACTTAAAGATTAGATTAAACAATACGTAAAAATTTTAATAATTACTTTTCAGTTATAATTTTTTTGTTATAATAAGTGATGTAGTGAAAAAGGAGGTATTATAAAAACGTGAACATTTCATTCAATTTAATGCAAACGGTAGGATTTGCGATAATAGTTTACTACATAGGAAAATTTCTAAGACAAAAAATTAATTTTTTTCAAAAGTTTTGTGTGCCAGCACCTGTAATTGGCGGATTTTTATTTGCTATAATTAGATTTTTATTACAAATAGGTGGCATTGCAACTTTTGAATTTGATCAAACCCTACAAAATCCATTTATGATGGTATTCTTTACAGCAATAGGTGTTGGAGCAGACATTGACACTTTGAAAAAAGGTGGAAAAGGATTTTTAATATTCTGGTTAATATCAGCAATATTAGTTATAGGACAGGATACAATTGGACTTGTACTAGCTAAAACTCTTAACCAAAATCCTCTTCTAGGGCTTATTTGTGGTTCAGTTACAATGGTAGGTGGACATGGTTCTGCTGGAGCTTGGGGAGGCACATTTGCTAAATTAGGTTTGGACAATGCCAAGACATTTGGATTAGCTGCAGCAACTTTCGGAGTTATTATGGGGTCTTTAATTGGTGGACCAATTGGATCAACTCTAATTAGAAAGCATAATCTCACAGGAAACAACCCTAATGTATCAAACTTTGACGAAGTGTTGGAAAACCTTGAAGAAAACAATGCAGGAGAAGGATATGAAAGAGTAATTCCTCTTCAAGCAGGTGATTTCATTAAAGTTCTTGGATTAATTTTTGTATCAGTTGGATTAGGTTCAATTCTTCAAGAATTTATCAGAACTCATGTATCAATTCTTGGAAAAGAATTAAATTTACCGGCTTACGTAACTGCCATGATTATTGCAGGGATTTTTGTAAATACTATTGGCAAAAAGGGACCACTAATGGTTAGCCAAAGAGCTAACTCTATTTGCGGCGATGTGGGGCTAAATGTATTCTTAGTAATGGCATTAATCGATATTAATTTATTAGATCTTAAAGATGTTGCAGGTCCTATGTTAATAATTCTATTTGCACAAACAATATTCATGGCTCTATTTGCTTACTTTGTAACTTTTTGGGCAATGGGTAAAAATTATGATGCAGCAGTTTTATCAGGCGGTATTTGTGGATTTGGTATGGGTGCAACTTATAATGCGCTTGCAAATATGGACTCAATTACTGAGAGATTTGGGCCATCACCAAAAGCATATTTTATATTGCCTATGGTAGGTGCTTTTGCAATCGACATTACAAATTCAGTATTTATAACAGTATTCTTAAATATTGCGCAAAGTATTTCATAAAAATATTTAGGTCAAGACCGAGCACAAAAGGTGTTCGGTCTTTTTGTGATGAGTTTAATTGATTAATAAATTTTTAAATGATATTATATTTTATAATAGTCTTTTAGACTACATTAGAAGAGGTGAAGACAATGAAATGTCCTTTTTGCGGATACAATGATTCAAAAGTTTTAGACACCAGACCAACAGATGAAGGTTATACAATTAGAAGAAGACGCGAGTGTTTAAAATGTCAAAAAAGATTTACTACTTATGAAAAAATAGAACAGTCTCCTGTAATGGTTATAAAAAAAGATGGAAATAGGCAAGCTTTTGATCGAGAAAAAATAATTAAGGGAATGATCAAGTCATGTGAAAAAAGGCCAGTTTCTGCTGATAAGATAGAAGAAGCAGTTAATAATATTGAAAAGAAAATTGAAAACTCTATGCGCCGAGAAATTACTTCTCTAGAAATTGGAGAAATGGTAATGAATGAACTAAAAGATTTAGATGAAGTTTCCTATGTAAGATTTGCATCAGTTTACAGGGAATTTAAAGATTTACAATCTTTTGTTGATGAACTTGAAAGTTTTGTAAAAAAGAAGAATTAATATGGACTTATTTGAACTTAGCATGCAAAAAAATTTAATGAAGCAGGCACCTCTTGCCGATAGGATGAGACCTAGAAATTTGCTTGAGTTTGTAGGACAAGATCATGTTATTGGCGAGGGAAAATATCTTTCACGACTTATAAAAAGCGACAGACTTAGTTCAATTTTATTTTATGGTCCACCTGGAGTTGGTAAAACTACTTTGGCAGAAATAATTGCAAAGACTACAAATAAAAATTTTATAAAACTTTCCGCTGTCACATCAAACTTAAAAGAACTTCGTGAAGTTTTGAAAAAGGCTGAAGACTCTATGAAATTTCACGATATTTCAACAATAGTTTTCATTGACGAAATTCATAGATTTAATAAGACGCAACAAGATGCACTTTTGCCTTTTGTAGAAAGAGGAGTAATAACTTTAATTGGAGCAACAACAGAAAATCCATATTTTGAAGTTAATAGAGCTTTGTTGTCTAGGATGCAAATAATAAATTTATTTCCACTTGAAGACAAGGATTTATTCAAAATATTAGAAATGGCTTTAAGTGATAGGGAAAGAGGATTTGGCAATAATAATATAGAGATCACAGATCTGGCAAAAAAAATTCTTATAAAAAACTCCAATGGAGATGGAAGATTTTTGTTAAATAGTTTAGAAATTGCAATTCTTTCAACGGATAAAATTGATGGGAAAATTTTAGTGGATGAAAATGTAATAGAAAATTCTCTTTTAATAAAAAATGTAAAATACGATAAAAATAATAATGAGCATTACGATACAATTTCTGCTTTTATAAAGTCCATGAGAGGCTCTGACCCAGATGCAGCTCTTATTTATCTTGCAAAGATGCTTGAAGGTGGAGAGGACATAAAATTTATTGCAAGAAGACTTATGATTTTTGCATCAGAAGATGTGGGAAACGCAAATCCACAAGCAATGGTCATGGCTTCAGCGTGTTTTAATAGTGTCAACGCTGTGGGAATGCCTGAAGCTAGAATTATTTTAGCACAGACTGTAACTTATCTTGCATCCTCAGAGAAATCAAATGCATCCTATCTTGGTATTAATAAAGCCATGGCGGATGTCAGAAATTCAAGTAATATAATTATTCCTAAAATTATTAGAGACAAGCATAATCCGCAAAATGAAACTAATGAAAATTATTTGTATCCACATAATTATAAAAACTCCTATGTAGATCAAACTTATATGCCAGATAATTTTATTGGCAGAAAATATTATGAGCCAAAAAATATTGGATATGAAAAGATTATTAAGGAGTATTTAGACAGTTTAAAGTGAGTAAAATTGACAAATAAGGGATTTAATTATATACTTAAACATTATGTGACAAATACAAATTAGGAGGAATTATGTCAATTAGCATTAGAGATATTTTTAAAAATCCAGAAGATTTTTTAGATAAAGAAATATTATTAAATGGTTGGATAAAAACAAGCAGAGCATCAAAGAATTTTGGGTTTATTGAGCTTACAGATGGTACAAGCTTTAAACCAATTCAAGTAGTTTATGGAAAAGACTTGGAAAATTTTGATTTAGTTGAAAAATATCCAATTAGTTCATCATTAGAAGTTAGTGGAAAGGTTGTCAAATCTCCAGGAAAGAATCAATCTTTTGAACTTCAAGCGGATAAAATTGTTGCGCTTTGTTCATCTGATCCTTCCTATCCTTTGCAAAAAAAGAGACATACATTGGAATATTTAAGGACAATTGCACATCTTCGCCCAAGGGCAAATACTTTCAATGCTGTTTTTAGAGTAAGGTCATTAATTGCTTATGCAATTCACAAATTCTTCCAAGAAAAAGGGTTTATTTATGTTCATGCTCCAATTATCACAACATCAGATGCTGAAGGTGCAGGAGAGATGTTTCAAGTAACAACACTTGATATAGATAGTATTGCAAAGTCAAATCCAACAGAAGTTGATTATTCAAAGGACTTTTTTAACAAAAAGACTCACTTAACTGTATCTGGTCAACTTGAAGCTGAAGCATTTGCAGAAGCTTTCAAAAATATTTATACTTTTGGACCTACATTTAGAGCAGAAAACTCAAATACACAAAGACATGCAGCTGAGTTTTGGATGATTGAACCAGAAATGGCATTTGCTGATTTAAATGTAAATATGGATGTTTCAGAAGAAATGTTAAAATATATTATTTCTTATGTTTTGGAAAATGCACCACAAGAAATGGAATTTTTCAACAATTTTATTGACAAAGGTCTTTTTGAAAGATTGCAAAATGTACTTAAAAATGAATTTGCAAGAATAACATATACAGAAGCTATTGAAATTCTTGAAAAAGCAGATAGAGAATTTAACTATCCTGTAAGTTGGGGCATTGATCTTCAAACTGAACATGAAAGATATATTACAGAAGAAGTTTATAAAAAACCAGTTTTCGTAACAGATTATCCTAAAGAAATTAAAGCTTTTTATATGTATCAAAATGAAGACGAAAAAACTGTTGCAGCAATGGATCTTTTAGTTCCAGGAGTTGGGGAAATCATTGGAGGAAGCCAAAGGGAACATAGACTTGAAGTACTAGAAGAAAAAATGAAAAATATTGGAATGAATATGGATACTTATAATTGGTATCTTGATTTGAGAAGATATGGCTCTGTTGTTCACTCTGGTTATGGACTTGGATTCGAAAGGGCTGTAATGTATATAACTGGAATGAAAAACATAAGAGATGTAATTCCATTCCCAAGAACTGTTGGAAATGCTGAGTTTTAGGAGTTAATATGAAAAAATATATACCTAGTGAAATAGAAAAAAAGTGGCAAGACTTTTGGGATGAACACGAGTCCTTTGTATGTGAAAATAATTCCGACAAAGAAAAATTCTATGCACTTGTAGAATTTCCTTATCCATCAGGGCAAGGACTTCATGTAGGGCATCCGAGACCTTATACTGCTCTTGATATTGTTTCTAGAATGAAGAGAATGCAGGGATATAATGTACTTTATCCAATGGGTTGGGATGCTTTTGGCTTGCCGACTGAAAATTATGCAATAAAAAATAAAATTCATCCAGCAATTGTTACAAAAAACAATATTGAACATTTTAAAAGACAATTAAAGTCTATTGGCTTTTCCTTTGATTGGTCGAGAGAAATAAATACAACTGATCCTGAATATTATAAGTGGACACAATGGATCTTTTTACAACTTTTTAAACATGGACTTGCTTACAAAAAAGAAATGCCAATAAACTGGTGTCCTTCTTGTAAAGTTGGACTTTCTAATGAAGAAGTTGTTGGTGGAAAATGCGAAAGATGTGGAGAAGTTGTTGTAAGGCGTGTAAAAAGTCAATGGATGTTAAAAATTACTGATTATGCAGATAGACTCATTGAGGATCTTGATGACCTTGACTTCATCGAAAGAGTTGTAACACAACAAAAAAACTGGATTGGAAGAAGTGAAGGGGCAAGTATAAAATTTTCTCTTAAGGATTTTGATGAAAAACTTGAAGTTTTCACTACTAGACCTGATACAATTTACGGAGCAACTTATATGGTAATTGCACCCGAACATCCGCTAATTAAAAATCATTCAGATAAAATTGAAAATTTAGATGAAATAAATGCTTATAAAGAAGAAGTTGCAAAGAAAAGTGACTTTGAAAGAACTGAACTTGAAAAAGAGAAAACGGGTGTTGAAATTAAGGGAATTAAAGCCATTAATCCTCTTACGAATAAAGAAATGCCAATTTGGATTTCAGATTATGTTCTCATGACTTATGGAACTGGAGCAATTATGGCTGTTCCTGCTCATGATGATCGTGACTACGACTTTGCAAAAAAATTTGGTCTTGAAATAATTCCTGTAATCGAAGGTTCTGACATAAGTGAACATGTAAACACTGAAACTTCTACTGGAAAAATGATAAACTCAGGTATTTTAAATGGTCTTGAAGTTAAAGAGGCTATTGCCAAGATGATTGATTATCTTGAAGAAAATAATATTGGAGATAGAAAGGTCAATTATAAGCTTAGAGACTGGTTGTTCTCAAGACAAAGATATTGGGGAGAGCCAATACCAATAGTTCATTGTGATAAATGTGGTTATGTTGCTCTTCCTGAAGAAGAACTTCCACTTTTACTTCCAAAAGTTGAAAATTACGAACCAACTGATTCTGGTGAATCACCACTTGCTACGATGACTGATTGGGTTAATACTACTTGTCCAAAATGCGGAGGACCTGCAAAAAGAGAAACAGATACTATGCCACAATGGGCTGGATCATCTTGGTATTTCTTGAGATATACCGATCCACACAATGACAAAGAGCTTGCAAGTAAGGAAGCGCTTGAATATTGGACTCCAGTAGACTGGTATAATGGTGGTATGGAACATACTACACTTCACTTACTTTATTCAAGATTTTGGCATAAATTTTTGTATGATATTGGAGTAGTTCCAACTAAAGAACCATATAAAAAGAGAACTTCTCATGGCATGATTCTAGGCAATAACAACGAAAAAATGTCTAAATCAAGAGGAAATGTTGTAAATCCAGATGATATTGTAAGGGATTATGGTGCTGATACACTTAGATGTTATGAAATGTTTATTGGTGATTTTGAAAAGCCTGTTCCATGGTCAGAAAATGGAGTTAAGGGTTGCAGAAGATTTTTGGAAAGAGTTTGGAATTTACAAAGTATTGTCGTAGATGGAGAAGATTATAGCGAAGGTTTAGTTTCAGAGATTCACAAAACTATTAAAAAAGTTACAGAAGATTATACAAATCTAAAAGCTAATACTGCAATAGCACAACTTATGACACTTTCAAATGAGTTTAATTCTGTTGGAAAAATCACAAAAGAAGACTTCAGGACTTATTTAATTTTATTAAATCCCGTTGCTCCACATATAACTGAAGAATTGTGGCAAATATGTGATTTAGGCGGAATTTTATCAGAAAAAGATTGGCCTAAATTTAATGAAAAAATAATTATAGATGATGAAATTGAAATTCCAGTTCAATTTAATGGTAAGGTTAGGTATACTATTAAAATTGAAAGAGATGCATCTGAAAGTAAAGTATTTGAAATAGTAGAGGAGAACGAACTTTTTGCTAAAAATACTGAATCAAAGAAAGTTATAAAGAAAATTTATATTTCAAATAAGATAGTAAATATTGTTGTAAAATAAAACTGAAAGGCACTATATAGTGCTTTTTAGTTTTTATGAGGAGTTTTTATGAATAGCATGACTGGCTACGGCCTTTTTGAGAAGAGAAGTGATGATTTTTGTATCAAAGTGGAGATGAAATCTGTTAATAATAGATTTCTTGATATTAATGTAAGGATGCCGAGTTCTATTATGTATGCTGAAGAATCCGTTAAATCTTTTATAAAAGATAAAATTAAAAGAGGTAAAGTTGATGTTTTTATAAATTTTGATTATCTAAACTCTAAAGATGTTAAAATTGATATTGACTATGAGCTTTTAAATAAGTATATTAGTATAAGTAAAGATTTACAGAAAAAATTCGGAGTTATAGAAGATCTTTCTTTTTCAAAATTAACTGAAGATTCGAATATTTTTAAACCACAAAAAGCTGAATTTGATGGCGACTATATTAAAAAAGAGCTACTAGAGGTTGTTGAATTTGCCGCAAAGGATTTTATCGAAGCTAGAAATATTGAAGGTGAAAAAATCAAAAATGATTTTCTAGTTAAACTTGAAGAAATTAAAAAATTAACTGATTTTATAGAAAAGAGAGCTCCAATTACTCTTAAAGAAAATGAAAAAAGACTTAGAGATAGAGTTAGTGAATATCTTGATTCGAATAAAATAGATGAAGATAGAATTTTGACTGAAATTGCGATAATGCTTGACAAGCTTTCCATTGATGAAGAAATCACTAGATTGAAAATACATATAGACAATTTTAATGATATAATAAATTCAGAGGGAGCTATTGGAAGAAGATTAGATTTTCTTATTCAAGAGATGAATAGGGAATCTAATACAATTGCTTCAAAATCTAATGATATCGAAATTATAAGTAAAGTTCTTCTACTTAAATCTGAAATTGAAAAGCTGCGTGAACAAGCACAAAATGTTGAATAGTTAATAATTAGGATGGTGATGATTTGGACGGCGGATTTTTATTGGTTTTATCAGGTCCTTCTGGTTCTGGGAAGGGAACTGTAAGCGAGGCTCTTATGAAAAACAATGACGATATAATTTTTTCTACTTCTGTAACCACGAGAACACCTAGACCAGGCGAAGTTAATGGTGAAAATTATTTTTTTGCTACAAGAGAAGAATTTGAAAAAATGGTGGACAATGATGAACTTTTAGAACATGCCTTTGTTCATACAAATTATTATGGCACACCAAAAAAGTTTGTTTTTGATGAAATTGAAAAGGGCGAAATTGTACTTTTAGAAATTGATGTGCAAGGAGCTTTACAAATTAAAGAAAAATACAAGGAAGCAGTCTTTATTTTTTTAATTCCTCCAACTATGGATGAACTTAAATCTCGTCTTGTTAAGAGGGATACAGAAACTGAAGATGAAATTGAAACTAGATATAGAAATGCCTTTAAAGAACTGGATTTTGTTGGTGAATATGATTATTTTGTTATAAATGATGTAATAGATAATGCCGTTAAGGATATCGAAAATATTATTGCTGCAGAAAAGTTAAGAGTAAAAAGACATAAAAATATTAAAAAAGAAGTTCAAGCAGAAGAGGAGAGAAATAAATGATAATACCATCTTTTAAAGATTTAAGAGAAGTTGCAAATTCCAGATATGAACTTGCAATTTTAGTTTCAAAGAGAGCTAGAAAGATAATTGACGGAAATCCAAAACTTGTTGATACAGAAAGTAAAAAGCCAGTTACAATTGCTTTGGAAGAAATTATGGCTGGAAAAATTAAATTTGGAGAAAAGTTATCTGACTCTCAATATGAAAAGAAAATTGCAGAAGAAAAAGAAGAATTAATTGAAAAAATTAAACAAGAAAGAATTGAAAAAATAAACTCTGAAGGATTGGAAGAGGAATAAAATGTTAAAGGGCAAAAAAATTCTACTTGGCGTAACAGGTGGAATTGCATCTTATAAATCACCTGGAATTTGTAGTTTACTTAGAAAACTAGGGGCAGAAGTAAAGGTTGTAATGACCAAAAATGCAACAGAGTTTGTAACTCCTCTTACTTTTCAGACTATGTCAAACAATACAGTACACTGCGAAATGTTTAATCAATTATTTAACATGGATGTGGAGCATATTTCTCTTGCAAAATGGGCAGATATAATTGTAATTGCACCAGCAACTGCAAATGTAATTGGAAAATTTGCAAATGGAATAGCAGACGATATGCTTACTACAGTTTTAATGGCATCTAGGTCAAAAGTAATAATTGCACCGGGAATGAACACTGTAATGTTAGAGTCAGAGGCTAATCAAAAAAATATGGAAATTCTCAGAAAAAGAGGAGTAATTATTTTAGATACTAAAGAAGATCTTTTGGCTTGCAATGATTATGGCAGTGGAAAAATGCTTGAACCAAGTGAAATTGTCGACGAAATAGATAGGGCTTTGACAGAAAAAGATTTGAAGGGAAAACATGTTGTAATTACGGCTGGACCTACTGTTGAACCAATTGATCCGGTGAGATTTATTTCAAATTATTCTTCAGGGAAAATGGGCTATGCTTTGGCGGATAATGCAAAAAAAAGAGGAGCAAAGGTAACTCTAATCTCTGGGCCAACTAAAATAGACATTCCAAAAGTCGACAATTTTGTAAGAGTTAAAACTACACGAGATATGTATGAAATTGTTGGAAAATATTTTGACGATTGCGACATACTTATTAAGGCTGCCGCACCTAGTGATTATAGACCAAAATTTTATAGTGAAGAAAAAATTAAAAAGGGCAATGACAGTCAAATGAATTTAATTGAAATGGAAAAAAACCCAGATATTGCTGCTCATTATGGAAGCCTTAAGAAAAATCAAATTATTGTTGGCTTTGCAGCTGAGTCAACAAATATTTACGAGTATGCAAAGGAAAAACTCGTAAAAAAGAATTTTGACATGATTGTTGTAAATAATATTAAGAAAAAGGGTGCAGGTTTTGGAAGTGACACTAATATAGTTTCTATTATCAGTAAAAGTAAAACTGATGATTTAGAAATTATGAGTAAATCTGATCTTGCAAAGGAAATTTTAGATAGAATATTAAAGCTTATGAGCTAGAGAAATCTAGCTCTTTTGTAGGTGAAAAAGTGTTTGCAGATATTTTTATAGAAAATAATTTTCAAAAAATAGATAAACTTTATACATATATCGTAAAAGATGATGTTAAACCAGGTATGCGAGTTCTTGTAAATTTTGGAAATAGCTACCGAGTTGGTATCGTCCTTTCTTTGCATGCAAATTATTCTGAAAAGTATTTAGATAAATTAAAAGAAATTCATTCGGTACTAGATGACGAGCCAATTATTTCAAGGGATTTAATTGAACTTGGACTTTGGATGAAAGATAGGTATTTAATTGGATATTCAAAGGCTTTTTCTCCAATTTTACCTCCTGGAAATTTGCAAAAAATAAAAAAGAAAATTATTGTAGAAAAATATCCTCATGGAAAGGACCTTGAAAAATTAAATTCTATTGATATAAATAAATATTTTGAAGATTTAAGTGAAACTGAAAAGAAATTTATAAAAAAATTAAGAGCCAAGGGTTTCATTAAATATATTTACGATTCTCTAGTTATGGTAAAGCCAAAGCTTGTAAATTATCTTAAAGTATCAGAAAATTTTGCCCCAAAAAATTTGGAAGGTATAAGTGAAAAACAAGCTCAAGTCTTTAATTTTGTAAAAGAAAAAAAAGATATATCAAGAGTTGATGTAATGGCTAGTCTTGGAATTTCTTATTCTCCAATAAAAACTTTAATAAAAAAAGATTTAATCTGTGAATATAAAAAGGAAATAAAAAGGGAGCCAGTTGAGAAAAATTTTGCAACACAAAAGATTTCTTTAAACGAAGAGCAGCAAAAAGCTATAAAAAGTATAATAGAAACTGATAAAGTTGTTTCACTGCTCCATGGGCTTACGGGAAGTGGGAAGACTGAAGTCTATTTAAATCTTGCATCAAAGGTAATAGAAAAGGGTGGGGAAGTAATAGTTCTAGTGCCAGAAATTGGACTTACTCCACAAATGATAGATAGATTTAAGGGAAGATTTGGAGATAAGGTTGCAGTTATTCACTCAAAACTTTCTCAAGGAGAAAGATACGATGAGTATAGAAAAGTTTTAAATGGAGAAGTAAATATTGTTGTTGGAGTAAGAAGTGCAGTCTTCGTTCCCTTTAAAAATTTAAAAATGATTATAATAGATGAATCTCACGACTCTTCCTACGAATTTCACGACAACCTAAAGTATGACACTATTGAAGTTGCAATAAATCGAATGAAGCACAGAGGAAAAGTTGTCCTTGGTTCAGCAACGCCTTCTATTGAAACCTATTTTTATGCAAAGAAAAATTTTTACAATTTATGTGAGTTAAAGAATAGAGCAAAAAAGGGTGCCTATCTTCCAGAAACAAAAGTTGTGGACATGAGAGATGAATTAATCATGGGAAATATTTCTATTTTTAGCAGAGAACTTAAAAAAGCAATGGAAGAAAAATTAAAAAAGAAGGAACAAATAATTTTATTTTTAAATCGCCGTGGTTTTTCTAATTTTATTTCATGCAGATCTTGTGGCGAAGTTATAAAATGTGACGATTGTGATATTTCCATGACTTATCATAAGACAAAGAATAGGCTTATTTGTCATTATTGCGGAAGTACAAAACCTCTTCCTAAGGTATGTCCAAGTTGTGGATCAAAATTTATCAAACAATTTGGAGTTGGAACACAAAAGGTTGAAGAGGAAGTAAAAAAATTGTTTCCTGAGGCACGAGTGCTTAGAATGGATAGAGATACCACTACAAAAAAAGATTCCTTCGATAAATTTTATGAAATTGTAAAAAATAGGAAAGCAGATGTAATTATTGGAACGCAAATGGTTTCAAAGGGTTTTGACTTTGAAAATGTTACTTTAGTTGGAATTGTTGCAGCTGATATGTCTCTTTATGTTTCTGATTACAAGGCAAAGGAAAGAACTTTTCAACTTATCACTCAGGTTTCAGGAAGAGCTGGGCGTGCATCGAAAAAAGGTGAGGTAATTATTCAAACATATAGTCCTGATAGCGAGATCATAAAATATTCTGCCACTGGCGATTATGTTGATTTTTACGATTATGAAATTGAAGAGAGAAAACTATTTTTATATCCACCTTATACAAAATTAATTGAGATTGAATTTTCTTCCTACGATGAAAAGTTAACTCAAATATGGGCAGAAAGGTTTTTGCATCAAATGTCTACTGATATAAAAAATGTAGAATTAATGGTAACAAAATTTATTAAGATGCCAAAGATAAAAAATATAAATAGAACTAAATTTTCAATAAAGGTAAAACCAAAAAATTTAGTTCTGTTAATAGATGGACTTAAAAGGGTAATTAATAATAGTAAGATAGAAGAAGATAATAAAATATTTTTAAACATAGATTTTAGGTGATTATATGGCAATAAGAAAAATTAGAACGGATGGAGATCCAATACTTAGAAAAAAATCAAAAGTAGTTTCAAATTACAACGACAGATTAAAAGTTTTAATTGACGATATGTACGAAACCATGGATATAGCTTATGGAGTAGGTCTTGCCGCACCGCAAGTTGGAATTTTAAAAAGAGTTATTGTAATTGACAATAGAGACGAAGAAGATGGCAATAGATTTTACATGATTAATCCTGAAATTATTGAAAAGGAAGGAGAAGAAGTTTCCTTGGAAGGTTGTCTTTCAGTTCCTGGCAAACAAGGAAGTGTAAAGAGGGCAAAAGATGTAAAAGTTAGATACAATGATTTATATGGAGAAGAAAAAATTATGGAAGCTGAGGATTTTTTAGCGAGAATTCTTCAACATGAGATTGACCACTTAGATGGAGTTTTATACACGGACAAGGCAATTGAAATGTTTGAAGCGGAGAGTGAATAGAAATGAGATTTATTTTTATGGGAACGCCAGATTTTTCAGTTCCTATTTTAGATAAATTAAATAATCTTGGTGAAGTTGCTCTAGTTGTTTCTCAAGAAGATAAGAGAAAGGGAAGGGGCAAAAAACTCACAAAAACTCCAGTAAAGATTAAGGCTGAAAATTTAGGACTAGAAATTTTTCAACCTGCTGATGTAAATTCAAAGGATTCTATAAATAAATTAAAAGAAGTTGATGCTGATATTATTGTAGTTGTTGCTTATGGACAAATATTATCTAGAGAAATAATTGATCTTCCAAAAAAATATATTGTAAATGTTCACGCATCAATCCTTCCAGAGTTAAGGGGAGCTGCCCCAATTAACCGAGCAATTATGGAAGGACACAAAAAAACTGGAGTTAGCCTTATGAAAGTAGAAGAATGTCTTGACTCTGGCGCAGTTTCATCTGTAAAAGAAATTGAAATAAAAAATATGAATGCTGGAGAATTGGAAGATAAACTTTCACTAATGGGTGCAGATCTTTTGGAAGAATTTATTAATGAAGTTGAAGAAAATAAAGTTAAATTTACTGAACAAGATGATTCAAAAAAACTTATGCAAATAAAATTTTGAAAAAGGATTTGATTTTAGATTTTAAGGACAATTCAAAAAATATTGTAAATAAAATAAAAGGGCTTAGTCCACACTATGGTGCAAAATTTAATTATGAGGACAAAGTTTATAAAATTTTTGATGCAGAAGAAATTAAAAGTTCAGCGATTGAAGTTCCAGGAACAATTTTAAATTCAGATGAGAAATTAATTATCAAGACAAAGGATGGAGCAATTTCAGTAAAAGTTATACAAGCACCTGGCAAAAAAGCCATGGGAATTGATGATTTCCTCAGAGGAAATAAAATTGAAGAAAATTATGTGATTGGAGGAAAATGATGTTTCCATATTTTTATATTTATGATTATAGCTATTTAGTTTATATTTTACCTGGACTTATTTTAGCATTTTACGCACAGGCAAAGATAAGTTCTGCTTATGAAAAATATAATAAAATTGGATCTTCCACAAATCTAAGTGGAGCAGAAGTTGCGAGAGAAATTTTAGATAGAAATGGACTAAATTATGTAAAAATAAATTTAGTTGATGGAAAACTTTCGGATCACTATGACCCAAGGGATAAAACTCTAAATCTATCTCGAGATGTTTATTACAAAAATTCTATTGCATCAGTTTCCATTGCTGCTCACGAAGTAGGCCATGCAATTCAAGATTCAGTTGAATATGTACCTTTAAGAATTAGAGGTGCTTTAGTTCCTCTTGCAAATTTGGGAACTCAAGTAAGTTTCTTTTTAATAATACTCGGATTCTTCTTTTCAGTTTTTTTTACAAAACTTGGAGTTGCATTATTTTTCTTTGCAGTTTTATTTCAAATAGTTACGCTTCCTGTGGAATTTAACGCATCAAATAGAGCAAAAAAAGAACTTGCAAAGGGAATTATAACTGAAGAAGATTTGACAGGGACTAAGGAAGTTTTAAATGCAGCAGCACTTACTTATGTTGCATCGACAATAGTTGCAATAGGACAATTTTTGAGACTACTTAGCATATTTGGAAGAAGAGATTAATGAAAAATACTAGGGAAAAAGCATTACAAATAATTAACGATGTCCTCTACAAGGGGGCATTTTTAGAAGAAAGTCTAGAAATTCTTAAAAAATCAAATATTGATGATAGGGACTACAATTTTATAAAAGAAATAACAACTGGAGTAATTAGGAATAGATCTTATTTAGATTACGTAGTGAAAATAAACTCTAAAGTAAAGATTAATAAAATTCATAAAATCATTTTAACTATTCTAGAGATGGCAATTTATCAAATGTATTTTTTGGATAAAGTTCCAGATTATTCAATTGTCGATGAGTCGGTAAATCTTGCAAAAATTTATGGGAATAGAGGCTCAATTTCTTTCACAAATGGAATCTTAAGAAGTATTTCAAAAAAAGAAGCACCACAAGTTAAAATTGAAGATAGCATTGAAAATTTATCTACTTTTTATTCTCATCAAAAGTTCTATACAGAATATTTTTATAAAAACTATGGAGAGAATTTTACAAAAAAACTTTTAAAAGCAAATAATGAAAAACCTCCCTTTACCATTAGAGTAAATACTCTTAAGACTAATAAAAAGGACTTAATGAAAAATTTAAAGGATTTAGGCTTTGAAATAAGAGAGACAACTTATGAGAATGCTTTAAACATTTTAAACCCAAAGGGAATAATTGATACAGAATTTTTTAAAAAGGGACAATTTTATGTGCAAGATCTTGGATCAATTTTGGTTTCAACCTTTTTAAATCCAAAGGAAGAGAGCAAAGTTCTGGATTTATGTGCAGCACCAGGGGGCAAGACAACTCATCTTTCTGAAATTATGAATAACACTGGTGAGATCATTGCCTGTGATAAATCAAAGGGAAAAATAAAATTAATAGAAGAAAATGCCGAGAGACTTGGTGCAAAAAATATTAAAACAATGGTTAATGATGCCAGAGTTTTAAATGAAAGTTTCCTAAATAAATTTGACTATGTCTTAGTTGATGCACCTTGTTCTGGTACAGGATTATACAGGAAAAAACCTGATATAAAGTGGAATAAGAGCATAGAAGACATAAGGGAACTTTCAAAAATTCAAATAGAAATTTTAGAAAAAGCAAAAAATTATGTAAAAGATAAGGGAAAAATTTTATATTCAACTTGCTCTCTTTCAAAAATTGAAAATGAAGATGTAATAAATGAATTTTTAAAAAGCAATAAAAATTTTAAAATAAAAAATTTAAGAGATAAAGAAATACTAAAATTATTTCCATCAATAGATGGTACGGACGGTTTTTCTATAACTCTTTTAGAAAAGATTGGACTGTGATTAGACAGTCCTTTTATTTTATTAAATTTTTTAAATTCATTTTTATTTGTCAGAGTCTAATGGTATAATGAGTAAATGAATAGGTGATTTAATGGAATTAAATTCTATGTATGAAGATGAATTGCGCGGTTTTTTTGAAAATAAAGGTGAGAAGCCTTTTAGAGGATCTCAACTCTTTATTTTTTTCCATGACAAAAAGAGATATGATATAGAAAATTCAAATCTTTCCGATAGGGCAATTTCCATAATAAAAAACGAAGAAATAAATAAAGTGAAAATTTTTAAAAGTTTCGATTCAAAATTAGATGAGACAAAAAAATTTATCTTTAAACTAAAAGACGAAAACTTAATAGAAGGTGTCCTCATGGAGTACAAACACGGTTATTCTCAGTGCATATCAACTCAAGTAGGTTGTAGAATGGGTTGCGATTTTTGTGCCTCTACAAAATCTGGTCTTGTGAGAAATCTTACAGCTGCAGAAATGTTAAGTGAGGTCTATGAAATTGAAAATAGATTAAATATTAAGGTTTCTAATTTTATCTTAATGGGAAGTGGTGAACCCCTTGATAATTTTCAAGAAGTGATGAGATTTATAAAACTTCTTCACGATGAAAGGGGACACAACACAAGTTATAGAAATATAACAATATCAACTTGCGGAATAGCAGATAAAATTTATGAATTAGCAGATTATAACTTACCTATAAATCTTGCGATTAGTCTTCATCAGACAAATGATTTTGATAGGTCAGTCCTTATGCCAATTAACAGAAAATTTAATTTAGCGGAATTGAAAAAATCTTTAAAATATTATGTCAATAAGACAAATAATAGAATTACCTTTGAATACACTTTAATTAAAAATCAAAATGATGGTAAAAAAATATTGAAGAGCTTTATAATTTTGCCAAAAATTTAAAATGCCATATTAATTTAATACCATTAAATCCAATTGATGAATTTGACGAAAAAAGACCTTCCAAATTAGAAATAAATGAATTTAAAGATAAGCTTGAAAAAATAGGATTTAATGTGACTATAAGAAGAGAGCTTGGAAGGGACATCAGCGCTTCATGTGGACAACTTAGGCGCAAAGTTGAGGTGAAATAAATGATTGTTGTATCAGCAACAAATGTAGGCAATTACAGAAAAAATAACGAAGACAGTTATTTTGTAAATGAATCAAAAAATTTATATATATTGGCTGATGGAATGGGAGGACATCTTGCTGGCGAAAGAGCATCTAAGATGGCAACTGAAATAATTGCTTCTGATTTTGAAAAGGCAGAGGAAGTTAATAAGATTGAAGATGCTATTGAAATTTTGTCTTCTTCAATTAGAGATGCTAATAGAGAAATATTTAATAGTTCTGAAAAAAATGAGGATTACAGAGGTATGGGTACAACAGTATCTGCTGGTATCATTTTAGGAGATTTTTTAATTTATTCAAATGTTGGCGATTCAAGAATTTATAAAATAAATAAAGATATAGAGCAAATTACAAGAGATGATTCCTTTGTAAATTACTTAAAGGAGATTGGAGAAATCACTGAAGAAGAGGCAAAAAATCATCCAAAGAAAAATGTGCTTACAAAAGCCGTTGGAACAATAGCTGATTTAGATGTACATGTAAACACTTTAAAGATCGAAGAAGGGGACATATTTTTATTTTGTTCAGACGGACTTACAAATATGATTCCTGATGAAGAAATTTTCAAAATAATAAAAGAAAACACTCCTGAAGTTGCAAAGGATAAACTTTTGGCTCTCGCTTTAAAAAATGGCGGCATGGATAATATTACATTTATTTTAGTATTTAATGAGTAGGTGCACAATGATAAATAAAATTTTAGCAAATAGATATGAAATATTAGAAAAAATTGGAACAGGCGGAATGGGCAATGTATTCAAAGCTCATGATAAAAAGCTTGATAGAATTGTTGCCATAAAGGTTTTAAAATTAGAATATAACGAAGACAATAATTTTATTAGAAAATTCAAGAGAGAGTCCCTTGCAGCTGCAAGTATTTCTCATCCTAATATTGTAAGTATTTATGATGTAGGAACTGAAAAAGTTGAAGACAAAGAAGTTCATTACATTGTAATGGAATATATTGATGGTAAAACTCTAAAAGATTTGATAAATGATGAGGGCAGGCTTTCTGAAAAAAGGGCATTAAATTACTGCATTCAAATTGCAGAGGCTTTAAAGGTTGCTCACTCAAAACATATTGTCCATAGAGATATTAAGTCACAAAATATCATGGTTACTCGTGATGATCGAATTAAAGTTACAGATTTTGGAATTGCAAGAGTTGCGGATAATACAACTGTTACAGCGACTAATGCAGTAATGGGTTCAGTTCATTATTTTTCACCAGAACAAGCAAGAGGAGCAAAGGTAGATAATAGATCGGATATATATTCTTTGGGTATTGTTCTTTTTGAAATGCTTACAGGAAGACTTCCTTTTGATGCAGATAATCCTGTGTCCGTTGCACTTATGCAAGTTCAATCACAAATGCCAAAGCCTTCAGATTTTATTAAGAGTATAGATCCATCTGTTGATGCACTTGTTATTAAAATGACTGAAAAAGATCCTAAAGATAGATATAAAGATGTCTTCGAACTAATTAAAGATATTAAGGATTATACAATTGGAGCAAAAACTTTCTCAGTTAAAAGAGAATACCAAGAGGATGATAGAAGGGTCGTTACTCCAACAGTTAATAGAAGACCAAAAAGAAATCATTCCAATAATATGGATATAGAACGACAAAAGCCAAAAAAAGTTGTTAAAAAGAAAAAATCGGCTGCTCCAGCCATACTTGGAATTTTTTCTGCAATAGTTATTATAGCTCTATTGATTTATGTCGTTCCAAAGGCTATGAAAGGTATGAAGAATAGCGATGTAGTTGAAAAGATTGCCGTAGAAAATTATATTGGAAAAACAAGGGATGAGGCTAAGGAGCTAATAGAAGCTCAAGGTTTGGTTTTAGATGTTAATACCGTAGAAAATGAAAATGAACCTGATGGCGTTGTACTTGGTCAAAAGCCAGAAAAGGGAACTTCCGTTGATAAGGGCTCAACTGTTACTCTAGAAATTAATGAACTCCCTGATTCTGTTCCAGTTCCACCACTAAAGGGATTAAGCAAAAAAGATGCACAAAAAGTTTTAGAAGAAAATTCTCTAAAACTTGGTTCTGTTGAAGAAGAGTTTAATGAAGATGTTGAGGAAGGTAAGGTAATTTATTCAAATCCAGATGGCGGTTATTCTGTTAAAAGAGGAACTGCTGTAAAAGTTATAATATCTAAGGGTGTTGACAAGACTCCAGTCGTATTAAGTGACTACAAGGGAATGGAACAAGATGTTGTTGTAAATCAATTAAAGAGTTTAGGATTTACTGTTGTAATTGAAAATGGAAATAGCAATAGCGTTGGCGAAGGACAAGTTTATGACATGGATCCAAAGCCAAATACAAGTGTGGAAAAGGGCTCTACTGTTACTATTTACATCTCAAAGGGGTCAAAGGTTGACGAAGAAGTAAATGAGGACAACGAAAGCAATCAAAATGAAGATAATTTCAATAAAGTAAATCATGTAAAGGTAAGGGTTCCAGATGATGGTGCTACTCACAATGTTTCAGCTGAAAGAGTAAAAGACGGCAATGGAAATAAAATTGGAGCAACTTCTGTTTGGGATTACAATGTTGATAGTGGACAAGTTAGTAATGTAGAGTTAATTGGTCCTGGTGAATACAATATATACGTAGATGGAAATCTAGTGAAGACTGAGAAAATAAAATAATGATTGGAAAAATTATTAAGCTAACAGGTGGCTTCTATTATATAAAATCTGGAGATAAAATTTTTGAAACTAGAGCTAGAGGAAATTTTAGACATTCAAAAGTAACACCTATTGTTGGTGATGATGTAGAATTTAAATATGAAGAAAAAACTCTGGGATATATTGAAAAAGTATATCCCAGAAAAAATATGCTCACAAGACCAAAGGTTAGCAATGTTGATTTAGCTTTAATTGTTATACCAGTAATGGATCCAAAGTATAATCTAGTAATAATAGATAAAACCATTGTACAAGCTGAGCATGAAGGAATTGATGTTGCCGTTGTAGTAAATAAATCAGATTTAGATAAGGAAAGCGCAAAAGAACTTACGAAAATTTATAAAAATTCAGGATTTGATACTTTTATGATTTCTGATAAGGATGACAGCATTAAACTATTGAGAGAATATCTTCATGGAAAGACTGTTGCCCTTTGCGGCGTAAGTGGTGCTGGTAAATCTACTATTACTTCAAGAATTTTGGATAAAGATGTGGAAATTGGAAAAGTTTCTGAAAAAACCAAGAGAGGCAAACACACCACTAGGCACACAGAAATACTTTACAATAAAGATATTTATATTTTTGATACTCCTGGATTTTCTTCATTAAGTTTAAAAATTGGCGAAGATAATTTAAAAAATTATTTTCGAGAATTTAAAAAATTTACAAGTTGTAAATTTAACAATTGCAATCACATTAAGGAGCCAAAATGTGCTATTAAAGATGCAGTTGATAGTGGCGAAATAGAAAAATCAAGATACGAAAATTATTTATACATTTACAATGAATTAAAAGAAAAAGGAGAATACTAATGATTTCACCTTCATTACTTTCAGCAGATTTTACAAATTTAGAAAAGGAATTTAAAATTTTGAATGAAGAAAAAGTTGACTTCATTCACTTAGATATTATGGACGGAAATTATGTACCTAATATTTCCTATGGTCCAGGAATTGTAAAAAGTCTTAGACATCTAACTGAAATACCCTTTGATACACATCTAATGATTGAAAGACCAGAAAATTTTATTGAAGAATTTGTAAAAGCTGGATCGGATATTATTACAATTCATCCCATGACAACAAAACATCTTGATAGAACTCTTTCTCTAATTAAAAGTTATGGAAAAAAGACAGGACTTGCATTAAATCCTGGAGATAGTCTTGATGTTTTAAATTACAACTTAGAAAAATTAGATTTAGTATTAATTATGAGTGTAAATCCTGGATTTGGGGGACAAAAGTTTATTCCATCTGTTTTAAGGAAAATTAGAGAAGTAAAAAAATTAATTGAGGAGAGAAATTTAGATACATTAATTGAAGTCGATGGTGGAGTTAAACTAGATAATGCAAAGGAAGTTCTCGATGCAGGAGCAGATATTTTAGTTGCCGGATCTGCAATTTTTAAAAAAGACAAGACTCGTGAAAATATAAAAGCTTTTAAGGAATTATAATGAAAAAAGCACTTTTAATTTCAGGAGGAAGACAGGTTTCAAGGGAATTAATAGAAAAATATAGTGATAGATTTATTTTAGTTGCCGACGGAGGAGCAAAACTTTTAAAAAAGTACGAACTTGACGCAGATCTTCTTCTTGGAGATTTAGATTCAATTGATGAAGAGTCTTTATATTATGTAAAAAAACATAATATAAAGATAAAAAAATTTCCTAAAAAAAAAGATTTTACAGACACAGCACTTTGTTTAGATTATCTTTTTGATGAAGGCTATGATGATATAATAATATTGGGAGCATTGGGAACGAGACTTGATCACGAGCTTGCAAATCTATCTTATCTTAAAAAGGCATATAGATGTGGGGTTTCTGCAAAAATCATTGATAATTATAACGAAATCACCTATGCTGAAGAAGGAGAATATGAATTTTATAAATCAGATAAAAAATATTTTTCATTAATAAATGCTGGTGATAAAATGAACTTTACAACTAAGGGACTTTATTATGAGGTAAAGAATTTAGAAGTTAACTCTGAGAATCCAAGTAGAGCTGTTAGCAATGAAATAGTGGCTGATAAGGCAATTATAAAAATAAACTATGGAGCTGCTTTTATAATTCAGTCTAGGGACTAATTTTAAATATTAATTAGAAATAAGGATGAACAAAAAAAACCAGCGGTGAAACTGGTTTTTTTATGTTAATAATCTATTTCTCTAATTTATAGTACATTTTATAATGTTTTATTGAACCATATTTTCTCTTTAGATAAGTTATTTTTCTACTAAAGCTGAAATCTTTTTTGTTGTTAATTGTAAATTCGTAGCCATTTTTTAAAAGTTCATCAATAATTTTGTGATATTTTTTGTCAGTATACTCCTTTAACAATTTAGGGTGGGCATTCATCCAAATTTTTGAAGTTTCCTTGTGGTAATAAACTTCTTCCTCAAATCCTAAATCTAAAAGGTCTCTAATGTAAAAATCCAAAACATTAACGCCACCAGCAGCCATAAAGTAATGACTTTGGGGAAGTCTCAAGTTCATCTCAAAGGCCTTATAAGTATTGTCTCTTGGATCATATTTTAAATCTATATTTGAATAGCCAGTATAGTTGATGGATTCAAGCTTTTCTTTGTAAAATTTAAAAAGTTCAGGCATATATTTTGTATAGATTGCATCGTTATTTCCAATTCTAAGGGGAAGAGGGTCTGCAAGAAGAATTTGTCCATAGACCATCATGCGTACCTTGCCAAATTTGTCACAATACACATTAAAGGATGCTTGGTTTGATGCGGGTCCAGGGATGTATTCTTGCACAAGCATTGTGCCTTCATAGTGATTGTCATCGTAAATAGTTTCTACAACAGATTTAAGCTCATCGTAGCTATAAATAGTGTAGACTTTATATTTATTAGGAAAGGATAATTTTACATAGGAAATTGAATCGTTGGGTTTAAGTATTAGAGGAAATTGTAAGTCCAATTTTTCGATTTCCTTGGAATTATTTATAATTGCAAATTTTGGATAAGGTATGCCTAATTCTTCACAAGAATTGTAGAAATCAATTTTATTTTCCAATCTTTCATTTAATTCTGTAGAAGGTGTGTTAAATTTATAGTACTCTTTAATTTTTTCCTTATTGTTTGAAAGAAGTTTTGAATATTCATCTCCGCAAGGAATAGTTATTAAAGTGGCATCTTTATTTTCTTCCGCAAATTTTATCATCTCATTTACAAAAACATCATCATTAGAAAAGTTATTTATAATTTTTCTATCTAAAATTTTTGAGTTATTTGTGGCAGGGAGTGCCCTTTGACAAAATATAGTTGAGATCAAATCATAGTTGTCATTTAATATTCTAGCAATTCCATAGGCATTTTCATCGGATCCAAGAATTACAAATTTGACATTTAATTTTTTTAGTATATCTTTAGAAATGTTTTTCATATTTCTCCTTATAAATTAAAATTTAACATTATCTTACATTATACACTAGAGCAAAGTATTTTTTAACCTTTATCAATAAATGCATTATCTTTATCTTTCCAATAAGATACTATTTTTTTAATTTTATCCTCTGTTACAATTTTTTCATTAGATTCCTTTAGTTTTTTATCAATTTTTGAAATTACTGAAAGTTTGTCAGCACACCACTTTGGCTCAAAAAGTTTAGATTTTGGCGGATCACCAGTAATTCTGTGAACTACAGTTTTTTCGTCAATATTTTTTAGTGCAAAAATAACTATATCAATATATTCTTCCCTTGTTAATATTTTAAAACTTTTATTTTTATAAAGCTTATAGATTGGCGAGTCCTTTAAAATATATAAATTGTGAAATTTAACTCCAAAGGGAGATACATTTTTTATGTAATCAATAGTATTTACAAAATCAATATAATCTTCAAAGGGAAGACCAAAAATTGCGTGAATTAAAAATAATAAATTTGCATCTTTGAGTTTACTAATAGTATCATCAAAAAATTTATGAGAGTAACCTCGATTAATTAATTTAATAGTATTTTCATTCACACTTTGCATTCCAAGTTCAAGCCAAAGTGTTTTTTTATGAGAAATTTCCTCAAGATATTTTATCTTTTCTTTGTCAAGACAATCGCATCTAGTTGCAATAGATATGGCAGAAATGTCATTGCGACTTGCAACTGGATCGTAAATTTTTCTTAAATCATTTAATGAACCATAAGTGTTTGTAAAATTTTGAAAGTAAGCAATATAGTTTTTTGCTTTCCACTTTTTTTCTAAAAATATTTTTTGAGACTCAATTTGCCTAGATATAGAGTAATTTTTTGAGGCAGCAAACTCACCGCTGCCCTCGTCAGAGCAAAAAACACAGCCAATATTTGATAAAGTGCCGTCTCTATTTGGACAAGAAAAACCACCGTCTAGAGAGAGTTTTACGCTCTTTCCAGAAAAATATTTGCGAAAAAAATCGTTAAAAGATAAAAATCTTCTCATTTAATCACCTAATTCATTATATATTCTTTTAAAAATTATTTCCATGGGTTTGAAATTAGAAAAAATACTATATAATATAATAAGAATTGGAGTTTTTTATGGATTTAAAGTTTAAAAATTATTTAATTTTAGCAGAAGAGTTCTTATTAGAAGGCGATAGCGATAAGGCGGAAAATTTGTTACTTAAATCTCTTAAATTTACTAACGATGAAGATGCAGATGAGAGGATTTCTGTTTATTTTGAACTAGCTGATATATATCTCAAGGAAGAAAATTATGCTAGGGCAAAGTTTTATTTTGAAAAAATTTTGAGCATAAAGAAAATGGCAGGTGCTTTTTATGGGCTTGCAATAACAAATGACTTTATAGATGGAGATATAAATTATTCAATAAAAAATTATAAAAGGGCAATTGAACTAGATGATGATTATGATAGAGCGCACTATTACCTTGCCCATGCCTACGATAAAATTGGAAAAACTAATCTTGCCATAGAGGAATTTAAAAAAGTTCTTGCCATTGATGAATACGACTTTGTAACTTATAATGATTTAGGTTCAATTTATGAAATAGAAAATAAAAATGATTTAGCAGAAAAATTTGTGAAAAAATCTCTTGAGATAAAAGCGGATTATGGAAGAGCACTATATAACATGGGAGTACTCTCAAAAAGAAGGGCGACAACAAATTGGCTTTAAAATATTATTACGAAGCTATTGGAAAATTTGAAGATCCTTTTTTATTTTTAAATATGTCCGCAGTATATATTGAAGAAAAAGATTATAAATCTGCTATAAATATTTTAGATAGGGGATTAATGGATTTTCCAAATTCAGTGAACCTACATTATAATAAGGCTTGCTCCTTCTCTTTACTTGGAGATGTTAAAAGAGCAAAGGAAGAAATTATAAAGGCAATAAAAATAAACGGCGATGCCTATACATGGGCAAAAACCGATGTCGATTTATGTGAAATTGTAAAGGAGTTAAAATGATTATTATTAAAACAGAAGACGAAATAAAAAAAATGCAAGTTGCAGGAAAAGTATTATCTGATGTACATCATAAACTTAGAGATCTTATAAAACCAGGCGTAAAAACTATTGAGATAGATAGATTTGTAGAAAATTATTTAAGGGAAAGAGGAGCTTATCCTGAACAAAAGGGATATGAAGGCTATCCTTATTCAATTTGTGCATCTGTAAATGATGAAATTTGCCATGGATTTCCATCAGAATATGAATTAAAAAATGGCGATATAATCACTGTTGATATGGTTGTAAATGTTGACGGATGGCTAGCTGATTCGGCATGGTCTTATGAAGTTGGAGAAGTTTCTCCTGAAGCAAAAAAATTACTACAAGTTACTCGTGAATCTATGTACAAGGGAATTGAAAAGGCTGTAATAGGAAATAGACTTGGCGATATAGCAGCGGCAGTTCAAAAACATGCAGAAGAAAATGGATACTCTGTTGTAAGAGAATTTGTAGGTCATGGAATTGGTCAAGAAATGCACGAAGACCCTCAAGTTCTTCACTATGGAAAGCCTGGTCGTGGATTAAGATTACAAGAGGGGATGGTATTTACAATTGAGCCAATGATTAATATGGGGAAAAAGGAACTTACAATAGATGACAATGGTTGGACAGCAAGAACTAAGGACGGCTCTCTTTCTGCACAATATGAGCACCAAATTGCAATTACAAAGGATGGACCAATAATAATTACTGACCAAGGCGATTGTTGATAAATGAGAGAAGTAAATTTGTTAAAGGGAAATATTTTTTCTGCACTATTAAAAATGGCTTTACCATTAATGGGTACTGCCTTTGTGCAAATGGCATATTCCTTAGTTGATTTAATGTGGCTTGGAAGACTTTCCACAGGAGCAGTTGCTGCTGTGGGAACTTGTTCCTTTTTAGTTTGGATTGCACAATCCATTACTCTTATTGCTAAAACGGGGATTTCTGTTGGACTTTCTCAGTCTTATGGCAAGGGAGATAGCGAAGGTTGCAAGAGTGTTTGGGTTTCTGGGTTTGTCTTAAATCTTATTTTTTGCCTAAGTCTTACAATTTTTTATATCGCTATGAGGAATAAAATTATTGGATTTTATAATCTCGACAGAGATGTACACGCCATGGCAGTAGATTATCTTGTAATAATAAGTGGTGGACTAATTTTTACTTTTTTGAATCCAGTTTTATCAGCTGCATTTTTTGCAAAGGGAAATTCAATAACTCCCTTTAAAATTTCAATAATTTCGCTAATTATAAATTTAATACTTGATCCCTTTTTAATTTTTGGAATTTCTATTTTCCCTAAACTTGGTATTAAAGGCGCAGCAGCGGCAACTGTTTTTGCACAAATGATTTCCACACTTTTATACTTACACATTGGATTAAAGTCACGAGAAATATTTGTGCGAACTAATTACTTTAAAATGCCCGAGAAAAATTACTTTAAATCAATTTTAAATTTAGGATTTCCTGCCTCACTTCAATCCATGATTCACGCAATGGTAGGCATGGTTTTAAATAAATATATTTCGAGTTTTGGATCATTATACATTGCAGTTTATTCCATTGGGTCACAAATTGAATCGATTTCTTGGATGACTGCTGATGGATTTTCTGTAGCATTTTCAGCTTTTTTTGGTCAAAATTTTGGTGCAAAAAATTATGACAGACTTCACGACGGAAGAAGAGAAGCAATGAAGATAGTAAATATGATTGGGATTTTTACTTCATTTTTGTTATTTTTCTTTGCTAGAAATTTATTTACACTTTTTATACCAAGGGACCCAATGGCGATTGTCAAGGGAATTGATTATCTAAAAATTATGGCTCTGTCACAGTATTTTATGGCATTGGAAATAGGAACTACGGGGATGTTAAATGGTTTGGGGCTTACAAAATACCCTGCAATCAATGCAATGATATTAAATATTAGCAGAATACCTTTGGCACTAATTTTGATGCCAATTCTTGCAATTAATGGTATTTGGGTAGCTATGAGTTTATCATCTATTTTAAAGGGAATATTTTTAACTTTAATTTATTTCTATTTGCGTAAAAAGACAGATGGCTTTAGAATTAATTTGAAGACATATATTTGAAAGGAGACACAATGTTAAAACAATTTGAAAAACCTGCAATTGGAGAAAAAATTGCGGTACTAAAGACAAGTAAGGGAGATATAAAAGTTAGATTATTTGAAGAAGCAGCACCTCTTGCTGTTGAAAATTTTATTTCATTAATAGAAGACAAGTATTATGATGGAATAATTTTCCACAGAGTTATCGAAAACTTTATGATTCAAGGTGGAGATCCAAGTGGAACTGGTAGAGGTGGTGAAAGCAAATGGAAAAAACCTTTTAAAGATGAATTTGATGTAAACTTTAGAAACTTTAGAGGAGCACTTTCCATGGCAAATGCTGGTCCAAATACTAATGGTTCACAATTTTTTATAGTGCAAGGAGATAAACTTTCCGATGACATTTTAAGTCAAATGAAGGATGCCGGAGCTGAAAAGGGATATCCTGAAGAAATTATTGAAGCTTACGAAAAAGTTGGTGGAGCTTTTTGGCTTGATGGCAAGCACACTGTTTTCGGACAAGTTTTTGAAGGAATGGATGTAGTTGACGATATTGCAAAATCAAAAGTTGGCTTTATGGATAAGCCTGTTTTTGATATTGTAATTGAAGAAGCAATAGTTACAGATTACCAAGGATAAATTATGCATCAATACAGAGGAAGAATGATTTTACACACTGGTTCAATGTTTTCTGGGAAGACTAGCTCGCTTGAAAAGGACTTGAAGAGATTTTCAATTGCAAATTATAAAGTCATTGCCTTCAAACCAATGCTTGACAAAAGGTATTCAAGAGAAGAAATTGTTACTCATGATAAAATTTCTCTAAAAGCGATTGAAATTGAGTCTATAAAAGAAATTTTAGATTATGCAGAGAAAAATTCACCACAAGTAATTGGAATAGATGAAGTTCAGTTTTTAAAAGATGATCCAAAAGTTGTATTAGAAAATTTAGAAAAAATGTTAGAGATGGGAATTACAATTGTAATGGCAGGTCTCGATATGGATTACATGGCTGAGCCCTTTGAAATTGTAAAAGAAATCATGCCAAAGACAGATTATTTAAACAAACATCATGCGGTTTGTAAAAGATGTGGGACAGACGCTTGGGTCTCTCATAGAAAGATAAAAAGTAACAATAGAGTTGAGCTTGGAGCAGTAGAAGAATACGAACCCCTTTGCAGAAGATGTTACAAAGAAGCAATTGCTGAAGACAAATTAAAAGAAAATCAAGAAAAGTTTTTATAAAGCATTGACAACCTCTAATCATTTGATTAAAATTTAAGTAAATGATTAGAGGTGTTTTTTTGACTCCAAGAGAAAAAGAAATTATAAATCTTTTGAAAAAAAATCCTGGAATTTCACAACAAGAAATTGCCGACGAATTAAATATTACAAGGTCAGGTGTATCCACTCATATAAATAATTTGATGAGTTCTGGATATATTTTAGGTAGAGGATATATTCTTAGAGAAGATACCTATGTTGCGGTTCTAGGTGGGTGCAATATGGATATTATTGGTTATTCCTTTGACAATTTAAAGGTGAGAGATTCAAATCCGGGAAAGATTAAATATTCTAGTGGCGGCGTTGGGAGAAATATTTGTGAAAATTTAGCAAGGCTTGGCATAAATACAACTTTTCTTTCGGTTTTAGGAAAAGATGATGCAGCCAAAAATATTTTAGATGAGCTAAATCACATAAATGTCGACAGTTCCAAAATTCTAATATCTGAGGGAATTACTCCTCATTATCTGGCGATTTTAGATGAAGAGAAGGATATGTATGTAGCAATTGCCGACATGGATCTTTTAAAAAATATAGATAAAGATTATATTGATAAGAATAAAAAAATTATTGAAAATGCTGAATTTACAATAATTGATACAAATTTAGAAGAGGAAACTTTAGATTATATTCTAAAAAATATAAAGGGTAAATTTTTAATCGACGGAGTTTCCACAAAAAAGGTAATAAAAATTAAGAATTTATTGAATAAAATTGATTTCTTAAAAGTAAATAATTACGAGGCAAAGACTCTTTCTGGTTTAGATACAGACAATATTAATAGCCTTGGAGAAGATTTAATAGATAAAGGTTTAAAAAGTCTTGTAATAACAGCTGGTAGTAGGGGAGCTTTTTATTTTGAAAAAGATTTTAAAAGGGTTAGAAAACCTGATCCAGTAAAAGTTGTAAATGCAAGTGGAGCAGGTGATGCTTTTATGGCAGGATATGCCTATGGACTATACAATGATTTTGATATAGATAAGAGAATGAAAGCGGCAGAAGCTGCTGCGAGGATTGCTTTAAAAAGTGCTAATTCATGTTCAAAGGACATGAATGAAAATAATTTAAAAGGAGAAATTTATGATTAATAATGAAATGCTAAAAAAATATGTTGAGTATAATGATGAAGTGAAAGATGCTATGGAAAAGGGAAAACCAATAGTTGCACTTGAATCTACAATAATCTCTCATGGGATGCCCTATCCTCAAAATATTGAGACAGCAAAGGCTTGTGAGAAAATCATAAGAGAGGGGGGAGCTATTCCTGCAACAACTGCAATTATAGGTGGAAAAATTAAAATTGGTTTAAATGATGAAGAATTAGAATTTATGGCAAGATCAAAGGACATTATAAAAACATCAAGAAGAGACTTTGCCTATATTGTTTCTCGTGGATTAAATGGTGCTACAACAGTAGCATCAACAATTATTGCATCAAGACTTGCTGGAATTAAAATTTTTGTAACTGGAGGACTTGGTGGCGTTCACAGACATGCTGAAACTACTTTTGACATCTCAAGGGATCTTGATGAACTTGCATCAAATGATATTATGATAGTTTGTGCAGGATGCAAATCAATTCTAGATATTGGACTTACTCTTGAATACCTTGAAACTAAGGGAGTACCAGTATTTGGTTATCAAACAGACTATATGCCAGCTTTTTTTACAAGAAAGAGTGAATTTAAAGTTGATTATAATATCAAAAATCCTAAAGAAGCAGCGGATGCAGCTAATACTCAATGGAATTTAGGATTACAAGGCGGAATTCTTCTTACAAATCCAATTCCTGAAGAGGATTCAATGGATGAAGATAAAATTAATTCTGCAATAGAAAAAGCTCTTTTAGAAGCTGAAGAAAAGGGAATTCACGGAAAAGAAACAACGCCATTCTTACTTTCAAAAGTTCTTGAAGTAACAGAAGGAAAATCACTTGAAGCAAATATTGCCCTTGTAAAAAATAATGCAAGATTAGGTGCTGAAGTTGCAAAATATCTTTACTAATTCAAAGAAAGTTTCTGAATCAAAGGTTGTTTTCACTTACGGAGTAATGCCAACAGATTTAAACACTGGAGGCACAATGTATGGGGCAAGAATTTTTGAAATTGCTGATCACAGTTCTGGAACTTGTGCTATAAGGCATACTAGGGGAAGAGTCGCTACAATTTCTTGTGACAACTTAACATTTTTAAAGCCAATTAATCTAGGAGATTTTTTAACTGCGACTACATTTATATCTGGAGTGGGAAATTCATCTGTTGAAGTTTTTACAAAGTTTACAAAGGAAAAATCAATGACAGGCGAGACAGAACTTGCAGCTTTCTGTTTTTTGACCTTTAAATGTAAAGGGACAGATTCAGGAAAAATTCCTGCTATAATTGGAGAAACTCTCGAAGAGAAAAATATCATTGAAGGATATGAAAATCGAAGAGAAATAAATAAGATAAGACAGAGAAATAATGCTCAGATAAAGGAGTTTCTAAAATAGATTAATCATAAAATTGCACCACTTTGGTGCTTTTTTTTACTTAATTTAAAATATTTTAAAATTAAATAATTTTATATATCAAAGTAAAAAATTTAATTTCTTATGTTATAATTTTAATTATGATAATAGGAATATGTACTTGCGAAATATTTATTTACAATGCAAACTCTTTGAAATCAAAGAGATCCGTTGTAAAAAGTATTGTCGAGAAATCAAAAAATAGATTTAATGTATCAATTGCTGAAGTTGGCGAGAATGACAAGTGGCAAAAAAGTGTAATAGGATTTGCTACAGTATCCAAGGACAAAAAAATTGTGGATGAAACTATGGAAAACGTAATACAATTTTTTAATAGCTACAGTGAAATTGAAATTATGAATATAGAAAAAGAAATTTTGTAAGAGGAGGAATATGAAGGATATTTTAACTCATGAAGAGGCGGAAAAATGCCTAGATATATTAGAAGAAACTTACCCAGATGCACATTGCGAACTTGAACATAATAGTCCCTATGAACTTTTAGTTGCAACAATTTTATCGGCACAATGCACAGATATTAGAGTCAATAAAGTTACTAGAGAGATGTTTAAAAAATATAATACTCCAAAAGATTTTGCTTATATGGACATAAAAAAACTTGAAAGCCTAATAAAGGAATGTGGAATTTATAGAAATAAGGCAAAAAATATTAAGGCAAGCTCAAGTGTCATTTTGGAAGAATATAATGGTGAAGTTCCAAATACAATTGAAGAACTTATGAAGCTACCAGGAGTTGGCAAAAAAACAGCTAATGTTGTTGCATCGACTGCTTTTGGTGTGCCTGCAATTGCAGTTGATACTCATGTTTTCAGAGTTAGCAATAGAATTGGTTTTGTTCACGAAAAAAATGTAGAAGCCACTGAAAGGGCGCTTCAAAATAAAATTGATAAAAATAGATGGACTAAGGCTCATCATTTGTTTATATTTCATGGAAGAAGATGTTGCACCGCAAGAAATCCAAAGTGTGAAATTTGCACCATAAATAAAATTTGTAGATATTATGAGGGTGATAGTTGATGGAAAATTTAGGAACAAAAATTCTAAATATTAATAAAAAGATATTAATTACAATTGCAATTATTTTGATGATTATTTTTATGTCTGTTATTTATTTCACTCAAGAATATGTAAATCCAAATATACACAGAGGTATAAAAATCGAAGGTGTAGATGTCTCAAATTTATCAAAAGAGGAAGCATTAAAAGAAGTTAAGACAGTTACAGATGAAATAATTAAAAATAAAGTGGTTAATTTTTATTATGATGATATTAATTTATCTGTTCCATTAAGGGATTTTGGTTATGAATTAAATTTGCATGATGCCGTAAATTCAGCCTTTAATTATGGACGAAGTGAAAATTTATTTTATAATTATTTTGATATAGTTAAGATTTCAATATTTAAAAAGAATTTTATTGCAAAATCATATATAAATGATGCAAAACGAGAAAAAATAATTCTTGACATGGGAAATAAAGTTTTTAAAAAACCTGTCGATGCCCATCCTATTATTAATACCGATAGACGTGTAAAAATTGCAGAATCTGAAATTGGAAGATACATGGATATTGACGAAGCAAAAAAACTTATTAATTTAGATATTTTAAATGAAGAAAAAATAGAACTTCCAGTTTACAAAACTGAGCCAAAAATTTATTCAAATTATTACGAAGGGATAGACAAAGAACTTGGCAACTTTGAAACAGACTATTCATCTTCAGCGAAAAATAGAAAGGAAAACATTAAAATTGCTGCATCAAAATTCAATAACATGAAATTAAATCCAGGAGATGAAGTTTCTTTTAACGATGTCATTGGAGAAATTTCCTCAGAAACAGGATTTAAGAATGCAACTGTAATTGTTGGTGGAGAATATGAAGATGGAATTGGTGGAGGAATTTGCCAAGTATCTACAACTCTATATAATTCATTAATATTATCAGATCTTGAAATTACAGAAAGACATAATCATTCAAGACCTATCCACTATGTTGATCTTGGCACAGATGCTGCAGTTGCAAGAGGTTATAAGGATTTAAAATTTAAAAATAATACTAATAATCCAATTTTAATTTTGTCAGAAGCTAATGGCGAAAAATTAAATTTTAAAATTTTAGGAAATGCCGCAGATAGGGATTATGAAATAAAAATAATTCCTAAACTTTTAGAAACAGTGAGTCCAGGCGTTGACACAATTTATTCAGATGAATTACCAGAAGGGGAATCAACGGTAAAAGATAGTGGAGCTAGAGGTTATTCTTACAAAACTTATAAAGAAATAATAAAAAATGGCGAAGTTATTGAAAATAAAGAAATTTCAAAATCCTACTATTTACCAAAGGATAAAATTGTAGTTGTGGGAACAGGAACATCAAATAGCAATGATGATAAGGATAAGGATAAAGATTGATAAGAGCATAAGCTCTTATTTTTTTATCTGTATTTCCTCATATTGTTTATCCTTTCGTTTTTTTAGTGTAAAATATTTGTAGCGATTTATAATTGGTTTTGATTTTTACTTGCCTTTGCAAACACTATTTTATCATATACTGTGCATTATTTTTTCTTGCATTATATTATAAATTCAAGACATATAAAAATACTTGTAGTTGTGATAAAATAGCATTATGAAAATATTTAAGAGATTTAAAAAGAAAAAGTCAATTTATAAAATTCTTTGGGAAAATAATTTTGATTTACAAAAATTAGAAGAGATAGATGATCTTAATTTATCTGATGGAAGCTATGAACTTTCTATTTTGAAAGGCGAAAAAGAAATAAATCACATTAATACAAGAGAGATAAACAAAGCTGTTGACGATTATTATCTAAGGGAAAGTAAAGCCATAGATGAATTTGAAGAATTTTTTGGTGGACATAGAGCTTTAGAATCTGAGAGAAATTTTTTGACTTTTTTGCTTCAAAAAATTGAATTTGATGAATCAAAATTAGTTGGACTTTCCATTTTGCTTATGAGAGATTCGAAAGTAGAAGAATGTGTAAAATTTGGAATGCTTCTTACAAAGTACTATAATCTCGTTGAAGTAAAAAGGGCATACGAAATATTTTTAAATTTATTAAAACATCCTTCATTTATTTACTATGGCATAGATGTTTTAAAAAATATAGATTATGGAATAATCGACGATTTGTACGATGAAACCACAGAAATTGGAAAAGAAATAATAGAGGAGAAGGCATGGAATTAGGAAAAGTGCAAAAATTAAAAGTTGAGTCAAAAAAAGATAGAAAAATAATTTTAACAGACAATGAAAATAATAGAGTAAATCTTGCAATTGGCGAAGGGGAAAATTTAAAAGTTGGAGATGAAGTTGAAGCCTTTGTATACAATATTCACGATGAATTTGAAGCAACTTTAAAAAAACCTTTTGCACAAGTTGGCGATTTAAAAAAATTAAAAGTAGTTGACAAAGCAAAAATTGGATATTTTGTAGATAATGGAATTGGAAAGGACATCTTCCTTCCATTTAAAGAAAGTTACGGAAGATTAACAGTTGGAGGAGAATATCTTTTATATTTGTACCATGATAAGAGCAATAGACTTGCACTTACAATGAATATTAAGGACAAACTCAAGGTTAATGAAAATTACAAAGTAAATGACATAGTCAAGGGTACGATTTATAGCATTGGAAGACCTGGAGCTTTCGTTGCAATTGAAAACAAATACGATGGAATGATTCCTGCTGAAGAAATCAAGGGGATTTATAGAATTGGAGACGAAGTAGAAGCTAGAGTTCAAAGAATTTTGCAGAGCGGATTTATAACTTTGACCTTAAGAGAAAAAGCCTACAAACAAATTGATGCCGATGCCGATTTAATTTTAGAACTTTTAGAAGAAAATGATGGAGTTCTTGAACTTGGCGATAAATCTAATCCAGAAATTATAAAAGATTTAACAGGACTTAGCAAAAAAGCCTACAAGAGAGCAGTGGGACATCTTTATAAAAATCGACTTATAAATATTTATGATACAAAAATAGAGTTGAAACATGGAAGAAAATAAATTTATAAGAGAAATAATTGACTTTGACTTTAAAGGACTTGGAATTACAAAAATCGATGGAATTCCAGTATTTTTAGATGGCGGAGTAATTGGAGATGAGGTTGAATTTCTCGTAACTAAAAAAAAGAAAAATTTCTGTAAAGGAAAAATTCAAAAAATAATAAAAAAATCTAAGGACAGAGTAAACGGCCCCTGCCCTTATTTTAAAGATTGCGGAGGTTGCGACTTTCTAAATTATTCTAACGAAAAAGAATTAAAGTGGAAAGAAAACGGTATAAACAAAAATTTAAACAAAATTGCAGGACTAGATATAAAAGTTCAAGAAGTAATTGATTCGCCTGAAAAAACTCATTACAGAAATAATATGCAGTTTCAAGTGCGAGATAGCATCATAGGTCTTTATGCAAAAAATTCAAAGGAAATAGTTCCTATAAAAAATTGTATAATGCAAAAAGATATTGCCAATAAAGTATTAAAGATAATGTGGCGATACAAACAATTAAGGGAATTAAAGAGAATTGGGATAAGGACAAACTATAGAGGAGAAGTTCTTTTAATACTCGTAACAAAGGCTGCCAAAGTTGAAATAAAGGATATACTTCCAGAATTAATTGATGTGGGAGTAAAATCAATTTATCTAAATTACAACACAGGTGATAAAATTCATTACTCAAGAGAATTTAAAAAAATTTATGGCGAAGACTTTATCGAAGAAAAATTATTAGACATAGATTATAGAATTTCTCCAGAATCCTTTTTTCAAATAAATAGATTGGCAACAGAAAAATTATATGAAAAAGCCATAGAATACTTAGATCCAAAAGCAGAAGATAAAATTTACGATTTATATTGCGGAGTAGGTTCAATATCAATATCAATATCAATTGCAAAAAAAGCTACAAATGTAATAGGAATAGAAATTGTAGAAAGTGCCATAGAAGATGCAAGAATTAATGCAGAAAATAATAACATTGAAGCTAGATTTATCAAAGGAGCAGCTGAAGAAACAATAGAAAAAATTTATAAAGAAGAAAAAATTTCACCAAATAAAATAATAGTGGATCCACCGCGAAGGGGACTAGATGACAAATTAGTGAATTTTTTAAAAGAAAACCCAGTTGAAAGACTAGTGTATATCTCATGCAACCCAGCAACACAAGCAAGAGACTTGAAAACTTTAAAAAAAGTATATAAAGTTGAAAAAATAGCGCTAGTAAATTTATTCCCTAACACAGCTCATGTAGAGACGATAGTATTGATGTCAAGAAAATAGAGTACATTTAGATTTTCACAAAGTAATATTACGATATTTTTTGCACTGATAATATAGAACATAAAAGAAAAACTTTTTGTATAATTAAAAAGAAAAGTGGTGAAAATATGGATATTATGAAAACTTTTAATTTGGCAATTGATTATATTGAGGATAAATTAACAGAAGAAATAGATGAGAGAGAAATAATGAAAATAACAGGTTATTCCTATCCTATGTTTTCAAGAATATTTTCAGTCATTTCAGGCTATTCACTATCTGAATATATTAGACTTAGAAAGATGACAAAGGCAGCAAATGAATTAAAGAACTCAGACGAAAGAGTTATAGATATTGCCTTTAAATATGGATATAATTCTCAAGATTCATTTACATTAGCATTTAAAAATTTTCATATGGTGACTCCAGGACAAGTAAAAAGAGGCGCAAAATATCAATATTTCCCAAGGATCTACTTTTCAATTTCAGTACAAGGAGGGAATCAAATGGATATTAAGATCGAAAAAAAGAAAGCATTTAAAGTAGCGGGTGTCAAGTCAGATGTAACCAAAGGCTCAAACTTCTCAAAAGTATGGGATGAGTTAATTGAAAAAGTTCCAAGAGAAAAATTTGATGAATTTGGTAGTGGCCAAATTTATGGTGTAGGCTATGATTATTTAATGGACGAGGAAGATTCATTCATCTATCTAGCAGGATTTGATGTAAAAGACGAAAGAAAAGCAAAAGATTTAGGTTTAGAGATACTAAACATTCCAGAAAAAGAATATGCTATTTTGAGTTTAAAAGGTTCTATGCCAGAATGTATACATGAGGGGTGGAAATATATAATTTCTTATTTCTTTCCAAAAGAAGGGTATAGGCATGATGAGAGTCCCGATTTTGAAGTTTATGGAAATGGAAATCCTACTTCAGAGGATTATGAAATGGAATTATGGGTTCCAATTGTAAGAGAATCAGATTATAAAATAACTTCATAATTATATATATATATATATATATATATATATATTATAGTGTCGGTGACCCCTTTTTTGGATTTCTGTTGTCGAACTTATATAGTGTAAGGGCTTTTGGAATTTCACATCAAATTCAAAAAGTCCTTTTTTAGTTGGTTGAAATAAAGCCAATAAATTAATAGCTGAACTTGATATTAAGTCGGGGATAGGACTGATTGAAAAGAAAAGACAAGGACTGGGAAAGCCTAACAGAATTTATGTTAAAGACTTTATGAGCATATTTAATAATATGGAATTAAAAAATCAAGAAGTTCGAAAAACAAAATTCCAGAAGTTCGATAATCGAAATTCAAGAGATTCGAATATCGAAAGTCAAGATTTTCGAAAATCGGAAGGTAACTATAACAATATTAGTAATAATGAGTTAAGAAAGAATGATTTTAGTAAAGGGCAAAAACCTTATGGAATATATAAAAATATATTTTTGACTGATGAAGAATACAAAGACTTAACAAATGAGTTAGGAAGTAGAATTAGTGAGTACATTGATAGATTGTCGTCATATATGAAATCAAATAACAGAGATTATCAGGATCACAAGGCAACGATAATCAATTGGTATCTTAATGATCAGGCAAAAAATATTAATGACAATTCAACAAGAAAAATGAATTACGATATAGGAGAGAGTTTATGACAAGCTTAAAAGATTTTGTATTAAGAGAAAATGATGTTGAAAGAAATTGTCATATCTATTGTAAGGTATGTGATAAAAGAGTCGATGGAGAATTACTTGACCTTGGATTTACAAAGTTTATTCCAAGAATTAAATGTGAATGTGAAATAAAAAGAGATAAGGAAAATGAAGAAAGAGAAAGACTAATGAAAATATCATCGATAAAAAGAGAGTGCTTCTCATCTCCAATCCAACACCAGTATACTTTTGAGAAATTCTTAAATGAAAAAGGTCAAGCTTATAAGGTTGCTTACAACTATGCCAAAAGCTTTGAACAAATGAAAAAAGACAATGTAGGACTTTTATTTTACGGAGATGTTGGTAGTGGAAAGACTTATCTTGCTTGTTCAATTGCAAATGAATTAATCGAAAGAAAACAAGTTAAAGTTAAGATTATGAATTTATCTCAGGTTATAAACCAAATACAAAATCAGCATTTAAGCTAGATTCAAATGAAATTATAGATAACCTATCTAATATTCCATTGTTAATATTAGATTATCTTGGAATTGAAAGGGATACATCTTATGCAAGAGAGCAAGTATATAACATTATAAACTCAAGATACTTAAAGGGTAGGCCGACAATTTTTACTACAAACTTATCATTGGAAATTATTCAAAATCCTAATATTGACCTTGAGTATCAGAGGATATATTCAAGAATACTTGAAATGACAATACCAGTTAAAGTTACGGGAGAAGATTTTAGAAGAAAAATCCATCAAGAGAAGTTAAGAAAATACAAAGAGTTACTTTTATATGGAGGTGGAATAGATGATTAATGAAGAAGTATCTAGGTCGGGTCTTAATCTTGAAGTAAGACTTGCAAAAGCAACAAGTAAAGCAATTCTTGATGCCTTAAAGAAAGTTCACAAGCAAATAGAAGAACAAGGAGGTTTGAAAAATGTAATAAAAAATAATGGAGAAGAAGTAAAACTAAAAGATATGGTTAAAAAGGGACAGTTAGAAGAAATTAATCTAAAAGATCCTGAGTTAAAAGAACTAAAGAAAATTTTAAACAAACACGGAGTGAGGTTTTCTGTTATGAAAGATAAGGAAACTGGTAACCACTCTGTGTTTTTTCAATCTAAGGATATAAAGGTAATGGAACATGCCTTTAAAAAGCAGTTAAGGCTTCTGAAAGAAAGTATAGTTACTTTAAGAGATAAGAATTACAAGAACACAAGAGCTATTAAAGATACTGAAAAGAAAATAGATGACAGAGTACAACTTATCGACCACGCCGAAAAATATTCGAAGCACAAAAATACCTACAAATCCTATATAAAATTAAAGAAAAGCAAACAGGAAGATTTTTATAACGAGCATACCGCAGAAATTATTTTGTTTGAAAGTGCAAAGAAATATCTGAAAGAGCATTTAGTAGAAAGTAAGACCTTAGCTATATCCAAATGTAAATCAGAAGCAATAGTCTTGAAGAAAGAAAAAGATAGCCTATATTCTCAAATCTTAGATATGCGAAAAGAGGTTGAACAAGCTGAAAAAGTTAAGATTTGTATAGAACAGTTATAGGAACATTCAAAGGAACAGACGCAGAGCAAGAATAAAGATTTTCAACTTTAGAAAAAAGGAAAGTATACTTGACATTTTTGAAAATAATGATTATACTATATGTAAAGTTAGCTTGTCATTTGAAGAAGGTGGTTTAATGTGAAGAACAGACTTGAAGAAATAAGAAAAGCAAATGGAATAACGCAAGAGGAGTTAGCTTCTATTCTGGAGGTATCAAGGCAGACGATTGGTTCTTTAGAAAATGGAAGATATAATCCATCAATAATGTTGGCATTTAAAATTGCAAGGTACTTTCAAATGAACATTGAAGAAATTTTTATTTATGAGGAGGAATAAGATGAAAAATAAAATTGAATATGAAATGAAGACTGGTAAAAAAGTAGGTATTTTATTTATTTGTATTGGTGTGTTATTTGCTTTATTTGGCGTAATACTATTTTCTAAGAAAGATATTTTACAAATATTTCCAAGAATGGATATTGCTTGGATTGGATTTTCTGTTGTTGCTTTTATTCTATGTGTTAGTGGGATAAATGTATTCTTAATTTCTGGGAAAAAGCAAGAATGGATAAATGAAACTGATGAAAGAGAGTTACTAATTACTGCTAAGGCTAGTATGGTAGGGTATTATATTCAAACAGTTTTACTGGGAGTAGTTTTTTTCCTATTAACTTTTATGGGATATTTAAATAAAGCTTCAGGATTTTCTATACTAGGAGTCATTTTGATAAGTGGTATTGTGTCATGGATTTATAATTTATATTTACGAAAAGTAGAATAGATAACTAAAAAGTAATATTTATTAGAAAACAGTAAATCACAAAAAGGTTTACTGTTTTTTCTTGTTCAAATGTTAAAAGAAAGAGCGTCAATAAATCAAAAAAGGTACTTGACAAAACGCTTCCTGGGGAGAAAGCAAGGATATTGCTCCATACATTGACCCTAAGTTTGAAAACAATGTACTAATAACTAATACTGAAAGACTTACAATGAACTCAAGACCTAAAAACCCTAAATATGCTAGAAATAAAAATGTATTAGTAATAGGTGGTTCTGGATCAGGTAAAACGAGATTTTATGTAAAGCCAAATCTAATGCAAATGCACTCTTCCTATGTAGTAACAGACCCTAAGGGGACACTTGTGTTAGAGTGTGGGAAAATGCTTTATGAAAATGGATATGACATAAAGATTTTGAACACAATAAACTTTAAAAAATCTATGAAATACAATCCATTTGCTTATTTGAGAAGTGAGAAAGATATTTTAAAGCTTGTCCAAACAATAATTGCTAATACTAAGGGAGATGGAGAAAAGGCAGGAGAAGATTTCTGGGTAAAGGCTGAGAAGTTATATTACACTGCCCTCATCGGTTATATCTATTATGAAGCACCAGAAGAAGAAAAGAACTTTAAGACACTATTGGATATGATTGACGCAAGTGAAGTCAGAGAAGATGACGAAACCTATATGAACCCAATTGATAGGCTCTTTGAAGCTCTTGAAAAGAAAGACCCAACTCATTTTGCAGTTAAGCAATATAAGAAATATAAGCTTGCAGCTGGAAAAACTGCCAAGTCAATTCTAATATCATGTGGAGCAAGACTTGCACCTTTTGATATAAGAGAGCTTAGAGAACTAATGAGCGAAGATGAACTAGAGCTTGATAAAATTGGAGATAGGAAAACTGCTTTGTTCGTAATAATATCAGATACAGATGATACCTTTAATTTTGTAGTTTCAATAATGTATTCTCAGCTATTTAATCTACTATGTGATAAGGCAGATGATGTGTATGGTGGAAGACTTCCAGTTCATGTTAGGTGTCTACTTGATGAGTTTGCAAATATAGGATTAATTCCAAAATTTGAAAAATTGATTGCAACAATTCGTTCAAGAGAAATATCAGCAAGCATAATACTGCAAGCACAATCTCAATTAAAAGCAATCTATAAAGACCATGCAGATACAATAGTTGGTAACTGCGACTCTACACTCTTTTTAGGAGGAAAAGAAAAAACAACAGTAAAAGAATTATCTGAAACCTTAGGAAAAGAAACCATAGACCTATATAACACATCAGAAACAAGATCCAATCAAAAATATTTTGGTCTAAATTACCAAAAAACTGGCAAGGAACTTATGAGTCAAGATGAAATAACTGTAATGGATGGTGGTAAGTGCATATACCAGCTAAGAGGGGTAAGACCTTTCTTGTCTGATAAATTCGATATTACAAAGCATAAGAATTACAAGTTGTTGGAAGATTATGATAAGAAAAACTTGTTTGATGTGGAAGAGTATTTAAAGAATAGAGATAAAATAAAAATAAACAGGAACAGTTTGATTACAAGATTATGAATTAAGCCTAGGATAAAAATATTTTTGGTATAATATCTATATATAAACCATGGAGGTAGGCATATGAGGTCTTATGAAAGTAAGGAAGAATTAAAAAATGAGATAAAGAAAACTTTTGGAAAATATATTTCAGAGTTTGATAATATTCCAGAAGAATTAAAAGATAAAAGAGTAGATCAAGTTGATAGGACACCAGCTGAAAATCTTGCCTATCAAGTGGGTTGGACAACTTTAGTTTTGAAATGGGAAGAAGATGAAAAAAAGGGAATTGAGGTTAAAACGCCATCTGACAAATTTAAGTGGAATCAACTTGGAGAATTGTATCAATGGTTTACAGATACCTATGCTCATAAATCGTTAAAGGAATTAAAAGAACAACTATCACAGAATATAGAAGATATTTACTCTTTGATAGATAATCTTACAGAGGAAGAATTATTTAAACCACATATGAGAAAATGGGCAGATGAAGCAACAAAAACTGCAACTTGGGAAGTATATAAATTTATCCATGTAAATACAGTAGCACCATTTGGAACATTTAGGACTAAGATTAGAAAATGGAAAAAACTTAATAATTTTGTGAATGTAATTAAATAATAAGGTTGGTGCTTTAATTGAATTATGAAAAATTTAAAAAAATAATAAATAGAAAAACCTCTATAATAGTATTAGATACAAATGTAATACTTGACTTAGCTCGATATTCATTATACAGTAGCAAAAACATATTAGAAATTTTCAAGGAGTGTAAGGATTTAATATGGATTCCGAATCAAGTGTATAAAGAATTTAATAAAAATAAATATAGCGTATTCGGACAATTGAAAAAAAGTATCAAAATTTTGAAAAAGATTTACTAAGAGTAATTGAAAGGAGTCAAAAAAATTTAGAGAGTGTCTTGATTAAATCATCTAAATATAATTATTTTGGAAGAAAAAATTTGGAGAATGATTTAAATAACAAGTTAGTTGAATTAAAACAAATAATCAAATCTTATAAAAATAGTGTTGGTATTGAATATGATGAAATAACAACAGATTCTCCTGAAATAATTAAAGATATAAATAATCTTATTTCATATTTAGAAAAAAATAATAGGATAGGTAATAGGATAAGGTTTAGTGAACAATTAAAAATTATTAGAGAGGGTGAACTTAGGTATAAATATAAAATTCCGCCTGGATATGAGGACATTAATAAAGATGGAGTTGAAAAATTTGGAGATTTATTTGTTTGGAAAGAGATATTAGATTTACCAGTTGAAAAATCAGTAAAAGATATTATTTTTATTACGAATGATATAAAAGAAGACTGGTGGAGTAAGGATAGTCAAGATAATTTAGTAGTTCACGATAAATTATTAGGTGAATTTAAAGAAAAAAATCCAAATGTAAATATTGAATTTTTAACAACAGGAATGTTTCAGAATTTCGCTTCAAAAGTATATGATAGATATGATTTTAATGTTTATGTAGATTTAAATAGAAAAGATGTGTCATATGTAGAAAGAGTAAAACAAGATATTTCTAATGATATAGTTGACAGTATTTATAATAACAACTATTATTATCTAGAATCGTATGTTATTGGAAGTGAGGGTATTGAAGAATTAGATATAAATAATTGTGAATTCAATGAGATATTAGATACTTATGCAGAGTTTACAGACGAGATTGTTAGTATAACTTATGAGCTAGAATATTTAATAAATTTAAGTTGTGTATCCTTTGATTATTGGGGACGTGATGATGATACAAAAGAAGTCATACAATCACCACCAATAGAACAAGAATTTAGTGGAAGTGTCATAGTTAATGTCACAAGATTAATTAATAAAGATGATATCGAAGAAGATTCTTTTTATATTAATAATGATAAAGAATATACAGATATTGAAATAATTGAAATTCAGATAGATCAAGATTCTATAAACAAAAATGAAGAAGACTACGATGACTCTTATTTAGAAGAGGAGAATTACAATAATGATTATGCATTTATTTGCTCTAAATGTGGAAAGGGATTTAAGGATAGGCGAGAAGATGTAGGTGGTATTTGTCGAGATTGTTCATTTAATGATTAATAATATAGGATATTTTATTAAAGCAGTAATTATAAAGTTTACTGCTTTTTTTATACTCAAAATTAGGAGGTTAAGATGTTAAGGATAAGAGCTCCTACTTAGAACAATTTAATAAGGAATAATGTATAGCGATTGGAAATAAATAGATCCAGTCGCTTTTTTAATTTAAATTTATAGATTAAGGAGAAGAAATTAATGGATAGAGAAATGATAAATATTAATGCAAATTTAGTTAAGGAAGCTGAATTTTCAGAATTTGAAAAGGATGGAGAAAATGTTCAAGTAGCAAATTTTGCTCTTGTTAAAAATTATGGAAAGGGCAAAGAATATACAAATTGCTCAGTATATGGAGAAAAGGTAGAAATTGTAAAAGAATTTGAAAAAGGAGATCTAATCCATGTCTTTGGATATTTTAAAGAAAATAAAAAAGGAGATAAGGTCTACAAGAATTTTATAGTTAAATCACTAAACAAAATAGAAAAAGACAAGAAAACGAGGAGGAATAATATGGAATTTTTTACAGCTGGAGTTGGAGTTTTAAAGACACTTGTAACTGCAATTGGTGCAGGTTTAGGTGCATGGGGAGTTATTAACTTAATGGAAGGTTATGGTAATGATAACCGTGCGACACGTTCATAAGTGAAAAGCTTATGCACTAAGTCGAAGGACTGAAAGTTCAAAACTTAGGAGAACTGGCAATCTGATAGGTAGAATGACGGGGTAACGCCCTGAAATGCCTACACTGATACTCCGATTGGCAATGAATATTAGACTATTTCATTGTCAAAAGCTCGGTGAAGTCGGCAGAGAGTAGCCGTAAGACTGATATTAACATCAGACACGAAAGCTGTTCAGAGGTGGACGGTGCTACCTATATGTCGGGTGTCGAATACGCATGGTGAGAATGTGTATACCAAAGCACTGACGTACTTCCGAATGTAAGGGTCTAAACGTTTGAATTTGCCTAACGGCAATTCCCATCAAAGATGGGGTGTTTGTGGATGAGTAAGAATGGTTGTTATGAAAATCCATATATCGTTACAGGCGATATGGTGAAAACTAAACACAGGCTTAGAGGAAGAACCTAAACGTATTCAAAGATAAGATTGTCGGAACGTGGTAAGCCAAGAGCATGGAAGCAGTCTAATGCTAATGAAGTGTTGAATGGGAAAATGACTGAAAAAAACAGCATATAACCGTTCTTTATCTTGGTGAAAGCGGTGGCACAGTACCTATGAAGCGAAAATAATAAGTTCGTGGAGGGATAGCCACCAGTCACAGGAAAGTACAAGAACTGAAATTAAGACAAACACAGCTTCGAGTATGACAAAGAAAATCAAATCCGAAAGGAGATGGTGACTGTGTCCACTTCGAAACAAACACTGAAACAAAGCAAAATCCGTTATACGGAATACTATGACTTGCAAAAAGTCCTTGATGATTTATATGAAGATAGCGGTAAGAATAAAGTATTTTCAAATTTAATGGAGTTGATAACTTCAAGAGAAAATATAAAACTTGCCTATCGCAGTATCAAAGGGAACAAAGGAAGTCATACAGCCGGAGTAGATGGCAGAACAATAAAGCATCTATCAAGGCTAAATGAAGAAGAATACATTTCTCTCATACAAAAACAGTTTCATTGGTATAAACCACGCCCTGTAAAGAGAGTGGAGATACTAAAGCCTAATGGGAAAATAAGACCTTTAGGAATACCGACTATTGTAGACAGAATTGTACAACAATGTATCTTGCAAATATTAGAGCCGATATGTGAAGCCAAGTTTCATGACAGCTCCTATGGGTTTCGACCTAACAGGAGTACGGAACACGCTATTGCAGAATGTGCGAGACTAATGCAGATACAGCATTTACACTATGTAGTTGATATTGATATACAAGGATTTTTCGACAATGTATATCATGCAAAGCTCATAAGGCAACTTTGGAATTTGGGTATCCAAGACAAAAAGCTACTTTGTATCATTAAGGAAATGCTGAAAGCAGACATAGTTATGCCCGATAAAAAGGTAATTACACCAACAAAGGGAACACCACAAGGCGGTATATTATCACCGCTACTATCTAATGTAGTCTTGAACGAATTAGATTGGTGGGTTTCTTCTCAATGGCTGACAATGCCCACGCATTATCCATATAAACAGAGAACGAACAGTCAAGGAACAGAGATAAAAAGCCATACCTACAGAGCTTTAAGAACAAGCAACCTAAAAGAAATATACATTGTAAGGTATGCTGATGATTTTAAGATATTTTGCCGTAATTACTACGATGCAAAAAGAACCTATCAGGCAGTTACAAAATGGTTGCAAGACAGATTAAAACTAAATGTAAGTGAAGAAAAATCTAAAATAACAAATCTAAAACAAAAGTATTCGGAGTTCTTAGGTTTCAAGCTGAAGGTTAAACCAAAAGGCAAAAAGTTTGTTGTACAGTCGCATATAAGTGATAAGGCACTGAAAAATGCAAAAGAAGATATTTCTAAATGTGTTGCGGATATAAAAAGACCTGCAAACAAAAAGGAACAGTACAAAGCAATAGCCAAGTATAATGCCACTGTTTCAGGCTTGCATAATTACTACCAAATAGCAACAAATGTAAGTTTGGACTTTGCTAAAATAGCCTTTCACATTAAAAAGCAGATGAACAACAGACTTGATATTAAAACCAGTGGAACGCTAAACAAAGGATTTATCAAAGAAAAATATGGAAAAAGTAAACAGCTTCGCTTCCTTAATGGACATCCGCTAATTCCAGTTGGATATATTAGGACAAAGGACGCAAAACACAAGAAAAAGGTTGTAAATAAATACACTGTAAAGGGCAGAGCTTTTATTCATAAAAATCTGCAAATTGATGTAGATACACTTGTTTGGTTGATGAGACATCCTGTGCTTGATAAAAGCATAGAGTTTGCAGACAACAGAATCTCGCTCTTTGCAGCTCAATATGGCAGATGTGGAGTAACAGGTGTAAAACTTATACCAAACGACATACATTGCCATCACAAGATACCGCTTGAACAAGGCGGTACAGATAGTTACAGCAACTTAATTCTTGTTACAGAAGCAGTTCATATACTCATCCATGCAACAAAAGTAGATACAATCCAAAAATATATAAAAGAGCTTGGGTTAACAGTCAAGCAGATTGAGAAATGTAATAAGCTTAGAAAAATGGCAGAACTGCCACTAATTTAGAGAAAAAAATAATTTGTTACGAAGTGTGTAAGTCTTAGTTAAAACGTGAAAATCTTTCTTGTGATGGAACGCCGTGTGCGGTGAAAGTCGCATGCACGGTGTGAAGTGGGGGAAAATCCGGAGATAACATCAAAGGATTACCTATCACTATCTGGTGCTAAATCTCAAGGTATTAAGCAATTTATGGCAAGATAAGGACGGAATAACACAACAAATTCTCTAAAACAAAATATTAAATCAATGTAAGATTGAATGAAATCAATATTTATTTTATAATTAAATAAATCTAATAAAGAGAAAAAGAGGGATATTATGGCACTTAACTATAAACCATTATGGATACAGTTAGCAAAAAAAGATTAAAAAAACAGATGTAATAGCCATGGCAGGACTTACAACAAATGTTATGGCACAAATGGGCAAGGATAAACCAATTACATTTAAAAATTTAGAAAGAATATGTAAGGCTCTATCTTACACACCTAATGATATTATTAGTTTTGAAGATGAATTCGAAAGAGAGATTTAAAACTGAACGGAGATGTATTAAAATATAAAAATTATCATTTTAAATGGTCAAAACACTTGACTATTTTTTAAAATTATGACATACTCAAAACGAAAATAATTAAAGATATAAAAATGCAAAAGCAAATGAAAATGTAATTTATATAGGAGGTAATATAGTTGGAATTTTCAGATGGTGAACTACTAGTAATGGAAGAGTTGTGGAAGGGCGATGTCTTAGATGAAAATGGAGAAATCCAAGCCTTAGCCTTATCAAAAATATTAATGGAAAGGCACAATATAAGCAAAACATCTTGCTACACATTTTTTGGAAGATTAGTAGAAAAAGGGGCGATAGCTAGAAGATACCCTAAATATACAATTAGAGTCCTTGTATCAAGAGAGGATGCTCTTTTGAATAAGCAAAAAGAAGCCTTTCATAAACTTTTCAAAGGATCACTTCTAAATATGTGTAAAACGTTTTTGCAAAATGAAAAAGTTACAAAAGAAGAAATAGAAGAAATGAAAAAATTAATAGATAGCTTTGACGAAGAGGACCAAGAGGAAGACAAGGATGGCAATAAGTCTAGTTAGGGTAATTACTCTAGAAAAATCTATAAAAAGTCTTTTTTTACTAGTTGTTATTCTTTTAGTTAGACCAATCTTAAATAAAAAAGCCTTTAGGTCAGCAAGTATTATTTTGTGGATAGTATTATTAATCTATTTAGTAAGTCCCTATGAACTTATGATAGGAATAGATTGTGTCAAGGAAAATGGTATCCTACCATATTTGCTAGGTTTAATAAATCTTTTTAATTCTTGCTTATGCTGGTTAATAAATAAACTAGGCTATATATTTTTTAAGTTAAACCGAATAATAGGTTCGATTTTGATTTTTACTTACCTAGGAATAAAAATTTATAAATTTCATAAAGTTATGAAAGGCTCTACCCTTACCCATAATACTTTATGCAAAGAAAAAATAAGTGAATTTGGATTAAAAAGAAAAGTAGAGATTTATATAAATAATAATTTAAAAACACCCCTTACCTTTGGAATTTTAAGACCTAGGATAATCCTACAAGATCATATCTTAGCTGATGAGAAATTACTAGACCATGTTTTGATCCATGAACTAATGCATATAAAGAAATTTCATATTTTACTAACCCACCTGATAAATATTGTAGCCTGCCTATATTGGTACAATCCACTCTTATGGCTAAGCTTAAAATATATAGACCAAGATATAGAAATAAATTGCGATAAGCTAGTGGTTCAACAATTAGGCGACACAATAAAAAATAGAAAAGAATATTGCATGTCAATGCTAAAGTTATTAGAAATAAAAAGCAATACAAATAATTTTGTTTTAAATTTAAACACAAATAAAGAAAGGATGCTTATTATGAAAAAATGGAAAAAGACACTTGCAGGTTTGATGATTTTTATGTTTGCGTTTACATTTTGTTTACCGGTATTTGCTAATGTGGCTGACCTAAATCAAGATAGGATTGATACAGTAGGTGATATAGTCACTAATATAAACTCGGAATTTGGAGATAGGGTTCAAATAATAAGTGACGAAGAGTATCAAAAGTTAGAATTAGGAGAAGTATCGAGGACAGGTCTTAGAGCAGCAAATGTTGATGAGAATATAAGATTAAGTAGATTTGATAAGATAGACTATGAATTTAACATGGATACCTGGACAGGTCCAGTTCATGATGGTTTTACAGTTAGATTAAAAGATATGTCTTGCTCAGGTGGAATTAAATATCAGGTAATTATTGAAGAAGATGGAAAAATTATATATAACAAATTTTTTTCTTCAGACTCAATATTAAAGGTTAAGGCTAATAGAGGAAGTAGATATGTTGTTACGATTGATAATGAATCAAATAAAACATTATCAGGAAAGGTAAAGATAAACTCATATGTAAGATAGATAGGAGGTGAAATAATGGATTTAAATCCTATGAGATATAGTAATGGCGATTAGTTTAGATGCTATATTCTATAATATAGCTAGAAACAGCGGTTAGAAAATCAGATTATATTTGATTTTAATGTCAAATATATTGATGACAGACAAAATTATATGAGGAGGTTAGAAATGAAGAGAAGATTTACTCTATTAATAGCCATGGTGATGCTGTTAACAACAATGGCAACAAATGTATTTGCTTCATCAGCAAATAATAACTCAAAAGTCAGCCCTAAAGAATGGCAAGAATGGTTTAATGGTCTAAGTAAAGAGGAACAATTAAGTGTAAACTATGAGCCTGCATCATCAAAACAACTTAGATTCACAGATGATGATATGGAGTGGTTAAACTGGTATAATTCTCTTTCAAAAGAAGAACAATTAGCAGTTAAATATGTTCCAAGTCAAGTTTTAAAAGTGTTTGGTGATACAAAAGTATCTAAAACAGCAATTGATAGCCTACGATTAAAAGAAGAAACTAAAGAAAGCATAGAGTTGCGTTCAACTAAAATGCCTACTGGTGGATATGAGTTTCCATACAATCCAAGTTATTGGAATGAAAACAAGGAGTATGCAAACTGTTATGCATATGCTTTAAATGTAAAATCTAAAACGAGAGGTCATAAACTTCAACCCGGTGAAATATCTGGCAGAATGTTTACTGATTTAACATGTAGAGATATAATCAATGCAGCATATAGAGATATGCCAGAATTAGATTATAAGCTTAGACGTTCGTCATATAGTGAGCGACCAGGATATAGAGAATATAAGGTTGCGTTAGTTGTTGGAAGATATGATTACCATTGGTATAGACAAGATAAAGATGGTGGTTGGTCTCATAAAAGAGGACTTTCAGAACTATCTTATAAAGATGCTTCTGGTAAATATATTTATGATCCAGAAGAATGTGACAGAGACTATGGAAATCTTAGTTATCCAACATTTTGTGGATACTATATAATTAGATACTAAAAAAACAATCTTACAGAGGGGCATATCCCCTCTGTAAGATATATATTATTATGAAATTAACGATAAATACTCTAAAAAGAGTTATTAATAATTTTGATAGTCCAGATATATGGGATTATTTAGAAAAGTATGAACATAATGATTTAGGCAGTGGAGTTTATTATTGGGAATTTTACATTGAAGACTCTTATAAGTTAACAATAATTGGTTAAGACAAGAACAATAGAGCTGATAAAATTAGAATTGAAAAAATTAGATAAGATTAAATATATTTAAAATTTAAATAGATCGGAATTAGATAAGGAAGATATGCAATGAATGAAATAAAAAAATATTAGCACTATTAATACTTGTGGATTAATATTTTCTATTAATGCAAGTGTATTTACTTATAACTCAAAAATTCAAATGATGAAAAGATAGTTGATTGAAATTATGATGGAGGTAATTATGAAAAAGTTTAATAAATTTTGGATGGTTTCGTTAATACTATGTCTGGTGGTTGGAATATTCTTACCTAGTTCAGCATTAGCACAAGAAAATAATCAAGCCAATACTTCGTATACTCAATATGAACAGTATATAAGGGAGGGCATATTAGGAGAAGATGTTAGTTATGACGAGTGGAAAAATCTAGTAGAGTCCTCTCAGAAACTAGAAGAGATACTATCTAACTCAACAGATTTTTATGAAGTGTATTCTTCTGATGCCACAATGGCAAGAGCAAGTTTTACACCTAAAAAGGGAGACGTTATAATAACAAATGGAACAAGTTCAGCTGGGATTTTAGGGCATGCTGGGATTGCAACTTCTAGTAGTCAAATACTTCATATAGCTGGAAAAGGTGAGAATCCAAAAACTATTTCATTCACTAAATGGCATTCAGATTACACAAATAAAGACAGAAGTTCATGGACAAAAGTATATAGACATAAGAATAGCTCTGTTGCGGACCATGCTGCTAACTGGGCGATAGAAAAATATAAAGACTCTAATGCACAATATAAGATTACGCCAAATTTAGCCAGTACCGATGTAACATATTGCTCAAAAATAGTATGGCAGGCATATTACTATGGTCCAGTGCCAGCTGAAGCTAACGGTCCTACATGGGGATATAGATTACCATATGATTTGCCTGATACAATACACAATTTAAGCTATCAACACACTTATTAAGGCAATGATTTAAGATGAAAAAAACGAAAATTATCCTTATAATATTATCTATAGTTCTGGCTTGTTTTTTAATATATCAATACCCGATTCAAAGGGTGCTAGCTTTGAAAAACTTTAAAAGTTATATAAGTCAACAAGGCATAGAGCCTGAAATTATCAAAAGCAAAAAAGTATTCAAAAATTGGAAAGATGGGGGATATAAAATTATAGTAATTCTTGATGATGATCCGAACTATATATACATTTATCGCTATCAACCATGGACACACAAAAAGAATGAACATATAAAATTCAATAGAATTACTTTACAAATTACGGATATTGAAAAATCTATGGTGTTAGACCCTCCGTATGACGGTAAGTGTAAGTATCCTCCTATTGATGAGTGATGAAGATGTGGATGATTAAGCAAAGACTGATAAGGATAGAAAGGGTATATTCTTGAAGCTTCATTAAAAAACTAGACTGAATGATGTTGAAAAATACGGATAATGTAACAAATCATGAATAAAATAGATACGGGAAAAACAATTCCAAGTCCAAAAACTGCTAACGAGATTTCAAATGCGCTTGGCGTTTGTATATTTTAAGATTTGATTTAGATGTACAGGGAATGTTTATGTGTCCAAATTGTAGTTGATAACTGTGTGTTAAGACTTGTGCTTCAAATATATGAAAGTGGGTTGAACTATATAAATTATAGCAACCCTCAGAGATATAGGAACGGTGATCAGTTTAGAAGCTATATTCTATAATATAGATAAAAGAACTGTAAGAAAATAGATTATATTTGATTTTAATGTCAAATATATTGAGGTCAGACAAAATTATATGAGGAGGTTAGAAATGAAGAGAAGATTTACTCTATTAATAGCCATGGTGATGCTGTTAACAGCAATGGCAACAAATGTATTTGCTTCATCAGCAAATAATAACTCAAAAGTCAGCCCTAAAGAATGGCAAGAATGGTTTAATAAATTAAGTGAAGAAGAACAAAAAAGTGTAGATTATTCGCCTGAAATAAAACTACAGGATTTAGGCATAGATAAGGTTAAAGAATACAAAAATGATGAGTTATCATATATGGATATTGCTATTTCAGCAGCTATTAGATTAAATTCTTCAAATGAAGATGAAGATATACTAAAAAATGGCTCAAAGATAGAAAAAATAGCCTCTATATATGATTCAAAAAATACAAGGATTGCATATTATATAACTTTTAGTCCAACTGGATATGCGATTGTTAATAATAATCCTAATAATCCAGAATTAATTGAATTTGGATATGGTAAAAATGAAGATATAGAAGAAGTATTAAATAATGATTCTGTTGCTAAATATTTTAATCAAAATAATAATTTTGAGAAAAATAATTATCTTAGGATAGATATAAAATCAGATGAAATATATAATATTTATCCTGATTTAAAGGAAGATAATCAGGAATTGCTCAAAGAAATTAGATCAGTTAAAGAGAGTATAAAGGAATCAATTTCTTTAAGTGGTAAAGGAGGTTATGGATTCTATGATTGGGGACAAATGCCTAGTGGAAATTATGAGTCGAGAACAATTAGTGGTGCTAGTTCCACAGATTGGATTACAACTGGAGAAGTAAGTGATTTAGCTAAAAATCATTGTGGTGCAACAGCTGTAACTAATATAGCTTTATACTTTAATAATAGAGGTTATAGTAAATTAAAAATTAATGGAGATAAACGTGAAACGTTTAAAAAAGTACATGCGATAGTTGGAAATGGTCCAGTAATGACTATTGCAGGAGATACAAAAACATATTTTTCTAATAGAGGATACGAATTAAAGTATAGTAGCGTAAATAGTTTTGATGGAATAAAGAATTCTGTTAGAAATGATAGAATAACAGGGATATTATTAGCAAATGGAATAGTCGATTGGCACTGGGTTTTAGGTGTTGGTTATAGAGAATATTCTAGTGGAGATAAATTTATAAGAATAGTAAATGGTTGGAACAATACTATAGATAGATTTTATAAACCTGGTTCAGGCTCTCTTTGGATATCTGCTACGGAGTATTGGATACGATGAAGCTATCAATTACTATTGATAAATTAAAACACACTATTATACAGATGTTTATTTTTATCTTAACTTTTGTAATTTCAAGAAAATATTTTAATAATGTGTATGTATTTGAATGGACTAGCCATAGATACTACTTGTATCTATGGCTAGGAGTCTTAATATTAACCTACCTAGATAAAAAGTATATTTCTTATGCCATAACCTTAGCAAATGTAATCGGATTATTTATTGGGCAATATCTGGGCGACTATATTCAATCAATAAATATAGCAAAAATTACAAACAATACAGATGCCGAAAATATTTATAGGCTAAGCAAGCACTACGGAGTATTTATATGGATTTTCTCTATCATGCTTGCAATATTAATAGCAATCATGATTGGTTTTATTAAGAGATATAAAAAACTAAAGAATTTAAGCTATAAGTAAATCAAGGTATTAGAGAGATTTAGATTATTTATATATTAGGATGGATTTATAATTGAAAAAATTATATTTAATCAAATATATTTTAAATTAAACAAATAAAACATTATCAGGAAAGGTAAAGATAAATTCATATGTAAGATAGTGAGGAGGTGAAATAGTGGATTTAAATCCTATGAGATATAGTAATGGCGATTAGTTTAGAAGCTATATTCTATAATATAGCAAGAAATAACAGTTGGAAAAATAGAATATATTTGATTTTAATGTCAAATATATTGAGGTTAAGCAAAATTATATGATGGAGGTAATTATGAAAAAGTTTAATAAATTTTGGATGGTTTCGTTAATACTATGTCTGGTGGTTGGAATATTCTTACCTAGTTCAGCATTAGCACAAGAAAATAATCAAGCTAATACTTCGTATACTCAATATGAACAGTATATAAGTGAGGGCATATTAGGAGAAGATGTTAGTTATGACGAGTGGAAAAATCTAGTAGAGTCCTCTCAGAAATTAGAAGAGATACTATCTAACTCAACAGATTTTTATGAAGTGTATTCTTCTGATGCCACAATGGCAAGAGCAAGTTTTACACCTAAAAAGGGAGACGTTATAATAACAAATGGAACAAGCTCAGCTGGGATTTTAGGGCATGCTGGGATTGCAACTTCTAGTGGGTATGTTTTCCACATTGCAGGACCAGGATATCATCCAGGATATATTGCGTTTTCTAGCTGGCATAACAACTACACAAATAAAAACAGAACTTCATGGACAAAAGTATATAGACATAATAGCAGTACGGTAGCTAATGCGGCTGCAAATTGGGCAGTTAATACTTATGCGGGTTCTAATGCAGAATATAAGATAACTGGTAATTTAGCTAGTACAGACGTCACTTATTGTTCTAAATTGGTATGGCAAGCGTATTATTATGGTCCATCATCCCATCAAGCTAACGGTCCAACAATAGGATACAGGTTACCATATGATTTACCAGATACAATACACAGTTTAAGCTACAAGCACACTTACTAGGACTTAGTATTATGATAAAGAAAAAAAAGATGATATTATTAGTAGTAGGTATAATCATATTTGGTACAGCTATATACCAATACCCATTACAAAAAGCATTAGCACAGAGAAGCTTTGAAAATTATATAAGTAAACAAGGAATAGCTTCTGAAAACATCAATAGTAAAAGATTTTTTAAAGACTGGAAACAAGGAGGATACTTGGTAGTTGTAACTTTTAATGATGATATAAACAATAAATATTATTATCATTATGATGTGTGGACGCATAAAAAATACGATTCATTAAAATTTAATAGAATGACATTAACTATTATCGATGAAAAAAATTCTGTTACATTAGACCCTCCGTATGACGGTAAGTGTAAGTATCCTCCTATTGATGAGTGATGAAGATGTGGATGAGTAAGCAAAGACTGATAAGGATAGAAATCGTATATTCTTGAAGCTTCATTTAAAATACTAGACTGAATGATGTTGAAAAATACGGATAATGTAACAAATCATGAATAAAATAGATGCAGGGAAAACAATTCCAAGTCCAAAAACTGCTAACGAGATTTCAAATGCGCTTGGAGTTTGTATATTTTAAGTATTTGATTTAGATGTACAGGGAATGTTTATGTGTCCAAATTGTAGTTGATAACTGTGTGTTAAGACTTGAGCTTCAAATATATGAAAGTGGGTTGAACTTTATAAATTATAGCAACCCTCAGAGATATAAGAACGGTGATCAGTTTAGATGCTATATTCTATAATATAGATAAAAGAACTGTAAGAAAATAGATTATATTTGATCTTAATGTCAAATATATTGAGGTCAGACAAAATTATATGAGGAGGTTAGAAATGAAGAGAAGATTTACTCTATTAATAGCCGTGGTGATGCTGTTAACAGCAATGGCAACAAATGTATTTGCTTCATCAGCAAATAATAACTCAAAAGTCAGCCCTAAAGAATGGCAAGAATGGTTTAATGGTCTAAGTAAAGAGGAACAATTAAGTGTAAACTATGAGCCAAGTCAAGTTTTAAAAGCACTTAGTGCTAATGAAGTTTCAAAAGTTAATATTGACGACAAATATGAAACCAAAACCTTTTTGACAGAACTACAGAACCTATATCCGACCATGGAAAAAAAGTCTATAAATCAATATATATCATCTTATATTGAGATTTTCAATATGTACAGGGGTATGTATCCAAATCTTTCAAATAAGGCTATCGCAGAAAAAGCAAAAGCGAATATGTTAAATAAGATAGAGTATACGATTGATGATTCAGAGTATGAAGCTAAGGATATTATAATCCGCTCAGCTAAAGAACCTGATGGGTATGAAGCCATTGTCGACTATATAAATAAAAATCTCAAGCCTAATTACTACGCTACTTTGGACACGACAGAAGAAAATATAAATATTCTAAAAAGACATATTAATAGTTTACCAAACGAAGTCAAAGAATCAGCATTGTTATATATTGAGGATATGGAATCAGAAGATAATTTCGACGAAACAATTGCTAAAAAATATTTGAAAACAAATATTTTATATAGAAGCTCTGAAAAAGATGCAGCTTCAAAATGTGTTGCTTATGCAAAAGAGTATTGGAAAGATTATAATCCCAGTTATCCTGATTGGGATGTTGATTGTGCTAATTTCGTTTCTCAATGTCTGTATGCGGGAGAAAAAAAGATGAAACACGAATATCCTAAAATAGACGATAGTAGAAACTGGTTTTCTTATGGTTCAAAAAAAGAACCAAGCCAAGTATCTTCTACATGGCGTGGGGCAAATATGTTTAAGTGGCACTGGGTCTCAAGATCATATGCTTATAAGGATTTCGATCTGAGTAAAAATGGAGAACTTTCAAGGTTATACAACTATGCACAAGCTGGATACCCTATATCTTTTTTAAACTCTAAAGATGGCGCATATCATACTTTAATAATAACTGGCTTCAACAATAATACAAAAGATGTTGGCGTAAGAAACCATTCAGGTAGAGTCAATAATGAAAATACAGGTGTAAGATGGCTTAGTGGAGATAATGTTAAAGTAAGAGTATATGTCGTTTATAAATTATAACTAGGGTTTGATGAGTTAAGTGTAACAAGACAATACATTAGTCTTTTGGAACGAGGAGAAGCTCAACCAACGATTCCAGTAGGAATAGAAATTGCAAATAAACTAAGTACATGTATTTATACATTATTTGGTTTTGATAAATTTGAGTGTGAGCAGTGTCGTGGAGGCGCAGGAGGAAATTAAATGGTATATTTAAATCCACAAAGGTATAAGAATGGCGATATAGACTGTAGTATATAAACCATAAGAACACAATATATAAGCAAAAAATTCACAGGAAGTCAGTATGAAAAAGATTAAACTTTTTATTGGATATTTATTAGTGCTGGTATCGTTTTTAGCACCAAGTGTTGTATTTGCGGGTAGCTATGTAGATAAGGATATTAAAACAGAAATAGATGAAATATTGAATGATTTTAATTTTAAAACGCAAGGCACTAATATACATTTCTATAGTATGAGTGCTAATGATACTAAAGGTGAAAATATAGAAATAAGAAAAAATGATGGTCTTATATCAATTGTATCTGATGAAGGTAAAAGAAAAATTACTTTAACAGAAAATCTGGATGTAGTCTCTGTAGATCAATATGATATTGCGGATAGTTTATCCTTATACAGATGAAAATGAGAAGTATTTTATTGATACAGATAAAAAATATATTGATTTAATAGTATCTAAATATGTGCCTAATGATTACAACATTATTGAAGTAAAACCTATTTTGGATGGATTCCATCAGATTATTTGTTTGAAAGATAATCAATACGATATAACAAATTATTATGATTCATATAAAATAACAGTAGATTTTAAAACGCATACCGTTTTAGGGTTTAATCAGTGCCATGAGTATATTGTAAATGGTCTACCAAAGATTGATAGAAATGAAGCAATGGAAATAGCAATTAATTATTGTGAGAATAATAATATAAAATTCAATTATTCTGGGATTCCTTTGATAGAGTTGGAAGTCAGAAAAGAAAATGACTATTTTGAAAATAATTCGCTTGAAGGATTAAACGATATTGACTTAGAAATCTATGCCAATAGACAGTTAGAAAGACCATTACATTGTTCATATGTTGTTACATTTGATGATTTTTCTGTTTTGGTTGATGCTTATACCGGTGAAATAATAGGTGGAGATGAGTTTGCAGCGTCAAAAGATGGGGCTTCATATTATGGAACACATAAGGGCAAAAATACAAAATATTTTACTAGTTCAGCATCCAACATTAATTCTATCCTTAATTCGTTGGGATATAATTCATATACAGATTCAGCAGACAATGATAATGGGGTAAGCTTAAGAAGATTTGTTCGAGGAGATGGAAACAATTATGCGTTTGCATTTTCCGGTCATGCCTCACCAATATCTTTAGGAAATGGGTTAGAGTATGGTTATGTAAGATATTTAGGTCTAAACGATGTTACTTGTTGTTGGAAATTTGTTTTTTTAAATGGGTGTAATACGGCAGAAGATACAAGGTGGAGAGACGCTTTTGGTATTAGCGGATCTTCAAATGGGAAAATATTTTTAGGTTGGTATAAAGGGATTAAACTAGGTACAATGTTAGATTTTACTGGAAATTTAAAGCATCAAGTCAGAAGAAATCCAAGCAAAACATTTTATTCTAATGTATTAAGAGCTATTGAGAAGCCAGGAACATATTATTATATACGTTTTTGGGGTGATAAAAATATATCAGGTAGAGTTTAGTAAATACCATGCAAGTGACTATGAAAAATAAAATAATTTTAAAATATTTAATATGTATTTGTTTAATATTTTTATTAATGGCATGCTCCAAGAAAATGAATTCGATTGATAATTTAGATAAAGTTAAAATAATTAGTACCTTAAAGGATTTCGGATATAATGAAAAAGATGGAGAAATGCTCTATAAAGAAAGAGAAAATCTGGATAATGGAGGGATAAAAATTGAGTCTTCTGAAGGGGCTATCTTTATTTTTGATAATAACAGTGATGTGATTCATGTAGATGCTTTATCAACTCTTAAGTGGGATGAAGATAGTGCGGAAGATTTAGAATATCCAAAAAAAGAATATGTAAAATTTATCAAAGATAAATACATTCCATTTGACTATACAGAAGAAGAAATAGGCTATTATACAAAAGAATATAAGATGCATTCTTTTTATAAAGCTAATGCTGCTAATATTTTCAACCCATACAATCAAATTAGAGTAGTATTCGATAGAAATAAGAACGCTATAATTCTATATGATAGTATAGATGACTTTATAATAAAAGAACCACCTAAGATAGATGAAATAAAAGCTAAAAATATAGCAAAAGATTTTTTATCAGCATCTAATGAAAAGGAATCAGAAAGTGTTCAAAATATTTCGTTAAAAGTAATCAAATCTAATAACTTTTTTAAGGATTCATCATTTTTAGTAGACAGTAAAAACAATATCAAAGTTCAAAAAGCTGGTGTTCTTCATTTAGCTTATGTTATAGAGATTGAAGATGTATTAATATATGTTGATGCTTATAATGGTAAAATAATTGGAGGAGATTCGTTTTAATTCATTACGAGATAAAAAAACTTAGCTAAGAAGCATCTAGAAAATCTAGGTGCTTTTTTGATGCCTAAAATTAAGGAGGTGAGATATTGGCAAATAGAATAAAAGGGATAACTGTTGAGATTGGTGGAGATACTACCAAATTACAGACCGCACTAAAACAAGTAAATACAGAGATAAAACATACCCAATCAGAACTTCGTGATGTCAATAAACTTCTTAAACTTGATCCAGGCAACACTGAACTTATCTCACAAAAGCATAAGCTATTAGGTCAGACCTTAGAAGAAACAAAAAATAAATTAACCTCTTTAAAAGAGGCTCAGAAACAAGCTGAACAAGCTCTTGCAGAAGGTAATGGAGAGAAGCTAAAAGAAGAAAAGTCTAAGCTAGAAGAAGAGATTAGAGATAAAGACAATAAGATAGCTCAATTGAATAAAGAAATTGAGGGTCTTAAAAACTCCAATAATGATGAACTAATAGCAGAAATTACTCAGCTTAAAGATGAATTAAAAAGATTACAAGATGAAAATGCAAAACTAAAAGAAGATTATTCATCTACAAAATGGGAGTTAGAAGCTGAGAAAGAAAAGACCGATAAAAACGAAAATAAAATCAAAGAAATGCAAGAAAAGCTTGAGTCTTTAGAAGGAGAACTTGCAAAGAAGACTAAAGAAATTGAGGATAAAGGCAATAGAATTAAGGACTTAGAAAAAGCTATTGATGAAAAAGAAAAAATCTAAACCAAGACTTAACTAAGAAATTAGATGAACTTCTAAAACTCCAAAAAGAAAATAAAGAGAAGAAAGAAGATAAGAAATCTCAAGATAAGAAGTGGGACGAAATTTTGAAAGCTGATGACAAGAATATTCTAAATCAATTTGATTTTAACAAGATGAAAAAGCAAGAGGAACAACAAGGCAAAAAACAAGTTAAAGATGAAAAAGAATTTGCAGTTTTCCAAGTAGACAAAAACTTCTATAACATTATCAACAAAGATGATAAGACAACAGTCTATATGGATGTAAAAACTTATGTAGATCAAGGAAGAACTATGATTCCAGTAAGATATATTGCTTATACTTTAGGTTTTAATGTTGAGTATGACAACTCTACTCGTGAAGCCATTTTCTCAAATAAAGAGAATAATATATTAGCTAAAAAAACGTTAAGACTAAATATTGATACTGGTGTTATGAAAGATTCAGATGGAAAGGTCTACAATTCAGATGTTAAGCCAGTGATTTTAAATGGAAGAATTCATGCTTCAATTTCAAATATTGCTAAAGCTTTTGGAGCAAGTCATGGAGATATTAAAGATGGCAAAAACCAAACAATAGAATGGGACAATGCTAGAAAAGCAGTCTATGTATTTAAAAATGTAAAATAAGAAAGGATAGAAAAATGAATAAGAGCATTAAACGAGGAGTAGCCATAGCGTTACTCCTTTTTACATTTACAGTACCAAAAGCTACATTTGCGATGACAAATGAAGGACAGATTGAAAGTCAAAACGAATCAATCTATGAACCACAAAAAGAAGAATTTGAAAAAATGTTGAAAGATGATGTTTTTACACCATCAAAAGAAGAAATTCCTTATCAAGATGTTCCAAGAATACCAGGAAATACAAGTGAATCAAACATGCCTTCAAATAATCCTCCTAAGAAAACACCACTTGTAAAAGGTGGTAATACAAAGGCAGTAAATAGTCTAGCAACACAGGAAAATAAGGCAAGAGGTTCAGTAATTGAAAATGTAGATAGGAATGGAAAAGATATTACACCAAGTGGAGACACAGAAAAAGATAAAGAAAATCCAGTAGATGTAAGACAATTTTTAACATTTCAAACTAAAAGTGGAAAAACTATGCACCTAATAGTGGATCACTCATCAAATCAAGATAATGTAAGGCTATTAACAGAAGTAGGAGAGCAAGACCTACTTAATATGATTGAATCAGAAGATAAAAATACTATAAAGGTTGAAGAGCCTAAGAAAGAGGAAGTAAAAAAAGAAGAGCCTACGGTTGTTCCAGTAAAAGAAGAAAAGAAAAGTGGTATAGGTTCATTTCTAATTGTTGCACTTGTAATTGGAGGAGTTGTAGGAGCAGGATACTATTTTAAGGTAGTTAAAGCAAAAGAAGATAAAATGTTGGAAGACTTTGAAGAAGATGATGAAGATTATATTAGTGAGTCAGAAGATGAATCTAACAATGAAGAAAGTCATGAAGAATCTTTAGATGAAGATGATGAACTATTATAAATCTCAAGTCCTATCATCGAATAAACAATACAAAAATATGGTATAATTAAGTATAATGTTTGCCAGAGAGGAGGGATACTTTGAACTTAAAAGACTATCTTGGAGAAACAAATCTATATGACAAAAAAGAAAAATTAGAAAGGAACAAACCAAAAGCTTGGTTAAAATCTGTGTCTGCCTTTGCTAATGGTAGAGGTGGGAAGCTAATATTTGGAGTAAGAGAAGATAACACAATTCTTGGAATTAGTGACTATCAAGAAGTTTCCGAAAATATTTCTGAAATCATAAAAATTAAAATGGATCCGAATCCGGAATTTGATATGGAAATAAAGGAAATTGATGGAAAAATTATATTGATTTTAAGTGTATTTGTTGGGAAGAATACACCATATTTTGTAGTTGATGGAGGAAGCAGAACTGCTTATAAAAGAGTAGGAAATCAAAGTGTCCCTGCAAGTCGAATTGATCTTTTTAATTTGTCTTTAAAGGGAGAACATGTAAGTTACGATTCACTTGAGTCAAAGAAAAAACTAGAAGATGTAAGCTTTAAGGAACTTAAAATCGAGTACAAAGAAAGAACGGGAAAAGATTTTGAAGAAAAAGATTTGAAATCTTTCGGACTTGTAAATGATCAGGTAAATCTAACCATAGCAGGAGCTTTATTTGCAGATAACTATCAAGTTTATCAGTCAAGGGTATTTTGTACTAGATGGAATGGACTTACAAAGGCAAATGGTAGAATAGATGCCTTAGATGATGCTGAATTTGAAGGTAATATAATTTATCTTTTAAAAGCAAGTTTGGACTTTGTAAAAAGAAATTCAAAAAAGATGTGGAAGAAAGGTCCAGTCTATAGAATAGAATATCCAGAATATCCTGAAAGGGCAGTCCAAGAAGCTCTAGTAAATGCATTAATTCACAGAGATTATTCTGTTATAGGTAGTGAAGTCCATGTAGATATCTATGACGATAGGTTAGAAATATATTCTCCTGGAGGTATGTATGACGGAACTTTTGTCCAAGACCTCAATCCATTAGATGTATCTTCTATAAGAAGAAACCCAATCATAGCAGATGTATTTGCAAGAATGGATTTAATGGAAAGGCGTGGTTCAGGACTTAGAAAAATAATAGAAGCTTATGAAGCAGAAGAAAATTATAAAGAAGAATTAAAACCAGTCTTTAAGTCAACAGAATCTTCATTTACTACAATTCTAAAGAATTTAAATTATGACACTCAAAATGACGGTCAAAGTGAGGGGCAAAATGAGGGTAAAAATGAAGGTCAAAATGACGGTAAAAAGTTAAAACCAAAAGATAGGCGAAATAAGATAGCGAAACTTATGAAAGAAAATTCAAACATAACAACAATTGAATTATCTCACATATTATTGGTATCTGTAAGCACGATAGAAAGAGATTTAAAAGTTCTCACAGATGAAAAAACAATTGAGTATATAGGCAGTGCTAAAGATGGATATTGGAAAGTAAACAAATAAAGTTAAAAAAGAAAATAGAATTCTCCCGAAAATAATAAGATATTCAGGAGAAATACTTTGAGCGAGAGAGAAATCTTTCGCTCTTTTTTTATTTATGGAGGTATTAATGAAGTTAGTAATAGCAGAAAAACCAAGTGTAGCAGTTACAATTGCAAAAGTAACCCACGCAAGAACAAGAAAAAACGGATATTATGAGGGGAATGGATACATTGTTTCATGGTGTGTAGGTCATTTAATTCAAATGGCAAGTCCAGAAAGACACGATGAAAAATGGAAGAAATGGACAATAGATAATCTTCCTATAATCCCAGAAGAATATATTTATGAAGTATCTAAAAGCACTAAGAAACAATATGGAGTTTTAAAGAAACTTTTAAACGATAAGAACATCGACACAGTTATAAATGCTTGTGATGCTGGAAGAGAGGGAGAACTTATTTTTAGGCTTGTATACAATCAAGCTAAATGTAAGAAGAAAATTCAAAGACTTTGGATATCTTCAATGGAAAACAAAGCTATTGAAGATGGCTTTAGAAATCTTAAAGATGGAGAAAACTTTGAAGACTTATATAGATCAGCTAGTGCAAGAGCCATTGCAGATTGGCTGGTGGGGATGAATCTAAGTAGGCTTTATTCTTGCATTTACAAGGAAACATATTCTGTTGGTAGAGTACAAACACCAACTCTATATTTAATAGCTAAAAGGGATAGTGAAATAAACCTATTTAAGAAGCAAAAATATTATACGGTAGACCTATCTTATGGAGAATTGAAGCTTGTATCAGATAGGATTGATAAAATTGAAGTTGCTGAACAACTATTAAATCTACTAGAAGATGAAATAGTTATTACAGAGGTAGAAGATAAAGAAATAAGCACAAAACCAGATAAGCCTTATGATCTCACTACCTTACAAAGAGAAGCAAATAAATATTTTGGATATTCAGCAAATGATACTTTAAATCTGGCACAAGGTTTGTATGAAAAAAAGCTAATCACATATCCAAGAACAGATAGTAGGTATTTAACCGATGATATGGTTACTACTATGAAAGAATTATTAAAAGGACTTGAAGATGATTTTAAAATCAATGAATCAAACTTTAAGTCTATTTTTAATTCATCTAAGGTTACAGACCACTATGCAATTATTCCTACTATATCAGGTATTGAAAAAGCTAAAGATATATCTGATAAAGAAAGTAAAATCTATAATCTAATTAAGGATAAATTTCTTGCTTCATGTTCGGATAACTTAAAGGAATCTAGCAGAAAAATCAGATATGAATATGACAAGTTTAACTTCAATGCAAGTGGCAAGACTATAATCAATGAAGGTTATACCAAGTATCTAAAGGCTTATGGAAAGGAAAAACAAGAAAATGAATTACCAGATATAAAGACTGGAGATAAAATTAAGCTAACTTCTAAAAATATATCGGAAAAATTTACCAAAGCTCCAGGTCATTATAATGAAGATACACTTTTAAAGGCTATGGAGAATGCAGGAGTAGAATCCTTGGATAAAGATATAGAAGTGGAGAGAAAAGGCTTAGGAACACCAGCTACAAGAGCAGGAATTATCGAAAATCTTATCCATAAGGATCTCATAAGAAGAGATAAGAAAAATTTACTTGTAACAGAAAAAGGCAATAGGCTTGTATCGATTGTAGAGGATAAGTTTAAGTCGGCAGAAACAACATCTGAATGGGAAATGAAACTTGCAAAGATTAGCTCTGGCGAAGTAGATAAAGAAGACTTTTTAAGAGAAATAGAAGATAGTATAAGTGAACGACCCAACCTTATATGCTGAAATTTTTAAATAAAGGCATAGATAACAGTTTTAGAGGGCTACTAAAAGTGATTAAAGATTTTTCTTATACTATTTCTACAAAACAAATGAGAGTACCTAATTCTGGAATAATAGATACTGGAAATGGTCAGTATAGGTATTTAACAGAAAGAGAATGTTTAAGACTCATGGGTTTTGATGATAGTGATATTGACAAACTAGAAGAGGCACATCCAAGAAGAAAAAATTGCACCTCAAGTAAACTATATAAGCAGGCCGGCAATTCTATTGTGGTTGATATTTTAATGGCGATTATTAAAGTGTTAATGTAGATTAGTGTAAATAATATTCTAAAAATGATATAATAACTACAAACAGATTTTTTATATACTAGTAGAATCTGTATGCTATTTTATAGGAAGGGAATAAAATGAAGAAAATATTTTTTAGAATCTTTTCAATAGTTATTATTTTAGTAGTTTTAGTTTTTATTCTTAGAATATATAATGACCATAAGTATAAAAATATCAATACTTTTAAATTTCCTGAATATTATAAGGATGTTACTAATATAAGTTTATATCCTACAGATATTGATGGAGTTGATGTAATTTATGTAGATGAGGGTAGGATGCAAGGCTTTAGATTTGTACCTAAGGAAAAATCACATAAGGGTCTTGTAATTTGTTTTGGAGGTTCTGAGGGAGGTCCAAATTTTGAAACTGCCAAAAGATTGGCTGAAGAGGGATATGAAACCTTTGCACTATTTATGTTTGGCATGAAAAGCCAAGAACAAACTCTGACAAAAATTCCCTTAGAACAATTTGAAGACGTTATCAATTATATAAATGAAAATATTAAAGACAATAAACCGATAAGTGTTTTGGGAGCGTCAAAAGGTGCAGAATATACCCTTAATTTGGCTAGCAAATATCCTGAAATAGATAATCTGATTTTAATGGCACCTTCATCTTATAATTTTGCTGGCTTAGATTTTAATGACTATGGTTCATCATGGTCATATAAAGGCAAGGAACTTCCATATATAGATATTAAAAAATCATCATTTAACTCATTTTTAAAAAATATTATTGCTCCGTCTATTATTGAAAGTCCGATTAGCTATAAAGAAACTTATAACAGTGCAATAAAAGAAGACTCATCAAGCCAAGAAAAATTAATACCAGTCAAAGATATTAAGGCAAATATATTGATGATTGTAGGCGAGGATGATTTGATGTGGGATAGCCTTGCTATGGCAAATAAAATAAAAGAACAAAACTCTAAGGCAAAGATTTATTCATATAAAGGGGCAGGGCATATATTTGCTGGCAATGGTGTTTTAAATTTAGGAAAAATTAGAATTGCAACAGGTGGAACAGCTGAAAGCAATGATAAAGCAGAAAGTGAATCAAGAAAAACTATTGATGCTTTCTTAAAAGAAAACCATAAATAGAAAATTACTTGGATATTTAAGGACGGTAGAAAATTAAAATCTATCGTCTTTTTTTGTTGATCTAAAAAGGAGATAAGAAAGGCTCTATGTCAAATATTGGGGAGACTCGTTAATTCGAGTCTCTCTTTCCATTAAAAAATCAATACTTAGGCGCTATTAGAATATCAAAACTAAAATAACTAAAAAATTACTAAAAATAGGTATAGCAAACAAAACCCCTAGGGGTTTTGCAAAATTTTCCCGTTTTCATATCATTACTTACAAGCAAACATGATTCTCTTTCTAAACAAATTGAAATTTTTCATACCAAAACAATTTCTTTTTAAAGTCTTTATCTTAGTATGAGTACCTTCAAGTGGACCATTAGACCAAGGATAATCAAAAGAATTACATATCTCATCAAACCAGTTATTAAAAGCAGTGATACAAGATTTAAATTCTTTTAAATCAGATTCTTCAGCTCTTCTTATCCATTCCCTTAAAGATTTAGATGCTCTAACTCTATTGGGTTGACTTAGAACATATTGGTAAAACAGTTCCTTTAACCTATATGCTAACTTCAAATCGTTGTTTAAATCAAGCATTAAAGAAACTTCTTTAGCTTGTTCAGTTGTTAAATTAGAAGCAGGTTTTGTAAGTAGACTCCTACTTCTCTTAAAATACTTTCTAAGCTTAGAAGAAATATCTTTTTGAATCCTCTTTCTAACATTCTCTAAAGCCCATGAAACTTGTCTTATGAAGTGATACCTATCAACAATATGGATAGAAGTTTTAAAGAACCTATTCTTAACAGACTTAAAGGTATTGGACATATCACTTACAAAAAACTTAACTTCTTGTCTCTCCTTGTTAGGAACTTTTTTAAAGTATTTAAACAAAAAGTTCTTATCCCTAGTAGGCAAAATATCAATGACAGAGTGCTTATCACCATTAAGAAGAGAAGTTTGATACTTAATATTTCCACTATCACCTTTAAACTCATCTATACACAATACACTTGAAAGTTTTGCTCTTGAAACATATAAACAATGTAAAATTCTCAAAACAGTATTAGAAGAAACATTATACCTACTAGCAATAGAAGAGCTAGAATGAAGTTCATTAAATTCAGCAACAATAGCAAAAACAAGCCTATAAGTCATAGTGTGACCCTTAGCAATAAAATCAAGTTCTCTTTCAAAACGACAACCACAAGACTTACAATCATACCTAGTCTTCTTTAAATGAATAAGACATTTCTTACCATGAATATGAGTATCCTTAATCTTTTGAATCCTATGATCATGAACCCAAATCTTTGTAGAACCACAGTGAGGACAAGTATCCATCTTTGTAACAGAAGCATAAATGTGAACAAATTCCTTATCCTCACAAAAACTATCAAAAATTACATCTTTAAAACCCAACAAATTCATGTTATTATTATTTTGCACTTATATGCACCTCCTAACAAAGTTTGTTGTTATTTTAAGTTTAGGACTAAATGCGTATAGGACTAAATGCGTATAAGTGCAATTTTTTTTACATAAAAATATCTGTTAGAGATTTACTCCCCAACAGATATTATAGAGCCATAAGAAATGCAAGTAAATGATTTTAAGAATATACAAGAATCTATAAAGTATGAAGTTTTGCAAGATGAAAAAGAATATTTAAATCTCTTAAAAGTTATAGGCAATAATCAGAAATATGATTTTTCAAGCCAATTAAGTATATACAACAAAGAACCTGAAGCTAAAGCTTGTGCGACTTTTGATATGTGGAAAAAATATTTTGGCAGAGTTGTTATGAGAGGTCAAAAGGGTATTCCAATTTTAGTTGGAAGTGATATAAACAAAAAAGTTTCATATATTTTTGATATTAGTCAGACCACATCAAAGGATAGGAATATTAATGAGGTTAGCTTATGGCAGTTTGACCACGAAAACCATAACGGGGCTTTAAAAGAAATAATAAGAGATTTTTCATTTGAAGCTAGTGATTCACTCAATGAAAATCTATTTTCTAGGGGTAGTGTCACAAATGTTTGACTTCTCTACAGATAAATTCTAATATATAATGACAATGTGTTGACTACACACGAATTTAGTCATATAATAATCTCAAAGGAGATGATGAAATGGCTACAACAAATTTGAATATAAGGACAGATAAAGAAATAAAAGAAGCAGCAGAAAAAATATACTCCAGTTTAGGTTTAAATATGACCACTGCAATTAACATGTTTTTAAGGGCGAGTATTAGAGAAAGCGGCATTCCCTTTGATTTAAAACTTAATGTTCCAAGTGATGAAACTATAAAAGCGATTGAAGAAGGAAGAATGATAGCTAAAGATACGAATGTGAAATCCTATGACAATATGGATGACTTGAGGAAAGCCCTTGAAGTATAAAATAAAGTTTACAAAGAGATTTAAAAAAGACCTAAAGCAGGCTAAAAAACAAGGGAAAGATATTGAAAAGTTGTTTGATATTATTGAAAAAATAGCTAGAGATGAAACTCTTGATGAAAAATATAGAGATCATTCATTAGCTGGAAATTACAAGGGGACTCGTGAATGTCATATAGAGCCAGATTTTATATTAATATACGAAAAAATAGATGAGGTTTTAGTATTATCTCTAGTAAGAACTGGTTCACACTCTGAATTATTTAAGTAACAACGATGAATTTAAAAAAGCAGGAATGGAATTAAATTGTAAAAAATAAATTATGGTTGATACTAGCAATAATCGCATTTATCATACTTATACTATCAATATTTATGTCATATAAGACAGGAAAAACAGAGTATGCATGGATAATTGGTTCTATGCTTTTTGGTATAGGGTGTGGAAGTAAATATAATAAAGAGAAAAAGAAATAAAAAATTAAGGAGGAAGTTATGTGGTTAATTTTTGGGATAGGTGCCATTGTATTTGCACTATTAAATGTGACAACAGCAATAAAAAATAAAAATGCAGAAAGATATAGATTTTTGAGTTTATCTTTAACAGCTTTGACAGTATGCGCATTCTATTTTGATGGAGCTAGCCGTGTAATTAAAGAAGACTGGAGTGGTCTTATGGACATTATGCCTACAATGAGCAAAGCGTTATGGGTTCTAGTTATATTGTCTATAGCTGTCAACTCTGTATCTATTTTTAAAAAGAAACGACTAAATGAAAATTGATTTTAAATTAATATTGAATAATGTTTACAGCACTTACTAATTTGTAGGTGCTTTTTTGATGCCTAAAATTAAGGAGGTAAAAAATGCTGAAGGGTAGATCAGTCATTGAACTTACAGATGTAAGGACTAGTGAAAAAGAGATGTATGAAGATGAGAATTTAATTACTAATGCCGTTCCATACATATTTAGACTAAATCCTATGGGACTTATGTATCCAATAGGAGATTATAGGGTTACACAATATGACAAAGAATTATTTCCAATAGCAAATAAATGTTATGGTGGAATACTTCTTTTTGAAGATACATTGGAAGAAGATCCAAATAAGATATTTGCTCCATCTAATAATCAAATCATAGGTTACGCATCTAATGACGTAAATTCAATAGATGCTCCGAAAAGAGGATCGGCAAATTTAACAGAAACAACACCACTTGAAAATGGTTATAAGTTTGTTTGGGATTTTTCTACATCTCAAGCTAATGGAAGAATATCATCATTGGCATTAACGCACTATAGGGGAGGAAGATACTTTTATGGAGACACACATGGAAAAGATCCATTTATCTTACTAAACAGGACTCATTTATATAATAACCGAGATATTTCAGATAGCTATAATGGTTGTGTTGAGATGGATTTAGAGAAGAAATTGCTAATATCAATTTGGCCTTTAGATGAAAAGTCTATAGAACTAGTTAAGTTAAAAGTTCCATTTACAAGTATTGGTTTGAATAACTCCATCCATGGAAAAGCTTATAAAGCAGAAGAAAAAATTACTATTGATGTATCAGAATTTTTTAATGAGTGTTACAACTGGTATGATACTTGTTTTCACGATGGGAAAGATGGATACTGGTATGGTTTTGGAACTAAAAATGAAAATTTAGTGAGAATAAAGATTAATAAAGAGGATTATTCTACTAAGATTGACGTGTGGTCTTTAAATGATATTCGTCTACCTAAGCTAGGCAGTTATAATAAAAAAACAGGTAGTTATTGCTATCGTTATACCTATTGTTGTATCAAAAATGGATACCTTTATGTGTTTAGCCAATACACAACAGATAAAATATATAAAATCAACATAAATAATCCTGTAGATATCTCAATAATAGAATTGGGCAAGAAAGTTAATTCTAGTAGATATTCAGCAGAGTTCAATTATTTATATAATTGGGGTGATTATATTTTGGGATTTAAATTTGTTATAGACAAAAACGATCAAGTTATAGTAAGTGATGTTTCTAATTATGATGGAAGATTACCTAATAATTTAATGACAGAAGTGAAAACTATAGGGCCACTAGCTATAGGTTTTGGAGGATATGAAGAAAGGTTTTATAAACTATTATTTCTTCACACTCCATATCTTGGAACAATTAATAACTTATCAAGTCCAATATTAAAAACGGCAGATAAGACAATGAAAATAACTTATACATTAACAAAGGAGGAATAAAATGAACAAATTCTTTGAAATATTAAAAGTATGCTTTACAGCCATTGGAGGATGGTTGGGATTTTACCTTGGAAGTGTAGATGCCTTTATTTATACGCTGCTAGCTTTTGTAATAGCTGATTATATAACTGGAGTTTTAAGAGCAGGAGTAGAAAGAAAGCTGTCCTCATCCATAGGATTTAAAGGAATAGCAAAAAAGATTATGATTTTTATAGTTGTAGGAATAGCAAACCTATGTGACGTAAATTTAATTAAAGGTGATGGAACAATGATAAGAACAGCCATCATCTTTTTTTATATTGCAAATGAGGGTCTTTCTATCTTGGAAAATTCTGTGGCTTTAGGTATGCCAGTACCAGAAAAGTTAAAAAGAGTATTAGAATAATTCAAGGAGGAAAAATAAATGAGTAATAGCCCATTAGTACAAGCAACAATTCTTTCACCAAACCATAATGGAAGAAGAAATCAGAAAATAACAAAAATAGCTATTCATCACGCAGCTGGAGTTATAAATGGTAGAAATCTTGCTGGAGTATTTGTGCCAAAGTAAAGACGAGCCTCGGCTAACTATAACTTAGGATCTGATGGAGTAATTGTTTTAGGAGTTGATGAAGTCAATAGAGCGTGGACAACCTCATCTGGATGGTGTGACAACCAAGTAGTAACAATTGAAGTAGGGAATTCTACTAGAGGGCCTCAGTGGTTGGTTTCTGATTACGTTTTAAATAGACTAATTGATTTAGTGACAGACATCTGCAGAAGAAATGGCATCTATCCTTGTACCTATACTGGGGGTAAAGATGGTGTACTTCAAAAACATGAGTGGTATTCAAGCACTAATTGTCCAGGTCCATATCTTGGCAGTAAGTTTCCATATATTGCAAGCGAGGTTAATAAAAGACTAAGAGGCGATAAGACTGTTAGTAAATCAGTAGGTGGACTATATAGAGTTAGAAAATCTTGGTCTGATGTAAATAGCCAGAAAGGTGCATTTAAGAATTTGGAAAATGCCAAAAGATGTGCTGATAGATTTAGATTAAAAGTATTCGATGCTAATGGTAAGATAGTTTATCCAAAAGATAAAACAATCGACCAATTAGCCAGAGAAGTTATAAGTGGAAAATGGGGAAATGGAGAAGAAAGAAAAAGAAGGTTAATCAATGCTGGATATGATTATTATGCTGTTCAGAAAAGAGTGAATCAACTATTATAATATTTAAGTAAGAAGCCTGTGCCGATTTTGGTGCAGGCTATTTTTTTATTTCATAACAAAGTTGACAAAATTTAACTGTTATATTAAAATAAGAACAGTTAAAACAGAAATAACAGTAGGTGGTTAAAATGGATATACAAATAAATAATTCCTGTGATGATCCCATATATTTACAAATCAAAAATCAAATTAAGGCACAAATAATTTCTGGAAAGCTAGTAGTTGGGGAACAGCTACCCTCGATAAGGTTTTTAGCAAAAGAATTAAGAATAAGTATGCTAACAGCTAAAAGAGCTTTTGATGAATTGGAAATGGATGGTTTCATTAATTCGGTACAAGGTAAGGGGAATTTTGTTGCTCCACAAAATAAAGAACTTATACGTGAAGAATACTTAAAGGAAATTGAATTAATGTTACAAAAATCAGTTGAATTGTCAGAAATCGCAGATATATCGATTGACGAATTGATAAATATGCTAAAAAGTTATGTGGAGGGTGATTATGATTAATAACGCAATTGAGATTCAGAATTTAGTAAAAGAATTTAACGATTTTAAATTAGGACCAATAAATATTTCTATTCCAAAAGGAACAATTGTTGGATATATCGGTCAAAATGGTGCTGGAAAAAGTACAACCATAAAATTATTATTGGGTTTGTTAAACAAAGATTCTGGAATTATTAAAATATTTGATAGCCAAGATTATAATAGTATTCAAATAAAAGATAGTTTAGGTGTAGTGTTTGATGATTTGTTATTTCCTGAGGAGATGAATTTATTAGACGTTGAAAGATTTTGTTCGAGAGTCTATTCAAAGTGGGATAAAGTTTTTTTCAATAAGTTGAAAGACAAGTTTAATTTGCCATCAGAAAAAATGATAAAAAATTATTCTCGAGGAATGAGGATGAAGCTTTCAATAGCAATAGCTTTATCGCATAATGCTGAAATTCTTATATTAGATGAACCGACAAGTGGATTGGATCCTATTGTAAGAGAAGAAATATTAGATTTACTTTTGGATTATATGCAAGATGAAAATCACACGATACTAATATCATCACATATTTTATCAGATTTAGAAAAAATTGCTGATTACATTGCTTTTATACATGAAGGTAAAGTTTTATTCTTTGAAACAAAAGAGGAACTAGAAGAGAATTATGCGCTTTGTAACTTATCAGATAAAGAAGTGGAGAACATTGATGATGAAGCAATTGTAGGAAGAAGAGTTCACTCTTTTGGTCAACAACTATTGGTTAAGAGAAATCTTGTTCCAAATGGGATAACATTACAGAAGCCGTCAATTGAAGATATAATGGTATATTTTGTGAAAGGAGAGAATAAATGATGACTGCTTTAATTATAAAAGACATAGCAACTTTGAAGAAGACACTTTTATTATCCTTTGTAATATGTATTGCTCTAAGTGTTTACGCCATATATAGTAAAACATTAATCATGATTCCCTTGATGTGTGCTTTCATGCCATTAATTTTAAATTCTATAGCTTTTGGCTACGATGTTCAATCTAAATTTGAACAGTTTGCTTTTTCGATGCCAATTAAAAAGAGTTCCTATGTTTTTAGCAAATTATTCTTTGCATTTGCATTTAGTTTAATTGCATCAATTATTATTTTTATATATCTATTTATAGAAGGAAGTCTTGGTTTAGATAAAATAATAATATTATCACTTTTGAGCATCGTATCAATAAATTTATTGCCTGCAATTCAGTTGCCTTTCATTCTTAAATTTGGTGCGGAAAAGGGCAGAATTATTGTTATGATAACATTTTTGATAATATTTGCCATATCTAATTTACTAAAAGAGAAATTGGGTATCATACCCAATTTAATCGATACATTTAGCCTATATTCATTTAAGATGACAACCATAGGCATAATAGTTTTATTCCTTATAGTCCTTGGAATTTCCATAAAAATATCAATTAAAATTATGGAGAAAAAACAATATTAAAAACATAATTTTTATTCGTTAGGAGGAAAGTTCATGGAAAAACAATTTATTTATATTTCAGCGACAATATTATTAGTTTTTGGATTAGTAGATTTAGGGCGAAGTTATATATTGAGAAATAATACTGAATATACTGTCGGTAAGGTAATATCAATATGGCAACCTAATCCTGAATCAGTAAAAAAGGGCAATTCAAAATGGGCGCAATTTGAATATTCAATAAATGGGAAGACTTATGTATCAAAGAATAAAATTCAAGTGCCTATGAGCATGGAAAAGGGAGATATAAAGAAAATAAAATATAGCAAAAGAGAGCCTGAAAAAATATATAGCTTTTCGCTGACAAGAGCCTTTGTGCTGTGTGCAGTTTCTGTTGTGTTATTTATTGTTGGTAAATTTAACTTACTTTAAGGAGGTGTGGGATATGGGTAAAATACCTACAGTATGGGTGTATATTTTAATTGCAATTCCAATAATCAGATTAATTTATTTATGGCTGAAAAATAAAAAAGATAATGAGTAATTGTAAAATAAGGTCGTATACGAAGTGACAAGAAAGAATTATTGAAAAATTAATAAAATACAAGAATTAGAAGTCTGTGCCGATTTTGGCGCAGGCTATTTTTATGCCTACATTTCTAACGCCATATTTCTCTTTACATATATTAGAGATTATAAACTTTACTCAAAACTAATCCATTTGTCCTAAGGAATATAGAGGAAAGAAAATTAGGGTTAAAAATAGACCTGATTTCTTTGCCTGTGATATAGGAGGTGGAGCATGAGAGTAGAAAAGTTGGAAGGCAGAAAAGAAATTTTAAAAACTGAATATACAGAGATAGATTTAAAAGCAGAGCTTAACTTTTATCTATCGGATAAGTTCATCCAGGATATCTTTCTTTTAGATGAAATTAGCCTTGAAGAATATAGGAAAATTAGGAGAGAAAACATTAAAAAATTCAGACCTATTCTTTCAGAATTATTGCTATAAGACTTGATAAATACTCACTTGTACGGGAATATAGCACTAGCAGAAAGGAGGTTGAATGGATGAAAAAGATAACAAAAATAGAAGCAAATCAAAGAGAAGAATCCATATTAAGAGTAGCTGCCTATGCAAGAGTATCGACAGATGAAGACGCTCAGCTTGTAAGTCTTAAAACGCAAAAGAGCCACTACGAAAAGATGATATCTGAAAATGAATCATATACATTTGCAGGTCTATACTTTGATGAAGGCATCACTGGAACCAAGAAAGAATGCAGGGATGGACTTCTAAAAATTCTAAAAGACTGTGAAGACGGAAAAATAGACTTTATCCTAACTAAATCAATCTCAAGGCTTGCAAGAAACACAACAGACTGTTTGGAAATTGTAAGAAGACTCCTTGATTTAAATATTGGTATCTATTTTGAAAAAGAAAACATTGATACAAGAACCATGGAAAGCGAGCTCATGTTATCCATACTTTCATCCCTTGCAGAAAGTGAATCCAGGTCTATATCAGAAAATAACAAATGGTCTATAAAGAAGAGGTTTCAAAGCGGAACGTTTATTATATCAAGCCCACCTTATGGCTATGAGAATATAGACGGAAAGATAGTAGTGAATGAAGAAGAAGGAAAAATAATAAAAGAGAATATTAAAAAAACCATCACAAGTGATGGAAGTGGAAGGATAGAAAAAATAGACAAAAAATGCTGAAGGCCTAGGAAGAGCTTTTGAAAATTGCTAATGCAAAGAAAGACTACACTGGACTTGCAAAAAGGGTGGAAAAGTTAAGAAATGAAAAAGAAAAGATACTTTTAGATTTATCGGAAGAGAAGAATGAACAAAGCAGGCTAATGGAATTAGAAGAGTTTTTAGATAATCAAGAATTAGAAATAGAAAGATACGATGAAGACTTGGTAAGGAAACTTATAGAGAAGATAGTGGTTTATGAAGAAAAACTGAAAGTAATGTTTAAGTCAGGAATTGAAATTTATATCAACAAGTAGGCAGTACTTATATAGGATTGTTGTTCTTCCTTGGAAATGGCATAATACAATTAGTTGAGATTTATGGAGTAGGTGTATGGTTGAACAAGAAGTGATATTAGAATTGATAGATCTTAGGCGGGAAGTTGGGTACTTGGATTAAAAAAAGAAAGGTATAAATCTGATAAAAAAGGAAAGCAAGATTTGCTTCATGATATTATTTTCATGGCTGATAGTAGAGATGCTTTCATGATAATAGGTGTTGACGAAGAAGATAAGTATAATATCAAAGATGTCAGGAAAGATAAGGGAAGAAGTAATACTCAAAATGTTGTTGATTCTCTAAAGCTTAAAAATTATAATCAGCTTGTAATAATTAATTTACTTTATCAGTGTTGATAATATAGTAAAATTGATTAACATAAGGAGGTATTTTATGAAGTATGAAGATATTAGATTAAATGTTTCAAATGATACTATTAGTGATTATAAAGCATTCAAAGGAATAAAATTATATTCTGAAATGTTTAAAGCAGAAGATGGGAAAAAACTCATTAATAAAAGAGTGTTTGTAACTCCAAAAAGAAATTATGTATATTATGAAAGGACAGATATAAATTGGAATTATTGGTCAGATAAAACAAAATATGACTCGAGTTTTGATTTAAGTGATAAAAATCATAATATAATATTTGAAGTAACATCTGAATTGGATGATTTCTCAAAATACTTAGATGAAGAAGTAATCAAAAAAATTATAATGAAAGAAAAAAGAGAAGAGATAGTAGAAGTACTAGATATTTGAGACTGTGTAAAATTCTGTGTATAGAAACCTCCTGATTATGGTTAAGAAAAACTAATCAGGAGGAATTTTTATGCCATAAGAAAGCGATCAGAAACAAAATCTCTAAGATGTTAATTGAAGAATATTAACAAGAAACAGCACAAGATTTACAAGATGCTCTAAAATACCTTTTAGGTAATACAATGGAGCCTTTGTTGAAGAATATGAAAATGCATTAGTTTTAAATAAAATGTTAAAAGAATTTAGAAATAATTGAGAATAAATATATTCCCACATACGAAGCTTCCCTAAAATATTAAATATTATCCATACTGACCACTCAAGCCATGTAGAGACTGTAGCATTGCTGACAAGAAAATAAGATAAGAGACTAAAAGTGTTTAGATTAGTTTATAATAAATGCAAGTAGAATGTTTTAAGAAAATTAAGGAGAAAGAGAAATACGAAATACGAATTTATTGATGTAGCCCTTAAAGGAGAGTTAAAGACTACGAAAACAGAAGCCTTTGATGAATGTAAAAAAATCATTCAAGAAAAAGCTGCTATGGGTTGGGAACTTGTGCAAGTAATTGCAGTTAAAAATGAAAAAAACTGGAATTGGAATGCTTGTTCATTATACCATTATTTTTAAAGTTAATGATTAAGCAATAGACAATATTGTGTTATGTATTTTTTGCTTTTCAAGAAACCTCAGATTTCCCTGCAAATAACTTATAAAACAATATTTAATGTAAGGATTTTATTTAGGTAGGAGGATAAAGGCAAATTTAGAACAAGTAGAAAGTTTAATGAACTAGCAACTAATACAAAAGCAAATTTACAGGCAAGTTTAAGAGTCTTAATATAGGAAGTTCATGACTTGAAGATACTGTCGTAAAGATTATATACCTACAAAAGGAAATCAACAGAGACATATATAAGTTATTGTAATTAAAGAAAAAATTATTAGAGCGATAAAAAGGATTGAAGATAAGAACTTCAAGTGGTTCTAGAAAAAAATACATTTGTTTTGAATCTTGAGAAAAGATAGTGGTTGAGATGCATTACTTTATAAGAGTATATTTTTAGGCTTCATAGTTATGTTTTTAAAATAATGTTTCTGATCTATTCAAAACAGGTTTAACTATAGTGTCCATTATGATATAATTACCATATAGAAATTATATGAAGGGAGATTAGTTATGAACTTAAAGACTGCTCTAATGGAATTGCAATGTGAAATGGTTGCAGAAAGAAATCTTGTAAATCCAAAAGAAATTACATGGCTACAATATGATATTTTATATCAAGTTGAAAAAGAAGGAGAAATTTTGCCTTCAGATTTAAGCTTAATCTTAGGGGTATCTAGGACTAAATTATCAAAAGCATTAAAAAGCCTAAAGCAAATGGAATATATAGAACAACTTCCTAATAAATTAGATGGAAGAGAGTTATATACTTCTTTAACTGATAGTGGTAAAGAACTTTTAGAGAGTATTTCAGAAAAGCATAATTCACTTTATAAAATAGCTTTAGAATCTTTTGACAAAGAAGAACAGAAAGAGTTTATTCATCTGTCCAATATTTTATCCAATGAGTTACGAAAGACAAGGATAGAAAAAGATGAATGATTATATACTTGTAAAAAATGCTAGGATAAATAACTTGAAAAATATTTCAGTAAAAATCCCTAAGCATAAAATCGTTGCAGTTACTGGAGTTTCTGGTTCAGGCAAGTCTTCTTTTGTATTTGATACTATTGCAAGTGAATCACAAAGGTTGCTTAATGAAACCTATTCTTCTTATGTGCAAAATCTTTTGCCCAAATATAGAAAACCACCTGTAGATTCCATATCAAACCTTCCAGTTTCTTTGGTTATAAATCAAAAGAGAATTCGTGGAAATTCTAGATCAACAGTAGGTACAGTTACAGACATATATGCAGATTTAAGGCTCCTTTTCTCTAGACTTGCTCATCCTTTTATAGGTTATTCTATGAAATATTCATTTAATAATCCAGAAGGAATGTGTAAGACCTGCCAAGGATTAGGAGAGGTTAAGTCAATAGACGTTTATAAATTAATAAATTTTGACAAATCTTTAAATGACAATGCCATAAATTTTCCTACCTTTAAAGATGGTGGTTGGAGATTAACTCGTTATACAGAATCGGGATATTTTGATAACAATAAGAAAATATCTGATTTTACTGAGGATGAACTTGATTTGCTTTTATATTCTCAAAAAATAAAACCTGAAAACCCAAGTCCAAATTGGCATAAGACAGCTAAATATTATGGCGTGATTCCAAGAATTATGGAAAGTTTTGTAAATGTGGAAAATCCACAATACAAAAAAGACTTGGATAGGATTTTAATAAAAGAAACTTGTCCAGTTTGTCACGGAGCAAGGCTCAATGAAGAAGTATTAAGTGCTAAAATAAAAGGTAAGTCTATAGCAGATTGTACCAATATGGAAATTAATGATCTCTTTGATTTTGTAGCTGAAATTAAAGAAGAAATTGTAGGGGAAATTACTCGTGGATTGAAAATTAAATTAAAAAGTTTATCTCTTGTTGGTTTAGACTACTTAAAATTAAATCAACCCACCACAACTTTATCCGGTGGAGAATCCCAAAGAATTAAGATGGTAAAATATCTTAATAGCTCTTTGTCTGATGTGCTATATATTTTTGATGAGCCAAGTGTAGGACTTCACCCAGAGGATATTAAGGGAATTATAAATATTTTTAAAGGGCTTAAAGGAAGGGGAAACTCTATCTTATATGTTGACCATGATCCGGGTATGATTAAAGAATGTGATTACCTTATAAATTTTGGAGAAGGAGCAGGAAGCAAAGGGGGAGAAATAACCTTTCAAGGAAATTATTCTCAACTTTTAAAGTCTAATACAATAACTGCAAGGGCCTTACTTAAGGACCATCATATAAACAAGAAGAGGAAGGACTTTGCTGAGTTTTTTAAATTAGATAATGTTTCAAAATATAATATCAAAAACTTATCTGTAAAAATTCCTAAAAATGCTCTCACCCTAGTAACAGGTCTAGCGGGTTCTGGCAAAAGTACTTTAATAAGAGAAATATTTAAAGATAAGTACCCTGATTCTACAATATTGGATCAAAGTTTGCCAGTTGGTTCTAGTCGTTCTAATATTGTCACTTATTTGGGAATATATGATGAGATTAAAAAAATATTTAGTAAAGAAAATAAGGTTGACAAATCCTTATTTTCAGTAACAGGCAAAGGGGCTTGTCCTGAATGTAAAGGGAAGGGTATTATAAAACTCGACTTGGCTTACTTGGGGGAATCTGAATATGTTTGTGAAAAATGCCAAGGTAAAAGATTTAATGCCAAGGCTCTTTCCTATTTATATAGGGGTGAAGACATTAGTCAGATATTTGAATTGACAGCTATAGAAGCTAGGGAGATATTTTGTGACAATCCTAAAATAAATGCAGCTTTAGAGTCATTAATTAAAGCAAACTTATCCTATATTAAACTTGGACAGACCTTGGACACTTATTCTGGTGGAGAACTTCAAAGACTAAAGATAGCTCAAATGCTATTAAATAATACCTATGAGACAATAATATTAGATGAACCGACTACTGGACTTCATGAATCAGACATAGATAATTTAATGAGCCTTATTCAAGAATTAATAAGAAAAGGATATACTCTGATAATCATTGAACACAATCTTTCTGTAATTAGTCAAGCTGATTGGATTATAGATCTTGGACCAAAAGGAGGAAAACTTGGAGGTGAGCTGATGTTCCAAGGTTGTCCTATAGATTTTATTAAATGTAGAGACTCTTACACAGCCAAACATTTAAGAGAATTTATTAACAGAGGTAAAAGTATCTTATAGGATTAAAAATTATTCATCCTAGTTGTAGAAAAAGTAAAAAAGATTTTTTAAAATATTGTTTTATCAATTAGATATCTATTGAATAAAATTTATGAGATTTTAGAATGTATTTTTTGAGTGTTCTATATAAAGATACATTATTTTAAAAGATATCATAAAAAAGAGAATGTTTCGACTGCTAACACAATGCTATTGATTTCAAGACTATATTTTTACTCACTTAAAGGAATGATGGGTAATATTTTTTATTCAAACAGACCCTGCAGGAAATATAAAAGTAGATAAGGAAAAATCTACAGAGAAGATAGCCAGAGTTATTGCTACCATCATGGCACTTGATAGAACAATAAGATGTGGCAATGATACAAGAAGTGAATCTGTATACGACGACAGAGGGATAATAGTTTTCTAAATTGGGTATATGTTATAAAAATAGTATTAGGAGGTACAGATAAATGATTAATACAAATAGTTTTCTAAATAACTAAGAGAGGAAAAGAAATCCTCTCAAAAAAACATAGGAGGATTTATGATATATATACAAAACTTGATAAAAACTGTTCCTAATAGAAGACTATTTGAAATCAATAGCTTATCAATAAATAAAAATGATAAGATAGCCTTAATAGGTGAAAATGGAACGGGTAAAACTACTCTTTTAAGAATAATATTAGGCTTAGATAAAGACTATACTGGTCAAGTAAGAGTGGATAGTGAGCTAGGTTATTTATTAAATTATGATAGTAAAGTCAACGACTTTTCTAACGAAATCTATTTTAGATCACAGTTAAAGGTTGATGATAACTATAGTCCAGGAGAGGCACAAAGATTAAAAATAATAGACCTATTATCAGATAGTTTTAAATTTCTATTAATAGATGAACCTACATCTCACTTAGACTTAAAGCAAAAGGAAGAACTTATAGAAAAGCTAAATTCAAGAAAAGTAGGATATCTTCTAATTTCACATGATCGTGATTTCATAAATAGAACTTGTAAAAAGATTTTAGAATTAAAAAACGAGAAAATTGAAGAATATAATGGAGATTACAAATTCTATCTTGAAGAAAGACAGAAAAGACTTAAGTTTAAAGAAAAAGAGTATTCAAATTATATAATAGAAAAAAGAAGACTTGAAAATTTGGCTATAAATATAAAAGACCAATCATCAAAAGTAAGAACCACTCCAAAAAGGATGGGGAACTCAGAAGCAAGACTCCATAAGATGGGCGGTCAAGAAAACAAGAAAAAACTAGATAAACAAGTAAAATCTGTAGAGTCCAGAATAAATAAACTAGAAGTAAAAGAAAAACCTAAAGAAGATACAGAAATACAACTATCCATTCCTGATAATAAACGACTTCACTCTAAAATTTTGATAAGAGGAGAAAAGCTAAATAAAGAGTTTGGAAATAAAATTTTATTTGAAAAATCAAACTTTGTAATAAAAAATAATTCTAAAATAGCTCTTATAGGAGAAAATGGAAGTGGGAAATCCACACTTTTAAATATGATTCTCTACAAAGAAAATGTATGGGTGCATCCAAATCTTAAAATAGGTTATTTTAGTCAAATGAGTGATATTTTAGAAGAAGATGCTGACATTCTAGAAAATGTATTAAATACATCTATATACGACGAAACAATGACGAGGATTGTTCTTGCAAGATTAGGATTTAAGACTAATGATGTCTACAAGATTGTAAGTATTTTAAGTGATGGAGAAAAAGCCAAGGTAAAATTAGCTAAAATATTAACATCTGATTTTAACTATCTTATTTTTGATGAACCAACAAACTTTTTAGATATAAATGCTATAGAAAGCTTGGAAAATCTATTGAAATCTTATGATAGACCATTTATATTTGTAAGCCATGATGAGGAGTTCATAAATAACATAGCAGATACACTTTTAATTATAGAAGATAAAAGAATCAAAAATTTTAAAGGTAATTTATCACAATACAAAAATAGAAATAAGAAGACAATAAATGGCAAGGAGAGAAATAGTTTATTACTTGACTTTAGAATATCTTCCATAAGTTCTAGACTAGCAATGGAGATACCTAAAGAGGAAAGAAAAAAACTAGAAGATGAATATAATAAACTCATTGAAGAAAGAAAAAAATAAATTTTAGCATCTACATTAGTAGGTGCTTTTTTCATACCTACTTTTAGGAGGTGGTAATATAAACATTTTAAATTTAATATTCAAGTAGAGAGACAAACCTAAAGACGGGGAGAGGATATCTTCATCGTCTTTTTTATTTGGGAGAACAACAGCAGGTAGGAATGTCAACGAATTTACTGCTATGCAAATGACGGCAGTTTATTCCTGTGTAAGAGTCCTTGCTGAAACTTTAGCAGGACTTCCTCTTCATCTGTATAAAAGAGGTAATTCAAATTCAAATGAAAAAGCAAAAGACCACATCATATATTTTCTTTTGCACGATGAGCCAAATACTGAGATGACTTCATTTGTATTTAGAGAAACACTAATGACTCATCTTTTATTATGGGGTAATGCCTATGCTCAAGTTATTCGTAATAGAAGAAATGAGATACCAACCAATAGCCATAGCATCAAATGAGGCTCAATTTTTGGAAACAAGAAAATTCCAACTAAACGAGATAGCTAGAATTTTTAGAATTCCACTTTATATGATTGGAGATTTGGAGAGATCAAGCTTTTCAAATATAGAACAGCAGTCACTAGAATTTTTGTACATTTGTAAATGATGTGATACCAAAAATATAAAAATAAATATCCTATGTACTAATCTATTATTGGGGACTAGCCATAAATAATAGATTTCGTTTTTCAATAGGCGTCAGCCAATTTAGTGCTTGCATTGGTAATCTATTTGATTTATATAAATACTTTTTCATTTGAAGTTTTAAATCATCGTAGCTATAAAAGATAAATATTTATAAAATATCTCATTATCATTTCTATGAATTCTTTCGACCTTACCATTATGTCTTGGTGTTCTAGGTCTTATTAACTGATGTTTTATGCCTAGTTCATTACATAAAATATCAAAGGGATGTATCTTTTTTGTTTCCTTAAAATGAGTAAATTCAAATCCATTATCTGTTTGTATAATTTCAGGTTGATATCCAAAATAATCTATAGCCATTTTTACAAACTCTACAGTTGAATATGAAGACTGTTCTTTAAAGGGATATATGAATCTTTCACGCCTTGCCTCATCTATCATAGTATATTGATAAAATTTATCGGGAATTTCACCTACGTAACATTTTTTGGAACGTATTTAACGTCTAATTGCCATTTTACACCAATATTTTTAGAAGTATTATACGGTTTAGGAATGTAAGGCTTTTTCTTTTTAACCTCATCTTTAAAATATCCCAATTTCCTTAAAACTCTAAATAATGAACAAGGATGTCTTTTATATCCTTTATCAAACTTAAGCTTTGCATATAGTTCTATCATGGAAATATTAGGATTTCTTTTAATATAATTTTTTATCCATAAAATTTCCTCATCAGTATGAGTATTAGGATGTTTACTTAAAGGCTTATGAGATCTATCCATAAGAGAAGCCTTTGTTCCACCAAATCTTTTATTCCATCTCATTAAAGACGACTTAGAAATTTTGTATCTCCTTATTACAAAGGCAATAGAATATCCACTTCTATAAGTTTTAACAGCGTGATATCTTGTATCTAAAGTATGTGGCAAATATCCTTGGTTTTTTGATATAATTGTATTCGTAGAGTATCCTTTCTTTTTATATTTGGTTAATTTAATTATATAGGATATCTCTCTATTTTTCTTCTATTTGGTTTCACATCAATTGTAACACTACATAAGAATTTAGTTAAAAAAATAGATTACTTTACATTTACGGCATTATATGGTAAGATATACAAGGTTAAATAGCTATTCACAGTTCGACGCTCCTCGACGTGTACTTTGATTAGCTTTATTAAAAATTAGGAGGAAAATATGCTAGAACCAAATATTAAAAAAATTATTATTGATGAATTTAAAACTCACGAAGGTGATACTGGTTCACCAGAGGTACAAATTGCTATTCTAACTAGAAGAATTAACGATTTAAATGAACACCTAAGAATTCACAAGAAAGACCATCACTCAAGAAGAGGACTTCTTAAAATGGTTGGTAAAAGAAGAAACTTATTAAGATATTTAAAAAATAGTGATATAGAAAGATATCGTACACTTATTAAAAAACTACAAATAAGAGGATAGTAGGAGCGGTAATTCCGCTCTTTCTTATTAGAAGGAGGAAATAATGGAAAAAACTTATACTATGGATCTTGCAGGTTCCCAATTAAAAGTTACAATTGGAAAGGTTGCAGAACAAGCTAATGGTGCTTGTTTAGTACAATATGGAGATACTGTTGTTCTAGTTACGGCTACAGCTTCATCTAAACCAAGAGAGGGAATCGACTTTTTTCCTCTAAGTGTTGATTATGAAGAAAAAATGTATGCAGTTGGAAAAATTCCCGGTGGATTCATTAAACGTGAGGGAAGACCAAGCGAAAAAGCTACTTTATCTGCTAGATTAATTGACAGACCTCTTAGACCTCTTTTTCCAGAGGGATATAGAAATGATGTACAAATTGTTGCAACTGTGTTATGTGTTGATCAAGATCACTCACCTGAAATTGTTGCTATGATAGGTTCTTCTATTGCTCTTTCTATCTCTGATATTCCCTTTGATGGGCCTACTGGATCTGTTGAGGTTGGTTTTATTGATGGAAAATACATTATAAATCCTAATGAAGAAGAGAGAAACAATTCTAGAATTAATTTATCTCTTTCTGGCACTGAATCTGCTATTATGATGGTTGAAGCTGGTGCAAAGGAAGTAAGTGAAGCTGAAATGTTAGAGGCAATCTTAGAGGGACATGAAGTTATCAAAGAAATTTGTACCTTTGTTAATAAGATTACTTCAGAAGTTGGAAAAGAAAAGGCTGAATACGAAGTATTTAAAGCTGACGAAGAAATTGTTGCTAAAGTTAAAAAATATGGCAAGGATCTATTGGTTGATGCAATAAGACAAAAAGATAAAGTTACAAGAGTTGAAAAAACTGAAGCTGCAAAAAATGATATAAGAGAACATTTCAAAGATCTTATGGAAGAAAATGAAAAAGATATTGAATTTGCTTTAGAAGAAATTGAAGTAAATGAAGTTAGGAGAGGAATACTTGAAGAGGAAAGAAGACCTGACGATAGAAAGCTTACAGAAATAAGACAACTTTCTTCTGAAGTTGGAGTCTTACCAAGAGCTCATGGTTCGGGACTATTTACCAGAGGACAAACTCAAGTACTATCAATTGCAACTCTCGGTGCAATTTCTGAAGAACAAGTTATAGATGGACTTGGAGATGACAAGCCAAAAAGGTATATTCATCACTACAACTTCCCAGGATTCTCTGTTGGTGATACTAAACCATCAAGATCTCCTGGCAGACGTGAAATTGGTCATGGTGCTCTTGCTGAAAGAGCTCTTAAGCCTGTAATTCCTGATAGTGAAACTTTCCCATATACAATTAGAGTTGTGTCTGAAGTTTTATCTTCTAATGGTTCTTCTTCTCAAGCATCAATTTGTGGATCTACTCTAGCTCTTATGGATGCAGGTGTTCCCATTAAAGCTCCTGTAGCTGGCATTGCAATGGGTCTTATTGAAGAAAATGGTGTTATAAAAATCTTAACTGACATTCAAGGGCTTGAAGATCACTTTGGAGATATGGACTTTAAGGTAGCTGGAACTCGTGAGGGAATCACAGCTATTCAAATGGATATTAAAGTTGAGGGAATTAAAAAAGAAATTCTCGAAGTTGCACTTGAAAGAGCTAAAGTTGCAAGAATTGAAATTCTTGATCACTTAGCTAAAACTATAGATAAACCAAGAGCTAAACTTTCTAAATATGCTCCGATTATTCACATGATTTCTATTGATCCAGAAAGAATTGGTGAGGTAATAGGTGCTGGTGGAAAAATAATTAACAAAATTATTGAACAAACTGGCGTTAAAATTGATATTGACGATGATGGAAGAATTTCCATACTTTCTGAAAGTGATGTAAAGGCTAAAGAAGCTATTGCAATCATAGAAGATATTGTAAAAGATATTGAAGTCGGTGATGTTTATATGGGTAAAGTTAAAAAGATAGTTAAATTCGGTGCCTTTGTTGAAATCAAGAAGGGAACTGAGGGACTTCTTCATATTTCTGAAATTGCCCATGAAAGAACAAATAATGTTGAAGATGTTTTAAAAGTTGGCGACACTGTTGAAGTTAAAGTTATCGAAATATCTGAAGACACTGGAAAAATTTCACTTTCAAGAAAAGCTCTTATAAAAAGAGAAGATACAAAGACAGAATAAGATAAATAAATAATATTTTAGTCGCATTAAGGTTTATTTTAATGCGATTTTTTAAAGGGGAATTTATGAAATTAAAAATTATAAATAAAAGCAAGCATCCACTTCCTAAGTACGAAACCAAAGGTTCTTCGGGAATGGATTTGAGAGCAAATCTTGAGGAAGATTTAGTATTAAAACCACTTGATAGAGTATTAGTTCCGACGGGATTATTTCTTGAATTTGAAAAAGGATATGAAGCCCAAGTTCGAGCAAGATCTGGACTTGCCTTGAAAAAAGGCATAGGACTTCCAAATGGAATAGGCACAATAGATTCAGACTATCGTGGAGAATTAAAAGTGATTTTAATAAATATGAGCAATGAAAAAGTTACTATTAAAGATGGTGAGAGAATTGCGCAAATTGTCTTCATGAAAATTGAAACTCCCGAAATTATTGAAGTTGAAGAGATAAGCGATACAGAAAGAGGCTATGGAGGATTCGGTCATACTGGCGTTTGAGAGGACAAATTGTTATAATATTAATGAGGTGCTTTCTCTTGATAAAAAACAAAAAAAACAATAAAAAAACTACAAATAAAAAAACATTCAAAAAAGAAGAAAAACTTCTTCAAATATTTCTTCTGGGAAAGAAATTATTGGATTATTTTTAATTGTCATAGGTATAGTATTTTTTATTTGCCTATACAGTCAAAAAATGGGTTTAATTGGTACTTTAATATATAAATTATTTTCTGTTATTACGGGTTCAGGAAATTTTATCATTCCTCTTCTTTTAATTTTCTGGGGAATATTATTTAATATTCAAGCTACTAAATTGCATATGAGAAGATATATTGTTTGTTCTCTTATAATATTTTTGTGCATCTTAATTTTCCTTGACGGGTCAAAGGAAATGGACATGACTTTAATAGAAAGAATCATAAAATCAACAGAGTATATGGACATAACGAGAAGTGGCGGTATAATTGGAGCAATCTTTGGATTTTTTTCATACAAACTTTTAGGTTCACTTGGTACTTATTTAGTTCTTGGAATAATAATTGTGGTTTCAATTTACTTTATGATAAAAATAAACATTGATCAAATAATTATGTTTTTTGAAGATATGGGAGAATATATTGAAGATAAAAAGAAACTACTAGCAGAAAAAAAAGCTGATAGAAAAATTAAATTAGAAGAAAAAGAAAAAAAGAAATTGGAAAGAGAAAATCTTAGAAAAGAAAAAAATGAACTAAAAAAGGCTAAAGAAAATTCAAAAGATGCAGAGGAATTTGGAGAAAATTTAATTATTAAAGATTATTCTGAAGAAGATATTAAAGAAGAATCTGAAAAAATTAAACAAGATATCGATGAAAATATAGAAGAAAATAGTTCTAAAACAACTATTCAATTAAAAGATGGAAGTAATGATGAAGATGTTGTGGATACTATAAAAAACGATATTGAAAATAAAAATAAAGAAGAATTCACTTACACTTATCCAGATATAGCTTTATTAGATAGAACTAGCTCGAAGGGTAGATTTTCTAAAGACGAAGTTATTGAAAAGGGAAGAATTATTGAAAACACTATGAGAAATTTTGGAATTGAATCTAAAATTGTTGCGATAAATCGTGGGCCTGTAATAACATCTTACGAATTAAAACCAGCTCCTGGCATTAAATTATCTAGAATAGTTGGGTTAAACGATAATATTGCAATGGCTCTTTCTAGTTCTGATCTTCGTATAGAAGCTCCAATCCCTGGAAAAAATGTAGTTGGTATTGAAGTCCCAAATAAAGAAAAAGATCCTGTTAGTCTTAAAGAACTAATTGATTCCCAGGAATTTAAAACTATTAATTCAGATATACCTCTAACTCTTGGCAAAGATGTTGAAGGGAATATATTAATTTCAGGCATGGAAGATATGCCTCATTTATTAATTGCTGGTGCAACTGGTTCTGGTAAATCAGTATGCATTAACTCTATAATCACAAGTGTAATATATAAATCATCTCCAAAAGATGTAAAACTTATGCTTATAGATCCAAAAGTTGTTGAGCTTAGTGTCTATAATGGCATACCACATCTTTTGATAGATGTTGTTACTAATCCCAAAAAAGCAGCCTTTGCACTTAACTGGGCTGTAGATGAAATGGAAAAAAGATATGCATCCTTTGCCGATAAACACGTGAGAGATTTAAAGAGTTACAACAAAAAAATGGTTGAAGAGGGAAGGGAGAAAGAAAAACTTCCTAAAATCTTAATTATTGTCGATGAACTTGCAGACCTAATGATGGTTGCTTCTAAGGAAATTGAAGAATATATTGCAAGACTTGCACAAAAGGCAAGAGCTGCCGGAATGCATCTTATTCTTGCTACGCAAAGACCTTCAGTGGATGTAATTACAGGAACAATCAAGGCAAATGTCCCTTCACGTATTGCATTCTCAGTTGCATCATCTGTTGACTCGAGGACAATTCTTGATATGAGTGGAGCTGAAAAGCTCCTTGGAAAGGGAGATATGCTATTTTATCCAAGCAAGTATCCAAAGCCAAAGAGAATACAAGGTGCTTTTATAAGTGATAGCGAAGTTGAAAGAGTTGTCGATTTTGTAAAGAACAACAATGAAATAAAGGGAAATGTTGAATCAAAAATTGAAAAAGCTATTGAAAATAAAAAAATAAAGGGCGAGGAAGAAAAGGACCCACTCTTTAAAGAAGCAGTTGAACTTGTAGTTAACGATGAACAAGCTTCAATTTCTTATATTCAAAGAAAATTAAAAGTTGGTTATTCAAGAGCTGGTAGAATCGTAGATCAAATGGAAGAGATGGGTATAATTGGTCCACATGAAGGTTCAAAGCCTAGGAAACTTTTGAAGACGAAGGAAGAAATAGATATGATTTTAGGTGATGAAGATGAATAATGTGCATATAGTTACATTGGGTTGCTCAAAGAATGATGTAGACTCATCTATAATGTACTCCCTTTTAGATAAAAAAGAATACAAGATTGTAAATTCTGCCAATGAAGCTGATATTTTAATTATCAACACTTGTGGGTTTATTGATGCTGCAAAGGAAGAATCTATTGATACTATTTTAGAATCAGTGGAATACAAAAATAAAGGAAGATGTAAAAAAGTTCTTCTATCAGGTTGTCTAGCTCAAAGATATCCTGAAGAACTATTAAAGGAAATTCCAGAAATAGATGGAATTATTGGCACTGGAAATATAAATTATATAAATGAACTTTTAAACAGAAGTCTTGCAGGAGATTTATTTATAAAAACTGATAATTTAAATTCTGCCTATATAGAGGGCATAAAAAAAGAAGTTGTAAACATTACTGAGTTTGTGAAAATTTCTGAAGGTTGCAACAACAATTGTTCTTACTGCATTATTCCATCGCTTCGTGGCAAAAACAGATCTAGAAAAATTGAAGATATATGCTCTGAGGTTGAGTATTTAGTAAGTAAGGGTGCAAGAGAAATTATTTTAATCGCACAAAACACTACTGATTATGGAATCGATCTATACTCGAAATATTCTCTTGCAAATTTAATTAAAGAAATTTCAAAAATAAAAGATTTGAAATGGATTCGTGTTTTATATTTGTATCCAGATCACTTTACAGATGAATTAATTGAAGAATTTAAAACTAATGAAAAGTTAATAAAGTATGTTGATATGCCACTTCAACATATTTCTGATAATGTTTTAAAAAAAATGAATAGAAAAACTAATAAAGATCACATCATTAAAACTCTTAAAAACTTACGCCAATCAATTCCAGAAATTGTAATTAGAACAACTTTTATAGTTGGATTTCCTGGAGAAAGTGATGAAGATTTTAAAGAGCTTATTGATTTTATTAGGGAAGCAAAATTTGATAAACTTGGGGTTTTTGAATACTCTAAAGAAGAGGGCACAAAAGCTTCTACATTTGAAAATCAAATATCAGACGAGGTAAAACAAAATCGCAATGATGAAATTATGGAAATTCAAAGCGATATATCTAAAGAAATTCTTTCAAAAAATCTTAATAAAACTTTAGAAGTATTAATCGAAGAAAAAATTGATGAAAATAATTATATTGGACGAACTTATATGGATGCACCAGAAATTGACGGCGTGACATATATTGAATCCAGTGAAAATCTTGAAGTTGGGGATTTTGTTAAAGTTAGAATTACTGATACTTTAGATTATGATTTAGTAGGTGAAGTTATATGAATATCCCAAATAAATTGACTATTATGAGGACTTTGATGGTTCCAATTTTTGTATTATTTATGTACTTGGATTTTAACAATTCAAGAATTATTGCCACTCTTATTTTTGCTATTGCTTCTTTTACAGATTTTTTAGATGGACATTTAGCAAGGCGTGACAATTTAGTCACAAATTTTGGGAAATTTGCAGATCCTCTTGCAGATAAAATTTTAGTATGTTCTGCAATGATTATGTTAGTTAGCTCTGGCGAAATGCCTGCATGGGCTGTAATAATTATTATTGCAAGAGAATTTACTATTACCGGATTTAGAATTATAGCAGCTTCTGAAAATATTACTATAGCAGCAAGCCCCCTTGGTAAATTTAAAACTGTTACACAACTTGTATCTAATATTTTACTCTTGACAGGAATTAACACTTTTAGACCTATTGGAATGGGTATATTTTACCTAGCTGTTGTATTTACAGTAATTTCAGGTGCAGATTATTTAATTAAAAATAAAAAAGTTCTTGATTTAGAGAATATTTAAGGAGAATTATGAAAGCTAGCATTTTGACAATTGGCAAAGAAATTTTAATCGGTTCAATTACAAATACAAACTCAAAATATATTTCTGAAAAATTAACTGATATGGGAATTGAAGTAAATAGACAGGTTTCCATTGATGATGACTTAGATGAGATAGTCAAGGAATTAAATTATTCTACCAATAATTCGGATTTAATTATTATAAGTGGTGGACTTGGACCTACTAATGACGATATAACAAGAGATGCCGTAGCAAAGTTTTTAAATAGGAATATCTATATTGATGAGTCAGAAAAAGAAAAAATGGAAAATAGATTTACACGACTTGGCAGAACCATGACTCCAAACAATTTAAAACAAATTATGCTAATAGAAGGTTCAGAAAAAATTGAAAATAAATGGGGAGTAGCTCTAGGCGAATCCATTAAATTTGACAACAAAAGAATTATTCTTTTACCAGGACCGCCAAGTGAAATGGAGCCAATGATAGATTATTATTTTGCTAATAAATCCTTTACTAATGAAAATATAATGGTAAAATCACTTGATATTATTGGTCTTGGCGAATCTTTAATAGAAGATAAAATTAGAAAAATGTCCTTTGACGATAAAAGTGTAAGCGTAAATACTTTTGCACACGGAACTTATACTGAAGTCAAAATTATTGGCAAAAATACAAAAAAAGATGAATTGCAATTTTCTGTAGAAAAAGTTTTAAAATCACTTTATGCTGAATTTGAAACGCATATTTATTCTGAAAACAACGATGATGTTGCAAAAGAAATTGTAAGAATATTAAACAAAAATAATCTAAAAATTTCCTTTGCTGAATCCATAACTGGCGGAATGGTAAGTGCTGCAATTACGGATATTAGTGGTGCATCTAGTGTTATGGAAACTTCTTTTGTCACATATTCCAATAATTCAAAAAATAAAAATTTAGGTGTATCTAAAAATATTTTAGATAAATTTGGAGCTATTAGCGAAAACACTGCCTATGAAATGGCAAGAAAAATAAAAGAAAAAACTAATGCAAATATTGGCGTATCAACTACTGGTGAAGCTGGACCTAATTCTTCTGAAACTGAAGTAGGTAATGTATTTACTTGCATTTATTTTTCTGATAAAAAATATTATACAAAACACTATTTCTTTTCAGGTGATAGAAATAAAATAAGGAGAAGCACTGTCAATAGAGTATTATCTCAAATACTTTATGTACTTAGAAAAAATTTTAAGGAGTAATTATGAAAGATAGCAATTCAAACAAGGAAAAACAAGAAGCCCTTCACAATGTATTATCAAAAATTGAAAAACAATATGGAGAAGGATCAATAATGATTTTAGGAGAAGATGTTAAGCTTAATATTGATTCAATACCTACGGGATCTCTAGCTCTAGATATTGCTCTTGGGATTGGTGGGATACCTAAGGGGAGAATTATTGAAATATACGGGCCTGAATCCTCTGGTAAAACTACATTAGCACTTCATATGTTGGCAGAAGCTCAAAAAAAAGGGGGAACAGGTGCTTTTGTGGATGCCGAACACGCTCTTGACCCTGGTTATGCAAAGAACCTTGGCTTAGACATAGAAAATTTGATTATTTCACAACCTGACACTGGAGAACAAGCTCTTGAAATTACAGAAGCTCTAGTTAGATCTAATGCTGTCGATTTAATTGTAATTGATTCTGTTGCAGCTCTTGTTCCAAAGGCTGAAATTGATGGAGAGATGGGTGCAGCTCAAATTGGTCTTCAAGCAAGATTAATGTCGCAAGCTCTTAGAAAACTCACTGGTGCAATAAACAAATCTAAATGTACAGTTGTATTTATCAATCAACTTAGAGAAAAGGTTGGAGTTATGTTTGGAAATCCTGAAACTACTACTGGCGGGAGAGCTCTTAAATTTTATTCTTCAGTAAGACTTGATATTAGAAGGTCAGAAATTATTAAAAAGGGTGACGAAATAATAGGAAATAGAGTTAAAGTTAAAGTTGTTAAAAATAAAATTGCTCCTCCATTTAGACAAGCTGAATTTGATATCATGTATGGCAAGGGAATTTCTAGTGTTGGAAATATTCTAGATGTAGCAGCAGAAGCTGATATTGTAAAAAAAGCAGGAGCTTGGTATTCCTATGGCGAAGAAAGGCTTGGTCAAGGTAGAGAAAATTCCAAGGAGTTTTTAGAAAAAAATCCTGAAATATTAAAGGAAATTGAACATAAAGTTAGAGTTTACTACAATCTAATGTCAGATGATGAACTCAATAATGAATCAGCTAAGCCAGAAAACTTTCTAGAAGAGGATAAATAGGGCGTGATTTTTTGAAAATACTCTATCTAACAGACACTCATATTAGAGGGACAAATCCTCAAAATAGGTTAGATGATTATAAAGAGACTTTAAAAGAAAAATTAAGGGAAATTGCAGATATTATAAAAGAAGAAAAAATTGACTATGTCTTGCATGGTGGCGATCTATTTGATAGACCTGACGTTTCTGTGAGCATAGTCTCAGAATTTGCACAAATTTTTCAAAACTATGGTATACCAATATATATTATTAGTGGAAATCACGATATTTTTGGTCATAATCCAGATACTTTAGATCGAACTATGCTTGGACTTCTTTGTAATTTAGGTGTTATGCATTTAGTAAATTATAAAAAAATAATTTTAGAAAAAGACATAAAGGTACAACTAACTGGATCGCCCTATGTATATTCTATGGATGAAGTTTCCAATAGGCATAATTACATTTTAAACGAAGTTGATGAAACTTGTAGATTTTCAATTCACATGACTCATGGTTTTTTAATTGACAAACCCTTTATGAAAGAAGTTCCTCATACTTTAATTGACGACATTAAGGAAACTAAGGCAGATATAACTCTTGGAGGTCATTATCACTTTGGTTTTAAAACCGTTAAAATAGACAATAAATATTTTGTAAATCCCGGAGCATTAATTAGAATATCAAATTCTAATGCAGAAATTAAAAGAAGACCAAAAGTCAATATTATTACTTTAAATGACAAGATAAAAATAGAAGATCGCTTTTTAAAATGTGCAAAACCAGGAGATGAAGTCTTAGACAGATCGGAAATGGAAAGGCATCAATTTAAAGGTATTAAACTTGCTGAATTTAAAGAAAGTATTGATTCAACCTCTAACTATAAGAGCTTAGATATTTTTGATTTACTTTTAAAAATTTCTAAAAGTGAAAATATTTCTGAAGAAGTAAAAAAAGAAGCTTTGAAGAGGTTCGAAGAAGCACAGATTAATGGAGTTAGTTATTCATGATTTATATAAAAAAAATTGAACTTCATAATTTTCAATCTCACGATTACACAGAAATGGAATTTGATCGGGGGTTGAATGTAATCTTAGGTAATTCCGATGTAGGAAAAACAGCAATTTTAAGAGCTATAAAATGGGCTCTCTACAACGAACCAAAGGGAGATTATTTTATTAGGCAAGGTGAGAAAGATGTCTCAGTAAAAATTACTTTCTCCAATGGTGTAATAGTTGAAAGATCAAAAACTCCATCAAAAAATTCTTATTTTTTCGTTGACTCTTCAGGAAATGAAATGAGGTTTGAGGGCTTTGGCGTTGATGTCCCAAAGGAAATTACAGATGCAACAAATATGTATAAAGTTCCCTTAGATAATTCAAATAACAAAACTATTTTAAATATTGCCCAACAATTAGATGGACCCTTTTTATTAAATGAGCAGGGATCTCTTCGTGCATCTGCAATTGGTAGATTAATAGGCGTAAATTATGTTGATGATGCATTAAGGACTGTGGTAAGGGATAACAAGCGAGTTAATCAAGAAATTGCTGAATTAATAAAAAGTAGAGATGAACTAAAAGAAGAACTAGAAAAGTTTAACTATATTAAAGATTATAAGGAAAAGTTCAAGAAGATCACCGAGATTAGAAATAAAATTAAAAATCTGCAAGAAAGGTTGAATCTTAGTATTAAATTAAAAGAAACTTTTGATAAAAACAAAATTGAACTTGATGAAATCACAAACTTAGTTAAAAAGTTTAAGAGTCTGAATGATTTAGAAAAAATAGCTTCAAAACTAGAAAATTTTATTTTTAAGAAAAATAGTTTTGAAAATTATCTAAAAAAAATTCATAGGACAGATATTGAGATAAACTCTATTAATAACAATCTAACTGAACTTCAATCTCTAGACGAATTAAATCTCATAATTTCTAAAATTGACGATAATAAAAAAAATTTAGAAGTTTACGAAAATTTATACATTAAGTATTTTACAAATATCAAGAATATAGCTGATGTAAATAATGATTTGAAAAGTTATGAAAATAATGGCGATGTTCAAAAAATTATAGAAAAGTTGGAAAAAAATTTGATTTTTTATTCAAAAGTTTATGCATATGAGGACAGTTTAAATAAAATTAATTTAAAGCTTGATTTAGGTAATGAATACATAAAAAACTTTGAAAACAATGATAAGATTAATTTTATTGAGACAAATATAGAAGATAAATTAAATGATTTAAAAAATATTATTGAAATAAATAATATTTTTAAAGAACTTTCTGCACAAATTGTTGATGAAGAAAACAACCTTAAAAAGGTTTATACAAGTATTAAAGAATGTTCTGACTCTTACGAAAATATAATTTTAGAAATGGGAGTGTGCCCTTTCTGTTATAGCCAAATTGATGAAAATTCAATTGAGCATATTAAATACCACTTGAGGAATGATTAAATGAATTACGAAAACAATTTAAAAATTTTAAAAGATAAATTAGATAGATTAAAAAATATGAAATATAAATCTGAAGCTAGATTAGAACAATTAAATTCACAAAAAAAAGATATTCTTGCTGAAATTGAAAAGCTAGGTATAAAACCTGAAGACCTTGAAAGTGAAATCTCTAATTTAAAAAATGAAATTGACAAACTTTTTGACGAAGCCAATAATTTAATGCCTAGGTTGTGATTTTTTGGACTTAAAAGAACTTGATTTAAAACTAGTTGAACTAAATAATAAAATTTTAAGCGATGAGGGTAAAATTGAAATTTTATCTAATCAATTAGATAAAACTGAAAAAACTTTATATGATAGAGAAAAATATAGCGATGTTCTTACGAAAGTTTCTCTTTTATTTCAAAAAACTTCTGAATTTGCAAGAGAACAATCTAAAAGACAAATTGAGGATATTGTTACAAAATGCTTGCAATTTATTTTTGAAACAGATATTGAATTTTTAATTGAACTATCCGAGTCTCGATCTGTACCTGTTGCAGAATTTTTTGTACAAAGTAATTATCCTGAAGGATACAGTATAAAAACTAAACCTGAAATTTCTAGAGGCGGAGGAGTGGTTGATATTATTTCACTTGCCCTTAGAATTGCATTTTTGCAGCTAAATCAACCAAAGCTATCTGGTCCACTTATCCTTGATGAACCTGGAAAACATGTAAGCAACGATTATATATTTAATTTAGGTGAATTTCTAAAAAAATCATCAAATTTATTTAATAGACAGATAATTATGGTTACTCACAATCCTCATCTTTCTCAAATTTGTGATAAAGCTTTTCAAGTAACTAATAAAAAAGGAATTAGCGAAGTAAGTGTATATGATCAGTGATTTTTATCTTGACTTTAGCAAGTAAAATTGTTAGTATATTAGTGAAAATATGAATTGTTTATATATTGCATTATTATTTAAGTCAGGAGGATATAATGATTTACGACTCAAAAATAAAAAGTAAAGAAATAGATGGATTATTCGAAGCTATTTTACTTTTAGAAAACTTAGAAGAATGTTATAGATTCTTTGAAGACATTTGCACTGTTAAAGAACTACAAGCAATTGCACAAAGATTACAAGTTGTAAAACTACTTGTTAAAAATAAAACCTATCACGAAATTGAAAGTGAAACAGGAGCTTCAACGGCAACTATTTCAAGAATTAATAGATCTTTAAATTATGGAGCTGATGGCTATAAATTAATTTTAACAAGATTAAATATTATAGATGAAGAAAAAGAATAAGAATAGTCTTGTTCTTATATTATTGATAAAATAGGTATATTTGTTAATATAGCTTTATGTCAAATTTGTGAGAGGCTAGATAATATCTAGTCCCTTTACTTTAAAAACCAATAAATATAGATAAAATTTTTTATAAAGATATATGTAATCGATAATAAGTCGATTACATATATCTTTTTTTTGTAATTCTCTATTAATTTAGATAGTGATTAGAATTTAAGATGATATATAAAAAAAATTATGTAAAAAAACTTAAATAATTGACAAAGGACAAATAATACTATAGAATAATTAAGTAAAGATTTTTAACTAATTGGAGGAAGAAAATGAATTTAGAAAATTTAAAAGATATTATTGCTAGTAATTTTGGAATTAATAAAGATGAAGTTAAGATGGAGTCTAATCTACGAGATGATCTTGGACTAGATTCTCTTGATGCAGTTGAATTGACAATGGCCATAGAAGAAGAAACAGGAAAGGAAATTCCTGATGATGTATTTGAAAAAATAATAACTATAGAAGATTTAATAAAATATTTGGATAAATAAAATGGAAAAATATTTAGAGGTTACGGAAAAACTCATTAAGTCTTTGGAAGATTCTTCACTTAATATTCTTGAGTTTAAATTAGATAATTTTTCTTTAAAAATTAGTAAGAGTCCTTTTTATGAAAATAACTTACAAGTAATGGATCTACAAAATAAGAGAAATGACAAATCTAACAATTTAATAACTGATAAAAAAATTGAAGATAAAGATGAATTAAAAGAAGAAACAAATATAAAGGTTTTAAAGGCTCCAATTCTTGGAGTTTTTTACTCCTCTAAAGCTCCAGATGAAGAGCCCTTTGTAAAAGTTGGGGATGAGGTAAAAAAAGGAACTACATTATGTATTATTGAAGCGATGAAGATGATGAATGAAATAAAAGCTCCCTATGATTGTAAGATTGTTGATTGCCTTGTATCAAATGAAGACTTTGTTGAATATGATGCTGAAATTTTTAAGTTGGAGCAATTATGATAAAAAAAGTTTTGATTGCAAATCGTGGCGAGTGTGCACTTTCTATTTTAAGAAGTGCTAGGGAATTAGGGATTGAAACCTTAGTTATTTATTCAAAAGCTGATGCAAATCAATCTTATATTTATTTAGCTGATGAGGCAATATGTATAGGAGATAAGTTTTCAAAGGATACTTATCTAAATATGGATGCAATTATAACATGTGCAAAGGAAAAAAGTTGTGATGCAATTCATCCGGGATATGGATTTCTATCAGAATCTTATGAATTTGCTAAAAAAGTCGTGGATGAAGGGATTATTTTTATAGGTCCTAATCCAGAAGTGATAAAGTTAATGGGCGATAAAATTCAAGCTAAAAAACTTATGGAAAAAATTGGAGTACCTGTTGCAAAGGCTGTTGCACTAGATAATCAAAGTGATGAAGAAATATTAAAAATTTGCACAGACATTGGCTATCCCATACTCTTAAAAGCCAGAAGTGGTGGTGGAGGAAAGGGAATGAGGAGAGTTGATTCTGCAGATGAAATTTTTCATTCTATTAATTTAGCTAAGGTTGAAGCAAAAGCATCTTTTGGTGATGAAAAAATATTTATTGAAAAATTAATTGAACAACCAAGACATATTGAAGTGCAAATTTTATCAGATGGAGATAAAGCTATACATTTATTTGAAAGAGAATGTAGCTTACAGAGAAATAATCAAAAACTTTTAGAAGAAGCTCCTTGTAATTTTATATCCATGAAATTAAAAGAAAAGCTTTATAAGGCAAGTCTTGATTGTGTGAATGCTACAAAATATACGGGTGCAGGGACAATTGAATTTTTAGTTGATAATGATGAAAATTTTTACTTTTGCGAGATGAACACAAGGCTTCAAGTGGAACATGCAGTAACAGAAATGATTACTGGAATTGACATAATTAAGGAACAATTTAAGATTGCATCAGGTATCGGTCTTTCAATAAATCAAGAAGATGTAAAATGCTCTGGTCATTCAATTGAAGTTAGAATAAATTCAGTTGATCCATTAAATAATTTTATGCCATCAAGTGGAAGAATAAATTTTTTATTTACTCCCGGTGGTATGGATACCAGGTTTGATTCAGCTATCTATAAAGACTTTGATGTTCCTATTTACTATGATTCTATGATTGGAAAAATAATCGTAAAAGACAATAAAAGGCTAAATTCAATAAAAAAACTAAGACGAGCCATTGAAGAAACAATGATTGAAGGAATAAAGACAAATTTAGGATTTATGTATGCACTTTTGTTTGATGTAGATTTTCTAAAAGGCAGACTTCATACAAATTATATTAAAGATAAGGAAGAAGTCATAATAAATAAAATGAAAGAGGTAGCTAAAAATGTCCATGAGAGATCTTAAAAATAGAAAAACTTTGCTAGGAGCGATAAAAAATCTTAGCAAAATTGCAAAAGATTTTTCAACAAAAAAAAACAATGAAAAAATCTTGGTTTGTAAAAAATGTGGAAGAGCAAGTCGATTAGAAGATTTAAAAAAAAACCTATTTATTTGCCCACAATGTTCTTCATATTTTCCCTTAACTGGAATAGATAGATTTGATATGCTCATGGACAAGGGATATAGATTAATTAATTATAATTCAAAAAAAATAAATCCTATAAATTTTCCAAATTATAGAAATAAGGAAGAAGATAAAAGTTCTGAAGCAGTAAAAATAGCAAGGGGTAAAATTTTAGGAAGTCCAGTTTTAGTGGCTTCGCTAATTGATACTTATATGTTGGGAAGTCTAGGAACTTATGTTGGAGAAGAAATCACAAATATGATAGAGGAAGCAGAAAGGAAAAAACTTCCTATTGTAATTATTTCATTAAGTGGAGGAGCTAGAATGCAGGAGGGAATTTTTTCTCTAATGCAAATGGCAAAGATTAGTTCTGCTATTTATTCCTTTGGAGAAAAAGGAGGACTTTACATAAGTCTTTTAACTAATCCTACTATGGGAGGAGTTAGTGCTAGCTTTGCTGCTCAAGGTGATTACAATATAGGAGAGCCGGGTGCTTTAATAGGATTTGCTGGTCAAAGAGTAATAAAAGAAACCCTCCGCGAAAAAATTCCAGAAAATTTTCAAAAGGCAGAAAATCTTGAAAACTTTGGATTTCTTGACATGATAGTAGAGAGAAAAAATCAAAGAGAAATGATTGGAAAAATTTTGAGGATGCATAGGAGGAAATATGGACGCTTATGAGATAGTTATAAATGCAAGATCTAAAGGCAGAAGTGTATCCAAGGAAGTTATAGAAGACTTATTCGACGATTTTTATTATGTAAAAGGTGATAGGGCTTTTGGAGATTCTCAATCAATAATCGGCGGAGTAGGAGAACTTGAAAACTATACAATGACTTTTATAGGCATACAAAAAGGCCACAGCATGGAAGAAGCCATAAAAACAAATTTTGGAATGCCTGAACCTCATGCATATAGAAAAGCTATAAGATTAATGAAATCAGCTGAAAAATTTAAAAGACCTGTTATCACTTTTATAGATACCCCTGGTGCATACCCTGGCGTTAAAGCAGAGGAAATGGGCCAACATCAACTTATTGCTGATTGTCTTATTACTATGGCTGGATTAAAAGTTCCTAGCCTTGCATTTATAATAGGCGAGGGAGGATCTGGAGGAGCTTTGGCTCTTGCTCTTGCAAATAAAATTTATATGGGAGAGGGAGCTGTTTTTTCAATTTTATCACCTGAAGGTTTCTCCTCAATTTTATATAAAAGTAAATCTAGGGCAAGGGAGTCCGCTGAATTAATGCGACTAACTTCACATGATTTACTTGAAGATAGAATTATTAATGGTATTGTAAAAGAAAATAAAAATAAAATCTCAATTTTAGATTTAAAGAAGATTATTCTTGAAGATTTGAAATATTATTCAAAATTTTCTTCAAAGGAAATTATTAGAGATAGACATAATAAGTTTAGAAAGATAGGTGTTAAGTGGGTTTAAAAATCTTAGAAGCTCATAAATTTGATATAGAAAAATTTATAGAAAATAAACATTTTGAACAAAATCTAGACACAAGCTCAGAATGGATTGAAAAAAGAACAGGAATAATTACTAGACAATTTTCAGATTATGGAACTGATGTAATGGCATTAAATTTGGCTAAGAAATTTAAAAATAATATGGAAAATCTAGACTTAATAATTTGTGCATCTTTTTCTTCTAAAAAAAGGATGCCATCAGTTTCTAATTTAGTAAGAGAAGAACTTAAAAATAATCCCCACTGTCTTTGCCTAGACATAAATCTTGCATGTAGTGGATTTGTGGCAGCTTTACTTATTGCAGAGTCCTATCTCTTAGAAGGAAAGAGAGCTTATATTTTTGCAAGTGAAAAAATATCTGACTTCATGGATATGGAAGATAGAAAGACAGCTATACTTTTTGGAGATGGTGCTGGCGGAGTTTTAGTAGAGAAAAATAATAAGTTATGGAAAACAGATGTAGCATCTTTTTCAAATGAAAATTCCTTGAATTTAGATGAAAACTCTAAAATCACTATGGATGGAAAAAAAGTTTATAGATTTGCAATTGAAGAAGTTTTAAATTCTATAAAAAGACTTTTAAATAAGAATAAATTTACAGGGAAAGATATTGATAAAATGATTTTGCATCAGGCTAACAAAAGAATAATTGACCATGTAGTGGAAAAAATTGGAATGGATAGAAAAAATTGTCTATTAAATTTACAAAAATATGGAAACACATCTGCTGCATCAATTCCTCTAGTTATTGCAGAAAATTTTGCTCTTATAAAAGGTGGCGAAAAAATAATTTTATCTGGTTTCGGTGCAGGCCTTTCTGTTGTAAGTGTTTTAATGGAGTGGTGAGATGGATTTAAAAAAATTACTTGATATAAAATACCCGATTTTACAAGGGGGAATGGCACATATTGCAAAGGGAGAGTTTGCTGGAGCGGTCTCAAGTGCTGGCGGTTTAGGTATTATTGGGTCTGGTGGAATGGATACTTATGAACTAAGAGAAAATATAAGGGCATTGAGGAATATAACAGATAATCCCTTTGGGGTAAATTTGATGATGCTTAGGCCTGATATTGATGAACTAATTAAAGTTCTTTTAGAAGAAGATGTAAAGATCATAACTGTTGGAGCGGGAACATATGAAAAATTTGCTGACAAATTTATAAGCAAAAATATTAAAGTTTTGCCAGTAGTATCATCGCCAATTCAAATAAAAAGATATGAAGCACTTGAACCTATTGCTTTTATAGCAGAAGGTTTAGAGGCTGGAGGACATATAGGGCAAATGACGACTATTACTCTCATTCCTCAAGCCATAGCACAAACTAAAAGACCGATTATAGCAGCTGGAGGCATAGCTTCTGGTAGAGAAATTTTTGCAGCAGAAGTTTTAGGAGCAAGTGGAGTACAAATAGGAACAGGATTTTTATTCACTAAAGAATGTCCAATTCATGAAAATTATAAGAAGCTATTATTAAAATCAAATTCATCAAAGGTAACTGTAATTGGAAATATAAATGGAATACCAATGCGAGTCTTAAAAAATAAAATGACAAGAGAATATCAAAAACTTGAGAGGAATAATTCTACTTTAGAACTTGAAAACTTCACTCTTGGCAGACTTAAAAAAGCTGTAATTGAAGGAGATGTAGAAAATGGATCTGTAATGACTGGCTTATCTGTTGGATCCTTTAATTCAATAATATCTGTCAAGGAATACATTGAAAAATTAATGAGTGAATATAAAGAGATAAAAAATGAGTATAAGAATAAAAGATAAATATATAGAAATACCAATTATTCAGGGAGCCATGGCGATTGGTATGTCAAGTAAAGACTTGGTAGGAGCAGTAGCAAATAGAGGAGCAATAGGCACTTTATCAATGGTAAATCCAGGTTATGCACAAAAGGATTTTTTGAAAAATCCCTTTGAGGCAAATAAAAGAGCCTATATAGAAGATTTAAAATTTGCAAGAAAAAAGTCAAAAGGAAGAGGACTCATACTGACAAATTTAATGCATGTTGTAGAGAGGTTTGATGAATATTTAGAGTTTTTAAATAGTACAGATGTTGATGGTGTAGTTGTAGGAGCAGGACTTCCCCTTGAATTGCCAAAATATATTTCAGAAGAAAAAATAATTGGTCCTATTGTATCATCTGCAAGAGCTCTAAAGATTATCATGAAAAAATGGGAAAAGTACAAAAGGAAACCAGATTTAATAATTTTAGAAGGGCCGAAAGCTGGTGGGCATCTTGGATTTAAAAGAGAGGATTTAGAAATAGACATTCTTGACGAGTTGCAAAAAATTATTAAATTAGTAAAAGATATTCCGATTTTCGTTGGAGGTGGTTTTGGCACTCCACAAGCTATGAGAGAAGCTTTAAGAATAGGAGCAACTGGAGTTCAAATAGGAACGGGTTTTTTATTTACAAAAGAATCGGGACTGCCAAAATCTGCAAAAGAAAAAATTTTAAATGCAAAAAATAAGGGAAACCTTAAAAATGTGATACTGGAGAGTCCTGTTGGTTTACTTGCAAGAGGCATGGAAAATAATCTTGTTAAACAAATGAAATCAGAAAAAATTCCACCTAAGCATTGCCTTTCATGTATAAAAACTTGTAAAAGAAAAGATACAAATTATTGTATAAGTGAGGCTCTTATAAATGCCGTAAAAGGCGATATAAATAAAGGATTATTTTTTGCAGGAACTGATATCGAAAACATTGAAAGAGTTAGATCTGTAGATGATTATATAGACTGGTTATTGGAGGAGAAATGAATAAAATAGGAGTAGTTTTTGGAGGTCAAGGCTCTCAATATGAAAATATGGGCAGAGTCTTTTTAAATCATCCAAAAACAAAAAATATATATGAAGAGATTTCTGAATATGAAAAAATTATTTTAAATGGAAGTCTGGAAGAATTATCTAGGACTAAAAATCTTCAACCAATAATGCTTGCTTTTCAAATTGCTGCACTAGAATTCTTGAAAAAGGATGAGAATATAGTTGCAACTTGTGGATTAAGTCTTGGAGAATACGCAAGTCTTGTGTTGGCAGGATCATTGTCATATAAAGATGCACTTTTTCTTGTTAAAAGAAGAGGAAGTCTTATGCAAAACGAAAGCCAAAAATACAATACTAAGATGCTTGCAATTTTGAATAAAAACGAAAATGAAGTAGAAAATCTTATTGCAAATTTTTCTTACCCTGATAAAATCTATATTTCAAATATAAATAGCCCAAAGCAGGTTGTAGTAGCTGGAGATAGGGAAAATATAGATTTATTTAAAGAGTACTTAAATAAAGAAAAAATACGCTCTATTGAAATGAAAGTAAGTGGAGCCTTTCATACATGCTATATGGAAAATGCTGGAGAAAAATATTTTGAAGAGTTAAAAGAAATAGAATTTGAAAAACCTAGGATAAATTATTATTTAAATTTAACAGGGGAAATATATAGTGGAGAAGACTTAAGAATGGTTTTATCAAAACATATATACAATCCCGTAAGACTTTTTGATGATATAAAAAACATGATAGATGATGGAGTGGATAAGATTATAGAGATCGGTCCAGGAGATGTAATTTCTAAAATAATTAGAAAAAATTTTAAAGAAGTTCAAGTAATTTCTCTTAAAAACGAAGAAGAAATAATTAAGAGGTGAGCAATGGAAAATAAAAAATATGCACTTATAACAGGTGCTAGCGGAGGTATTGGAAGTGCAATTGCAAGAAAGCTTGCAAGGGATTATAATTTAATCCTTCATACAAGAAGTAAGATAGACAAGATAGAAAAACTAAAAAATGAATTAGACACAGAAGTTATTTGTATAAGTGCAGACCTATCCAAGTTTAAGGATTGTGAGAAAGTTTTCAATATATGCAGAGAACAAAATCTTGAAGTAGAAGTTCTTGTAAACAATGCTGGCATGACTTTAGATAATTTAATTTTTAGGATGAAGGAAGAAGAATTTATAAAAGTAATCGAAACAAATTTATATTCTGTTTTTTATCTTTCAAAATTATTTGCAAGACCTATGATGAAAAGAAAAAGTGGAAGAATAATAAATATTTCATCTATAAGTGGAATTAGAGGTAATGCTGGACAAACGAATTATAGTGCATCAAAAGCTGGAATCATTGGTTTTACTAAGGCACTGGCTAAAGAGCTTGCAGCAAAAAATATTTTAGTAAATGCAGTTGCACCAGGTTTTATAGATACAGAAATGACAAATAATTTAGATGATGCAGTTAAAGAAGAAATTTTAAGAGATATTCCATTAAAAAGATATGGAAAAGCAGAAGATGTAGCTGATCTAGTTCATTTTTTATCAAAAGAAGAATCATCATACATAACTGGTCAAGTTATTTCAGTTGATGGAGGAATGAATATATGAGAGTTGTAGTTACAGGTTTTGGTGCCTTAACACCGATTGGATCAACAAAAGAAGAACTTATAAGTGCCATGCGTAATTGCAAATGTGCTATTGATGAAATCACACATTATCCAATAGAAGATAGAGTAGTTACCCTTGCAGCTGAACTTAAAGATTATGCTGCAGATAAAGAGTTTTCTAGGAAAGAAATAAATAGACTAGATAGAGTAAACCAATTTGCAATGATAGCTGCAAAAAATGCGATGAAAGATTCAAAACTTTCAAAAGAAGAAATAGAAAACAAGCGAGTTGGAGTTTATATAACTTCAGGGATTGGTGGACTTAGAACAATTGAAGAAGATCATTTAAGAGGAATGAATAGGAGTTTCGACAAGTTAAGTCCTTATTTCATACCAAAGGCAATAATAAATTCCGTAGGAGCAAATGTTGCGATAGATTTAGGCGCACATGGTTCTTGTTTATCTATTGTTACTGCTTGTGCATCATCTACAAACGCAATTGGAGAAGCTTATAGAGCAATAAAAGGTGGTTATGAAGAAATTATTTTTGCTGGAGGAAGCGAAGCATCGATTACTGAACTTGGAATTGGTGGATTTACATCAATGAAAGCCCTTAGCACTTCTAAAGATAAAAACAGGGCATCAATTCCCTTTGACAAGGATAGAAACGGATTCGTAATGGGAGAAGGAGCTGGAGTTTTAGTTTTAGAAAGTTTGGAATCAGCTTTAGAAAGAGGAGCAAATATAATTGCAGAACTTGTCGGCTACGGTGTTAATTGTGATGCCTACCATATAACATCACCATCACCTGATGGAAAATTTGCAACAAAAGCAATTTCAGATGCTATAAAAGATGCTGGGATAAAAGTAGATGAAATAGATTATATAAATGCCCACGGAACTTCAACATTTTTAAATGATAAGATTGAAACTCTTGCAATAAAAAATGTATTTGGAGATAGAAAAATCAAAGTATCATCATCAAAATCTCAAATTGGACACTTACTAGGAGGATCTGGTGTTGTTGAATCAATACTTTCAATTTTGGCAATGAATGAAAATTTTTTACCTCCATTGATAAATTTTAAAAATAAAGATCCAGAATGTGAACTTAATTTTGCTCTAGAAGCAGAAGAATATGATATAAATTACTTCCTCAAAAATTCACTTGGTTTTGGAGGACATAATGCAGCCTTAATTTTTAAGAGGTATTAATATGGAAATAAATTTTAATCAATTAAAAGAAATCTTACCACATTCCTATCCCTTTATAATGGTTGACAAGATCATTGAAATGGACAATAATAAATATGCAAAGGGAATTAAATCAGTATCTGGCGGAGAATATTATTTTCAGGGACATTTCCAGCAAGAAGCTATAATGCCTGGGGTTCTTCAAATAGAAGCAGTTGCTCAAGTTGGAGCAGTAGCACTTTTAAAAGAAAATCCTAAAAGACTTGCTTTGCTTGGAGGAATAAAAAATGCACGCTTTTATAAGCCAGTAAGACCAGGAGATTATTTAGTAATAACTTGTGAAATGATAAAAATAGTAAAAAATCTCGGTATAGGAAAGGGAAATATCACAAGAGACGGAGAAATGGTGATGAGTTGTGAAATATCCTTTGCATTAAGATAGGAGGAAAAATGTACAATAATTTGGAAAAAATATTTGATGAAGTGTATGAAAAGTTTAAGCTGAATTTATACAAGAATATGTTTGCAAACCTACAAGATAGAGAAGCAACTTTGACAGCAACTGAAACATTTACCATAGAAGTTATACATGCATTAAATAGACCGAGGGTAAGTGATGTTACTGAATTTCTTGAATGCTCTCATCCAAATATTGCTTATAAAATATCTTCTCTAATAAAAAAGGGATATCTTAAAAAAGTTCAATCCGAAGAAGACAGAAGAGAATATTATCTAGAATGTACAGAAAGATTTTATGAATACTACAACATGAAAAACTCTTATATAGAATTAGTTTTAGATAGACTTAGAAAAAGAGTTGATAAAAAAGATATAGAAACTATGGAAAAGATTCTTGAAATTATGAGTGAAGAACTTATGCCAGAAGTGACTAAATTTATAAATTCTAGAAATGATGACAAGATTCCAATTGGTAAAGAATAGTAAAATTAGATTTGTAATTTTAACGAAAAACTAAGCATTTAAGCAAGCGAAAAATATTTAATGCAAAAGAGTTGTATAAAGGACTTTTAATGTTTTAAGCAGAAAACAAAAACAGCTTTCTTATATTGAAATTAGAAAAATCCAAGTTTTGATGCTGAGAGGGGAATATTAAAAAATCAAACTTTATAAATTTAATCCTATTATATAAAGAATTGATATAATATAGATGATAAAAAATATCAATTGGAGGATTGCATTTATATGTTTAAAAGTTTTTTTGAAAATGTTGTTAAACCAAAAGAAAGTTTTTCTGGTAGATTTATGCTAAAAAATATGAATAAAGGTCATGAAAAATTAGCAAAATGGGGAAGAAGTTTTTTGCAAATTTATAAAGAAGATATCATCTTGGATTTAGGTTGTGGTGGTGGACGCAATATAGAGTATTTTTTGACAAAAGCTTGTAAAGTTTATGGAATTGATTATTCAAAGGCAAGTGTAGAAATGGCGAGTTTTTTAAATAAAGATGCAATAAAAGCTGGAAGATGCAAAATCATTGAAGGAAATGTACAAAAAATCCCTTTTAAAGATAAATCTGTAGATATTGTTACAGCTTTTGAAACCATATATTTTTGGAATAATATAGAGGATTGTTTCAAAGAAGTCTATCGTGTATTAAAGGATGATGGACAATTTTTAATTTGCAACGAGGGTGCATTTAGAGAACAAAAAAATATAAAAAAATGGGCTGATATGCTAAATTTTGAAGTATATTCTCCTACTGATTTAACAAAAATGTTATCAAAAATTGGATTTATTTGTGAATATCATTTGGATGATAAAAAACAATTAGCCTTTATAGCTAAAAAACATAAATAATCTTAACATTTATTAGCATCTATTTTTATACTTAAATCTAAGAGGTGGCAGTAGAGGACTTTTAGAGAAAATATTCACCCTAAAGTGTATAGGCAAATCAATAAACAAAGTTAAAGATGAGGAGAAAATATCTTCTTCATCTTTTTTATTTTACAGAAGGACTTTGGGAAAAGATGTCGATGAATTTACTGCTCTATGTTTTTTGTGTAAGAGTTTTATCCGAAAAACCAGCCAGCTTTCCTTGCAATTCTATCGAAAGACTGTACCTAATATTATATATTTTTGTTTTTTTACGAATACAATGTATCAAAAAAGACGAGGATTTTTATTTTCCTCGTCTTTTTTGATACATTTTTAATAGCCTATTTTAGTTGATCTTTCTATATAGACCAATGATTTTTCCCAATATATCGACTTTATCGAAGTAAAAAGGTTCCATTGTGTCATTTTCAGGTTGAAGTCTATATCTATTCTTTTCTTTGTAAAAAGTTTTAATAGTTGCCTCGTCATCGATTAAAGCTAAAACTTTTTCACCATTTCTAGCAGAATTTGTCTTCTCAATGATCACATAATCACCATCAAAAATTCCTGCATTAATCATGCTTTCTCCTTTGACTTTTAAAATAAAAAGTTCTTTATTTGAAACAAAGTCAACTGGAAGAGGCATAGTGTCTTCAATATTTTGAACAGCTAAAATAGGAGCACCTGCTGTTACTCGCCCAACAATTGGAACGTCAACAGTTTTCTTTTTAAGCATAAGGATGTCATCATCCTGTGGAATAATTTCTATAGCTCTAGTTTTTGATGCGTCTTTTTTAATATAATTTGTTGATTCTAATTTTTCAAGAGCATAGTATACAGTAGAAGTTGATTTAATGTTACAACCAGAACAGATTTCACGAACAGTAGGTGGATAGGATTTTGATTCAATAAATCTTTTAATAAAAAATAAAATTTCAAGATCTCTTTGGTTTAGATCTTCGTACATAATTTACCTCCTTGTATTTTTATATTAATAATACCACATTTAAACAAATATTTCAAACTGTCGTTTAAAATATTTATATTTTACTTGACATTATAAAACTTTTGTTGTAACATTTGTTTAGAACTTATATTTGACACTGCTGTTTGATACTGAAGTTTAAACTTATTGCGAACAAAACATTTGAGGTGATTTTATGAAAAGAATTATTATTAACAAACCAAAGGTTTTTTTATTTTTATTATTAATATTTATTTTTAATTCAGGTCTAATTATAAAAAATTTTGAAGATAAAAATTTTAAAACGAAAGAGGAAATTGTTATACAAGTTTACACTGTAAAAAAGGGTGATACTTTATGGACAATTTCTGATAATTATGAATGTAAAAACAAAATGAAATTCATTATGGAGATTGAAAAGCTTAACAATATCTCATCTTATGATATTAAACCAGGTTACAAATTAGCCATTCCAATCTATAAAAATAAATAGATAACATGCATACACATACTTTTCTGTTTGACTTATGCTTTTAAAAGATATACAATAATTTTAAGGCTTATGCCTTGAAAATGATTTTAAATTTGAAACATGAAAACTAAATAGGGGGTGTGTATGAATGGGTTTTAATGCTTTAACTATTATTATCGGTATTATTGGTATAGCCTTTGGTTATGCCATTAGAAAATATATTTCTGAAGGAAAACTTAAAAATGCTGAAGAATTAGCTAATAAAATGATTTATGATGCTGAAAATCAAGCACAGACACAAAAAAAAGTTTTGCTTGTTGAAGCTAAGGAAGAAATTCAAAAATTGAGATCTGAGCAAGAAAAGGAAACTAAGACTAGAAGAGCTGAAATAAAAGAAATGGAAGAACGTGTTTTATCTAAGGAAAAGCTTTTAGATAAAAAATCCACTCAAGTTGAGCGTAAGGATGAAAAGCTTAACAGGAAACTAGAGGGTCTTAGAGAAAAAGAAGAACAAGTTGATGAAATTATTAAGCAAAGAGAAGCAGAACTTCAAAGGGTTGCTGGTCTTACTAAAGATGAAGGCAAAGAAATTTTACTCAATGAATTAAAAAAAGAAATTACTAATGAGTCAGCACTTATTATCAAAGAAAATGAGAATAGAATAAAAGAAGAATCCGGAAAATATGCTAGAAATGTAATAGCACAAGCTATTCAAAGATGTGCTGCTGATCAAGTTGCTGAATCTACTGTGGCTGTTGTAAACCTTCCAAATGATGAAATGAAGGGAAGAATTATAGGTCGTGAAGGTAGAAATATTAGAGCTATTGAATCAATAACTGGAGTAGATTTAATTATTGACGATACTCCAGAAGCTGTTGTATTGTCTTGCTTTGATCCTATAAGAAGAGAGATAGCAAGAGTAGCTTTAGAAAAACTTGTAAATGATGGCAGAATTCATCCAACTAAAATCGAAGAAACTGTCGAAAAAGCCAAAAATGAAGTTGAAACAATTATAAAAGAATCAGGCGAACAAGCGGCTTATGATGCTGGAGTTCACGGGCTTCATCCAGAAATTATTAAATATTTAGGTAGACTTAAATATAGAACTAGTTATGGACAAAATAACCTTAAACATTCAGTTGAAGTTGCTGAAATTGCTGGAATTTTAGCTGGCGAAATTGGTGCTGATGTTAAACTAGCTAAAAGAGGTGGACTTCTACACGATATAGGTAAATCCGTAGATAGAAATCTAGATGCTCCACATGTTGATATTGGAGTTGAAATTGCAAGAAAATATCACGAATCCGAATATGTTATTAATGCAATTCAGTCTCATCATGGTGATGTTGAGCCAAACTGTGTTGAATCAGTATTAGTTCAAGCTGCCGATGCTATTTCTGCAGCAAGACCTGGTGCAAGACGTGAAACAGTTGAATCTTATATTCAAAGGCTTGAAAAACTAGAAGAAATTGCAAATGAATTTGAAGGTATTGAAAAGTCTTATGCTGTTCAAGCTGGTCGTGAAATTCGAATAATAGTAAAACCTGAAAAAATCTCAGAAGCAGAAATTACTATTACTGCTAGAGATATAGTAAAGAGAATAGAGTCTGAACTAGATTTTCCTGGACAAATTAAAGTTAATGTTATTAGAGAAACTAGGGCAGTTGAATACGCTAAATAATTAGGAACCTGACTTATGTCAGGTTTTTATTTTTATAGGGGGTGAGAGATTGATAAACTCTAACTTAATTGATGATTTCTTAGATTATATGAAATCTACAAAGGGATCTTCAGAAAACACTGTTAAAGAGTATTATTATGACTTAAGAGTCTTTGTAAGATTTATTAAAAAAAGGAAGAATTTAGTTGATGATTCTATAAACTTTAACGATATAGCTATTGAAGACATTACTCCAGAGGTCTTGGAAAGTGTTACTAAACAAGATATATATGCATATAATGCTTTTTTAGAAAGAGAAAGGAAAATTTCCAATAGGTCTAAATTTAGAAAAATTTCATCTATTAGAAGTTTTTATAATTATCTTTCTAAAAAGATCGAAATTATTAATAAAAATCCACTAATTGATATTGATATGCCTAAATTTGAAAAAACTCTTCCAGTATATTTATCCTTAGATCAAAGTTTAAATCTTTTAAAAACTATTGAAAAATCTAATATAAAGCCAATTTATAAAAAAAGAGACTACGCAATAGTCACATTGTTTTTAAATTGTGGCATGAGACTTTCTGAGCTTGCTGGGATTAATATTTCTCACTTGAAAGATGATAACACATTAAAAGTAATAGGAAAGGGAAACAAAGAGAGGACAATTTATCTCAATGAGGCTTGTGTTTATGCCATTAATGAATATTTAAAGATTCGACCACAAATAAAAGATGATGCACTATTTTTATCAATGAGACAACAAAGAATGAGCAATAGATCAATTCAACACATGATCGAAAAGCATATGAAAAATTCTGGTTTAGACACAAATAAATACTCAGTTCACAAGCTTAGACATACTGCAGCTACATTATTATATGAATATGGAAATGCCGATATAAAGTCTCTACAAGAGATATTAGGACACGAATCTGTAAGCACTACAGAAATTTACACACATGTAAATAAAAAAGCACTAAAAAAAATGGTTGATTCTAATCCACTTTCAAAAGTTAAGGAAAAATAAATTTATAATAATAAGGAGAAAATATGAAAAAATTAAAAAAATTTGCATTTGCAGGAATTATGATTATGGCACTAAGTACATCTGTTTTCGCAGTTGGAAAATTACCAAAGGAAGCTTTAGATAAAAATATTAACATTTACATTAATAATAATATTCAAACAATTCCAGAAGACATGGGGAAGGCATATCTCGATAAAAATACCAATAGAGTTATGGTGCCAATTAGATATATTTCTGAAAACATGGGTGCACAAATTAATTATTATCAAAAAAAAGAAACAAAAACTAGTGGCATTTTAATTGGTGCCGTAGATGTATTAGTTGAAATTGACATCAATTCAACAAAGGCAAAAGTTAATAAAGAAGGGATAGATAATACAGTTGATTTAGATTCTCCAGCAATATTATACGATGGAAGGACTTACGTTCCAATTAGATTTATATCAGAAACACTAGGGCTTAGTGTAGATTGGAAAGATGATTCTGTTTATATTTCTGGTAAATTTAAAACTAAAGGAAAAAGATATAATTACGAAGAAGATAATAAAGAATCTAAAGTAAATGAAAGCAACACAAATGCTACAAATAGAGATGAATCTTCAAAAGAATTGAAAACACCAATTGATACAGTACAAGATAAAAAATCATCATATTCTATTTTTTAAAACTAATAAATTGTAAATAATATTGCAACACTTAAATTAAAATAAGTTAGTGCAATATTAAAATTGAGTTCTATATTCATCACAAGAAGTTGCAAAGGCATATTCTAATAATAAGGAGTATTTATGAAATTTATAAATGATAAATTAGAAAATTTAATTATAAAGTGGAGAAGATATATTCATGAGAATCCTGAATTATCTAATCAAGAAGCAAATACTGCAAAATATATTAAAGAAGAACTTAATTCTTGTACTAATATTAATTTTAAAGAATTAACTAAAAATAGTGTTATTGGTTATTTAAAAGGGAAAAATGATGGACCTACAATAGCACTTAGAGCAGATATAGATGCACTTCCAATAGAAGAAGATACAGGACTGACATTTTCTTCAAAAAATAAAGGAATTATGCACGCTTGTGGACATGATGCACACGCTGCAATGTTAATGGGTGCTGCTACTATCCTTAACGAAATGAAAGATTCAATAAATGGGAACATTAAATTTATTTTTCAACCAGCAGAAGAAGAGCAACCAGGTGGAGCAATACCATTAATTGAAAAAGGTGTATTAGAAAATGTCGATATGATATTTGGACAACATATAATGGTAATTGGAGATTTAGAACCAGGAACAATTGCTATTAATAAAGGAGCATTTATGGCATCTGGAGATATTGTTGAAATAACTATAAAAGGTAAGGGAGGACATTCTTCCGCTCCAGAACAATCTATAAATCCCATTATTATAGGTCAGAAAGTTATTAGCTCAATTAATGAAATCAATAATTATATACTCAGTCCTCATGACGTATCATCAATTGCTATATGTAAATTTACATCAGGAAATGCTCCTAATATTATTCCTGAATATGCAACCTTATCTGGATCCATTAGAACTTTTGATAATAAAAATAGAGATCTTATAGAAAATAAAATAAGAGATATCCTCGATGGTGTGTGTAAAATATATGGTGCAAAATATGAGTTAAACTATATTAGAGGATATGATCCTGTTATAAATGATGATTTAGCATCAGATATTGTTATAAATACAGCTATAGAACTTTTTGGCGAGGAAAAAATATTATTTACAAAGCCACTAATGGCAAGTGAAGATTTTTCCAGTTATTTAAATGTTAAACCAGGTGCTTTTTTTATTTTAGGCGCAGGAACAATAAAAGACGGATATAGCTCATTAAATCATAGTCCTGGTTTTAGAATTGATGAAAGAGCTTTAAAATTTGGCACTGAAATGTTGGTTAATATCGCTCTAAATGCTTTAATAAAAATTAAATCTTATTTAAAGAATTCAATAATATAACTTGATTAAATATAAGCTTTGAATTTAATTACAAGGTTGGGGAAAATAGGTATGTTCAAAATAATCATAGAAAAGTCAATCTAAAGAACGCAAAAATAGTCGCAAAATAATAATTTTGTGACTATTTTTTATGATTTTACATCTTTTTCAGTTAAAACTATTAAAATTTACATTTTTTACAAATTTCTTAATTAAGTTTTATTAATTATAAATTAGCATCAAAATAAATACTGTTGTTAAGTTATCTTATCTAATTATGTTAAAGTCCATATTTTTAAGTAAAATTCATAGTACAATGTTTTAGTTTCTTTGTTTGCTTAATTTTTTAATATTTTTTAATGAGTTAAATTCTTATTCTTTTTTGTAACTATAAACTCTAATAATATACAAATTGATTATGTATACTTTTCTTCTAATTATTAAAATTTTATTTAAAATATTTCTTAATAAATTTTATCAATAATTTTAACATACATTCGTTCTAAACAAATATTCTAGACATCCTCCTTCCGTATAACTTTATAAAATATGTTATAATAAATTTTAGGTGATAAAATGTCTTTAGACGGTACAGTAGTTAAAAATTTAGTTTATGAAATAAATAATCGAATTATAGATGGCAGGATAGATAAAATTTACCAAAATAACAATGATCTTTTAATTAATATTAGGGCTAAGGGTAAAAAAGAAAGGCTTTTTATATCTATTTCTGGAAGTCCTAGAGTATATTTTAGTGAAGAAATTTTTGATAGTCCACAAAATCCGCCAGCCTTTTGTATGCTTCTTAGAAAACATTTAGAAAACAATCAAATTCTTGAAGTTTCACAATATAAAATGGATAGAATCATAAAGATACTTGTTAAGTCTCGTGACGAGTTTGGTGAATTTTCTAAAAAAGCACTTATAATTGAACTTATGGGAAAGCATTCAAATGTTATATTAATTGATGATGAGCTTAAAAAAATTATTGATTCTTTAAAGAGAATTAATTTTAATTTATCTAGTGTTCGCGAAGTCCTACCAGGGCTTACTTATAATCCAGAGGATATTTCAAAGGGATTTAATCCTTGCGAAGTAAATTCTATAAGTGAATTAATAAATAATTCAAATAAAAATTTAAATTTAAAAACTTTTTTCTTGAAAACTTTCACTGGTATTAGTCCACAAATGTGTAGTGAAATTGAATATAGATCTAGTGTTGATTTTAGAAGAATTGTATCTTCATTATCTGAAAGTGAAATTAAAAATTTAGAAGAAGTATTTTTAGAAATCTTTAAAGAAGTAAAAGAATATAAATTTTCGCCAATAAAGATTTATAGGGATGGAATATTTAAGGATTTTTATTCCATAGATTTAAAGGAACTTAGTGAAAATGAAAAATCTAAAGTAGAAAGCATCTCTTCTCTCCTTGAAGAATTTTATAATTCTAAATTTTTAAGAGATACTCTAGATTTAAAGAATAAGGAACTAAAAAAGTCTATAAAGAAAAATATAGAGAAATTGAAAAAAAAGATTTCTAATCAATCAAATGAATTAAATATCGCATTAGATAGAGATAAATTCAAAGTTTATGCCGATTTAATATCTTCAAATTTTTATAAAATAGAAAAAGGTGCAATATCGCTAAAAGTTGAAAATTTTTATAACGAAATGAAAGAAATTGAAATTCCATTGGATCCAAAGCTAGATGGACCATCAAATGCATCAAAATATTATAAAAAATACTCTAAATTAAAAAATGCAGCTAAGTTTCTTGCGGAACAAATTGAAATTGGAAAATCTGAAATTAGTTATTTAGAATCAATTTTACTAAATATTGATTTTGCAGAAACGCCAGATGAAATAGAGGAACTTTATGAAGAATTAGAAAAAGAAGGATATATAAAAAAGAAGAAAAATAATAAAAAGAAAAAAGATAATAAAGAAAATTATATTTATATAAAAACAGAAGATGGTTTTGAAATTTTTATAGGAAAAAATAATAAGCAAAATGATTATTTAACTCATAAAAAAGCAAAAAAAAATGATCTATGGTTTCACGTAAAGGATGCCCCAGGTTCTCATGTAATATTAAAAAATGACAACAGAAATTTTACTAATAATTCCTTAATTACTGCCGCTAAATTAGCTGCAAAGTATAGTTCACTTTCAAAATCAAAAAATATTTCTGTTGATTACACTTTTAAGATCAATGTAAAGAGACATCCTGCAAAAAAACCAGGTCTTGTAACTTATACAAACTATAAAACTATAAATGTAAACATAGAAAAAGAATAAAATTAATAAAACTTTGCTCTTACTTTCAAAGTAAGGGACAATAGATGTTGCAAAAGTCCTAAAATTAAAAAAAGGTTAGAAAACTAAAATTCCTCCTGATATTATTTTATCAGGAGGAATTTTAATACCTAGAATGGGAACTAAATTGTGAATATGGAAAATTATAATCTTTAAAAGATGTTTTCACTCTCATAATTTAATGGCTCTATAATATCTGTTGGGGAGTAAATCTCTAACAGATATTTTTATGTAAAAAAAATTGCACTTATACGCATTTAGTCCTAAACTTAAAATAACAACAAACTTTGTTAGGAGGTGCATATAAGTGCAAAATAATAATAACATGAATTTGTTGGGTTTTAAAGATGTAATTTTTGATAGTTTTTGTGAGGATAAGGAATTTGTTCACATTTATGCTTCTGTTACAAAGATGGATACTTGTCCTCACTGTGGTTCTACAAAGATTTGGGTTCATGATCATAGGATTCAAAAGATTAAGGATACTCATATTCATGGTAAGAAATGTCTTATTCATTTAAAGAAGACTAGGTATGATTGTAAGTCTTGTGGTTGTCGTTTTGAAAGAGAACTTGATTTTATTGCTAAGGGTCACACTATGACTTATAGGCTTGTTTTTGCTATTGTTGCTGAATTTAATGAACTTCATTCTAGCTCTTCTATTGCTAGTAGGTATAATGTTTCTTCTAATACTGTTTTGAGAATTTTACATTGTTTATATGTTTCAAGAGCAAAACTTTCAAGTGTATTGTGTATAGATGAGTTTAAAGGTGATAGTGGAAATATTAAGTATCAAACTTCTCTTCTTAATGGTGATAAGCACTCTGTCATTGATATTTTGCCTACTAGGGATAAGAACTTTTTGTTTAAATACTTTAAAAAAGTTCCTAACAAGGAGAGACAAGAAGTTAAGTTTTTTGTAAGTGATATGTCCAATACCTTTAAGTCTGTTAAGAATAGGTTCTTTAAAACTTCTATCCATATTGTTGATAGGTATCACTTCATAAGACAAGTTTCATGGGCTTTAGAGAATGTTAGAAAGAGGATTCAAAAAGATATTTCTTCTAAGCTTAGAAAGTATTTTAAGAGAAGTAGGAGTCTACTTACAAAACCTGCTTCTAATTTAACAACTGAACAAGCTAAAGAAGTTTCTTTAATGCTTGATTTAAACAACGATTTGAAGTTAGCATATAGGTTAAAGGAACTGTTTTACCAATATGTTCTAAGTCAACCCAATAAAGTTAGAGCATCTAAATCTTTAAGGGAATGGATAAGAAGAGCTGAAGAATCTGATTTAAAAGAATTTAAATCTTGTATCACTGCTTTTAATAACTGGTTTGATGAGATATGTAATTCTTTTGATTATACTTGGTCTAATGGTCCACTTGAAGGAACTCATACTAAGATAAAGACTTTAAAAAGAAATTGTTTTGGTATGAAAAATTTCAATTTGTTTAGAAAGAGAATCATGTTTTCATGTAAGTAGTTGTTGGGAAAACAGGAAAATTTTGCAAAACCCCTAGGGGTTTTGTTTGCTATACCTATTTTTAGTAATTTTTTAGTTATTTTAGTTTTGATATTCTAATAGCGCCTAAGTATTGATTTTTTAATGGAAAGAGAGACTCGAATTAACGAGTCTCCCCAATATTTGACATAGAGCCAATTTAATTCTCATAATTTAATTAGACTTTCTTTATCAAGTGCATTTAACAAATGTATTAATGCAAATTTTATGTGATAATAAGATAGCCCTCCTTGGAAATATACATAGTATGGTTCTCTCATAGGACCATCTGCTGAAAGTTCAATAGATGATCCTTCTATAAAGTCACCTGCTGCCATTATTACCTTATCATTATATCCTGGCATATCCCAAGGAATTGGAGTAAATTCTGAGTCAACTGGTGAAGAAAATTGAATATATTTACAGAATGTTTCTAAAATTTCTGGCTTCTGTAATTCAATTGCTGTTACAATATCACTTCTTGGCTCATCACTTGATGGAATTGTTTTAAAGCCCAATTCTTCAAAACATTTTGAAAAAAGTGTAGCTCCCCTTATTGCATCTTCGACAATTTTTGGCGACATAAAAAGTCCTTGAAGTATTTGTCTAGTCATTCCAAAGGTAAGCCCACAATCCTTTCCTATTCCTGGGGCGGTCAAAATATTTGCTGCTCTATTTATAAGTTCTGATTTGCCTGCTAAATAACCGCCAGTATAAGAAATTCCTCCACCAGGATTTTTTATAAGAGATCCCGCCATAATATCTATTCCTAGTTCACTTGGTTCAATTAATTCTGTAAACTCTCCATAGCAATTGTCTACAAAAATTTTTATATCTTTGTTTATTCTCTTAACTTCATCAATGGCTTCTTTAAGTTCTAGTATTGTAAAAGCTCTTCTATTTGAATATCCCGTTGATCTTTGCATTATTACAAGAGTTGTATTATCTTTTATATAGTTTTTTATGCCTTTAATGTCAATCTTATTATTCACTAATGGAACTTCAGAATATTCATATCCAATTTTTATTAATGAATCGGGACTATCTCCTCTTATGCCTATCACTTTTTGCAATGTATCATAGGGAGTAGATGTAACTGACAAAAAATGATCTCCTGGCTTTAAAGCTGATTTTATTGCAAGAGTAATTGCGTGAGTTCCAGAAACTATATTAGGTCTTACAAGGCTATCTTCTGTCTTGAAAATTCTTGCGTATATGCTCTCTACTTTATCCCTTCCAATGTCTCCATAGCCATAACCAGTTGTCCAGTTAAAGTCAGTTGATTTTAAACCTTCTTTTTGCATAGCTTTTAAAATTTTAACTTGATTATACTGTGCAATGTCGCTAAATTTTTGAAATTTATCTTTTAATTTGGCTTCATTGTTATTTACAAATTCAATTATTTTCAAGTCAATGTTATACTCTTCTTCAAATAATTTATCGTATACTGTCATCTTTTCTCCTAAATTAATTTGCTGTCTATATAATTTTCTATGTCAAATAAAATATTGTCTGACTCTCTGTCAAACCATTTTATTCTTTCATCTCTCCTAAACCATGTAAGCTGTCTCTTTGCATAATGCCTTGAATTTTTTTTAATTAAATCAACCATTTCGTCAAATTGAATTTCTCCATCTAAATATGAAATGACTTCTTTATAACCAATTGCTTTAAGTGATTGAGAATCCTTGTCTAAACCAGCATCTAAAAGGTTTTTTACTTCATTTACAAGTCCTAAATCAATCATTTTATCTACACGATTATTGATTTTTTTGTATAATTCATCTCGATCCATGTTTAAACCAATATAAATTAAATTGTAGTCCTTATTTTCTTCTCGAAAATTATTTCCTTTTTTATTTCCACTTTTTAAAATTTCTAAGGCTCTAATAATTCTCTGACCATTGTTTTTGTGTATTTTTTTAGCCATTTCACTGTCTTTTTTTAAAAGTTTCTCGTATAAAAATTCGCTTCCCTCTCCTTCTAAAATATTGTTAAGCTCCTTTCTATACTCATAATCAGGTTCAGTCTCGGTAAAATTTAAATTGTAGACTATTGAATTGATATAAAGTCCCGTTCCTCCAACTAAAAAGGGAACTCTTCCTTTGTTATTTATATTAGTAATAATTTTTTTTGCCTCATTTTTAAAATCGGCAACGGAAAAATTATCTGAAGGTTCAATAATATCGATCATGTGATGAGGAATAGAAGTTTCATTTAAGTCAATTTTTGCCGTTCCTATATTTAATTTTTTATAAATTTGCATGGAATCACAAGAAACTATCTCTCCACAATATTTTTTAGCAAGTTTAAGAGAAAGGTCAGTCTTTCCTATTCCTGTTGGTCCAGTAATTATAATTAAATTTTCCATTTACTCCCTCAAAAATAATTTTGAAATAGTGTGCTTTGATACCTCCACAATTGTTGGTCTGCCATGAGGACATGTGTAAGGATTTTCACAATTCTTTAAATCTCTAATTAAGGATTCTATTTCCATTTCAGAAAGATCATCTCCAGACTTAACAGAAGCTTTGCAAGCCTTTTTCATAATTTCATATAAATCTGCCTCATAATTTGATGAAATTTCTTTATCAAGAGAATCAATAATATCTCTTATAAAATTTACATAAGTTGGAAGGCCAAAAATCATTGGGACTTCCCTTAAAACAACAGAATTATCTCCAAAGTTTTCAATTTTAAATCCTAGTTTAGTAAACAAGTCTAAATAATTTAAAATTTTGTCATACTCAATTTGATTTAGTTGTATTATTTCAGGCTTTAATAATATTTGTGAAGTAATTTCACTATTTAAATACATATGCAAAAATTTTTCGTAATTAACTCTTTCATGTGCTGCATGTTGATCCACAACAAAAATTATGCCATCTCTTTGGTTTTCTAAAAGTATATAAGTTTTGAAGAGAATTCCTGCAATATTAGTATTTAAAAGTTTCTCGTCAATTTGACTTTTTTTATTATCAAATAAAAAGTTTTTTTCTTCATGAATTTCTTGATTTAAAGTTTTTTCTTCAAGCTTCTCAACTTCATTATTCTCGACTTCATCTTCTTTATATAAGACTGCATCTTCATTAAAGGCATTATATAAATTGTCTTCATAATTTTTATATTGCGATTCATTTTTTAAATCCCATATACTTTTTAAATTTGTATGAGATTCATTGCTTTGAGAATCATCTCTTGGTTTATCATCATCTAGGAAAATATCAAAAACATTTATATTTTCCTCTTTATCTTTGATTTCGATTTCTCTTATACTTCGATTTGGATAAATTACTTCTTCAACGATTTCGGTTAAAATAGCATTTAAAATATTTTCATTAGAAATTTTTATTTCATTTTTCTTTGGATGAATATTAACATCAATTAACTTTGGATCAATGTCAATATAAAGAACAAAGACAGGATATCTATTTAATGGTATTAAAGAGTGATATTTTTTTTCTACAGCTCTAGAAATATTAATATTTTTAATAAATCTTCCATTTACAAATATATATTGGCTGTCTCTATTTGATCTAAAAGTTTTATTGTCAGAGAAAAAACCTTTAATTTTATAATTTTCTGACTCAAAGGATCCTTCATTTAATGAAGATGCAATTTCTGAACCTAATATACTAAAGATTCTGTTAATTGGATCCTTGTCGCTTCCAGTATTTAAAATTGTTTTTCCATCTTTAATTAATGTAAATTTAATATTATTGTTGCTAAGGGCAATTTTTTGCACAGTATCAATTATATTATTTATCTCCGTTAAATCTTTTCTCAAAAATTTTTTTCTAACAGGAGTGTTATAAAAAACATCGGTAATTACAAAAGTAGTTCCCTTTGGCATACCAATTTTATTTTTCTTTATAATTTTTCCATTTTCTATTACAAGGGAATTTCCAGCAAGGTCCTCTTCCCTTTTTGTCATAAGTTTTATCTTTGAAATATTTGAAATGCTTGCAAGAGCTTCACCACGAAAACCAAGAGTTCTAATTTTTTCAAGATCTTCAATTTTTTCAAGTTTTGAAGTTGAATGACGTAAAAATGCAATATTAAGATCTTCTTCAGAAAAGCCAGATCCGTTATCTGAAACCTTAATAAAATCTGTACTTTCTCCCCTAATTTCTATGAGAATATTGTCTGCGCCTGCATCAATAGAGTTTTCTACTAATTCCTTTACAATTGAAGCGGGATTTTCAATTATTTCTCCTGCAGCTATTTTAGAAATAGTTGCTTCATCTAAAAGTCTAATCATTATAACTCCTTGGATTTATTTATAATTTCATTTAATAAATTAAAAGCTTCCATTGGACTTATTTCAAGAATATTAATTTCCTTCAATTTGTTAATAAAATTTAATATTTCTGGATTATTGTCTTCTTTTTTTATATATTCTTTGTTTAAGTCAACATTAATATCTTCATTTTCCTTTTCAATTACATTCAAAACCTCTTTGGCTCTACTTATTATTGTTTCATCAATGCCCGCAAGCTTTGCAACATCAATTCCATAGGAGTTGTTTGTAAATCCCTTGATTATTTTTCTTAGAAATATTATTTCATCATCTTGTCTATCAACTGCAATAGTTAAATTTTCCACAGAATCATATTTATCTTCAAGATGAACTAGCTCGTGATAATGGGTTGCAAAAAGAGTTTTAGCTTTTATATTTTCTGCAATGTATTCGATTATCGCATTTGCAATGGCAAGTCCGTCAAAAGTACTTGTTCCCCTTCCAACTTCATCTAAGATCAATAATGATTTAGGAGTTGCATTGTCGATTATGTCTGCAACTTCTTGCATCTCAACCATAAATGTAGATTGTCCCTTAGAAAGATTGTCACTAGCACCAATTCTTGTAAAAATTCTATCTACTAAAGATATATTTGCACTATCGCAAGGCACAAAACACCCTATATGAGCCATGATTGTTATAAGAGCAACTTGTCTCATGTAAGTTGATTTTCCAGCCATATTTGGTCCAGTAATTATGTGAATCATGTGCTTTTTGGTGTCGATATAAGTGTTATTTGGAACAAAAAAGTCATCATTCATATAGGATTCTACAATAGGATGTCTTCCATTTATTATTTCTATAAATCCATCTTCATTAAACTTTGGTCTTACATAATTATTTAAATTAGAAACTTTTGCAAGGGATAAAAGCGCGTCTAAATTTGAAAGATTGTCTGCCAAAATTTGTATTTTATAAATTTCGCCCGCAATATAATCCTTTAATTCATTGTAAACTTCAGACTGAAGACTTAGGGCTCTTTCCTTTGAACCAAGAAGCTTGCCCTCCATGTTTTTTAATTCTAAGGAGAAAAATCTCTCTGATCCAACTAAAGTTTGTTTTCTTATATAGTCATCAGGAACTTGATCTAAAAAAGATTTTGTGATTTCAATAAAATATCCGAGAATTTTATTGTGCTTAATCTTTAATTTTTTTATTCCAGTTCTTTCTCTTTCTTTATTTTCAAAATCAAGTAACCAATTTTTACCTTCAATTGCAAACTTAAAAAGTTCGTCTAAATCCTCAGAATAACCTTCTCTAATTATTCTATTATCCTCAATGACAACAGGAGGGTTTTCGATTAAAATATCTTGGATTTTTTCATAAATATAAGTTAAGTCTATAAATTTTTTGCCCAAATATTTTAAATATTCATTGTCATAGTTTTCTAAAATTTCTTTTATCTTTTCCGAATTTATAATTGTATTTTTAAGAGAGGCAATTTCACGAGGATTTATGCTTCCATTGGAAATTTTTACAACAAGTCTTTCAATATCATATACTTCCTTTAATAGTTTTTCTAATTTATCTTGAAGAAGTAAATCCTTAGTAAAAGCTTCTATTAAGTTTTGCCTCTCAAATATTTTATCTATATCTACAAGAGGACTCTCAACCCATTTTTTTAATTTACGTGAACCCATGGATGTGCTACATTTATCCAAAACATCTAATAGAGAACCTTTTTTTGTAAAGGTATTAAGACCCCTTACTACTTCAAGAGTTCTTTTTGAACTTTCATCTAAAATTAAATAATCAAAATTATTGTAATATTTTATATTATTTATGTGCTTTAAATTTATTTTTTGAGTAACTACTAAATACTGTAAGATTTTCTTTAATGATGTATAATCAGAAATATTATTTTCATAAATAAAATTTTTTAAACTATTTTTAAAATTTACACTAAAATATTCTCCAAGCTCTTTAAACAAATCTATATCCCTTAAATTTTCTGAAATATAAGGATTAATAAAAATATTATCTCTTTTAATTTTATCTTTAAACTTAGAAGTAATCTCTTCATTTAAAAGTATTTCATTGGGACTAATTCTGTCAATTTCATCTTGTAAGAAATTATAAAGCTCTGATTTTGACAAAAAAGTTTTTTCAGTAAAATAAATTTCTCCAGTAGAATAATCTGAATATGTTAAGTTCAAAGAATATCCGTGAATAAAAATTGAAAGCAAATAATTATTTAAATCGCTATTTAAATATTCTGTATCAGTAAATGTCCCTGGAGTAATAATTTGAGTAACTTCTCTTTTTACTATACCCTTTGCAAGTTTGGGATCCTCTACTTGATCACAAATTGCAACCTTGTAGCCCTTATTTATTAATTTTGAAATATAACCTGATGCCACATGATAGGGAACTCCGCACATAGGCGCCTTATCTTCTAGACCCGCATCTCTTTTTGTGAGAGTTATTTCCAACTCTCTAGAAGCAAGGAGTGCATCATCAAAAAACATTTCATAAAAATCACCGAGCCTAAAAAATAAAATTGCATCAGGATTTTTATCTTTGACAGCAAGATATTGCTGCATCATAGGCGTTAATTTTTCACGATTCAATTTTTTCACCCACTAAAGAAAAACTGTTTGCATCCTTTACTCTAACTTTTAAAATTTTACCAATATCCTCTTTATTTCCCTTAAAATTAATAAGCTTAAATTCGTCAGTTCTTCCGCTTACATATGTGTCGTCCTTCTTTGAAAAATCTTCAACCAAAACATCTACATCTCTTCCAATAAATGCCTTATTTTTCTTCTCTTGTATTGGGTATAAGACTTCCAAAAGTCTCTCAAATCTCTCATGCTTAACTTTATCAGGAACTTGCTCCATTTTAGCTGCAGGAGTATTTTCTCTTATAGAATATATAAAAGTAAAGGATGTATCATACTCAACTTTTTTAACTAAATCCAAAGTGTCTAGAAAGTCCTCTTCACTTTCTCCAGGAAAGCCTACCATTATATCTGTTGAAAGGGCAATATTTGGATTAACATTTTTTATTTTGTCAATTTTTCTTAGATAATCTTCCTTTGTGTATTTTCTATTCATCATTTTTAAAACTCTTGAAGAACCAGCTTGAACTGGAAGATGCAAAAAGTTACAAAGCTTATTTAAATTTTTGAAAGAATAAATTAACTCATCAGAAATATCCTTTGGATGAGATGTCATAAATCTTATTCTCTCAATTCCCTTTATGTCATTAATTTCTTCAATTAGATTTGCAAAGGAAAATCTATCGTCAAAATTTTTGCCGTAAGAATTTACATTTTGCCCAAGAAGAGTCACTTCCTTAGTTCCGCTTTTTGCTAATTCTTCAATTTCTCTAATTATTTCAAGGGGTTTTCTACTAGTTTCTCTTCCCCTTGTATAAGGAACTATGCAATAGGAACAAAAATTGTTACAACCATACATAATGTTCACATAGGATTTGAAATTATAAAGTCTATTTGCACCAAGAGAGTTATCAATGTTAAGTGGATTTTCCTCAATATCAATTGAAAGTTTTTTGCCTCCATAGGATAAACTTAAAAGTTCAGGAAGTTTCCAAATATTATTTGTTCCAAAAATAATATCAACATTTGGGAACTTTTCCATTACATAATTTCTAGATTCTTCTCTTTGCATCATACATCCGCACACTGCAACTTTAATATCTTTTTTCTTTGACTTTAAATTTTTTAAATTGCCAAGTTGACCATATACTTTATCTTCTGCAGAATGTCTAACAGAGCAAGTGTTTAAAATTACAAGGTCTGCATCTTCAACCTCATTTACAAAAATATAACCCATTTTTTCAAGAAGCCAAGTTATTTTTTCAGAGTCATGTTCATTCATTTGACAGCCATGAGTTATAACAAGTGCTTTTTTTGTGTCAATATTTTCTTTTATATTTCTAATATATTCATTAATATTGTTATTTATATCATTAATTAATTCTTTATTTTCCATTTACATCCTCATTTCATGTCTTTATATTATAACTGAAAAACAGTCTAATTATCAAGAAAAGAGTATGCAAACACATACTCTTAGCCTAAAATACTATTTAAATATCTAGCAACGTATACGCCACAGGCAGATGCTTGTGAAAGCGAATGAGTTGCACCTCCACCATCTCCTACTACAAAGAGACCTTCTACTGAAGTTTCAAAGTTTGAGTTAGTTTCAACTCTTGAGTTATAAAACTTGACTTCAACTCCATATAAAAGAGTGTCGTCATTGGCAGTTCCTGGTGCAATCTTATCAAGAGCATATATCATTTCAATAATAGAGTCCAATTGTCTTTTTGGAATTACAAGGGACAAATCTCCTGGTGTTGCTTTTAAAGTTGGTTCAGTAAAGCATTTAAGCATTCTTCTCGCATCAGATCTTCTTCCCTTAACAAGATCTCCAAATCTTTGTAAAAGAACTCCACCGCCTAGCATATTGCTAAGTTTTGCTATGGATTCCCCATATTCATTGGAATCTTTAAAGGGTTCTGTGAATGTATTGCTAACTAAAAGTGCAAAATTTGTATTATCAGATTGCAGTTTTGGATCCGCATAGGAATGTCCATTTACAGTTATAATTCCATTGGTGTTTTCTGCAACTACTTGTCCATAGGGATTCATGCAAAAAGTCCTCACAAGATCATTGTAACCTTTAGTTTGATAAACTATTTTTGATTCATAGACAGCGTCCGTTATATGTTTAAATACTTCGGCAGGAAGTTCAACTCTAACTCCAATATCCACTTGATTTGAAAATAAATTAATATTAAACTTTTTGCAAATTTGTGAAATCCATTTTGAACCGCTTCTTCCTGAAGCCAAAACTAATTTATTGCAATAAAATATTTCACCCTTATCAGTTGTAAGTTTAAATTCATCATTTTTTTCAACATCAACAATAGTTGTGTTAAAAATCATGTCAATAGTATCCTTTGTCCATTCAAAAATTTTTTCTAAAATTTTTACATTTCTATCAGTTCCAAAATGTCTGACCTTGGCATCAAGTAAATGAAGATCGTGTTTTAGCGCAAGAGTTTTTAAATTTGAAGCAGTTGTTTCATAAAGTTTTGAATTTCCACCGTCAAATTTACAAAGAACAGCATCTACATACTCCATTAATTCAATTGACTCGTCTTTTCCGATATAATCATGCATTTGCCCGCCAAAATTTGTAGTTATATTATATTTTCCATCAGATAAGGTTCCTGCGCCGCCATATCCATTCATAATATTACAAGGTTTACAGCCAATGCAATTTTCAACTTTACCAGTTTTTATTGGACATTGTCTTTTATAAATTGTATTTCCCTTATCAATTACTAAAACTTTTAAACTTGAATTTAATTTTTTAAATTCATAGGAAGCAAATACACCACTGGCACCTGCTCCAACAATTATCACATCGTACTTATTCAAATTATTTCTCCTCGCTAAAAATGCTCATGAAATCAGTGAATCTTTCTGGAAATTCATCTATAATTTCAACAACCTTACCTGTTATTGGGTGAATAAATTTAAGTTTATAAGCATGCAAAAGCTGCTTATTTATTTTATATTTATTTTTTACACCATAGGTTTCATCACCAACAACTGGATGATTTACATATGATAAATGCACTCTAATTTGATGGGTTCTTCCAGTGTGGAGCAGAACATCAAGTAAAGTAAATTTATCAAAATTTTTTAAAACATGAAAGCTTGTAGAAGAAGGTTTGGAGTTTTCTTCTATTACTTTCATTTTTATTCTATTATTAGGATCTCGTCCAATGGGAGCATCAACTTTAAAATCTTCATCGATAATTCCGTGGACTATTGCTAAATAATGTTTTTCAATTTTGTGATTTTTAAACATCTCTATGAGCTTGTAATAGGCTTCATCTTTTTTTGCAATAATCATAAGACCAGATGTATCTTTATCAAGCCTATGTACAATTCCCGGTCTTTCTTTATCTATTGGATTGGATAAATCTTTAAATCTATATAATAGACCATTTACGAGAGTCCCACTAGTATTTCCAGCTCCAGGATGCACGACTAATCCTTGTGGCTTTGATATTATAGCGAGATAATCATCCTCATATAAAATTTTAAAATTAATTTTTTCTGGAAGGAGTTGCCTTTCATTTTCATAAGATACTGTAATTATATCGCCTTTTTTTAAACTATATCCAGCTTTTACAATTTTTCCATTTAATAGGATATTACCTGATTCAATGTGCTTTTTTATCTGTGATCTATTTATTTCAAGTTTTTTATTTAAATATTTATCAAGCCTAGAGTCAACAAACTCTGAATTTATTACAAAAGTATTTTTATACATAGATCAACCTTTATTGTCATGGAGAATTATTCCAATAGAAATTAAAATCGTTCCAATAACAATAAACATGTCGGCAAAATTAAAAATTGCAAAATCATGTCCAAAAAACTTCATGCTAATAAAATCAACTACATAATGAAGCCTAATTCTATCAATAAAATTTCCAATAGTTCCACCAATAAGAAGACTGAAACTTAATAAATAAATAAAAGGTATCTTATTGTAATTTTTAACTAAAAATATTATTAAAACTAATAAAACTACAATAGTAATTATTGCAAATAAAAACCTAAATCCCTGTAAAATTCCAAAGGCTGCTCCTCTATTTTCTATATAGTATAATTTCAAAAAATCATCTATTAAAACAATTGGATTTTCATTTGCAATATAAGTAACTACCAAATATTTTGTGAATTGATCTATAATTATTAAAATAATGCTAAAAATAGCAACAAACATAGTATCTCCTTATTTGTTTAATCTTACTATAACGACAAAATTTCCTTTCTTAGTGTTTCCTTCTACATCATAAATTCTAAATCTCCCGTACTTTCTTAAGGAAACTAGATCTCCCAAATCTAGCTCAAAATGAGATCTAGTCTCAACGGAAAAATTAACTTTTACAAATTCATTGTTTATCATGTTTTTTACCCTTGATCTTGATAAATTAAAAACCTTTGAAATTAAATTGTCGAGCCTAAAGGATGAAACAATGATTTTTTTATAATAAAATTCTTTTTTAGGAAGATCAAGGATTTTTTCTTGACGACTAAGAATAACATTATATTTGGAAATTTTTGTGAGATTCATTTCTATAAAGTTTGCAATTTCTCTTTTAACAAAAAAATAAGTGAATTTTTCGCCAATTAAAATATCACCTATTTTTCGTCTGTCTATGCTTAAACCCAAAATTGATCCAAGCACATTGCCATGTTTAATTTTTTCATTAGATTCAAATTTGAATAAGACAATATCATCTGCATCATTCTCATATTTAAAACTTGGATAAATATATATGATATTAGCTTCACTGTCTTCATATCCTCCAAAAACTTTATAGGAAATCTCATTTTTAAACCTATTTAAAATGGAAATAGATAAATTAATCTCATGAGGATTTAAAAAGTCAGTAGATGTAGTTATATAATTATTCATTACATACTCTATCTTATCAATAACTTTTCTTATAGCAGTTCTTTCCTCAGGTCTACTTATATGATTAATTAAATCTATTCTATTTAATTTTACCAAGGAAACATTCCATTGTTTTTAAGTTGTTCTTTTAATCCATCGATTTCAACATTATTTGGTGCTAATATAAAAATATCTTTGTTCACTTTTTGCATCTTGCCATCAACTGCATAAAGAGCTCCACTTACGAAATCAAAAATTTGTCTTTTAACATCAACATCAAGTTGTTCAAAATTTAGAACAACAGCTTTGAAATCTCTTAAATCATCAACAATAAGTGGTGATTCATCATAAGAAAGTGGCTCGTGGACTGTAATTACCATACCATTTGATGATACTCTAGGTTTAGATTTAGTGTGAGTAATACTCTTTGTTGTATAAGTAGGTTCAACCACTTCATTTTCTTTAACATCATTTTCAAACTCATCGTCAAAATCTTCGTATTCATATTCATCTGCAAAACCGAAAATTTTCTTTAATTTGTCCATTGTTTTTTCTGCCATAATATCCTCCTAATTATAATTTCTATTTCCAAATAATTTAGAACCAACCCTAATCATATTGGCTCCTTCCTCTATCGCCAATTTAAAATCATGGCTCATGCCCATTGATAAATATTTCATTTCAACACCTACATAGTTCTTTGACGAAATATTTTCAAACATAATATTCATTTTCTCAAATAATTTCCTTAGCAAAGTTTCGTCAGGACTATTAGGTGCAATTGCCATAAGCCCTTTTATATTTATATTTTTATAATCTAAAAGTTCATAAATAAAATCTTCTGTGTCCTCATACTTTATACCAGATTTAGTTGCCTCATTGCCAATATTTATTTGCACAAGACAATCGACCTTAATATTATCCCTTGCTGCTCTTTTATCAATTTCTTTAGCTAATTTTATTCTGTCAAGGGACTGAATTAATTCTACTTTGTCATAAATATATTTTACTTTATTAGTCTGTAAATTGCCAATTAAATGAAAATTTATTTTATTATTTTTTAATTTATTTTCAATTTCTTTATCTTCGATTTTTGAAACAAGCTCTTGAACTTTATTTTCGCCAAAATCTGTAACACCAAGTTTATTAAATTCCTTTATCATTTCAACAGGATGTGTCTTTGAAACAGCAATAAGCTTGACATCTCTACAAAAATTTGAATGATCTTTTGCAAGCTCAATGTCTTCATAAAGTTTTTTTAAATTTTCTTCTAAATTCAAAATACCACCTCAATTTAATATTCTCGACTCATCCACAGTTTTTGGATTTAATACAATGGCATCATTTACAGTTACAGTTTTATAACTTTTATCGCCAATGCTAATCACAGACTGTTTATTCCCCTTATTAATAAATACATTATCGCTATTTTCATTAACTATATCAACGGGAACAAACTTGACAAGACCTTTTATCTCTTGAACATACACTCCCGTCAAATTATCTCTATTGATTAAAGTAGATTTGGGAATTTCAAACCCTTTGGTCTTATTTACAATAATTTTACCATCGTGAATTCTATTTGAATACATATTTTCAAAATATCTATCTAGACTTACAATTATAACTGCATGATCTTTATCTTTGTTTATTTTTTCTACATTACCATACAGATTTTCAATATCAGGAATTTGAATTTTTACAGAATCACCAATATTGTAGTTTGTAATTTGTGATACATTATTTATTGTACAAGCGACTTTCCAATTGATATTGTTTATAATCTTAAAAAGAGGATCTCCATTTTTTACCTTAGTTTCCATTTCTAGGCTTTTAAAATTATAATTTTTATTTAGATATTTATAAGTAAATTTATCTAGATTGTCAGTTTTGAAATAATCTTCATTTCCATCTATTTTATAAGAAACAATGCCACTAAATTCAGTAACATATGAAAAATTATATTTAGAAATTTTGTCTTCTAAATCCTTCTCTTTAAGCATAAGGGTATCTTCAGATAATGAAAGATACTCTTTTAACTCTGCTTCGTTAATATTTTCTATAGAAACTTCATCAGAGGAATTAATATCAAAGTAAACTCCTGAATAATTTTTATTTTTTATTTGTTCTTGAAGATTTTTTGTAAAGCTATGGTTATTTTCTTTTTCTATTGGTTCAATTCCTTTTTTAATTTTTAATGCAGCTTTAACTTTATTTAAGTCGTCTTTTAAAGATGAAACATCTTCCATTAAATTTAAGTTTGCAACTTCATAACCAGCTGGAACTTTTTGTCCTTCACTAGCGTGAAAAACAGCAATACCATCACCTATGGAAAAATATGTTTTCTCCTCAAATAAATTATAAATTTTTGTATCAATGTCTTTTTCAAAAGTGGTCAATGTCGGGAAAATTGTTTTATAATTATTTATGCGATTGCCTCTTATTAATTTCGTAAAAAATATCATTATAATAATAAAAAATAAAAAAGCAATTAGCCTTCTCTTAAAAAATTTATTTTTTTTTAAAAAATTCTTCAAATAACCACCTATTCACCAAATAATTATATCACAAACTCCTGCAATATGTTATTATTCGAAAAAGATTTGCTCTATTTCGTCCTTATTTTTTCTAGTCATTAAATCAAACACAGCTTTATTTGGATCATAATTTTCATACAGTACTTGATAAAGTGCATTTGTTATTGGCATTTCAATGCTTTTTAACTTAGAAAGTTTATAAGCAGCCTTTACAGTTTTTACACCTTCCACTACTTGACCAACTTCTTTGCAAGCTTCATTCATAGATTTCCCCTTGCCAATTAAAATTCCAGCTCTCCTATTTCTTGAGTGCATACTTGTACATGTAACTATTAAATCTCCAATTCCCGACAATCCATTAAAGGTATGCGGATTTGCACCCATTGCAATACCAAGCTTGCTCATTTCATAAATTCCACGAGTCATAAGAGCTGCTTTAGAGTTATCACCATAGCCAAGTCCATCATTCATTCCTGCTGCTAGTGCAATAATATTTTTGAGAGCTCCTCCCATTTCAACTCCAATTAAATCAGGATTTGTGTATATTCTAAAAATTGAAGTAGAAAATTCATGTTGAATAATTTTCGCTGCCTTTAAATCTGTAGATGAAGCTACAACTGTTGTAGGAATGTCCTTTCCAACTTCTTCGGCATGCGATGGACCAGAGAGTGCCACAAAAGAATTATCTTTTAAAACTTCAGCTGAAATTTCTGAAATTCTCTCCAATGTTTCAAGTTCAATACCCTTAGATAAATTCACAACAATTGTCTTTTTTGAAATTTTTCCCTTAATGCTTTCTAAAATTTCTCTAGCACTAGATGTTGGCACTGCAAGTACAAAAATATCAATATCGTCAAGAACAGTATACAAATTGCTAGTTAAGTTTATATCATTGTTAAATTTAGCTCCTGGAAGATATTTAATATTTTCTTTATTTTTCCTTATATCTTCAGTTACAGATTTATTTCTAATATAAAAATTAACATTATGTCCTTTATTTGACAAAAGCCTTGCAATAGCAGTCCCCCAGCTTCCACCACCGCATAGTGTAATATTCATTTTCTACCTCCTATTTTATTTTCATTTCCAGCTATAATTCTCTTAATATTTTCCTTATGTCTTATTATTCCAATTAAAGCAATTATGATAACTAAAATTATATTTGAAATACTTAGTTGGGACATAAAAGTGTAGACAATAATAATAGAAATAAAAAATAGAATTGAACCAACTGAAACTATTTTTGTAAGAATAGTTCCTAGAACCCATACAATATAACATATTAAAGTGAGTGGGAAATTAAAAAGTGCAAGTGCACCAAGCGTTGTTGCAACGCCTTTTCCACCTCTAAAATTCATGTAGAAGGGAAAATCATGTCCTATAACAGCTCCAAGTATTCCCAGAGGAACAAAATTTGTTCCAAAAATCTTTCCTATAATATAAGTTACAGCTACTCCCTTAAAAAAATCAATTGCAAAAGTTAAGACTCCAGCCTTTTTGCCAAGAACTCTCATTGCATTAGTTGTGCCAGCATTTCCAGATCCGTAATTTCTAATATCTTTATCTAAGAATAATTTTCCGATTATATAGGAACCGGAAATTGTTCCTATAAAATAAGATATAATTAAAACTAAAAGATAATTCATCTTTTAGGTCCTTTGTCAGCTCTTGAGCTAATTCTATTTTTTAATTCCAAAATAATTGGAGTTCCAACAAAGGAATAAGTTTCTCTAATTTGATTTTCAATATATCTAAGATATGAGAAATGAAACAACTCTTTATCATTTACAGAAAGTAAAAATTTAGGTGGTCTAACACTTACTTGAGAACCGTAATATAGCTTTCCTCTCTTTCCTTTATCAGATGGAGGTTGGTTCATCAAAACAGCTTTGTTTAAAATATCGTTTAAGACGCCTGTTTGGATTCTATGATTGTAATTGTTGTTTACGACTTCTATTAAATCTAAGAAATCATTGACTCTTTGCCCAGTTTTTGCAGATATAAATATTATTGGAGCATAAGTAACAAAGGGAAGATTATTTCTAATATCTTTTTCAAAATTTTTCATGGTTTTTGTTTCTTTTTCAAGAGCATCCCATTTATTAACTGCAATAATAATTGCTTTATTATTGTCATGAGCATAACCTACAATTTTAGAATCCTGCTCTGTTACACCTTCAAGTGCATCGATCATAAGTACGCATACATTAGATCTTTCAATTGCCGTAAGGGTTCTTATAACAGAATATCTTTCAACCCCCGGAATTATTTTTTTCTTTTTTCTAAGACCAGCAGTATCTACAAAAATATATTCATTGTCTTTATATTTAATTAAAGAGTCAATGGAGTCTCTAGTAGTTCCAGGGATATCCGTAACAATTGATCTATTTTCTCCAGTCAAATAATTTAGAAGCGAAGATTTTCCGACATTTGGCTTTCCAATTAAAGTTACCCTGATATTATCATCATCTTCCATATCATTAATTGGTTTAAAATCACTTATTACTACATCAAGTAAATCACCCACACCTGTACCTTGTTCTGCACTTATGGCAATGGGTTCACCTAAACCTAATTCATAGAAGTCAAAAATATTTTCCTTTGTGATTTTTGAATCATATTTATTTACTGCTAAAACTACTTTAGTTTTATTTTTCCTTAAAAAATTTGAAATTTCTCTATCTGTAGGATTTAATCCCTCAGCGCCATCTACTAAAAATATTACAACATCAGATGTTTCTAATGCCATATCGATTTGTGCCTTTATATTAGACATAAAAATATCTTCATCTTTTAAATCAAGTCCACCAGTATCAACAAGTAAAAACTTATAATTAAGCCATGATGCAGGTTGATAAATCCTATCTCTAGTAACACCAGGAGTATCCTCAGTTATTGAAATTTTTCTTCCTACTATTTTATTAAATAAAGTAGATTTGCCGACATTTGGTCTGCCAATTATTGAAACTATGGGCATTTCCATATAATCACTCCTATCTTTATGATTATAACAAATTAAATTATTAGATTCAATTTACTATTTACAATTGAGAATAAAAATATTGAAATCTGATAATCTTATCTTCCATTATGGTAAAGGGAGTCAATGTAGGACATGATTTTAGGAATTTATTTGATTGATTAAGTATTACAGCTTCTTTTTCTAAAAGAAACCCTTGTCCTTCCTTAAAGAAATATATAAATTTATACTTTATACTATTTGTAATTAAGTTCTAAAAGATTTATAATTTTATTAAACCTAGTGATTTGATGGGATATAGGAGGTAATATGAAAGATATAATTATTATAGGAGCTGGTCCTAGTGGTGTAAGTGCTGCCCTTTATGCAAAAGCAAGAGGAAAGGACATCTTAATTTTAGAAAAAGAGCAAATTGGTGGAATAATTGGTCATGTGTCTAAAGTAAGTCATTACGCATCTGTTGATAAAAATGAAACAGGCGAAAGCTTTAGAAAAAAATTGGAAGCTCAACTTAAATATTCTAATATAGAAGTGGTTTATGAAAAGGCTATATCTATAAAAAAGGAAACTGATAAATTCATTATTGTCACTGACAAAGATACTTATGAAGCTAAAAAAGTTATTTATGCAGCAGGCTCTAAACTTAAAGAACTTGAGGTAGATGAAATTAAATCTTATCACTGGCCTTTTGGGAAAGAAGATTTGCTAAAAGATAAGCTAGTAATTATTAATGGAGGTTCCGATGGAGCAGCTAAGGAGGGTCTATATATTTCAAAATTTGCAAGAGAAGTTCATATAGTCCAAGATAAAGATAAGTTACTTTGCATCGACGAATTTAAAAAGAAAATTGAAGATAGTTCAAATATTATAGTTCATACTAGTGAAAAGATTGTAAGTAAAGTTTCAAATTCTGAAATAAAATTATCCTCAGGAAAAACAATTAAAGATAAAGATGAAATCTTAGTCTTTGTTCAAATTGGTCAAAGTGGAAACTCAGATATTTTAAAAAACTTAGAAAACTTTGATTTAGAAAATAGTTTTGTAAAGACTGATATAGAAAGTACTATTGATGGCCTTTTCTTTGCCGGAGATATCAGAGTAAAGTCTGTAAGACAAGTATCTACAGCTGTATGTGATGGAACAATAGCAGGCATTAAGGCAAGTCAAAGCTTGTAATAAAAAATTTATTTATGCTTTAAATTCAAAGATTAGAAACTTTTTAATAAAAATTAATTATATTTCAAAGAAAAAATCGACTTACTTATATAAGTTTGCCGATTTTTTGATCTTAAAAAATATCAGCCCAACCTATTAGGAGGAGCTGACACAAAACTTTTTACATTATATAATTTACATTTTATTTACTATATATTTCTTTCTTTTGAACCCTTTCCTTTTGCAATAATTTCTCCCTTTATTTCAAATTCTTTAACTTCGCCACCATCAATATTAAAACTTATAACTCCATCGCCCCTTGTTTCAATATTTTCTCCGACAAATAATTTTTCTATTATTGCACCTTCAAGCACGCTTATTCCGTCTGCTTTTAAAGTTTTTATAACGCCTTTTACAAGTGTTTCTCCTTCTCCACCAAAGGTTTCAACTGATTTAGTAATAGTGATTTCCCCTACTGGTTTTGAAAATTGCATACCAATGGATCCGTCTCCAACAGTTTTTATTGAATAAAATGTGGCATTATTTATAGTACCGTCGTATTGGTTGAATCCTCTGGCGCCTTTACCATAAGTTTCAATTGCTTTGTTTGCAAGGAACTTTTTAACTGTTCCAAAATTTACAAATCCGATACCACTTGAGCCATAGCTAATTACTTTTTCATTTGTTGTCCAATCATCCACAACTCCCCATACATCAAGAACCATATCGTTGTTTCCATATGTTTTAACAACTCCATTTGAAACAATTTTATTTGCATGAGCACCATAGACAATAAATATAGCACCTGTAATTAAATTAGGTTGACCCGTTGGAATCATTCCATTTGAATATATCTCTTTTGTTTCAAGTTCCTTTACTGTAACTTTTCCACCTTCGTCATTAAAGCCTGATATAAAAACTCCACTTCCAAAGACAGGTGAAAGTTCTCTTCCTATTTTTAATCCCTTAATATTTGCTGTTATTTCGCTATCTTTAGATGGATTAAAGTTATAAATTGTAAATGCTCCTTGGTATACAATTACGCCATATTTCATAGGTCTTTCTACAAATCCTCTTGCATCAGCAGCAACAATATCAAGGTTTTCAACATTTAAGTTTAAAAACTTATTGTTCCCTCTTGTAAGAATTTGAACTACACCTGTAACTGTAAGATCTTTTAGGGATATATCTTTTAAATCTTCTAATTCTGAATTTATAAAGATGGCTCTTTCCTTATGTGATGTTTGAATTGCAAGATTCTTAATCTCATTATCGCCTTCAAGTCCAATTCCTTCACCATTCATAAAACTTATAAGAACATCTTTATTTTTACCAACAAGTTTCTTTCCTTTTTTCAATGTGATTGAATTTGGAATTGTAAATGAATTATAAATTTCAATTAAATCTTCCTTTGAATTTAAAGCCCTTTGTAGTTCTACATAGTTTTTTACCTTCATAATCTACCTCCTGATTAAAAAAGAACGTCATTATATTCAAGTTTTTTTTCAAATTCTTTTTTTGCATATGGACATAGCGGAATAATTTTTACATTTTCTTTTCTTGCATTTTCAACTATCTTTTCTACAAGTTTTGAAGCATATCCTTTGCCTCTTAAACTTTCATCCACATATGTGTGATCTATAATCCATTTCGCATCTGAAGGTGAAAATGTAGACTCTCCAACAAGGTTGTCTTTCTCATCGTAAAGTGCCGCTCTATTTCTATTTTTTTCAAATTCTACTCTCATTATTTCTCCTTTATACTAATAAAAAACATCCTAATCTTAAAAATTTTAAACTCTTTTTAAATTATAAAAGTGAGCTTAAAACTCACTTCTATAATTTAATCGGCATTAAATTCAATTTTTTCCTTTATAAATGTTCCATTTCTAAGATCTTCATAAGCTTGTCTGATTTCTTTTGAAGTGTTCATTACAATAGGACCCGCCCATGCAACTTCTTCATTAAGTTTGTCAGAACTCATGAACAATACTTGTGCCTTATTGTCTCCATTTTTAATTGTTAACTTGTCGCCTTCTGATAGTTTTGCAGCTGTTTTTTCTTCTATATGTTCATCTCCAACATAAACATCTCCAATAAGTGTGAAAATCATGACTGATTTATTGTGATCTGTTTCAATTGTAAATTCTTTGTTTGGCTCCAAGTGAATATCATAATAATCAAGTGGCAAGTGTTCTCCCTCAAAACCACGATGTTCTTTGTAAGTTCCAGCAAGCAAGCGAATCATGCCACTATCAATATCAATTTCTTCAATCTCATCTCTATGAATCTTATTATAAGTTGGCTTACTCATTTTTTCCTTTTTTGGTAGATTTAGCCAAAGTTGAACACCAAGAAGTCTATCGGATGCTGGAACCATTTCCTCATGTTCAATCCCAGATCCTGAATTCATCCATTGAACCTCTCCATCGCCAATTCCATCTTCATTGCCAAGAGTGTCTTTGTGAACCATTTTTCCCTTGTAAAGATAGCTAACTGTTTCAATTCCTCTATGTGGATGCATTGGAAAACCTGCAGTATATTCCTCTGGATTTGTACTGTCAAAGGAGTCAAGCATTAAGATTGGATCGAAATCCTCCACAGTTTCATGCCCCAAAACTCTTACCAGGCTTACTCCTGCACCGTCTTTCGTTCTAAAACCTTGTACTTTTTTAATTACTTTTCTTTCCATATATACCTCCAATTTTCTTTAAAATTATGAGCAAATTTTCTTTTTCTTCTTCTGTTAACATTAAAAAAGACTCTTCTAACATTTCTGTATTTCTAACAACAACCCTTTCAATGACATCTCTTCCCTTGTCCTTTAGGTGTAAAATGCAAACTCTCTTGTCGCTTTCACAAGGAATTTTTTCGATATAATCAAGTTTTACCAAATTGTTTACAATAACAGAAATAGTTCCAACACTGCTTAAAATCTTTCTCATTACATTTCCAATGCTCATATCTCCCTTACTATAAAGAACTTCCAAAACTTCAAACTGTCCAAAGGTCAAACCTTCCTCCTGAGCAAGTTTCATGGTTTTCTTATCGATCTTATCAATGCATCTATGAAGTGCTACTATTAATTTTAACGAAATATCCATATACTCCCTCAATAATCTAACTGGATATATTGCCATCAAAAATAATTTAAAACAAATATCCTTTTCTTACAAAGTGAGCTTTATTAAATTAGCCTCTTATTTACTAAACAAAATTTTTGCAAATTCTTCTTTTGTTTCTTCCCTATTCCAATCTCTTTGAAGTTCACAAGCAAGTTGTGCGAAACTAATAAGTTTTGCTCCAGCTTGTTCCATACGTCTAAGTGCAGCTTTGTGTGCAACTTCACTTGTTCCTCCAACGGCATCTACTACAACATAGACCTCATACCCTTCCTTTAAAGCATCAAGTGCTGGAAAGCTAAGGCATGCCTCTGTCCAAAGTGCTGTCATAATAAGCTTCTTTCTTCCAGTTTTCTTTACAGCATCATAAAACTCCTCATCTTCCCAAGAATTTATTGTAGTTCTATCAACTGGTTCAATATCTGGGAAAACTTCTCCAATTTCTTTTATTTGAGGTTCATTTTCACCATTTTTTACATTAACTGTGCTTAAAACTGTTGGAAGTTTAAAAAGTTTCGCAAGCTTTGCAGTCTTTGTAATATTTTTTACAAGTTCTTCTTGATCCATACTTTTTATAGAACTAACTTGAATAGGTTGATAGTCTATTGCTATAAAAGCTGCGTTTTCTGGTGTTAGTAAATGATCGACTTTTTGATCTCTAATTTTTTTTGAATTCATAATATCCTCCTTGAATTTCACTAATTTAAATATTTATCATTTAAAGCATAAATTGCTTTTTTAATAACTTTTGCTAAAGCTTTTTAATTAATTTAAATAAATTGATACTTTTATTAATATAATTATTTTCTATTTATTAATTTTGCGTGCTCAACAAAACTAAGAACAGCCTTCTCTAAAAACTCTCTAGTTCCTTCTACCATTTTTTTGTCTTCATCAAAAAGATCTTGAACCTTTGATAGATAAACTTCTGGTTGTTGCATAGGAATCAAATCCACATAAATAAAGGATTGACGAAGTGCGTGATTTGCTGCCATCGCTCCAAATCCACCAATGGATGCACTAAAAACTGCTGCCGGCTTTTTCTTAAATCCACTGCCTTCTGGATCTCTTGATACTACATCGATTACATTTTTTATTGCAGGTGTGTAACTTCTGTTGTATTCTGGTGTGAAGAAAATAAAACCATCATATTTTTTTACCTCTTCTCTTATTTTTTAAAATTTTCATTTGGCTCGTCTTCGTCCAAATCTTGATTATATAGTGGAACATTTGAAATATCAATAATATTTGCTTCCACATCCTCTGGAAATAATTCCTTTGCTGTTAATGCTACCAACTTATTCCACGATTCTTTTCTTAAAGAACCTACAATTAATCCAATTTTCATAAAACCATCCTTAAATACATCTAATTAGATGTTTATTTTTTGTAAAAATTTTTAGCATGAATTTAAGTTTAATTTTTTAAAAGATCATGCTAAAACCTAGTAAAAAGTCTTTTAAAGACCTATTAAATTTCTTTTGTAGAAAGTTCTATAATATTTTGAACTTCCTCGTCATTTTCCATAGTTTCCATAAACTTCTTTAAATTTGGATATTCAGTCCAAGACTTTGGTGTCTTTGAAAGCCAACGGCTTAAAATATAAGCATAGGCATCAAGAACTGTTCTTTTATTCTTGTAAATATGAGTTTTTCCCTCAAGCATATTGTCCAAAATTATTGCAACGCTATCAATTTTTTTATATGCAGCTTCAACAACCTTCTCTAAATCTTTCTCATCTCTACTTGTTGTGTAATTTTTAGGGCCAAACATTGGCCAAAAAGCTGGATGATAGTCTGCAGACAAAAATGCTGAAATCTGATTAAATAAAAATTCGTCTTCAAGACCTTCGTCTGGTCCTAAATCTTTTTCTTTGTACTTATCTGCAATATATGATAATATTGCACCTGCTTGGGTTTTTATATTTCCATCTCCCATATCAAGAGCAGGAACCGCTCCAGAGGGATTGATCTTCTTGTATTCATAAGATCCCAACTTAACTCTTTCTGTCTCAAAATCTGCTCCTAACCAATGAAGAGCAATCCAAATGGATACAGCACATGTACCCGGTGCATAATAAAGCTTCATAAAATCCTCCTTTAAAATAAATCTAAATATAACTTCAAAAGTTTTTTAAATTCATTCTATAATTTTATACCCAAATATTAAAACAATAAACTCGTCAACATTAATATAACATCATAAGTTTAGATTCACAGGTTCATCTTTTTCTAATAGCTACCAATACTTTTCAAAATTAAATTGTTCTAATTAAATCAATGGTTGGTCTTTCTAGTATTCTCTTTAAGGAGAAATGATAGATAATTAGATTAATACCATAGACGACTAATGAAAATCCTAAGAAACTTTTATAGTCATAATATTTTATTAAAGTACTCATCCTTAAACTAGGGGCTACTAATGATATTATAAGCATTACAGCTAAACTCACCATAATAGAAATTATAAAGGATTTTACCTGTTCTCCAATAAATTCTTTTTGATAGATGTTCTTTAACTCATCTACGTCCATACCGCAAGAGTAAAGACTTCCGATTTCTTTTTTTCTGCTCATTAGACTTAAATTAATTGAAGAGTAGCCGTTGGTAATATTTAGTACAAAAATTATAAATCCAATACTTACCACTATTTTAATTAGAGCTTGTAAGCTTTTAAACTCTTTTTCTTCTAGCTCATCACCAGCAATAATATTAAATCTATCTTCAGGTGAAATTTGTTCCCTGATCATGGCTTCTACATATTCTTTTACATCTTTGGTATCCGAATCTTTTACCTTCATATTTAATGTATAAGCATAGTTTGTATATTTTTCATCTCCGGACTCTTCCATAAGTTTAAAATAAGTGTCAAAATCTGTATAAACTTTTACATCGAAGGGTCTTGTTTTCGACTTAAATTTCCCCAAATCTGTTATAGTCTTTGAAATTTTAATCGTCTTCTTATAATCATTTAAGTTAATATCTAAAGTCTGTGGGTTTTCGAAATAGGGAATCCTCTTTGCCTTGGCTATTGGAATAGAAGAATCTTCTTGAATTGTATTGTAGAGGACAAATTCACCCTTCTTTCCTCCAAGTTCTTTAAAGTCACTTTCTTCCAAGGCGATAATAAATCCATCCATACCCTCTGCCTTATATTTTTCTATATTCTTTTTCGCTTCCTCATCTAAACCAGCTGCCTTTGCTTCTTTTGAAAATTCATTTGTGTTTTCCACTTGAACATACTTATCTTTTGAAATATAAGACTTCTCGTTAGGAATTTTATCTACAATTTCTTTTAATATTTTTGGTACTTGATTCTTTTCACTAAAATAATAAACAGAGAAATTATAGCCATCATCGTAAAACAAAAAATCTCTGTAGTAACTTGAGATACCTATGATGATTATAAACACTGAAATAATTATTATTCCTATGGCAGAAATATATCTCTGTGATTTTATTGAAGCTAAGTTGTTGAGTTTTAATTCCTTCCAAAAATCTTTGGCTCTTTTCTTCTTTGATTTTGAAAAATCTATATTCCCTCTTATGCCGTCTATAATATTTATTTTAGAAATCTTTTTAGCAGGAGATTTAATAGCTAGTGCTACAATCACAAAGGAAACTACAAGTATTGCCAAACTTAATAAGGGATTAAATTTCATCACTTCAAAGGCACTTACTCCTTCACCTTTTGTTATGTTTTTATACAAACAATACATAAAGAAAAATCCTGCAGTATGTCCCAAAATTATTGGAATTGCAGTTATAACAAGTCCTTCCTTTAGAAGTAAGAGATAAATTTGTCCATTGGTAGATCCAATAGATTTATAGATGGAAAGCTCTCTAATCTTCCTTAGCCCCCAAACCCAAAATATGTTTTTTATAAAAAACACAAATATTGCTATGCATCCAATAACTGATAGAACAAGAACTGCCTTGCTCATTATGTTTTGTAAGGGTTCATTTTCTACTCCATAATAGTTCATAAGACTTTCAGAAAATTCTAAAGTAACATTTTTGTCCAAAGTCTGGTTGATTTCTGCTTGAATTTTATCTCTATTTTTGTAAGCTTCTTCAAATGAATGAAATTTTACAAAGGTTCTGAAGGTGACCATTTTATCTTGTAGCCCTAGAGCAAAACTTAGTTTACTGTACTTGTTGTAGACATCTCCGTAAACACCAACTAAAGTAAAGCTTTTAGAGCCTTGACTCTCAAATTTTTCCCTGTCAGTATTTGCACTTGTGGGACCTATCTCTTCACCATCCAGAAACCTTTTGCCCAAATCAAGTTCTAGCTTGTCGCCTATTTTAAGTTTATTTTTCTCTACGAGGCTTTCAGATAAAACAATTTCGTCTTCCTTTGTAGCAAATCTGCCTTCAATTAATCTTGAATACTCCCTCATCTTATTGATTGCTTGGTCTTGGTAGTTGATAACGACTAAATCGTCTGCAAGTTTTCCGTTGTCAGGATTAAGAGACATTTTTCCGACCAAATCTATATCTTCAATGGACTTTAGTTTTTCAATATCTTCATTTGAGAGTTCTTCTTTAATCTCCCCATGATAAAAACTTGAAGCCATGTAATAACCATAGTTAGCCCTCATATTTGTATATCCATAGTAAAAAATTACAGTAAAAAACAAACTTACAATAAATAAGGAAATAAAAATAGGGAAATTCTTCTTATTCATTTCTTTCATCTCCTACAATTTTTCCATCTACTATTGTAATAATACGGTTTGCTTGTAAGGCTATTTCTTCGTCATGGGTGATTAGAATAATCGTCTGTTTTAAGGTTTTGTTAAAATATTTGAAGATTTCTATAATTTCCTTAGAATTTTTTCTGTCTAAATTACCTGTTGGTTCATCCGCTAATATTATAGATGGATTGTAGATAAGACTTCTAGCTATGGCAACTCTTTGTTGTTGTCCTCCAGACAGTTCATTTGGGAAAGAATTGAGTTTCTTTTCTATGCCAAGTTTTGTTATGATGTCTAAAAAATCTTTCTCATTTACCTTTCTTTTATCAAGCTTTAAGGGAAGCTCTATATTATGTCCTACTGTTAAATTTGGTATTAGATTGTAAAACTGATAGATAAGTCCTACTTTTCTTCTCCTGAAATAAGCCAGTTCCTTTGAAGAATACTTTGAAATGTCGTTACCATCAATATAGACCTTGCCATCGTCTGGACTATCTACTCCACCTATGATATGTAGGAGGGTTGATTTACCAGACCCACTAGGGCCTACAATTGCAACAAATTCCCCTCTTTCAATCTGAAGGTCAATACCATCTAAGGCTACGACCTTATTATTTTCATCTCCATATTCTTTTCTTAAATTTTCAACTTTTAATATTTCCATACTTGCCTCCTATTCAAACTTGGAGCAAGCATATAAAAGTAAAGTGATTTTTAGGTGACATTGTAAAATTTAATTTCAAAACTTGCACCATCTTCAGTATTTCTTACAGAAATTTCTCCATTATTTTTTTCAGCAATTGATTTTGCCATGGCAAGACCTATGCCAAATCCATCAGAATCTGGTGTTTTATAAAAACGTTTAAATATTTTCCTCATGTTTTCTTTTTCAACTCCTCCACCATTGTCTGAAATTACTAAACTTGTGTAAAGCGGGTTTTTTGATGAGCTTATAAAAATTTTATTACAAGCCATTCTATTATTAGCATTTTTTAAGATATTTATAAGAGCTTCTGCTAACCAATAAAAATCACCACAAATTATATTTTCCTTTAATATATCTTGGGTTTCTAATATAATATCTTCCCTTAAAGTAAAATTATCCAAAGCATAGTCAACTAATTCTTGCAAGTTAAATTCCTCGCTTTTCATCATATCCTTATTTGCATCTAAACTCGAAAGTTTTAATAAAATATCAGCAAGAGAGTTTAATCTTAAAATTTGTCTTTTTAAAATCTCTATACTTTCCTTTTCTGGATATTCTAATTCTAGATTTTCAATAGAAAATAACATTCCAGTTATGGGGGTTTTTATTTGGTGGGCAATATCTTCTAGGTATTCTATTTGCTTTTCACTATTTTCAGTACTTATCTCTTTTGCCTCTACGATTTCTATAAATAGTTTGTAAATCTTATCCTCTAAAATTGAAAAATCGTCTTGCTTCATGGGAATTTTATAGTTCTGGTCTTTCATCTTATCGATTAAGTATATGATCTCATTTATTCTCTTTTTCTTTTTATTTTCTAAAATATAATAGAGAAATAAAAGACTAATTGTCCAAAATAAATATATCATCTTAATATCTCCTATATCTAATTTCTCTAAATATTGCTACAGATTATAATAAATTTTTTCTTAAATGTTAATCCAATATCTTCTTGTTATAACATTTCTTTTGATAAACTGTTTTTCACTTTATTTTCCAAAATTTCACCATTATTTTCTATTTTAATATATACTGTAAATACAACCAGCTATCAAAATTATAAATTTCAATCCATCCTATATCCTATTCCCCTAACTGTTGTTATTACTTCTCTATCTAGCTTTTCCCTTACTCTTTTAATAGTTGATGTTAGAGTATTGTCATTGACAAATCTATCCCTGTCTTCCCAAAACATTTCTAAAAGCTGCCCTCTAGTATAGACTCTATGGGGATTTTTAATAAATAGTAAAAGAATCTCATATTCAAGGGCTGTTAATTCTACTAGTTCTTCTTTAAAATAGACCTCTGATTTAATTAAATCTATTTTTATGTCTTTATATGTGATAAATTCATCTTCAGCTAAAGCAATAGTTCTAAGCACAGCATCAATTCTTGCTCTAAGCATAGCTAAAGAAAAGGGCTTGACTAAATAATCATCTGCCCCTTGATCTAGTGAGGCAATAATAAAATCTTCATCATTTTTTACTGTAGTAACTATTACTCTAATATCCTTTTTCTTTAGTTTTTTTATTAAATGATGACCATCTTTATCTGGAAGATTGATATCCAAAAGAGCTACATCTATGTCAACATTCATATTATAGATTGCTTCATAATATGAAGATGCAATATCCACTTCATAACCCTCATTAATTAAATATTTTTTCATTTGTAAAGCAATTTCTGCATTATCTTCAATAATTAAAATACTTTTCATTGATTACTCCCCTTATTTTATGAATAGAATTTTCTATTTATAAAATATAAATTGTCGATTAATAATTTATTTTACAATCTATAATTTTACTTATAGTATATCATTATAACTCATATTAAAAAACAGAAATTCTCATTAGAAAAAGGTTAAAATCAATCCTTTTTAGTAATTTATAAAGATTAAATTGTAAGATATAGTATAATATTATAGAAAAGTTAATTTCAGATAATTCAAAGAAATCTTTTAAAAATATATAATAAAAAATTAAGTTTAAAAAATTTATTTATAATTTGTGTATTTATTGATTTTTACAATAAAAAGAGGCTCAATAACATCGAGCCTCTTAAAATTGACATATAGTTTATTTTTCTTCAGAACGCACTACATAGCTTGCATATCTTTCTTTAGCATTCTCTTCTGCTACTTCATAAAGCTTTTCAGCTCTTTCAGGGAACAATTTCTTAAGTGAAGTGTATCTAACTTCTCCATCTAGGAAGTCTCTGAAAGGTTTTGTAGGTTCTTTAGAATCTAAGATAAATGGATTCTTTCCTTGAGATTTAAGTTCAGGGTTAAATCTGTATAGATGCCAATAACCAGTTTCTACAGCTTTCTTTTCTTCTTCTATTGAGAATCCCATTCCAACTCTAATTCCGTGATTTATACATGGTGCGTAAGCAATTATTAGTGATGGTCCATCATAAGCTTCAGCTTCTTTAATTGCCTTGAAAGCTTGGTTCTTATCTGCACCGAGAGCGATTTGTGCAACATATACATAACCATAAGTTGTAGCCATTAGTCCAAGATCCTTCTTCTTAGTTAACTTTCCAGCTGCGGCAAATTGAGCAATTGCTGCTGTTGGAGTCGCCTTAGATGCTTGTCCACCCGTGTTTGAATATACCTCAGTATCAAGAACCAATACATTGATATTTTCACCTGATGCGAGAACATGGTCTAGTCCACCGTATCCTATGTCATATGCCCAACCATCTCCACCAATGATCCATTGACTCTTTTTAATTAAGAATCTTTCAAGACTTTGTAATGTTTCAATGATATCATCAGCCTTTTCATTTCCAAATTTTTTATCAAGAATCTTTAATACATTTGCACTTGCGGCTTTAGAAGTCTTATAATCATCCTTGCCTTCAATCCATGCATTAAATGCATCATTTGCATCTTTATCTACATTAAGTTCAATAAATTCTTTCATTAGATTTTCAATTCTATTTCTAGTTTGTTCTTGAGATACTGCCATACCATATCCGTATTCAGCATTATCTTCAAATAATGAGTTAGCCCAAGATGGTCCATTTCCACAATCGTCTGTGCAATATGGCATTGATGGTGCAGAACCGCCCCAGATTGATGAACATCCTGTTGCATTTGCAATACTCATTCTATCTCCAAATAATTGAGTAACAAGTTTTACATATGGAGTTTCTCCACAACCTGCACAAGCTCCAGAGAATTCAAGATATGGAGTTTGGAATTGAGAATTTTTAAAGTTATTTGGTTCAATATTCTCTTCTTTTGATTTAATATGTTCAGAAGCATATTCCCAGTTAGCTGCTTGTACATCTATTTCATTTTCAAAAGGTGACATTACAAGTGCTTTTTCTTTAGCAGGACAAACTTGAGCACAATTTCCACAACCAGTACAATCTAGAGGTGAAATTTGCATTCTATATTCGTAATTTTCAAGTCCCTTTCCTATTGCTTTTTTAGTTTCAAAGCCTTCAGGTGCATTTGCCATTTCTTCTTTATCAGCTAAAAATGGTCTTATAACTGCATGAGGACATACTAGTGAACATTGATTACATTGAATACAGTTTTCAATCTTCCAGTGAGGAACATTTACAGCAATTCCTCTCTTTTCATAACGGCTCGTTCCAGATGGAAATGTTCCATCAGGCATATCAACAAAAGTAGAAACTGGAAGGTCGTTACCTTCTTGTCTATTCATTGGAATGAGAATATTGTTGATAAAGTCAGGTGCTCCATCAATTTTAAAGTCCTTAGTAGTATCAGCATCTTTCCAAGAATCTTTTACCTTGATTTTCTTTAATGCATCTATTCCACGATCTACTGCGGCATAATTCATATTAACAATATCGTCGCCCTTAGCACCGTAATCTTTTACAATTGCTTCTTTAAGAAGTTTAACGGCTTCGTCAAGTGGAAGTACTTGGGATAGTTTAAAGAATGCGGATTGCATTACCATATTAGTTCTTCCGCCAAGTCCAACTTCTGCAGCAATTTTAGTAGCATTAATTGTATAAAACTCAATTTCATTGTCTGCTATATATTTTTTCATATAACCTGGAAGATGTTCATCAAGTTCTTCTTCATTCCAAATAGTATTTAGTAAAAATTTACCGCCCTTTTTAAGTCCTCTCAATAAGTCATAAGAATATACATAGGATTGTTTTGAACAAGAAATAAAATCAGTCTTAGTTAATAAATAAGTTGAAGTGATTTTATTTTTACCAAATCTCAAGTGAGACATTGTAACTCCACCAGATTTTTTGGAGTCATAGTCAAAGTAACCTTGAGCATACATGTCAGTGTTATCTCCAATAATTTTTATTGCTGATTTATTTGCACCAACAGTACCATCAGATCCAAATCCCCAGAATTTACATCTAATAGTTCCCTCTGGTTCAGTTGTAATTTCTTCTTTTATTGGTAGTGATTTGTTTGTCACATCATCAATTATACCAATTGTAAAGTCATTCTTAGGTTTATCTTCTTTAAGGTTGTCAAAAACTGAAAGAATATCTGTTGGATTAGTGTCTTTTGATCCAAGACCATAAATACCACCAACTATAAGTGGCTTTTTGTCTGATTCATAGAAGGCATCTCTAATATCCAAGTATAGAGGTTGTCCAGCTGCTCCTTTTTCTTTAGTTCTATCAAGAACTGCAATTCTTTCAACAGTTTCAGGAATTGCTTTCATTAAGTGTTCAATTGAAAAAGGTCTATATAGGTGAACTTTAACAAGTCCTGTCTTTTCTCCTCTTGCATTTAGATAATCTACAACTTCTTCAATTGTTTCTGTAACTGAACCCATTGCTACGATAATGTTAGTCGCATCTTTAGCTCCATAATAGTTAAATAAGCTGTATTCTCTTCCTGTTAATTTAGAAATTTCTTTCATATAATCTTCAGTAATGCCAACTATTTTTGTGTAGTATTCATTTGAAGCTTCAATTTCTTGGAAATAAATATCAGGATTTTGAGCAGTACCCCTTATTTGAGGTCCCTTTGGGTTTAAAGCTCTTTCTTTAAATTCTTTAATTGCTTCTTTATCAACAAGTTTTTCTAAATCTTCATAATTAAGTACTTCAATTTTTTGAACTTCGTGAGATGTTCTAAATCCATCAAAGAAGTGAACAAAAGGAACTCTACCTTTAATTGCAGACAAGTGAGCAACACCAGCTAAATCCATTGCTTCTTGAACTGATCCAGATGCAAGAAGTGCAAATCCTGATGCTCTAGCTGCCATAACGTCTTGATGATCGCCAAAGATTGATAGTGCATGAGAGGCTAGTGCTCTTGCTGCTACGTGGAAAACTCCTGGAAGTAATTCTCCTGCAATCTTATACATATTAGGTAGCATAAGTAATAAACCTTGAGATGCTGTGTAAGTAGAAGTGAGTGATCCAGCTTGTAGGGCACCATGAACAGCCCCTGCCGCTCCTCCTTCTGATTGTAACTCCTTAACCAATACTTCTTGTCCGAAAATATTTTTTCTTCCTTGAGAAGCCCAAGCATCAATGTGCTCTGCCATTGGAGATGATGGAGTTATTGGGTAAATACAAGCAACGTCCGAAAACGCATAGGCTACATGAGCAGCTGCTTCATTACCATCCATTGTTTTAAATGTTTTAGCCATATTATCCTCCCGTGATTAATAATATAAATATAAACTAACTATACTCTTTATATTATAGAACTTAATTTAATAAATTTCAATAATATTGTTAATAAATGGGCGTGAATAATTGAAAATAGCGGACTGCGAAAGGTGTTTCACATTGTGGAAATATATATTTTTTTAATTTATTTATTTATTATTAATAAAAATAAATAAAAGAGCTAATATCTCTCTTAAATCTAATCTAATTTTTTTAACATTCTCTCATTAAGAGCTAATGCTGGATTGTACCCTAATTCCTTTTGTTTATAGTTTTTTGTAGCAACTTCTATGATAAGTGCAGTATGTCTTCCGGGTTTTACTGGTATATCAAACTTAACTACATCAATTCCTAAAATATTTTGGTAATTATTGTCAAGTCCAAGCCTTTCATATTCCTTTGACTCATCCCAATCCTCCAAATTTACTACAACTTCTATTGCCTTTTCCTCCATTACAAAACCAATTCCAAACATTTTTTGAATATCTATAATGCCAACTCCTCTTATTTCCATAAAATATTTTGTAATGTCTGGAGATTTTCCTATTAATTTTTTGTCTATATTTTTTATAATTACTGAGTCATCAGAAATTAGCCTTGCACCATTTGAAATTAAATCAAGAGCAGTTTCACTTTTTCCTATTCCACTTCTTCCCGTAATAAGTACACCTATACCTGAGATGTCGAGCAAAACTCCATGCATTCTCATAGTAGGTGCCAAGGCTTCATCAACTAGAGAAATAATTTTGCTAAAAATTTTTGAAGTAGTATCTGGACTTCTAACTATAGTTACATTATGTTTTTTAGCCAAAATTTTTGCTTGTGGGAAAATAAAGTTATTTCTTGAAAATACGACTACTGGAATATTGTACTTAAATAATCTTTCAAGTGTGGAATACTTTTCTTCGTCATTTAAGGAATTTATATAATGCCACTCTTGAGTTCCAATAAGCTGAATCCTATCTTTGACAAATTTTGCATAATAACCACATAATTGTAATCCTGGTCTGTTTATATCGCTATTTCTAATTTCAATCTCTTTATAATCAGTAGACTCATGAATAATTTCTAATTCTAATTCATCTACTATATATTTTAATTTAACTCCCATTTTTTGTTCTCCTAAAATGTTCATAAAGTGAATTGGCACTTTTTTCATTCATTGATTCAACTTCTAAAAGTTCTTCCACGCTTGCATTTTTTATCTTGTCAATGGATTTAAAATGTTTTAACAAATTTTCTTTTCGCTTAGGCCCAATCATTTTTATATCGTCAAGCTCTGACTTAAACATTGCTTTTGACCTTAAGTTTCTATGATAATTTATAGCAAATCTATGAGCTTCTTCTTGGATTTTGTAAATTATTTTATAAGCCCTAGAATTTAAATCAACATTATATTCTTTGTTATTGTAAATAATTCCACGGGTTCTATGAAAATCATCCTTTACAAGTCCGCAAATTTCCAAATTTAAATTCAACTTATCTAAAATTTCCTTTGCAGCATTTACTTGACCTTTGCCTCCGTCCATCATTATTAAATCTGGAAAATTTGAAAAAGATGTATTTTTATCATTTTTCTTTTCTTCAACACCTCTTGTAAATCTTCTCTCTATTACTTCTTTTAAGCTTGAATAATCGTCAGGTCCAATTACACTTTTAATTCTAAACTTTCTATAATCACTTTTTTTAGAATCTCCATCTTCAAATACAACCATTGAGCCTACAGATTCAACACCAGAAATATTCGAAATATCATAGGCTTCAATACGCCTTGGAATATCACTTAGTCCAATTAGGTTTCTTATTTCTTCAAGTGCTAACTTATTCGATTCTGCACGTTTTTTATATTTGTCCCCATACTTTTCAATCATATCAAGAGCATTTCTCTTAACCATTTTAATTAATTCTTTTTTATCTCCCTTTATAGGAGTGGTTATTGTAACTTTGTTGCCCCTTTTTTCTGAAAGCCAATCTTCTAAAACTTTTATATCACTAGGTTTCTCTTCAATAATAATTTCCTTTGGAATGTAACTTGCTCCAATATAAAATTGTTTTAAAAAGGAAGAAAAAATTTCATCATAGCTGTCATTGTAATAATCTCTTATCATATAATGCTCTCTACCAATAATTTTCCCCTTCCTAAAAAAGAAAATTTGAATTAACACTTCATCTATTCCCTTTGCAAGGGCAATAATATCTTTATCGTCACGAGTTTTCGGATCGCTTATAAGTTGTCTTTCCTTTAAATATTCTAAATTTTTAATTCTATCGCGAATGTCCGCAGCATTTTCGTAATCCAAGTTTTTTGAATAATCCATCATCTTTTCGTGAAGCTTGTCTAATAATTTATTATCTGAACTAGATAAAAAACTCAAAACTTCATCAACCATTATATTGTAATCCTCATTCTTCACATTGCCTATACAAGGCCCAAGGCATTTTCCAATATAATAGTTAAGACAAGGTCTGTAATTTTTTTCTTCAACATTTTCAAGATTTAAGTTGCAGGTTCTAAGAGGATAAATCCTTTCAAAGGTTTCTATAGATCCATTTACAGCAAAAACATCTGGATAAGGCCCAAAATATTTCGCTCCATCCCTTAATATTCTTCGAGTTTTTATAACCCTGGGAAATCTCTCATTGACCATTACCTTAATATATGGATATTGTTTATCATCACGTAAAAGAATATTGTATTTTGGGAGATTATCCTTAATTAAATTTGATTCAAGTACAAGGGATTCCACTTCATTTTCTACAATGATATACTCAAAATCGTAAATTTTTGAGACCATGCTGGCAACTTTTTTAGAGCTTTTCCCATAGGAACCAAAGTATTGCCTAACTCTTTTTCTAAGAGATTTAGCTTTTCCAACATAAATTATCTCATCTAATTCATTTTTCATTATATAAACTCCTGGTTTATCAGGAAGTTTGTCAAGCCTTTCTCTTAAATCTATCAATTATCTAATTACCTCTTTCGTTGATTCTCTTAAATAATCTAAAATCTCTCCCTCAAAAAAGGGACTTAATTTTGTAAAAACTTCTCTATGATAAGAGTTCAAAACTTCTAATTGTCTATCTGTAAGTAAGTTTGTGTCAATTGCTTTTAACTCAAAGGGACAAAAAGAAATTGTCTTAAATTTATTAAATATTGAATCTTCTGTTTTACAGTCGAAGACAACTCTCATAATATTTTCAATTCTTATGCCGTATTTGTTTTCTTTATAAACTCCAGGCTCATTTGACACAATCATATTTTCTTTCATCCTTACTGCGGGATCTCTTGGCGAAATCCTATGCGGTCCCTCGTGAACTGAAAGCACAAAACCAATTCCGTGACCTGTTCCGCACTTATAATCTAATCTTTCTTGCCACAATGCATATCTTGCAATTCCATCTAAAGCTAAATCATATGTTCCCTTTAAGAAAACTGCATCCATTAAGTTTATGTGACTTTTTAAAGTTAAAGTATAATCACGAACTTCTTCATCTGTAAGTTCTCCCATGGCAATAGTTCTCGTTATGTCTGTTGTCCCCGAATAATATTGTCCGCCTGAATCCACAAGATAAAAACCCTTAGGTTCAATTATAGATTCTTTGTCCCTAGTTGCGTGATAGTGCATCATTGCAGCATTTGCTCCATAGGCAGAGATTGTATCGAAAGAATTTGAAATATATAGCGGATCTTCAGCACGAAGGTTGTCAAGCATCACTCCTGCTTCATATTCACCAATTTTATTTTTTGCATTTTTTTTCAACCAATAAATATACTTAAATAATGCAACCCCATCTCTAACATAAGTATCTTCAAGGTTTTCTATTTCAATTTCATTTTTTATTGCCTTTAAGTTTTCAGAAATATTATTGCCGAAAATTATTTCATTTTTTTCGCAAATTTTCTTATAGATCCTTTCATTAATTGAGTTTGGGTCGAGGTAAATTTTTTTATTTTCATAATTCTTTAAATAATAATAAAATTCAGAATAATCTCTTAGTTCAACTACATCAGAAATTTCTTTTTCAATACTTTTTGTCTTTTCTCTGTCAGCAAATAAAATTACCTTATCATTTTCTATAATCATAAAGGAAATTAAAACTGGCGTGTCCTTTATGTCCATTCCACGAATATTTAGAGTCCAAGCAATGTCGACAAGTGAAGAAACAATTGTCATGTCAACTTTTTTATCCTCTAAAATCTTTCTAATTTCAGAAATTTTTTCATCAGAAGTTTTTCCTGCATATTTAACATCAAGTAAAAAAGCATCATCCTTTGGAAGAGGATACCTATCTTTCCAAAGGTCAGAAATCAAATCTATGTCAATGATTTTTACATTTTTGTATTTTAATTTTTCTGACAAAGAAAAAAAGTTTTGGTGAGAAAAGTATTCAGCATTTAAGCCAAGAGTCATGCCTTCTTTTATATTCTCACTTATCCAATCAGTGTAGTTTAAAACTCCAACTTGCCCTTCTTTTTGAAGCTCAAATCCAAAATCTTTTATTTCTTTTGCGGCTTGGATAAAATATCTGCCATCAGTCCAAAGATATGCCTCATCTCCTGTTATGACAGCAGTACCTTGTGAACCAGTAAAGCCCGTTACAAACTCCCTTTCCTTGTAATAATCTGGAAGATATTCAGAACCATGAGGGTCTTTAGTTGGAATAATATAAAAATCTATATTTTTTTCTTTCATTATATTTCTAATTTCATTTAAAATCACAAAATCACTTCCTAAGTTATATATTATCACAAGAGGAAAATAGGGCAAAGAAAAAAGTCCGGTGAAATAAATTCAACCGAACTTTCTTGTCTTTCTATACTTTCTTATTTAAAATCCTTTGGCTCGCCGTAAAAGGTAATTGCATTTGACTCCTTCTCAAATTTAATTACCTTATCCTCTGAAATGGCAAAATAAAAGGTCTTTCCATTTAAAAAAATATATTTGTTAAAGTTGTTGTCTTCTAGTTTGTATATCCTCTTGTCTTCATCCTCTTTAAAATTACCTTTCTTTATAAGACTCCCATTGCAAAAGATATAATAGACCTTTTTCTCAGTATCAAAGGACATTGAATAAAAATCTTTATTAAAACACACATAAGTTCCTTTCAAGAGGGGAACCATTGGATTTTGTAGTTTTTGCTGTAAAATAATTGTAGAACACAAGAGAATAATATTAAGAACAATTGAAATTTTAAAAAGTAAATTTTTTTTATCCAAAACGCACCTCCCTTAAAGTATTAAATATGTTTATATGGTTTTATTATACAGGCATTACATAAAAGTGTTCGTTAAATAAAGTATGTGGGAAAAAAGTTGTATAAACTTTCCACTCATCATTTGAATTTCTTAATCTATAATATACTACATGCCCCTCAACTTCAAATGTTTTATCAGCATAAGCTAAAAAATATTGATAAGAATTCGGAACTCTTATACTATATCCAGAAACGTTTGTACCCGTATATGAACCCATCTCAACATTAATCATTACAGTAGGAACTTTAGGTAATCCCACTGAAACAGATAGTTTTATTGGTGTTCCTTTATCAGTATTGATATTTATATATCCATCAATTCTTGTGCCCCCTCTTGGCTGTCCATTCAATAAAACATTATTAGCATATACCCTTTCTCTAGACGAATATTCTGTTTTATATTCATAAGAATAATTGTCAAAAGTTGTAATAGAATTTAATAATCTTACTTTTTCTTCAGTTTCTTTTCTCGCATCGTTAAAAAATTTTTCTATACTTTCTCTTGGTTGTTCATAATATATACCATTTTCTTCATTGTTTATTTCATTATTTTCATTCTCTTGTGCTGATACAAAAGTTACCAAATTAAATAATATACAAGCTACAATTAATATACTAAATGATTTTTTCATAATGATCCTCCTAATTTTATTAATATTTGCTATGTTTTATTTGTAATTCTTGTTTATTATGAAAAAATCTCCATTCTTATACCTCTTTGGATTCAAATATCTCATAGATTTACCTCCTACCTAACATAACTACTTATATTTATTTTATAAGTTAAAGGATTTACAGACTGATTAATTATAATAACTTTATAACTACTTCCACTATTAGCTTTGATTTTTAAATTTACTCCTTGATTGTATCTTGATTCATATATTATATTTCCATTTTCTTGTATGATAACTGTATAATCTACACCGCCTCTACAATACATTTCACTTGTTCTTATAGTAAATCCATTATGGTTTTTTCCAAAAAGTGAACTCATGTTAAATGTATATGTCTCATGATCTAATCCTTCTAATGTTCTTTTTTCATCTATATTAGCTGATCTCAAACCATTAGTTGGGATTTCATATAAATCTAGTTTTTTATACTCTTCATCTCTTATTTCTTCAACTCTATTGTCCACATTTACATAAACTTCTTTTATTCCCTCTGTATCAGATATAACTTGATTTTCGTCTACCTCAATGGCATTGGTAAACACTGGTATGTACAAGAATAATAAAAATATTAAAGTAAATGTACCTGACATTGTTTTTTTCCAATTTTTCATGTTCAACATCCTTTCCTTAGTTGGGCTTAAATTTAAGACAAATTTATCATTTTCCCTTTGTCTTTCTACCGATTTAAGCATTGACTGGCAATAATTTTTCCTATTTTCTAAAGTATCTCCTCTTTTTTCTATAACTATTTTGTCGCAGTTTATCTCTATATCTTCTTCAAAGTATTTTAAGCTAATTATTAAAAAGGGATTGTACCAATAAAGACATATTATTAAATTTTTTAAGTGACTTAATAAAATATGATATCTTTCTATATGTACTAGCTCGTGAGTTAAAACATGTTCTAATAAATCCCAGTCTTTCAAAATGCTTTTTTGCAATATTATTTTTGGTTTTACTATGCCATAGGTTATGGGTGTGTCTATTTCATCATTTATATAAATTTTAATTTCTCTTTTAATATTAAATTTTTTTAGAGATTTATTTAAATGAGTCCTATCTTTTAATTCAATAGAATTACTTATAACTTTTTTAAATTTTATAAATTGATATAGTGTATAAATAATAACTAAACTTGACCCTACTACCCTATTAAGTCTTGATAAGGATGGGAATTTATATGTCATATTTATTACTACTTGATTTATAAAAATTGATGGTAGGAAAATTGTTTTTAAAAATTTGGAAGTTCCATAAGTTTTTACGCTAAATAATATATCTTTTGGAAATATTAAATATATTAAAAGAAGAGTCCATAATATAATATTTGCGCCTTTTATGCTTTTTAAATTTAATCTCTTTCTAAAAAGTAAAATTAAAATTATTATTAAAATAGACTTTAAACTTTTATATAGAAATTCTGAACTCGCTATACTTATTGTCATTTTTCTTCTTTTTCAAAGTCATTAATTATATTTTTCATCTCTTGAACTTCTTCTTCACTTATTTTATTGTCCTTTAAAAAAGTTCTACAAAAATTTATAAAGGAACCTTGAAATAATTTGTCTATGGCTTCTTCTCTTTGTTTCTGCAAAGCTTCTTCTCTTGTGACTATGGGTTTTATTGTGTACTTAGGATACCTTCTTGTAATTGCACCCTTTTCTAATAACCTTCCAAAAAATGTGTAGCAAGATGTTTTACCCAAATCATATTTTTCCTTTAATACTTTGGATAATTCTAGGGCTTGGATTTCTCCATTTTCATCTAAACACTCCCCTTCCCACAAAACTTCCATTACCATTATTTCTCCATTTGATAGTTCCATTTTTCTCACCTCTTGTTCATTATTGTTAGTATTTATATTTTCATCTCGAGTATACATCGCCACTTTATTTTTGTCAAGTTTTAATAATAGAAAAAAGTCCGGCGAAATAATTTTCCACCGAACTTTCTTCTGCACTTATATTTAAAATCCTTTTAAGCATATTTATTAATATCTTTTAAAATTTTTATTTTAAAATTCTATGGTAACCTTAAATAAATCTCCATCAATGTCTATATCAAAGTTTGCACCATGAGCTCTAACAAAGGATGATGCTATTGATAGTCCAAGACCTGAGCCTGATGTCGTCCTTGATTTTTCACCACGAGTAAATCTTTCCATAAGTTCATCCGAAGAAATATTAAGTGGATACTTAGAAATATTTTTTATAGTGAGTTTAATACCATCTTTGTTAAAGAGATCTACATATACTCTTGAGTTTTCTAAAGCGTATTTAGAAATATTTGAGAATAAGTTATCTAGAACCCTTGAAAATTTTTGTCCGTCAATGTTAAGCATTACCTTATCTTCAGGAAGATTTGAAATTATTTCTAAATTCTTTTCTGCAATTTTGTCTTCCCACTCTCCTATTGACTGTTGAACAAGAGAATTAAAGTCAAGTTCTTGTCTATCTAGTTCAATATTGTTTGATGTCGCTTTTGATACTTCAAATAAGTCTTCGATTAAGACTTTTAACTTGTTGGACTTATCATTGATTATTTTTGAATACTCCTTCACTTGTTCTTCAGAATTATCATCCTTAGATAATAGGTCTGAATAATTAATTATAGATGTCAGTGGAGTCTTTAAGTCGTGGCTGACATTTGTTATTAGTTCTGTCTTTAACCTTTCAGATTTTACTGCATCTTCAATGGCAAGGTCTAGGTTCTCTCCAATATTGTTAAAATTATCAACTATGCCATCATAAAGACCACCATTTTTCTCGATGTTCTTCTTATAATTTCCCTTAACAATTTCACTAGACTCTCTAGAAATTCTTGCAACTTCATTTATGTTTTTTAGAATTATTATATATATGAAAATCCCAAATAATATCATTGGAAATATTATACATTCAGGAGCGGAATGAAATATTGAAGCGAGAAATAGGAATAATATAAATAGAGCAAAACAAATTCCAAAATAAACTAGGGTAAATTTAATTTTTGCATCTTTAATATTTATATTTTCTTCATCTATATTTGAAAATTCTGAAATTGCACCAGTAAAAATTCTATAAATTAGTGAATTTTTAACAAGATAATTTTCTGTATTCTTGTTAAATATGTTCTTTAATAAAATTACCAAATAATTTACTGTAAGTGAAACAATTACAAGACCAAGAAAGTACAATAAATAGAAAATATATAAATTACTGTAGATTTGATTCATACTTGAAATTCCTGCACTAGAAACTACAAAAATTACAAATAGAATAATCACAAGTTCTATTGGAAGTTTGAAAACTTTTCGCAAGCTTTCACTGTCGTCAATTTTTTCAATATTCATAAATAGTCCAAGTATTGCTGATAAGACAGCTGCAATTAAGACGCTAAGTCCAATTTGGACTTGAACTTGGTCCATAAATAAATCTCTTTCGATATCTTTAAAAACTTCATCGTCTAATGATGTGTAATAAGCAAACTTTAGATTTTTAATATTATTTTTGCTGTTCAAATCTCTAAAACTGTTATTAATTTTAGATTTAAAAGACTTTTCTATAAAATTGTAGTCACTATCCATAAGTCTTTGACTCTTTTGCACCTTATCTATGATGACTCTATTATTTTGAACTGAACCTGTAATTAAGAAGTCATTATCTCTCAATTCAATCTCTAGGGGATCAAATTCGTTTTTTTCATATTCATTAGTTAGGTAAAAGGTTTTGTACTCAGATTTTAATTCTGGTTGGTCTAGCATCCAATCTTCAAGATAGTCCTTTGGATCAAGTCCCTTGGCCTTTAGGTCATCCTTCTTCTTTTGAGCTTCAATTAATCCTGGATCTGTAACAACATTTCCATTTTGGTCAAAATATTTTAGTTTATAGGACTTAATAGCAAAGTTAAATCTATAATTGGAGCTATAATCTTCATCATTAAGAGATAAATCTATGATGCTAGTTATTCTATTATCTGTCATAATTTTTCTATAAGAAGAGTCTGGACCCTTGTTTAATAAAAATCTACCTGTTAAAAGTGAAATAAGTGATATACCTAAAATTATTAAAGCATAATAGGATAATTTGTAAGAATTTTTTTTCATTATTTTCGCCTCAAATCTTCAAACTTATATCCAAGACCCCACTGGACTTTTAAGTACATTGGCTTCTTTGGATTTACTTCGATTTTTTCTCTAATTCTTCTAATGTGAACTGTCACAGTCTTTGCCTCCATGGCTGGTTCATTCCACACGCTTTCGTAAATTTCTTCAATGGAAAAAACTCTATTTGGATTTCTCATGAGAAGCTCCAAAATTTTAAACTCAATAGAAGTAAGACTAACTGGCTTATCTTCAACATAGGCAATTTTCTGAGATAAATCTAATTTAATGCTACCTATTTCAATAAAGTTTCTGTCATTTTTTAAATCATAGGCATAAAATCTTCTCAAGTTGCTCTTAACACGAGCAATAAGCTCCATTGGATTGAAGGGCTTTTGAATATAATCATCAGCGCCAATATTTAGTCCGAAAATTTTGTCAGTGTCTTCTGATTTAGCAGATAAAATAATTATTGGAACAACAGAAATTTCCCTAAGTTTAATAATAACTTCTTCGCCAGATAAATTAGGCATCATGAGATCCATTATTATCAAATCAATTTTTTCATTTTTAAAAATTTTTATGGCTTCAAGACCATCATAGGCATAAAAAATATTAAAATTTTCATTTTTAAGATAAATTCCAATGGATCTTGCAATTTCCTTATCGTCCTCAGCAATTAAAATATTGTATCTATCCATTACATCCCTCCTTGTTTAATTATAATAGCAAATAATAATTACAAAAAACTGAACAAAATCTTACAAATTTCTTAAATTACACTTTATTAAACTCTTTCTAAAATTAAAAACCTTGCAAAATCTATTGCAATAAGAGAAAAAACTATGCTAAGGACAGCGTAAAAAATTGAATTCAAAAAATTTCCATTATTTTCCAAATTAAATATTTCAAAGGCAAATGTAGAAAAAGTTGTAAATCCTCCACAAAATCCAACTTTCATAAATATTACAAGTCTTGAATCTAATTTGTTTTTTTCTGCGTAAAAGGCAATTAATGCAATCAAAAAAGATCCTATTACATTTATTATAAAAGTTGAAATTGGAAAATTTCCTCCACTTTTTATATTATTAGATAAAAAATATCTTAATAAAGACCCAAGCGCTCCACCTAATGCTACAAATAAATACATATTTACCCCCTCTAATATTATTGTATGTCAAATACTTATATGCTAAAATCATTTTTGTTATAATTATATTAAAAAAGGAGTTTATTGTGAAGGAATACATTGGAATGAAACTAGAATATGAAGTTGATGATAAACCAGGGTTTTTAAAATCTTCACTACTTGGATTTCAAAACATTTTGACTGCTTTTAGTGGAATTATCGCTGTACCACTGAGTATCGCAGCAATAGCTGGCACTAATGTGTCAGAAACTTCTATACTTATTTCTGCAGCATTACTTGCATCTGGTATTTGTTCTTTTATACAAACTAGGGGAATTTTTAAAGGTAATGCAAAAGTCGGCATAGGTCTGCCAACAATTATGGGAACTGACTTTGGATTTGTGCCACCTGCCAATGCTGTCATTAACACTATGGGCGGTGGACTTGCAGGTTACTTTGGTGCAACAATTTTAGGTGCACTTTTAGAATTAATACTTAGCTTTTTTATCAAACCTCTTTTGAGATTTTTCCCAGAGGTCGTTACTGGAACTGTTATTACACTAATAGGAATAACTATGATGCCTGTAGCTTTTGATTGGGTTGGCGGAGGATACGGTGCAGAAAATTATGGAGATCCGCTCTTTATTGGAATTGCCGTCTTCACTTTTCTCCTCATAATTTTTATAAATCATTACGGAAGAGGTTTTGCAACAACTGCATCAGTATTTATTGCAATGATAATTTCTTATATTATTTGTATTCCAATGGGGATTGTTGATTTTTCACAAGTTGCAGCCGCACCTTGGATAAAAATTCCAGAGTTATTCCCCTTTGGAGTTAAATTTGATTTAAGATTTGTCGTTCCCTTTATCGCAGGTTATCTTGTAACTATTATAGAAACTGTTGGAGTTATGAAAACTCTTGGCACCGTTTGTGAAGTTGAACTTTCTGATGCCGATATCTCTAGTGGAGTTAGAGCTGATGCTATTGGTTCAATGTTATCACCTGTATTTGGTTCAGGAGCAGCCCAAACTTTTAGTCAAAATGTTGGGTTAATACCACTTACAAAATGTGCATCAAAAAAAGTTGCTCTTTTCTCATCTTTTATATTGATAATAATGAGCTTTTGTCCTAAATTTGCTACTTTAGTTTCAATTATGCCTTCACCTATTCTTGGAGGTGCAGGTATTCTAATGTTTGGTACAATTTTAGGTTCAGGTATGCAAGCACTTAGCAAGGCAAAATTTTCCACAAAAAATATTATGATTATAGCTGGAGGGATTGGCGTTGGCATTGGTATTACAATGAGACCTGACATTGTTTCAAAACTTCCAAGTTTAATCTCAGCACTTTTTTCATCTGGTATATCTGGCGGAACTATTGTAGCTGTAATATTGAATATTTTACTAGTTGAAAAAGAATATTAAAGGAACTGCTCTCGTGGCAGTTTTTTTGTACAAATATTTTATAAAACCTTTTACTATGCTATAATATTAAAAGAAATTCTCGTTTTGAAAGGATAATAAAATGAAGGACTTTTTAACAAGACCAGCTTGGATTGAAATAAATTTAGATAATTTTGAAAATAATATTAAGGAAATTAAAAATCTCGTGGGCGATAGTACAGAAGTTATGAGTGTTGTAAAAAGCGATGCTTACAGACTTGGTGCTCTTCCTCTTTCCTATATATCTACGGAACTTGGAGTAAATTTTTATGCAGTGGCAACTCTAGGTGAAGCTTTGACTTTTAGGAAAGAATTTCCCAATTCGGATATATTGATCCTTGGCTACACTCCACCACATCTATATGAAGATGCAATTAAAAATAATATTACGCTTAATCTTTATTCCCTTGATGATGCTAATAATCTTGATGCTATTGCAAAACGAATGCATAAAGTTGCAAAAATTCACATTGCCGTAGACAGTGGAATGTCTAGAATTGGATTCATTCCTAATAAAGATTCTTTAGATAAAATCATAAATATTTTCCAACTTAAAAATATTTATGTGGAAGGTATTTTTTCTCACTTTGCAGCTTGTGAATCAGATCCAGAATTTACGAAAAGGCAGTTTACCTACTTTACAAACTTTATAAAAGAAATTGAAAGTAAGGGCTATAATTTCAAATATAGACATATTGCGAATTCTTCTTCTGTTTTATATCATAGAGAGTATGATCTAGACATGGTAAGACCAGGAATAATTCAATATGGTTATACTGACAGTGAAAAACTTCCAGAAGAATTTAATCTAAAAGAAATCCTTTCAATAAAAGCAGAAATATCTTCTATAAGAAAGGTAAAATGCGGTGAAACTGTTGGCTATGAAAGATTTTATAAATGCACTAAAGACACAAAAGTCGTAACTCTACCCATTGGGTATGCAGATGCCTTTCCACGAATTTTATCCGAAAAAATTGAAGTATTAATAAATGGAAAAAGGTGTAAACAAATTGGTTTAATCTGTATGGATCAAATGATGATAGATGCAACAGGTGTTGATTGCAAAATTGGTGATGAAGTTGTTTTAATCGGCAAACAGGATGATGAAGAAATTAGAATAAGAGATATATGTAAATTTTCTGGTGATTGCGAAACATCTTTTATAACTCATCTTAATAGGAGATTGCCAAAGTATTATTACAGACATGGTGAACTTGTTCATGTTTCTAAAATGGATTAAAAATTATAAGCACAAAGATCCTTGATCTTTCTAATTTCCTTATGAAAAAAGAGAGTCTTAAAGCTCATTGAATTAGAGATTTAGAAAAACTGATTTAAAGAGTCTTTAGGTGGCAATAGAAAAGGCTATGAGTTTGAATGCTCACAGCCTTTTTCTTATATACTCTTGAAAGTATTATCTGAGTTTTCGTTTATTGTTTTAAGACCACTTTTTATTGCTACTAAAACCCCTGCAATCATAAATACAAATACTATTATTAGAGGGATATAATTCATATTTGCTATAAGACCTTTTATCGCAAATTCTAATTCATAGTTACTCCTATAGGCTCTCAATGCAATTCCCATAATGAAAATAAAGATATAGGCTAAGAAAATATTTTTAAACAATCTCTTTCCTTCTCCAAGGACCATCTTTTTCATTTGCTTTTGTGTCATACCTGCTGTTGATAGAAGTTTAAAATCATTGGCTCTTGCTCTAAGGTTGCCTTTAAAACTATTATAGGCATTGGAAAGAGCAATTGTTATAAGAATGATTTGGATAGCTAGATTTAAAAGTCTTTCATTCCTTATTTGTTCTTTATCCATAGCTGCTCTAATAATTTCTGTAGAAGTGCCATGGTCAGATTTTGGAACATAATTTGAAATCACTTTTTCTGCATCTTCAAATACTTTTTCTTTATTATTATCAGCTTTAATTTTTACAAAGTAATAATAGACTGGGTCGCCTTCATCTATTCCATATTCATTAATAAATTTTTTCATAGTACTTTCACTTGTAAAGATAGATATTTGATTGTCATTATAAGCTTCTAGATTATAAGGCATTTCATCAATACTTGAATCTATTTTTATAGGCATGGACTTACCATCTGCATTATATTTTAAAGTAATATCTCCAAATCCCTTATCAGAAATTTTTATATACTCACTAAAAGCATACGGAGTTTTATTATCTTTTCTTATCTTATTAAGTAATAAATAAGATGCATGAGAGATGTTATTTTCTTTTAAAAGCTTTTCAAAATCTTCATCTGTTAAAGCATATATACTAGCATATAGTCTATCATTTTCTATTTTGCCACTAGCTAAAGAATCTTTTAAGTCTTTAAAAATTAAATCTTTATTATCGTCAACATAAAATTTTGTGTCATTTCTTTGATATAGGTGAAGCTCTTTTATTCTGTCAACTTTTTCTAAATCAGCTAATAAGTTTTTATCTAAATTCTTATCAGTGTAAATACTTGAATTAAAATTGTAAGGACTTTTATAAGAGTTATATTTTTTATTCAAAGTTCTATATGATTGACTAACTAAGACAGCAGTTAACACAAAGGCAGACAGAACCATGGAAATTACAATAATTCGATAGGTTGAACGATAAGACATGTAATAATCTTTTGCTAAAGTCTTTTCTATAGGTCCATTTATTTTTGACTTACCCAATTTAATGTTTTTTTCTGTAATCCCATTTAAACCTTCTATAATTTTTATTTTTGTACTTTTCCTAGCAGGGATTATCGCAGATAAATAAACTGTTAAGATTGACAATAATATAATCATTATTATAGAAATAGGGTTTGGATAGACGAAATAAAAACCTGGGGATTTTAAACTTTCTCCCAATATCTCAGACATATTTTTATAGGATATTGAATTATTAAGCCACATTAAGTATAAGAGAAGATTTGCAAATGCCAAAGATAGAATTGTTCCCAAGGCTATTGGTAAGGTTGAAAGTTTAAAAGCTTTCTTTCGAATCATTTTTTTGACCTGCTTATCTGTCATACCTGTGCTTTTTAATAGAGCAATTTCCTTTAAATCCCTATTGTTCCATACATTAAAAAGAACCATAAATGATAAAAGCAAAAAGTAGGCAAAGAAAGAAGCCTGCTCCATATTTTTCTATAGCTAAGTTTACAACACTCTTTGGTGGGATGATTCCTTTTGGATAGACCATCTTATATTCTAAGATATCTTTATTATAAAAAACTCTCCCAATATCTAAGGCATGGTTCTCGTCAATATTCATTTCAGACAAAACTTCCCTAGTTTTTGTATAAGTATCCCTTATATTTTTATACCAAATTTGGGCTTCTATTTCATCATTTTTTTCAAATAAACCTTTCTTGTTATCACTTTCAGTCAAACCTATAAGCATAGACTCTTCAAATGATTTAGAATAATCATCATAAACTCCAACTACTTTATAAGTTTTATCACGAACAGTTATTTCAGAGCCCAAATCATACTCTTTACTTTTTATTAAAAATTTCTCTGGAACTAAAATCTCGTTTGAATTATTAGGTTTTCTTCCCTCTTTAATATCAAAACCTATAAGACCAGTAGAAGCTCCAAATTCATAGATAGTTGCATTTAAATCTGTCTCTATGATTTTATTAAAAGAAATTTTTTCTATATCCTCATCATTTATTAATTTATCATAAAGTTTCTCGTCAATTTCACTAATTGACACATGGTAGTTTCCAACATTTTTCTTAACATAATTATACTGTTCGGTTCTCATTGCATTAAAGATAAAAATTACAGTTCCTAGTAGAATAACTGCTAAAAGTATGGAAATTTTAATAGCAAAACTGTCTTTTTTATTATTTTTTACAGCTCCATCAGCTAGGTCATTAATAATTTTCATAAGTTCCATCTCCTAAGAAATTTAACCTACCATCTACCATTCTATAAACCTTGTTACAAGAATTTGCTACTTTTTCATCATGAGTTATTATCATAATTGTAGAATTTAATCTCTTATTTACAAGTCTGAAAAGTCCTATGATTTCTTCTGAGTTTTTCCTATCAAGATTTCCTGTAGGTTCATCTGCTAAGATTATGGCAGGTCTTGTAATCAAACTTCTGGCAATGGCAACTCTTTGTTGCTCACCACCGGATAATTGTTTTGGATACCTATCAAGCTTTCCTTCTATTCCTAGTATCGATAAAATTTCCTTTAAATATTCTTCATCTACTTTTTTATTGTCTAATAAAAGAGGAAGTAGGATGTTTTTTCTCACATTAATATTTGGAATGAGGTTAAAAAATTGGTAGACAACGCCAATATTTCTTCTGCGAAATACTGTCATTTCGTCTTTGTTAAACTTGGTAATATTTTTATCTTGAATAAATATATCACCACTTGTTGGTGTATCTACTCCTGCAAGTAAATGAAGTAGTGTAGATTTGCCAGAACCACTGTCTCCAATAATGGCAACTAGGTCTCCTTTTTCTAGTTCAAAGTTTACATTTGAAAGGGCATTTACTTCTACTCCGCCCTTATATGTTTTTGTTAAATCAACTGTTTTTACTATATTCATATTGTATCCTCCTTAACTTGTCTATATAATACTAGGCTTAAGTGACTGGAGAGTGACTAGAAAAAAGACTATGTCTTATTTTTAGACACAGTCTTAGAATTTAATTATAAAATCTCAGTTCAAAGGCATTTGATTTTTTTCCTTTGTGATATAAAAGTTCTCCATTTTGCCTTTCCATAACAGATTTTGCCATAGGAAGCCCAATCCCATAACCTTTTGAATTTGGATCCAGCTTATAAAAACGTTTAAAAACTTTTTCTAACATTTCACGATCCAAACCTTTAGAAAAATCTTCCACAAATATACTCTTATATAAGTTCGTTTCTTTTAAGTGAATTTCTATATGCCTATCTTCTGTTGCTTCTAGACCATTTTTCATCACATTAAATGCTGCTTCATAGGTCCATTTCTTATCACATATAAGATTAAAATCATCTCCATCAAGGAGAATTTCAACATTATCATTAATAAAATAATCTTTTAGGTTTTGTATGATATCTTCAATTAATTCTCGAGCAGATATCCTGTCTCTTGTCATTTCTATTGTACCTGAATCAAGGGCTGCAAGTTTTAATAAAATATCAGATAGATTGTAAAGTCTAAGAAGATTGTCCCTAAGTCTAGATATATACTCTTTTGCCGATTTATCTTCTTCGTCTTCTAATAAGTCAAGTAATAATAGAGATCCGGTTAGAGGAGTTTTTATTTGGTGGGCAATATCTTTCGTATATTCCCTTAAAGTTTCCTTGTTTTTTTCAGCATTTTCAGCTATTCTCTTGTTTTCTATAATAATTTTAATAATCTCATCTCTTAATTTTCCAAATTCATCATCTATAATTTCATAATTATCCGAGTCTATATCCAATGAATGGAGGAGAATAAATATATTATTAATCTTATCTTCTAGCTCTTTTTCTTTTTTATTTTCAATATTTCTAAGAATTAGAAATAAAATTACATTTATTAGTAGAAAATCTATGAGTGTTAGAATATCAAATCTTGGATTGAGATAAATTACAAACAAAGACATCAATAAATTTAGGAATATAGTAAATAAAATTCTTTTATTTTTTCTCATTATCCCACCTATAGCCTATTCCCCTAACTGTTTTTATATGCTTTCCATACTCTCCAAGTTTATTTCGAAGTCTTTTTATAGTTACTGTTAAAGTATTGTCGTTTACTTCATAAAAATCATAACCCCATACATAATCTAAAATTCGCTTCCTTAGTAGATTTACATCTTGATTTTCTAAGAGCATTTCCAATATAGCAAACTCTTTTAAGTTAAGGTCTAGATCTATTCCATCTATTGAAGCTTGTTTTGAAATGAAATCTAAAGATAAATTTTCAAAAGTCAGTTCATCAACCTTTTTTATTTTTCTGCTAAATACATTGTCTATTCTTGCCTTTAGAACAGGAAGAGAGAAAGGTTTTGTAATATAATCATCTGCTCCTTGAGAAAGACCTTTGATAACATACTCATCTTCGTCTTTTACAGTAAGCATTATTACAGGAAGGTCATAAAATTCTCTCAGCCACTTTAAAAAATTAAAGCCTGACCCATCTGGGAGATTAGCATCAAGTAGAATTAAATCAAAATCATTAAAATTAAGATTTTCTGTCTGAGAAAGATTGTTATAAATAATAGTTTCAATATTATGCTTGTTTAAGTAAGTTTTAACAGCAAAGGCAATTGTGCTGTCGTCTTCAATCATTAGTATTTTCAATTATATACTCCAATACTTCCGATATATCACATTTAAAATATCTACATATCCTACCAAGTATTTCCATACTCACATTCTCATCTCGTCCCATTTTAGCTATGGTATGAGGGGTTGTGTTTATAGCTTTTTGTAAGTCTAGTTTATTCATTTTTTCATCTATCAATTTTTTCCATAATTTATCATAGGAAAATCCCATAATCCACCTCAAATTAATCTTCTACTTTATACAGTTTTTCTATAATATTATACCACATTTTACAGCTTAATCTTTACATATTTCTTAAGACGGATTTATTTCCGTCTTTTTTTTCTAATCATAACCATCATTTTTGTCTTAGGGCTAGTGAAGGGAGAAATATATTTTTTAATATCCGGAAAATTCATCCTAATTCCTACTTATACAAATAGATGAAGAAATAATTACTCAAATCCTTTAAAAATGTCCTGAGACTATTATAAGACTAAGAAAAGTGTAGACAATCCGAGGTCTGAATGGGCTATCTTTGATAATGTTCATGAGCCTATTATTGATGAAGAAACCTTTGATATTGTAAAAAGGATAAGAAAAACAAGACGAGTTCGTAACAGTTTAGAAGAAATGCCTGCATTATCTGGTATGCTCTACTGTGCAGACTGTGGAGCAAAATTGTATCAAGTAAGAGGTAAAGGCTGGTCTCATGATAAAGAATATTTCGTTTGTGCATCCTATAGAAAGCAAAAAGGCAAATGTACTTCACACCAAATTAAGAACATTCAAGTTGAAGAAATTCTTATCAGAGAAATTAGGAAAGTTACAACCTTTGCAAAAGATCATGAAGATAAGTTTGTTGATTTAGTTTTGAAAAAGAAAACCAACGAGTTAAATCAGGTATTAAGAATCCAGAAAAAGGAATTAGAAGATTCTAAAGATAGAATTGAAAAACTTGACTCTATCGTTCAAAACCTCTATGAAGATAACTTGGAAGGTAAAATATCTGATCAACGATTTGAGAAAATGGCTAAAGCTTATGATGAAGAAGAGCTTTCACTTCAAAAAAGAATAACTGAACTTGAAGAAACCATTACAAAATCGCAAGAAGAAGAACTTAATGTGGAATCATTCCTAAAACTTGTGAGGAAATACACAGATATAAAGGAACTCGATCCAGAAATAATAAGAACATTTGTAGATAATATTTATGTATAACAATCGGAAAAAGTTCCAGGCACAAATTTAAAGAAACAAACCATTTGGATTTATTGGAACTTCATAGGGAAAATTGACATATAAAAATCGGCACAAAGGTTAATACCTTCATGCCGATTAAATTTTAAGGAAATAAATCCCTAATTAAGAGCCCCTTATGACTCTCTTATATTATTCTTCTTCAATTTTTTCTTCTTCAATTTTTTCTTCTTCAATTTTTTCTTCTTGTTTCTCTACTTCTTCTGAATCTAATTTTTCTTTTACAGCATAATATTCTTTAAAAACAACATCTTCTAATTCTTTTCTTGCTTCCGCATTAATTGGATGAGCAATGTCTCTGTACTCTCCGTTGGAAAGTCTTCTGCTTGGCATTGCTAAAAATAAAGATTCATTTCCTTCTATTATTTTTATATCATGAAGCACAAATTCATTATCAAAGGTTACAGATACTATTGCTTTAAGCTTTCCTTCTGTTGGCAATTTGCGAAGTCTTACATCAGTTATGTTCATACAAGTATCCCTCTCTTTCTTTACCATATTATAGCACAATTAAGATATATAATAAACGTTTTAATTAAAAATTTTACTGTAATTTATTTTAGATTAATATTTATTATTTTTTCTTTGTAAAATTTTTGTGATATAATTAAAAAGAATTGGAGGAAGTAATTTGTTTGAAATTAATATAGATGACAGTAAGTATAAAAATATATTTTTCATAGGAATTGGTGGCATCAGCATGTCTGCTCTTGCTGAACTTATGCTTTATAAAGGTTATAATGTATATGGAAGTGACAGAAGTCCCTCTATAAATACAGAAAAATTAGAAAAAAATGGTGCCACAATATATTATGAGCATAAAAAAGAACATATTGATAATATGGATCTTGTAGTTTTTACTGATGCAATTTCCTTTGACAACGAAGAATATATGGCAGCCGTAAAAGAAAAAATTGACCTAGTTGATAGAGCCACATTTTTAGGTGCTATTATGAAAAATTATAAATATTCCATTGCAGTTTCAGGAACTCATGGCAAGACCACTACAACTTCTATGATAACTGAAATTATAAAAGATCTAGAAATTAGTCCAACGATCATGCTTGGTGGACAATTAAAGGACATCGACGGGAATATTAAAATTGGCGATGAAAAATTATTTTTGACAGAAGCTTGCGAATATAAGGCAAATATTTTAAAGTATTTCCCTACTACAGAAATTATTTTAAATATTGACGAAGACCACTTAGACTACTTTGACAACATTGACCATATTATTAAAACTTTTAAGGGATATGTAGATAATCTTCATAAAGATAATTATGTAATTTTAAATATTGATGACGAAAATGTTAATTCCCTCTTCCCAATTGACAACTGCAAAGTCTTTACTTTTGGAATAAAAAATAATCATGCGAATCTAAGAGCAAAAAATATTGACTTTAACGAAGATGGCTTCCCTGTTTATGATTTATATTTAGATAATAAAAAAATAAATCATGTTGAGCTTTCAGTCCTTGGAATACACAATGTATTAAACTCTCTTGCCGCAATTGCTGCGACTTATGTAAATAATATTCCCCTTGAAAATGCAATTGTAGGACTTAAAAATTATAAAGGTGTAGAAAGAAGGCTTGAAGAAAAAGGTTATTACAATGGAGCTAAAATTATGGACGATTATGCTCACCACCCAACGGAAATAAAATCATCAATTCACGCAATTAAAAATGCTTGTAAGGGAAAGCTTTATACAATTTTTCAACCTCATACTTATACAAGAACAAAGCTTTTATTAGATGCCTTTGCCAATTCTTTTGACGAATCAGATGTAATTATAATTACAGATATTTATGCGGCACGTGAAAAAGATTATGGCGACATTCACTCAAAAACTTTAAGAGATGCGATTTCTGAACACAGAGACAATACCTTCTACATCTCTGGCTTTGATGACATAGTAAAGTTCATTAAAGAAAATATTAAAAAGGACGATGTTGTTGTAACTATGGGTGCGGGCGATGTATATAAAATTGGTGAAATGATTTTAAAAAAATAAATTTAACAATGTATTGGAACTCCTTAGAGTTCCTTTTTTATTGACAAATCATCAAATCAAATTCAATGTATTTGATGGATATAATAAAAATCGCAAAATATTCTTAACACTCAGATTCTCCTTTTATCTCTCTGAAAATCTTTTTATTTTAATTCAATTATTTCTTTGTAAAATATTTTATCAACTATCTTTTAATTATTTATAAAAAAGATCCTATAGAAATAGATTTTAAAATCTACATCTATAAGATCTGTTTTATAAATTCATCTAGTTAAATAAATTTACAGTATTTTTAGAATTGTTCTCTGATTCATTGTTAAGCTTATCATTTTTTGTATTAGTAGAATTATTTTTATTTGTATTTTTATTTTTTGCATTTAAATTATTTTTTGAATTATTTTCTTTATTTTGTGAATTGTTAACTGCATTATTTGAATTATCATCTTTTATAGTTTCATCGTTTAGAGAATTTTTATCTTCAAAATAAGATATTTCAATTTCACGAGTTTCATTTATATAATTTACAACCATATCCAAGTTTTCTGCAATAAATCTAATTGGCACATAAGTCCTATCACCCTTAATTATTGCAGCTTGATCAATATTTTCGTCCTTTCCATTAACTTTTATAGTCTTTGAATCAATTTTAAGCTCAAAATTTTTTCCCTTACTGTCAACAGTTACAATTCTATTATCATTATCCCAATTTACTTCTCCACCAATGGCTTCAACAATAAATCTAAGTGGGACTAAAGTTCTATCATTCTTTATAAATGGTTTAGCATCCATTTTTTTTGCTTCACCATTAATACTATAATTTACATCATTGACTTTCATCTTTATTAATTTTGTATTTTCATCATATAGTGAAAGTGTAGAAGTTTTGTCGCCAAGTTTTGCAATTATCTTAGGATTTCTGCCATAATCTAAAATATTAATATTAAAATTATTTGGATCGACGCTTGCCTCCATATTCTCAAAAGAATAATTTATAACTCTTGGGGAGATTTTTACTTTTCTACCTTTATATTCTCCACTTGCGTCAAGACTTAAATTCATTCCTCTTTTTATAAATTTATTTTTTGCATCAATGTTAAATTTTGTGTAAGCAGACTTATCAGCTACATTGATTTCTTTATTTATGTTTTCACCCTTATTTGTTGTAATAATTAAGTTAAACTTTCCTGGATTCATAGAAAGATATGACAATCCATTTAAAATATTTGTTCCATTAGAATTGTCAGCAATTGTATAAGTTCTATCTTTAATGTCAATAGGATTTAAAAATTCATCCCATGCTGATTTTAATTTTAAATTAAGCGTTTCGCCAACAATCGTATCTAAATCACTTTCAAACTTTATATCAGAAATAATATTTGTATTTGTAGTTGTGTTGAAAACTCCAAGTCCATTTACCACTTTTCTCTCACCAGCATTCTTTTCTGGATTTGTAACTCTAGTTCTCTTTAAATCTCCTAAATTTCTAACAACCATTGCTGTTGAACCGCCACCATCTAAATTCATCGCCTTAAAAGCTCCAAGATCTAGCATAAATTGCGACAAATCATTTAAAGACATACCTGAAGATCTATTAGTCTTTCCCTCTGCTGATACAATGTATACAGTTTTTCCATCCTGGCTTATTCCTAGGGCTGTTCTCGCTCTAACACCGCCAATTGAAGTTACATCCTTAGTATATTTTTTAATCGCACCATTTTCCACAAGAAGTGCATGACCACCAATCATCATCTTCCAATTTCTATTTGGTTCAATATTAGTTTTAATTTCTAATTTGTCTCCAACTTTAATATTTTCACGAACAAATCTTTCTGACTCTCCACTTATTTGTAAAATTTTCTTTCCATCAGGAATTTTCATATCGATGTTTTTTCTGTACACAATTTGTTCCACAATATTATCCTTTGAAAGAAGAACCTCACCAGCAGTGCTATCTCCCCTTGATTTAGAAGACCAAAAAGAATTATACATTTGAATTTTTGATTCGTGAGAATATTCCTTAGATGGTTGATACCAATAATATGTCTTGTTTAATCCGTCAATTGGATAAGACTTGCCATTAGGAGCTGTTACACTTCCTATAAATTTTGTACTATCAATAAAAGCAGTATTATTTTCATCAATACCAAAAGACCATATATCAGTTAAAACTGCTGGAGATGATTTCATATCACCATCGATTATAGATGCACCTAGTGGTACACCTTGAAGTTGCATTGTAAAGAAATCTCCATTTACAAGAGCAACAGCATTAGTTCTATCGGCCATTTGTGAGACAGTTGCCTTATTTGTATAAGTACCACCTCCTGCAACAGTATTAATTTTTATGTGAGGATTATTTAAATCAACTTTAACAACATTTACCAAGGTATCCTTTTTATCTCCAGTAACTTCATATTTATATCTAACAACTCCTGGAGCAATTGGCTCATTAAATAATAATTTGTTTTCTGCAAAAACATTAATAGTAATAGTCATTAAAAATATAGCCATTATTAAACTAAATCTTTTTTTATTCATTTTATCAACCTCTCTTACATAAAAAGTATAAAGGAATATAATAATTTTCTCAAAGAATTTTTGCATTTGTAACAAAAACTTAATTATAAAACTAATTTCAGAAAACTTTGTAAAAAATTTGCAAAAGTCCCAAAACAAAAAGGCGAGGGTTTAAACTTTCCTCGCCTTTTTCTAAATAATGACTTTTACAATAGTCTTTTTTTAATTAATATGCAACAAATTTGCTTCCTGCACATCCACAAATTGGGCATTTTTCTTCTTCTTCAAAAGCTATATATCCACATACAGGACATAGATAAATATTTTCAACATCTAGGTCTTTGCCTAAGTCTACAGCTTCTTTTGCAGTTAAATATCTTTCAGCGTGAACTTTTTCAGCAGCTGTAGCAAATTTCATAGCTTTAACAGCTTCTTTTTCTCCTTGCATTTCTGCAACTGCGATAAATGCTGGATACATTTGAGTTGATTCAAATATTTCTCCATTTCTTGCAGCTTCAAGATTTTCAGAAGTACTGTTAATTCCAAAACCAGCTGTTGATGTTACAGCAAAGTCTCCTGATACATCTTTAAGAGCTTTGAAATGAAGTGTTGCGTGAATTTTTTCTGCATCAGAAGTTGCATCAAAAAGTCTCTTTACATTTTTAAATCCATCTTTTTCAGCTACATCGCCCCAGATATTATATCTAGTACGAGCTTGAGATTCTCCGCCGAATGCTGATCTTAAATTGTCACTTGTCATTTGATTCATAATATTACCCCCATAAAATTTAATAATAAATTACACTTATTATTATAGACTAATATTTATGAAAAATCAAATAAATGTACTAAATAAATCTAATATTTGTATTAATTTTTAATCTAAGTTTTCAATTTTTTGTGTTTGATCATATGCTATCAAAGCGTCTATTATTTCATCTAAATCTCCATCATTTATAGCATCAATTTTGTGAGATGTGAAATTAATTCTGTGATCAGTTACTCTTCCTTGAGGATAATTATAAGTTCTAATTCTTTCAGATCTATCCCCTGTTCCAATTTGTGAAGATCTTTCCATTGATTCTTTCTCATTTTGCTCTTGAAGTTTTAAATCGTATAATTTAGATCTAAGTAATTTAATTGCTTTTTCCTTATTTCTAAGTTGCGATTTTTCATCTTGACAAGATATAACTATTCCTGTTGGAATGTGAGTAAGTCTTACTGCAGAGTCAGTTGTATTTACACATTGCCCGCCATTTCCAGATGCACGGAATACGTCAAATTTAATTTCTGTAGGATCAATTTCAATATCCACATCTTCAGCTTCAGGCAAAACTGCTACAGTTGCTGTAGAAGTGTGAATTCTTCCGCCACTTTCTGTTTCGGGTACTCTTTGAACTCTATGAACTCCTGATTCGTATTTTAGTCTAGAGTAAGCTCCATTGCCTATAATCATAAATACAATTTCTTTGAATCCACCAATTCCAATTTCATTTGAAGAAATTGTTTCAACTTTAAATCCAGATCTTTCTGCATATCTAACATATTGTCTATATAAAACTCCTGCAAAAAGAGCTGCTTCATCTCCACCGGCTCCTGCACGAATTTCTACCATTACATTTTTACTATCATTTTTATCTTTTGGAATTAATAAAATCTTTAAATCATTTTCTAAGGATGCAATTTTTTTTGTATCTTCATTTATTTCTTCTCTAACTAAGTTTTTAAATTCATCATCTAATTTTTCTTTAATTAATTCCTTATTTTCATTTAAAGTTTTTAATGTATTTTTATATTCTCTATATTTTTCAACAATAGGTTCAATTTCAGCGTGTTCAATTGCCTTTTGTTGGTATAATTTAGAATCATTGATAATTTCTACATTGCTTAAATCTTTTTCAAGTTCTATTAATCTATCTTCAAAAACAGAAAGTTTTTCGTACATATTTGCTCCTATACTTTTAATTGTCCAACTACTACTCTATCTAAATTGTTTAAATCCTTAAAAATTTCAACTTTAAAATTTTTTCTCATTAAGGAAGAAATGTCTTCTGCCTCATCATGACCTATCTCAAATACTAAAAATCCATTTTTGTTTAAATAGTTTTGTGATTGCTTTATAATTTTTCTATAAAAATAAAGTCCATCGCTTCCGCCATCTAAGGCAAGTCTTGGTTCGTGATTTCTTACTTCTATTTGTAAATTTTCTATTTCACTAGATTTTATATAAGGTGGATTTGAATAAATTAAATCAAATTTTTCGTTAATTTTCTCAAACAGATTGCTTTTTAAAATTTTAATATTTGATTTTAAATTCTTTTTATTTATATTTGAATTTTTAATTGCAAAGGGACTTATGTCAACTGATGTAATATCAATTTTTTCTTCACTTTCTAAGTCAACTGTAATACTAACAATACCAGTTCCACATCCAATTTCAAGCATATTTTTTATATTGTTTTTTTTATTTAATTTTAATATTACTTCAACAGAAATTTCTGTATCCTGTCTAGGTATTAAAACATTTTCTAAAACTGTAAAAGTTCTACCATAAAAATCTTCTTTGCCAAAAATATATTGTAGGGGTATTCCGCATTGCCTTTTTATTAAAATATTAAAATATTTTTCTTCTACTGACTTTTCTAGTTCTTCTTCATCATGTGCAATTAAATAATATAAGTCTTTATTCAAAAGTTCTGTTAAAATTCTTCGTGTTTCAAAAGTGGGATCTGTATATTCTAAATTTTTTAAAAATTCTCTTCCCTCAATAAGGGCATCTTTTATTTTCATAAATTTAAGTAATAAAAAAGGTTAGCTAGGCTAACCTTCTTGTCATTTATTTCTCTTATATCTGCTATTGAATTTTTCAATTCTTCCGCCATGGTCAGAGAATTTTTGCTTTCCTGTAAAGAAAGGATGACAAGCTGAACAAATTTCAACTTTTAAATCTTCTTTAACAGATCCTGTTTTAAAAGTGTTGCCACATGCACAAGTTACTGTCGCTTCTTTATAATCTGGATGAATTCCTTTTTTCATTGTTTAGCCCCCTTAAACTATTTATAACTCAATTTTTATATTATAACATACTTTTTATTATTGTACAAATTATATTTATTTCCTCAATTATTATACAATAAACTAGGCTATAAATCAACATTTGTGAAGAAATAAAGCAAAATTTATTTGTTTAAAAATTCTGAATTATTCTTTGTTTTTGAAAGTTTATCCAAAAACTTTTCAGTTACATCCTCAATATTATCTTCGTTTAAATTTTTTCTAAACTCATAATTAAACGCTAGCTCTTCTTTATCTAATAAAAGCTCTTCTTTTCTTGTTCCTGATTTTAAAATATCAATAGCAGGAAAAATCCTCTTTTCTGAAAGAGTTCGGTTTAAATGAAGTTCCATGTTGCCAGTTCCCTTAAATTCTTCAAAGATTACATCATCCATTCTTGATCCAGTATCCACAAGAGCAGTAGCAAGTATGGTTAAGCTTCCACCTTCTTCAATGTTTCTCGCAGCACCAAAAAATCTCTTTGGCTTGTGGAGTGATAGTGGGTCAAGTCCTCCAGAAAGAGTTTTACCACTTGTGGGTGTGATTAAATTATAAGCACGAGATAATCTTGTTAAAGAATCTAAAAGTATTACAACATCTTCTTTGTTTTCAACTAATCTTTTAGCTCTATCAATTACCATTTCAGCAACACGAGCGTGATTTTTTGGATTTTCATCAAAAGTTGAATATACTACTTCTCCTTTAACAAATCTTTTCATATCCGTAACTTCTTCTGGTCTCTCGTCAACTAATAGTACTATCAAATGTAATTCTGGATAATTTATATTAATTGATTTAGATATTTTTTTCAAAAGAGTTGTCTTTCCTGATTTTGGTTGAGAAACTATAAGTCCCCTTTGACCAAGACCCACTGGTGAAAGCAAATCTATTACTCTCATTGCAATATCTTCATCTTTTGTCTCTAAATTTATTTTCTTTGTTGGGTAAACTGGAGTTAAATTGTCAAAATAAGGTCTATTTAACATTTTTGAAGGGTGCATTCCATTTACTAATTTAATATATAGCAGAGCATTAAAATTTTCTCCATCCTTTGGCGGGGATTTTATTCCTAGAATTTCGTCTCCATTTCTAAGTCTAAACTTTCTTATTTGTGATGGAGATACATAGATATCTTCTTCACTTGGAAGATAATTAACTCTTCTTAAAAATCCATATCCATCTTGGTGAAGTTCCAAAATTCCTTTAACATAATCTTTATCTTCTAAATTTTTTAAAGTTTTTTGTGCACTTTCTGAAAGGTCTAAATTTTCAATTTTTTTATTTTCCCTTATTAAATTTATTTCTTTAATTAGATCTTCTTTTTTTAAATTATAGGATTTTTCAATTCCATAATCTTTGGCAATATTTCTAAGTTCAGAAACTTTTAGTTTTTCTAAGGACTCATCTTTTAAATTTTTAATTTGGATCTCGCCATTAATAATATAATTTTTTAAATCTTCAATATTATATTTTTCTACATCTTTTAGTCCCAATGATTTAGAAATCTTTCTCAAATCATCTATGGATTTATTTTTTAATTCATTGTCGTTATTCATAATAATTATTTTGCGTAATCAGGTTTTAAATCAAGAGAGTGAATTGATTTTATAAATCTTTGTGTTCCACTAGGAAGTCTTAAAACTAAAGTGTCAGTTTTTGCTTTATTGTCTCCGTAATATTTTACTCCTTCAAGAATTTCTCCAGAAGTAATGCCAGTCACTGAGAAAATAACTTCATTCCCTTTTACCAAATCTTCAATTGTATAAATCTTTTTTAAATCTGAATCTAAATCTTTACATCTTTGCTCTTGTTTTTCATCTGTTGGATGAAGTCTGCCTTGGAAATCTCCACCTAAACATTTTAATGCTGCTGCTGCAATTACACCTTCGGGTGCACCGCCACGTCCAATTACAAGGTCTATTCCAGAATCTTCATAACAAGTTTCAATAGCCGTTACAACATCTCCGTCAGAAACTTTTTTTACCCTTGCTCCAATAGAAATAATTTCATTGATTAAATTTTCATGTCTAGGTCTATCTAAAACAGCGACAACAATATCATTAATGTTTTTGTTAAGAGCCTTTGCTACTCTTTTAATATTTTCAGTTGGTGTATCGTCTAGTTTAATAAGTCCTTTAGCTTTTGGTCCACATGCAATTTTATCCATATATATGTCAGGTGCATTTAAAAGGCAACCCTTAGGAGCTACTGCAAGTACAGCTATAGAATTATCAGTACCATTGGCAATAGAATTTGTTCCGTCAATAGGATCAACTGCAATATCTACTTCTTCTTCGCCCTTTTTTGTGCCAATTTTTTCTCCAATGTATAGCATAGGAGCTTCATCAATTTCTCCTTCTCCAATAACTACAGTTCCATCAATATCAACTGTATCAAACATTCTTCGCATTGCATCTACTGCTGCACCATCTGCTGCATTTTTGTTGCCTCTTCCAAGCCATTTACCTGCTGAAAGTGCTGCGGCTTCAGTTACTCTTGCTAAGTTTAATGCTAAATTTCTGTCCATCTTATTTCTCCTTTGTCTTTACATTTTTAAAATCTTCTAAAAATCTTTTTAGACCACTATCTGTTAATTCATGCTTAATCATTTCCTTAAATATTTTATAAGGAATAGTTGCTATATCAGCACCAGTTTTCGCAACATCTTCAACATGATTTATATGTCTTATACTTGCTGCAATGATTTGAGTGTTATATCCATATTGTTTAAATATAAAGGCAATATCCTCAACAAGGTTGATTCCTGACTTGCCAATATCATCAAGTCTTCCCATGAAAGGACTCACATAGGTAGCACCTGCATTTGCTGCTAATAAGGCTTGAGAAACTGAAAATACTAGAGTAACATTTGTCCTTATTCCTTCCTTGCTAAGTATACTTACAGCCTTTAATCCCTCTTCAATCATTGGAATTTTTATTACAATATTATTAGAAATTTTCGCAAGTTCTCTTGCTTCTTTAAGCATTCCGCTTAAATCTGTAGAAATAACTTCGGCGGAAATGTCTCCATGAACTATTTCAGATATTTCTTTGATTACATCTTCGAAAACCCCGCCATTTTTTGAGATAAGTGTTGGATTAGTTGTAACTCCTGAAAGTACACCCCAAGAATTAATTTCTCTAATCTCTTCAATGTTCGCAGTATCAATAAAAAACTTCACTTAATTAATCATCCCTTTCAAGTAAACATACTGATTCTGAGGAAATTCCCTCTCCCCTTCCAATAAAACCAAGTTTTTCAGTTGTAGTTGCCTTTATAGAAATATTTTCTATATCTGTGTTTAAAATATCAGCAATTATTTCTCTCATTTTGTCAATATATGGTGCTAGTTTTGGCTTTTCGCAAGCGACAGTAGCATCAATATTTCCAATTTTATAATTTTTAGATTTCATAATTTCAAAAACTCTTTTTAAAAGAACTTTCGAATCAATGCCTTTGTATTCACTATCACTATCAGGAAAATGATAGCCAATGTCTCGAAGAGCAAGGGCACCTAAAATTGAATCCATAATTGCATGAATAAGTACATCTGCATCAGAATGACCTAAAAGTCCTTTTTCATAGGGAATTTCAATTCCGCCAATAAATAATTTTCTATCTTCTACTAGTTTGTGAACATCATAACCAATTCCTATTCTCATGTATTCACCTTCTTTACTAGAATATTTGCAATAGATAGATCCTCTCTTGTAGTAATTTTTATATTGTCATATGAATTATAAATTAATTTCACTTTAATTCCCGTCTTCTCAACTAAAGAGCAATCATCTGTACCATAGTAGCCTTCAGAGTAAGCTTGATCATAAGCTCTCATAAGAATTTCTTTTTTAAAAACTTGAGGCGTCTGTACTTGCCAAAGTCTATCTCTATTTGGTGTGTAATCCACAAGTTTTCCATCAGTCGAAACTTTTATAGTGTCTTTAACTGGATTTGCCAGGACAGCTGCACCAGTATCCATTACTCTTTCAATTGCTTCGTCAATTTTATCTACTGATACAAATGGCCTTGCTCCATCGTGGGTAAGTACAATATCAGTTTCTTCTGGCATTTTTAAAAGACCATTATAAATTGAATCCTGCCTCTCTTTGCCACCGTAGACAATCTTATAATTTATATTAATTTTATATTTTTCAATGATGTCGTATACATATCTCATATCACTTTTTTTTACTATTAAAATTAAAAAGTCAATATACTTTGATTTTTCAATTTTCTTAATTGTATGAGCAAGTATTGGTTTGTCATCAATAGAAAGAAACTGTTTATTTATTCCCATATTCATTCTCTTGCCCATTCCCGCCGCAGCAACAAAGGCCGTTACAAAGTTATTATTAAACATGACATCACTCTTCTTCAAGTTGTAAATTATTTACAGCGTATTTTAAAAGTTCACCTGCAATAGGAGCAGCTGCCTCTGACCCATAATCCTTTACATTTGGAATTACAACTGCAATTGCAACCTTTGGATCATCTGCAGGGGCAAATCCAACAAACCAAGCATTATTAGTGCCTTCTCTTAAATCAAGTTGAGCAGTACCAGTCTTCCCAGCAACTTTTAAACCATGAACATAAGCTTCTGTCCCAGTACCATTGTTGACAACATTGACCATGTATTTAGTAATTTGATTTGCATTTTCTTTAGAAGTTACCTCGCTTAAAATAGTTGGAGAATTTCTTACTACATTCTTGCCATCTGACGAATCAATTCTTTTTACAATATGAGGTTGCATCATCACACCATCATTAGCAATTGTTGATGCTACCATACACATTTCAAGCGGTGTAACTAAAACTGTATCGTGTCCAATGCCTGCAGCTCCAAGTGCAGTTCTATCAAATCCACTCCTCTTGTAATCCCATGTTGAAGTTTCTAGTGGTAGTTCAAAATCAACTTTTTTATTTATCATGTATTTCTCAGAAACTTGTGCCATTTCATCTATTCCCATATCCACAGATTTTCTTACAAAATAAGTATTTAATGAATTAGTAAATGCTTTTTTTAGGTCAACTCTTCCATAAGTTTTATTGCCTGCATTTTTAAATTCACGGCCGTTATCAATTTTTTCCACCCCTTCATCTGTGTATTTCTGTGAAATTCCAGATTCTAGTATGGCAGTAGTTGTAATTATTTTATAAATAGAACCAGGCGCAAATTTTCCCTTTGTTGAGCTATTAAAAAGTGCTCCATTATTTTCCTCATTAATTTTTTGCATATCCTTCGCTATATTTTGTGAATTAAAGTCTGGAAGTGAAACCATGGAAAGAATTTCGCCAGTTTTGGGATTCATCATAACTACCGAACCCTTTTCAGTTTTTCCCGATAAAACTGATCTAGTTTTTTCTTGGAGAGCAGTATCAGTTGTTAAGGTCACATCATCTCCACTATAAAGATCATAATCTTTATTTATTATTGATTTAAAGGTTTTTAAAATCTTTGAACCTTCTTTGCCAACAAGATAATTGTTTAATTCTTTTTCAAGTCCATATTTGTCTACTATTTTGTCAGAATAGCCAATTATATGAGAATAAATAACTGGTTGGTTGTAAATTCTATGATAATTATGTTTTTCTCCATTTGAATAAGCAAGAACTTCGTGATTTCTGTCGTAAAAAGTTCCCCTCTTAACAGAATTTTCTCTCAGCTCACTTCTTCTATTTGCTGGATGATTAATGATATCTTCTGCTTTAAAAAGTGTGAAATAAGTAAGATAAATTATTGGAGCAACTAATAGCATCATTAAAAAAACAAGTAAAACTAAAATTCTCTTATTATCTTTACTATTCATTGTCAATTCCCCTATCATATTTATAAGATAAATCTTCGCTAGTAACTTGAAGTATTCCCAGTGCAACAAAACTTGAAATCATAGAACTTCCTCCATAAGAAATGAAGGGAAGTGTAAGTCCCGTCATTGGTATTAATTTTATAACGCCACCAATATTAAGAAAAGCTTGTACTGTAAATAAAATTGCAACAGCAAGAGCAAGAATTCTGTAAAATAAATATTCTTGATTTAGTGCAATTTTAATAGCTCGATAAACTAAAAGCATATAGAGCATAATAATTCCAATGCCTACAAGTATACCCATCTCTTCGCAAATTGATGAAAATATTACATCGGAGTAAGAAAGAGTAATTTGTTTTGGATAACCAAGCCCAATTCCTTGACCAAAAAATCCACCTTCACTTATTCCAAAAAGTGATTGCACAATTTGTCTAGCACTATTTACCACTTTATCAGCTGTCCATGGATTTAGCCAAATATCAACTCTATTTCTAACATGTGAAAATAAAAAATATCCAGCCACAGAACCAAATAACATTAGCCCAATATTTACTACAATAGCTTTTCTGTCTTCATCATAAATGTATTGAAGAAGAGTATATATGATAATAAATATGGCCGCTGTTCCAAGGTCTCTTTGAATAAATAAAAACCCAACAAAAATATATATTACCGCCATTAAGTAATATGAAGTATATTTGTAATTTAATTTTTTAAGCCTAGTTTGGAAAGTTGTATAAAAAGAAGCTATTAAAAATATTACTAAAATTTTAGTAAATTCTGAAAGCTGAATCGTTATTCCCTCTGAAATTTCTATCCAGTTTTTTGCACCATATTTATCTGGAGCAAGAATAATCGTAAGAAGAAAAAATAAAATTGAAAGCCCTAAGTAAAGACCTGTCATGTACTCAAGTCTTCTCATAGCCCTAATTATAAAATAAGTTAAATAAAAAACTAATATACCTGCTAATACCCAAATAAGTTGTCTTAATCCAAGTTTTGGAGATAATCTATATATAGTTATAATCCCTAGACTCAAAAGCATTGAAACTATTAAAAAAATATAATTATCGCCTGAAGATACTTTTCCTAAAACTAAATTTGAAATGTATACAATTAAAATCAAGCCTAAAAATAAAATAACTATGTATTTATCAACATTGTTATTGTTAAAAGAAAACAACAATAAAATACTTAGAATTTCAAAAATCAAAAGGAGATTTCTAGGCTTTCGCTGTTTTAAAATATTATCTAACACAATTTCACCTTTTATCTACAAAAATAAATTGAATAAAACCAACACCAATTTTGTCATTATTTTGAAGCTCAATTAGCTCATTAGGTTCAATTTTCACACCATTTAAAAAAGTTCCATTTGCAGAGCCAAGGTCCTCAATATAATATACCTGATTTTTATCAAGAATTTTTAAATGATTTTTGCTTACAAATTTATCTTTTATAACCACATCGTTCCTTGAACTTCTGCCAAGAGTTATATCACCATCTATTACATAATACTCCTGCATTTTAAAGTTCAGTGAATCTAGTCTATTTACCACTTTCAGATAAGCGTCATCAAGAGACTCTCCTCCACTTGTCATGCTTTTTACATCAAGATACATAAGTCTTAAAATACTAAAAATAAAAAGATATATTAAGATTATAAAAACATATCTCAGCACTTGTGAGATTAATTCAAACATATTACACCTCTTTGTCTTAAACTCTCTATAATTATATACTCTTTACTTTTATTTTTCCACAGTTTGTTAAATTAGATGAATTTTGAATTTTCTTTTTTTATGTTAAAATTAACTTGGTGATAAAATGATTATATCAAATATAAGTTTTGAAAAGAAAAAATTTCATATTCTTTTTGATAATGGCGAAGAAATAGAAATTTCAGAAGAAACTCTCATTGAATTTGGTCTCTACAAAGGTCAAGAAGTAGAAGATGAATTTATAGAAAAATTAAAATTTGAAGATGAAAAATCAAAGGCACTTCTTATATCCTATAAATTTTTACAAAGAAATAAAACTGAAAAACAACTAATAGACCATTTATATAAAAACAAAGTAAATAAAAATATAATCGATATAATTATTCCTATTTTAAACGAGAAAAAATATCTAAATGACGAAGATTATGCAAAGAGATACTTATACGATGCCATGAATATAAAAAAATATGGCAGAATAAAAACTATTTACATGCTAAGGTCCAAGGGAATTGACAATAGGATTATCGAAAAAATTATGAAAGACTATGATTATGAATTGGAATACTTAAATGCAGAAAAACTCATAAGCAAAAAATTAGATGTTAATGAAAAAGATCTAAAAAAAATAAATTCTGCAAAAAAATATTTGCAAAGTCGTGGATTTGAATTTGAAATTGTAAATTTTACAGTAGATGAATATCTCAATGGAGAATCCTATGTCTAATTATGTGTACATTTTAAAGTGTGGCGACGGAAGTCTATATACTGGCTACACTACCGACTTAAAAAAAAGATTAAAAGCACATAATGATGGAATTGCGTCAAAATACACCGCATCACATCTTCCAGTTAAAATGGTTTTTAGCGAAGAATGCATCGATAAATCCGATGCTTTAAAAAAAGAATATTTCATAAAAACTCTTACTCGTGAAAATAAAATTAAATTAATTCAAAATAAATTATCTCTTCAAAACTTATACGATAAATATTTGTTAAAAAATAATGAGAAAAGAAAGTGATGTTGCAGAATAGATACTTATATCCTTTTAATCACTTTTTTATTAAATATTTGATTTTACCAATATGTTTTTGATTAAAAAATAAGAAACAAAGATAAGTAAAACTTCAAGATGTCAACTTGATAATATAAATCACAGTCAAAATGAGGGATCTAAAAGAGGCTCGATATATCGAGCCTCTTCAAAAATTTAACATAAATCCAATAAAATTATTTATAGCACACGTGTTGCGTTTACATATCTTTCTTGATAATATTCTTCAGTTAATGAAGAAGTCATAACTTTGCCTTGTCCTGATGAAGCGTGGATAAATTTTCCATCACCAACATAAATCCCAACATGGCTAACTCCACTACCTGTAGTATTGAAGAATACTAAATCTCCCTCTTGCAAATCATCTTTTGAAACTTGTTTCCCAAAAGTTGATTGTGAAACTGAAGATCTTGGAATTGATATTCCTAATTCATCATTATAAATAGAATAAACTAAACCTGAACAATCATATCCTTCTTTTCCAGTATCTCCATATACATATGTTGAACCAAGTTTATTTTCTGCAGATAAAATCACTTTTCCTACAATTGAAGCATTAGGTGCAGAAGATTTTTTGAATTCTTTAATTTCTTTATTTTCTTTTAAATCTTTATTCTTTATAACTTCTTGAATTTCCTTTTCATCAGCAGATAAAAGTGAATTTTCATCTACCTTAGCCTCTTCAGTCTTTTCTTGTTTTAATCCTGATACAATATTTAAATTTTTTGCTTCAACATTGTAATAATTTCCATTTTCTTGAATTACAAAAAATCCATTATTATAATCAACTACATTTACAACTTGATTCTTATTTAAGTTTATTTTTTTACCATTGTCACTTCTTGCAACTGAGTTGTTTTTTACTTGAACTTCAGTAACATTGTTTCTCTTGTCGGAAATCTTTTTAAGTGCCGATCTATCAACATTTCCTACAGTTCCGTCATTACATTTAATCTTTGCTTTATTGTCGTCTATTGAAATTCCAATTGCATATTCATCTATAAATAAGTTCCTAATGATTTTACCATTATCATCTAAAATCGGACTTGCTTTAACGACTTTGTATGTAGGAACATTAACTTCTGTAAGTAAAATTTTTTCTTGAGGAATAGTAACTTTTGCCTTACCCTTTTGAATATAATATTCATTTCCCTTGTTTTCAAGTATTTCTACTTTTTCTCCAATAGAAAATTCAATTTCACTTCCACTATACGTTTTTTGTACATGTTCGTTAATAAATACTCCTGTATCTTTCATGCCAACTACTGAAACTGCGCATAGTGCAAATAGACCAAGTGGCAATTTATTCTTTAAGGAAACCAATACTAACAACTCCTATACTCTTTATTTTATATTTTCTAAAAATATTTATTGCGTACTATTTTTTATTACTCATTAAGTATAGCAAAGTTGTTACAAAAAAACAACAAAAAGTTACAAAAAAGTTAAAATTAATTTAACTATTTTGTAACTTTTGCCATTTCCAGTGTTTTTTTACATAAGATATATAATAAATAAGATATATAATAAGCAAATCTATAAGCCGCGTTCTGTTTTGTCAACTATCTATCTTGAATTATAGTTGCCTATAATCTCTAGCAACCTACCTACCGGCAGATGCGAGCAACATCTGTTATTCCTATTTGGTTTTGCTCCGAATGGGGTTTACATAGCATCATTATCACTAATGATCTGGTGAGCTCTTACCTCGCCTTTCCAACCTTACCCAAAGGGCGGTATATTTCTGTTGCACTAGCCTTAGGGTCGCCCCCACTGGCCGTTAGCCAGCATCCTTGCTCTGTGGAGCGCGGACTTTCCTCACATATGTGCAGTTGACCAATTTACTTACTCAAATATCTTAACATTAAAAAGGTCAAATATCAAGCTCGAAGCTACTTTTCTCCTCAATATAAAAGTTTAAACCTTTAAAATTTTCCATGAGTCTACTTTTTATTTTTTCGAGAACTATATTTTCTGAATAAAAATGTCCCACATCAATTAAGATAATGTCGTTTTCGTAAGCTTTTTGTCCGTCATGATGCTTTACATCTCCAGTTATAAAGGCATCTGCACCAGATTTTTTTGCATCATAAATAAAATCCGCACCGCTTCCTCCTAAAATTGCAACTTTTTTTATTAATTTATCTTCTCTTCCATAAAATTTGATTTTTTTAACTTGGAGTTTTTTAATTAAAAATTTATTTAATTCTAACAAAGAATATGTCTTTTCAAATTCTCCAACTAATCCCATGGCTTTTTCGTCTTCATAAGCAAGGATATTTTTATTTTTTAAATTTAATTTTTCAAATAGAGTATCATTAACCCCATCCTTTGCAATATCCATAGAAGTGTGATAAGAAAACACTGAAATATTATTCTTTATTAGAGAAATTATATTATTACCCATGTAAGTTCCCTGAATTATATTTTTTTCTCCTGAAAAAAACATTGGGTGATGTGTGATAATTAACTTCGACTCCAATTCAATTGCTTTCTTAATTAATTTATCAGTAAGATCTAATCCTAGAATGACAGAATCTGTGAACTCTTTAAATTCAATTTGACTTCCAGAATTATCCCAGCTAAGTTGATCTTTATCTTTTGCCCAGTTTTCCATATAATTTTTAATTTCACTAACTTGATATTTCATCTATTGCCTCCTCTGTCATTTTTAATAACTCTTTAAGTTCAGCACTTCTCTTTGTTGACCTATCCTTTTCATTTTTAATGCTATTTATTATATTTTGAAGTTCTTTTTTTCTTTCTTTTAAAAATTCTAAATATACTTTTTCTTTTCTTTCTATTAAAATCCTTGAAAAACAATAATCCATTTCATTAAAGTTTATTTTTTCACCAGTAAATTTTGCAACAATAATTTCAAAGTACCTTTCATATTCATAAATTATTTCTTCCTCAATTATTAAAAATCCCATATTATTTAATTCTCTACGCAATATATTTGTTTTTTGCATCGGTTGTAAAATTAATTTTTTTGCATCTTTAGAAATATCTAGTGATTTTAAAATAATTTCTGCAATTTGGATTCCGCCAAGACCAGCAATAATTATGTCATCTCTTTTTTCATTTACAATTCCATTTGCAAGTATATTCCTAATATATTTTTCATTGCCTAGTTCTTTTGTTAGATCAATTGATTTTTTCAAAGAATTTTTTGAAATATCTGTAGCAATAATATCCCTTGATATATTTTTTTCACACAAAAAATTGGGCACATATCCATGATCTGTGCCCACATCAATTACCGAAGCTCCAAAATCTACAAGTTCTGCAATTTTTTTTAGCCTATTCGACAATTTTATCATTCTAAATAATCCTTCAATTTCTTCGATCTACTTGGGTGGCGAAGTTTCCTTAATGCCTTGGCTTCAATTTGTCTAATTCTTTCACGTGTTACATCAAATTCTTTTCCAACTTCTTCAAGAGTTCTTGCCCTTCCATCGTCGAGTCCAAATCTAAGAGTTAAGACCTTCTTTTCTCTGTCAGTTAGAGTCTCGAGAACTGTATTGAGTTGTTCCTTTAACAATGTAAATGTAGCAGCATCTTGTGGAGATAAAATTTCATCATCTGGTATAAAATCTCCAAGATGCGAATCTTCTTCCTCACCAATTGGCGTTTCAAGAGAAACTGGCTCTTGCGCAATCTTTTGAATTTCACGAACTCTATCTACATCTAAATTCATTTCTGCAGCAATTTCTTCTGGAAGTGGATCACGTCCTAAATCTTGTACAAGTTGTCTTTGAACTCTTACAAGTTTATTAATTGTTTCAACCATGTGTACAGGAATTCTAATAGTCCTAGCTTGATCTGCAATTGCCCTTGTGATTGCTTGTCTTATCCACCAAGTTGCATAAGTTGAAAATTTAAACCCCTTAGTGTAATCAAATTTATCAACGGCTTTCATGAGTCCAAGGTTTCCTTCTTGAATTAAATCTAAAAAACTCATACCTCTTCCAACATATCTCTTTGCAATTGAAACAACAAGCCTCAAATTTGCTTCTGCAAGTTCTTTTTTAGCAAGTTCATCTCCAGCTTCCATTCTCTTTGCTATTTCAACTTCTTCATCTGCAGTAAGTAGAGAGATCTTCCCAATTTCTTTAAGATACATCCTCACAGGATCATCAACAGTTACTCCTTTAGGTACTGATAGATCTTCTTTAGTAACATCTACGTCATCTACATCGTCTTCATCTTCTTTTAAATCTTTTTTATCAATTAAGTTAATGCCTTCTTTTTCAAAGGTTTTATATAATTCATCTATGTCGTCAGAATCAATTTGAAACTTTTCGAAGGCATCTCCTATTTTATCATAGCTTAAATTACCATCTTTTTTACCATCTTTTAAAAGCTGTTCTGTTACCGATTCTATTGAATCTTTATTTTTTAAATTCTCACTCATAATTGCCCTCCTCTTTCAACTCGTTTAACTTTAAGTTAATATCTTTAAGATCTTTTAAAGCTTGGAGCAAGAGATTTTTGTCTTCTTCCACTTGAAATTTTTCAATGTTTCCTAATATTTTATCTTTTTCCCTTTTTAGATAATTCCTCTCTAAAGTTTTAATTAAATCATCTACAATTCTGTTATTTACATGAATTTCTTTTATGATTTCTAAAATATTTTCTTTAAAATTAGAATCTATTAACATATTCTTTTCCAATAAATTTAGAAAATCAGAAACTTCCATTTCATTTTCAAACATTCTAGGAATTTCTTCAAAAACAGCCCTAGTCATTGCATTGCTAAAATAAAAAACCTCAATTTTATTTTTTATATAAGTATAAATATCCTTGTCAAGTAAAGAATATGATAATAATTCCTCTTGTGCCTTAGTTTTTGTACTCTTCACAACATTTGTATTTTTCTTTACCTTGAACTTTTCTTTTTTTGAACTTTTTATTTTATTTCTATTTAGAAAATTTATATAATTTTCAATTGCATTATAAGAAATATTATATTTTTTTGAAAAATCTTTTACAAAAATATCTCTCTCTATTGGATTTTTAATACTAGATAGAATTTTTGCAGATTCAATAGTAAAATTGCTGAGTCCTTCGCTTTCATTTAAATTGAAATTTTCTTTTAGCTTTTTTATTTTGAACTCTATATATGAAATTGCACTCTTTATTTTATTTTCAAAGCCTTCCATTCCATATTTTTTAATAAAATCGTCTGGATCTAGTCCATCCTCTAATTCAATAATTTTTGGTTTTACAGATTTAGATAAAAATATATCAATTGCCCTTGAAGTTGCATTAATTCCCGCATTGTCACTATCATAACAGATGTATATATCTTTTGCCATATTTTTAATAATACCCGCTTGGTCTTCTGTCAGTGAAGTACCAAGGCTTGCTACACTATAATTTATACCACTATTGTATAAAGAAATAACATCCATATAGCCTTCAACTAATATTATTCTTTCTCGAGTAGATTCTCTCGAAATAATATTCATATTAAAAAGATTTCTGCCCTTGTGAAATATTGACGTTTCACTTGAATTTAAATATTTTGGTTTAGCATCTCCAAAACCTCTAGCACCAAAACCAATGACTTTATCGTGTTTATTTATAATTGGAAACATAACTCTATCGCGAAATCTATCGATATAATTACCTCTTTTACTTTTGGTAATTAAGTTCAATTCTAAAAGTTCCTCTTCTTTGTATCCTAATTTAGTTAAGTAATCGTATAAATCCGTCCACGAGTCTTTTGAATAGCCAATGCCATATCTAATAATAGTTTTATCACTTAACATTCTATTTTTTAAATAAAGTTGCGCCTTTTGTGATGCTTTAAAATTATTTAAAAAGTGCATAGCTGCTTCCCTATTTATTTCATAAAGCCTATTTTTCTTGTCGAGAGCTTCTTTGTTTTCATCTTTATATTCAGAAAGTCTTATATTATATTTATCAGCTAAAAATTCTACAGCTTCAGGAAAATTTAAATTTTCCTTTTTCATAATAAAGGTAATTACATCGCCCCCAACACCACAACCAAAACATTTGAAAATAGATTTAGAAGGAGAAACTGAAAAGGAGGGCGTCTTCTCAGAGTGAAAAGGACAGAGTCCCATATAGTTTGAACCTGACCTTTTTAAATCAACATATTCTCCAATTAAATCAACTATATCTGCTCTATCCCGTATCTCATTAAGAACATCGTCATTTATTACATACAATTAAATGCTCCATCCCTTCGGTATAAAAATATTTTTTATCTGTTTCATAGCATAGGTATCTGTCATCCCAGCAATATAATCAGAAACAATATCTTCGTTGTTGTGAACTTTATCATTATAAAGACTTAAATGGTTTTTAGGAATTCTACTCAAGTCTTCCATGTAATAATTATAAAGTTCTGTGAGAAGTCTTTTAATCTTAACTTCTTCACTTTTTACAACAGAATCCATATAAACCGTCTTAAACATATACTGTCTAAGCTCCATAGTTGCTTCATAAACTTCTTTTTCCATCTCTACAATTGGTTTACCATAGGATTTATTTACTATTCCAGTTATCATTGTATTTATTCTTTCTGAAGAAGTATTTCCAAGAATTTTTGTAAGCTCCTTTGGAAGTGAATCTGATGAAATAATCCCCGCTCTAATGGCATCGTCAATATCATGATTAATGTAGGCAATTCTGTCAGCAAATTTTATAATTTTACCTTCAAGAGTTTTTGCCATTCCCTTACCCGAGTGATTTAAAATTCCATCGCGCACTTCTTCTGTTAAATTTAGTCCAACTCTCTTGTCAGAACGCTCTAAAAAATCTACAACTTTTAAAGATTGTTCCCCATGGATAAATCCAGAGCTTTTTAATTCATTTAAAACAGCTTCACCAGAATGCCCAAAGGGAGTGTGTCCCAAATCATGCCCTAGAGAGATTGCCTCAACCAAATCCTCATTTAGCCTTAATGATCTAGCTATAGTTCTTCCTATTTGACTGACCTCAAGAGTATGAGTGAGCCTTGTTCTAAAATGGTCGCCTTCTGGAGAAATAAATACTTGAGTCTTGTGTTTTAATCTCCTAAAACTTTTTGAATGAATAATTCTATCCCTATCTCTTTGAAATTCAGTCCTAAGACTACATTTTTCTTCTCTTTCATTTCTTCCTAAAGTTGAATCTGCAAATGTCGCAAAATCAAAAAGCATAATGTGTTCAAGTTTTTCTCTCTCAACTCTTAGATTCATAATTCACATCCTAGAATTCATATGATTAATTATAATTTCAGCAGTTTCTTCTATTGCTTTATCAGAAACATCTATTACAAAACATCCAAGTTCTTCCATAACCTGTTTAGAATAATTTAGTTCTTCTTTAATTCTATCGTAATTGGCGTACTTTGCACCTGAAGTAAGACCAAGAGATTTAAGCCTTTGTTCTCTAACAGAAATTATTTTTTCAGGATTTGCAATAAGTCCAATTACTCTATCCACATCTTTTTCATAAACTTCCTTTGGCACAGGCACCTCAGGAACTAATGGAATATTTGCAACTTTATACAATTTATTTGCTAGATACATTGAAAGTGGAGTCTTTGAAGTCCTTGAAATTCCAACTAAACATATATCAGCCTTTTTTGCACCTCGAGGATCCTTTCCATCGTCATATTTAACTGCAAATTCAACACATTCTACCTTCTTGAAATAATTTTCATCAAGTCTCCTTATTAGTCCAGGTTCTCTAAGGGGTTCATATCCCAAAATATCCTCAATTTGTTTCATTGGTTCACCCATTACGTCAACTGTGTGAAGATTTAATTCGTGAGTTTTCCTTTCTATAAATTCTCTAGTTTCTTTTACAACATTTGTATAAACAATTAAACTATTGCGAATTTTGGAAGCTTTTTCAAGAACTGGCTTTATTTGATCAATGCTATTGTGGTATGGATATCTAATTATTTCGTAATTTTCCGACTCAAATTGTCTTGCCGAACTTTTAGCAATTAATTCACCAGTTTCTCCAATTGAATCGGAGATTACAAAAATAGTAAGTTGATTGTCTTCTTTGTTCATACTTCCTCCTAGATTATCTCGCCGTCACATACATCTACAAAAAGCCTAGTTACATTTGTCTTTGTAAATCTACCGACAACTTCAAGATTATTATTACTTTTAACTTCAACAACGGGAAGAGAATCTATTCCCTTTTCCACAATTAAACTTGCTGCTTCATATACACTGTCATTTTCATTTACATAAAAAACATTTGGCATTCTTGTCATAATGACACTTATAGGAGTCTTTTTTATGTCGGCATCTCCTATCATAAACCTAATTAAATCTTTTCTTGAAACAATACCAGTAAGGTAGCCCCCTTCAGTGATAAACATAGATGATAAATCTTCCATAAAAAGATCTACTACTACATCGTAAATTGAAGTCTTTTGATCACAAGAAAAGGGCAATGACATATAATCCTTTAATTTTAATTTTTTTAAATCATCGTAAAGTTGTGAAAGAATAGATTTACCTGTATAAAAATATCCAAATTTTGGTCTAGCCCCCAATATATTTATCATAGTGAGAACTGAAAGATCTGATCTAATAGTCGCTCTTGACAAACCTAGCTTTTCTGCAATTTCATCGCCTGTAATAGGACCTTTATTTCTTACAATTTCAATAATCTCACTCTGCCTATCGCTGAATTTCATTAATACACCGACCTATTCTACAACATTTTCTATTTTCAATATTTTTTGAATGTTTTCCTCAATACTATTAATTAACGCAAGTCTATTCTGTCTAATTTCTTCGTCTTCAGACATTACCATTACATTTTCAAAGAAAGTATCAATTGCTGGGACTAAGTCATTTAGTGCATCCATTGCTTCTTTATAATTTTCAGAAGAAAGTGCATCTTTAAATTTGCTATTAGTTTCTACAAATTTGTTATAAAGTTTTTTTTCTGCTTCTTCATTTAGAAGTTCTTCCTTTACTTCTACAAAGTCCACATTTTTAGTCAAATTATTAATTCTATTGTAAGCATCGACAAAATTTGTCCTATCTTCATTAAACCATTCATTTAATTCTTTAGCTTTTTCAAATATATTATAAATTTCACTCTCAGGAATTAATACTGCATCTATAATATCATATCTTATTCCTTCTTCTTGAAGCATTGTCTTAATTCTTCCAAAGAAAAACTCTCTTACATTTGTTATTACTTCTTCATGATTAAATGTAAGTCCTAAATCATTAATATATTCATATAAACTTGTTTCTATTACTTCATTTAAATTAAATTTCCAGCCAGTCTTTCTAATTATGTTTATAATTCCAATTGCTGATCTTCTCAATGCAAAAGGATCTGTTGAACCTGTAGGGATTTCTCCAATTGCAAAAAGTCCAACTATTGTATCTATTTTATCTGCAAGTGAGAAAATTGAACCTACGCTTGATTCAGGAAGTGTATCTCCTGCAAATTTAGGAAGATATTGTTCCCTAATTGCTGTTGCAACAATTTCTTTTTCACCAGAATTTAGCGCATAAATCTCTCCCATTACTCCTTGAAGTTCTGTAAATTCAATTACCATCTTTGTAGTTAAATCAGCTTTTGAAAGATGAGCAACTCTATCAAGTGCTTCAATAGCTTCATCAGCAAAGGAAAGAGACTTTGCGATTTTCTTTGCAACTACGCCATCTCTTTTTTCTTTTTCAAACATAGAACCTAATTTGTCGTTAAATAAAACTCCTTTAAGATTATCTACGTAGTCTTCAAGAGGTTTTGAAATGTCATCTTCGTAAAAGAATTTTGCATCTTCAAGTCTTGCGCCAAGAACTTTTTCGTTCCCAGCAATTACAATCTCTTCATAGTCTTTAGTACCATTTCTAACTGTAATAAAATATGGTAAAAGTTTGTCATCTTGTGAATAAATTGGAATAAATCTCAAGTGATCAATCATTGTAGTTGTTACAACTTCCTTTGGAAGAGTTAAGTATTTTTCCTTAATACTTCCCTTTATTGGAGTTGGATACTCTACAATATATGTTAACTCCTCTAACAAATCTTCATTTTCATGAATTTCTCCACCAAGGGATTTAGCAATTTTTATTGATTCATATTTTATTATTTCACGCCTCTTGTTTTGATCTAAAATTACATAATTGTCTTCAAGTAATTTTTCATAATTTTCAACTTTATCGATAACTATTTCTGATGAACCTAAAAATCTATGACCCTTAGTCTTATTCCCTACGGAAATTCCTTCAAAATCAAAAGGAACAACCTTCTCCCCTAAAAGTGAAACAATCCATCTGATTGGCCTTGCAAATCTAATATTTTTGCCACCCCAACGCATATTTTTTGGAAAATTAATGTCCCTGATTAATGATGGCATAATCTCAACCAAAATTTCTGATGCTTTTCTTCCAATTGAAGAAATGTTTGCAAAAACATAATCTGTTCCCTTAAATTCTTTGATTACTAAATCACTTTCACTAATATTTTGTGACTTCATAAAACCTAAAAGAGGTTTTGTAGGTTTTTTATCATCATCGTAGGCAATTTTAACTGAAGGACCTTTTACTTCCTTTTGTATATCTTTTTGCTTTTCATCTAAATCTTCAATAACAAGACTAAGTCTTCTTGGCGTTGCGTAAACTTTCACACCTTTAAAGCCAATTTCATTTTCAGCTAATAATTTTTCTGATTTTTCCTTTAATTGCTCAATTGCCATATTGACAAATCTTGAAGGCAACTCTTCCACTCCGATTTCAAGTAAATAATTATTCATTTATTTCACCTCTATTGATAAGGGGATAGTTCATTTCTTCTCTGTGTTTTAGATGTGTCTTTGCAACAACTCTTGCAAGATTTCTAACTCTTTGAATATAACTTGTTCTTTCAGATACAGAAAGGGCTCCTCTTGCATCTAATAAGTTAAAGGCGTGAGAACATTTAAGAGTGTAGTCATAAGCATCAATTACTATTCCTTCTTCAATTACTCTATTTGCTTCAGTTTCATACATATCAAATAATTTCCTAAGCATATCTACATCAGCAAGTTCAAAGGCATATTTAGAATGTTCATATTCATTATTTTTAAATACTTCTCCATAAGTTATATTTTCGTTATACTGAATATCGTAAACTGATTCAACGTTTTGAAGATACATTGCAATTCTTTCAAGTCCATAAGTAAGCTCTGCACTTTCAAGGTCAAGATTAACTCCTCCAACTTGTTGGAAATAAGTAAATTGTGTAACTTCCATACCATCAAGCCAAACTTCCCAACCAAGACCCCAAGCACCAAGTGTAGGAGATTCCCAATTGTCTTCAACAAATCTTATGTCGTGTTTTTTAGGATCAATTCCAATTGCGAAAAGTGATTCAAGGTAAAGTTGTTGAACATCTTCTGGTGATGGTTTCAAAATAACTTGCAATTGGTGATGTTGATATAATCTATTTGGGTTTTCGCCATATCTACCATCAGCAGGTCTTCTCGAAGGCTCAACATATACTACCTTCCATTCTTCAGGGCCAAGAGATCTCAAAAAAGTGTTAGGATTCATAGTTCCCGCACCTTTTTCAGTATCGTAAGGTTGCATTATAATTGCTCCCTTTTCCTTCCAATAATTTTCCAATGTCATAATTAAATCTTGGAAATACATTTTTTCCTCCTTAATTAAACAGCCTATCTGACTTAAAACTGCTTATATCTAAATTGTATTTTATATATTTTATAATAATATTGTGCAAATATTTTTTTCTATTTACATCAATTTCTTCCATGTCTTTTTCATTTTCTATCTCTTCAAATTTTTTATAAAGTAATTTATTTAAGTAAACTAAATCCCTTCTTGATAAAGAAAAGGAATAGGGATCTTGAAAATCTATAATTCCCTCTCTTATAGAAAAATAGGATTTTTCTTTTATATCAAGTTTAGGTCTATAACCTATAAAAGATAGATATTTTAATTCAAAGGCGATAGCAAGCGAAATCGGATCCCTTGTAAAGTTAAAAAAGTATAGAGATTTTCTCATTAGGTCAAAAACTTTTTTGTTAGCCTCACCATGGATAGAGGATTTTTCTAAAATCTCAAGAAGAATTGATGCATAAATTAAATTATAATAATTATCTCTAATTTTAAAATTAGACTCTACAATTTTTGCATCGCCAATATAAAAAAAGCTTTGTCCCTTTTTCAAAAGATATTCATTTACACCAAAAACTTGTGAAACTCCTAAATTTTTTGACTTTGGAGTCATCGCTCCCTTTACCATAATGGAAATTATCCCATAATTTCTAGTAAAAACTCTAATAATTTTTGAGCTCTCGCCAAATTCCATTTCATTTAAGACAATTCCCAAGGTGTAATTATTTGTCGTAGCCAAATCTCTTTACCAAATTTTCTCTTTCTCTCCAATTTTTTTCAACTTTTACCCAAATTTGTAGATTAACCTTCGCATCTAAAAGTTTTTCAATATCTTCTCTTGCTTCAGTTCCAATTGTCTTCAACATCGAACCACCTTTTCCAATTAAAATCCCCTTGTGAGAATCTCTTTCCACAAAAATATTTGCTTCGATGTCATAAATATTTTTGCCTTCTCTTTTTTTAAATTTTTCAATTGAAATGGCAAGACCATGAGGAACTTCTTCATTTAAATATTTAAGTCCCTTTTCTCTAATTATTTCTGATACAATAAACCTTTCGTTTTTATCAGTAATCATATCATCTGGATAGTACATTGGTCCGGGCTTTAAATATTTCTTTAAAGTCTCTAAATAAATGTCAATTCCGTCATTTTTTATTGCAGAAATAGGAATAATTTCATTAAAAATTTCTTCCTTTGCATACATTGAAATAATTTCTAAAAGTTCATCCTTTTTTATTGTGTCAACTTTGTTTATTAATAAAACTATTGGAATTTTACCCTCATACTCTTTCAAAATGTCAATAATTGATCTTTCAGCTTTTCCAATTCTCTTTGAAGTATCCACAATATAAGTTATTACATCAGCATCTTCTATGCTTTCCTTTGATTCAGTAAGCATAAATTCACCAAGTTTATTTTTTGGTCTTTGTATTCCCGGCGTATCTAAAAATATTATTTGCGAATTGCAATCTGTGTGAATAAAAGTAATGTTTTGTCTGGTAGTCTGTGGTTTTGAAGATATAGCTGAAATCTTTTCACCAATTATCGCATTTAATAAAGTCGATTTTCCAACATTAGGTCTGCCAACTACAGATACATATCCTGATTTAAAATTATTTTCTGTCATTTTCATCTCCCATAAGGTCCTCTGGACCAAAAGAATGAGGTAGGATTTCCTCAATTCCATAAACTTTGTAATCTTCCGTGGAATTTGCAATTATTATTTCAGGATTTTTTGAAAATTCACGAATAACTTGCCTACATACTCCACAAGGAAAAGTGTAATCGCTATCTCCGACTACGGCAATTTTTTTTATTTCTCTTTTACCATCAGAAACCGCCTTAAAAATCGCCGTTCTCTCTGCACAATTTGTTGGAGAATAGGAAGAAATTTCAATATTCCCTCCAGAATAAACTGATCCATCTTCCATTTCAACCGCACATCCCACATTAAAATGTGAGTAAGGCGTATATGTCATATTGTCTCTTGCCTTTATAGCAAGCTCTATTAATTTATTATATTCCATTTAACCAACTACCTTAAATACAAATATTGCAACACATATTCCAAGTATTGCACCAACAACTACTTCTGAAACTTTATGGATTTTACCTTCAACACGACTTTCAGCAACTAAAAAGGCAAGCCCAAAGGAACAGAGGGTTACGAGGGAATTTTCTGCAATCATAGTTATAATTGTAGCGGCACAAAAAGAAATTGCAGAATGTCCACTTAGTCCTCCACCTTGAAAGTATGTACCTCCACTCTTTTTAGCCATTAAAAGTTTTGCACCAACTGTTGCAATAATAATTATAAGTAAGGACACAAAAGCCAAGTGGTTTGGCATGTTTTTTATTTTAAACAAAATCAAATCTCCGAAGGATGCAAATTTGTCGTAAAAAACTAAATAAGCTACTACAATTGCATTAATGGCTGTTATTAAAACTGCACCAGCAGATACATCCTTTACATATTTTGCTATTGGATTATATTCTTGAACAACTAGATCAATTGTCCTTTCAATAGCAGTATTTATCATCTCTGCAAATACTACAAGAGTAATGGCAAATAGCATTAATAAAAATTCTGTAGATGAAATATCAAAAAAAAGAGATAAAATAATTATTCCAAGTGCTGCAAGATAGTGAAACTTCATGTTTCTTTCTGTTTTTAATACAGAAATGATTCCTTGCACCGCATAATTAAATGAAGATATAAAACGTCCTTTTTTCATAAAATCACCTGTAAATTGAAAGCTCCATCATTGCAAGCTTTTCTCTTTCTCTCATTTCTTTTTTGTCTTCATCTTCCATATGATCATATCCTAAAAGATGAAGTATGCTATGAACTGTTAGATAAGATAACTCTCTTTCATTGGAATTACCCAGTTTTTCTGCTTGCTCCATAACTCGTTTTGTATTTATTATAACATCTCCTAAAATTCTATTGTCTAGAATAAATTCATCATCCATAGGAAAAGATAGTACATCTGTACTTTTGTCGACGCCTCTGTAATCACGATTTAATTTTCTTATCTCTTCATCTCCAACGAAAGAAACTGAAACTTCTACATTTTCGTCAAGTTTTTCAATTTTAAGAACTGCAGCAATGGACTTTTTTATTAGATTTTTTATTTCTTCTGTTATTTCTATATCTTCTTGTCTATTATCGTAATAAACTTGCATTATTTTCCCCAACTTTTGGACTTTTTATCTTCAATAAGCTTTTCTGCCTTCTCATTATTCTTTTCATATTTTTCATAGGCATCGATAATCCTTTGAACTAGGGGATGTCTAACAATATCATTTTTATTAAGATAAGTAATTCCTATTCCCTTGACCCCTGCGAGAATTTTAAGAACAGTTTTAAGCCCTGATTGCTTGCCATGAGGTAAATCTATTTGAGTAACGTCACCAGTAATAATTGCTTTTGAACCATACCCAAGACGAGTTAAAAACATCTTCATTTGCTCATTTGTTGTATTTTGAGCTTCATCAAGAATTACGAATGCAGAATCCAAAGTCCGACCTCTCATGTAAGCAAGAGGTGCGACTTCAATAAGTCCCTTTTCAAATAAATTGTTGTATGTGTCGTGACCAAGTATTTCAAAGAGAGCATCATAAAGTGGTCTTAAATATGGATCAACCTTATTTTGCAAATCTCCCGGCAAAAATCCCAAATTTTCTCCAGCCTCGACAGCTGGTCTAGTTAGGATTATTCTATTTACTTCCTTAGACTTAAAGGCACGAACTGCCGCTGCCATTGCAAGATAAGTTTTGCCAGTGCCTGCAGGTCCAATTCCAAATACAATGTCGCTATTGTTAATATTGTCAATATATCTCTTTTGACCAAGAGTTTTTGCCCTTATAGGTTTACCCATAGAGGTATAAACTACTGTGTCTTTTAAAAGTTCATATACTGGTCTCTTTTCATTATTTTTAACTAAAGAAATAGAATATCTAACATCGGAAAGACTTAGATTATTTTGCTTCTTTGCAGTTTCAATTAAATTGTTTAATAAAACTAAAGAATCTTCAACTCTTTCTTCCTCACCATATATTAAAACTTTATCCTTTTTGGATTTAATAGATACATCTAATTCTTTCTCAATTAGACCAATATTTTCATCTAATTTTCCAAAAACAATTGTCAATAAATTTATATCATTAATATCAATGGAGCTTTCCACTTTTGCCAAATATATACCCCCTTAAACGTGATTATTATAATACCACAAAAAGGCTCACTTTTCCATAGATTATGAAAAGCAAGCCCTTATTTATCTAAGACTTAAAGGTTCGTCGAAAATTTCCTTATAAACAATCATTTTCGGCAAATCTTCTACACTAAAATCTAAAAAATTAAGGTCAATATTTTCCCCATTTTCATCTTCATAAAAAACTTGATCTGATTCACATTCTTTAATAAACTCACTATCTATTATTTTTCCGCTGTCCTTTTCTAAATTATAAGTTTTTGACAAATTATAAGTGTTTTCAAGATTGTAAGTTTCCGACAAATTTTCTTCTTTATAATTTTTATTATCTCGATTTTTTAACTTTCTATTTTCTAGAAGTTTTTCCTTTAGTTCCCTTTGAGAAAGTTTTGGATCTTTATCTATTAAAATATTCTTCTTTCTTTTTTTAGATTCTTCTTTAGAACTCTTTTTGTTCTTTTCTTTTTTTCTCTCTTCATTGATTATTCTTTTTATTTCCTTAGCTAAAGTGTCTACATCTGATTTTTTATCTCCATGAAATTTTCTATTTTCTTCATAAATATCTTCAGTAAATTTCTTTTTACTGCGCTTCATTATAATTAATAATATTTTAAAAAAAATAACAAAAATTATGGCTGGTATTAAAGAAATTATTGTGATGAGAATACTAAAACCATGGCTCATTATTTATTTTCCTTTTTTTGATTTTTGTCAGAAATTTTCGAAATAGAATTTCTCATATCAGTGTCAGAATTTATGTTTCTTATTTTGTAATAATCAAAGACTCCTAAATTTCCACTCTTTAAAGCTTCAGCCATTGCAATAGGCACTTGTGATTCAGCTTCCACAACTTTTGCTCTCATTGCTTCAACTTCAGCCTTCATTTCTTGTTCACGAGCAAGAGCCATAGCACGTCTTTCACTTGCCTTAGCTTCAGAAATTCTCTTGTCTGCTTCTGCTTGATCAGTTTGAAGTCTTGCTCCAATATTTCTTGCAACGTCTACATCGGCAATATCAATAGATAAAATTTCATAAGCAGTTCCTGAATCAAGTCCCTTGTCAAGTACAACTCTAGAAATTGAATCTGGATTTTCCAAAACTGCTTTGTAACTTTGAGATGAACCTACAGTTGTTACAATTCCTTCACCAACTCTTGCAATAATAGTTTGCTCACCAGCACCGCCAACAAGTCTCTCAATATTTGCTCTAACAGTTACCTTTGCTTTAACAATTACCTCAATGCCATCTTGAGCAACTGCGGAAATGTTTGGTGTTTCAATAACCTTTGGGTTAACTGAAACTTGCACTGCTTCAAGTACATCCCTACCAGCTAAATCAATAGCTGCAGCCCTCTCAAATTGTAGAGGAATATTTGCCCTTTGTGCTGCAATAAGTGCATCTACAAGAGTATTTACATTGCCACCAGCAAGATAATGTGCTTCAAGATTAGAAATTTCAAGATTTAAACCAGCTTTAGTTGCCTTAATAGCAGGAACAACTATCCTTGAAGGCTTAACCCTTCTAAGTTTCATACCAATAAGTTCTGAAATTTTAATTTTAACACCTGAGAAAAAAGCCGTTACCCATAGTCCAATAGGAACAAAGGACAAAAATATTGATATAAGTATAAAAATTAATACGATAACTATAATGCTTCCAAAGGGATAAATATTCATAAATCCTCCTAAATATTTTTTTCGACGAAAACTCTTGCGCCGCTAATTCTAACTACTATAACTGATTCATCTTTTCCAATGAATCCAACATCTGAAATAACTTCGATTTTTTTATCATCAAAAGTCGCATAGCCTGTTGGTCTTAGAGCTGTTTTAGTTATTAAAACATCTCCTACTCTTACTTCTTCGCTCTCAACAGATACATATCCTCTTTCACTTGAACTTTCTGTAAAAAGTCTAAGTCTATTTATAACTTCAGAGTCTATTCCCTTTTTCAAAAGAATAAATCCTAAAACTACTGCAATTACAAGGGCAATCGCAAGAGAAAAAATAGCGAAGTAAATATCTTTCATAGCTAAAACAATAGCAACTGATATTGAAAGTATTCCGCTGATTCCTGCTATGCCAAAACCTGGTATCATTATCTCAAAACCAAGCAATAAAAGTCCCAAGACAAATAACAAAATTTCAAACCAATTAGTGTTTCCCATTGCAATATTCCCCCAAAAGAACATTACAAAAGAAAGAATAGAAATAATTCCACCAATTCCAAAACCAGGAGTCAAAATTTCAAAAACAGCACTCACAATAGCAATGATAAGTAAAATTGTAAAAATATAATCATTAGAAAAGAAGCTTTTTATAAAATTGCTTTCACCTATTGCGTATACAAAGTTTGTAAAGAGCATTAAAAATGGAAGAGCATAAAAACATTTTTTTAATTTTTTCAAGTTGACCTCCCTTTCTAGAAATTATTTACCCATAATATTTTATTAATAATCTGAAAAATTTTTATTTCAGGCTAAGATTAAAATAATTTATGTTTTAAAATATTGAATTTTTTCTATGAAGTTTATTTAATTTAAAAGTTTTTTTATTTTTTATTAAAGTTTTAAAAAAAAATCGTGCATCATTTCGCATAATAACGGTATGATACACGATGTTGGTGCTAAAGGTGGGAATCGAACCCACACGATCTTGCGACCGCCAGATTTTGAGTCTGGTGCGTCTGCCAATTCCGCCACTCTAGCAAAAAAAGAAGTGTCTAAGACACTCCTATATATTGTGGGGTGGATAGTGGGAATCGAACCCACGATCTTCAGGACCACAATCTGACGCCTTAACCAGCTAGGCCATACCCACCACGAACAATATATATATTAACAAATTATATATTTTTTGTCAATTGTTTTTTACAATATTGAAAGTTTATCTCGAAGATTCTTTAATGCTCTTGCTCGGTGACTAATTTCATTTTTCTCTTCATGGCTCATCTCTGCAAAGGTCTTGTCAAATCCGTCTGGTACAAAGATGCTGTCATAGCCAAATCCATTGTCGCCTTTTTCTTCAAGTGAAATTTTACCAGAACAAACTCCTTCAATAGGAATAATGTTTTTATCTTCATCGATTAAAACTATTTGTGTTTTAAAATATGCACTTCTGTCTTCTTTGTTTTTTAGATTATTTAATAATTTCTCTCTATTCTTTTTGTCATCATGCTCTGATGCATATCTTGCAGAATGAACTCCTGGTTCTCCATTGAGTGAATTTACAAATAAACCCGTGTCATCTGCTAAAACTGCGTAATTAACTCTATCTGCAATTGCACTTGCTTTTTTTAATGCGTTGTCATATAAAGTGTCGCCATCTTCTATTACTTCAAAATCCAAGCCTTCTATATCTGATTTCCCATAAATTTTTACGTCTAAATCTTGTAAAATTTCCCTTATTTCTCTTAACTTATTAATATTATCAGTGGATAAAACTAATTCTCTCATATATACTTCTCCACAATTTCAAAATATTTAAAAATATCTTCAATTCCTCTTTTAGCACCCTTTAAAAATTCATTTAGCTCTCCAACTGAAAAAGTATCCCCTTCGCCAGTCCCTTGAATTTCTATTAGTTCAAATTTATCGTTCATGACAACATTTAAGTCAACATCAGCATTTGAATCTTCCCTGAAATCTAAGTCTACTAAATTTATTCCGCCAACTTTTCCTACACTAATTGCAGCAACTTTAGAAATTATTGGGTCTTCTTTGAATTTTCCATTTTCCAAAGCTTTTTTCACTGCAATTTTAAGTGCAATATAAGATCCCGTTATGGATGCGGTTCTTGTTCCACCGTCAGCCGAAATGACATCGCAGTCGATCCATATCGTCCTTTCCCCAATTTTATCTAAATCTATACATGATCTAAGTGTTCTCCCAATTAATCTTGAAATTTCACTGCTTCTTCCGTCAAGTTTTCCCCTTGAGATGTCCCTTACTTTTCTTGTTGGAGTTGAGCCAGGAAGCATTGAGTATTCGCTTGAAAGCCATCCTTTATTCTTTCCTCTTAAAAATGCAGGGACTTTATTTTCAATCATCGCTGTACAAATAACTTTTGTTTCTCCCCATTCAATTAATACAGAACCATCTGGATGTCCCAAATAATTTGGCGTTATTCTAATTTGTCTTATTTCGTCGTTTTGTCTATCTTCTCTCATAATTCCCTTTCTTACTTAATAACATAGCTATTCATATAGTCTTCTATTCCATTATAGAGTCCCCTAGCTAATTTATCAATGTAATCAGGGTCTTTTATTGTTTCTAAATCTCTTTCATTTGATAAGAATCCTAGCTCAGCTAGTGCAGAAACATTTTTTGTTTTATTTAATACAATTATAGCTGGTCTGTTTTTAATTCCACGATCAACAGCACCAGTTTCCCTTATAAGTGCTTTTTGTAAACAGTTTGCAAAATGTTTTTGAACAGTATCCTTTATTGAAATATTATTTTCTGAGGCGTATAATACTTCAATTCCTTGTGCACTTGAATTATCGGAGCTGTTAAAGTGAATTGAAAGGAATAAATCTGCATTTTTATCATTTGATACAGATGCTCTGTCTAAAAGTTTGACATATTCATCTCTTGTTCTTGTAATGGTTGCATTTATTTCTTGATTTGAGTTTAGTTTTTCCATTAAACTTTCAGCAACTAGCAAATTTAAATCTTTTTCATAAGTATATCCATCAAGTGCAATTGCACCTGAATCTTTACCTCCATGGCCAGGGTCAATAATAATATTTAGCTTGCCATTTATTTCAATTTTGTCTTTAATTACTTTATTCTTTTTATCTTTTAAATCTAGATCTGCTTCTTCAAATATTTTGTTTTCATTTCCATTGTTTATTTGGCTTTTTATGTTATCAGTTTCTTTTTTTTCTGCATTTGATTGAAAATAGTTGCTATCAAAAATTGATACTGACTTAATGTTAGATTTTTTATTGTCAGTGGAATTTTGATTATCATTTTTACTATTTGATTTTCTTTCAGCGTTTTCCTTATTAGTTTCTTCTACAATAGATTTTGACGACTCTGTGCTAATTTCTGCTCTCACTTTTTCATTGTTCCAGTTTACTTCGTATCCAAAGGTTTCTGAAATAAATCTAAGAGGTACCATTGTCTTAGTTTCTCTTCGTGGGCTTTTATATAGTGCAAGTTGTGGAGCTTGTGCTTTATCTAATGAAATCTTCTTTCCATTAACTGTTACATTTGGATTATTGATTTGCATATTAATTACATCGCCGTTTAAAGTAATTTTTATGCTTTCGTCCTTTGAATTCCATTTTACATTAGCACCAAGTTTCTCTGTGATTTCACGAATTGGCACGAAAGTTCTTCCATCTTTTATGTATGGAGAAAATTCAGTTTTTAGCGTCTCTTTATTAACTAAAACGCCTGCTTCTTTAACTTTAAAAACACTACTTCCAATACTCACAGAAAAAATATTTGCTGCAAATACTGGTGTAATAAGTATTGCTATAAATAATATTGATAATTTGATAATTTTTTTCATATAATTCACCTAGTTAAAGTTTATATATCATTAACTAATTTGTCAATATTGTAACCAAATTGTAATAGTTAATCAATAATTTTGTAAAGCTCATCAGAGCTTGGTTCTGATAAAGCTAGTGTTTTGTCATTAAATACTACTACTGTCTTATTTTCTTTAATTACTTCGCCAATCTTTGTAACTTTTATTCCTTCATTTTTTGCTGCTTTTTTAAACTCTGTAAATTTATCTTTTTCAAAAATCATTAGCATACTTCCACTTGAAATAAGTCTCATGGGATCAATTGCATAAAATTCTGAAACTTTTTTTGTTACATCAAGTACGGGAATATTATCATAATAAGTAGCTAAACCATAATCTATTGCTACACCTGTTTCCCAAAGTGCACCATACAATCCGCCCTCAGTAATGTCGTGCATATGCTTAACTCCATATTTTGATGCAAGTCTTGATTCCTTTAAAACTGAAATTTCATCTGATAGTGATATGGCAAGTTTTAATTCTTCTTCATTTAAAACTTCTTTTATATTAGACTTATCATGAGCAATGATACTTGTTCCCTCTATACCAATATATTTTGAAACTGCAATCACATCTCCTGGTTTAATGCTTTTTATATCTGGCCTAATCTTTTTATTAACTCTTCCTAAGACTGTAGTGGAAATTAAAATTTTATTTACTGCATCCGTTATTTCTGTGTGACCGCCTACTATATCCACATTTAATTTGTTTGCCGTACTATTTGCATCGTCGATAATTTCCTTTAAATCATCTATTGTTGCACTTGGTGGAATTAAAACTGTCATTAAAACTCCCACAGGATCTGCACATTGACAGCTTACATCATTTACAGATACATTTATTGCTAAAGAACCAATATTTTTTGAAGCACCCGTTATAGGATCCGTCGATGCGACAATTAAATCTCCACCAAAGTCTAAAACTGCATTGTCTAATCCAGTTCCACCCTTTATAATTACTTCTTCTCTATTTGAACTCAAGTTATTGAAAATATATTTTTCCAATAATTCTGCTTTTAATTTTCCTATTTTCAAAATAACACCCCTATTGAATTTTACAATTATTTAATTTGCATTTCAAATTTGTAAAACCCATTCTCCATATAAATATTTTTGCTGAGAATATTTATATCTCTAAAAACTTTGTTAAAATACTCCTCATTTTTTACTATTCCCTTCACTATAATCCTACCATTGTCAAAGGAATAATTTGTTATTATTAAATTTTTATCCTCAAGTTTTTGAATTTCAGAAATTTTATTTATAAAAATTTTATTTCTCTCTTGGAATTTATCACTAGACATATTAGTTTCTACAACTTCTTCCTTTTTTACATCTTTTGTATTTGCCAATTTAATCTCATTTTCTTTTTTTAGATTTAAAAAATATACTAAATTAAAGATAATTATTGAAACCATAGAAATAGCAAGAATTAAATTTATAAAATTTTTATTTTTTAACCTATTATTTTCTCTCTTCTCCTTTCTTATAGCAATTTTATCATGTATGTCTTCTTCTAAGAGATTATATTCTAAACTGCTAAATGTTTTTAAAGTTTCTTTTATAATTGTTGAATCACAAATATTCCCAAATAATTCTACTTTTTCACCCTTTGCAAATTTTTCTATTTTACTAATATAATTGGTAAAATAATTTTTATATTTAAACAGAAAGTCTTCATCAATTTTAGATTCTTCTGGGTCATAGCGAAGATTGATTATATTAGAGGCATTTTGCTCCTCTAACTTATTTTCTTCAATTAGTTTTTCAAAATTTTTATCGTAGATTTTTTCATAAAAATTTACTAAATTATTTTTTACAGAAATTAGTTTTACATAAGTTGGAGAAATCTCAATATATTTTCCATCTTTATTTATAGACTGCGGTTCTGGAATTATTTCATAGTTTGAAATCTCTAATTTCTCCAAAACTTCTTTTAATTTTAAAATCAAATTTGCTGGTACTAAATCAATTGATAAATTTAAGATCTCATTTTCTTTTATAGAATCGTAAAAAACTTCATATTTTGATAGATCAAAATCCCCGTAATCTTCTAGTTCTAATTTAAGAAAATCTTTTATCTCGCTTTCATCAATTTCTGGAATTTTATAATTAATGTGAATAAAAGATGAAGAGTCAAATATTAAGATTAGTTTATCCTTCCTGTTAAAATTAATTTTTTCCATAATTTTACTTAATTTGTAATAAAAATGGTGATAATCTAATATTTCACCATCTCTATAAATTCTATAAGGAAGGGCAATTTTTAACTCTTCTTTTATATCTTTATTAATTTTTATAAATCCGTCGTTTATTATAAATTTAGTAATCTTTTTTTGAAACATAATTCACCTGCATAATATGAAAATAATAATAGATATACTAATAAAAGGTCCAAAAGCAATTGAATCTTTAAAACTTTTTTTCTTTAATAAAATTAAAATTATAGAAAATATTGCTGCTATTAAAAAGGAATCCTTAAATAAATTAAAGGCTTCTAATAAATTATTAGCAAAAAATCCCATTATAAAGGAATAATAAACATCTCCAAGTCCCATCATCTCCGTAAATTTATATAGCATGAAAAAGAATAAACCTATTCCTAGAGAAAATTTTAGAGAATTTAAAATATTTTCTTCTGCAAGTAATTTTAAAAGCAAAATAAAGACTAAAATTATAAAAAGGTCTATATTATAAATATATCCTGTCTTTAAGTCTATTATTCCAATAAAAATTGCCACTGTAATTATAACAATAAATAAAATAGTATAAAGTGAATTTCCATATTTAAAAAAATTTAAAACAGAAAGAATTGAAATTAAAATTTCTGTTAAAAATTTGTCTATGCCAATTTTTTCTCCACAACTTTTGCATTTTCCTTTAAGATAAATATAAGAAAATACAGGAATTATTTCATAAAATGCTAATTTTCTATTACAATTGTCACAGTGGCTCCTTGCAAATATGAAATCTTCCTTTTTTTCTCTTCTATTGACAAATACATGATAAAAAGATGCAAAGGATCCTCCAAGCATAAAAACCAAAAAAATTAGAGTAATTTTATAAAAATTATTTTCCATTTTCTTCTACTAAAGAATTGTTTGACACTTTTACAAGACCTGGTTCAACATCCACATCTCCATCCTCTGTTACACTTATTGTAAATGTAGTTGCTTTGCCTAAATGTTTTGCAGGTTTGGGAATCTTTCCACTTTCAATATAGGGTTTTAAATTTTCTATACTTATACTTTTTTCATCAGGATGATCAATTAAATATAAAATTCCTGCACTCTTTAAAACTTTTACATTAGAATTATGCGCTGCTGCTTCTGCTGCAAGATTTGTCTTGCTATACTTCATAGCTGCAATTGAAATTAATATTGCGATAATTGCTATTACAATTACTAATTCAATAAGTGTAAAACCCTGATTTTTCTTTTTTAATTTCATAAAATCCTCCTAAAATTGATTTACCATATCGAAAACCGGCAGTGCAATTGATATCACTATGAATCCAATTATTAATGCCATAATTATTATTAAAATTGGACCGAGAACTCCTAAAAACTTCTTGTTATAATTGTTTAGTTCTTCGTCATAAAATCCAGACATAATCTTAAAAACTTCTCTTAAGTTTGAAGATTCTTCTCCCACATGAATCATGGAAATTAAAATCTTTGGAAATACATTTATTTTTGCAGCGCTATTATAAAAAGATTCTCCAGATTTTATATCTCTTAAAATTTCTAAAAATTTGCTTTTTAGGACGACATTTTTTTCCATATTTGAATGAATTTCAAGACTTCTATCAATTGTGAGCCCTGCACCAAGAAGTAGCTCCATGTTAAATGTAAATTCTAAACTCTTTGTCATTCTATAATACTTTAGTTTCAAAAAAATTTTGTGAAAGGTTCTTTGATTTTTTCTATGATATATTAATGTAATCGCTATCAAAAATAATATAATTAAAATTATATAAATATAATTTTTATATAAAAAGTTTGAAAAACTTATTAAGACTCTAGTAGGAAGTGGCAGCAAATTGTCATTTGCACTAAAAATTTCCATAAAATTTGGTATTACATTTATAATCAAGAAGTTTATTACAAAACATGAAGTAATCAAAAGAATAATTGGATAAGCCAAGGCTTCTGTAATTTTTGAGTTTGTTTCTCTCTTTTTTATGTAATAATTTGACAAACTATTAAAAATTTTACCAAGACTTGACGTGTTTTCTCCAACATAGACCATGTTTGTAACAAGACTTGGAAAAGAATGTGTTTCTTCCATGGATTCAGATAGAGAAATCCCACTTCTGAGATTATCCCTTATGCTGCTTAATATTTTACTCTTATCTTCAGAAAATTCCCCGATTAAAATTTCAAAGGCATTTTCAATATTAATTCCTGAATTTATTAATAGGGCCAGTTGTCTAAATAAAATATAAAGATCTTCGTTTTTTAACTTTCTTTTAAAATTAAAGGAATTACTTGATTCAATGTTTTCTTCAATTTTTATTGGCCTAAGTCCTTCTCTTTTTAACTTTTCCTTAGCATCTTTAATACTTATTGCATCAATGTTTCCCTTGATCTTTTCACTGCCTCTAAAGGCCTTGTATTTATAAATCATAGTTCACCAACAGTATGTATGTGTTTAAAATACTCCTCAAAAGTTGTTTCGCCTTTTTTAATCAATTTTAAAATCTCACTTGATAAAGTATTCATACCCCTTTCAATTGCAAAATTTTTAATATTTTTTATACTTTCACGCCTACTTATCATGTCGCGAATTTCACTGTCTATAATCATAATTTCAAATACCGCCGTTCTTCCACTGTAACCTCCATTACATTTATCACAGCCCTTCGCTTTAAATACATATTCATTATCTATAATTGAATTTGTGTTTTTTATCTTTTCCCTACAATTAGGACATAATTTTCTTATAAGTTTTTGTGAAATTACGCCAATTAAACCAGCTGAAATTAAATAGGGTTCAATTCCCATATCAATAAGCCTTCCTATTGATGCTGGAGAGCTTTCAGTGTGAAGAGTAGATAAAACTAGGTGTCCAGTAATTGAGGATGAAATTGCAATATGAGCTGTATCTTCATTTCTAATTTCACCAATCATTATTTTATCAGGATCCATTCTTAATATAGCCTTCAATCCCTTTTCAAAGGAAAGCCCTGTATTTTGATTTACTTCAATTTGGTTTATGCCATCAATTTTATATTCGATGGGATCTTCAATTGTCATAATATTTATGTCTTCATCTTGGATTTTTCGCAAAAGTGTATAAAGTGTTGATGTCTTGCCCGAAGATGTTGGTCCGCAAATTAAAATCAGTCCAGAAGGCTGACTAATTAAGTTCATCACTTTTTCATAATTTTCACCGACAAGACCTATTCCCTCTGGTGTATAAGAAATTCTTTGAATGTCTAAAATTCTTAGAACTATTTTTTCACCAGTTCCTGTAGGCGTTGTGGCAACTCTAATATCTATTTTTTCATCATCAAAATTAAAGCTAAATCGACCATCTTGAGGAAGTCTCTTTTCTGAAATATCTAATTCTGAAAGGATTTTTATCCTTGTTACAAGATGAGGATAAATCTTTTTTGGTAGCTCAATTAATGTGTTTAATGCACCGTCAATTCTTATTCTAACAATTATATTTTCAAATCTAGACTCAATATGAATATCGCTGGCATTTCTTTCTATGCTTTCCCTTAAAATGTAGTTTAAAAGTCTAACTGCAGGAGAATCTTCTTTTTCGTCGATATTACTTACTGACAAATCTTCATAGTTTGAATTGATATCTTCTATTATAAAATCTCTCTTCTCATCTTTATATATTTTGTCTAATTCATTTAAAATCTTTTCTTTAGAACTTTCTTCTAAAATTACTTTTCTCTGTAATTTTTCTTGAAGATTGTATTTTAAAATTTCGTCAATATGTAAAGAGAAGAAGACAACTATGTCTCCTTCTTCTCTTGCAGGAACTACGAAATTCTTTCGGCAATAATTTTCGCTGAATATACTTTTAATATCAAAAGAAAAATTACTCACTTTCATCTCTCCTATAATCACAAGTATTATTGCTACACTTGATTATCTTTTTATCTCTAGATTCCATCTCTGTCAAAATACTATTGCATTTTGGGCATCTTTCGTTTATAGGTTTATTCCAAGATACAAATTCGCACTTAGGATATTGGTCACATCCGTAAAAAATTCTTCCCTTTTTACTTCTTTTAACTACAATTTCTCCCTTGCCACATTCTGGACATTTAACTCCAATTTTTTCTACAAGTGACTTAGTATTTCTGCATTCTGGAAAACCTGGGCAAGCCAAAAATTTTCCATATCTCCCCATCTTTATAACCATATTTCGTCCGCATTTTTCGCAAATCTCATCAGATACTTCATCTTCTATTTCAACTTTTTCTATATTTTCATAAGCTTTGTCTAAATCCTTTTTCAAGTCATCATAAAAGGATCTAACTAACTCTTTCCATTGTTTTTTCCCCGCAGCAATTTCGTCTAATTCAAATTCCATTTCAGCAGTAAATTTTTTATCTACTAAATTTTTGAAATTTTCAACTAAAATTTCATTTACTGTTTGTCCCAATTCTGTTGGTACAAATTTTTTCTCTTCAAGAACTACATAGTACCTACTTTGGAGAGTTGAAATAGTAGGTGAATAAGTTGAAGGTCTCCCTATTCCCAATGCTTCAAGTTCTTTTATTAATGATGCCTCATTGTATCTCGGAGGTGGGCTTGTAAAATGCTGTTCTTTGTTTATCTCTTTTAATTTTAAGATTTGTCCCTCTTCAAGTGATGGAAGTTCTGCGTTCTTTTCATTTGAATAGTTATAAACTCTTAAAAAACCATCAAAAGATAAAATTGAACCTGCAACTCTAAACAATTGAGATTTTGAAAGAATATCTACGGAAACAGTATCATAAATCGCATTTGACATTAGTGATGCTACAAACCTACTCCATATTAATGAATATAATTTAAATTCATCCTTTGATAGAGAATCCTTAATTGAATATGGTGTTTTTGTTACATCTGTAGGTCTAATACACTCGTGGGCATCTTGAACATTTTCATTTTTCTTTTTACTTGGTGCATGCTTTTTCCCTAAATATTCTTTTCCATAATTTTTTTCTATAAAATTAAGGCAAGCATTTTGTGCTTCAACAGAAATTCTCGTAGAGTCTGTTCTCATATAAGTTATAAGACCTACTGAACCTTCCTTTGGAAGTTTTATTCCTTCATAAAGTCTTTGAGCTACCATCATAGTTTTTTTCGTTGAGAAATTTATTCTCCTTGAGCTGTCTTGTTGCATAGTTGAAGTTGTGAAAGGATTTGGAGCCTTTCTTACTCTCTTTCCTTTTTTTACAGAATCAACAATAAAATTTTCCTCATCAATATTTTTAAGTACTCTATTTGCATCATCTTCTGACTTTAATTCGACTTTTTTAGCTTTTCCACTTTCTTTTATTCCATAATAATCCGCTAAAAGTTTTCTTCTTCCAACTCTCAAATCTGCTTGAATAGTCCAATACTCTTCAGGAATAAAATTATTTATCTCCTCTTCTCTGTCACATATTAGCTTTAAAACTGCAGATTGAACTCTGCCAGCAGAAAGACCAGCCTTTACTTTTTTCCACAATAATGGAGATATTTGATAACCTGCAAGCCTATCTAATTCACGTCTTGCCTGCTGAGCATCCACAAGATTCATGTCAATTGCTCTTGGATTCTTAATTTCTCTTTTTACTGTATCCTTAGTTATTTCGTTAAAGGTAACTCTATTCTTATCATCTGGATCCATTTCCAAAATATGTGAAAGGTGCCAAGAAATTGCTTCTCCCTCTCTATCGGGGTCGGTTGCAAGAATTATTTTATCAGCCTTTTTAGCTTCAGATTTAATTTCCTTAATAAGAGGCCCCTTGCCATATATGTTCATATACTGTGGTTCAAAATTTTTTTCTATATCAATACCTAGTTTTGATTTTGGTAAATCTCTAACATGACCAACTGATGCAATTACTTTGTAATTTGAGCCAAGCATCTTTTTTATTGTCTTCGCCTTAGTTGGCGACTCTACAATTACTAGATTTTTTGCCAAAATACCATCTCCCTCTTCCTAAAATCTATTTTAAAATTTGAAACTCATTCATAGAAATTTTTTCTATAATTCCTCTGAGTTCTAATTTTGTCAATATCTTGTTTATATAAAATACCTCATTCCTTAAATTATTGCAAATATCGTTAGTGTTATTTATTCCCCTTTGAATTAAATTATACACAGCTAGTTCTTCTGCATCCATTTCAATATTTTCTTCATAAACCTTGTTTTTATTTAGATTTGGATAATAATCTAAAATATCCTCTATCTCAACTAAAGGAATTGCACCGTCTCGAATTAACTTATTTGTTCCAACAGAATAAATTGAAGTAATATTTCCCGGAACTGCAAAAACTTCTTTTCCTTGTTCTGCAGCAAGTCTCGCAGTTATTAAGCTTCCGCTTTTATCCTTTGCCTCTACCACTACAACAGTTTTTGAAAGACCAGATATAATTCTATTTCTAATTGGAAATGTAAATTTATTCGCACTTGTTCCCAAGGCAAACTCGCTAATTATTGCACCTTTTTTTGAAATTTCTTCATATAGTTCCTTATTTGACTTTGGATAAATTACATCAATTCCCGTACCTAGAACTGCAATTGTATTTAAATTGTTTTTTAAAGCTCTTTTATGTGAAAGCGAATCAATCCCATAAGCCATCCCACTTACAATTGTAAAATCATAATTACTCATACTATCAATTATTTTATTTACAACCATATTTCCATAAGAAGAATGACTCCTTGCACCAACAAAGGCAATTGGATTATAAATCTTTAAATTTCCCTTTATATATAAAACTGAAGGTGGGTTCATTATATATCTAAGAGACTTAGGAAATTCATCATCTAAAATTGTGGTAATTTTAACTCCAATTAAGTCGATTTTCTCCTTAACTTCATCGACAACTAAATTAAAATCTTTGGCCTTTTCCTTTAATCTGTCGAAACTTCTCTTTGACAAAACCTTTTCCTTAAAATAATCAATGGTATCAAAATCTTCAATTGGAATATTCCTGTCTATTAAATAATTTAAAATCTTTAAAGAATTTTCACTTGAGAAATTTATCTCATTTAAAAAAATTAGTAGATCTCTTCTATTCATCTAATTACCCCAAAACTTTTTGTCCATAGTTCGATATTGTATGCTCTCCAAAACATGATCCTCTTTAATGTTTTCACATCCATCCATGTCAGAAATAGTCCTTGAAATTTTTAAAATTTTATTATAAGTCCTTGCACTCATGCCATACTTTTTAAAAGCAAGTTCCATAATCTTTTCTGAAGTGCTATCTAATGCACAGTATTTTTTTAATTTATCCTCAGGAATTTCTGAATTATATTTGAAAGATTCCTCTCTAAATCTATCTTTTTGAATTTCTCTAACATGTTTTACCCTTTCTCTTACAACTTCAGAGCTTTCGCCAGATCTTTCAGAAGAAATTTCTTTATATTCAACTTCAGGAACCTCTAAATGAATATCAATTCTATCAAGCAAAGGATGAGAAATTTTTGAAAGATATCTTTGAATTTCATAAGGCGAACAATTACACTCATGAGTTTTAGAATTGTGATAACCACATGGACAAGGATTTAATGCCACAACTAGTTGAAAATCTGCTGGATATCTAACGCTGGCATTTGCACGAGATATTATTATATCCTTAGATTCCATTGGTTGACGCAAAACTTCTAAAACCGATTTTGAAAATTCTGGCAACTCATCTAAAAACAATACTCCCTTATTTGCAAGGGAAATTTCTCCCGGCTTTGGAATTTTACCTCCGCCAATTAATGAAACTGCGGATGCTGTGTGATGTGGCGCTCTAAAAGGTGGCTTAGTTATAAGTGCATTGTCGTCTAAAAGCCCTGAGATTGAATAAATTTTTGTTACTTCTATTGCTTCTTCAAAATCAAGTTCTGGCAAAATAGTTGGAAATCTCTTTGCTGCCATTGTTTTTCCCGATCCAGGTGAACCTAAAATTAAAATATTGGATTTTGCACAAGCAGAAATTTCAAGCGCTCTCTTTAGACTTTCCTGTCCCTTTATGTCAGAAAAATCCACTGTATAAGAAACCTTCTCCCTAGTAAAATTTCCGACACATCTTTCAATTTTAATTTCTCCCCTTAAAAAAGAAATTACTTCTTCTAAAGTTTTTACTGGATAGATTTCAACATCGCTAACTATTACACATTCTTTTCTATTTTCATAAGGCACGATAAATTTTCTGTAGCCCTTTTCTCGCATGGAAATTACCATGGGAAGTGCTCCCTGAATTTTATTTACCTTGCCATCCAGTGCAAGTTCACCCATATATATGTAAGGACTATAGTCGAGTTCTAAACTTTCATCGCAACTTAAAAGGCTTACCGCAATTGCAAGGTCAAGTTGTGTCCCGTCTTTTCTCAAATTAGCAGGAGCTAAATTTATTGTAATTCTCTTTTTTGGAAAGTCGTAACCAGAATTTTTTATTGCCGATTTTACTCTCTCTGTGGATTCTTTTACTGCAGTCTCAGCAAGTCCTACTAGTATAATTTTTGGCATCCCATTTGAAAGATCAACTTCAACATCAACTGGATAGCCATTGAGTCCAGTTAATGTACAAGTTTTTGTGCAAGAATACATATTTCCTCCTATTTTATCTATTAATTAATTATATTCTACCATGTTTATGAAAATATTTTCATAATATTTTCATTTTTATTAATTATTTACCTTTTATTATTGGTTAAAGATTATGTGTTTTAAATTGACTTCTAATTAATTATTTATTATTATTATTATTAAATAAAGGGGTTATATTTAGATAAAATGAAAAAGTATTATCACGATTTTAAAGTAATATTATTTGCCTTTTTATTGGCACTATTTCTCAGATTCTTTGTATTTAATGTAGTAATAGTAAATCAAACATCTATGTATCCAACTCTTCATCCAAAAGATGTAATATTATCTAGTTCTTTTTATAAATTTAAAAAAGAATACAAAAGAGGTGATATTATAGTTTTTAAATCTAAAGATGAAAATAAGCTACTTGTCAAAAGAATTATTGGGCTTCCAAAGGATAAAATAGAAATAATTGATGGCTCTGTTTATGTAAATGGAAATCGATTAAATGAATATTATTTAGTAGACGGTTCATATACATACTCAGATAAAGAAATTTTTTCACTTAGTGAAGACGAATTATTTGTCATCGGGGATAATAGAACTTTAAATGGATCCTATGATTCGAGAAATTTTGGGCCTATAAAGACAGATACTGTAGTTTCTAAGCCTTTTTTTAGAATTTTTCCACTTAATTCTAAAAAATTTATTAATGGAGATTAATATGATGTAGTCAAAAATTTTATCACTTACTAATATCTGTTTTGTAATTATTAACATTTTACACAAAGTTATTTAATATAATTTTTATTTATTGTTTACTTCAATTTTATAATTTATTAATCAAAAAAGATAATGCTAATTCAAATATTCAATAAAAAAGTGATGAGCAGAATAGAATATCTATTGTGCAGCATCACTTTTTTATTATTATATTACAAAATTCCCATCCTTAAAAATTTGTACTTTTTCTCCATTTTCTTTTACGCCAACTATTTCTGTCGTTTCGTCGCCAACCATAAAATCCACATGAGTTAATGAATCATTCATGCCTCTTTCTTTTAATTCTTCAATTGTAAGTTTTTCTCCATTTTCTATACAACTTGGATATGATTTGCCAAGGGCAAAATGGCAAGATGCATTTTCATCATAAAGTGTGTTGTAAAACAAAACTTTTCTCATGGAAATTGGTGTATTATGTGAAACTAGAGCAACTTCTCCAAGTCTTTTTGAACCTTGGTCTGTTTCAATTATATTTTTTAAATATTCTCTTCCACTTTTAGCATCGTAATCAATTACTTCTCCGTCTTTAAAAACTAAATAAAAGTCTTCAATTAAATTTCCATTGTAATTAAGTGGCATTGTTGAATAAACTTTTCCATTTACTCCATCAAGTCTTGGTGCAGAAAAAACTTCTTCGCTTGGCATATTTGCAATAAATTCTTCGCCATCGCTATTTACATCTCCAGCTCCTGCGAAAATATATCCCTTAGGAAGACAAACTTCAAGGTCAGTTCCCTTTTCTGATTTGTAAATAAGTTTTTCAAATTTATTTTCATTTAAAAATGCACTATATTTATTTAAATTATTTACATGTTCTTCAAGAGCTTTTTCTGGATCTTCTTCAAAAAGTCTTACAGAATTAAAAATCTCATACCATAATTTTTTTACAGCTTCATCCTCACTTAAGTCAGGAAAAACTTTTGTAGCCCATGATGGAATACTTGCTCCAACAACTATCCATGACACATAATTTGCCATCATCTTAGCTGAAAAGTCCTTTAATGCCTTTGAATTTGCAAGATTTGCTTTGAATAGTTTTTCGGAGTCAATTCCCTTAAATACATCGGGGTCAGATCCAGTTATAGAAAGATATTTTGCCTTTTTCTCCATGTAATAATTTTCTTTATCTACTTTGTGCTTTGGTATATCCGTTAAAACTTCCACGCTTTCATTTTCGTATTTTAACTTAGAAATTATTGGATCTCTATAATCCATTACAACTTCAATTGCTCCAAGTTCGTAGGCCTTTTTTGTACAAGTAATAGCAAAATCTCTAGCTTCTATTGGACATCTCACTACAAGTCTATCGCCCTTTTTGATTTTTAGTCCAATCTTTAGAATTAATTCTGCATAGATTTCTATATAGTCATTGACAACAAAATTTTTATAATTCATATTATCTTCCTTTCAATTATATATAATGTTTATTATCTAGAAAAATAATACAACAAAATATTTTTATTTGCAAAAAAATACTATTGGACTTGCCAATAGTATTAATAGTATTTAAATTATTTGCTATATTTTTTTGCCAAGAAGTCCTTTGCAACTTGTGGAAATAATGCATAAGTTAAAACATCTTCTTCGCATTTTGCAAGATCTCCTACTTCAGTTTTGTATTTATCAAGAGCTGGCTCTAAGTGATTTGCAGGTCTATCTGTAATTACTTCAGCATCGCCTATTATAGATTTTCTAAAAGTTTCGTCCACTTCAACTGGAGTTTTTCCATAAAGTCCCTTTAAATAATCCTTGATTTCATTTGGAACCATCTTGTATCTCTTTCCAGTCATAACATTAAAAGATGCCTGAGTTCCTACCATTTGACTCATTGGAGTAACTAGTGGCGGATAACCCATGTCTCTTCTAACATTTGGCACTTCTGCAAGAACCTTGTCAAATAAATGCTCTTGCTTTGCAGCTGAAAGTTGAGAGTTTAAATTTGAAAGCATACCACCAGGCACTTGATAGATAAGTCCCTTTGGATCAACTGTAAGCATTTTTACTCTCAAAGTTCCATTGTTCAAATACTTGTTTTTAACTTCTTGAAAATAAGGTGCAAGCTCATTTAAAACATCTAAGTTTAGATCGACCTTATATCCTGCTTCCTTTAAAATTATTGCAAGAGTTTCTGTTGGAGGCTGACTTGTTCCACCAGAGAATGGTGAAATGGCAGTGTCTAAAATATCTGCACCTTCTTCAACACCCTTAAGATAGGTCATAGAACCGCATCCAGTAGTTTCGTGAGTGTGGAGTTCTATTGGAATATCAATTACTTTTCTAAGTGACTTAACTAAATCTCTTGATATTGGCGGAGTCAATATTCCCGCCATATCTTTGATTGCTATTGAATCTGCACCCATTTCTTGAACATTTTTAGCAAGATTTGTAAAATATTCTATTGTGTGAATTTTTGATGTAGTATAACAAATCGCAACCTGTGCTTCTGCACCAGCTTTTTTAGCAGCTTTAAGTGAAGTTTCAATATTTCTAAGGTCATTTAATGCGTCAAAAATTCTTATTATATCTACTCCATTTTTAACAGAAAGTTCAACGAATTTTTCTACAACATCATCGGGGTAATTTTTATACCCCAAAAGATTTTGACCTCTTAGAAGCATTTGAGTCTTTGTGTTTTTTAAATGAGATTTTATGTTTCTAATTCTTTCCCATGGATCTTCATCTAAATATCTAATACATGAGTCAAAAGTCGCTCCTCCCCAACATTCTAAAGCCTTGTATCCAACTTTGTCAAGCTTATCAAGTGCAGGTTCCATATCCTTATAAGTCATTCTCGTTGCCATTAGTGATTGATGGGCATCTCGAAGGACAGTGTCAACAAATTCAATTTTTTTCATAAATCCTCCTAACAATTAATCGAAAGATATCTCTTATTTATATTTTTAGTATAACATAATTTATTTAAAATTTTCATTAAATAAATGCTTTCTTAACAAATAATCTTTGTTAGCTTATAAAATTTTCTAATTTCAATTTTTTTCTTTACAAAAACCTCTATTTCTAGTATAATGCTATCGGCTTATAAATTATCGCGGCGAAAATTTATAGGAGTTTGATTAAAATGGCAAAAATGATGGATCCAAAGTTCAAGCAATCAAGAAGACTTGGACTAAATGTATGTGGTCACCCAAAAGCAATGAAAAGAGCTACAAAGGGTACTGCAAGAAGTGATAAAAAACTTACTGAATATGGTAAGCAACTTTTAGAAAAACAAAGACTTAGAGCATACTACGGGGTGCTTGAAAGACAATTTGTTAATCTATTCAAAGAAGCTCAAAGAACTCAAGGCCAAACTGGTCCTAACTTAGTAACATTCCTTGAAAGAAGACTTGATAATTTATGTTACAGAATGGGCTTTGCATCTTCAATTAGACAAGCAAGACAAATGGTTACTCATGGTCACTTAACTGTAAATGGAAAGAAAGTAAATATTCCTTCCTACAGATGTGAAGCATCTGATGTAATTGCATTATCTGCTAAGGGAAGAAAAGTTGATTTATTTAAAGAAAACTACAACACTAACATAGTTGTAAATTATCCTTACATTTCTAAAGATGAAGACTTTAAAGCAACTTTAGTTTCTCTACCTAATAGAGAAGATATTCCAATAGAAATTGAAGACCAATTAATCGTTGAATTTTATTCAAAGAATATGTAATTACAACGGAAAAGGACCCAGCGCGGTCTTTTTTTATTGTAAACTTTCCTTATTAAAAAGCTTAAATATATAAATAAAAAACTGGGCGTGCTGCTCAGTTTTTTTATAAAAATCATGACAAGGCCATGCAAGTTTTATTTTATAAATTGACTAAAGAATATAATGACAATAACAATTGGTGAAATATATTTTATACTTACATTCATCCACATTCTGACAAAGGGACTTTTTATATTTGCCGCTTCAATTAAATTTTCCATTTTCCATGCTCTTGCAGAGAAAAGTGCGATTAAAAGACAGCCAATTACTAAAATATAATTACTTTCCACATTGTCTATGAATGCAAAGGCTGGATCATAGAAAATAGATAATGCTGCAATTCCAATTATAATAACACTTGCAAGGATTAATGCTTTAATTCTATCTAATTTAAATCTCTCCATAAATTGTCCAACAATTGCTTCTAATACGCCAACAGATGAAGTGAAAGCTGCAATGTAAAATCCGAAGTAAAATAAAATTGAAAGTACTCTTCCAAAGGGCACTACATTAAAGGCAAGTGGAAGGGTTAAAAATGTAAGTCCAACTCCTTCTCCCGGTGTAAGTCCAGTTGCAAATACAATTGGAAGAATCATAAGTCCAGATAAAATTCCTGCAAATACAAGTGCAAGACATATTACTGATGAATCCTTAAAAATATTTTCGTCCTTTTCTTTAATATAAGAACCAAAAACCATGGAACCCAACATTGCAAGACCAAGTGCAAAAAACGCCTGACCTAGACATACAATAACTGAATTCATTGAGAATTTAGAAAAATCTGGTTTAAATAAAAACTTAACGCCATCAATTGCACCAGGAAGTCTTAATCCAAAGATTATTATTACAACCATAATTACAAATAAAATTGGAATTAAAATTTTTGAAACTCTTTCAATTCCCTTTTGAACTCCCAAAATAATTACTGCGTCATTTAATAGGAAGTTAATTAAGAAAAACAAAAATACTATTGGTTTATTTGCATTAAAAGTATCAAAATAATTTTGTATACCTTCGCTTGTAAGTCCAACGAAATCTCCACTTATAGCTCCAGCAATATATTTTATAATCCATGCATAAATAACTGAAGTATATCCCACTATAATTAATGCTGCAAGTGTGTGAAGATATCCTGACAAGTACCATTTAGTATTTGGTTTAAGAGTCTTATAGGCATCTATAGCTGCGTTTCCCGTCGCATAACCTATTGTAACCTCACAAGTCATAAGAGGAATTCCTATTACTAAAATAATTAGAATATATAAAAATATAAAAATTGCTCCACCATTTTCGCCAACTACATAGGGAAATCTCCAAAGAGTTCCTATTCCTAAGGCAAGGCCAATGGCAACCATAATAAATCCAAGGATCGATGAAAATCCTTCATTTTGCTTTGACATACGCTCCTCCTTTTTTGTACACTAGAATAGTATCACAAAATTAATATTTTTTAAATAGATAAAAGCGTTAAAGTATTGTTCCCTTATTTTCTAATAAATTTAATAAATTGTTTTAATAAAATTTAATTTTTTATAATTAAGGGTATAATCTTTTTAGGTGATATTATGAAAAAAGACATTGAATATGTAAAACTCGTTACTTCTACCAATAAACTTTTATTTGATGAAATTTGTGCTTTCTTAGAAGACAATTCAATTCCCTATTTCGTAAAAGACGAGGGCGATTATATGAGGCTAATTTCTGGATTTTCGCTTTATGAAAAGGGAATATATGTTTCAGAGAATGATTTTGATACTGCAAACGAACTCTTGATTTACTTTATGAATGATAATGACGACAATGACGATTTGATCTTTGACTAATTTATTTATTAATTACAAAACAATAAAAACTTATATGAAAATGTATGATTTTGTGAAATAATTTGTGTACAATACATCTTTTTCCTTTGCTAAATCTCTAATTGTTTTTCCATTCATATGTTTTTCCTTAGACATCTCCTCCTTTTCATTCCAGTTTATTTTTTGAAAATAAAAAGGAGGACTATTGCACTTTGCATGATTAGTCCTCTAAAATGAAAGAAACTCTTTCTAATATTAATTAGACTTTATTTCCAAGCTTCCATGATTCAGCCTTAGATTTTGCATTAATTAAATTTGAATAGAGTCCATTGTTTTTAATGAGTTCATCGTGATTTCCTCTTTCAACAATTTCTCCATCTTTTAAAACTAAAATTTGATCTGCATTTCTTATGGTCTTTAGTCTATGGGCAATCATGATAATCGTTTTATTTTTTGTCAAGGACTCTATGGCTTCTTTTAGTTTATCTTCATTTTCTGGGTCTATATTTGCAGTTGCTTCATCAAAAATAATTATGTCTGCGTCCTTTAGCATAGCTCTTGCTATAGAGATCCTTTGCTTTTCTCCTCCTGAAAGGCTTGCTCCTCCCTCTCCGATTAAAGTGTTATATCCTTCCGGAAGACCAACTATAAATTCATGACATCTTGCCTTTTTCGCAGCTTCAACAACTTCCTCATGACTTGCATCTTGTTTGCCAAATTTTATATTATTTTCTATGGTGTCTTCAAAGAGATAAACATCTTGGAAAACCATAGAGATATTATCCATTAAATTTTCAATAGTATAGTCTTTAATGTTTTTGCCACCGATTAAAATTTTGCCAGAGTTTACATCCCAAAATCTAGCTATTAAATTACAGAAAGTTGTCTTTCCTGATCCACTTGGGCCAACTATTGCCGTCATTGTATTTTTTTCTATATTGCAATTTATGTTTTTTAGAATAGGTCTATCGTTATAGGAAAAAGATACATTATTAAAAACTATGTCATGATTTTTTATAGTTTCAATAATTTCACCTTCTGCCATATCTTCTATAGCTTTTGTATATTCGTAGGAATCAACAGCATTTTCTACCAGCCTTAACATGGCAAGCGCAGAGCCAGATGCAATAAGTCCATCAAATATAACAAAACTTGCAACAAATATCATAATTGTATTAACTAATTGACTTTGTCCATTATAGTATGTCTTTACAGATACAAATAACATAGTGCAAATTGTGATTGCTATTATGATTTTAGCTAATAAAGTATAAGGTACTACTGTTTTCTCTAAAGCAAAAGATGACTTGCTTGCATCATCAAAGCTTTTCTCAAGTTTCTTATTATTACTTCCTCCAAGATTATAGGCTTTTATAATCTGCATTCCCTGCAATGTTGATAGGACATCTTTTGTTAATGATACTTGGATTTTATGAATTTTATCTGCATTTTCTCTCGACTTTTTTTGCATAAGAGATATAATTAACAAAAATACAACGGAGCCAATTATCGCTACAAGACCAACCTTATAGGAAAAGAAAAATAAGGACAATATAAAAACAATAGCATTTAACATACCACCAAAAACCATAATAAATAAACTAGGAACCCAAGTTTCAACATTGTCTAAATTTGTAGTTGCAATTGTTGTTAAATTTCCCAAACTTAAATTTGAAAAAAATCCCATAGGAACCCTTTTTATTTTTTCTCCAAGTTCAATCCTCTTATCAGCAGCCATAAAATATCCAGCATGCGTTTGTTTTAGCATGGATGAATTTTTTGAAATAATAAGTCCTAGAACACTGATTATTAAAAATAAGCTTGATACTCCTATAGTTTTTAAACTTATATCTTTGTTCACTACTCCTAAAATTGCATGGTAAATTGCAGCAAATTGAAAGGCATTAAATATAGCCCCTAAAAAGTTATCAAGAATTGATTTTTTTATATATACTTGCTCGCCTATAGAAAAATTCCATATCTTTTTAAAAACACTAATCATTTTTTTCTCCTTTCAAAGCAGTTTCCCATAGATTGTGATAGTCTTCTGATGATTGCAAGAGCTCATCATGGCTGCCCTGGTCTGCAAGGTATCCATTTTTAATTACAAATATCTTATCTACATTAGTTATCGTATTTAAACGATGTGCTATTATAATTAAAGTCTTTCCTCTTACTAATTCTGATATAGCATCTTGAATTAAAGCCTCATTTTCAGGATCAATATAAGAAGTTGCTTCATCTAAAATTATGATTGGTGCATTCTTTATCATTGCACGAGCAATAGATATTCTTTGTCTTTCTCCTCCAGATAAGAGGCTGCCAGCTTCACCAACTCTTGTTTCATATCCCTCTGATAAATTCATTATAAAATCATGGCAGGCTGATTTTTTACATACCTCAATTATTTCCTTATCACTTGCACTTCTATTTCCTATCCTAATATTTTCCATGATTGACATATCAAAAAGAAAGTTATCTTGTGATACATAGGAAATTATATTAGATAGTTTTTCAAGAGACATACTTTTAATATCTACATTCCCTATACTTATAGAACCATTATCTACATCCCAAAATCCTGCTATTAGTTTTGCAATAGTTGACTTCCCAGAACCAGATTCGCCAACTAAGGCATTTGAACTGCCTTCTTTTATATTAATATTTAAGTTATTTATCACCTGTATATCTTTCTCATAAGAAAAATCTACATTTTTTAGCTCTATATTGTAATTTTTTATTTCAGAATTATCATCTTTATGATACAATTCTCTCGAATTAAGTATGTTTTTAATTTCTCCAAAAATTGTTGATATCCTTCCAATATCATCTTCAAATGTCATCACTCGCATTATATTTTGTATAGTGCCAAAAGAAAGTATTATCAATGTTAAAAACACTCCACCATCTAAGCTTCCTTTCATACAAAAATATAGTCCAAATGGTATGATAGTCAAAATGCCAACTGGTGCTATGGACATACTTATCGCATAATCCCTTGTGTTTTCTCCCATCCAATTGTAATAATAATTTGCCTTTTTATATACATTCTCACTGTATTTTTTATAGGATTTTTCTCCTTGATTGAATGTTTTAATAACCTCAATCCCATTGATATACTCAACTATAGAATTATTCATATCTTGACCAATTTTAACTGCTTGTGGAAATTTTACTTTCATCCTTTTCATAGGTCCACTCATAAAAATTCCACCAATAAATAATGGAATTAAAGATATTAGACTTAGTCTATAATCTAAAACCAACATATAAATAAACAATATTAAAGGTCCAACTAAATTTGCTGTCATCTCAGGTATAATATGAGCTAAAGTTGTTTCAGTATTATCAACTTGATTTACTATTATGTCCTTTAATTTGCCAGTAGACTCATTTAATATATCTCCTAGAGGCATTTTAAATAATTTTTCCATAAGATTTTTTCTTATATCTCTTATTATTTGATAAGCTATTTTGTGGGAAATCGCTGTTGATAAAGACATAAATATTTCTTTTACTAAAAGGCAAGAAAAGATTAAAAATATCTTTTGCATATAATAATTATAATCTTGATTCCCATCAATCAAAGATACAATCACCTTACTTAGGATAATATATACAAAAAGATTTGATATTACCCCAAGTATTGCAAACAACACAGATATAAAATATTGTATTTTATTCTCCTTTATATACTTATTTATTAAATCCATTTATTTAGCTCCTTCCTTTGAATTCAACACCTTTGCGAAATAGGTATCTATCATTTCCATGATATATTTCTTATTCTCTATAAAATTAGCACGAGCTCCCAAAACCTCACAAGCCATCAAGCCGGAATTTATAATATTAATCATAAACTCAAAGGTTTCATCAGATGGTATATCAATAGACAAGCTAGAAAACAATTCTTTAAATACTTGAATGGACTCTTTTTTTAGCTTCATATATAAGTTTTTCAAATCTTCATTTTCCTTCAACTCGCATAAAAACATAACATAAATTTTTGCATAATCGCTCTCTGCAAGCATCTTATCCACGATAATTCTAGAAAAAAAATTTGGACTTAGCCTTAAATTTTCATCATTGATTGATTTTTGAATAATATTTCTTCTATATAAATTTCCATCCATCATGAGATCATATAAAATTTCATAAGTTGAGCCATAATGATGATAAAGACCTCCTCTTGAAAGTCCTGTTTCTTCCATAATGTCATTCATAACAGTATTTCTAAATCCCTTATTTAAAAACACTTTTATAGCTGCTTGTCGAATTTGTTTTTTTCTTTCGTCAGCAATCATTTTTTTAGCCATAAACATCCTCCTATACCGACACCGGTGTCGTTATTATAATATCATTATTGATATTTATTTTCAATACATATTTGATTATAAAATTATTTATACATGAGGAAATTTTATAGATAAAAACTATATTAAAAGAAATCCTAATATTTTCATGATAGAATTACATGCAAAGCTTAGGCTTAATAAAGAATATAAAAGACATCTCGGTTCATTATTTAGAGTTTTTAGAAAATTTGGATATTTTAAAGATATGGTTAAAAAGAAAAAATCTTGCATTATAAACCTTATGATGCTCCAAAAAATATTGGTGTAAAAGGGCAATGATTATTTGGATATTATACAAATAGATAAGGATTTTAATTTACTCATTTTTAGGAAACAAAAAAATACATCTCTTTGATATTTTATGTAATAAAATAGGCATGAAAATCATTTAATAAGACCTAGAAGGCAAAACATAATATTAAAGTCGAAAGAAGTCATAGAAATAATAATGAGAGATTTTATAAATATTTATATTTTTGATTTAAAATCAAGCGAAAGGTATTATATAAATCAAATAGATTACCAATGCAAACTCTAAATTTTTTAACTTTTAGGTAAAACAAAATCTATTATTGGCTAGCTCCCAATAATAGATTAGTATATAGGATATTTATTTTTATATTTTGATATTTTGATATTAATATCACATCATTCACAAATGTACAAAGATTTTTTATGAAAAGTAGTCTTCCTTGTGGCATCACTATACATTCTTACATATGTAGTAAAACTCCCTCCAATTTTCTATTAAAGAAATTCAAAGGGAGTTTTATTTTGTAATTAAGAACCGCTTATTATCTTACCAAAGAAGGATAAGAAAATTGGGTTGTAAATATCGTCAATTATTACTGCAAAGGAAGGATATAGTACCCAAGCAATATTATTGTATCCATAAGTATCCATTACTGCTTTTGTATTTGCTACTGCATTTGGACCAGAGCCACAACCCCATCCGCAGTTTCCTGCTGCCATAACTGCCGCTCCATAATTTCTACCAAACAAATTGTAAGAAATTAAAATTGCAAACAATGCCATAAGAACTGCTTGAGCTGCTAAAACTATTCCCATTTGTCCTAAATGGCTTAATAATTTAGTAATATCTATTGTCATAAGAACTAGCGCAAGATAAAGTTCAAGGAACATATGCTCGATAGCGCTAACTTCAGATACATAGGTGTCTCTTTTAAGCTTTTCAATAATATTTCTTGCAATAGCTCCAGCAAATAAACAACCTATAAACTTAGGCATCTCAATTTTTGGAATGCTGTCAAGCAAGAAATAAATTGGCATACCTAGAGCAGATATTAGTAAAACCATGGCAAAAGCCACAATCATTCTACTGTCAACTAAAGGTGCTACTTTATCGCTAAGTTCTGATTCTGGTTTATCATTTGGATCCGCTTTTAAATTATATTTGCTAATTAAAAATGCTGCTACAGGTCCACCAATTAATGAACCCATAATATTTCCCATTGTTCCAGCGGCAACCCCAATTTCTGTTACTCCATCAGGTGCTCCCCATTCAGCAAAAATTGGTCCAAAGGCAGATGCAGTTCCAACTCCACCTGACATAGCTGCAGATGAACATTGAAGTGCAAACAATGGATGCATGCCTATTGCCTTGCCAACTAGTACTCCAATAATGTCTTGCAAAGTTATCAATAAGCAAGCTGCAAAAGCAATATTAAAAATCAATTTTCTTCCTGCTTTTTTAAATAAAGATGCAGAAAATCCGTATCCAACTGTTAAAAAGAATATATTTTGTGCAAGATCCTTTGTAATTTTTGCATCAAAACTAAAGGAAATAATTCCTGATAATTTAATAATTGCAACAATAATAGAAAATATAAGTCCTGATACAACTGGTGCAGGAATTGCATATTTCTTTAAAGCAGATGAATGACTTACACACCATCTACCAGCAAAAATTACTAAAGCAGCAATACCTAATGTACAAAGGTATTCAAATTCAAAACTTGCAACTTCGCCATTTTTACCGGGAGTATAAGTTCCAAAATAACTAAGAACGTGTTCTAATGTCATACTAAAACCTCCAATAAAATTTTTATCATAATAAGCTTATAAAATTATAAAAATTATTATGATAAACTATGATATCACAATATTTTTCCTTTTTCTATCAATCTTTTTATAATATTTCTTCAAAAAATTAAAGAAAACCTTTTTATATATTATTGAAAGTTTATATAAAAATAAGAGATTCATAAATGAATCTCTCTTCTCTTCTTAACTTAATTAACATTCTTGAAGTTCTACGACTTTCATTTTAGAATTTTTCCAACTTGCGTTTTCGCCAAGGTCTTCCACTATTTTTATAAGTAATTCATCATCTTCCAATTCTTCTGAAAAGGGTTTTACTCTAGCTTCAGAATCATGAGGAATCCAATCTATCTCATAGCCAAGATCCTTATTTGTGATTACTCTGCTATTAAGATGTTTTAACTCTTCCTCGTCCTCTATCCTTATATATTTCCCATTTTTTCTAGTGTAGAAAAAAATATCTTGTCCATATTTTTCTCTATAATAAATCATGTAAGCCTCACAAGAAAATTGAAAACTTCCAAGTGGGCTAATGTCAAAAATTACTTTTTTCATTACCTCACCTTGGAAGTATTATATCACAATTATAAAATTTTATATACAATTTAAAGATTTTTGTAAATTTTTTATCAAATATGACGCACTATTGAAGAAATAACTTCTTCCCTCGTAATTTCTCTTTTTGGATCAAAATTATTCTTTTCATCTAAATTTAAATATCCACCATTTATAGCATTGTTAACATAATCTCTTGCGTAATTAGAAATCTTTTTGGCATCCTTAATTTTTAAATCTTTGCTCTTTTCTAGTTTAAATAAATTTGAAATTACAATGGCATAGTCTTCCCTTGTAATATGATCCCTTGGAGCAAATTTTTCTCTATTCTTTCCCTTCATTATGCCAAGGTCGTATGCCATATTCACGTATCTATTGTCAGTGTCTTTAAACTGTTTTACTGAACCTTGAGCGCTTCTTTTGTACTTAATTTCATAAGCCTTGACAGCAATTTCGGCAAATTCTTCACGTGTAATTTTTTCTCTTGTATTTTTTGCAACTTCTTTAGAGAAAAGTTTTAATTCTTCTGCTTTTAATAAATCATTGTAAGCCCAGTTGCTGTAATTTCTAAAAATTGGAGCCTTTCCAAGATGTAATTCATCTGTAAAATTTGACTTGCCATCATTTTTGGCAAACCTAAGTCTAAAAGTGTATCCTGTTGATGGTCCAACTAATGAATCCAATTCTCTTTGAGCAAGAGAAATATATTTTTTGTTGTTTTTTACAAATACATTTTTTGTAATCTTAGATTTTACGTCATTGCCTTCGCTTTTTACTTCAATTTCAATTATGTCCTTGTCTTTTGCATTTTTTATTTCAAAATTATATACTTCACTTTCTTTAACTGCACTGACATTAAGGGGCATTGCAACTTCCTTTGATGCAAAAACACTTATTGGCATTGCAATTAAAATTATAATCAATATAAATATTTTTTTCATTTTTCACCTCAAGTTCTTATAATAACAAATATTAAGGTGAAAATCTTTGAAAATTAAACTTTGTAATCAATTTGTAATCTTTTTGGTATCAAGCTAAAGTGATTAAATTCCTAATATTTTAATTAAATTTATTTTCTCACTGTTATCCTTTTTTTCTTCTTGGATTTTTATTTTCATTTCCTCTGAAACTTTTTTCTTCACATCTTCAGGAAGATTTTTGTCTGCAAAGGGATAGACTGTGTTATTTTCCTTAGTAGCATGGCTCCTCAAAAGTTCAACATAAGCCATGGCATTTGTAAGTATATGAAGTTTTGTAAGATCTGACTTAGATTTTTCAAATAAATTTAAATTATTTTCAAGTTCCATTACATATCCTCTTGCCATTTGATGCTCTACAAGCATTCCGCCACGCACAACTTTTTCTGCAACTGGTCCAAGATTTTCTAACATTGCCTTAAATAAAATATCTTCTTCTTTTTTGTGATGCCTTCCATCTGCGTATTTTCTTATATAAATTATTGCATTTTTAAAAAATTCCTTGTCCACGTTTCCGTTTAATATTTCAAGGCATTTTTCTTCCATTCTATCACAAAAAATTAAAATTTCTTTATGCTCATCTTCTAGATAATTAATTGTTTCTTTTAAAGTATTCATTTAATCACTTCCTAAGTATATAATTTTCATCTATCTTTTCAAATTTTATATTGGAGGATTTTAAACTCCCCTCAATAAAATTGTCGCGAAGTATCCAATAATTTTTTGGATCAACATAATTCTTCCAAATACTTTCATGAACATCTTTTTCTACAGTAAATACAAGTTCATCTTTATCATTTTTTAAAATTGCAAGTGCATGATCACAAGGCATTCCATCCAAAAATTTCGAAGTTATAAAATTAAAAGCCTCAAGAGGGGTTTTCCCTCCATTATAATTTTTGCCAATTTCAAAAAATTTATTTTTTATTTTTTCTAAATCAAAATTTTTTAATAAAATTGAAACTGCCTTTGCAAGTCTATTTTCACTTCTCACAACCCTTTTGTCAAGCCAAGCGTGAATATTACTTGTGTCGATTATATCTTCAAGTTCTCCTCTTTCAATTGGAAATTCTCTATCTAAATCTTTTTTTAACTTAGCACTTTCATCCTTATCCAAAAATTTTAATAAACTTTCTAAAATATCTTCTTGGAAAATGATTTTTTCGTACATAATGTAGTGAATGCGTCCTAAAAATAAACTCATCTTATCCCTCATTTCTCATGAAATAATATCATTATAATCAAAAAAATAATGTGATAAAAGTCACAAGTAAAAATATTATTGCATTAATAATAAATTACTAAAAAATTTTTGCTAAAATATATTATAAATCCACTATGTGAAATTTTAAATCAAGAGAAAAAAAGAAGCAATACATCAGTATAGCTTCTCATTTTTCTTTAAAAATATTAAATTATCCTCTTAATTCTTGTCTATTTTCATTAAGCATTTTAATTATTTCTGATAAATTAACTTGTGTATTTTCAAGAAGTTCATCTGCATAATCTCTCGCACCTTCTCTAATTTGAGTAGATTCTTCTTTTGCAGATTTTAAAATTTCTGATGCTCTCTCATTAGCTTGTCTTACAAGTTCATTTTCGTCAATAATCTTTTCTGAGTGAGCTCTTGCTGCTGCAATTATTTTTTCCGCTTCGTCATGTGCTCCATTAATTATTTCGTCTTTGTCCTTTGCAATTTTTTGTGCTTCAGAAATTTCTCCTGGAATTTGCATTTTTACTTCGTTTACAATTTCCAAAAATTCATCTCTATCAACCATTACCTTATTAGTAAGCGGTATTTGTGATGATGTTTCTACAAGATCTTCCAGTTCTTCAACTAAATCAATTAAATTCATATCTTCCTCCTAAGTAATTTTTTCTTCATAGCTTCTCCTACAACAGGAGGCACGAATAAATCTGTATCTCCGTCAAAGGTTGAAACCTCTTTAGCAAGCGTTGAGCTCACAAATAAATTTTCATTTGATGCCAATAAAAAAACAGTTTCGACGCCGTCTTTGTAATGCATATTTGCCATAGCAAGTGTATATTCATTAAAATAATCAGAAGCTGATCTAAGTCCTCTTACTATCACTTTACAATTTTTTTTCTTTGCATAGTCAACTAGAAGTCCATCAAAAGAATCTATCTCCACTCCCTCTACACCCTTTAGTACTTTGTGAAGAAGCTCTTTTCTCTCTTCAACTGTGAATAATTCTTTTTTTGAAGTGTTGTCAAGAACTGCGACAATTACCTCTCCAAAAATATCCTTTGCTCTCTTTATAATATCTAAATGTCCATTAGTTACTGGGTCAAAGCTACCCGCATATATTGCCTTCATCTATATCCCATCCGCATATGGAAATTGATGTATTTCCATATTCTTTATTTTTCATTTCCACAAAACCCTCTCCAATTAAAAGTGGAATATCAGAATTATATTCCACAATTAATTGTCCTTCTGGTTTTAATAATCTCTTTTCTCTAATTAGTTTAAAGGCTTTTTTGTATAAATCACGCCTATCAAAGGGTGGATCCATATAAATATAATCAAACCTTATATCTAAACTTCTAAGGGCTTTATTCAAGTGATCTTCAATTATAACCGCATAATCTAAAAATTTTGCCTTATCTAAATTATATTTTACACAATCTATTGCTTCCTTTGATTTATCAACGAAATAAGCTTTTTTTGCCCCTCTCGAAATAAATTCAATTCCATTTGCACCACTACCACAGAATAAATCTAGGATAATATCGTCAAAAAAATTTTGTCCCAAGATATTGAAAACTGATTCCTTTACTCTGTCTTCTGTTGGTCTCGTATCAAAGCCCTCTGGTGCCTTTAATTTAAGTCCTCGTCTATTTCCTGAAATTATTCTCATAAAGCCTCCAAATTAGTTTTATTTTACCATAAGTCAAGAGAGAATAAAAGATATTAGTTCAAATCTGAGTAAAAATCAGCTATTTCTCTATTTAAATAAAAATATTTTTTGCTCTCTAAATTTGGATCTTCTTCCAAAATATTTTTCACATCCTCTGTTGCATATTTTAAAATTATTTCATCTCTAAAGGGATCTGCAAGTCTTAAATTTGGCATACCTGATTGTCTAGTTCCTAATATATCTCCAAAACCACGAAGTTCTAAATCTTTATTCGCAATATAAAATCCATCATTTGAGTCCGTCATAATTTTCATTCTCTCCCAAGAAACTTCACTCTTAGAAAGGTTGTAAAGTATACAATAGGATTGATATTCCCCTCTTCCTACTCTCCCGCGAAGTTGGTGTAGAGTTGAAAGTCCAAAACGCTCTGCATTATAAATCATAATTACACTTGCATTTGGCACATTTACTCCAACTTCAACAACAGTTGTAGATACAAGTAAATTTATTTTGTTCTCTGCAAATTGAGTCATAATTTTATTCTTTTCATCTGCTTTCATCTTTCCATGGAGAAGTCCAAGGCTATATCCAGAAAAAAAACTCTTTAACTCGTCATAAACTTTTTCGACTGCCTGCAAATTTTCGTAATCTTCATTTTCTTCGATTAAAGAACAAATTACATAAGCTTGTCTATTTTTCGAAAGCTCAGATTTAATAAAATTAAGAGCTTTATCTAGCATATTTTCATTTATTGCAATAGTCTTAATCGGTTTTCTGCCCAATGGCATAGTCTTTATGATAGAAATATCTAAATCTGCGTAGAGAACTAAACTTAAGCTTCTCGGTATTGGCGTCGCTGACATTACAATTGTTGCTGCCTTCTTATTTTTATTTTGAAGCATATTTCTTTGCAATACACCAAAACGATGTTGTTCGTCAATTACATTTACTCCCAATTTTCTGAAAATTACATTTTCTTCTATGAGAGCGTGAGTTCCTATTAATATATCAATGGAACCCATTTCCAAATTGTCTAGGATGTCTCTTTTTGCACTTTTTGTAGTTGAACCTATTAACAGTGCTATCTTTACTCCAAGAGGTTCTAAAAGCTCTACAAAAGATTTAAAATGTTGCTTTGCCAAAATTTCTGTTGGCGCCATAATAGAGGATTGATAGCCATTTAAGTACGCAAGATACATTATTATAATTGCAATAATTGTTTTACCGCTTCCAACATCACCCTGGATAAGTCTATTTATTGATTTCCCCTTTTTCATGTCAGAAAAAATTTCATCGACTACATTTTGTTGTCCCTTAGTTAATTTAAAGGGAAGATCCTTTATAAAATTAAAAACTTTATCTTTAATTTCAAATTTTATAGCATCTCTTCTTTCATTTTGAAATTTATTTTTTAAAATAGAAAGTTCAAATAAAAATAATTCTTCATAAATTAATCTCTCACGAGCTTGAATGTAATTTTTTCTGCTACTAGGATAGTGAATGCTTTTTATGGCGTGATTTTTATTTATTAGAGAGTACTTTCTCAAAATTTCCTCTGGCAAGTTTTCTTCAAATAAATTTAAGTTTATTATTTGGCTTATTGCATTTTCGAAGGCAAAATTGTTTAGCCCTTCAGTTAAATTATAAATTGGGGAAATCTTACCAAGTTTTTTTAAATTATGTATATCTTCAATTTCAGGACTACTTATGCTAATCCTTCCCCTAAAAAATTCAGCCTTTCCATATACTAAATATTCACTTCCAATTTTTATTTTAGAATTTAAGTAAAAGGCATTAAAAAAAGATAGCTCCGCCTCTCCACTTCCATCTTCCGCTAGAAAACTAGTCAGAGTAAGACCCTTTCTTATTCTTCTATTTTGAAGTTTTGATATAATTCTCACCTTAAAAGTGTTCTTTTCGCCTATTATTGCATTTGAAATCCTTACAATTTTTGAACTATCCTCATATCTTCTTGGATAATATAATAAAAGATCCTCTAGTGAATAAATCCCAAGCTTGTGGAAAAGTTTCTCCTTCTTTGGTCCAATTCCCTTTAAATTTTTTATAGAATCACTTAACTTAACCATAATTCTCCTACTACAAAAGCCCAAAGAAAAACTTCGGGCTTAAATCTAAATTAATTCTTATTCTAATGAAATGATGTAATAATAAATAGGCTGATCTCCCTTTATAACATCTATATCAATATCTGGATATTTTTCTTCGATAGCTTCACGAACTTTTTCAGCATCTTCTTCACTTACATCTTCTCCGTAAAAAACAGTTAATAGAGAAATTTCTTCGTTCATGAGTTTATCTACAGTATCAATTGCAACATCAAATACAGTTTTTCCACTTGAGATGATTTCCTTTGATGCAATCCCAATAATATCATTTTTGTGAATTTCTTTTCCACCAATAGTTGTATCTCTCACTGCATAAGTTACAGAGGCATCTATTACATTTTCTATTGCTTTCATCATACTTTCTTTATTTTCTTCTTTATCTGCATCTTCGTTAAAAGCAAGTATTGCTGCAATGCCTTGTGGTACAGATTTTGATGGAATTACAATAATTTCTCTTTCAGAAATGTCCCTAGCTTGCTCTGCTGATAAAATAATATTGCTATTATTTGGAATTAAATAGACGACCTTTCCGCCAACTTTATCCACGCCCTTCAAAAGATCTTCTGTTGATGGATTCATAGTCTGTCCACCAGCTACAACATAATCAACTCCAAGAGATTTAAAGGTTTCAGTCATGCCACTGCCCATGGATACAGTTATAAAAGAATAATCCTTTTCTTCAATAATTTCTCCCTCTTCTTCTTTCTTTTTAGCTTCAGCAACTTCACTGTCATCAAAAAGAACTTCTCTATGTTGATATCTCATATTATCAATTTTAATATCTTGAAGAAGACCAAGTTCGCAAGCATGTTGTAAAACAACACCTGGATCATTTGTGTGGACATGAACTTTAATAATATGGGTTCCGCCGCCCCCAACAACTAATAAACAGTCTCCTAGAGGAGCAATTTTCTCTCTAAAAGAATCTATATCTTCGTAATCAGTATTTATAATAAATTCTGTACAATATCCATATTTAAGAGATTTGTCGGCTTCAGTAAATTGAATTTCCTTTTGTGCTTTTTTCTTTAAAGTCTCATCTTCGCTCTGATCAGCAATATCCTCGCCCTTTAAAACTTTAAGTGCACCTTCAAGCAACACAACTAAACCCTTACCGCCTGCGTCAACTACTCCAGCTTCCTTTAAAACTTTAAGTAAATTTGGAGTATTGTCGAGGGATTTATTTGCTTCAACAATTACATCTTCCAAAAACTTTATTGGATCTTCAGCTTTTTTATGATGCCTAATGGCAAAATCAGCAGTTTCTCTGCCCACTGTTAAAATCGTACCTTCAATTGGCTTCATAACAGCTTTATAAGTTGTTTCACTTGCCCTTTTAAAAGCATGTGCTATATCAGAAATTCCCGCTTCATTAATTCCATCTAATCCTTCAGAAAAACCTCTTAAAAGTTGAGAGAGGATTACTCCGCTATTGCCTCTTGCTCCCATAAGTGCACCACGTGCCGCAGCAGCAGAAACATCTCCTACTGAAAAATCTCCCTCCAAACTATCAATTTGTTTTAAGGCAGATTTTGATGTAAGGCTCATATTTGTGCCTGTATCTCCATCAGGAACAGGGAACACATTAAGAGCATTGACCTCTTCCTTTCTGGATATTAGATAATTTACAGCACCTTTAAAAATTTTTTTTAATAAAGGGCCATTAATTTTTTTTATTTCCAAAACCTTACCTCCACTATTTAAGTCTAATTCCTTCTACCAAGACTTCGATATTATCAACTTCAAGTCCTGTCAAGTTCTCAATATTAAACTTAACTCTTTCTATAATATTCTCACCGACAGTAGAAATTTTTACTCCATATTCTAAAATAACATGAAGTTCAATACTAATTTCATTTTCTTCAGTGTTTACAACAATTCCCTTTGATAGATTTTCAAATCTCAATAGTTCAAAAATTCCATCTGCGGCATTTTTTGATGCCATTCCAACAATTCCATAGCTTTCCATTGCTGATATCCCAGCTATGTTTGCAATTACGCTATCTTCTATTACAATATTTCCAAGTTTTCTATTTATAATTGCCGGCATGAGGGCACCTCCTTATCTTTTTTATTATAACAGAGAATTTATAAAAGATTAACAGAATTTATAAAATTCCCTTGTAAAAATTCTTAACTGTCAAGACATATGTTACACTTTTTATTTTCATAAATACATTGTATCAAAAAAACGAGAATTTTTAATCTCCTCGCCTTTTATTTAATCAAATACATTTCCGTCAAAAAATTGTCTTCTTTTTTTATAAAATCTCTTTTATACAATTCATCTAATCTATTTTTAAATTCATCATAGGATAAATTCTCTCCAGATTTTTTATTATAATTAACTAAAGCTATATTTAAACTTATTGCGTCAATTGGTAGTAAATCCTTTATGTCATTAAAAAATTTTTCGAAAGTTTCATTTTCATAACTTTCTAACTCATCAAAAGGATTTTCCGTGTGAGGTGAAACTGTATTTGCAGCTCTAATCCTAACAAAAGATGTACGTCCTTTTTTTGCAGAGGAAATAAACACATCTCCTGAACTTAAATAAGGAAGTCTTTTTGTCTCGTCAATGGAAAGATCTGTTTCCTCTTTAATTGTGTCAATATCAGAAGCTCTTACAGTCCTAAAAATCAGCTTTGTATTTAGTTGTGCAGTGATTGTTTCATCTAATAGTGTCGGCCTTTGAGTTGCAAGAATTAAAAAGACTCCGTACTTTCTCCCCTCTTGAGAAATTTCACGCAAAATACTTTTTGATGGTGTGTCAAAGCCCTTTGGAGCAAAATTATGTGCCTCATCAGTAATAATTACAAAGGGTGGAAAATAATCTGCTTTTACATTGTTTCTGTAAAGTTCATCCCTATATTCCTTTCTTAAATAATATAATTTAGCCAAAAGATAAGTTGAAAATACATTTATAATTCTTGTCGATCCTTGAAGTACAACTAATTTTCTCCTCTTTAATAAATCTAAAAGCTCGTCAATATTGTGGGAGAAAATCCCTTCGTTTTGAAGATTTATAAGCCTCCACAAAACCCCACGAACGCTCATTGAATTGCAAGTTTTGTCATATCTTTCGTATATATCCAATACTTCTTCAAATCTATTCTTTCTAGTTATGTCTGGTTCTGCTGCAATTTCCGATAATATTTTATCTTTTGACCCGATCTCTTGTCCTTCCAAAAGCATATCCAATTTATTTTTAAAGGATTCAAAGCTAGATCCCTTTGTTAGCATTATGTCGATTACATTTTTCATGGAATCTGTAAGCGGTGATGCGGCGTTTAAAAGATTCTTTAGGTCTCGTTTTTGTAACTCTTGAAATTTTATTCCCGTTTGCAATCCTATTTCAAGGCATTTAAATTTGTCACTATAATTCTTATTAGAAATTTCAGAATTATTTGAAAAATCCATTTCGTAATGAGGATCCATTACAATTGCAGGTACTCCTATTTCCATTAATTCTTCTAATATAACTCTAAGCCCAAAAGACTTACCACTTCCAGATCCTCCAAATACTCCTATGTGAGGATATTGGTGCATGGATTTATAATCAAATAAATAAGGAAGTTCTCTTTGTTTTAAATATTCCTTGTTTTCAAAGGTACTAAAAAGATTTTTATAAACATCATCCATACCCTTTGCAATGTTGTCGGTATTTTTAATTGAGCCGAGAATTAAAGAATTATTTGGCATTGTATCTATTAATAAATTTTTAATTTCATAAAATTCTGGTGTTCTCAAATCACTTCCAGTAAGCGGTGGATAAAGTAATTCTTCAAAAAATCTTAGTTTTGCTACATAAACTGTTTCTTCCCCAACATCGTAACCCATGGAATCAAGAGATGATAATACATCATTGTCTACAAAATCCCCTCCAATATCAAGAGGAATAAATCTGTTAAAAGTTTTTGAATCAACAACTTCTCCAATAATATCGCCTTGAACTGGATCTTCAACTATTAAAAATTCATTGTTTCGAAAGTTTTTTTCCTTTGAACCAATATATACTTCCCTTGTAGTAGTAACTCCAAGTACTTTCATTTTTCCTCCTATAAAGATCTCTTATCTCGTTCAGAAATAAAAAATCGTTCATAAACATCTCTGTCTAAATATTCTTCCAAAAGCATTTCTAATATTTCATCAGTAATTTTTACATCTTTATCTACAATATCAAGCCAAAGTGGTACTCCTCTCGATGACATTGGAGTTAAAGTATAAATTAAATTGCAAATTTCCATTAAATAATCTTCTTGCGTATCTAAAATATCAACTCCAATTGCTCCAGGAAATCTTGAAGTTCTCATAAATGCAGAGGAAAACCCTTCTCCCATTCCATCTTTAATAAATTTTTTATTTATTTCATTTTTTATTAAAATTGCTTCGCCAATATTAAGTCTATTGAATAAAATTTCTCTATCATAAATGCTTTCGTCAAGTTCAAGACTTCTTGCAATAACATTGGTCTTTATATCTTTGATCACACCAAAGAGAATTATGTTTTTTCTTTCACAACATTCACGAAGCTCCTTAAATAATTCCAAACAATTGATTTTATACCTAATAAATCCTCCGTCCATCATTAAATAATCAAAATCATATTTATCTATATATTCAATAGCAGTTTCTATTTCAATAGTCGCCAAAAGTTTTTGTGAAAGGTTTTTATCGTCGTAATTTGAGTTTAAAGTCGGGGTATAGACATTAGTTTTATAAACTTCATTGCCATCAGTTGACTTCGCAAGTCCTTGAAAAATTTCGATAAAATGCGGAAAAGCACCGCCAGCTCTATTGTTTGAACCGTCAACTCCCACAGTTTTTTTGTATTTGGAAATTTCGCTTTTTTTAAATTTTTCCATTTTGATAATTTTTCCCACGTCTTTATTTATTTTCTCTCTAAATTCACTATGATTTATTCTAAATACAAAGTCGTACTTATCTCTCAAATTTAAATTTACATTTTTTATTTGACCTTCAAGTTCCTTTAAATTTATCATAAATTTAAGCTCTCCTTGTAAACATCGTTTTTTGGAATATTATATTTTTTTGAAATTTCTTTCACAGCTTGAGATTTTTTTACACCCCTATTTAACTCTTCTTCCAAAAGTTCTTTTATATTATAATTTTCTTCTTTATTATTGCCTTCTATACAAATTACAAACTCCCCTTTTTCAGTAATATCTTCATCAATAACTTTTGATGTTGTAGATCTAATAGTTTCTTCAAATACTTTTGTTATTTCACGTGAAATAGAAATTTTTCTCTCGCCAAAAACTTCATAGACATCTTGTAAAAAATCCTTAATTCTATGCGGTGCTTCATAAAAAATAATAGTGAATTTTAAATCCTTTAAAGATTCCAATTCTTTTTTCCTTGCAGAAGATTTACTTGAAGCAAAACCATAAAATGTAAAATGATCTGTATCAAGCCCTGACAAAACTAAGGCTGTAAGTGCAGCATTGGCACCTGGCAAAACTCTAAAATCAATTTTCTCTTCAATTAATTTTTTAACAAGTATTGCACCAGGATCGCTTATTCCAGGCATACCCGCATCTGTTACAAGGGCGATATCCCTATCGGCAATGTTTTCAATTATTTTTTCAGACATTTCAGATTCATTGAATTTATGATAAGTTCTCAACTCTGCTTTTATGTCGTAATGATTTAAAAGTTTTACTGTAACTCTCTTGTCTTCGGCAAAAATTATATCAACAGATTTTAAAATCTCAATTGTCCTAATTGTAATATCACCTAAATTTCCAATTGGTGTTGGACAAAAATAAATCACAATAATACCTCATTTCTATAAACTCTTTTCATCTCATCGGAATAATCTGATCCATCTCTTATATAAAAATCCCTAAAATCATTTCCAAAATTTGCTTGTTTTTTCGCAATAATTATTGTTGTTTTTGCATTTTTATTTTTATTTCCGTGGATATTTATTATGTTTTTAACTCTAAGTCCTACACTATTTATATTATATATCACTTCTGCAAGTCTGTAAGTTGGATAAATCATATAGAGAGTTCCAGAGTTTTTTAGAAGATAATTTACTATGTAAAGACTTCCATCTAAATCAAAAAAATGCTTTGCATCAATAGTTTCAAGTTTTATATTTTTAAAATTATAATATGGTGGATTAAAAATTACTGCATCAAAAAAATTTGTACTATAAAAATCCCTTAAATTAAAAATATCTTCTCTTAATAAATTTATTTTCTTCCCTAATCTGTTATAAGAAATAGAATTTTTAAATAATTCCAAAACATTTTTGTTTTTGTCAATAGCATGAATTTCGTGAAATCTATCGCATACCCTAAGAGACAAAATTCCAGTGCCACATCCAAGATCTATGGCTTTTTCCCCACTTTTCACAAAAGAAGATAAAATCAAGGCGTCAGTAGTGTATTTGAATTCCTCTTCATCTTGAAAAATTACATAATTTGTACCTGAAACTTCATCCTTTTTCATATTTCACCCTTTAAAATCTTTATCGCCTCATTGTATTTTTTTTCGGCTTTGTTTTTAAATTCAGAGTTAGTAACATCACTTATTTTTTCATTAGATACAATATCTTCTAACTTTACCAACTCGTAATTTAATTTACATTTTTCTCTATATCTATTGACAAAAGTTGGATAAACACCATAGGACTTTAATTTTGTTTCTCCGCTCCTATTGTCCTTTTCAATTATAAGTTTTATTAATGCTCCTGTGTCAACACCAGATTTTTTTAAATATTCCTCTCTTTGATTTGAAAGAGCATTTCCCATTGAATAAATCGTAAAATATTTTTTATTATTTTTTTCCTCTACTTCATATTTTTGTAAAACATGCGGATGAGAGCCTAGAATAATATCTACACCATATTCTTGAAGCATGTTTTTTAAATTAACTTGTCTCTCATTAGGAATTAATTGGTATTCATTTCCCCAGTGAGCATAAACTATTACAATATCAGACTTATTTTTTAAATTTTCAATATCTGCCTTCACATCTTGTGCAAAAGTATTAACATAATATTCCCTGCCTCGTATTAAGGAGTCCATTCCATTTAATGTGTCTGTAAAAGAAATTAGTCCTATTTTTATTCCATTTTTTTCGATAATTATTCCCTTTTCACCATCTTCTACAAGTGTTCCAAAAAAATTCATTCCGCTCTCTTTTATGTGAGAGATAGTTTCCAAAATCCCTTCAATTCCAGTATCTAGTGCGTGATTATTTGCAGTTGATATTGCATCGAAACCCGCATTTTTTAAGGAATAAATAGTTTCCTTGGGATAGTTAAAAAGAGGAAATCCCGATAATTTTCTATTTGAATTTACTGAGCCTTCAAAATTTGCAATTGCAATATCTGCCTCATTTATGTCTGTTGAAATCTTAGCAAAAATTGGTGTAAAGTCGTAAGAATTAGTAGTTTTGTAGCTCCTTACAATGGGTTGATGAAAAATCATATCGCCCATTGCAAAAATTTTTACTTCAGACTTATCCTCTTTTTTTATTTGTTCTTCACTTGCATTTTTTAATTTACTAATTTTATTTTCATTGCTTGCAAAGTTAAAATTGTTGTTGTGAGAAATATAAAGTACAAGTCCCAAAGCAAACACAATGACTATAAAGAAAATGTTTTTTAAATTTTTCAATCTTCACCTCTACTAAATTCGCAACCACAGTAATCCTGCCTGTACATATTAAATTTATCAGTTAGTTCAACTGATCTTTTAAAACCATTTTTCTTTTTAAAATCTGAATATAAATATTTTACTTGATATTCTTCAGCAATAAATTTTCCAAGTCGATTTAGAATTTGTGAATCTTTATGGGGAGAAATAGAAAGAGTTGTTGTGAAGTAGTCATAATTGTTTTTTGCTGCGTATTTTGCTGTCTTCTCAAGCCTTTGTTTATAACATTTAAAACATCTTGCTCCGCCCTCTTTGTAATTTTCAAATCCCTTTATATAATTTAAAAATTCATTGTGATTATATTTTATAACTTTAACGTCAATTTTCTCATTGAGTCCTAAATCCTCGACAAGTTTAATTTGTTCATTAGATCTTCTGTAAAATTCATCTTCACTGTCAATATTTGGATTATAATAAAAAACATCTATGTCGAAGTAATCGCAAATCCTCTCTAAAACTGCAGAAGAACAAGGACCACAACAAGAGTGTAAAAGGAGTCTAGGCTCTTTCCCTATCTCAATTTTTTCTATTATTTTTTCCATTTCCAAATTGTAATTAATTTTCTTCAAAATATCACCTAAAAAATTAGACTAGTTGCCTAGTCCAATTAGTTTACATTCTTTTGTCTACTCTTAGCTATAATTCTAATAGATATACCAAAAATTATTATAGCAATGCTTACAAGTTGAGAAACTCTAAAGATACCTATATAAAGTGAATCAGTCCTCATACCTTCTATGAAAAACCTTGCAATTCCATAAACTATCATGTAAAAAGAAATAGGTTCTCCTTCAAATTTTTGCCTTTTAGAAAGATAAAAATATAAAAACAAAAATATTGAAAAATTAACAATTGATTCGTAAAAAAATGTTGGATGAACCCATTGACCATCAACTAAAATTGCCCAAGGTACATCTGTAACACCACCATGAGCTTCGCCATTGATGTAATTTCCCCATCTTCCAATGGACTGTGCAAGTGCAAGACCTGGTGCAACGCAATCAAGTAAGGTTAAAGTTTTTACTTTTTTATGCTTACAAAAAAATATATAGCAAGTCCTCCTGCAATTATTCCACCGTAAATTGCAAGTCCTCCATTTCTTATTGCAAAAATTTCATCTAAATGCTTGCTATAATATTCCCACTCAAAAATCACATAATAAAGTCTTGCACCTAAAACTCCAATTAATACAGCAAAAATAGACACATCAGTTGAAATATCCTTATAAAGGCCAAACTTATAATCTTTCTTCTCAGCCATTTTTTCTGTTATAAAAATTGCCAAAAAAACACCAATTGCTATTAAAATTCCATACCATTTTACTTCAAGTCCAAAAATTGTAAAGGCGACGGGATTTATTTTCATAATAATTTGCTCTCCTTATAAATTGCAACTCCCGCAGAAACTCCAAGCCTGTCTGCTCCATTATTTATCATTTCTATTGCCTTTTTATAATCTCTAATTCCACCACTTGCTTTAACTTTTACCCTATCGGATACAGAATCCCTCATTAATTTAACATCTTCTGCACTTGCACCAGAAGTCGAAAATCCTGTTGAAGTCTTTACAAAATCTGCACCAGCTCTATCTGATATTTCACAAGCTTTTTTAATTTCATCCTTTGTAAGAAGACAATTTTCTAAAATTACCTTTAAAATTTTACCATTATCATGACAAACTTTTGCAATTTCTCTTATTTCATCTTCAACCTCGTTAAATTTTTTGGATTTAACATAGCCAACATTAATAACCATGTCAATTTCGTCTGCACCATTTTCAATTGCATTTTCTGTTTCAAATATTTTAGTTTCCAAAGTATTTGCTCCCAAAGGAAAGCCAATTACAGTACAAACTTTTACAGAACTATTTTTTAACATTTCTGCACATTTTTTCACCCAAGTTGGATTTACACATACTGAAAAGAAATTGTATTCTTTAGCTTCTCTTACAATTTCTTCGATTTGTGCTTCCGTTGCCTCTGGTTTTAACAATGTGTGGTCAATAATTCTATTAATTTCCATCAATCTCTCTCCCAAGATGTATATACATCAGTTACATCATCATTATCTTCCAATGCATCGATTAATTTATCCATATTTTTAATATCTTCTTCATCAGTTAGTTCAGTAGTAGTTTGTGGAATATAAGTTATTTCTGATTCAATAAAAGAATGTCCTGCATCTTCTAATGCCTTTCTAACATCAATATAATCTTCAGGTGCAGTAATAATTTCAAAAGCTTCGCCTCTGTCGATTACATCTTCAGCTCCCGCATCAATTGCAGTAAGAGTAAACTCGTCCTCATCAAGTCCTTCTTTGAGGACTCCAAGAGAACCCTTTTTATCAAACATGAAGGATACACAACCAGGTTGACCAAGATTTCCACTATATTTATCAAATAAATGTCTAACATCTGGCGCAGTTCTATTTCTATTGTCTGTTAAGCAATTTACCATTACAGCAACTCCGCCTGGACCATAACCTTCGTATACAATTTCTTCAAAGTTAGCGTCGTTATCTCCACCTCCAGCTTTAGCAATTGCTCTATCTATATTATCATTAGGCATATTTTCTGCCTTAGCTTTATCGATAGCCACCTTAAGGGATGGATTATAATCTGGATCAAGCCCGCCTTCCTTTGCAGCAACAGTTATTTGTCTTGCAAGTTTAGTAAAAATTTTACCTTTTTTTGCATCTTCCTTACCCTTTTTATTTTTAATATTATTCCATTTAGAATGTCCTGACATTTAATCACCTTTCTATATAAATCGCTATTTTTAGCTTTTTTATTATTATATTACAAAGTTTCTAATATCGTCAATAGTTAGGCTTTTCTTTTACAAAAGTCAAAACTTACTTTAATGTAAAATTTTAAAATTTTACTTGACAAAATATTTTTTTCTATTTACAATTCAATGTATAGACTTTGAAGAGGAGAGTACATTGTAAAAGTTTTTACAGAGAGGTTTCACATGGTGAAAGAAATCAAAATGGATACTTTGGAACATGGCCTTGGAGTCATCGCACCGAGACAATTGTTTAGACTGCGACAGGTACGCCTGTTATAGCGTTCGGAGTATGTTGGTACTCTATGAGGTTATTTTAGCGATAAAATAATAAAAAAAGGTGGTAACACGAAGCATAGCTTTCGTCCTTTAAGGATGGAAGCTTTTTTTATTGTTATAAAGTTTTAAAATAAAATTTTCAATCCCTTTGAGCTACCGACAAAAATTAGGAGGATAAAATGACAAAGAAAAATTTAGGAACATTATGTGTTCAAGCAGGTTATGAGCCAAAAAATGGCGAACCAAGAGTTGTACCAATTATTCAATCAACTACTTTTAAATACGATTCATCAGAACAAATGGGCAATCTTTTTGATTTAAAGGAAGCAGGCTACTTTTACACAAGACTTGCAAACCCAACTAATGATGCTGTTGCAAATAAAATTACAGCACTCGAAGGAGGTGTTGCTGGAATTTTAACTTCATCAGGTCAAGCTGCAAACTTTTATGCACTTTTAAACATTTTAAAGGCAGGCGATCACATAATTGCCTCATCAGCAATCTATGGCGGAACATATAATTTAATTGCTCACACGATGAAAGATCTTGGTATTGAATCAACTTTTGTTGATCCAGCAATTTCACTTGAAGATTTAAACAAAGAATTTAAGGAAAACACAAAGGCCGTATTTGGCGAAACTCTTTCCAATCCATCACTAAAAGTTTTAGATATAGAAACTTTCGCAAAAGCTGCACATGAACATGGTGTTCCACTAATAGTTGACAACACTTTCCCTACACCAATTTTCTTAAGACCAATTGAATGGGGTGCAGATATTGTCACTCACTCCACTACAAAGTATATGAATGGATTCGCAAATTCCGTTGGCGGTGCAGTTATCGATTCTGGAAACTTTGATTGGTCAAAGTACAAGGACAAATTCCCTGGACTTACTGAGCCTGATGAAACTTATCACGGAGTAATTTATACCGAAGCCTTTGGCAAAGGTGCTTATATTACAAAAATGACTACAACTTTAATGAGAGATCTAGGAAGCATTCCTTCTCCTCAAAATTCTTTTTATTTGGAAATTGGTCTTGAAACATTGCATCTTAGAATGCCAAGACATTATGAAAATGCTCTTGCCGTTGCAAGATTTTTAGAAAATAGCGAAAAAATCTCTTGGGTAAGTTTTTCTGCATTAGAAAAGGACTCACAACACGAACTTGCAAAAAAATATCTTCCAGATGGATCCTGTGGCGTAATCGCCTTTGGAGTTAAAGGTGGCAGAGAAGCTGCGACAAAATTCATGGATAGCTTAAAACTTGCAGCAGTTGTAACTCATGTTGCCGATTCAAGAACTTGCGTCCTACATCCTGCAAGTACAACTCACAGACAAATGAACGAAGAAGAACTTGTACAAGCTGGTATTAGTTCTGACTTGGTAAGAATGAGTGTTGGCATTGAAGATGTAAAGGACATAATCGATGATGTTAAACAAGCACTAGAAAAAATTTAATTTCATAAATTCCAATTTTAATTTCAAAAAATCTAGGTGAATAGTATTGTATAGATCATCTGATTGGAACATTTAACAATATTTCATTTTGGTTATATCGCCACAGAGAGGACTCCTTTCGATACTCTTTTAAGTTTAATTATATAGTATCAAAGGTACCTCTCTATTTTTATTTCTGTAATATATGTCTTATCATATTACAATTTTTATTTTTTAAAATTTTTATCTTTATTTAGTAAATAAGTTATTCCTAAAACTGTTAATGATATCAAAATTTTTATAACTAACATGACTATAAATTGCCATGATAGTGGATTTAATATCACATCTCCAAGCAATGTGTTTGTTATCACTCCTATGGAAGATCCAAGAAGTGAAGATACTATATATTTTAAATAGTTTGTCTTGCATGCACCAAAGTAAAAGCTCAATATATCGCAGGGAAACCACCCAATTAATCGTATTATAAAACTTGCCAAAAATTCATTTTTTTTCTGTATCTCAATTACTTTTTCTATTTTTGGATATTTCTTTTTAATATAATCTATCTCTTCTGTTCCAGACCACCTTCCAAGGACAAAGGGTATTGTAAGTGTAACTGCAAGTCCCAAATAGCTTATTAAAACTGCCTTTATTGGTTTAAACAATATTCCGCTTGCAACATATAGTGATGGAAGAGGAATAATTATAGTTAAACTTTTTACTGCAAAAAGGCTTATTAAAGAAATAATTGCTCTTTTTGGATTGCCTAAAGATTTTTCTGTAATACTCTCTATACTTACATTTCCACTTCGTGTTAGAAGTAGAACTATTAAAATAGATGCAAAAGAAATTAATGCAACTACTTGAATTTTTCTAAATCTTCTTTTAATGTTTTCATCTTTTTCGTTAAAATTTTTATTATTTTTTAGATTATTGTCTTTAATAGAATGTATTTTTGATTTGATTTTGCCCATTTTAGTCATCAACTCAATTTCTATTAATATTTTCTAAAGTAAGAATGTTTTTTGCATCTCTTCTTCCCATTTCGTAGAGGTTTTCTAATTGCACATGATCTTGTGTCAAAGTTTTTAAATTACCAATATATTTTGGAGCGACAATTATAACTTTATTTTCCTCCTCAAGTTCAATTGCTTCTCTCAAACTTTCGTTATATACATGCGACCTTCTTGCAAATGTTTTTGCAACTACTGGATAATTTTTTCTTAAAATTCTGACAAATTTTTTATCTTTTCTTGCTTCTCTAAAATAATCTCTTGGTCTTGTAAGAACTATAATTACTTTGTCACAACCCGCATCAAAGGCTCTTTTAAAGGGAATGGGATCGCTTAATCCTCCATCAAAATAGGGAATGCCCTTTATTTTATAAGGCTCACAAAGAACTGGCACACAACAAGATGCCTTTATCGGATCATAATTATCTATTGTAAGATCACTTTTGCTAAAATATTTTGCTTTTCCAGTGCTAGCATCTGTTGCAACTATCTCGAAGTCCATTGGATTCTCCTTTAGTGTTTTGTAATCTAAAGGATATTCCCCATTAGAACCACTGAGATCTGAATAAATATAATCTAAATCAATATATGATCCAGTCCTTAGATAATTTTTGAAGCTCATGTATTCTTTTCGAAAGGCATAATTGTTGTAAAATACAAAGTTCCTCCTAGGTTGCTTTGCAAGAAAGGAAGCACCATTAGCAGCACCTGCTGACACACCAATAAAATAATCGCCGCCAATGTTTTCTTCCATTAGATAATCGAAAACTCCTGCACCATAAATTCCACGAGTCCCACCGCCTACATCTACAAATCCTAACTTCATAATTCATCTTCTTTCTTTATTAACTTAAAAATTTATTAGTTTTATATATAGTATATAAGATATTTGTTAAATTTAATATGGTCAAAGACATAAAAGTGCTTAAACTTTTTAAAATGAATTAAATATTTGAAAAAATGCTATAAGTAAAACTCATAGCATTAATCCTTCTTAAGTTTATCATTAATTAGCCTGGTGGCCACTTTAAACTTCTTCCACCTAGTACATGAAAGTGAAGATGATCTACACTCTGACCCCCATCTTCTTTACAATTATTTACAATTCTGTAGCCCTTGGTAAGTCCCTCTTCAGCACAAATTTTTTTTGCAATTAAAAATACATGACCTACTAATTCCTTATGCCTTTCTTCAAGTTCATCTGCCGATGCAATATGTTCCTTTGGCACAATTAAAAAATGGGTTGGAGCTTGCGGGTCTATGTCTCTAAAAGCATACACAAGATCATCTTCATAAATTTTGTCTGAAGGGATCTCTCCACTTATTATTTTGCAAAATAAACAGTCCATTATTACCTCCTCATAGTTTCAACTTCTTTGCAAAGCTCATTCCACTGACAATCTTTACAAATTTCTTCTCGCCTATCTCTATCAAATATTATATCACAGGTCAAATTTCTAATGTCACTCCAAAAATATTTTTCATCTGAACTTAAATTTAAAACTTTTAAAACTTTCTCGTCATAGGCCTTTACTTTTTCATCATTCTTGCAGTGATCTCCAAGATTTTCTGGACAGTGTTTACAAATATCGTCTAGATCTTTTATTAATTTTACCTCTGAATTTTCCCTCAATTTTTCTATAACTTCACCCATGTTTTTTGAAAAGTCTTCGCTATAACCTTCGTTTACAAAATTTTCTGTGCAAAGTAAATGATGTGCTCTTATTTTTAACATTTAATCACCAACAATTTCACAGTTTGCAATCTCACCAGTATCTAAAATTTTTACATTTTTTATTTTATTTTTTAAATTTGCATCACTTTTTGTCTTAACTCTAATGTAATTTGTCGTGTAGCCATAATACTCTCCATCATGTTCTTCTTCAAATAAAACCGATTGAGATTTTTTCATGTTTTCCTTTTCAAAAATTTCTTGATACTTTTCTCCAAGGGCAATTAATTTTTCTGACCTTTCTTTTTTCACATTGCCATCAATTTGGTTTTGCATTAAAGCTGCCTTTGTGTTCTTTCTCTTAGAATATTTGAAAACGTGAATCCTCGAAAAACCAACTTCCTCCACTATTTTCATTGAGTCCTCAAAATCTTTTTCGCTCTCTCCAGGAAATCCCACAATTATATCAGTAGTAAGACCTGCATTTGGCATATATTCTCTAATAATACTTACTTTCTCAATATAATCTTCTCTAGTATATCTTCTGTTCATTGCCTTTAGGATATTATTTGATCCACTTTGCAAGGACAAATGAAAGTGATCACAAAGTTTTCCAGTCTTTACTGCTCTTTTCATAAAATCCTGTGAAATAATTATTGGCTCAACAGATGAAAGTCTAATCCTCTCAAATCCATCAACTTCTGCAATACTTTCTATTAAATCTATTAACCTAATATCGCCCATATCCATCCCAAAAGATCCAATGTGAATTCCCGTCAAGACAATTTCTTTAAAGCCACGATTAGCAAGTGTCTTTGCTTCTCTCACAGAATCTTCAATTGTCCTAGATCTAATTGGACCTCTTGCAAAGGGAATTATACAATAAGTACAAAATCTATTGCATCCATCTTGTACCTTCATGTAAGCACGAGTTCTGTTGTTGCTGTCAAAGTTTGTAGTATTTGCAAATTCACGAATGTTTTTTAAATCCCTTACAATATTTATTTTTTTATGAGATTCCCTTGACTCTTCTATTAAATCAACAATTTTATCTCTTTCAGTAGTTCCAATCACGACATCTACACCATCAATATTTTTAACTTCCTCGGGACTCACTTGTGAATAACAGCCCACAACTGCAATTACAGAGTCTGGATTTTTCTTTTTTGATTTTCTAATAAATTGTCTAGATTTTCTATCTGATAAATTTGTAACCGTGCAAGTATTTACAATGTAAACATCGCTAAATTCATCATTATCAACTTGTTTATATCCCCTCTTTTCAAAAATTTCGCTCATGGCTTCTGATTCATATTGATTTACTTTGCAGCCAAGAGTTAAAATTGAAAAAGTTTTTTCCATTACTCACACTCCTTCGCATGTATTATATAAAAAGATGCAGCGATTGCAGCTGTTTCTGCTCTTAAAATTCGCTTTCCGAGACCAACTTTTTTTGCATCCTTTAAAACTTTAAGTTCTCTATCCGATATTCCGCCCTCAGGTCCAATTACAAGCCCTATATTGTCGCCTAAATTTGATATAATTTCTCCAAGCTGATTTTTATTTTCATCTTCATAGCAAAGGACTATGTCTCCCTTAAATTTTAAAATATCATCAGTCTTTATTATATCGTGAACTATTGGAATAATATCTCTCTTAGATTGTTTTGCCGCAGACTCCACAATTTTTTGAAATCTTTCTTTTTTCTTGTCCGCCTTTTTTGAAAGGTCAGAAATTGTCCTATCCATTAAAACCGGGTAAAAATCGCTCACTCCTATTTCTGTTGCGTGGCGCAACACATCTTCTGATTTATTATTTTTTAAAACACCAAAAAATAAAGAAAGTCTTACTTTTGATTCGTTTGAATTTTCTATTTTGCCAATTTTTTTTATTTTTTTATCAAAATATGCAAAGGAAAAAATTCCATCTTCAAAAACAACTTGAAACTCTTCACCATCATTTATTCTAATTACATTTTTTAGATGATGGAGAGTTTCTTCCTTTAATTTTGTGTTTCCTTCAAATTTTCTATCTTCAAAAAATCTATACATTTAATTTTCCCACAATGGCAACCCAGTCATTTTTTTCAACTTCATCTACTATTTCAAATCCATTGTCTTCTAGAGCGTCGATCACCCTTTGTCTTCTTTCTTTAATAATTCCTGAAGTTATAAAAATTCCACCATCATCCATGTGATTTTTCAAATTTTTAATTTCATCAACAATTATTTCTGCAATTATGTTTGAAACAATTAAATCTGCCCTTCCCTTTACGATGTCAAGAAGATTGCCCTTTTTGATTTTCATTTTGTCTGCTACATCATTTAATTTTGCGTTTTCATAAGATGCTTTAATGCACTTCTCGTCAATATCTATGGCAAGAGCTTCTTTTGCTCCAAGTTTTAGTGCAGCAATTGCAAGTATTCCAGACCCACATCCAATGTCAAAAATTTCATCGTCTTCACGCACATATTTTTCTAAAAGCTCAAGACACATATAAGTTGACTCGTGAGTTCCTGTACCAAATGCCATTCCTGGATTTATTTTTATAATTTTTCTTTCACTTTCATACTCTTCCCATTCAGGTACTACTGCTAAACTTTCTCCGATTTCAAGAGGTTTGTAATATTTTTTCCAGTTATTAGCCCAATCCTCGTCATCTTTTTCTTCTATTGTCAAGCTTCCTAAATTTTTATCTTCAATTTCTGTTTTTATTTTTTTAGCATCTTCTAAATTTTCTGGATAAACTTTTATTTCAAAAATTTTTTTATCTGAATTTAAAAGAGGATAATCTATAAAATCCCAATCTTTTTCATCTTGGTCAAGTTCCTCAAATAAATCGCTGGAAACTTCTTCACAGTTATAAATTCCATAGTCAAAAAGAATACCTTCTATTAAATCTTTTTTATCCTTTGAAGTATCTATTGTCATTTCAATGTATTTCAATCTAATCACCTGAACTCATTATATATTACCTTAAATTTTTATACAATTTAAAAAATGCGAATCAATGATCCGCATTAGTCAAATAAATCCTTTAACTTGTCTAAAAATGACTTTTTGTTTTCTTCAACTTCTGGCTCAGTTTCTCTTAATTCTTCCAAAAGTTTTCTCTGTTCATCAGATACTTTCTTTGGAATAATAATATTAACTTTGAAGAAAAGATCTCCCCTTTGATTTTCCCTATTTACATAGGGAACGCCTTCTCCCTTTAATCTAAAGACAGTGCCGCCAGTTGTACCCTTAGGTATTTCATAATCAACTATCTTTTTAAGTGTTGGAACTTTTATCTTTGCTCCAAGGACAGCATCTGGATAAGAAATTGGAATGTCAAGATAAATATCGTTGCCATCTCTTTTAAAAACTGCATCAGATCTTACTCTAATGTAGACAAAAACATCTCCATTTTCGCCGCCATTTTCACCAATGGAACCTTGACCTCTTAGCGAAATAATATTACCATTGTCTACACCCTTAGGAATATTTACTTTTAATTTCTTGCTCTTTAATACTGAACCTTTGCCTCCACATTCTTTACATGGTTTCTCTATTACTTCGCCAGTTCCATTGCACTTGTCACAAGATGAAGTCCTAACAAATCTGCCAAAAGGTGTGTTTTGTTCTGAAGTTACTTGACCAGTTCCATTACACTTGTCACATTTGTGTTTTTCTGTTCCTGGCTCCATTTTGCTTCCCTTACAATGCTCACACTCTTCCTTTACCTTTACAGTGATTTCTTTTTCAACGCCAAAAATTGCTTCAAAGAAATCCAAAGTTACATCCACTCTAGTATCTGGGCCCTTCTTTGGCATGTTCCTTCTATTTTCATATTCATATCTATTAGACCTAGAACCGCCAAAAATATCAAAAATATCGTCAAAAATATCAGAAAATCCTCCAAAACCACTAGTCCCAGAGCTTCCAACATTGCCTTTTAAACCCTCTTCTCCATAGACATCGTAAATCTGCCTTTTTTCGTCATCAGAAAGAACCTCATAGGCATAAGAAATTTCTTTGAATTTTGCCTCTGCAATTTCGTCTCCTGGATTTAGATCTGGATGATATTTTTTTGCGAGTTTTTTATAAGATTTCTTTAATTCCTCTTTGGTTGCATTTTTTTTAACTTCAAGAATTTCATAAAAATTTCTCATCTTCCACCTCATTAGTTTTCCATTCTAATATAAAGTCTTGAAAAAATAAAGTTTATTTTAAAATTTGCTAAAAATCTATAAATTAATTATCAAAAATAAAATAAATTAATTTTTAAACATAAAAAAAGTTGCAGCCTAAACTGCAACAATTCTATTTAATTATTATTCTTCGTCATCATCTACAACTTCATAGTCTGCATCAACTACATCATCATCATTTTTTGCTTCAGATGATCCAGCTTGTCCTTGTGCACCTTGTTGTTTATAAATTTCTTCAGAGATTGCATAGAAAGCTTGAGTTAACTCTTCAGTCTTAGACTTAATAGCTTCAAGGTCTTCGCCATCCTTTACATCTTTAAGGCTCTTGATTGCATCTTCAATCTTAGTCTTATCAGCATCAGAAATTTTACCTTCAACATCTTTTAATGTGTTTTCAGATTGATAAATAATTGAATCGGCGTTATTTTTTGCCTCAATTAATTCCTTCTTCTTAGCATCTTCTTGCGCATACATTTCAGCTTCCTTAACCTTCTTTTCGATTTCTTCTTCATTTAGGTTAGTAGAAGATGTAATTGTGATGTGTTGTTCCTTACCTGTACCAAGGTCTTTAGCGCTTACATTTACAATTCCATTTGCGTCGATGTCAAATGTAACTTCGATTTGTGGCACTCCCCTTCTTGCTGGTGCAATACCATCAAGTGTAAATCTACCAAGAGTTACATTGTCCTTAGCCATTTGTCTTTCACCTTGAAGTACGTGAATTTCTACAGAAGTTTGATTATCTGCTGCAGTTGTAAATACTTGTGACTTCTTAGTTGGAATAGTTGTATTTCTTTCAATAAGTCTTGTAGTAATATTACCCATAGTTTCAATTCCAAGAGATAGTGGTGTTACATCAAGTAATAATAAGTCTTTTACATCACCTGATAGAACTCCACCTTGAATTGCTGCACCAAGAGCAACACATTCATCTGGGTTAATATCTTTTTGTGGTTGTTTTCCAGTCAACTTTTTAATACATTCTTGCACTGCTGGAATTCTTGTTGAACCTCCAACTAGAAGAACTTTATCTATATCCTTTGCAGAAAGTCCTGCATCTGATAATGCATCTTTAACAGGTCCTTCCGTCATTTTTACAAGATCAGCTGTAAGTTCATCAAATTTAGCACGAGTTAAATCCATATTTAAGTGAAGTGGACCAGCTTGTGATGCTGTAATAAATGGAAGATTAATATTAGTTGACAATGTTGAAGAAAGCTCCTTCTTAGCTTTTTCAGCAGCTTCTTTAAGTCTTTGAAGACTCATCTTATCAGCCTTTAAATCAATTCCATTTTCTTTTTTAAATTCTTCAGCAATATAATCGATAACTCTGTTGTCAAAGTCATCGCCACCTAATTTATTATTACCACGAGTTGCATGTACTTCAAATACTCCATCAGAAAGTTCAAGGATTGAAACATCGAAAGTACCACCGCCAAGGTCATAAACCATTACAGTTTGTGCCTCTGTATCCTTATCTTCTCCATAAGCAAGAGCAGCCGCAGTTGGTTCATTTACAATTCTTTTCACATCAAGACCTGCGATTTTTCCTGCATCTTTAGTTGCTTGTCTTTGAGCATCTGTAAAGTAAGCTGGAACTGTAATAACCGCTTCAGTAATTTTTTCTCCAAGATAAGACTCTGCATCAGATTTTAATTTTTGTAAAATCATAGCTGAAATATCTTGTGGTGTATAAGTTTTTGAATCTATCTTTATATTAAAGTCAGAACCCATGTGTCTCTTAATAGAAGAGATAGTTCTGTCAGGGTTTGTAATAGCTTGTCTCTTAGCAGTTTCTCCTACTAATCTTTCACCATCTTTAGTAAAAGCTACAACAGAAGGTGTAGTTCTATTACCTTCAATGTTTGGAATTATTACAGCGTCTCCACCTTCCATTACTGCTACTGCAGAGTTAGTTGTTCCTAAATCAATACCAATTATTTTTCCCATAATAAATTTCCTCCTAAATAAATCACTTATTGTGAAACTTTGACCATTGCAGGTCTTAGCGTTTTGTCATTAATTAAATAACCTTTTTGTAAAACTTCAATTACATAGCCACTGTCGTATTCATCAGAATCTTCAGTGAGCACTGCGTGGTGATACATTGGGTCGAATTCTTCACCCAGAGCCTTCATTTCAACAATACCTTCCTTTTTAAGTACTTCAGTAAGTTGATCCTTTATCATCATTATCCCGTCATAAGTTGAATCCCTATCACCAATAGAATTCATTGCTCTTTCAAAATTGTCAATGACAGGAAGTAAGTCGTTTACAACCTTTTTAACTCCAAGTTCAATATATTCAGCCTTTTGAGCTTCAGTTCTTCTCTTGTAATTTGCGAAATCAGCTTGAAGTCTCATAAACTTATCAGTTAGTGCTTGATACTTTTCATCGTCACTTTCGTAGTCGATAATTTTTTCAGAATCCTCTTCTGTCTTCGTATCATCACTAATATTTTCATTATTTATATTATTATTTTCATTAACAGCTTCTTCTTTAATATCTTCTTCTTTTTTTATATCTTCTTTTTTATATCATCATTTGTCATGTACTCCCTCACATTTCTTTTAATCCTCTAGTAAGTGCATCACTAAAAATTTTAACGACCTTGACCAATCTCATATAATCAATCCTAACTGGTCCAATAATTCCAATACTTCCATAGATACCATAATCTTTAGTAAAGGGTGCTCTAATAATAGTATTTTCTTTCATTAAACTTGCACTATTTTCTGAACCAATTATTACTTCCACATCTCCTGTGAAATTATCATCTTTTAAGATTTGAAATAAACTATCTCTATCCTCAACTAAACTCATAAAATCTTTAGCCTTGTCAAGATCCCTATATTCGTCAAAATTCAAAATATTAGTGAGACCATCATAATAAATTTCAATGGATGAGACCTTTTTATTAAATTCACTTGCGATTTTTACAACATTGGAAATAAAATTCCCATATCTAATCATATTATCGGAAAGAGAAATTTTAAGTGATTCAATTTTGTCAAAGTCAATTCCCGACATTTTTTCATTTAAAACTTTCTCAATATAATAAAAATCTTCATCAGAAATATTTTCTATTTCTAAAAAATATCTTTCTATTACTCCCTTATCGCCTATTAAGACCAAGAGTGCCGTATTTCTATCGATTTTTACAAGAGTAAGTCTTTTTATTTTAGTATCAGCCTTTTGTGGTGTAATTAAATATGCCGTGCAATTACTGATGTTGGCGAGCAAATTAACTGAATTTTTATAAAAGTCTTCTAAATTTCTAGAAGTATATAAAATTCTGTCTTTGATTTTTTTAGAAGCATCTATATCATGAAATTCGCTAAAACTTTTAAAAATTTCATCAACATAAAATCTATAAGCCTTATCAGAAGGAATTCTTCCCGCTGATTGATGCGGCTTATTTAAAAAACCAAGATCTTCAAGATCTGCCATTTCATTTCTTATAGTCGCAGAACTAACTCCAAGATGATATTCTTTAGATAGAGTTCGTGACCCGACGGGAGTTGGCATATCGATATATGCTTCAATTATGGCATTTAAAATATTTATTTTTCTAGCATCCATAATTTCCTCCTTTATTAGCACTCATTGGTGTTGAGTGCTAATCTATTTATATAGTACCCTCTTCTCTCCTATTTGTCAAGGAATTTTCAAAAATTTTTTATTATTTTTTCTTAACTGTAAAGACATATGTTACAGAAATAAAACCATATTTCCTAATGACTATGCCTTATAAAAAAGCTTGTATTTAGCTATGGTAGATGCACCAAGTAAGTGAACCACTCGAATGAGGGAATGAGATAAGATATTGTCGCAATTAACAATATTTTTTGAAAGCAGAATCTAATTTTTTGTCTCAACAATAATAAAAATGTCTCAACAATAATAAAAAATTTGAATTTTCTTATCAAAAGTAAAGGATTCACCCTAGTCTTGCGACCAGCTCTTGATAAAAAATCTCCAAATTTTTTAAAAAGCAATTAGGCAAAAATGTGAAATTTAAGATATTTAAAAAAAATATCAGCTCACATCCTATCAGGAAGAGCTGATACACAAAACTTTTTATAGAACCACAAACTCAGGAGTACTCCTGAGTTTATCTACAATCTGAGACGAGTTTTTTATTTTGGACTTTTACAACATCCCCTTATATATTATCATAATCAAGTCTATCTTTTTTCAATTCATCCATATAGGAATAAACAGTAACTTTAGATATTCCTAATTGTAAAGCTACTTTATCAATTGTGCCTTTTGAATTGAATACTCCCTTTGCATCTAAGAATTGAATAATCTCTTTTTTTCTAGCTTTAGATAGATTTGTGGAGTTTTCTGGAATTATTTTACTTATTATCTCATCAATTACATCTTCTATTGATTCTATTTGAGAAATATCGAACTTATTTGTATTTTGTTGATTGTTATTCCCTGTGAAATAATCCAGCATTTCTTGTATTTGATTGAACATATCTATTTTTATATTTATACAAATCGCTCCAATAATTTTTTTATTTGTATCTCTCAAAAATACTGTCGATGATTTTATTTTAGATCCATTCCTTGCGGTAAAATAGTAGTTTATTAAAGTATCTTTATTGAACTTTTCTTTTAACAATATCTTATTCATCAAATAGTCAAATGTATCTCCTATTTTTCTGTCAGTTACATTTGGATTAACTAAATAAACAACTGAATTTTCAGGCTGAGACAAATCATGTAGGACCACCTCACATTGATTTCCAAAAGTCTTGCCTATCGTTTCACATACAGCTATATATGGCTTTAAAACATCCTTGATTTTATAATCGTGCAATTTAAAATTCCCTCTCTCTCAAGTTAAAATCCTGCTGAATCAACTTCACCTGTTTCGTAATTTATTCTAGATTTCGGTGCATCATAATTCCAATCCCATGGATCCTGTTCAATTGATTTATCAGCATATGGAATATATATTGATATTATGGTCGTTATTCCTAAAAATATAACATACCACATGTGTGGAACAATTTCAATCGGAGCTACAGTAGACTCTGCTAATGCACTTATTAACAAAATTTGATTTCCATATGGCAGTAAACCTTGGACAACACATGCAAAAACTCCAGTAATTGTTGCTGCTCTTCTAGGATCAACTTTATAGTCCTTAGATAATTGTCTAGAAACATCACTTGTAACAATAAGTGCAGCTGTATTATTTGCAACTGCTGCATCAGCTAAACCAACAATAGCTGCCATTCCTAACTCAGCTGATTTCTTATTTTTAATAAATCTTTCAATAAAACTCATTATAAGTTTTAATCCACCTTGTTCTCTCATCATTCTTGAAAGTCCGCCAATAAGAATTGCCAGCATTACAATAGTGAGCATGTCAGCAAATCCATTAAATATAGCTTCTCCCCATGTAAGAAAGTTTAAGCTTCCATTTATAAATCCAATAGCTCCTCCAACTAAAATTCCAAAAGTTAGAACTACAAAGAAACTTAATCCTGCTAAAGCTCCCATTAAAACAACTATATATGGTATAATATTAAATAAGCTATATGTGCCTGCTTCTATCTCGACAATAGTTGAAGGCTTACCTATTATATAATAGACTATAGCTGTCAGTATAGCTGAAATTACTGCCATTACCGCATTAATTTTAACTCTTTCCACTGGTTTAATTTTATGAGTTCTGGCAGTTACAATACTGACATCTGAAATAACACTTAAGTTATCTCCAAAAAAAGCACCTGACACTACCGCTGCTAAAATTATAGGTACATTAAGTCCTGCTTGTTTTCCTATCGAGAAAGCGATTACCCCTAATGCAGCAGTAGTCCCAGATGATGATCCAATAGCAAAAGACATAAATGCTGCTATTAAAAATATCCCTGGTGTTATTAAACGTGGTGGTATATAAGTTAAGCCAAAGTTAACAACTGAATCGACTCCACCCATTGCATTTGCGACAAATGAGAAAGCTCCCGCTAAGAAGCAAGTCATAACCATTATAATTATATCCTCATCTGCACATCCCTTTACAAAGGAATCTAACTTTTCATTTATACTCCCTTTATATACTGCTATAGCAAATATAATGGCAATAAACAAAGCTACGGATGCATTTATTTGATTGAAAGGTCTATCATATCCTAATGTACCTAAAATTATACCTCCTCCTAGTATTATTCCAACAAATACTAGGAAAGGAAGTAGAGAAATAAACGCAGTTTTTTTGTTAAAATTTTTGTCTGTCATAATTTTCTCCTAACTATAATAAATTTTGATTTTACTTTTTATTTAATTCATATAAATCTAATCTTCTTTGATTTAACATAGGTAATTCATCTCTTACTTGAATTACATAATTTAAATCAACTTCTTCTATAAAATAACCAACTTTTTCATCTAACTGCTTTATTACTTTTCCCCAAGGATCAACTATCATTGAATGTCCCCAAGATGTATATCCTGTACGAGAATCCCTTGCGGGAGCTGCACCTATTGTATAGACTTGATTATCTAATGCCCTTGTTCTAAAAAGTATATCCCAGTGTGCTGGTCCTGTTGTCATATTAAAAGCTGCAGGTACAATAATAACTTTTGCACCTTCATTTACCATAAGCCTTGAAAGCTCAGGAAATCTAAAGTCATAGCATATACAAAGACCAATTTTTCCAAACTCAGTATCAAATACAGTTACTTCATCACCTGCAGTTAATGTATCAGATTCCCTAAAAGTTTGCCCTCCTTCAACATCAATGTCAAAAAGATGCATCTTTCTATGTCTTGCTATTTGATTCCCTTCTCTATCAAAAACAAAGCTAGTATTAAAAATTCTTCCTTCTTCATCTTTTTCAGGTATGCTTCCTCCTACGACGTAGATATCATTATCTTTTGCAGCTTCAGATAAAGCTTGCCAAGACTCTCCTTTTCCAATTTCACCATAAATTGGAAAATTTGATGTTATATAAGGAGTGTTAAACATTTCTCCTAAAACAACAATATCTGCACCCTCTTCTGCCACTTTTTTTATATACCCTTTTGCAGATTTTAAATTTTCTTTCTTGTCTGTATTCGTAAGCATTTGTATTGCGGCAATCTTAAACTTTGTCATCAATAAATCCTCCTAATTAAATTATGATAATTTACCTCTTGCTAATATTGGGACTTCCTTAATAACTTCCCCTTTTGAAACAAAATATGCTTTTTCATGTAGGTTAACTACTGGACAAATGTGAACTGGAATAATTTCAACTTTATCTGCAACTTTTACAGAATCTCTCATATTTTTATCATAAATAATTGCATGCTCGTCATATACATCAAAGATATTCACTCCTGGAAATTGTTTTATTTGCCCCATACCTTCAACCGCTGTTATACCTTTAGTTCTTGTCTGCATTGTAATACCTTTTGCCCCAACATCAAGGATTACTCTTTCATCAGTTGGTCTACTAATAACTGAAGCTAAAATAGTTGCGGCGGTATCACAATTTTTACAAGCATTTTTCATAGATGCATCCATGAAAATATAAGTTCCTGGTCTGATTTCAGTAATTCCATCTAAAATAGGAAAATCATTTAGCATAGATGGTGTGGAACCAACACTTACTGTTTCTAAAGGCATATCCATTTCTTCGGCAATTTTTGCGAACTTTAAAGTTCTTTCTTGTGAAGTTAAGTGAATTCTTTTACATTCTTCAAGGCTCTCAGCATTGTATGAATTACCATCATGCGAAAATATTCCCTTTAGTCTAATGTGAGGGCAATTATTTTTTAAGTGACTTAATAAATCTCTATAGTCATCTTCCTCAATAATTCCTGATCTATTTTCTCCAACTTCTATTTCAATTAAAACTACAGCTTTATTATTAGAATCTTTAAAAACATCTTCAATAATATTTGCTGCTTCTATGCTGTCTAATCCAAAAGAAATATCAATACTTTCTATTAATTTCTTTATTCTTTCTAATTTATTTGGACTTACAACTTCATTTGCAATAAAAATGTCTTTCAAACCATTTTCAGCCATTACTTCTGCTTCTCCAAGCTTAGCAACAGCAATTCCCTTAGCTCCAGCTTCTTCTTGTAATTTTGCAATATGTGGAGATTTGTGTGTTTTTGTATGAGGTCTTAAATTCACATTTTTTGAATTAGCATAGTCTTGAACAGTTTTTATATTGTTCATCATAATATCGTAATCTACGATAAGTGCAGGTGTGTCTATTTCCATATAGTTCATAATTATTACTCCTTTACTTGTGCAATTGCTTCAATTTCTACCAAACAATCATCATATAGATTATTAGAAGGTACTACCACTCTTGATGGCTTATGATTCTCAAAGAATTCTGCATATACTTCGTTTAAGTCTCCCCATAATTTTACATCTGGTATATAAACTCTACAGAATAGTACATCATTTTTTGTACATCCAGCGTTTTTTAAAACCAATTCTAAGTTTAATAAAGCTTGTTTTGTTTGAGCTTTTATGCCTTCAGGCTTTTTTCCTGTTTTAGGATTATGAGATAATTGACCCGAAATATAAAGAGTTCCATTGTGTATCATTCCTGGAGTATAATGTCCTCCATCTCTTACAGAATATTCTGTTTCTATTTTTTTCATATTTTGCACCTCTTTGTTATTTGTTAAGAATACGATATCATATATTTTTTTATATTTCAATAAAAATTTATATTTTAATGATTTTAATATTATCTTATCAAATTTTAGAATTTGTGTAGATATTGCATTATAGGTATTAAATTTTTTAATATTATAAAATTCAATTTATTTTAATAAATCAAAAATTTTCCAATCTTCTATATATTTATGTTAAAATTAGTAATTGGAGATGATTCAATTGAAAAAAAATGAAACTTTGTCTTTTATTCTTACAATTGTTGCTGCAGTTTTAATTGCACTATTTGTGAGGAATTTTATTTTTAATATAGCTGTTGTTAATGGAGAGTCCATGCACCCAACATTAAATGAAAAAGATAAGTTAATTTGTCTTTCTTATAAAAGGTTCACTGATATACCTAGAGGCGAAATTGTTGTAATTGACGCACCAAACGACAATAGGAATTACATTAAAAGGCTTATTGGAAAGCCTGGCGACACAATTGAGTTTAAAGAAGGAAAAGTTTATTTAAATGGAAGTCTATTAAAAGAAAACTACACTTCAACTGATGTCACAGAATCTGACCAAAAAAGTTTTATACTAAAAGATAATGAATATTTTGTAATGGGAGATAACAGGCTGCCGGGCATGAGTGTTGACTCGAGATACTTTGGACCAATCGAAAAGAAAAGAATAAAATCAGCGGCAGTCTACAGAATTTTACCTCTTAAAAGTAGAGGGAAAATTGAAACTTTGATAAAATAAAAATATCCCCTAAAATACGGAGGTAAAAATTTGAGAAATCAAAATAATATTAGAAATTTTTCAATAATAGCACATATTGATCACGGCAAGTCCACTCTTGCCGACAGACTCATTGAGTCAACTGGAATGCTCACCAAAAGAGAAATGGACGATCAAGTCCTCGACTCCATGGATCTTGAACGCGAGAGAGGAATTACAATTAAATTAAAAGCTATTAGACTTATATATAAAGATGATAGAGATGGCAAAGAGTATATTTTAAACTTAATTGACACTCCAGGGCATGTTGACTTCAACTACGAAGTTTCTCGCTCCCTTGCTGCTTGCGAAGGTGCCATTGTAGTTGTAGATGCTTCACAGGGCGTTGAAGCTCAAACTCTTGCAAATGTCTATCTTGCTATTGATCAAGACCTTGAACTTGTTCCAGTGATAAATAAAATTGATCTTCCAAGTGCAAGACCCGATGAGATAAAACAAGAAATCGAAGATATTATTGGCATCGACACTGAAGGCATTCCACTTATTTCTGCAAAAGAAGGTATTGGAATTGACGATGTACTTCACGCAATTGTAGATAAAATTCCTGCACCAAGTGGCGACTACAATGCCCCTCTTAAAGCTCTAATTTTTGATTCAATTTATGACTCTTATCGAGGAGTAATTTGCCACGTTAGAATCATTGACGGCTCAGTAAAACCAGGTGATGAAATACTTATGATGGCTACAGGTAAAACTTTTGAAGTAGTTGAAGTTGGAGTAACTTCCAATGGTCACATTCCTCTTGACTCTTTAAATGCAGGCGAAGTTGGTTTTATAACTGCTTCAATTAAAAATGTCAAAGACGCTAGAGTTGGCGACACTATCACTTTAAAAAATAATAAAACAAGTGATCCCATGCCTGGATATAAAAAAGTTGTACCAATGGTATTCTGTGGTGTGTATCCTGGCGAAGGCGAAGAATACAACAATGTTCGCGACGCCTTAGAAAAACTACAAGTAAATGATGCAGCCCTAGACTTTGAAGCAGAAACTTCTGTTGCTCTTGGGTTTGGGTTTAGATGTGGCTTCTTAGGACTTCTTCACATGGAAATTATCCAAGAAAGACTAGAAAGAGAATTTAATTTAAATATTGTTACTACTGCTCCATCTGTTATTTACAATGTAATGAAAAAAAATGGCGAGATGATTTCTATTCAAAATCCATCAAACTTGCCTGATCCAACAGAAATTGATTACATGGAAGAACCAATTGTAAAAGCAGAAATTATGACTCCAACAGATTATGTTGGTCAAGTTATGGAACTATGCCAAAATAGGCGTGGTGTCTTTAAAGATATGCAATACTTAGAAGAAACTAGAGCACTTATAACTTATAACATGCCTCTAAATGAGGTAATTTATGATTTTTTTGATGCACTTAAATCAAAGACTCGTGGCTATGCATCCTATGATTATGAATTAATTGGCTATGAAAAATCTAATCTCGTTAAGCTTGATATTTTAATTAATGAAGAGCTTGTAGATGCTTTCTCATTAATTGTTCACGAATCAAATTCTTACCTTCGTGCAAGAAAAATTTGTGAAAAATTAAAGGATGTAATACCAAGACACCAATTTGCAGTACCAATTCAAGCTGCAATAGGAAATAAAATTATTGCAAGAGAAACTATTCGTGCCCTTAGAAAGGACGTCCTTGCTAAATGTTACGGTGGCGATATCTCTAGAAAGAGAAAACTCCTTGAAAAACAAAAGGAAGGAAAGAAGAGAATGCGTACTGTAGGTAATGTTGACATTCCACAAGATGCTTTCTTGTCTGTATTAAAATACGATGAAGAAAAATAAAATTTCAATTTATATTCATATACCCTTTTGTGAGAGTAGATGTTACTATTGTGACTTCTGCTCTTCTCTTTTAAATAAAGAAAATGAAGAAAAATATTTTTATTATTTAGAAAGAGAAATAAAATTACAGGAAAATATTTTAAAAGAAAGAACTATTGACACTATTTTTATTGGTGGCGGTACTCCTTCTTCTGTGGACGAGAAATTTATTGTGAGAATTTTAAGCGTTTTAAAAAATTATGATTTTAGTGAAAACGCAGAAATTACAATAGAGTCCAATCCCAATTCTCTCACAAGAAGAAAAGCAGAGATCTTTTTTAATTCTGGCATTAATAGAATTTCCATTGGAGCACAATCCTTTAACGATGAAATATTAAAAAAAATTGGAAGAATTCATAACTCTGCTGATATTTATAAAGCTATTGAAAATGCAAGAATTGCAGGATTTACAAATATAAATTTAGATTTAATGCTTGCACTTCCATCACAAAAGTTTTCTGATATATTAAAATCAGTTGATGAAGTAAAAAAATTAAATCTTCCTCACATTTCTTATTACTCATTGATTTTAGAAGAAGGTACAATTCTTTATAAAGCACACAAAAAAAATCCTCTAGACTTCCCTAATGAACTTGAGGATAGAAAAATGTATCACTATGTAGTCAAAGAATTTGAAAAAACTGGTCTCCATCAATATGAAATTTCAAATTTTGCGAAAAAGGGATTTAAGTGTAGGCACAATTTAATTTATTGGAAGCTAATGGATTATATTTCCTTTGGGCTAGAGGCTTCTTCAAATATAAAAAATTTAAGATACAGAAACTTTTCTGATTTTAAAAATTATTATAATTCAATTGATAAAAATGATTTGCCCATAGAGTTTTCTGAAAAATTATCTGAAATCGATAGAATTAATGAATTTATAATGTTGGGGCTTAGACTTAATTCAGGGATAGATATAGATGAATTTAAGGAAAAATTCCAAAAAGATTTTTTTAAAATTTATGAAAGTGAAATCGAAAAAAATATTGTTCTTGGATTAATAAATATTAGTGAAAATAAAATCTATCTCACTGAAAGGGGAAGAGATTTATCAAATCAAGTAGAACTAGATTTTTTTAAGTAAAAATAAAGCTAAATGCACAAAACTGCGACTTGTAAAAAACAATTGAAAGTATGAACTAAAACTTGTAAAAAAACATAGCAAAGGTGTGGAAAAATTATGGCGGTCTTAGGACTGCTTTTTTTTATTAAGTTTGCAGTATTTACTCACGTAATAAAATTTATAATAGCATAAAATAAAACATATTGAGGCGAGAATATGAAATCAAAAATTATATCCCCGAGAAATTATTGTAAACTATGTGCTATTTGTACGATATATTAACTTTTAATAGGTTTAAATACAAATTTTAATTGGCTTTAAATTATAGTTTTAACTTGAAATCTATCTTTAGTTTAATAATAAATTTAATTATGAATCAGGAGGTTTTTAATATGAATGTAATCGAAGTAAAAAATATGAGTAAAAATTTTAAAAACAAAAAGCTATTCAACAATTTTTCTTTAGAAATTGAAGAAAATACAGTGCATGCCCTTGTTGGACCAAATGGATCTGGTAAGACAACTCTATTTAGAATACTTACAGATCTTTATGATGAAGATTGTGGAGAAGTTAAGATTAAAGGTAGTATGTCAATGTTACTTGAAAATGACTATTTGTATGAAGACAAGACAGGACTTGAAAACATTAAATTATACGGTTTATATTTTGGATATAAGCCTAAAAATTATAAAAAATATTCTGATTTATTGGAAATTACAAAGGATTTGAATAGGAATGTTTCTACATATTCTAAAGGTATGAAGAGGAAATTGTCTTTACTAATTATTGTAATGATGAATAGAGAGATAATATTTTTAGATGAGGTTACTAGTGGAGTAGATCCAATATCAAGAGTTGAGATTAGAAAACTCATAAAATTACTAAAGGATGAAGGTAAGACCATCGTAATTACTAGTCATGACCTGTCAGAAATTGAAAAAGTAGCAGATAAGGTATCTATGATAAAATCAGGAGAGCTACTTTTTACAAAAGATATTTCTGAAATAAAAGGAGAAAGTTTGGAAGATTTATTTATAGAGGAAGGTACAAAATGAATGATAAGATGAATATCAATAGAGCCTGTAGGTACTATTTAAGTAAAGACAAGGATTTTATTTTAAATTTATTATTATTTACTTTGATTTCCCTTGGCTTTATTTTTTTACTATATAAGGGGATCTTTGATTCTAGAGGAAATGATTATATTATATTAATGCTATATGTATTAATGCTTGGAATTTCACTAATTATGTCTAATTCTATGGTTGTCAATTTAACAGTCAAGGATAAATTAAATAAACGTATAGAATTTATCCTAGCATCAGGAGTAAATATAAAAGATGTGATTAAAGCCTATGGGATAGAAATGTGGAGACTATCTTCCATTGTTCCCTTTATGTTGTTTTTTCTAACTTATGTCCTAGTAGACTTTCAAATCGAATTTAAGTGGATTGTGGGTATATTTGTGACAATGATAGGAATGACTTATTTTGAAATACTATTTTTTAATCTTATAAGTTTATCCCAAAAAAACTTTAAGTTTTTCAAAAATATAGTTTTCTTTGGAACAACAATTTTAATTTACATGATAGGCACATTTTCAGAGAAGATTCTCTCATTAATAGAAAGATATAATCTAAACCTTATCTATATAATATTAGGGATAAATCTAGGATTGGGATTAATCTTTGCAATCTCCTCCATGAAAGATTTAAGCAAGATAAACAATGAATCTGTAATTAATAAAGAAGGTTCATGGTCATGAAATTAGTTATTGATGATCTAAAAAAATTACTAGGCAAAAATGCTTTCTTAATGTCATTTATGGCATTTTTATGCACCTTTATGGCTCTGTTTTTTGTTGATGAAGGAAGCCAAGAAATAAATAAGGTCATAGATATAATTAAAATTGATGGAATTTTAATACTTTTTGTAATATTTGGAATAGAACTCGCTAAAAATACCTTGGCAGCAGATAAGATTAGCAAAAAGCTTGAATTTTTACTTGCAAATGGATTTCCTATGAAAAAAATTCTAGGCAAGTATTTTATCAGCATATATATAAGCTCATTTATTATACTTCTCCCAAGTTTAGTATTAAATTTACTAAAAGTTAAATTATCTTATCTAGTCATGCTAAACTTAATCTTATCAAGCCTATTATATACATTGGTCGTAGTATTAACTATACTTGATACCATTAATATGAACAAAATAAATTCTCTTCATATTAGGCTTGTAGGGCTATTTATAGGAATTATGGTTATATCCTCACTAGTATATAATTTTACAAATAAGCTGTCTTTATATTTATTAAGTAAGTTTTTTGTCTTAGTATCAATAAATCTATTTTTGGGTATAAAAACTAATAAAGAAAGGATTGTAGTTAGCTACTATTGAGATATGTATAAGAAATTAGAAAAAATTGTAATCAGCCATTTAATGATAATTTTATTTTGGGGCCTTCTTTTTAAAAACAAAATGTTAGTAGAGGAGGACTCAATTTTAAATGCAATTTCGCTTATTTTATTTTTTACATTATACGGACTTATATACACATAAATTTCAAATAAAAAAATACCAGAACCTTTTTCTATTTTGGTAATTTTCACATCACTATTACCCTTAAGCTTGATTTTAATAAGTGCCTTGCCTTATAAGGTCGCCCTTATTCTTATAAGTCTTATATCAACAAGCATATTTATTAAAAGCTACATAATTTTAGATAATGTAAAATATATAAATATCTTGCCTATATCTAGAAAATCCACCCAAATATTTACTATTGGACTTGTATTTTTTATTTTTGTCTTGATTTACTTATTTGATATAGATACGGTAATGATAAATATATTCACTCAGATAATCTTTCTTATTACAGAATTTTTCTTTATCTTATTTTTAAAGGAAAAAGAATTAGCTTTTGAGAGAACCTTTAAACTCTATTACCTATCAGACTATATGGCTAGTGAAAGAGATGAATTTGCAAGAATTATACATGACGATATTTTACAAGATATATTTGCAAGTAAAAATTACCTTTCTTCCAAAAATCCTGATATAGAATATTCAAAAAAGATTTTGACTAGTCTTGAAAAGAAAGCAAGAAATATCATGAAATTCTATCAATCTTCTTTATTTGAAAAAGCTAATCTGGAAACATCATTATCTGCAATATTTGATAATGTATCTTCTTTATATCCAAATAAAAATATTAAAATTACTAAACTTATCGATAGTGATTTAACAGAAGATAAAAAATTAATTAGGTTGATTTCAATAATATCAAAGGAACTTATAAATAATGTTTATAAGCATTCAGATGCAAAATATTTAAATTATAAACTTTATAAAAAAGGAAATTTTGTAATAATAAAAATGGATAGTGATGGTAATAGTCCCGCTGATTTTAATAAAATCAAGGACTCTAAAAGAGGAGTCTTGCTACTTAAACTTTTGATAGATTCAAATGCGGGAAATATTTCTTATGGATTAAATAAGGATATACTTTCAACAAAAGTTTGCTTGGAGGTGGAAAGAGATGAAAATTATTTTGTTGGATGATCATAAAATATTTGGGGAGTCTCTTAAGATGCTTTTAGAAGAGCAAGATGATATTTTATGTGATTATGTATCAAAAGCTCAAGATTTTCTAAAAATGATACAAAAAAATGCCTATGATATTTTTTTAATCGACATAAATTTAAAAGATGATAAGACTGGTCTTGATTTAATTAAAAATTTGGTTGATTATAATCCCAAACAAAAGATAATAGTTTTAACATCTTATGATTTAGATAATTATAAGGATATGGCTTTTAAGTTAGGAGTAAAAGATTTTATAAATAAATCTGTTGAAACCCACGAACTTTTAGAAAGAATAAAAAATGTAAATAATGGCAACTATAAAAAAATGAACAAATCAATAATTAATCCATTAACAAATCGTGAAATTGAAGTGTTGAAAGAGTTAATAAAAGGTGGAAGTAAAAAAGATATTGCCATGAAGCTATTTATAAGTGAGAGAACTCTCTATAATCATATAGCTAACATTTATCACAAGTTGCAAGCTAAAAATATTGTCGAAGCTTATAATAAAGCAATGGAAATTGGATACATCAATCCAGTTATGTGAAAATCATATATTTTTAAAATTGTTTAGAATTTAAAATTTTCATCTCCATTTTGTTAAGTTTGTAGTATTGCTCAAATATTCTTTTTCTAAATATTTATCTCTTACTTTCATCTAATTTACATCTAACATATACTACTGCCAATTATTATTAACATAGAGAGCTTCTTCTATACTTTTTGTTAAATTACATTGTATTAAAGCACTATCTATTTTTTATTTATATAATATATATTATCTCGTTACAATTTGAAAAATCCTTTGTAAAAAATAATAATTTAGTGTAAAATAAAAACATATTGAAAAAAATATTTGCACTTAGCAGCAATTTTTGATAGAATATTTGTTGCTTAATAACTAAAGGAGGTGCGTTATGGCTAAAAGATGTGAAATTTGTGGAAAAGAAAAAAAATTTGGTAATAGAATTTCTTTCTCTCACTCTCGTTCTAACAGAAGCTGGTCTCCTAACATTAGAAGAGTTAAAGCTGTAGTTAATGGATCAACAAAAAGAATCAACGTGTGCACTAGATGTTTAAGATCTGGTAAAGTCGAAAGAGCTATATAATTAAGGGTCTTAAAAAGATCCTTTTTTTATGTATAAGTTACATATTGCAATGCAAGAGTTCTTTATTTCAAATTTTATAATATCCTTTACCTTTAAACTAAACCAAAAAAACCTAATAGTGGTGGAGTTTTTTGACTCTATGTCAAATATTGAGAGGCTCAAATAATGAGTCTCTCTTTTTTTATCAATATATGTTAATCCTCAATTCTTTGGACCCTTAGTCTTGAAATCAAATCTTTTTAGAGCCACTATTTAACAAGTAGACATCTTGCTAACAGTAGCATGAATGTGAACAAATTCCTTATCCTCACAAAAATTATCAAAAATTACATCTTTAAAACCCAACAAATTCATGTTATTATTATTTTGCACTTATATGCACCTCCTAACAAAGTTTGTTGTTATTTTAAGTTTAGGACTAAATGCGTATAAGTGCAATTTTTTTACATAAAAATATCTGTTAGAGATTTACTCCCCAACAGATATTATAGAGCCGAATTATAAAGCTAAAAAAAGAACGCGTATAAACGCGCTCTATAAATCCTATGCTCTTGCTAAAACTTTTTGCTTGTCACCTTCTTTATAGACAACAAAAGCGTAAAGGATGGCAACTGTAACACCTATTATATTTGCCATCATATAAGGCAAGTTAAATCCAATCTTAGCACCCATAATATAGGCTGTAATGACGTAGACGTAAAACATACCAGGAATCAAGGATACTAGGAATGCTTTACCATGACGTTGTAAGTAAATGGAAATCATGGCGAAGGCAAATACGGCGATCGTTTGGTTAGCCCATGCGAAGTATTGCCACAAAACATTAAATCCATTTGGACTCAATTTTGCAAAGATTAAGATAACTAGTACGCATATAAACATACCTATGGAAAGACTTAATCTGCTCTTCATGGTTTTTTGCGGAATGTTTAAGTGATCTGCTATCATAAGTCGTGCAGAACGAAGTGCCGTATCTCCAGAAGTGATTGGAAGAACGATAATGCCAATAATGGCAATTAAACCTCCCACTGTACCAAGCATATCATTTGCAACAAGACCTATAACCGCAGGTTTTCCAATGAGACCAGCGTCTATACCCTTGTTGTAAATACCCATTGCAGCTGCCGCCCATATCATAGCGATAAAACCTTCTAGGATCATCATGTCGTAAAATACGAAACGACCTTCACCTTCACTCTTTACAGAACGACCTATTAAAGTCGCTTGTGTAGAGTGGAATCCTGACACGATTCCGCAAGCAACAGTTACAAAGAACACTGGTAAAATCGGTGTTCCATTTGGATGTGTGTTTAGATTGCTCAAATCCAAATTATCTAGTTGATAGCCTTTAAAAAATAAACCGAAGAAAATACCAACGGCGGAAAGTAATAAGATGCCGCCAAAAATAGGATATACTCTACCGATTATCTTATCGATTGGGAAGAGTGTTGCCGCAATATAGTAAGCAAAAATACAAGCATAAACGATCCAAACAACGGGGTTTGTGGACACTGCTTCTTGTTTTAATACATTAGTTACTATTAAATCTCCGGGAGTATAAATAAACACTGCACCTACAAGAACCATGAGAATTATTACGAAAATATTGTAGATAGAGTATACCTTACCCCCAAGATTGCGCTTAATGAGTCCCGGCATTTGTTCACCACCTGAGCGAATTGAAATCATGCCACTCATATAGTCGTGTAAAGCTCCACCAAAAACACATCCAATTGGAATCATAAGAAAAGCCAAAGGTCCAAAGAGAATCCCTTGAATTGGACCTAGGATCGGTCCAGTTCCTGCAATGTTTAATAATTCAATAAGTGCGTTCTTTTTTTTGCCCATGGGAACATAGTCGACACCATCTTGATTTTTAATCGCTGGCGTCTCCCTATCATCCGGTTGAAATACTTTCTCGGCAAATCGTCCATAGGCAAAGCCACCGATAATTAAAATAGCTAAGCCAATGAGAAATGTTGTCATATTCTTACCTCCTCGTATAAAATTTAAAATTGAGTTAAAAAACACCTCAACTTAATTCTCTTAATTATATTATTTTTTTTAAAAATACAACCTAATCTTTCATGTTTTTTAGGATTTTCTCAACTATCAAGACATATTTTACATTTTTGTACTTTGACACAATTTCTTCAAAAACTTCAATTTTAGTTTAAAAAAATATTCTAGGGACAAGAACTTAAGAATTATAAAGAGCTAATAAAATGAAATAGGCAGATATTAAAGAATGTAATTAGGCTGGACTTAAAAAATAAGCGAAATATCATCATAATGTACAGGTTATTCCGCTTAAAATATTATTAAATTATTCTAGATTTAGAGGTTCAGTTCATTCTCCATGGATTTTATATATCTTTTTTATTTTAATTTAATTTTTCTAAAATTATTTTTCTAATGTCCTTAATTAAATATAAAGATCCGCACCACAAAATCATATCGCCTTCTTCTGCAAGTTCTAAAGTTTTTTCTACGGCTTTTTCTCTATTTTTTACTGCATAAATTTCTTTTTTTGAAATTTTTTTAAATTCATTTACAAGAACATCAACTTCTGTAAACCTATCGTTGTCAATTTCTGTTAGAATAATTTTATCTGAAATATTTTCGATTTTTCTGAGAATTTTATCGTGATCCTTATCCTTTAAAAGACTAAAACCCAAAATTAATTTATTATACTTAAACTTTCTTATACTTTCTTCAATTCTTTCAATTGAATCTAAATTGTGAGATCCGTCAATTACTATAAGTGGATTTTTAGAAAGGCATTCTATCCTGCCAATATTCTTTGCATTTTTTAGTCCCAACTTTATTTTTTCTTCATTTAAGTTGTACTCAGTTTTTAAGAAATCTAAAACCATTAGGGCAAGTGATGCATTTAAAGCTTGATGCTCTCCAATTAGATCTATTTCGACATCTTTATAATTTCTAAAGTTAAATTTATTTCCAAACTCATTGGACTTTAAAATTTCAACTTCATTCTCCTTAAATTCGTCAAAGGTAGAGTTTTTATCGCTGCTAATTTTTCTAAGAACTTCTCCTGCCTCTTTCTCTTGAGGATAACTAAAGACATGAGAATTTTCTTTTATAATTCCACCCTTTTCCCTTGCAATTTTACCTAATGTATTGCCCAAAATATTTGCATGGTCAAGAGAAATGTGGCAAAAAACTGGAATTGATTTTTCCATTACATTAGTTGCATCAACTCTTCCACCCATTCCAACTTCCATTACAGCAAAATCCACTTTTTCCCTTGCAAAAAAAATGTAAGCAAGGGAGGTCAAAATTTCAAATCCACTTACAAAAATTTTTTTCTCATCAAGTTCTTCTACTTTTCTTCTAATTTCTGAAGCTAGTTTTGCAAAACATTCTTCAGATATTTCCTCATTATCGATTTTAATTTCTTCACGAATATTTGTTATGTAAGGCGAAGTAAATTTTCCCACAGAAAAATTATTTTCTTTTAAAGAATTTGCAATAAAACTTGCAACTGATCCCTTTCCATTTGTGCCAGTAATGTGTATTATTTTCAATTTATCTTGCGGCTTATTAAATACCTCTAAAAGTGCTTTTATATTGTCCGTCGTGAACTCACCAAGAGGAATATTCCTATTTTCAATCCAATCAACTGATTCAATGTAATTCATGTCCATCTCCTTTATAAAAATAGTACCAAAGTTTTTATTAGTATTCAATGTTTTAGTGTATCAAATTCTATTTAATTGTGATAAAATGGAAAAAGCTATTAATTGGAGGTAAAAAATGAATGACGAAATTCGATGGAAAGATTTGTTTGTAATTGGCTTTGCACTTTTTGCAATGTTTTTCGGAGCAGGAAATTTAATTTTCCCACCCTATTTAGGGCTTATATCGGGCCCACAATGGTGGATTGGCTTTCTGGGGTTTACTATTACAGATGCAGGATTAGGTCTAATTGCAATTATCGCTCTTTCTAAATACGATGGGAATTTAAATGTTCTCGCTTCAAGAGTTAATAAAACTTTTGCAATTATTATTTCAACAGCAATTATTTTATGTATTGGACCTTTCTTAGCAACTCCTAGAACGGCTGCTACTACTTATGAAATAGCTATATTGCCAATTTTTGGTGAATCTGTAAATAGATATTTATTCTCTGTATTTTTCTTTATTGTTGCTTGTCTTTTAAGCATAAAACCAAGCAAGGTTGTAGATATAATAGGTAAATTTTTAACTCCTTCTTTAATAATTTGTATGTTAGTTCTAATTATAAATGGAATTTTTAATCCAATTGGAGAAATTGCAAATACTGCCATGATAGACACTGTTCTTAAAAAGGGAATTACTGATGGTTATCAAACTATGGATGCTATTGCAGGATGTATGTTTGCACTAGTTGTCATAAATGCTGTTAAGACTAGAAAATATTCTTCGCAAGCACTAGAAATCAAGGCAACTATTTATTCAGGAATTATTGCAGCTATCTGTCTCGCTTTTATCTATGGTGGTTTAGTATACCTTGGTGCACAAACGTCAAGCCTTGGCGTATACGACATAAATACAGATAATACTCAACTTCTCGTAGATATTACAAATAGGGTTCTTGGTGGAGTTGGAGTATATATCTTGGCTATTATAACAGCTCTTGCTTGTCTTACAACTGCCATTGGTTTGATTTCAGCTGCAGGTAACTTCTTTAACGACCTAGGTAAAGGTAAAGTTTCTTACGAAATTATAGTTATTATTTGTTCTATTGTTTCCTGTGCAATTTCAGTGCTTGGTGTAAGCCAAATAATTAAAATTTCTGCGCCAATTCTTGAAATACTTTATCCTTGCGCAATGACTATTGTCTTAATCGGATTATTTAATGACAAAATTAAAGACGACTTAGTTTTCAAAATTCCATCAATAGTTTCACTTGTATTTGGTCTTTTATATGTACTACAGGGGAAAGAATTTCTTGGCGGACTTAATGAACTAATAACAAAGCTTCCTCTTGCTACATTTGGTCTTGGTTGGGTTATTCCAATGTTAATTGGACTAGTAATTGCAATTTTAATTTCAAACTTTAGAAAGCCAAAAGAGGCTTAATATAAAAAAACTCTTCTTACCTATCCCAGTAAAAAGAGTTTTTTTGTCTAATTTATATGCTAAATATTTTTTGTAAAACTTCTAAAATATTTGTCATCTTAATAACTTGAAGTTTTTTATAATTTTCTACCTTCACATTGGAATATTTTGAAACATAGGCTTTTTTAAAGCCCATTCGCTCCGCTTCTTTAAGTCTCACATCTAAGCTTGGAACATTTTTTAGTTCTCCAGTAAGACCAACGTCTGCGATGAAAACTGAATTTGCTTCCACAGGTTTATTAAGGGTAGAAGAAACTATGGAGACCATCACAGATAAATTTGATGCCTGTTCCTTAACTTTAATTCCTCCAGCTGACTTTACGACAATATTTTTATCCAAAAATTTTATTCCCGCTCTTTCTTCTAAAATTGAAACTAAAGTATTTAAATGTTCTCTTCTAATAGATTCTGAAATTCTTGATGGATATGGGAGAAATGTCTTTGATGCCAAGGCTTCTGTCTCCAAAATTATTGGTCTCGTGCCCTCTCTTATAACAGAAAGAGATGAACCTGCAACTTGTTCATTTTCTGATCTTCTTGTCATAAAATATTCTGAAGGATTGTCGATAGAAATCATTCCCTTTTCTGTCATTGAAAAAAATCCAATTTCACCAGTGGAACCATATCTATTTTTTGTTGCCATTAAAGATCTCAAGTCCTCCGATGAATCACCTTCAATTAATAAAACTGTGTCTACTAAATGCTCGAGACTTCTAACTCCTGCAAGTTCATCTTGCTTAGTCATTTGACCAACTAAAAAAATCATTCGAGGCTTCTTAATGTCCTTTGCAATTTCTGTCATCTTGTAGGCACACTCCATTGTCTGTGTTGGAGTGCCTGGTCTTTGAGGAAATTCATCTAGAGTAAAAGTTTGAATTGAGTCAATAATTATAAACTGAGGATCAATTTTTTCCACTTGAGCCAAAACTGAATTGAGAGAATTTACTGAGTAAACCCAAATATTATCAGAAAGCTTGTCTAAAATTCTTTCAGCTCTCATTTTTATTTGTGTTTCAGATTCTTCTCCCGATGCGTAAAGAACTCTCATACCCTTATTCGCAATGTCATTTGCAACTTGCATAAGTAGAGTTGACTTTCCAGATCCAGGCTTTGCCGTTAAAATGCTCACAGAATCTCTTACGATTCCACCACCCATTACCCTGTTAAATTCTTCAATACTAGTCTTTACTCTTTCATCTGAAGAAACCTCTATTGATTTAAGTTTAAGTGCATCTTTATTATTTTTAGAAGGAGCCTTTTTGCCAGGCTCCTCTTTTTTTTCTTCTAAAGTATTCCAAGAGTCACAGTTTGGACATCTCCCAAAAAATCCTTGAGAAATATATCCACAATTACTGCACTGATACACTATTTTCTTTTTCATTTTCCTTCTGTTTAGTCCTCTTAACTTTTTCTATTTGAATTTTTTTGTACTTAACATCTACTAAAATTTCATCGCCGTCTTTTATCTTTCCATCTAAAAATTCATCGGCAATTTTATCTTCAATTAATTTTGTAATAGTCCTTTGAAGTGGTCTTGCACCAAATACTTTGTCATAACCTTCGTCAACTAAGAAATTAATTAGTTTATTTGTGTAATTTGCTTTAATTCCCATTTCAGAAAGTCTATCGCTTAATTTATCAAGCATGTTTTTTACAATATCTTTAATTTCAGTTTTTTCAAGAGTTTTAAATATTACTACATCGTCAACTCTATTTAAAAATTCAGGTCTAAATTTTTGCTTTAAGGATTCGTTTATAATTTTCTTCATATTTTCATATTCGTTTTTCTTTTCAGAACTTTCTGAAGTTGAAAAACCGAGAACTGAATTTTTTGCAAGGAGGTTTGCACCTGCATTAGAAGTCATAATTATAACTGTATCTTTAAAGTTTACAGTCCTTCCCTTTGAATCAGTAACTCTACCTTCGTCTAAAATTTGTAGCAAAATATTGAAAATATCTGGATGTGCCTTTTCGATTTCATCTAAAAGAATTACTGAATATGGATGTGTCCTTACTGCTTCAGTAAGTTCGCCACCCTCTTCGTATCCAACATATCCCGGAGGAGAACCTACAAGTCTTGATACAGTAAATTTTTCCATGTACTCAGACATATCAAACCTAATCATGTTTTCTTCTTTTCCAAATAAATTTTTTGCAAGGCTCTTTGCAAGGAAAGTCTTTCCAACACCAGTTGGCCCAACAAATATAAAAGTTCCAATTGGCTTATTTGGATCTTTAAGGCCAATCCTTGACCTCTTAATTGCTTTTGCAAGAGTCTTGACAGCATCGTCTTGACCCTTTACATCTTCTTTTAGCTTAACATCAAGGTCTCTTAATTTTTCAGTTTCTTCTTCAGTCATATCCGTAACAGGAACTTTTGACCATTCAGAAACTATTTCGGCAACAAGCTCTGGAGTTACTTTTTTCTTCGAATCTTTTTCTTCAAATTTTTTTATTTCTTCTTTATATCTTTCTTCAACATTTTTTTGTTCGTCACGAAGATTTGCAGCAAGTTCATAATCTTGATTTTTTACTGCTTCAGATTTTTTATTTTCAATATCTTCAAGTTCCTTTTTGAATTTTTCTTCGAATTCAGGAACTTTATAGGACTCAATTTTAAGTTTTGAGCTTGCCTCGTCTATTAAGTCAATTGCCTTATCAGGCAAAAATCTATCATTTAAATATCTATCTGAATATTTTACAGCAGCTTCAATAGTTTCCTCTGGAATTACTACATGATGATGCTTTTCATAAATATTTTTTAATCCACTTAAAATTTTTATAGAATCTTCAACACTTGGTTCTTCAACCATTATTGGCATAAGCCTTCTCTCAAAAGCCGTGTCCTTTTCAATTTTCTTTCTGTACTCAGAAATTGTTGTAGCTCCAATAACTTGAAGAGCTGACTTAGTAAGCATTGGCTTTAAAATATTGGATGCATCGAGAGAACCTTCTGCTGACCCTGCACCAATTATTACATGCATTTCATCGATAAATAAAATGATATTTTTGTTTTTTGCAGCTTCATTAGTTACATTTTTTAGTCTTTCTTCAAAATCCCCTCTGTATTTTGATCCTGCAATAAGTTGAGAAATATCAAGAGTTAAAATGACTTTATTCTTCATAATCTCTGGTACATTTCCTGCAACAATTTCTGCGGCAAGTCCCTCTGCAATTGCGGTTTTACCTACACCCGGCTCTCCAATTAGTACGGGATTGTTTTTTGTCCTTCTAGACAAAACTTGGATAACTCTTTTTATTTCCCTTTCTCTTCCAATTACTGGATCGATTTTCCCCTCTTCAGCCTTTTTATTTAAATTTGTAGTATACTTTTCCAAAGCTTCTGAAGAAATTTCTCCGTCTTCATAATTTTCATATTCTTCCATATTGTTTAAAATGTCATTTTCAAGACTCATTATATCAATGCCAAGTCTTTTTAAAACTAATATGGCAACACCTTGACCTTCACGCAAAATTCCAAGAAGAAGATGTTCAGTTGAAACTGTAGCTTCTCCCATTTCCCTTGAAACTTCAAATGCAAGTTCAAAAATTCTCTTAGTCCTTGGAGTATATGCAATACTAGATACAACGGGACCTTGACCGCTACTCACTATATCAAGTGTGGCTTCCTTTGCCTTCTTATAATCGATGCCAAGTTTTGACAAAATGTGTGCACCTGTGTCCGTTCCTTCTCTAATTATTCCAAGAAGAATGTGTTCTGAACCTATATATGGATGTTTTTGTTCCCTTGCCTCTTGTTGTGCAAAAAGAATAGCTTTTTGTGATTTTTCACTAAATTTTCCAAACATACTCATTTGAAAACCTCCTTCATGAGAGCTCTCGCCTTATTAGCTCTTAAAATGTCTCTCGACTTAAGATCTAATATTGCACCCCTCTCAATTTGCAAATGTCCATTTCTAAGTTTAATAATCTCTTCATAAAAATCAAATTCTCGATTTGGTTTTAAAATTGAAAGTTCAATTCCAAGATTAATTGTACTCATGGACTGCATCATCTCTTCTTCCGATAAAACTCTTGCATTTGCAAGCACTCCAAAGGACCTATTTACCATATCCTCTAGAGTAATAATATTGTCTAAATAAAGTTTTTTTCTATTTTCCCTCTCAACATCGGCAATTTCTCGCACGATGATTTTTAATTTATCAATATAGGACTTTTCGTCTTCTCCAAAAGTTGACTCAAAAGACAAAGTGTAAATACTTCCCAATGCCTTATTTGAACTATCTCTATAAGAACCCAAAGTGTAGCCAAGTCTTGAAAGTCCCCTAGCTACTTCATTTATTCCAAAATAATTTAAAGCTGGAAGGTATAAAATTGCAATTGGCTTTAAGCCTGTCCCAGCATTTAAAACTCTTGAACTTAAATATCCAAAATTTGGATCAAAAGCAAAATTGATTTTATCCTCTAATTTTTCTTCAAGATCGTAAATTTCTTTGAATAAATCGCTTAAAGTCTTTACTCGAGAAAAAATTGAAAGTTCAATATGCTCTCCCGCATTAATCAAAATATCTGGAGCATCCTTTTTCTCATAAAATCCAATATTACTTTTTTCTAAAAAATTTTTCCCAATTCTTCCATTTTCTACATACTCAAGTTTTTTTAGAGAAGAAATTTTTTCCATATCAACTTTAGTGTACCCTAAATCAGTTAAAATAGGATAAACAAATTCCAAGTTTTTCCTTAATTCTTCCTCTGTCATTGCGTTTACAAATTTTTTACCGTCAATATTTCTATATAATTTTAATTTATAACCTAAAATAATTTTAGACACTGACATCTTCCTTCAACTTCTTTATCTCATCCCTTATTTCTGCTGCCTTTTCATATTCTTCCAAATTTATGGCAAGATCTAATTTCTCCTTCAAATCCTCAAGTTTCCTATTGTAGACAAGATAATTATCCGCATTTTTTGGAATTTTGCCTCTGTATTTTAAATTAATATTTAGTGCATTTAAATATTTTCTAATTTCTACTCCAAAAGAATCATAACATTTAGGACATCCAAGAGTTCCTGTGCTCTTTAGTTCACGAAAGCTCCTTCCACAATATTCACAACTTATATCCTCTTCATCACTATATGAATTTGTGGTGAATTGAAAAATATTTCTAAGTGCATTTTCAAGTTGAGGAATTATATTTTGATAACTTTTGAAATCTTTTCTAAATTTTTCCTCTGCACAAACTTCGCATAGGTGGACTTCTTCTATTTCATTGTCGTTGATCCTAGTATAGGATATGACAGATTCCCTTTCCTTACAAATATCGCATAACATATTCTTCCCCCTAACTAAAAATAACTAATAGCATATTTTTTAAAATATCTGCTCGCAGTTCATTTTTATTTTCACACTCACTAAGTGCTCTATCTGATAGAGCAACTTTTATTAGCTCCATCTCTCTTTTACTTATTTTTTTAATTCTCAATAGCTCCTTTAATAGTTCATCTGAATTGTTTTTTGTGATTGAATCACCAATAAAATTTAAAAAAGTATCCAAAGTATCTTCATCATCTTCAAATTTTACTTTTACTATTCTAATGTAACCTCCACCGCCTCGTCTGGACTCAACATAGTATCCCTTGACGGGCGTGAACCTTGTTGTTAAAACATAATTTATTTGCGAAGGAGCACAATTAAAATAATCTGAAATTTTTGATCTTTGTATCTCAATAACTCCACCAGATTCAAAAATAAGTTCATTTAAAAAATCTTCAATGGAGTTAGAAAGCTTTGCCATAATACCATTCCTTTGACCATCTTTGTCCTTTGATTTAAAAAATTTTTGACTATCTTTTACTATTTCTAGTTTAATACAAAATATAATTTTTGTAAAGCTTTTAATTTAATATTATTTTAAATATATTATTTAAGTAAAATTATAAAAACTGCGTGCCTTTATAGTATGTTTTAAAACTATCTTTTACCTTATTTAAGGTTTAAGTTTTTTTGCCTATAATTGCAATATTTTTTTACATAAAAATATCTGATGGAGATTTTACTCTCCAACAGATATTATACCCTTAAATTTACTTTTCTTTATTTCTTTCTTCTATTATTTTTTCTGCAATATTTTGTGGAACTTCTTCATATCTTACAAATTCCATGCTAAAAGTTCCTCTACCTTGAGTAAGAGACCTTAAATCAATTAGATAAGAGAACAATTCAGCTTGTGGTGCTTCTGCAATTAAAACTTGAGTACCGTCATTTTGTTGGTCCATACCAAGAATTCTGCCACGCCTCTTGTTCATATCGCCCATTACATCGCCAAGATAATCTTCTGGGATTGTAACTTCAACTTTCATAATTGGTTCAAGAAGAACTGGACTTGCTTCTTGCATTCCCTTCTTAAAAGCAAGATTTGCTGCAAGCTTGAAGCTCATTTCGTTGGAGTCAACATCGTGGTAAGATCCATCGTATAAAACGGCCTTAAAATTAGTTACAGGGTATCCTGCAAGAACTCCCCTTTCCTTAGATTCAATAATTCCCTTTTCAACTGCAGGGAAATAATTCTTAGGAACCGCTCCTCCAAATACTTCTTCGTCAAACTCAAATTCTTTGTCAGATGGTTCAAATCTAATCCAAACATCGCCATATTGTCCAGCGCCACCTGATTGTTTTTTGTGTTTACCTTGAACGCTTGAAGTCTTTCTAATTGTTTCTCTATAAGGAACAATAAAAGGAACAATATTTACTTCAACTCCATAAGTGTTCTTTAATTTATCAAGAATTACATCTAATTGAACTTTACCTTGACCACCAATAGTCATTTGTTTAGTTTCAGGGTTTCTTTCAATTACAAATGTTGGATCTTCGTCTTTAATTTTTCTCAATGATTGAGAAAGCTTTTCTTCGTCGCCCTTAGTCTTTGGTTCAATTGCATAGTATAAAACTGGAGTAGAATATTTTAATTTTTTATATTCTACTTTATGATCTTTATCGCAAAGAGTGTCCCCTGTAACGGTTTTAGCAAGTTTTGTAGTTGCACCAATGTCTCCTGCATAAATTTCATCTATTTCAATTTGTTCTTTACCTCTCATTATGTAAAGTCCGCCAAGTTTTTCATTTTCTTCTGCGTTTACATTATAAAGAGCTGTATTTTTATTTACAATTCCAGAAATAACTTTGAAGATAGAAATTTTTCCAAGGAATGGGTCTGAAATTGTCTTAAATACTACTGCAGCAAAAGGTTCCTTTGCAGAAACTTTTCTTTCTTCGCCTTCTTTAAATCTAAAGCCTTGATGTGCACGTTCATCATCTGGAGCTGGCATGTAGTTTACAATTGTATTGAGAAGAATATCAATACCAATGCCCTTTTCGCCACTTCCTACAAGTAGTGGAACTGCATCCCCTTCAAGAAGTGCTGTGGTAACTCCTCTCAAAAGATCCTCTCTAGTGAATTTTTCTCCAGAAAAATATTTTTCCATCAAAACTTCATCAGATCCAGCAACAACTTCAGCAATTTCTTCATACATTCTTTCAGTTGCTTTAACTTGATCGTGGTTTAGTTCAGTTTCTTGCGGTGCAGAATTTACATATTTATATCCCTTTTGGAAAATAACATCTGTAACGCCAACAAAATTTTCACCTTCGCCAATTGGCACAGAGAAAGGAATAACTTTTTTACCAAAGGAAGCTTCAAGTTCATCCATTAGTTTTCTAAAGTTTACATTTTCTCCGTCAATTTTATTTATAAAAATAATTCTTGGAAGTCCAATTTTTTCTGTGTATTTCCATGTTCTTTCAGTTCCAACTTCAACGCCCTTTGTTGCATCAATCACCATTATTGCAGCTTCACTTGCTCTTAAAGCACTATGAGCTTCTCCAACAAAGTCGAGGTATCCTGGAGTATCTATTACATTTACTTTATAATTTCTCCACTCAATAGGAATAATTGATGTTCCAATAGAAGTTCCTCTCTCCTTTTCTTCCTTTGAAAAGTCGGAAACTGTATTTTTGTTAGAAACATTGCCAAGTTTTTGTGTAGCTCCACTTTGGAATAACATAGCCTCTGTTAGGTTTGTCTTTCCGGAGCCAGAATGTCCTACGAGAGCAAGATTCCTTATCTTATCTGTTGTATATACTTTCATACTTTCCTCCTATTATGTAAATTTTTTGAAATCGTTTCTATATATAGATTATAACATAGATTATTACTTTTGAAAACTGTGTAAAATTATCAATTTAGGGTATTAAAATTTTAAGATAAATTAAAATAAATGAGTGATGAAAATGGATTTTAAATTTTTTAAAAAAGATAATATCCCCTACATAATTATTATTTCTCTTTGTTTAATAATTGGATATCAATATTATGATTCACATAAATTTGATGATGCTACAAAATTTTTGAACACAAAAACTTCAAGCCTTCCTTCAAAAGAAATTTCTAAAAAAGAATTAGCTGAAGAAGATGAAATTCAGACATCAAACGAAACTAAAGAGATAATGGTTCACATTTCTGGTGCAGTTAAAAGTCCAGGAATTTTAAAATTAGATTCGTCAAAAAGGGTTGTAGACGCAGTTTATATGGCAGGTGGAGCAACAGATGAAGCGGACTTAGATAGAATTAATCTAGCAGCAAAACTCCACGACGAAGAAAAAATTTATATACCAAAAATTAATGAAGTAAATACTAATAAAGATACCACGCAATTAGTTTCAAGTAATTCCAGTGAAAGTTCTAATGTAAAAATAAATATTAACACTGCAGATGCAACTGAACTTCAAAAAATCCCTGGCGTTGGTCCAAAAACTGCTGAGAAAATTATAAATTATCGCTCACAAAATTCTTTTTCATCAATTGAAGACATTAAAAATGTCGATGGTATTGGCGATAAAAAATTCGAATCAATGAAAGATTTTCTCTCAACTTATTGAAACTTAAGGGAATATTATTAAATGATAATCTCATTATAAAATTTCACTAACGATTGATAATATTAAAAAAGCTCAAGAAAAAAGAAGCACAAAGGCTCATTGAATTAGGGATTTTAGAAAAACTGAATTAGAGAGTCTTTAGGTGGCAAGATAAAAGGTTAAGAGCAGAGATGTTCTTAGCCTTTTTAATTTGATTAATTGTATAATAGCTTCAATTCTCTTGACTTATCTTTCATAGTACGAGAATATGTGTATAGTAAAAAAAGAAAGGTTAAGCATGAGACGAGAAATTTTGGAAAGATTAGAAACAGAAGTTAATGCTTGTAAAAGATACGCAGAAAACTCAGTTAAAAAAGTAAAAAAAGGAAAAGTTGGATCAGCCATTAACTTTTTAGATATAGCAGTAACAGCAAAAAAATGTGCTGATAGACTTCATGATGAATTTTGGGAAGTATCAGACGGCAAACTAACAGAGGAAGAATTCAATATTTTTTGCGAAGCCGAAACATTGAACCAGGATATAACAAAGTTTATATTGAGTTAAGACAGGGAAAAAATAAGCAATCATGCATTTAACACTTTCAAATTTCAATTTGTCGATTTCTTCTACATAAGATGCAAATTCGTCTTGTAATTCTATTGGAACATTAGGTATTTTAATCTGTTTAATATCCTTTTCATAAATATGTGGTTGTGCATTACCTTTTTGAAGTTCATACAATTCATCTTGATTAGAAAGCATGGCATAATACAAGAATATTGTGTTGAGTTTTGATTCATCTATACTTTTAACCGTATTGCAGTCCGTTGCAAAAATTGGGCTACTCCAGTAATTTATAAATCCAGCATTTGCTCCAGATGAACTAACTGATATTATATTTCCTTCTCTATTAAACTTATTATGATAACAACTTGGAGCTTTTCCTCCCGCAACGACTGGTATTTCTCCATATATAGTTTCTTGTCTTGTGAGATTTTGACCTTTTTGAATTAGTATATTGTCATTTTCTCCAATTTCAAAGAATTCATTTATACTTTCAAACATCTCGACAAATTTTGATTTGAATTAGCCTATATATTTTCTATGAGACTGTTTTACATTATTTTGGTTTACCATTGCATAATGCAAAGTGGTGTCTATTTTTGTGTGTCCTAAAAGTGTTTGGACTTGCTCTATAGGCATCCCCTTATCAATCGCCTTTGTTGCTAGTGTTCTTCTAAATTTATGAGGGTGGACTTTTTCAATATTAAGCCTTTTTCCTATATTTTTAAGTCTAATTTCAACTCCTGATATTTTTATCCTATTGTGAGGTTTATTTAAAGACACAAAAAGAGCTTCATTTTCATCAGTTCTATTTTCAAGATAGTCTAAAATATGAATTTTACTTCTTGCATCGAAATAAACTATTCTCTCTTTATTTCCTTTACCTAAAACAATACATTCTCTTTTATCAAAATCTATATCCGAAATATCTATTTTTACTAACTCACCTACACGTACTCCAGTTGATGCAAGGAAATCTATGATAGCTAAATCCCTTAAATTGTCACAAGAATCTCTTAATAGCTCTAATTCTTCATCTGTATAAACTGCCTTTATTGTAGTTCCTGTTCTTATTTTATGGATACGCCTTGCCGGGCTTTTTATAATATGATTCTCTTCTTCAAGCCAGGAAAAGAAACTTGATATTATACGCCTTATATTATCAAGGGTTGTTTTACTTACCTTATTGGTATCTGCATATGAAGCAATATAAGAACGTAAATCACTAGTTTCTATTCGCCTTACAGGTTTATTTAAAATCTCAAGCATTTTATTTATAGTGCTTTTATAGTATGAGAGAGTTCTTTCAGAACAGCCTTCTACTTTTTTAGCTGACAAAAATTCAATTAAGTAATCTATTTCATCGTTTATTTTAGACTCGTCTTTTTCCACAATATCCTTATTCCAAAATGTATAATTTAAAGTTTCTTCAAGTTTTTCTAATTGCTCATTATTTAAATAGCCCACCATTTCTTGCATAATTTCTGTAATAACTAAATTTTTCATAAATTCCTCCTTAAAAAATCAAAATACAGAGAACAAGTTGGTGGGCTTATTTTATCTAAAGTATTTATCTATTAAGTTTTCTTTTTCTATCTCTGCTTTTTTCTTTCTTTCATTCGCTTCAAATTTCAATTTATCGATTTCTTCTACATAAGATGCAAATTCGTCTTGTAGGTCTTTTGATGGAGATGGAATTTGTAATTCATTTATTTCGTTTACTGAAATAGAATCAAAAGTAACTCCATCATGACCATTAATTTTTTCTTTATTAATTAGAAGCCAGTAAAATAAATATTTTTGCTTTTCAATACTGGAACATCTAATAGCACATAATCCCCTACCTATACATATTTCACTAAAAGGATTAATATTAACATCTCCAACTGGAGCTCTAACACTCATTAGAACATCATTTCTAATAGATTTTTTAATACTAACTGAAGTCCATATAGATGGATCCTTTAAATATATTTTACCAAAATCTTTTTTGCCTTGATAAAATGGTAACCCATTTTCTTTTTCATTATAGTATCTAGATTCTGGTGAAGTTCCAGGTATGATTTCTTCAGCATATTTTTCTAATGGTATTGCAGTATTTAAATTATAAAACATCTCGACAAATTTTGATTTGATGTCTTCATCATATTTTTCAATTGTAGATTTTTGTTCTTCTATTACTAAATCTACTTTTTTAATTTCTTCGATGATTTTTTCTTGTTCTTCAATAGGTGGAACTTGGATAATTAACTGTCTAACTTTTTGTATTGATGCTCTATAATTTCTTGAAAATCTTTCATATTCTCCCTCAACTTGTAAGGCATAGACTAAATAATCAAGTAAAATTTTATCCGTTTTTAATCTCAAAACTCCACAATGATCTGTGGGATAAAATTCTTTATTTGCTGAAATAGAATTGACCATCCAGTCGCCATCAATACCCCATAAAATTGATGGTCTTGAAAAATCAGTAATATTCTTCTTGTTAATCCTACCAAATTCTTCAAAAACATTGGCACTGTAAACAGGTATTTTCCCATCATCTTCAAGTTCGTCATTTAAAATTCTATCTCCTATTGATAAATCAAATAAATTTTTATCAGATAGGTAATAGGTTGTTAAATTTGGATCATCTTTTAAAATCTTAACTTTTCTAGTTTTTATTCCCTTATTAAACTCTACACTCCTAAAGTCTAGCATATCTTTAGTATTTAGATAATAGTAGTATTCCTCTAAGTCATCAATAGAGTATTCTTCTCCATAGAATGACTTTCTAATCAAAGAGGCAAGGTTGTTTTCGTCTCGCCTATCTTCACTTTTATACAGTTTCCCACCAGAATTTGTTATCTGTATTCCTTCTTGTCCCTTTCTATTAGACCATTTATAGCCTAAAAATTCTTCTTGTCCTTTGTTGTCGTTTGGTGCATTTATTATAAGAGTCCTTTCCTTATAAGTTAAGGCAAAATATTTGATTTTTTCTCTTTCAATTTCAAAAGTATAATCATAGAACATTTTATTTAAGATGATATCTTGTTCATCTTTTTTTAATTTTGTGAAAGTCTTTTGTTTTTTCTTAAGTTTAACAGAGCTTAAGCCTAAAAAGCTTGAAGTATAATTTTTAAAGTATTTATTTTTATATTCGTCATAGTTTAAGCTTTTATCAATGAATTTTTTATAATCTTCTATTTCCACGCCTATTGTTTTTAGATACTCTTTAAATATGATTTCATCTTCCCAATCTTTAAGAGCTTTTCCTGCTATAATAGAGTTCACACTATCTTTTATTAAATCTACTTTTTTAGGCGGTTCATCAAACTTTTCTAAAAATAAAATTACTGTATTTGTTCCAGTTGCCCCAAAAGTTCTGCTAGATAAGGCTACTACGGCTCTAATTTTAAAGTTTTCTAGAATTGATTCACGTGCTGCAATAAAGCTTTCGTTTTCTTTATTTAGTATAGAGGAAGGAAGAATGACAGCAGCAACAGCCTTAGGCTTTAGAAGTTGTGAAATTCTTTCTACAAAAAGAGTTTCAATTTCAGATCCTGTATTTGAAACTTTATCCAAAACTTTAAAATCATTATTTTTAAGATTTAAATGTGGTTTGAAAGCAGAAACAGAATAAGGTGGATTTGCTACTAGAATATCAAAACTTTCAGGAATAATCTCTTTTTCCTTATAGTTTTCCAGTCCGTCACCAAAGACAATATTTCCTTCTCCAGCTCCATGCATGAATAGAGATATTTTTGAAACTCTAGCCAGTCTATAATCTTTTTCTATGCCATATATATTATCTCTAGCCCACGAGAAATCAATATTCATGTCTGGATCAAGAAAAATAAAAATATCATTGATAGCTTCAAAGCCTTCCGTCAAAAAATGTCCAGCACCACAGGCATAATCAATTATTTTTGGAAAGTTTACTTTTTCATTTTGTCTTATTATTCTTTCTAAAGGAAGACTATCCCAAATAAAATGAGTAATAGGTACTGGTGTGAAAAATTGCCCTTCATTTTGCTTAAAGCCCTTATTTAAAAGCTGTTCAAAAAGGTCTCCTAACATTTGTAGATTTTTTGATCCAATAATCCTATAGTTTTCAAATAGTTTTACAACTTCTACTAGAATTTTACCATTTTGAAGGAATAATTCTTCATTATGGACATCTTTAAAGGCAAAGTCGTTGTTTGTATAGAACTTTAAGATACGCAGAGTATTATCAAGCTCCTTAATTAATTCAGTTCTATTATTGCCTGTATATTGCTCTATGGTTCTTTTTGCATAGTCTTCAGGTATGTAAAAAATATCTTCTTTCATAAATTTTTGCATACCTTCTTTGTGTAGACGTTGGAGTCTATCTTGTAAACTTTCATAAGTATCTGTTCCAACTTTGTATTGAAAATCGACAATATCTGTATCAGTTTTTTGTATTTCATCAACTAGCTTACATATAAAAAGTGCTACTAGCCTATTGAAGGCATTTTCTTTATCAGATACATTATTATGTCTTAATATCTCTTCAAACCTATTTACAACCTTATCTTTGCCTGAAAAATCAATAAGATCTTGTTTTCTTAATGGCTTAACTCCAACTTGATAAGCTATAGAATCATCTCTAAATATAATGTCGCCCAATAATCTTTTTTCATAAGTTTCTTTCCAAACAGTATATAAGTCAGGAACTGTATAGGCATTTTTATAAAGGAGAATTGATGAATCCTTTTTCGCTAGTTCTATTAAGTTTTTATCATCGCTGCAGTTAATTGCACATGTTTTATAGTTAACTTCATTTCTGTCAAATGTGGATGCATATAGAACAAGCCACTTACAGTATTTTTCTTGTTGCCAATAAGAAAATAATTGTGCTCCATCGTTTAGAGTATCTTTTAGGGCTTTATCATATTCTTTGCCGTAAGTTTTACATTCAATTATAAAAAGGGTTTTTCCGCTACTTTCTTTTACTAAAATATCTGCTCTACCACTTTTTTGATCATGTCCTAAAGCCCATGTCTTTTCAATTTCTATATGCTCTGGTCGATAGCCTTTATCCATTAATCTTGTCACGCATTCTAAAACAACAAAATTTTCAGGGTCAGAAAAATTACATGTAGTTCTCTTATATACCATTAGGTCTTTGTCTTCTGGATAGTTTATTTTTTCATTATCAAAATCAACAGAAATGGAGCAATCAAATTCTGGGTATTGTTTTGTTAAATACTTTTCTTGATTTTTATGTTCTTCAAATCCGATTAATTTTAGAACGTCTTTTAAATTTGATTTTGTTATCACTCCTAATCCTCCTTGATTTCTATAATATCCTCAATTTTGCAATTCAAAGCTCTACATATTTTCTCTATTGTTTCAAGAGAAACGTAATTATCATTTTTTAATCTGGTTGATATATTAGCACTATACCCAGCTTTCTTTTGTAAATCTGAAACACTCATATTTTTGTCTATCAATAAATGGAATAATTTTCGATATGTTATAGCCATGTGTACTCCTTATAACAATATGTAATTCACGAATAGATGAAATATTCAATGAAAATATTATACCACATTTTACAGCTTAATCTTTACATATTTCTTAAGACGGATTTATTTCCGTCTTTTTTTATTCATAGAATTAAAATTCCTAAAAAACTAATCAAAACCACCATTTTTGTCTTAGGGCTAGTGAAGGGAGAAATATTTTAATAGCCGGAAATTTCGTCCTAATTCCTACTTATACAGGTAGAGAAAATGTAGACAATCCAAGGTCTGAACGGGCAATATTTGATAATGCCCATGAGCCTATTATTGATGAAGAAACTTTTGATATTGTAAAAAAGATAAGAAAAACAAGACGAGTTCGTAACAATTTAGAAGAAATGCCTGCCCTATCTGGTATGCTCTACTGTGCAGACTGTGGAGCAAAATTGTATCAAGTAAGAGGTAAAGGCTGGTCTCATGATAAAGAATATTTCGTTTGTGCATCCTATAGAAAGCAAAAAGGCAAATGTACTTCACACCAAATTAAAAATATTCAAGTTGAAGAAATTCTTCTTAGAGAAATTAGAAAAGTTACAGCCTTTGCAAAAGACCATGAGCAAGAATTTGTAGATTTAGTTTTGAAGAAGAAAACCAGCGAGTTAAATCAGGTATTAAGAAGTTAGAAAAAGGAACTAGATGATTCTAAAGATAAAATTGCAAAACTTGACTATATTGTCCAAAACCTCTATGAAGATAACTTGGAAGGTAAAATATCTGCCCAAAGATTTGAAAAAATGGCTAAAGCTTATGATGAAGAAAAAGTTTCACTTCAAAAAAGAATAGCTGAACTTGAAAAAACTATTACAAAATCGCAGAAAGAAGAACTTAATGTGGAATCATTCCTAAAACTTGTAAGGAAGTATACGGATATAAAGGAACTTGATTCAGAAATAATTAGAACTTTTGTAGATAAGATTAATGTAAAACAATCAGTAAAAATTCCAGGTACAAATTTAAAGAAACAAACCATTTAGATTTATTAGAACTTCATAGGGAAAATTGACATATAAAAATCGGCACAAAGGTTAATACCTTCATGCCGATTAAATTTTAAGGAAATAAATCCCTAATTAAGAGTCTCTAATGTGCCTCTTCATCTTAAGCTTTTTTTCTGGTGTTTTTTCTATACCTATTTTTATTTGAACTTGCAATTCCTATTATTAAAGCAAAAATTAGTGAAACCAAACCAGAAGATACGCCTATTACAAAAATAATTAAGTTATCAAGACTTCCTGGATCGAAAAGTTTATTTATCACCATAAAAAGTGAAATAATTCCAATAAAAACTAGGGCAAGTCCTGGCAAATATTTTATAAATTTTAAATCTCTTGCAGCAAAGTTTACTATAAAGGTAAGGACAACTCCAATTAAAATTGCACCAAGAGTTAGGAGCAAGTAAGTTGAATTTTCCATTACCATTTCCATTATTTTGTTCATTTTACACCTCATTTATTTGATGACAGTTCTTGTTGCCAAATATTTGAATAGCGACCTATTGCCCACTCCGTCATAATTGTGGACGCTTCATCTCCAATTTCCCTTTCAAAAATTGGACTAGGAAGTATTTTACTATCCTCTATATTATAAATTCTCATAAAATTTTTTTCCAATGTTATTAAAAATTTATTGTCAGGAGATACAAATCCATCTTTTATGCTGGATTTGAAATTTTTTATTTGAGACATTGGAATATTTATCTCGTTATATTTATTTACTTCATAGGGAAGAACTAAATTTAAATCAAAATCAGAAAATTTACCATCTGAAAATTTCATTCTACCCTTTAATTTCCAAAAACCATTGTCTCTATAAATCCCTATATTATAGGGATCTTTTTTTAGTGCCTCGATATTTTTGTCTTTCGTATCTAAATCTTTTTCTGACAAAAAGTCTTTATAGCTTAGAGGCTTTTTATCCTCTAACTTATCTAATTTGTAAATTCGTAGATAATTATTGTTTGAATTTCTGTCCAAACTTTCCACATTGACATAATTATTTGTAATAAAGTTTATTGTCTTTAGATTATTATTCTCTTTTAGCTCCTCTGTATCAGTTTTAAGAATGTCATCTTCTTTTCTAAGCTTTGAATTTTTATAGTCCCTTACAATTAATTTATCTGTGGTCTCATCGCCCTTTGACTCTCTTTGAACGCTAATTTCAGAAAAGCTATCATTGCGAGGAAGAATAATATTATTCATCTCATATACATTCTCAAGCTTTAAGTCAGAAAATTTAATATAGAAAGTTTTATAGTTCCATGTTGGAATATTAGAATCAGCTTTTGATTTAAAACCAATTAAAAATCCTTTATCGCCCTTGTAATCAAATAAACTTCCCCTAGCAAGCACTTCATCTTTTTTAGCCAGAATTAATTTATTGAGATCCTCATTTTTTATCTTGTCATCGACAAGTTTTATCTCTAAAATCACTCCATTATAAAATAGCAAAGCTGTGTTTTCACTAGTTTTTATTACTTCATAATAAATATTTCTACTTGCCTTTGAGTCAAAAACATAGGTCGTATAAACATCTGAGTCTTCTATGCCAAGAGTTTTATAGTCTAAATTAAATTTTTTGTATAGATATTCAGAAAGTTTTACATATTTTGTCTTGTACTCAACATCTTTTATATAGTCGTTAGAAAGTACAACTTGATCATTGCTAAAGTAAATATTTTCTCCAATTATATCTTTAAATAAAAAATTATCTTGATTAATTTTTTTATTGTAAATAAATTTTGTAATAGTCCACTTGCCATATATAGGGGCTTGCCCCATAGTAGGCGTTTCAATATTTGTGCTTTGTGTATTTAAAAAGGAACAAGCTGTTAAAAAAAATAAGGAAATTATAATAAATAATTTTTTAATCAATTTTATCACCTACTTCCTTAGGAATTTCTATTGGAAGTGTAACTTTTACAGTTGTGCCAATATTTTCTTCAGAAAAAATTTCCAAGTTTCCATTGTGAAGTTTTGTAATCTCATCACTTATTGAAAGTCCAATACCGCTATGACTCTTTGAATGCTTTCCCTTGTAAAATTTTTCTTTTACATGAGAAATTTCTTCTTTTGTCATTCCCATACCATTATCAGAAATCATCATGTGGACATATCCATCTTCTTTAGACATTTGAAACTTTACCCACCCCTTATCTGATGTAAATTTTATTGCATTGTCTAACAAATTTATCAAAAGTTGCTTTATTCTATTTTCATCGGCATATATTAACACAGCTTCTTCTGGAAATTCTGTTATAAATTCAATATTATTTAATTTCGCACGAGGTTTCATCTGTTTTGAAACATCCACACAAGTTTGTGAAATGTCAAATAAGTCTTTATCTAAAGTAATTCTTCCTGAAATATATCTAGAAAAATCCAAAAGCTCTTCGACCATTTTTGCAAGTCTATCAGCTTCATTTTCAATAATATTTAAACCATCTTCTACAAGATCCTTTTCATCTTCATTTGCATCTTTAAGTACAACTGCCCATCCCTTTATAGATGTAAGAGGCGTCCTAAGCTCGTGAGAAATCGAAGAAATAAAGTCATTTTTAATTCTATCCTTATTTAGAATTTCATCGCTCATTGCATTGAGAGTTTTTGCTAGTTCTCCTATTTCATCGTCTTCATAAACTTTTGCCTTCTCTTCATAGTTTCCACTTAACATTGTCTTTGCAACTTCTGTAAGCTCAAGTATTGGCTTTACAATTGATTTTGAAATCAAAAGAGATACCATGGCTGTAACCAATGCAACAAAGAGCATGAAGATAAGTAGAGATATTCCAGTTTTCAGTATAGCCTTATTAGCTTCTTCTATAGATGAAATAAATCTAAGATAGCCGATTTTTTCACCTTCATTATTTTTTATTGCACCAGTAACAGACATAATGGCTTCGCCAGTTTGAGCGTCTTCACCACGCCATGTTTTTATTTCACCATTTTCTGCAGCAAACATATCTGATGGCTCAATTGGTATAGATGAAAGTTTCCCAATGGAATCTAACAATAAATCTCCATTATTGTCTAAAATTTGTACCTCTGCATTTGTATTTGAAAGAAATATGTCACTATCTTCATAAATTAAATCTTCAATTGTTTTGTCGGAATAATCTCTTTTGTAAATTTCGAGAGATACTTCCATCCTAGAAATTAATTCTTTGGAAATATTGTTGTAAAAATAAAAGCTAAAAGCAAAGAGCAAAAATATGTCTATAATTGAAATTGTAATTAAAATAACTATTAGAAAACTTTTTACTAATCTTTTTCCAATTTTGTTTTTCAATTACAGACACCTCTTATTTCCATCTATATCCTGTTCCCCAAACTGTTTCAATATATTTTGGCTTTGCAGGATTTGTTTCGATTTTTGATCTAAGCCTTCTTATGTTTACATCTACAATTTTTGAATCCCCTAAAAAGTCTTCGCCCCACACAAGTCTTAGAATTTCATCTCTTGTCATAGCCTTACCAGGATTTGTCATAAATATTTTTATAATTTGATATTCCGTGGGAGTTAGTTCCAACTCAACATCGTCCTTATAAAATTTTCTTGAATAAGAATCAATTTTAAAAGGTGGATCAATTGTCAAATTGCTTTCCTTCTCTTCTTCTGGCTCAAGTCTTCTCTCAATGGATTTAATTCTTAAAGTTAGTTCTGTTGGATTGAAAGGTTTAGTAAGATAATCATCTGTCCCATATTGAAGACCCATTATCTTATCGTAGTCTTCTGCCTTTGCAGTAAGCATTATTATGCCAAGTGAAGGAAACTCACTCCTAAGAGTTCTACATACTTCAAATCCATCAATTCCTGGAAGCATAATGTCAAGTACTACAATGTCAGGTCTTTCACGTCTTGCGATTTCAATTCCATCTTCGCCGCTACCTGCCTCAAAAATTATGTATCCTTCTCTTTCTAAATTTATTTTCACAAATTTTCTTATTGATTCTTCATCTTCAACAAGTAATACCTTAGTTTTCAAAATATCACCTCTCAATGATAATTATAAATAAAATCCACTCCAATTTCAATTGAAGTGGATTATTAATAAATTTTTAATATTAATAATAGTTAGGAGCTTCTCTTGTAATTGTAATATTGTGTGGATGAGATTCTGTAAGAGAAGCCTGAGTAATCTTGACGTATTTAGCAGTTGCCCTTAAAGTTTCAAGATCCTTTGCTCCAAGATAACCCATGGCAGATTTTACACCGCCAACAAGTTGAAATACAATGTCGCTAACAAGCCCCTTGTAAGGAACTCTACCTTCAACTCCTTCAGGAACATATTTAGTAGTTCCACTTTGAAAATATCTATCAGATGAACCTGCACTCATTGCTCCTAGAGATCCCATTCCTCTGTAAGCTTTAAATCTTCTACCTTCAACAAAGATCTCTTCTCCAGGAGATTCATCAGTACCTGCGAAAAGTGAACCCATCATTACAACATTACCTCCAGCTGCAAGGGCCTTGGCAACATCACCTGAAAATTTAATGCCACCATCGGCAATAATTGGAACTCCGTATTTTTTAGCAGCTCTATAAGCTTCCATAATAGCTGTAATCTGTGGAACTCCAATTCCCGTTACAATCCTTGTTGTACAAATTGAACCAGGGCCAATACCAATTTTTACACAGTCTGCACCTGCTTTAATTAAATCTTCTGTTCCTTCATAAGTTGCAACATTACCTGCGATAAGTTGAATATCAGGGAAAGCATCTTTAATTTTTTTAATAGTATTTAAAACATTTTTAGATTGACCATGAGCTGTGTCAATTACAAAAACATCTGCCTTTGCCTTTACAAGTGCTTCGATTCTATCGAGAACATCCTTAGTTGCTCCAACGGCAGCACCAGCAAGAAGTCTTCCAGTTTTATCTCTAGCAGAATTTGGATATTGTTCGTGCTTTTCAATATCTTTAATAGTAATAAGCCCCTTTAAGAGATTATCTTTATCTACAAGGGGAAGTTTTTCAATTTTATATTTTTTCAAAACTTTTAGAGCTTCATCTAGGGAAATATCAGGAGCACCGGTTATTAAATTTTCAGAAGTCATTACTTCGCTAATTCTCTTAGATAAATCAGTTTCAAATCTAATATCTCTATTAGTAATAATTCCTTCCAAAACTCCCTTTTCTGTTACAACTGGAACACCACTAATTCTATACCTTTCCATAAGTTTAGACGCATCTTTTATTGAATGATCCTTAGTTAGTGAAAAAGGATCCGTGATTACTCCATGTTCAGATCTCTTAACCTTATCTACTTCAAGGGCTTGGTCCTCTATAGACATATTCTTATGAATAATACCTATTCCACCTTCTCTTGCCATGGCAATTGACATTCTGTGTTCAGTAACAGTATCCATGCCCGCAGACATAAGTGGTATGTTTAACTTAATTCTTTCTGTCAAATTGGTTGATAAATCGACTTCGTTTGGCAAAATTTCTGATTTTGCTGGCACAAGTAAAATATCGTCAAATGTTAATCCTTCTCCAAAATATTCCATATTCCCTCCTACTTACTTAATTACTCTACTTCCTTAGGTTTTTGTTTCAATCTAAAATTAATATTTTCATCAACTAATGTAACTTTATCTGGCAAATTCAACTTAACCTGATCATCGCCCCTTTTAACATCATTAAAATTAATTGGACGTGTTTCAATGAATTTTATAGAATCAATTACATCAGAATTTCCTCTAATTGTAACAGAAGCTGGCTCAATTGAAAAGTCATTTGTCACAATGTTTTCTGTAGTATTTTCATTATAAACCAATTTAATTGGAACAGTCTTGCTCTTTAAAATAGGAACATCTATTTTTACAGTAGCAGGCGTAACAGTTACCTCTTTAATGATTTTACCAGAATCATCATAAGCGAAGATTTCTGCGTCTACAGTTGACGTTTCAGTCATGTCAGTAACATCAATATGTGCTTCTACCTTATCAATTTTGTTAATATAAGTGCTTGCACCTTTTACCTCAACATTGACTGTCTTGTCAATTTCTCCAACAGATAATCCCCTTTGAGGTTTATTTTTTATAACTATATTTGCTTTAACTTTTTCATCCAAAACTTTATCTATTTTAAAAGGAATTCTCCTTGGCGATGTATTTACAACAGAAATTCCAAGGTCAATATAAGAAACATTTACAGGGACAGAATGTTCTCCTTCAGATAGTTTTGCTAAATCCACCTTTGCCACAATTCCATCTCTTGTAACATTTCTCATATAAGAATTATAGCCCTGTAATTTAACATCAACAGTTGACTCCTTAGGTGATATAATTGTCAAGTTTTTTTCTTTTAAATTAGACAATCCCTCATAAGTAACTTCAATGTTTTTAAAATTTGTCGAAGTAATAAAATTTGCCTCACTTTTTACATAAGACCACAAGATAATCGCAAAAATAAGAGATGTAATTTTTATCATTAAACTTCTGTCATTTTTAAAATTTATCTTTTTCATTTTTATCACCACGCTTTAAGAAAATCGACCTTACTCTATAATCTGGGCTGTAAATCTCAAGGAGCTTTGCTTCAAGAGTTTCAATATCTAAATATCTGGAGATAACACCATTTTCTGCAGTTGAAATAGTTCCATTTTCTTCAGATACCATAATACTTAGACAGTCTGATTTTTCAGAAATTCCAATGCCCGCCCTGTGTCTTGTGCCAAGTTCCTTGGAAATTTTTTGATTGTCAGAAAGTGGTAAAAAACAAGCTGCTGCCTTAACCTTTGACCCCTTAATGATAACTGCACCATCGTGAAGAGGCGTATTTGGAATAAAAATATTTATAAGAAGACCGCTGCTCACTAGTCCATTGATTTCTGTACCAGTTTCAATAACTTCATTAAGTCCAACTTCTTTTTCAATAATTATAAGAGCCCCAATTTTTTGTCTCGCAAGAGAAGCAACTGCAGAAATAATTTCTTCAACAGTTTCAGGTACTGTATCCTTATTCTGATTAAAATTATTTTTAATACTAGAAGTCAGCCCTAAATATTGAAGACCCCTTCTAATTTCTGGTTGGAAAAGCACAATTATAGCGACGATACCATCGTTAATAAACCTAGTGAAAATCCAGTTGACAGTATACAATTGGAAAAACTGTGAAATTTTTATAAATAATAAAATCAAAAGTATTCCTTTGAAAACTTGCTCTGCTCTAGTATTTCTAATTAATTTTAAAATATAATAGATTAATATTGTTACAATTAAAATGTCCACAACATCTCTTAAATTTATTACATTGATTATATTATTTAATCTTTCCATCACACACCTCGCTTTCTCGAAATTAAAATTATTGCAAAAAATAATCCAATAGAAATAAAAATATCTCCAATACTTATTACCTTTGAATTGCCAACAATTCTATGTAAAGGTATAATATCCGACAAAAAATAAAATTTTGGATTTTCAAAAATTCCGTGACTAAGGCTTCCCCCCATGTATATGATTTTTATTATCCTCTCATTATTTGTTTTCATTAAGGCATCTATGCTGACAGGCATTTTACCGTTAAAAATCACTGGAATAGCATTTAAAATTGTGCCTGCTCCACTTAAAAGTAATCCATAGTTTTTATAATTTAAAAGAAGTGAAATTCCAATTAATAAAATAGATAGGATGTGAAAAATTTTAAAATTATCCACAAAAAAATCTGTAACTTTCCCAAAATATTTTGAAGTTACAAAATTTATAAAAATCATTAAAAAAATTCCAATAGATGCAAGAGAAATCCCTTTGAATTTAAAATTTATTAAATTACTTATATCCTTATCCTTAAGAAAAAATAAAACAATTGCTGCAAGAATTATTGCCTCTAAAATCATTCCATCACCATAGTTTATAATATCACAAATACTTTGTATTGACATAAAATCCATAAATTTTCTTTTAAAATATTATAACACAAAAGAATTTTCAATTTTATTTTTAAGTCTTAAAAATCTTTTTAATAATTTTATTAAACAGATTGATTTGATTTTATAAAATCTTAATATTACTTAAAAATATGTATTTTTTGATTATAATTTTACTACCAGTCCACTTGAGTCACCCAAATTTGACATAGAGCCAAAAAAATTCGGCTATATCAAATGATATAACCGAATTAAACATCCACACCGCTTTGGCATTATTGGTTAGCGGATTTTTCTTTAATTTCTCTAATTTTTGCCATAGACTCGATAATGGAATCTGCAAGTGCTTCCATGTCGTTTTCGTTAGCCTTGTTAAGTGCAGAGTTAAGTGTAACTCTTTCTGGAAGAACATCAAACATCTTAAGATTTTCATCAATATATTCTTCAATCTTGTCGCCAACTGTACAAGCCCAAGTACCATTTTCAATGATAGCAACAGTTCTATTTTGAACATTAAGAGCTTCAAGATCCATTAAGAAGTTCTTCATTACAGGATAAATACCTAAGTTGTAAGTTACGGATGCAATTACAATGTGAGAATACTTAAATGTGTCTGCAATTAGATAGGACATATGAGTGTTACTTACATCGTGAACTACTACATTAGTCATTCCCTTATCACAAAGTCTTGATGCAAGAGCTTGTGCAGCACGTTCAGTATTTCCATACATTGATGCGTAAACTATCATTACGCCTTCTTCTTCTGGTTCATATCTTGACCACTTATCATATTTGTCGATGAACCAACCGAGATTTTCTCTCCAAACTGGTCCGTGAAGTGGACAAATTATTTTAATGTCAACAGTAGACGCTTTTTTAAGAACATCTTGTACAAAGGGACCATACTTTCCTACAATATTAGTTAAATATCTTCTTGCACTATCAAGCCAATCTCTTTCGAAATTAACTTCGTCAGCAAATAATTTTCCATCAAGTGTTCCGAAAGTACCAAAGGCATCGGCTGCGAATAATACTCCGTCAGTTGTATCAAAACTTACAAGAACTTCTGGCCAGTGAACCATTGGTGCTTCTAAGAATACAAAATTATGCTTACCAAAGGAAATAGTATCTCCTTCAGCAACTATCATTGATTGTTCTTCGTTTACATGGAATCCATATTGACGCATGAATTCAAAACCTTGTTCACTAGCAATTACCTTTACATCTGGGTATCTTAAAACTATTTCATCAATAGCAGCAGCATGGTCTGGTTCTAAGTGGTGGATTACAAGATAATCAAGATCTTCTCCATCAAGAACTTCAGATATATTTTCAAGATAATCTTTTACAATTGACCAGTCAACTGTATCAAATAATACATTTTTTTCATCTTTTAACAAATATGAATTATAAGTTACTCCTTCAGGAATAGGAAAAATATTTTCAAATAATTCTAGTCTATGATCATTGCCACCAACATAGTAAAGATCATCTGTAACTTTTCTAACAGTATACATTATATCCTCCTTTATTTTCTATCAGCAGGGAAATCAGCTTCAATAAAGTTTTGCTTTTCTTCTTGGCATTCTGGACAAGTCCAATCTTCTGGTAATTTGTCGAAATCTGTGCCAGGATCAATTTCGCCTTCTGGATCTCCATAGTTTGGATCGTATTCATATCCACAACCTGGACATACCATAACTTTATAATTTGGAGCTAGTTTTCTAGGTTTAGATCTTCTAACTTTCTTCATTGGAGGTGCTGGTTCTTTTTCGCCAGTTCCAAGAGCTTCTGCAAGAAGTGGCATAATTTCAAACATATCTCCAACTATACCATAGTCGCAGTTCTTAAATATTGGAGCACCTGCATTTTTGTTTATCGCAACAATTGTTGATGCGTTTTTAATTCCCTTTAAGTGTTGGCTTGCTCCAGAAATACCACATGCAATATATAGGTTTCCGTTGAATTTTTGTCCAGACATACCTACATATCTTTCTAATGGTAGAAGTTTTAATGTTTCAGCAACTGGTCTTGAAGAACCTAGTGCAGCGCCTGCGGCATGTGCAAGTTCTCTAGCCATATCCATGTTTTCTTCTCCGCCAATTCCTTTACCTACTGAAACAACTCTTTCAGCATCGTAAACAGGAGTGTCAATGTCAATTCCTACAGAAAAGTCATATCCATCTTTCTTTAAATTTTTAACTAAAATATCAACAGCTTCTTTAGCTGTGTCAGCTTTAATTATTTCTCTCTTTCTTTCTCCAGTTATTGGTCCAGACTTCTTGTCTATTGCAGCAGCTCTACCCTTTTTCTTTGGAGCTTTTCCAATAAGATGATTTGCAACTACAACTCTTTGGATTTCAGAAGTACCTTCGTAGATAGTAGTGATCTTAGCATCTCTGAAGAATCTTTCTACATCCATTCCCTTTAGATATCCATTACCACCGTGGATTTGAAGAGCTTCATTTACAACCCACATTGCAACTTCAGATGCAACAGTTTTTGCCATTGCAGCTTCCATTGAATAGTTTTCATGATTTTGTTTCATTTCAGCAGCTGAATAAACCATAAGTCTTGCAGCTCTAATTTTAGTAGCCATATCAGCAATCTTAAAAGCAACTACTTGTTGTTGAGCAATTGGTCTACCAAATTGAATTCTTTCTTTTGCATAAGAAAGAGCAGCTTCAAAAGCACCTTGTGCAATACCTAAAGCTTGTGATGCGATTCCAATTCTACCACCATCAAGAGTTTGCATTGCAATTCTAAATCCTTGACCTTCTTTTCCAAGTAAGTTTTCCTTTGGAACTTTAACATTGTTAAATTGAAGTTCAGCAGTAGTTGAAGATCTAATACCTAATTTGTCATAATGATCTCCAAAAGTAAATCCATCCCAACCCTTTTCTACTATAAATGCAGAAATTCCATGAGTACCAATTCCTGGTGTAGTAACTGCATATACAACATATGTGTCTGCAGCAGGAGCATTAGTAATAAATATTTTATTACCATTTAAAATATAATAGTCGCCATCAAGGACTGCTGTAGTTTCAGTACCTCCAGCATCAGAACCTGCATTAGGTTCAGTAAGACCAAAAGCACCAAGTTTTTTACCTTGAGCAAGTGGTTTTAAATATTTTTCCTTTTGTTCCTTTGTACCAAAAGCTTGGATAGGATAAGAACCTAATGATGTATGAGCTGATAATACAACACCAACACCTGCATCTACTCTTGATAATTCTTCAACAGCTATGGCATAAGAAATAACATCCTTGCCTGCTCCACCCTCTTCTTCAGAATAAGGTAGACCCATCCAACCGTTTTCGCCAATTTTTTTGATAATTTCTTCTGGAAATTCATTATTTTGATCTAGTCCAAAAGACAATGGCTTAATTTCTGCTTCTGCAAATTCTCTAATAGCCTTGCGAAGAGCTTCATGCTCAGCAGTAGTCTTATACATATTTGACATATTTTCCTCCTTTTTAAATTAAAGAATAGTTAAAATATTTTTCATAGAATTGTGAAAAACAAAAGATACACCAAAGCGGTATACAATAATTATAGTATACATCAACTTATATAAAGTGTCAAAACATTTTCATTAAATTTGAGTTAAATTTTTAAAAATTTCTCATCAAATTATTATGTTTTCTGACTAAAGAATGTATACCCCTTTTTAATAAATAAAACATAAATTTTAATATTTTATTGTAAAATTATTTTTTTGTAATAAAATATTAAGTTAATAAGAATAAAATTTATAGCTTGGAGGAGAAAATGAATTTAGAAAAATTATTAGAGTGGAGACGAAGTTATAGAAAATTTGACGAAACCAAACTTATTTCAAAAGAAGACATTGGAGATATTTTAAACTCTATTAAGTTTGCTTCCTGTGTAAACAATAGACAATATCTTAGATTTATTTCAGTAGAAGACAAAAGTAAAGTTTTGGAAGTTTTTGAAAATACAAAGTGGGCAGCTTCCCTTCCTAATAATTTGGGAAGACCAAAGGTTGGCGAAAGACCTGTTTATTTTATTGCAATTTTAAGTGACAATGACAAAAAACTTAAGTTTAATGGAATAGACGAGGGACTTGTCATTTCAAATTTAACTATAACTGCTGCAGAAAAGGGCATTGGTTCTTGCATAATAGGTAGTATTAATGACAAAAAAATGCGTGAAATTTTAAATTATGAGGATAATTATTCCTGTGAAGTTGTAATAGCTTTTGGATATCCAAAGGTTAATTCTATTATAAAAGAAATTGATACAACAGAAGATCAATCCTATTACTTGGATAATAATGGAAATTATATTGTTCCTAAGTATAAGATAAGTGAAATAGTTAGGAGAATATAATGTCAAAGGAAAGTTTTAGGGACATAATAAAAAATAAGGCAAAATTATATTTTATTGACGCTCTTGGAGCCATGGCATTTGGACTTTTTGCTACTCTTCTTGTAGGTACAATTTTAAATACCATTGGTAAGAGTTTTAATATAACATTTTTAACAGATGTACTTTGGCCTTTGGCACAAAAAGCTACAGGACCTGCCATAGCTGTTGCTATTTCTACTTCCATGTCTGCACCAGTTCTTGTCGTATATGCGGCGACAGTAGTGGGAATCGCAGGAAATGAACTTGGCGGACCAATGGGTGTTTATATAGCAACGATTTTTGCAGTTGAATTTGGAAAACTTGTGAGTAGAAAAACTAAAATTGATATAATAGTCACTCCTGCTGTTACAGTTCTAATTGGAGTTTTTATAGCAAATTTCGTGGGACCATACATAAGTGCTTTTATGAATTTTCTTGGTGCAATTATTATTAACGCCACTGACAAAGCTCCTTTCTTTATGGGAATAATTGTATCTGTAATCGTAGGAATAGTTCTTACTCTTCCTATTTCATCTGCCGCACTATGCATGATGCTTTCTCTTTCGTCCCTTGCTGGTGGAGCTGCAACTATTGGATGTTGCTGCCAAATGGTCGGCTTTGCAGTTATTTCTTACCGTGACAATAAAATGGAGGGATTAGTAGCACAGGGTCTAGGTACTTCAATGCTTCAAATGCCAAATATTGTGAGAAAGCCAATAATCATTATACCTCCAATTATTTCATCTGCTATCCTTGGACCTATTTCCACTATGGTTTTTAAACTTGAAAATACACCACTTGGTTCAGGTATGGGTACAAGTGGACTTGTTGGACAAATTTCTACTTTTACAGCAATGCCCAATGTTCCCTTTATAAAACTTCTTGGGATAGTTTTATTAATGCACATAATTTTGCCAGCAGTTCTTACTTTTGCAATTTATGAAATTTTTTATCGCAAGGGGTTAATTCAAGACGGTGATATGAAATTATATTTTAAATAATTTAACTATTTAAGTTTTTTAAATTAAAAATTTGCATAAAAAAGATGGGATTAAATACCCATCCTTTTTATGCCCTTATATCGTCAAATTCACTTGGTTCTAATTTTTTGTGAACATAGGAACAAGTTCCCTTGACTTTTTTATTATTACTTCTTGCATCCTCCACAAGCTTTTTAAAAAGTTCTCCTGCAAGGCCTTGTCCACCGTACTCAGGTTTTACAATAGTGTGTGTTGCATCTATTACATCGCCCTTTTCTTCAAAAGTCAAAATTCCCTTATAATTATTTTCGTCTTCACCTATATAGTAACAATTTTTTCCTTTTTTAATTTCCATAATAACCTCCTCAAATTTATCTTACTTTTTTAATACCCAAATTCTTGGAAATTTCACATTATTTTATTTTTTCAATTATTCTGTACTTAGTATCAAATCCTTCTGTAGTCCCAGTAAAGGATGAATCTTTTTTTGAAAGTTCTGACATTGTATCTACAATCTCTTTAAACTCTGGTAGCTCTTCTGTCTTTTTATCTAACTCATCGATTCCCCTTTGTTTAAATTCCGCTAACTTTTCTGCGAAAATTTTCATATTATCATCGATTAAGTCTCCTCCATCTTTTAATTCAATGGCACCAGAGTTTAGATCAATAATTCCATTGTCTAATTTTTTAATTCCGTCTCTCATTGGAGCTATTCCTTCAGTCTTTAATCTTGGAAAATCATCAAATAGTTTTGACTTATCACGGAATTCTAGAAGTCCATTTGTAAGCTCTGTTGCACCAGAATTTAACTTTGGTGAATTTGAATTAAGTTCTGTTATTGCATCTGTAAATAAATTTACTGCTTCTTCGCTTTGTTCTGTTCCTTCTCTTAATTGTGATGATCCGTCCTTTAACTTTGAAGCTGCATCGTCAAGTTTTACAAGAGAATCTGAAAGCTTCATTAGTTCTGATGTGTCCATTTTTGATGCTGCCTCTGACATGGCTTTTTCAAGCTGTGAATTTATTTCGCTTGCTCCATTAGATAGTTTTTCTGTTCCTGCCTGTAATTCCTTAAGGCCTGAAGGTAATTTTTCTATTCCTGTATTTATTTTTTCTGAAGCTGCCGCCAACTGATTCATGCCGCTCTTTAATTCCTTTAAGCTTGAAAGATTATTAGACATTTCACTAAGTCCACTTAAAGCTTGAAGTTTTGCTGCAACATTATTAGTAGATACTCCAATACTTTGTGCATTTTGTCCAATATTTTGTGCAGACCCAGCAAGTTGTGAAATAGCTTGTTGAGCTATAGCTTTTGATTCTGGATCTTGAATTTGGTTCAACAGACCAATAACCTGCTTTATATCATTAACTGATGCCCCAATGGACTTTGCACTTTGCCCAATACTTTGAAGATCTCCCTCTACATTAATATTTTCAATTCCAGATAGATCTGGCACAGAAATTTCTTGAACCTTTGAATTTAACATTTGTAAATTTCTATTAAATTCGCTTTCACCTGTTACAAGTTCACCTGCACTCTCTACAGCTTTATTAGCTCCAGCATTTAATTCAGTTGCACCAGCAGAAAGTTTTCCAATTCCATTTTTAAGTTCAATTAATTTTGACATGACCTCTTCTTTTAACTCATCAATTTTACTTAACTTGCTTGAGCCTTCTCTAAGCTGCGATGTAGCATCTTTCAACTTTCCAAGTCCATTATCTAGTTCTACAGAGCCATCATGTAGTTTTTTCGCTCCATCTTTCATTTCTCCAGTTTTTTCATTCATTTTGCCAACTGCAGATGTATAGTCACTAATTCCTGAAGTTAATTTACTTCCACCCTCATACATTTCTTGTGCAGCACCAGGCACTGGTTTTACTTTTTCAATAACTTCGTCTAACTTGTCTTCAAACTCGCCCGATTTTTCGTAAAGTTCATTGGATCCATCTTTAAGCTTAACTGTTCCATCTCCTAATTCTGTAATTCCACTATTTAATTTATGTTGTGCGTCAGATAGCTTTGTAGAAGCATCCACCAATTTTTTTGAATTGTCTTCAAGTTCTCTAACTCCGTTGCGAAGATTGTCTATCGTTTCTAGATCAGCTTTATTTTGGAAAAGTTCGTTGGAAATTACAACATAAGCTTCCACTGGATCGTAGTTCTTTACATCCATTTCTATCTCTGCTTCACTTTTAAATTCTTCCATTTGTCTATCTTCTAAGATAGTTTCAAAGTTTTCTTTTAGACCTGGAGTCAAAACTGAAGTTACGAGTTCATTTTTTCCATCCTTTGCAATCTTTGCATCCTTTGACTCGATGTTTGATACAACTTCTTGTGGAAATGACATTGCCGCAATTACAGTATAAGGTGCATAAACTTTAGTATTTTTCCCGTCAATTTTTTTAATTACATATTTATTATTTTCTGTGGAAATTACTACTTTAAGATGACCTGACTTACCTTTAAGCTCATTGTTTTCGATTTTTTCGCCATCAAGATAATAGTCAATTTTTACATCAATAGGAATATTTTCTTCGCTCTCACCTTGATAATAAATATCTTTAACATTTTCATCCCAATTTATATAACCATTTTTATTTTCTATTTTCTCATCTGTCTTTAAATTTTTAATATTCTTTAAATTAGATTTGTCTTTGCCTTTTATGTCTTCCTTTGAATTTAACCATACTGAAACAGTTTTATCTTTAATGTTATCATCTTCTTTTAACACATAAACAGTTTCACTTTTATTAATAATAGTTGATGCCGCAAAAGTTGTATTCGTCAAAATCATTGATGACAAAATAACTGTAATTACACCTTTTTCAATTTTTTTATTCATTTTTCTTCTCCTTAATTTAAACCCTTAGTAGTTTTCTTAATTAATGGAAAACTAACCGAAATAATAGCTGGAAGCAATAATATAATTACACACATACTAATAATTGCACCCCTAGCCAAAAAAGTACAAATAGTCGATACAATTTCCATTTTTGAATAAATTCCTACACCAATAGTGGCTGCCATAAAGGACAAAGCCGATGTAACAATGGACTTTGAAGTCTCTTTTACAGAAATTTTAAGCGATGAATCCACATCTTTTGACTTTTTATATTCTGCCAAAAATCTATCTGTCATGAGTATTGAGTAATCAATAGTTGACCCAAGCTGTATTACACCTATTATTATTGAAGTTATAAAAGGTATTGTATGATTTAGATAAAAAGGAATGCCCATATTTATTTGAATTGCAAGTTCTATTGCACCAATTAAAACTATTGGAATTCCTACTGATTTAAATACAATTGCAATAATTAAAAATACTACTGCAGTAGAAATAATATTTACAATTTTAAAATCCCGATCTGAAATAACTGTTAAATCATCAGTTAAAACTGCTTCTCCTGTCAAGTATCCTTCTCTGTCGTACTTATTTATAACACTTCTCATCTCACTTACTTGTTTTTTTACTTCAGGCGATGCTGTTTGAAATTTAGAATTTGCCATTATCATTTGGTACCCATTCTTTGAAAAGTTTTCTTGAATTTTTTCAGGCAAAAATTCACTAGGAAGAGTAACTCCAGTAATAGAATTTATACTTAAAACAGAATTGATACCATCCACGCCCTTTAAATCGCTTATTAAGCCTTCCAAGTCCGAATTTGAAAGATCGTCTTTTACAACTATAAAATGTGTACTTGCCATATCATAATCTTTTTTCATTTTATTTAAAGCAACAATTGAATCCAAATCCTGTGGCAAAGATCTATCTAAATTGTAATAAAGCTTTGTGTTTACTGATCCATAAATTGCTGGAATAAACAGCAAAATAAAAATTAAAAAAAGTGCTTTTTTTCTTTTTATTGTAAACTCAGACAATTTATTAAACTCAGGGAGCATAACTTTATGATTATATTTATTTACAAATTTTTCAACTACAAGCAACATTGCAGGTAGCACTGTAACTGTTGATATAAGGCCAATTAAAACTCCTTTACTCATTACAAGCCCAATGTCTTTTCCAAGTCCAAGTCTCATAAAAATTAAAACTATAAAACCTGCAAAAGTTGTAAGAGATGATGCAAATAGTGAAGAAATAGTTTCTTGAACTGCTATATCCATGGCATCTCTTTTGTCTTTTGTCTTTTTTTTCTCTTCTACATACCTATGATACAAAAATATAGAGTAGTCCATGGTTACCGCAAGTTGCAAAACTGCGGCAATGGCTTTAGTAATGTAGGATATTTCTCCTAAAAAAATATTTGTCCCAAAATTGTACACAACGGCATAACCAATAGTTAGCATAAATACAAAGGGCACGATCGTAGATTCATTTGTAAGAGATAAAATTATAAGACCAAGTACAACAGCAAGTGCAACATAGATTGGTGTTTCCTTGTCAATTAAATCTTTAGTATCTTTTACCAAAGATGAAATACCACTTAAATATTTTTTATTTGATTCAATCTTCCTAATTTCATCAATTGCAGACATTGTCTTTAATGAAGATGATGAATCGCTAAACTTAACTATCATAAGAGTTGAACCTTTTGCATAAAAAATATCCTTTATCTCGTCAGGCAAAAATTCACTAGGAATCATATCGCCAACAGTCGATGATTTTGAAATTACATCTTCTACACCATCTATTTCTAGAATTTTTTCTCGCAAAACTTCAGCTTCATGATCCGTTCCCTCAAGGATTAACATTCCTGTAGCGGCATTTTTAAAATCCTTATCCAAAATATCTTGCCCTTGAGTGGATTTTAAATCCTTGGGAAGATAAGACAAAATATCATAATTGACCCTTGTAAGTTTGTAGCCTAAAAATGACGGAATAAGGAGAAGTGTCATAATAAGTAGGACAAACTTTGGCTTATGTGATATAAATTTTGTGAATTTTTTCATCCAATCACTCTATCTACAACTTTATATAAAACTGGCTTCATTTCATCTATTCCTAGAACAGAATCATTTTTTAGTGCTGATTCGCAAGTAGAAAGCACAATTTTTATTATTAACGACATAATAAATAATCTTTCTTCATAAGAAACTATTGTAGGAAATAAATTTGAATATTTATTTAAAATAAAGTGAAGAGTAGTTTCTGCCTCTTTAAATCTATTATCATTTTCAACTTTTGCATATAGTGCCCAATTTAAATTACTTGAAATAAGTTTTAATTCTAGGGGATTATTTATCAAATGATCAATGATATAATCGAAAAAAGAAATTAACCTCTTTTTTAAATCCTTTTCTTTGCACTTAGACTCGACACTATAAGTCAATTCCATCATAATGTCTAATACTATCTTTTCTTCAAGATCTTTTTTATCTCTAAAATATAAATAAAAAGTTCCAAGCCCAAGATCTGTTCTACTCATAATATCTCTTATAGAAGTTGCCTCTATTCCCTTTTCTTCAAAGGACACAAGAGCTGCTCTAATAATTTTATTTTCTTTTTCTATTTTTCTTTCTTCAGGTGTCAAATTTAACCTCCTATTTTCTGAACAAAGTTCATCTTCATGAAAAATATAATAACTCATTTGTGAACAAAGTTCAACTATTTTTTATATTATTAAAATAAAATAGTGAAACTAGTGTAAAATTATTTAGGAAATTCAATTGTAATGAAGTTAGGAGAGTTTTTCAGAAAATTATCGATCATGTAAAATTTTACATGCTAAAAGATTTACTAAATGTAAATTTTAAAAATATGTCTGTGATTAATTGAAGAGAAAAATTATTGATTTTAAAAATAATATTAATTATAAATTTTGTAATCTATTAATTTAAAAATATTTTTTAAATTTGAAATAAAAAAATTGCCCCAATACCAATAAGGAGCAATTTTATAAATTTTACTTACATGAGAATTAATTTGCTAAAGTTTTATTATTCTTATTTTCCTTAATTCTGTCTTCCCTAATCCTTAACCTATTAGCTTCAAGTTCTCTCTTCCTTTCGAAGGCGTGAAGAATAAGTGCAAGAGTAACAACACCGTAAGAGATGAAAGTTCTAAAATATTCACCCATCATGGCATCTCCCGTTAAAACTCTTCCTGCTTGTGGAAGAACGATAAACATTAAGTGAAATAGTGCCGTTCCTAAAATAACATTAGGTATTGATGCTTTTGATACAGATGCACCCCCTACAAGAATTGATGCTGCTGCATAAAGTGCTGCTTGGTCTTGACCTGCATAAGTTGCAAGAGTTCCAATATTTTGAAGGTAAATAATTTGTCCATAGCAAGCAAGTACAGTGGACATAACTATTGATGCAATTCTAATTTTGTCAGAATTCATACCTGCATTTGAAGAAACAAACTGATCTTGTCCTACTGCCTTCATGTCGTGACCAAGTTTAGTATTTCTAAACCAAACTATAAATAAACAAAGTAAAGCAATGATTACAATTGTAACTACTGGTACATCAAATAGTATTTGATGTTTTGCAGTAATAGGAATATTTATTCTAAATTTTAAAATATTATCAAAGCCTTGTGCTGATGCTAGTGTAATAGAGTTTTTAATACCATAACCAGCTGAAAGCACCATAGATTTTGTTCTCATAGGAATTAAAGTGCCACAGAAATACAATAGGAAAAGCATATACCAACCTAGTATAAAGAATGCAAGCATCATTGATGTTATCATTTCTCTTCCTCTTGCCCTATTTAAAACTCTACCAGAAAATTGTCCAAGCAAAACTGCAATAGGTGTGCCAATAACAGCCGCTATTATAAGTCCTGTAGCTCCAGTGAAGCCCCAGTCCTGTGCGAAAATAATTCCAATTTGTCCAGCCATTGCTCCTAGTGGAATACCAAAGTTAATACCCATACCTGCAATAATAGGTATTATAAGTGATAATACAAGAAATGTATTTCTTACCATTCTCTTTGAAAGTTCATTTGTAATATAAGATAGAGGTGGTTTAGCAATAATAAGACCCGCCACAACTATTATTATGAACAAAATAGGAACCATAAATCTGTATAAAAACTCTTTTATATTAAATTTCTTATTCATCTTTACTCCTCCTTGTTAGTGCGTAAATTATCATTCCATTTGTTATTATCATTCTTAGTATTTCTGAAATGTCTATATTTAATGCACCATTTATTACAGTAGGAGTAAGAGTGATTACACCTTGAAATAAAAATGTACCAATTATTACATTTGGAATTGATGCTTTGTTAATACTTGCACCACCTATCAATAGTGCAGCTACTGTTTGAAAAGTAAAAGCAAGTGGTGCTTGATAAAGTTGTATAAATCCATAGGATTGTTGATAAATAACAATCCCTACTGCTGCAATTACTGTTGAAAGAATTACAGATACAAGTCTTATTCTGTTAATATTAAGTCCAGCAGCCTTTGCGTATTCTGAGTTTGAACCTACAGCTGTCATAGCTGTACCAGTTTTTGTCTTAAAAAATGCCCATACAATAAATGCCATAAATGCAAATAACAAAAACATTCCAACTGGTATTCTAACCCCAAATAAGTTTATACTTAGAAAATTATTTAGAACACCTTCAGTTACTTTTGTACCATCTTCCAAAATCTTTGATTTCATCCAATAATCAGCAACCGGAATTTGTTGAGATAATCCCCTTCCTCCGTAACTTAGAACAGAAACTGGATTCTTATAAGGAAGAATTAAATAAGCAATACACATAAAAGCTGTAAAAGAATACCCAACATATGTTGCTATAAGCATTTCATCTCCCTTAATTCTATTTAAAAGTAATCCGTAGAAAAATCCAAATACAACTGCAATTAATGCAGCAATAATCATTGCAATAAAAATACCCGAAAAACTTTTAAAACCAAATTCAATAGAAGTTACGCCTCCAAGTATTCCTGCTACAATTCCAATTGGAATACCAAAGTTAAGTCCACAACCAGATTGCACCATTGGTACAAGTGATAAAACTAAAACTGAGAACATACCAAATCTTGACAGAACATTTTCTATTGAGTCCACAAGGGAAACACCAGCCATTGGAGCTACAATAAAAAGTATTAATAAGAAAACTCCAATAATAAGTCGTGGAATTCCAATTTTCTGAATTAAACTTTTCTTTTTAGTCATTTACTGCCTCCACTTCTCCACTCATTAGAAGTCCAAATTTTGACGGATCAGATTTTGCTGGAAGTACACCTGCGATTTTTCCTTCGCAAATTACAGCAATTCTATCACAAATACTTCTAAGTTCTTCAAGTTCTGATGAAACCATTACAATAGTTGTGTTGTCCTTTTCATTGCTTTCTGTAAGAGCATCGAGAACAAGTTCCTTTGCACCAATGTCAATACCTCTAGTAGGTTCAGATACAAATAATAGATCTGGTTCCATAGCAAAAGCCTTCGCGAGACAAATTTTTTGTTGATTTCCACCAGATAAATTTCCTGCCTTTTGATCCGCACCAGTAGTTTTTATATTAAGAGATTCAATGTACTCATTTGAAAGTTCTCTCATCTTAGCTTCATCTCTAAACTTAAATCCAAGAACTTTTTTTATGAATTTTTCTTGTACTTGCATAGCATTAAAAGCTATATTCCAAAAAATTGGCTCTTCTAACAAAAGACCTACGCCTCTTCTATCTTCAGAAACAAAGGCAATTCTATTTTTCAAAATATCTAAAGTATTTCCTAGTTTTAATTCCTTACCATTATAAATTATCTTACCGCCCACTGGATAAGTCCCTAAAATTCCATTTGGAATACCTAGCTTACCTTGACCAGCAAGACCAGCAATACCTAAAATTTCTCCCCTAATAACAGAAAGACTTACATCGTAGACTGCTTCTCCAGGCATATCAACCCATAAATGCTCAATTTCAAGAATGTGGTCATTTTCATCTAAATGTTTTTCCACTTTTTCTACATCTATTTTTTTACTGTCCTCATCTCTACCAACCATCCATTTAGCAATTTGCTCAATAGATAAATTTTCATTCTTTCTATCTTCTATTATTTCACCATCTCTAAGGACAACTACTTTATCACACACATTTATGATTTCACGAAGTCTATGAGTGATAAAAATTATAGATATGCCAAGATCTGCAAGAGTTCTAAGGGACTTTATAAGATTGTTCGCCTCAGTTTCAGTGAGTACAGCAGTTGGCTCGTCCATAATTATTAATTTTACATCTTTCCTAGTCATTTCTCTTGCAATTTCAATAAATTGCTTATGACCTACAGGCATTTCAGAAACAAGCGCATTTGTATCAATACTTACTTCCAAAGTGTCAAGAGACTTGCCTGCTATTTTAATATTTTCCTTAGCATCTATACTCTCTAGTTTTTTACCAAAAATTTTAGAAATTACAGAGGAATTTGTCTTCTCCATATCGAGAGTAATATTTTCCGCAACTGTAAATCCAGGGATTAAACTAAATTCTTGATGTACCATGCCTATGCCCGCATTTAAAGCGTCAATTGGGTTTTTAAAGTCAATTAATTTTCCGTCAAAATAAATTTCACCGTTGTAACCGCCCGTGTCTCTAATAATTTCCATTCCAAAAATTATATTCATAAGAGTTGACTTGCCAGCACCATTTTCTCCAACAAGTCCCAAAATCTCTCCCTTTTCGAGAGTAAAGTTTACATCCTTTAAGACGGCGTTTTCGCCAAAACTCTTGCTGACATTCTTGACTTCAAGTAAACTACTTGTCAACAAAATCCCTCCATCTTCTTAATAATAAAATTAAAATCAACGGAAATCCGTTGACTTTAATTTCTTTTATAAAATAATTATTTAGCTTGTCCTTCAGCTTGTTCTTGAGAAGCTTTAATAGCATCTAAATCAACATTAAGATTCAAATACTTTTCAGGAACTTTAATTTTATCCATTCCTAGATAACCTCTACCATATACATAAGTGTCTTGAGATAATAAGAAGTGATTTTCCTTAGTTTCTCCAGAAGCTCTATCTATATAGTTTTCAGCCATCCACTTTGCACCCTCAGTGTATTTTTGGATAGAATTAACAATTTGTTCCTTGTTGAGAAGTTCGCCTTGTCCCTTTAAAACATCTATTACATGATCAAGAGAACCAAGAGTCAATGAATAACCTAATGAATAAGCCCAAGTACCCATTCTCTTGTCGCCACCTTTTTCAATAACAGCTTTTTCAACAGCAGCGTTGATTGCTTGCCAATCACCTGCCATATCTTTAATATCGACAGAGAAAGCTTTTGGATAACCCATGATTGGAGATGGTAAATCTTGTTCTACAAAGATTGCTCCACCAGCTGCAACCCCTCTAAGAAGTGGCTCAGTATGTGCATCATTTGTACAGAAGAAAGCAGTATCCTTACCATATTTATCAATCCAAGGTTGGATATTTTCAGCTATATATTGTTGTGCCCCTGGAATACCAATATCAGTTGTAGGGTCAGGTGCATTTAATGAAATAAATTCAAGTCCTAAATCCTTGCATGCCTCTTCCATAATTGCCCTTCTAAGAGCTAAAAGCTCAATAGACATATGTCTAGGGAAAGTGATGTGAGCAAATTTTTTAGCTCCCATTTCTTTAGCAGCAGCTATAATTCTATAACCTCTAGATACATTATCAGCATCCATTACAAGGTCTGCTGCTTTTTCTACCATTACTGTATCTTCTTGAGCAACTAAGTTTACAAGAATAATATCAGGTCTTTTTTCTCTAATTTGATTAAATGCTGCAACAGTTCCTGGAACTGATTGATTTACAATTACAGCTTTCATTAGAGGATCATCCGCCATTGCTACAATTTTGGAAATTGTAGTTTCTTGTTCAGCTTCGAATCTATCTGGATAAGTATCGTGTTTAATCATTCCGCCATTATCAGCAGAACCATAAAGTTCAATTGCCTTTTGAGCAGCACGGAACTCATCTTCACCTTGTGATACTGTGCCCGTTATAATTCCAATGTGAAATTCTTCACCTTCTTTAACAGTTTCAAATTTTGCCTTTTGACCAGCTTCAGCTTCTGCAGTAGTAGTTTCTCCACCTTCTGCTTTTTTAGCTCCATTGTCTACTTTTTGACAACCAGTGAAAGCTAAAACTGATAACATTAGTATCATAATACCCATAAACCTTTTAAATTTTACATTCATTTTTTACACCTCTTCTAATTTATTTAATATTGGTTTATAAATTAAAAAAATTTTATCACATTAAATAGCAAAGGTCAATAAAATTCTCATTATATATACACACAAAGGAATTTTTTAATACAAAAATTTTACCTAATATTTACTCAAAGTAAAATTTTAATTTAAAATATTGCTTAAACTTAATCTTATTCAAATTTCAAATCATAAGGGATTTTATTAGAACCTTTAAAATCTACAATTATATAAATAACAAATATTAATAAATTAAATAATAAAGAATAAAAAAATAATCCTTTTTTTATATTTCCCTTTACATCAATAAATTGAAATAAGATAAAACCTTAAGAAAACTATTAACAAACCTTAACATACCATCAATTTTCGATATACAATAATAAATCAAAAAATAAGTACTCTTTTATCATAGAATTTAAAAACTTAATGTAACATTTTCTAATGTTAAATTTACTATCTATGACTTATTCAGGAATAAATTTACTATCTATGACTTATTCATGAATAAATTTATGATTTTTTAATTTTTTAAACTTATATTGTTTTATAATTCTAAAAACTTCTAAATATTATTAAAAATAAAAACTCCCAACTATTAAAACTCATTATCTTTATTTAGATAATATTAAATTTTAATAATTAGAAGTTGTATTTTTAATTATTTAACAAATTTGTTTGGTAGTATTGTAACTGTGGAAGGTATATATGTTATTATTAGTAAAACTAATATTAAAACTATTAACATAGGTATCAAATCTTTCATTTGTTCTTTTAATGATACTTTAGTAATAGAACCAGCAACAAATAAACATACTCCTAATGGAGGTGTACACATTCCAATAGTTAAATTGACAGCCATAATGAGACCAAAGTGAATAAGGTCTATACCAAACATCTGAATTATAGGCAAAAATAATGGTGTAAATATTACAACAGCACTAGTCGTATCTATAAATGTTCCTGCTATTAATAATATAATATTTATTATTAATAGTAACATAAATTTAGATCCAACATTATCAGCTAAAAAAGCTCCTACTGTTTGTGGTATATTATTAACAGTTATTACCCAAGTAAATAATGAAGCTGCTCCTACTACTAATAAAACTTGTCCAGTAGATTTTGCAGCATCTAATAATATTGCTGGTAAATCACTAAGTTTTAACTCTTTATAGACAAATAATCCAATTATTAAAGCATAAAAAGTCGCTACTGTTGCAGATTCGGTAGGAGAAAAAAATCCACTCATTATTCCACCTATTATAATAATTGGCATTATTAATGCTAGTATAGCATCTTTTCCTGCCACTAATATTTCTGAAATTGATGCTTTTTTTTCCCTACCTATATAATTTCTTTTTTTCCCTACAAAATAAGAGTAAATCATCAAAGCTATGCCCATAAGAATTCCAGGTATAAATCCACCTATAAATAATTTTGCTACACTAACATTTGCCATAACTCCATAAATCAAAAGTGGAATTGATGGTGGTATTATTGGCCCTATTGAACCACCAGTTGCAAGTAAAGGAGCACAGAACTCTTTATCATAACCTTTTTCAATCATAATTGGTGCCATTATTCCACCTATAGCAGCCGTCGCAGCTATAGCCGATCCCGTTATTGCAGCAAAAAACATACAAGCTAAAATACTTACCATTGCCAGTCCACTCGGATGATGTCCAATGAGAAGATCCGCAAAATTTACTAATCTATCGCTCATTCCACCCTTAAGCATTAACCCACCAGATAATATAAACAAAGGAATTGCGGTTAATGCAATACTATCAACTCCTGTAAATAGCCTTTGAGCTACAACAAGTAAAGGATACCCATCTGCAACTATCTGTCCTAAAGAAACTATTCCTAATGCAAAAGCTATTGGAATTCCTAAAAGAAATGCTGCAAATAATAATACAATTATCATTCAGTATCACCATCCTTTATTTTTTTTATCTGATGCATTATGATTTCAAGATCATATACTATCAAGAACAATGCACTTATTGGTATAGACGCATAATAATAAATCATTGGTATGGCTGTATAAGGGGCTTTTTGAGTTACTCCTGTTTTAGAAAATTCGATTCCATAAATTAGCAAAAATACAAAAAATCCTAATAATATAATATTTATAATAATTTGTAATACTTTACTTGTTTTAACTGGAATTGCAGAAAAAATTATATCAATATTTAAGTGATCGTTTGTTTTTAAACAATAAGCTGCTCCTAAAAAAACTAAATACACAAAGCTCAATCTTATTATATCTTGACCCCATGCAACCGGCATTTTAAAGAAAAATCTCATTATAACTTGTAAAAAAGTAACAATAGCAAGCACTGCCGAACTTAATATCATTATAAATTTAATAATTTTTTCAAGATACTTCATAGAACCTCCTAATGTTATTTTACATAATCCCTAACTTCATCTACAAATTCAGGACTAACTAATTTTTCAACATCTGGTTTTTTGTATATGTCTTTAGTTGCTTCCACAAAAGAATCTTTATCAACCTCAGTTATTATCATTCCATTGTCTTTTAAATCTTTTAAATATTCTGCTTCATGTTCTGCCACAACTTTTCTTTGTTCTTTTGCCGCTTTATTTGCTGCACTTTGAACAATTTCTTGTTGTTCAGGTGTAAGTTTGTCAAAAAAGTCTTTATTCATAACCATGCTTACAGCTGCATAAGTGTGTCCATCTAAAGATAAATATTTTTGAACTTCATAAAATTTTTGAGTTGCAATTGTAGCTATTGGGTTTTCTTGTCCATCAACCATACCTTGTTGAAGTGCTGTATATAGTTCATTAAAAGAAACTGGAACGGCTGATGCTTTTAAACTATCAAGTAATTCAAACCAGATAGGCGCTTCTTGTACTCTAAATGAAAGTCCCTTCATATCTTCTACTGTTTTTATTTCTTTCTTTGAATTAGAGAAATGCCTAAATCCTAATTCACCAAAAGCTAAATGTTTAAAACCTGCCTCTTCAAATTTTGGATTTAGCTTTTCAGAAATAATACCATCTAAAGCCTTATAAGCTTTTTCTTGATTTTCAAATAAGTAAGGAATTGATAAAATTTGAATTTCAGGAACCCACGCTGGCAATGTTCCATCTGAAGTTACAATTGTCATTTGTATAGTTCCTAGTTTGGTGCCTTCTGCCATCTCCCTTTCTCCACCCAATTGAGCATTAGGATAAACATTTACTTCAAAATCATCTGATGACTCTTCTAAGTACTGTTTAAATAATTCAGCTGCTATCGTTGATTGGTGTTTTTCGTTACCCACACATCCAAGCTTAATCTTTATTTTCCCAGATGACGAATCTTTTGCAGTATCATCTTCTTTTTTAGACCCACATCCTGTGAATGTAAATGTAATTAATAAAAATACTAAAATAACTGAAATTATTTTTTTTAATTTTTTCATAAATTCCTCCTAGTTTACTTGACAAAAATTATCTCTCTTCTTCTGGTATTACATTAATCTCATAATTTAAGTTAATAGTTTTACCTAATACATCATCTACCATTTTTGAATTAAATTTATTTCCATATTTAAATCCATCAACTAATGGAACAGTTCCTGAATAAATTATTGAGTTTTCAATATTTCCAACTCTTTCTTTTAATTCCGTTATTATTTTTTCAACTGGTAAAATTGAAGCCAACGTATCATTTTGATATTCTATTTCTTTTCCATTAATAACTTGAGAAGAGACCAATTTTATAGAATCCCAGTGATCTTTTATATCATCATAATCCCATATTTCTTTTGCTATTGGTTTTAAACATACTTGTTTAGATTTAAAAATACTTACACTTTCTAATCCTCTATCAGTATGATCTGAGCCAACAGTTATATATATTCTCCCATTTTTTATTAAAATAATATATTCTACTTCTCCCGAAGTTTGTTCACCGACGAACTTAAGTTCAGTGTCTTGAGTAACTATTTCCTTAGATACTTCAAAAATTGTAGGAATCCTTTTTGGAGGCTTAACACCTAATTCTCTTTCCAACTCATCAATATGTTCTTGAGTTTTTTCCATGTTTCTTCCTGCATATCCGATTACATAAACTTTGTCAAAATTAAAGTCTATAGTTTTATCATTTAAAATAAATTTTAAGTTTTTCAACTAAATCACCCTATTAATATAACTCTGGACGCCTATCCCTAAAAACATTTATACTTTCTCTAATTTCCTTTATAATATCAAAATCTAATTCTCCAGATTTAATTTCATTTGATTCATATGGTTTAATAATGTATTCTCCCCAAGGATCAATTATCGCACTATGTCCGCCAAAATCTCCTACACTGTTTACGCAAACAATAAACATTTGATTTTCAATAGCTCTTGCCCTATTTAAGACATCCCAATGCATAATTCTTTTTGTCGGCCAAGCAGCTGAATTAAACAGCACTTGAATATTCTCTAGAGCGTATTTCCTTATCCATTCTAAAAACCTAATATCATAACAAATTACCATTCCACACTTTACACCGTCTAACTCAAAAGTTACTAATTTGTCCCCCTTTTCAAATAATTTATCTTCTCCTGATGGTGAAAACAAATGAACTTTATTATATTTAGCTATTTCTTTTCCATTTCTGTCGAAAATATAAGAAGTATTATATAATTTATTATTTGCTTTATTAGAAACTGAACCGCCAACAATATTTACATTAAGTTCTTTCGATAATTTTGATAAAATCTTTCTTGCTTCTATACCTTCATTGTCACTTATTTCCATGACATTTGCTGGAATAAATGAAGTATTCCACATTTCTGGTAAAACTATAACATCTGGATTAGAAAACATTGCTTCTCTAATTTTATTCTCAACACTTTTAAAATTTTCATATACTTTGCCCATTTTAAGCTCACATTGAACTAAACTGACCTTCATAAACGCCTCCTCATTTGTATTTGGTATACCGTATACTAAGATTACCAATAAAGAAAACATTTGTCAACAGTATTTTATCCGATTAATTAAATATTTTTAAAATAAAAAACTCAGCATCAAAACTTAATACTGAGTTCTAAATCTTTTTTATTTTATTTTTTATTGCTTTTCCTTTGAAATCTTCTAATTATTGACTTTTCTGTTTGATCCATATGATACCTCATCGCAAAAATAGCTTCTTCTCTTTTTTTGTTTTTTAAAGAATCTATTATTTTATTATGTTCTTCAACAGTTTCATTTGTTCTTCCAGGATTATCAATAGAAACTAATCCAAAATATCTTATTATATCATTTAAAGTCTTCATCATATCTTTTAATATCTCGTTATTACTTTTATTATAAATATATTCATGAAATCTTCTGTCTGCATAAATAAATTCATTATGAGTTTTTGCATATTTTGTATCTCTTGTTATTAGTTTCAATTCTTCAATATCTGCATTATTTATATTGTTAAAGGATTCGTCAATAGCTAACAATTCCAATGATGCTCTAACTTTTTGCGCTTCCATAATAGTTTTTAAATCAAAATTTCTAACAACATTTGGTTTATATGGCTCATTTATTATCCATCCCTCATAAGAAAGTTTCATTAATGCCTCTCTTACAGGCGTTCTACTTATTCCAAATTCTTCTGACAAGGTTCTCTCATTTAAGGATTTACCAGGTTCAAATTCACCACTTATTATCTTCTCTTTTATTTCTTCATAAGCCGCCATTTTATGGCTTTTCACATTCAGCAATTTTATCAACTCCTAATTTGTTTAATTAAAATAAATAGCTTTAATTATGTAATATGATATACTAATAAATAAAACATATCAATATAAAAATCAAATTTACAAGATATTTTATATTGCAATTCAAATAATTAAAGCTAACGCGCATATTTTATATATTCTAGTAATAATATATAAAATGAAAGTCTTTGTTTTAAAAGAGCGTATAATTTCCTTTATTCTAGAATTCTAGAATTTATACTTATAAATTTATAAAAAGTTAAGTTAAGAAAATAAAAGAAACAATAGAAAATTTAATATTAGAAATTCAATTAAAAATAGAACTAAAGAAATTAAAAAATTTGCTTGTTACAAAGACTTTTAAAAATAGGATATAATTTATAATTACTACTTGGTTTTATAGAAAAGTATTAATGAAAACTTAAATGGATTACTAAAATACTATTAATCTAAAAAAGATCTAGCAAAAATATCAGCGGAAAAACTTATTAAAAATTTAATGAAGCTTAATGGTATATTTAGCAATGTCTAATCACAAAATTTCACTTATATTATATTTTGCTAATTTAGTTTATTATAAATCTTGCAATTCTATTGTGGTTAATCTTCTTATATTAATTTCAAACACTTTAAATATACATAATTACTAACCTCTATCTTCAAAAAATAAAATTATAAAAGAAATAGTTAGGCATATTGCTGCAACAATTATTGACTTTAAGCCAAAGTAATCAGATACAATATTTCCCAAAGCTGCACCTATTCCAAAGATAAAAATCACCATGTAATATTTTTTAGAATTTTCTAAATATTTTCTGTCCTTTGTTATGTGATACTTAGACAGATTTTCCGTTGCACTCCTAAGATTTCCTATACACATAGTTGTTGCAAAATTAAGCCCATAAATTTTTTTAAAAGCATAAACTTGCATTGCACAGGAAAAAGATAGAAGGGCATTTGCAAGATTATTTAAATTTTCAGGAACAATTGAAACAATAATCATAATAATTATTTCAATTACAACTATGTACTGGCGCCAGTGGAGCCTTTTCTTTTCAATTGCATCTTCAAATATTACTGCAACATATATTCCAAAGGTAAAGGCACTAATTGGTATTAAATAAGAAATTGATTCTTTAAAATTTAATTCAACAATATTTTTAAATAGAAGTACAATATTGCCTGTTTGTGCATTTGCAAAGACTTTTCCCCTCATTAAATAGGAATAGGCGTCTTGAAAACCACCTGCTAATGTTATAAAAACTAAAACTAAAAAGGTTTCGTGCAAGTTTTCATAGGTCTTTATTTTCAATTTAATCACCTCTTATAGTTTAATACAAAATTAAATTTCTGCAAATAAAAAGAGATGAGATTTTTAACTCACCTCTTCTTAAGATTTAATACTATTTTTTAAATAGATATTTATTTTATTCCAATATCTTTTCTAAAATAAATACCATCAAAGTTTATTCTATGGGCATTTGCATAGGCTTTTTCACGAGCTTCTTTTAAATCTTTTCCAAGAGCTGTAACAGATAGTACTCTTCCTCCATTTGTGTAAAGTGAATCAGTCTTTTTAGTCCCATTGTGGAAAACCATTATATCTTCGTCCACCTTATCAAGTCCACAAATTTCTTTGTCTTTTTCATAGGAACCAGGATAGCCTCCTGAACACAATATGACTGTTAAACAAGTTTCTTCTTTCCATTTGATGTCTTCCTTTTTTAATTTTCCATCAATTGTTTTATTTAGAATTTCAAATAGATCTGAGTCAAGTCTTGGCATTAAAACTTCTGTCTCAGGATCTCCAAATCGAACATTAAATTCCAAAACCTTTGGTCTATCATCTTCAATCATAAAGCCTATAAATAAAATTCCAGAGTAATTTAATTTTTCTGACTCAAGACCATCTTCAATTTTTCTGTAAATTTTTTCAAGATTTTTTTCTAGTTCTGGACTTACCGAAACTGGAGAATAAGTACCAACTCCTCCAGTGTTTGGTCCTTTGTTGTTATCATAAATTTGCTTGTGATCCTTTGCTCTTTCTAGTGGGAATAATTTATTATTTGAAACTAAACAAAGTACAGATGCTTCTTCTCCTGTTAAAAACTCTTCTATTACAACTGTACTTCCTTCATCTCCAAAAATTTTATCTTTGAAGATCTTTTTAAGGGCATCCTCTGCTTCAGATTCTTCATGACAAATCATTACGCCCTTTCCTAGACAAAGCCCATCAGCTTTTACAACTAATGGGTAATTAAATTCAATAAGCCCATTAATTGCGTCTTCATAATTTTTAAAGCTTTTATATTTTGCTGTTGGAATAGAATATTTTTCCAAAAACTTCTTTGTAAATTCTTTGGATTTTTCAAATCTTGCACATTCTTTATTTGGTCCGAAAATTTTAAGACCCTTTTCATTAAAGGCATCTACAATCCCCATGCAAAGTGGATCTTCTGGTCCAACTACGGTTAAATCAATTTTTTTATTTTCTGCAAATTCTAGAAGTTCATTAATATCCTTGGGGTCAATGTCAATGTTTTTTGCAAAATTTTCTGTGCCTCCATTTCCCCTTGCCATGTAAATTTCATCAACGCTTTTACTTTTTTTTAATTTCCATGCAAGTGCGTGTTCTCTGCCACCATTTCCAATTACAAGTACTTTCATTCGTCCTCCTAGTGTCTGAAATGCCTTATATTTGTAAAGACAAGACAAATACCATTTTCATTTGCATAATCAATTACTTCTTGATCCTTTACAGATCCACCTGGTTGTACTATTACATCAATGCCAGCCTTATCTAAAAGTTCAATTGTATCTCTAAAGAAAAATCCGTCAGAAGCAAGAACAGCTCCCTTTGCTTTTTCTCCCGCTCTGTCAATTGCCTCTTCAACTGCCCAAGACCTCTTCGTTTCACCTTGACCTAGTGCAAGAGTGCCGCCATCCTTTGCAATTACAACTGAATTTGAGAAAGTTGCTTTGCAACAAGTGAAGGCAAATTTCAACTCTTCTAATTCTTTTTCATTTGGCTTTCTATCTGATACAAAGGAAAGTTTTTCTTCATCCCAAACTATATCGTCAGAATCTTGAATTATAATACCATTTAAAACTTGTTTAAATCTCTTTCCACCTTCATATAGTCTTTCAAACTCTGGCACTTCAATAAGTCTAATATTTTTCTTTTCAGTTAGAATTTCAAAGGCTTCTTTAGAAAAACTAGGTGCAACAACAATCTCAAGGAATATTTTTGATAAATGATTGGCAGTTTTTTCGTCTACCTCTCTATTAAGTGCGATTATTCCCCCGAAAATTGATTCATCGTCACATTCATAAGCCTTTATAAAAGCTTCTTCAAGAGTTTCGCCTGTACCAATTCCACATGGATCAGTGTGTTTAATAGCAACAGCTGCTGGTTTTTCAAAATTTACAACTGCATTAATTGCAGAATACATATCGTTTAGGTTATTGTAAGAAATTTGTTTTCCATGAAGAACATTATAAGAAATTCTATCTGGAGTATAGCTGTTTTCGTAGAAAGCAGCCTTTTGATGAGGGTTTTCTCCATATCTTAACTCTTCAGAAAGTTCATAACTCTTGTTTAAATACTTTGGAAATTCTTCAGGTAGTCTCTTCAAGAAATAATTAGAAATAATGGTATCATAATGTGCAGTGTAGCTAAAGGCTTTTTTGGCAAGATACTCTTTAAATTCTAAATTATCTCCATCTAAATTATTAAGTACTTCTTCATAATCACTTGGATCAGTTACAATAAAAACATCTCTATAATTTTTTGCCGCAGCTCTAATCATAGATGGACCACCAATATCGATGTTTTCAATCATAGTATCATGATTAGCTTTTTCAAGTAACTTCTCTTCAAAGGGATATAAATTATTTACAACCATATCGATTGTTTCAATTCCTTCATTTTTTAAAGTTTCCATGTGTTCATTTATGTCACGTCTAGCTAGAATGCCACCGTGTATTTTTGGATTTAAAGTTTTTACTCTACCGTCTAAAATTTCTGGAAAACCTGTTACGCTATCCACAGATATTACATCAATTCCTACTTCCTTTAATTTTTTAAAAGTTCCACCTGTAGAAATGATTTCCCAATTTCTATCTGCAAGTTTTCTCGCAAATTCAACAATTCCCTCTTTGTTAAAAACTGAAATAAGTGCCCTCATACTAACCTCCGATTACAACTTTTCCATTAACGACTTTTAATTTATCTTCGCAAAAATACTTTACTGACTTTGGCAAAATTTCATGTTCAATCTTTAAAACTTTTGCTTGAAGTTCTTCTGGTGTTTCATCTCCTACTTCAGTAATTTTTTGCATGATAATTGGGCCATCATCTGCACATTCATTTACAAAATGAGTAGTTGCACCAGTGTATTTAACACCTTTTTTTATGACAGCCTCATGAACTTTTAACCCATAATAACCCCTGCCACAAAAGGCAGGAATTAGTGATGGGTGGATGTTTATTATTTTATTTTCATAAATTTTTGTGATTTTTTCTGGCAAGATTTTTAAATACCCTGCAAGAACAATTAAATCTATTTTATTTTCAGATAAAGTGCTTATAAGTTTTTCGTCATCTTTGATGACAACGCCCTTAATGCCAGCATTTTTTGCCCTAACAAGACCATAAGCATTTTCTTTATTAGAAATGACAATTTTAACCTTTCCGTTGATATAATCATTTTTTGTATTGTCAATAATGGCTTGAAGATTTGTGCCACCACCTGAAATTAAAACTGCAATATTTTTAGAAACTAAGTTCAATTCTATCTTCTCCAGAAATAATTTTTCCAAGTTCATAAAGTTTTAAGTCGCTGTTTTTAAAAAAATCAACAACTCTTTCTCTATCATCTTCTGAAACAACAATAGTAAGTCCAACTCCCATATTGAAAGTAGAGTACATATCTTTGTCATTAATATCTGCCCACTTTTTTAGAAGTTTAAAAATTTCTGGTGTTTCAATAACAGATGCATCCACTTTGGCACAAAGCCCATCTGGTATCATTCTTGGTATGTTTTCATAAAAACCGCCGCCAGTAATATGGCTCATTCCCTTAATATTAACAGTTTTTAATAGCTCTAAAACTTCTTTTACATAAATTCTAGTTGGTTTTAAAAGTTCTTCCCCAAGAGTACATTCAAGTTCATCGAATTTTTCATTTAAGTCAAAATTGCAGTGGTCAAAAATAATTTTTCTCACTAAAGAATAACCATTTGAGTGAACTCCATTAGATGCAAGTCCAAATACAATATCTCCTTCTTTAATGCTGGAACCGTCGATAATTTTATCTCTATCGACAACTCCTACACAAAATCCAGCAAGGTCATATTGATCTTCTTGATAAACTCCTGGCATTTCTGCAGTTTCTCCACCAATAAGAGATGCTTGAGCTTTTATGCAACCTTCAGCAACTCCCTTTACAATTTCTTCCATTTTTTCAGGTATTAATTTTCCTGTAGCAATGTAATCCAAGAAGAAAAGAGGCTTTGCACCTTGACACAATATATCATTTACACACATGGCAACACAGTCGATGCCAATAGTATCATGTTTATTTAGCATATGTGCCAAAATTACCTTTGTACCAACTCCATCAGTTCCACTTACTAAAACAGGATGTTTAATTTCACTTAAATCTAAATTGAAAAGACCTGAAAAACCACCAATAGATGATAAAACATCCTTTGATTGAGTTTTTGCAACAATACTTTTAATTAATTCAACTTCTCTTTGACCGGCATCAACATCTACGCCTGCGTCTTTGTAATTAATTGCCATCTCCGCTCCTTTTATCCTTCATAAACATAATCGGTGTTTGCAATTTTTTTTGACATATCTGCTCTAAATTTCTTTAATTTTTCCTTTAAATTATCATCAGAAATAGCTAAAATTTCTGCTGCTAAAATTGCAGCATTTTCTCCACCATTTATTGCAACAGTTGCAACAGGCACGCCACTTGGCATTTGAACAGTGGAAAGAAGTGCGTCAAGTCCATCAAGAGTTGAACTCTTAACTGGAACTCCAATAACAGGTCTTGTAGTAAGAGCTGCTATAACACCGCCAAGGTGAGCAGCCTTTCCCGCAATTGATATGAAAACTTGACTTTCATCTTCAGCATTTTTTACATAATTTTGCAATTGATTCAAGGCTCTGTGAGCAGAAATTACTTTGGCGTCATACTCAATTCCAAATTCCATTAATTTTGCAACTATTTTATCTGCAATTTCTCTGTCAGAAATTGAACCCATTATAATTGATACTCTCATTTTATCCCTTAAATATTTAAATATTTTGAAACATCAAGTGGTTTTACATATTCACCGTCTTTATAAGCTCTCATGTTTCCACCACTAACTTCGTCGATTAATACAATTTCATTTGAACCTTCAAGTTTACCATATTCAAATTTAATATCGTAAAGATCAAGTCCACATTCAGCTAAAATATCTTTAACAACATTAGCAATCTTTTTATTCATTTCTACAATTTTATCATATTCTTCAGCTGTTAAAATACCTAAAATAGCAAGCCCATCTTTTGTAATTAGAGGATCATCTCTTCCATCATCCTTTAAAGTAAATTCAGTATATTCAGGAAGGTCAGCCCCTTCTTCAATATAAAGACCATATCTTTTGTAGAAAGAACCTACAGCTTTAAATCTTGTAATAACTTCAAGGCCTTTGCCAAAAACTTTTGCTCTTTTTACTTCCATTAAATTATTATCAACATCTGCAGAAATGTAGTGAGTGTCGATTCCAGCTTCGTTGATTTTTTCAAAGAAGTATTTTGTAACTTTTAAACACTCTTTTCCTGCACCTTCAATACTACCAGCTACTTGGTTTCCACCAGTATCAAAAACTCCGTCAGTTCCTGTCATATCATCCTTAAATTGTAGATAACATCTTCCATTTTCTTCTAAAACATTCTTAGTTTTTCCTTGGTAAATAGTCTTCATAATTCCTCCAGTAAAATAAAATAAAGCCCAAAGAGGCAGATTTCGTAAAACCTACCCCTCTGGGCTTTTTTCCCTAAGGTGTGATACTTTTAAAAAGCATCCGTACCGCTCGGTCCTTGGCAAAGCCCGGATCCCTAGGTACACTTTCACTCAAAATATGAGCTCTCATACAATTAGATTTTAACAATTTAAAATTTAATTGTCAATAGTTTTTCTAAACTTGTCAAAGACATCGCACCCATGGATATAACAAATAGGATTGTCTTAATAATAGTGAAAAATTGTATATTAGATAAAAACTTTTTGTAAATATATAGTAAAAATATTTTAATAAACTATATGCTGTCACTAATTTATCTTAACTATTTTCTATAAAATATATTCAATTACTCTAATTAGGAAATTCTCTTCTTTTCTATTATAAGTGTCTTATTAATATTGCATTTATGTGTAAAAATAATACTCCTAGAAAATCTAGGAGTAAGACTAAATTTAATTTTTTATTTTTTAAAGAAACTAAAAAGTTTTCCCAAGAAGGATTCTTTTTTAACACTTTCTTTTTCTTGGATTTTTTCCTTTCTTGCCACGACTTCATCTATTTTACTTCTTGCAGAAAAATTCTTTTCTTCTCCTTCCTTTACAAAATATCTTTGAGAAGAAAATTTTTCGCCACAATCTTCTATTTTTTCATATTCTCCACTGCTATTCATAAGCCTTGCACCGACATTATCCTTCATTTGAACTTCCAAATATTTTAAAATTCTTTCCTTTATTTCAGAATCTAAAATCGGCGTAGCTATTTCAACTCTATTTTCAGTATTCCTTGTCATTAAATCTGCAGATGAAATATACATCACTGAATCTTCTTTGCCGAAAACATATACTCTTGGATGTTCCAAAAATCTTCCTACAATAGATCGAATTCTAATGTTTTCACTTTGGTTTTTTATTCCAGGTAGTAAACAAGAAATTCCTCTAATTATTAAATCAACTTTAACTCCCCTTTGTGAGGCTTCAATAAATTTTTCAATAAAATCCTTATCAGTTAGAGAATTAAATTTACATAGAATATATCCCTCTTCACCCTTTGCAATTTCTCTTTCCACATGGTGCATTAACCCAGTCTTTAGTGTAGTTGGAGATTGCAACAAATGCATATATTTGCCATCTAAATTTCCAATAGACATATTTTTGAAAAAGTCTGTTGCATCAAGTCCTATTTCTGAATTGGCAGTCATAAGTGAAAAGTCCGTATATTGTTTTGCAGTTGATTCGTTATAATTTCCTGTTCCAATTTGAGTAATATAATTTAAGTTCTCTGTTTTTGGATTTCTAAAAGTTATTAAGCAAATTTTAGAGTGCATTTTGTATTTATTAAATCCATAGATAATGTTGCAACCTTCTTCATAGAGAATATTTGCATAATTTATATTTGATTCTTCGTCAAACCTAGCCTTTAATTCTACGAAAACTGTAACTTCTTTTCCATTTTGTGCAGCTTCAGTCAAGTATCTTACTACCTTTGAATTTTTTGCAAGTCTGTAAATTGTAATTTTTATAGATTTACAATCTGGATCATTTGCTGCTTCCTTTAAAAGATTTAGAAAAGTATCCATGCTTTCGTAAGGATAGGATAAAATTCTATCCTTATATCTTACATCGTCTATAATGCTTTTGCTAAAGTCTGCTGGATTATATTGAATTAAATCTTTATATAAAAGTTTGCTTTTAATTGCCTTTGGAATATCCTTAATTAAATCAAATACATATTTCATATTAAGAGGTGATTCTATTGGAAAATATGCTGCCTCTGTCAATTCAATTTTTTCAAGTAAAAAATTAAGAGATTGTTTAGAAAGTTTACCTTTAGACTCGAGCCTTACAACATTTAATCTCTTTCTCTTTTTAAGTATGCTCTTCATGTATTCCCTATAATCGTCAAACTCTTCCCAAGTGTCTCTGTCGTCAACAAAATCTGTATTTCTAGTAACTTTAATAATATTTTTTGATAATATTTTATATTCTTTAAAAATTTGATTGATTTGATTTAAAATAATTTCTTCTATTAAAATGTATTCAAAATTTTCTCCAGGAAGAATTAAATATTTGGGATAAGTATTTCTAATGGGAACTATTCCAAATACTTTTTCCTTGCCCTTTTCAAGACTGGCAAAGGCATATAATTTTGTATTTTCTAAAAAGGGAAAGGGATGATTAATATCGACAATTTGAGGAGAAACCAATTGGTCAATTCTCTTAATATAAAAATCTTCCACAAAAGTTTTTTGTTCTAAATTTAAATCGCTGTATTTTAGCTCTCTTATATTTGATTTTTCTAAATTTTCACTAACCTTTTTAAAGATTTCGTCCCGTTCTCTATACATCGCTGGCAAAGTTTTTAAAATTGCATTAATTTGTTCGCCTGCACTCATGCCCGTTTTATTATCCTTGACTTCTTTTTTGAGTGCAGAAAGATCGTGAAGAGAGCCAACTCTTACCATAAAAAATTCATCTAAATTTGAAGCAAAAATACTTACAAACTTTAATTTTTCAAGATCTGGTACACTATCTTCAGTTGCTTCCAATAGCACTCTTTCGTTAAATCTAAGCCATGACAGCTCTCTATTTTGAAAATAAGATTTCATTATTACCTTCCAATACTTTATAAATTAAATACCCTTCTCTGAGACCATTGTCAGAAACTTCTATCTCATTGATTTCTAGTTTTTCCATTACAGTTTTTAAAATAATTATTCCGGGAATTAGTGTGTGAATTCTCGCAGGGTTGATCCTAATAATTGACCTAATGGTATCAGTTTCTCCATCTTTAATGAGATCTACAAGTTTGTAAATATCTTTAATAGTGAAATGATCTTCATCCTTAGACCATAAATCTGCAATAACTTTTCCCGCTGTTCTTATGGTTCCTCCAATTCCAATTAATCTAACTGCCTTAGTTGAAAAATGTGAAGAATTAATCTCACGAATAACGGATTTTTCAATGGCACGAATTTCACTTTTCTTTGGCAAAACTCTTGATACATTTTCTCTAAATAGAAGAAGAGATCCCGTACTTAAGTTGATAAATTCCTTGGGCCCATTTTTTTCAAAATAAACAATTTCTGTACTGGCACCTCCAATATCTATTGTAATTCCTCTATCTGCTTCAATTTCACTTCTTATGCCAACATTGCCAAGAAAGGCTTCGTCAACTTGTTTTAAAACATCTATATGGATATCTAGATCTCTTTTAACTTTTTCAAGCACCTCTTCGGTGTTATCTAAATTTCTAAGAGATGCTGTTGCAAAGGGTGAAAAAGTGTCGACATTTAGTTCCTTTACAATATTTTTTATACTGTAAAGAGTCTTTGTAAGCTTTTTTATTCCCTTTCCAGAAAGCTCTCCATCGTGAACATAAGTAATAAGCCCAGCTGTATATTTTTTATTTAATACTTTTTTAAAATTTTTAACATTTCCTTCTACATCAAAGATAATTAGTCTAATTGTGTTTGATCCTATGTCTACTATTGCGTGCCTCATAAATCTCCTCTTTTTAATTTTAAACTTTATTTGTAAATTTCTCGTAAAATATTTTTTTATACTATGTAATATTCTCTAATTTAATTATAACCACTTTTCTACAAATTAAAAAGTTAAAGAAAAAACACGGCATCACACCGTGTTCATAATAAATAAAAGCTTTATAGTGTATTTTAATCAATACACAAATCTTCTTAATTCCTCTACAATATTTTTATTTCCGCAAATTATGCCGCCAAACCTTTCACAACCGACTTCTTCGCCGTGCATATTTATGACTAAGCCACCGGCTTCTCTTACTATTAAAGTTCCTGCGGCATAATCCCAAAGATTTAATCCGTCATCTATAAAGGCATCATACCTTCCACAGGATGTATAACACATTTCAAGTGCAGCAGCTCCTATATGTCTAATGCCCTTTGTATTGTTGTAAATAAATCTTATCATCTCAAAAGTTTCATCGGCACGGTCAACTCTTCCTCCGCCAGTTCCAGAGCCAATTAACGCTTCAGAAAAATTTTTACAATCAGAAGTTTTTATTTTACTTCCATTTAATTTCGCACCTTCACCCTTTATTGCAGAAAAAAACTCATCTCTAAAAGGATCGTAAATTGCTCCAATTACAATTTGTGAATTTTCTAAAAGTGCAAGACTTATTACAGAATGATCAAAACCGTGAACTAAATTAGTTGTTCCATCAACAGGGTCTAAAACCCAAGTATATTCTTTTATTTCAGATTTTGATTTGTCCCTTTCCTCTGCCAAGAGGTTTGAATTTTTTATTAATTTTAAAAGATTTTTCTCCAAAAATTCTTGTACTTTAAAATCAACTTCAGTCACATAATCATTTCTACCCTTCATCTTAAAATTATTCTTGGGGTCAAGTTCAAAGAAATTTTTTGAAGCATCCTTCATTAACTTTTCAATTTTTATTAATATTTCATGATAATTTATCATAAAACCTCCAACTATTTAATGGACTTAATTTCCTTAAATAGATCTGCACTATCTCTAATTATACTTTCACTGCCAAAAACTGCTATATAATTTTTTTTCATAGCGTCATCAAATACTTTTCCATAGGAATTTAATTTTTCAATATTTGTTTCCAAAGCTTCCCTTTTAGATTTTTCCAAATCTTCTATTGTAAGTCTAGTTATAAACCTTGATAAATTTATATCTCCAATTTGTTCTGGTGAAAGAAGTGGGTCGAAGGCGTTCATTGAACCAATTATAAAATCTTTTAAATCTTCATCGGACATTTTTAAGTTTTCAATAAAATTTCCAATTTCATTGTAAACCTTCACTGTATTACTTAAGTTTGGATCTCTGTAAGAATAAGTTGCCATTTCACAATTTCTGCCAATGGTAATCCCTGCACCATAGGCTCCACCCTTTGCCCTAATTTCGTTGTGAAGATAGGATGAATTTAAAATATTTGCAAGAACTGTAAGATCACCTGAATATTTTAATCCAAGCTTTTCAAGGTCGTAACCCTTTGATGCGTAAATAACATTTGAAGTTGTGTAAAGTCCCTCATTTTTATTTTCACATTTAAAGTCATAGTCGCTAATTTTTATATTTTCTACTTTTAATTTGTCTATATAAACTTTTAAATCATCTTTAATTTTATTTAAGTCAGAAATATTTCCTACAGTTGAAATTATTAAATTATCTCTTGCAAATAATTTTTTATAAACTTCTTCTGAATCTTTTTCAAATTTTTCCCATCTATCTTCAAAATTTTCCGCTAAATCTCTCATGAAATTATAATAATCTAATCCACCAATATGAGATTGAATCTCTGCTACTTTTGAGTAATAGGATTTTAAAATTGAAATTATAAATTGATGTCCATTTTGCAACATCGTTGATTCAATTCTTGATTTCAAAATATTTAAAAGTTCTTTAATTCTCTTTTTTGAATTAAGCACGGAATTATAAATAATCTCATCTACAATTTCTAGTCCTCTTTTTACATTTTCTGCTGTGGATTTCATCTTAACATTCATTCTAAGATAATATTTTTCCTTGTCTTTTGAATCAACATAAACTGTTGGATTAAAGGTTATGCCGCCAGTTGCCTTATAAATTTCATTGTTTAATTCTTCGTAAGAATAATTTTTAGTATCGATAAGTCCAATTATTGAAAGAAGAATAGACATTGTTTCAATTTCTTCCCTTTTTATAAAGGAAATATCATGTGAAATTGTAGTGTAAACTATCCCATTTGTCTCTTGATTTGATTTTAGATAAATTACATCTCCAATTTTATCTTCTTCAGGCTTATAATCTGTAACTTTCTCATCAATATCAGAAAGTTCAAGAGATGGAATAGTTTTTTTAGCTTCAAGTGAGTCCTCTTCGCTTTGATATTTTTCAAGTTCAATGCTCTTTTTTATAATTTCTTCTATTTCTTCATTAGACATTTTTTCCTTTATTGTTTGAAGATCTTCCCTTAATTCTTTTTCCTCTCTGTCATTTTTATTTAATTCAGGTCTTGCAACTAAATTTACAGAATAAACATTGTCTAATAATTTTTCTTTTATATAATTTTCTACAAAATTATCACTTAATTTTTCTTTTACTTCATTTAATACATCATTATAATATAGAGCATCAAGTGGAGATTGATCGTATAACCAAGAATTAAGAGCTCTAATATAGTATATTATAGCCTTTTGCGTGCCACCACCTTCTCTAAAAATAAATTCAAATTTATTTAAGGTTGCTTCCAAAAGATCTCTATCGATTCCCTTTTCCACTAAATTTTCTAACGTATTTTTTAAAATTTTTAAAAATTCATCTTTTCTATCTGCATCTGTATTTTTCAAGACTATTGATAAATCAAGAGGAAAGGAAGATGAAGTTTCAGAGTAGACATCTTCAGCAAGCCCTGCTTCAAAAATCGCCTTTTTAATTGGTGCAGCTTGGGCATCTATTAAAAGTTCCGCTAAAAAATCACGCATAAATACATCTAATTTTGAATCTGCATAGCCAATAGTCCAACCCTTTGAAAGATAATCAATTTTCTCCTTCATTTCCTCCTTAGACGCAGAAAATGTTATTTCTACATCCTTAGTTTTTTTCAATTCATCATTTAAAATAATTTTTGAATTGATCTCTTCTTTATCAAAATCAGCTAAATAATTTTTATCAATAAAATTTAGAGCTTCTTCCATATCTTGATTTCCGTAGAGATAAATGTAAGAATTTGATGGGTGATAATATTTTTTATGATAGTTTTTAAATTCTTCATAGCTCAGTGTAGGGATAAGTTTTGGGTCTCCGCCTGAATCTACACCATAGCTTGAGTTTTCGTGAAGAGCAAAAACCATGGCGTCAGATACAATGTTTTCTGAAGAAGAATAAACTCCCTTCATCTCGTTGTATACAACTCCATTGTATTTTAGTTCATCATCCTTGCTTTTTAAATCGTAATGCCAACCTTCTTGAAGAAATATTTTTTCTTCCTCGTATATACTTGGATAAAAAACCGCATCTAAATAGACATCCATTAAATTATAAAAATCTTTTTTGTTTCTACTTGATACAGGATAAATTGTTTTGTCTGGAAAAGTCATGGCATTTAAAAAAGTTTGTAGCGATGACTTGATTAAATCCATAAAGGGTTCTTTAGTTTTAAATTTTCTTGATCCAGAAAGTACGCAATGCTCAACTATATGACATACTCCATTTCCCCTTTCAGGTGGCGTCCTAAACCCAATTCCAAAGGCTTTGTTATCGTCATTATTTTCAAGAGTAAGTACTTTTGCTCCCGTTTTTATATGAGAATAGACTTTGCAATTTGATGCAACTTCGTCTATATATTTTTCTTCAATTAATTTATAATTTTTCAAATTAATCCCTCCTTTGTTATTATACTTGTAATAAAAGAATTTAACAAATTAGAATTAATAAATTAATGATTGTAAAAATTGGGTAAACTTAAACTGAGGTGAGATCATGTCAAAAAAAGATGACATTAAAAAACTAGCTATTGCAGCTGCAACAATTTCTGCTGCTATTTTTGCTGCAAAAAAAGTCTCTGATGATGAAGTGAAAATTCTCATGCCAAATCGTGACGAAAACTCAAAAGCTTACTTACTTGGCGATGGTTTTGGCAATTTAGCCCTTGCCTATGGTCTTATTAATCATGCAAATTTAAATCCACTTAATATAAATATTTACACAAAACACTTTAATGAATTTATAAAAATAAATGAGGGCGAAAACAATTATGAAACCTTTGACAATAGGTTTTCAAAATTTAATTTCAAAAATACTTTAGAAATGCTAGAAAATATTTTAGATGAAGATGAAGTAAATAATGTTTTAGAAAAAATGGCAAAAAAGGAAAAACCAATTATTTTAGATTTATCTTTAAATCAATTTTCTAATGTAAATAATGTAGACGAAAATAGCAAAAAAAAATTATATAAACTGCTCCTATCGCCCATTGACTTTGACGATAAAAGTTCCATTGAAAAGTACTTTTTGTTCTCTGACTTTTTAGATTCAAATTTGTTTTATTATTTAGCAAGCATCTACAACTTAAAGGAAACTTCTCCAGTCTCTGAATTAAAGGAAGCTCTAATTGATTACATTGGTTCAGCAAATTATTTTGACCTAGATTCAGATAAAATTCACAAAATTATTAAGGATTATTTAAAAAAACTTGGCGTTAATTTTTATGATGATTATAAATTTATAGACTTTAGTTCAACTGATAATTATGTAAACAAGCTTACTTTTGAAAAAAATGAACAAGTAGATGAGGTTTATACTGATTTAAAAGACATTATTTCCATTGAATCGCCAACATATCTGTCAAATTTAGCTCTTGGAAACACTACCAATATTCCTGAGAGGATTTTAAATACTTACTTTTCAAAGGATAATTATTCTTATCAAAATATTTATAAAGAAATCGAGGGCAAGATTACTGACTCATCAATTCTCTATGTAAACTTAGAATTTTCTGATGATTCCTTTATAAATAAATTAAGAAAAAATTTACAAGATAGCAACTTCTTTATTTTCAAAGTAAAGTCTGGCCTTTCTACAAAAATAATTGAAAATAGAGTAATTTTAAAAATTTTAAATCCCAATAAAAATTCTATTTTTGTTGGAAATGTCTTTAATGCATTAAATGGCGAGGACTTTTTCTTTGAGCTTATTAAGTTGTTTAATTTGGAAGAAAAATATGCAGATCTTAGATTTAATCTTAAAAATGTAAGTATTTCAGTTTTTGAAAACTACAAAAAAATTCCTGGTGAAAGTTATAATAGAAATGTAAATAAAATTTGTAATTTGTTTTTCATTTCTTCAAAAAATTCTGACTTTGGAGAACTTTATTCAATAGAAAAATTAGTGCAACAGGGCATAAAAAATGCCCACGACATAATGGGCATTGACCACTTAGAAGTTTTTGAAAAGGACCTTTCTAAGATTGAAATTTTAAAATTTATTAATAACCTATAAAAGTGCAGAAATGCACTTTTATATTGCAAACTTTTATAATGCCACTTGCAAATGCTCAATCAAAATTATTTTAACCCTAAATTAGGATTTGCAAAATTGTTTTCATCAACTTTGCCTGCAATGTACTCGTAATATGCAGCTGAGGCAATCATTGCTGCGTTATCTGTGCAAAGTTTTAAATCTGGATAAAATATTTTTATATTTTCAGATTTGCCCCTTTCTTCAAAAGCTTCTCTAATTCTTGAATTTGCAGAAACTCCTCCGCAAAGAACAATTTTATCCCTTTTAGTTTCTCTAGCAAGTCTAAAGGACTTTTCAATTAAAACATCAACTATTGCCTCTTGAAAGGACTTACAAACATCTTCTACAACTATTTCTTCTCCTCGGAGTTTTGCACTATTTAAATAATTTAAAACAGCAGTTTTAAGCCCGCTAAAAGAGAAATTATAATTGTCTTCCTTTATCATTACCCTTGGAAATTCAATTGTTTCCTTTCCCTTTTTTGCAAGAGAATCAATAACTGGACCCCCTGGATAAGCTAACCCTAAAGACCTTGCAACCTTATCAAAGGCTTCTCCCACTGCATCGTCCACAGTTCTGCCATGAAGTGTGAAATCCACATAATCCTTTACTTCGATTAAATAAGTGTGTCCACCAGAGATTATTAATCCAACAAAGGGTGGCTCCAATTCTTTAAAGGAAATATAATTTGCACACACGTGGCCAACTATATGATTCACACCGACAAAGGGCTTACCTGTAGAAAGTGCAAGAGCTTTTCCCGCACTAAGTCCAACTAAAAGTGCACCAATAAGTCCTGGTCCCTTTGTTGCTGCTATAATATCTATGTCTGATAATTTTACTCCTGCTTCCTCAAGACCTTCCTTTAAAACTGTGTTAATAGCTTCAACATGTTGTCTTGATGCAATTTCAGGCACAACTCCGCCAAATTTTTTGTGAGTATCAATTTGGGATGCAATTACATTAGAGTAAACTTTGCGGCCATCTTCCACGACGGCCACTGAAGTTTCATCACATGAGGATTCTACTGCCAAAATTTTCATCTCATCACTCCCTCCACATTATATAAGCATCTCTGTCAATGCCATAATAGTCATTTCTTTTTCCTAAGATTTTAAAATTATATTTTCTGTATAAATTAAATGCAATTTTATTTTTTTCTTCAACTTCTAAAGTAATCTTTAGTTTCTTTTCATCTGCCATCTTTGTCAAAAAATCAAAGAGGTCGAGAGAAATTTTTTGCCCACGAAATTCACTTTTTACAGCTACATTTGCAATGTGTATCTCGTCAAATACTATCATATAACTAATATAACCTGCGATTTTTCTATCTACTTCAGTAATTATGATATCCTGCAAATCATCTTTTACAATTGCATTTTCTATGGAATTTTTTGACCATGGAAACTCAAAGTTTTCTACTTCGATTTCATAAATTGCATCTACATCCTTTTTATTTGCTATTCTCGTGATTTTTTTCATATTGTGCTTCTGCCTGAGAAATTTTTAAATAATTGGGCACTAAATTAAATGCGTCCATTGGACCATTTTTTTCGTAATCAAGTAAACCAAGCTTTGCAATATTTGCTCCCCTCATGTTTTTGTTTTTTGAAAGCTTTCCTCTCTTTATTTTTTCAATAAATTTATTGCCGTCAAGACCTGTAACTGTGATTTTATCGTATTTATTTAATTCATCTTTAAATTTTTCAAAGGAAAGAATTTCATCTTCAAATAACACTTCTAGTTCTTCTTCATTTCTTATTATTGACCCATAGACATTTCCTCGTCTCGCATCCACAATTGTTGCAACGATTCCATAATCAGACATTCCATTTGCAACAAGAGAAGAAACGCCAATTACATCTTTATCTAGGGCAAAGGCCATGACCTTGGCAATAGTTATTCCTATGCGAAGTCCTGTAAAGGATCCAGGGCCAATTCCCACCGCAATTAAATCAATATCATCTAGGGTAAATTCAAATTTTCTAAAAATTTCTTCAATCATATCTGTAACAGATTCTGAATGAGCAATTCTACCTGTTAAATTGTAATCGCAAAGTACTTCATTATCTTCAATTAGTCCAATGGCCGTTGTCTTTGTGGAAGTATCAATTCCCAAAACTTTCATATAGTTTCTCCTTCAGCTTTTTAAACCTACTGCCAATAAAGTTAATTTCAAGCTCTCTTTTATCTTCCCTTGATGAAATATTTATCTCAATGTATTCTTCTGGAAGGACATCTTTAATTTTCTCAGCCCATTCAACAATTGTAACTCCATCAGAATAAAAATATTCATCAAATCCAAGATAATCCACATCTACTTTATCATCAAGTCTATAAGTGTCTATGTGATATAGATTAATCCTTCCATAGTATTCATTTACTATTGTAAAAGTAGGGCTAGTTACATAATCCTCTATGCCAAGTCCAAGAGCAACACTTTTTGTAAGAGTAGTCTTTCCCGCTCCTAAATTACCATTTAAGCAAAGTATGTCTCCTGGATTCAAATTTTCTCCCAAAAATTTTCCAAATTTTTCCGTTTCTTCTAAATTATTTAACTTTATCATTTAGATCCTCAAATACAACTTCCTCATATTCAAAGGGAACTTTTTCTGACTTTTCTTCTGCTGGATGACCAATTCCAATTACACACTCAACATCAAACTTATCCTCTAAGTCAAAAAATTCATGCAAAAATTTTTGTGCAGTAACTCCACTTTCGTGCTTTGCATCCACAACATTTGCCCAAGTTGCTCCTAAATCTAAATCCGCTGCAGCAAGCAAAATAAAAGTTGCAGCAATAGATGCATCCTGATGATTTGTGTTTGGTGCAATTTCTCTATCTGTTAAAACAGCAATGGCAACATTAGCACCCCTTAAAAAGGCTGCACCATTTTTTTTATAATGAGAAAGCTCTTCAAGTCTTTTCTTATCTCTAATAATTATATATCTAACTGGATTTCTATGTTTTGCCGTCGGAGCGTGAAGTGCAATATTTAAAATTTCTCTTAAATCTTCTTCAGAAACCTCTTCGTCAGTAAACTTTCTTATACTTCTTCTCTTTTCAACTAATTCTAAAAACATTTTATCACCTCAAAATATTATAACATATGTTAAATTCTAATTTTAATTTTTAAATTAAAATATTACTAATGACCCTACCACAATAGTAATTAATCACGGAATTTCTTTTTCTTCTGTAACAAGATCATTGTACCAATTAGGAAAATCTGTTTCATCATTATAAACCATCTCTTGCCACTTTTCATCCTTTAGTCGATCTTTATTTATAAATTCGTAATATGAAAAAATCGCACCTCTACCCATGTAAAGTTTTCCTTCGTGAGGATAAATAACATAAATTTCCATTGGCTTTCCAGTTCCTATGTGAAAAACTTCGCCCTCAACAAGTCCAACATTATTATCTACAATTCTCATTAAATCAACTACAACTGGCATTCTTCTGTCTGTAGCATTTTCTATTTCATACCAAGAAGAAATTTGGTTTTCATCAGATGATTTTACAAAATCCACCATGATGCTTTCCATTTCTCCACCAATGTATAATAAATATTGATTTTCATCTTCTGTAAAGGGTTCCTCTTGAAGTTCCTTTATAGAAAGATCTCTTAATTTTACTACCATAGTTTGAAATCTCTTGATTTTATCTTCGAGATTTTCACTTAACATTTCTCGACTTTTTAAATTTGTTTTAGTAAACTCAAGTAGCCAATTTAATTTTTCATAAAGCTCCACATTAGGTTCAACATAGGATTTTGGAATTTCTTCATCTTCTCCGCCACCCATTTCAGCAATAACAGCCTTGCCATAAAGGACTGTGTCGTGTTTTAATTCTGCAAAAGAACCAAGAGCAGATACTAAATTCTTTCTCTCCCAAGCTTCATTTCTCATAAACCTTGGATAACCCTCGCCAAATTTTTGGTCGTAAGCATCAAGCATCCACAGCCAACCACGATACATATTTTTTTGCCATTGTTTATCTTCCATTTTATTCACAGTTAAAATATTTCCTTCAGTTCTCTCTTTATATTTATCCCAATGTGAATTGTAAGAATCCTTATTTAAAATATCTCTTGCCCTTTCATTTCCAAAGGCAGCCATTAAATCTAAGCCAGAATAAATTGGTCTATCAGATGGCTTATCTTCACTTGCAATATCCACCACATTTTGCATAAGTACACTATCAATGACTGCTCTTTGTGGCATATATCTAAAGGACTTTCCAAGAAATCCTGCAATCTTTGGATCTGGATATGCCTTTAAAACTTCATAAGCACTCATTAAATTTTTCTCTTCATCCAATTTATTGATGTCAAAATCTTTTCCATAAACTCCGTAAAGTGTCCTTGCGTATTCTCTTATTGAAAGATCATCTGCACTTTCAACTAAAAAATCTATTGGTTCAACTAAATCTTCCCAAATTTTTAAAATTTTAGGATTTCTATATATTGAGTGAGTTAGAAGTAGACCTTGTAAAATGCTATCTTTATCCATTTCCCCATCGCTTTCAATAAAAAATCCAACTTGACCAAAATACATTGTTCCCATAAAATATTTTTTTAGTTTTTCATCACGAGTATAATGCCCCCTTGCTATAAGTTGTGAAAAATCTACATCTCTATCACTTATTGCAGATGTTGCAATTTCCTCTAAAATTACATTTTTAATTTCCTCATCCATTAAATCTTTTGCCTCTTCTGGCAAATTTTCAGGTTCAAATCCCAAAAGTTTAAGTCCAGTTGCCACAAAAGCAATATTTTTAATTTGCAAGTCTTTTAATTCTTTATTCTCAATCCCATCATAAATTTTAATATTTTCCACGAGCAAATTTTTATTTAATTCAATTGATTTTGGATATAACTCTTCCCTTTCTAAACTTCTTAAAAATCCGTCATAAAAAATATGAAAGATATGAGTTACTGAATCAGTTGTTACAAAGCTTGGCCAATAATTATACTCATTATCTTCGTAAATCTGATGAATTTGATCAAATTCGTAATTCCAAGAGTCTTCGCTGTACTCATTGCTCTCTTGATTTTTTGGTTTAGTAATTGTAAACCCATTTTTTAAAAGCATTTCTTTTTGTTTAGTTGTAAAATTCCCAAAGTTTGAAATATTTTCAACATTGCTAAAATCATTAGCAATGTTATAATCAGCAACTTTTGGTGTGAATTTAGATAATTTGTAATCAATATATATAGTTTTGCTTTCCATTTCATCTAAAAATTTAGTATCCTGCAATTCAATTTTCGAAGTTTCTTTTTCCAGCACCTTATCCTTGTTGTTTTTGCAAGCTGTTAAAAACAAAATTGCAATAACTGAAGCTATCAATAATTTTTTCTTTACTTCCACTTAATCTCATCTCCTTCTAAAAATAATTCTCTTTTATTTCCCCTGACTTCAACTTTTTTCTCCTTATCTAAAAAAATTGGCTCATCTTTTAAAATAATGCTACTATAATTTCTTTCAAAGGAAAAATTTGTCCAATCATATACTCCAAATAGATATTCATCCTTTATATTTTTTTCTATGGAAATAATTTCATCTCGACCATCTCCGTCAATATCACAAAGATTAAAATCTGTAATGGGATTATGTAATCTTGAGATTCTAAGCTTCGGTATTAGTTTCTTATTTTTAAAATCAATATTGTATAAAAAGCATCGCTTGGCTAGACTTTTGTCAAAGGGCGTCTTTTTATAAACTCCAAGAGCAAGTTCAACCTCACCTCCATCAACATTACAAAAATCAACTTTCCAAGGCTTTAAATTATGAACATCAATGATAAATTTTTCTCCATCTTTTTTTATTTTTAAATCCTTTGCGAAACAACCCCTTGTGCAAATAATTTCCGCACTAATATTTTTATAGTTTGCACTGTCTAAAGTATTTTCCTTTGTGCAAGATACTAAAAAAATTAATAAAAATAATATGTACTTCATGCCTTTATTATATCATAGCGAGTAATTATTTAATAAATATTGGCAACTCTTGATTACTTCTTATTAATGTCTTAAAATAATTTTTGAGGTGTAAAATGAAATTATTAGAAGAAAGAATTATGAAAGACGGACGCATTTTAAATGGAAATATTGTTAAGGTAGATTCTTTTTTAAATCACCAACTTGATATAAAATTTTTGGATAAACTTGCTGAGGAGATTGCAACTTATTTTAAAGATAAAAGCATTAATAAAATACTTACAATTGAAGCAAGTGGCATTGCTCTTGCCACTGTTGCATCAAAACATCTTGATGATGCCATGGTTGTTTTTTGTAAAAAGCAAAAAACATTAAATATTGGAGACGATGTCTATGAATCAAAAGTAGAATCTTTTACTACAAAGAAAAATTATAACATTACAGTTTCAAAAAAATTTTTGTCATCTGAAGACAATTTACTTATCATAGACGACTTCTTAGCAGAAGGAAATGCACTTAAGGGTTTAATCGATGTTTCAAAACAAGCTGGCGCAAATATCGCTGGAATTTCTGTCGCAATTGAAAAGGGCTTTCAAGATGGAGGAAAAATTATTAGAGAAATGGGGTACGATTTACTTTCCCTTGCTATTATTGATTCCATTGAAGACGGAAAAATTAGCTTTAGATAATTCAATTATACTGCACAAAAAACCGAGAATTTATGCTGAACTCATTAAGTTGGACTAAAAACTTAATAAAGCGTCACAGTTTTGTTCTCGGTTTTATAATTATTATTTATTTGCAATTTCTATTAAAGATGACTTTAAATTTTCTTCTATTTTTCTAAGTTCAATAGATGCTTCTTCACGTTTTTTATGTCCTTCGATTTGAATTTGACGAACTTCATTAAGTGCAGAAATTAGTTGTTCATTAGTGTGTTTAATTGTTTCGATGTCAACTATTCCTCTCTCAGAAAGTTTTGCAGTTTCAACAGTAGTTTGTTTTAATGTCTCTGCATTTTTCCTTAAAAGTTTATTTGTCAAATCAGTAACTTCCTTTGTGCTTTTTGCAGCTTCCTTTGAATGATTTGCACCAAGTGCAATTACCATTTGTGATTTCCAAAGTGGAATAGTATTTACAATTGTCGATTGAATTTTTTCAACCATAACTGTGTTTGAAGATTGAACCATTCTTATTTGGGGAGCCATTTGAATTGAAACCATTCTTGTAAGGTCAAGGTCGTGGAGCTTCTTTTCAAATCGACTAATCATATTTACATAATCATTGGCTCTCTGTGCATCCACTGGCAAGTTTGTTTCCTGCGCCTTATCTTGAAGTTTTGGAAGTTCAACTCTCGTTGCTTCTTCTAACTTTTTTCTACCAGCAAGTATGTACATGCTAAGTTCCTTGTAATAATTTTCATTTAATTCATACATTTGGTCAAGCATGGCAATATCTTTCATCAGAGTTACCTGATGTTCTTCCAAGTTTTTTATAATACTATTAACATTTTTTTCTGCTGAATCGTATTTAGTCTTTAGTGATGTTACGCTGTTTAATTGTTTTTTGAAAAATCCAACTAATTTATTGTCTTCTTCATCTACATCAAAACTTTTTAATTCATTTACAACTCCAGATAGCAAATCGCCAACTTCGCCAAGATCTTTAGTTTTAACAGCTTCCAATGTCTTTTCAGAAAAGTTGGAAATTTTTCTTTGTGCACCAACTCCATATTGCAGAATTATATTTGAATTTGTAATATCAATTGTCTTTGCAAAATCTTCAACTTGTTTTTCTTCTTCAGGACTTAATATCAACTCATTTTTTTCGTCAATTGTCTTAATTTCTTTGATTTCATTTTCTTTATTTAAATCTTCAAAATCATCTGTTAGGGATAATTTTATTTCCTTATCCATTTTACTTTCCTCCTAAATTAAAGTCCTTTTCGTCTAAAAGTCCTTCTTGTCTAAGCATTGATTTTAAAACACTCATATCGCTTGATAAATCCATAACTTTTTCTTGGTAAATATTGTCTAAAATTTTCATAAAAGCATCATTTACTAAATCCATAGTCTCTTCCGTATCCTTTAAAGAAGAATTAACTATATCTGTGGGCTTCTCACTCATTTTCAAATAAGAGTCTACTAATTTTACTGTTGTCGGTAGATAATAATTTATTGTCTTGTCTAAATCCCCTACAGTGCTTGGATTTTCCTTAAGTAGTTCAAAAATTTTACTGACAATTTGCAAAAATTCGCTAACTTTACTCTTCATTGGCTCCTTCAACCTTGAAGTCATTTCTGTAATAGCTGTAACATCTTTTCTTGCCCTCATCAAATAGTCCTCAACAAGAGTGTTGCTCTCATTTTTTTCTATTTCTTCCCTTCTTTCTTTAGGGTTGCGAAGCATTTCCTCTTTATAAAGCTTATAGGTTTTTGCATCCAATATAAAAAGTTCTCCATTTTCTACAATTCGTGCTTGCCTATAATAATCTTTATCGATCATGTTTAAAAGATCATTTATAGTAAAATCAATTGTCTTTGCAGTAATTGCGGCAAGATCAGCTGTTGGTATAACAGTGTTATTTCCAATTTCACGATTATATTTTCTAAATCTAATTATTTGGTCCTTGCTCTTTTTAACTCTATAATTTACATAAAAAGAAACTACAAGGGCAGGAATAACCCAAAAAATTAAAAGCGGCAAATCTTCTCTTATAAATGAAAAATTATCAAATATGTCTATAAGCAATCCAAAAAAAGCAAAAAGATGACCTACTATTGAAATTTTTGCAACAGATCCCCACATCTTCACTCTTTTAACAGTCTTGGGATTTTGATTTATTATTCTGTCGTCATTTTGAATACTATAAGGCAAATTTCTCTTATTTTTATTAATAAATTTGCTGATAGAAGACCTCGTTACATCAATGGCGGTGTCAATTCCCTCTCCTATTAATTCGCCAATTTCTTTGAAATTTTCTTCTCTAAAAGCAGCATTAACTTTTTCTTCAAAATTTTCTTCTCTATTGCCTTTTCTCATAATTCACCTCAAAAAGCTATGACAATCCCTCCAATATCTGCATAACCTGAAGAAAGACCATTTGTATGTCTAATGTGTACTTTAACTCCATCGTATATTTCCTCAATTTTTTTCTTTATTTTTTCTGCACGCTCCTTGTTTTTAACATAAGAAATTGTTACAAGATTTGGCTTGTTTACTTTACATTCTGTTCCTATTGCCCTTACCATCTTGTCTAAAGATTTCTTTATTCCACGGTTTATTTCAAACAATTCAATTTCTCCATCATTAGAAATCATAATTGGTCTAATATTTAAAACATTTGCAATAAGTCCTGCACTCTTTTTTATTCTTCCATTTTTAATCAAATTCTTCATGCTTTCAAGGACAAACATTGTAACTTCACTATTGATTTCCTTATTAATGGCAGGAATAACTTCCTCAAAACTTTTATCTTTAAGTAAATCTAAAAGTTTTAAAACAATTCTAGTATGACCTGCGGAAGCTGATTTTGTATCAATTACATGAATTTTTATTTCCTTAAATTTATCTTTTGCTTCCTGTTCTGCAATTTTTGCAGAGTTATAGGAACCTGATAATTTTGAAGAAACTGTAAGAATATAAATATCCTTATCCTTGTTTTCTTCGATAATTTTCAAATAATCATAGGGCGATGGACAGGCTGTCTTTATTGGATTTTCTGTTTTTTCCATTTTTTCTAAATATTCTTTGATATTTAAATTATCATCATCTTCATATTCCACACCATCAATAGCAATTTTGAAGGGAACATATTCAATTCCCAAACCCTTTATTTCTTCTTTTGTTAAATCACAACTTGTGTCTGAAATTATTTTGTACATGTTTTTCTCCTAATTTAATTTATCTTCAATAATTTTTACTAATTTTTCAGCATCACGTGAAAGTTTTTCTTTATCTTCACCTTCAATCATTACACGGACAAGAGCTTCTGTGCCTGATGGCCTTATGACAACTCTTCCCCTTCCATGATAGTCTTCTTCCACAGCCTTAATCGCCTGAGTTATTTCATTAAATTCTTCATATTTGTTTTTTAAATCATCACGAACCTTTGCATTTTTGAGGACTTGAGGATAGTTTTTCATAAGCCCATTTAGTTCTGATAATTTTTTTCCTGTTTTCTTCATAATTTCTAGAAGGTGAATTCCCGTTGCAAGTCCATCTCCAGTTGTATTATAATCTAAAAATATCACATGTCCAGATTGTTCAGCACCAATTACATAATCATCTTTTAACATTTTTTCAAGAATATATCTGTCTCCAACCTTTGTTTCTATAAAGTCAACGCCAATATTCTCAAGATATTTTTTAAGACCCATATTTGACATTATAGTGCCAACTACTGCATTGTTTTTAAGATTATTATTTTCTTTTAAATATGTTGCAGCAATTGCCAAAATATGATCTCCATCTACGACATTGCCAAGTTCGTCAACTGCAATAATTCTATCAGCATCTCCATCAAAACTCATTCCAATATCTGACTTTTCTTTTTTTACAAGTTCTTCAATAAGCTTTGGATTTGTTGAACCACAATTATCATTTATATTCATGCCATTTGGCGCATTATTAATAATTTTTACTTTTGCACCATAGGCTTTCAAAACAATTTCTGCAATATATGATTGGGCACCATTTCCTGCATCTACTGCAACTTCCAATCCGTCAAATCTTTCATTAGTTAAACCCTTTAAATATTCTACATATTTTTGTGTGAATTCAGAAGACCTATTTACTGTACCCACTTCAGCCCCTGTTACATCTTTATAAATTTTTGTAGTAGAAAGAACTTTTTCTTCAATTTCATCTTCTATACTATCGTCAAGTTTAAGACCTTCGCTTGAAAAAAATTTTATTCCATTGTATTCAAAGGGATTGTGTGATGCCGAAATAGAAACTCCGCATAGGTATTCTCCAGTTCTAGTAAGATATGCAACGCCCGGAGTTGGAATAACACCTGCTACATCTACATCCAATCCAATGCTCATAAATCCTGCAATAAGTGCAGATTCAACTAAATCTCCAGAAAGTCTTGTATCTCTTCCGACTAAAACTCTTCCCCTTTTATTTTTTGTAAGTACAAAAGCTGCTGCCCTTCCAATATCGTAACATAATTTTGGAGTTAACTTTTGATTGGCGATGCCACGAACTCCATCTGTTCCAAATAATCTTGTCATTTTATCACCTGTAATTTTTATTTATATATTCAATTAAGTATTCTCTATTATTTTTCTCTGGGTCATCAAGAACTAAATTTTCAAGTTTTTTTAAAATTTCTCCAATTATTTTACCTTCTCCAAAACCCAAAGATTTTATATCATTCCCATTTATTTCTAAAAACTTTTCAGTTTTCATTTCTTTTTCGTCTAGTAATTCTTTTACCCTATTTTTTCTATTTATAATAAAGCTTGCATCTCGATCTACTCTCGTGCATTTACAATCGGCAATTAGAAGGTCATAAAGATCCATTACATTTTCCCTTCCCACTCTTTTAATTTGTCTTCTAAGTGCCTTATCAGTCATTTCGCTATGAACTTTCATATGATCTAAAATTAAAATTTTAACTTTATCAATAACTTTATTAGAAACTCTATATCTTTTTAAAATTTCAGAAACTAAATCTGCTCCCAAAATTTCATGTCCATAAAAATGTCCCCTTCCATCTTCGCCAATTGATAATGTGTCCACCTTTGAAATATCGTGAAAAAGTGCGGCGAGTCTAAGAGAAAGGTCAGGTTTTACTTCATCCATGACACAAATTAAATGGTCAAAAAGAGTTTTTTCGTGATAAGGACTAAATTGTGAAAATCCAATTGTTCTTTTTAACTCTGGAAATATTACATCAAGCACACCAGTTTCTTCCATAAGGAGAAGATAGTATGAAGGTCTTTCTGAGGTAATCATTTTTGAAAACTCATCGAAAATTCTCTCGGGAGAAATCTTTTTTAGAAGTTTGCTTTCAAAGGAAATTGCATCAAAAAGCTCATCCTCGATATAAAAATTAAACCTTCCCGCAAACCTTATTGCCCTCATAATTCTTATTGCATCTTCTCGGATCCTTTTTGTTGGACTGCCAACTGCTCTTATGGTTTTTTCATCTAAATCATCTTTCCCACCAAAGGGATCGTAGAGATTTCCACTAGAATCCATTGCCATGGCATTGATTGTAAAATCACGCCTTTTTAAGTCTTCCTTTAAGTTTTTGAAAATATTACCCTTTCTGGCTTTCTAAAATTCAAATATTTGCCATCAATTCTAAAAGTTGTAACCTCGTAAATAGTTTTATCTATTATAATGCCAACTGTGCCAAACTCTTCACCAACTAAAATAGTTTTAAAATCCTTAAAGATTTTTTTAATTTCATCTGGCTTTGCAGACGTAGTTATATCATAATCCTGAGGCGCTATTCCTAGTAGTTTATCCCTCACACAGCCACCTACAATATATGCATCAAAACCTTCTTCATTTAGTTTATTTAAAATAAATAGCACATCTTTTGGCATTCTATCACCCTTTTTATTATATCATATTGTGCATAATTTAAAATTATATAATTCTCATTTACTTGATTTATGGTATAATGAATAAAATTGGAGGTATGTATGAAAAAGTTAACTATTGTTTTAATGTCTTTATTTTTAATGCTTAGCTTAGTTGGCTGTGGCAAAAAAAAATCTAATGTCGACAAAACAGAAGATACAAAAATTTCTTCAATTGCAAAGGAAAAAGAAGCAAGTGAAGAAGATTTAACTACTTCAAACTTCGACAAAGAGGCTCTTGACCAACTAATTAAAAATTCTGATTACATATCAAGGATTAGAATTTCAACATCAACTGCAGAAGGTATGAACACATCTTTCTTAAAAGATTATAAGGGCGATCTTTCACAAATAGAAGTTACTATTCCAAAAACTCTTTCACCTAATATGGAATATATCGTTTTTTATAAAGACGATGAAAAAGGAGAAGTTTCTCCTACTGAAAGAGATGGAGCCTTTATAGAAATCCAAGGAGACAAAGATAGTAATTTAATTTATATTGAAAAAATTTTTAATTCAAATTCTTATTCCAGCACAGGAAAAGTAAGTAAAGAAAGTTGAGGTAATTATGAAAAAAAATAGATCTATTTTAATTTCATTAATTTTATTAATTTTTTTGACTGCAAATGTATTCGCAGCTAAAACTCCATTAATTGAATACAATGGAAAAATTATTAAATCAGATGTTGCTCCCTTTATACAAAAGGATAGGACTATGGTTCCTATAAGATTTATTTCTGAAACTTTAGGTTATAAAGTTGATTGGAACAATGAAAAAAAACTTGTGAATATCAAAGGAAATGATACTTCAATAGAATTAAAGATCAATTCAAAAAAAGTAAAAGTTAATGGGAAAGAAATTGAATTAGATGCACCTGCTCTTATTAAAAATGAACGTACTTTTGTTCCCCTAAGATTTGTAGCAGAAAATTTAAAAGCAGAAGTAAAATGGGATAGTGAAAACTTCAAAGTTATAATCAATGACTCTTCAAAATCTTCAACGTTAAACTTGTCATCTGACGAAGAAATATATGTAAAAGAAATTCAAAGCTTGCAAGGTGATTTAAATAAATCAATTGCAAATTTAAAATCTAGTTTCTTTGAAAATGCTTCAAAACTTTCTGATGCGGATTTAAATGCTGCCTATGACAAAGCTGACTCTGAAATTAGAAATACCGTTGATAAAATCAAAACTTTAAATGTTCCAGAAAAATTTAAGTCTTCCTATGAATACACTTTAAAGGCAAGTGAAAAAGCTCTTGAAATTTTGCCAGGACTTAAAGAATCTATTATTTCAAAAAATGAAGAAGCCGCAAAAAAATTTATAAGTGATTTAACGGATTTTCAAGTTAAGATGCAAGAGGCAAGGGACTCCTTTGAATCTGCCCTTAAAGGCGTAGATTACAAAGCACAAAAGGACATCAAGGTTTATAACGATGAAAAGGAAAAACAAGATAGCACAGACAATTTGTTGCAAGATCAAACTTTAAAAAATATTTTTAAGAAAATTTAATAATTTGCTTTTTAATCTTAATTCACATAATTATACCAATGCCAGAGTTAGCTTATACTAGCTCTGGTTTTTCTTTTATATTTTCAACTTGTCCTTTTCTTTAAATATCCTTTAACTAATTTTTACTTAAGTTCTACACTATATTTTGCCACAAAAAACTGACATCATAAGCTAATTTAAGTCTAACTTATGATGTCAGTCCATCGCTTAGGGATTACCCTCATTTTTAATTTGCTAATTTCATAAAAACTAAATATAATTAATTCTTTAATATTGCTGCCTTTTTTAGATATCCTCTATTATATTTATCTTCGCCTTGTTCCATATTTCTCTTTGCTTGTGAAAGCATAAGCTTAATTCTATTAAATTGATTAACTTCAGAAGCCGATGCATCATAATCTATTGGAATTATATTAGCTTTTTCATAAGAGTTTCTAATTGCCTTTATAACTCCCTTTCCCGTTATGTGATTTGGAAGACATCCAAAGGGTTGTACACAGACAATATTTTCAACTCCCGATTCAATTAATTCAACCATTTCGCCAGTTAAAAGCCAACCTTCTCCATATTGATTGCCAAGGTCAACATATCTTTCTGCATATTCAATAATTTCTTCAATTTTTTCTGGAACTATAAATCTCGTCTTTTCAAGGGCAAGCCTAATATATTTTCTGTAAGATTCAATATAAGAAATTCCCATTTCGCAAATAAATGCCGCTAGTCTTGACTTAGAAAGTTTGTCAGCCTTTGCTCTCGCATTTTTAAAGGAATACATCATAAAGTCTGTCAAATCTGGTATAACAACTTCTGCTCCTTCCCTTTCAAGAAGATCTGCTACATGATTATTGGCAGCTGGATCGTACTTAACTAAAATCTCTCCAACAATTCCAACCTTTGGTTTCTTCTCATTGGTAATTTCAAGTCTGTTAAATTCTCCAACCATCTTATTTACATTAGAGATAAAAGTTTTTTTGCTATAATTTAAGTCTTCTGAAGTTGTGATGTCAATCCATCTGTCACGCAAAATATTAGCTGAACCCTTTATAACTTCGTAAGGTCTTGTTGCTTGTGTAAGCCTCATAATTAAATCAGCATAAAGCATTCCTTGAATTAACTTTTTGCCAATTCTTACCATTGTTTTTTTATCAAATTCAAATCCAGAGTGCTTTTCAATTTGTTGGAAGGAAAGACCAATTACTGGCACATGACCATAGCCTGCATCCTTTAATGCCTTTCTAATAAAGCCCACATAATTTGATGCTCTGCAAGCTCCACCAGTTTGACTCATTAATAGTGCCAAGCGATTTGTATCATACTTCCCAGATTTTACTGCATCTATAAATTGTCCCACTACAAAAATTGATGGATAGCAAGCATCGTTATTTACATATTTTAATCCTTCGTTTACAACTTTATGTCCAGATTCTTCTAGAACTTCAATATTTATTCCTTCATGTCTTAAAATAGGCTCAAATATACTAAAATGAAGTGGCGCCATTTGCGGCATTAAGATCGTATAATCTTTTTTCATTTCCTTTGTAAACATTACTGGATTATCGTCAAGAAATCCTTCGAGTTCCGCATCGATTTTTTGGAATTCCCTCTTTTCTACCGCTTCAATTAGCGATCTTATTCTAATTTTCACTGCACCCAAGTTAGAAACCTCATCTATTTTTAGCACCGTATAAATTTTATTGTAGGACTCTAAAATATGTTGAACTTGGTCAGTTGTAACTGCATCGATTCCACAGCCAAAGGAGTTGAGTTGAACTAATTCTAGATTTTCATGTTCACCAACAAATTTTGCCGCTCTATAAAGTCTTGAATGATAGTTCCATTGATCTAGAACTCTAAGTCTTGAGTCGATTTCAACATTTCGAGCTATTCCATCTTCAGAAATTACTGCAAGTCCAAGGCTTGTAATAAGTTCTGGTATGCCGTGATTTATTTCTGGGTCAATGTGATAAGGTCTACCTGATAGAACTATTGCCCTTTGACCTTTCTTGTTTATTTCTTCTAAAATTCTATTGCCTTCATTTAAGACATCTAATCTATATCTATCTTGTTCTTCATAGGCTGCACGCACAGCTTTTTTAACCTCTGCTTTTGGAATAAAATCAAAAACATTGGCGAGCCTTTTTTCTAATTTTTTTCTATCGTCAAAAGAAATAAAAGGATTCATAAATTTAACTTTTCCCTCAATAATTTCATCCATATTATTTTTTATGACTTCAGAATACCCTGCCACAACCGGACAATTTAACGTGTTGTCAGCATTTTCAAATTGCTTTTCTTCGTAAAATACTGATGGATAAAATATAAATTTAATCCCCTTTTCTATTAAGTCTTCAATATGACCATGAGAAATCTTTGCCGGATAGCAAGCTGTTTCACTTGTAATAGTTTCAATGCCCTTTTCATAAATTTCCCTTGAAGATTTACTTGAAAGAACAACTGAATACCCTAATTCTGTAAAAAATGTATGCCAGAAAGGATAGTTTTCATAGATATTTAAAACTCTTGGTATTCCAACGACTCCACGTTTAGCTTCCTTTTCAGAAAGTGCTTTATAATCAAAAACCCTTTCGTATTTATAGCGATACATATTTGGCAACTCGTCTTCTTTATTTCTAATGTGACCTGCTCCCTTTTCACATCTATTTCCCGTAATATATCTCTTGCCATTTTGAAATATATTTACTGAAAGGGCACAGTTATTTGTGCATTGCCTACAATTCGTAGAAATTGATTTGTATTCAAATTTTTCTAATTCTTCTTGTGAAATTAACTTTGACTTGCCACTAGATTTTTCTTTTGATATAAGTGCCATTCCAAGAGCACCCATTAGTCCAGCAATATTAGGTCTTGTAACATCTACTCCCGTTAAATTTTCAAAGGCTCTTAGCACTGCATCAGATAAAAAAGTTCCACCTTGTACAACTATATGCTCCCCTAATTCCTTTGGATCTCTAATCTTTATTACCTTTTGAATTGCGTTTCTAATTACAGAATAGGCAAGTCCCGCAGAAATATCAGGCACTGAAGCACCTTCTTTTTGTGCCTGCTTAACATTTGAATTCATAAAAACTGTGCAACGTGAACCTAAATCTACTGGCTCTCTTGACTTAATAGCTTCCTTTGCAAACTCTTCTGCACTCATATTTACTGAATGTGCAAAAGTTTCAAGAAAAGATCCGCAACCTGAGGAACAAGCTTCGTTTAGTAAAATTGATTCTATTACACCATTTCTAATCTTCATGGACTTCATATCTTGTCCACCAATATCTAAAATAAAATCAACTTCTGGATCAAAATATTTGGCAGCAGTAAAGTGAGCTATCGTTTCAACTTCTCCAAAATCTAAATTTAGCGCAGCCTTTAAAAATTCCTCGCCATAACCAGTTGTACCACAACCAGCAAAATATGCCTTGTCATTTTTTTCTTTATAAATCTCTCTCAAATTTTCAATTGCAATATCTAGAGGATTTCCCTTATTAGAACCATAAAAACTATAAAGCAATTCATTATTATCAGATATAGCCACAAGTTTCGAAGTAGTTGAACCTGAATCAATACCTAAATAAATTGGGCCTTCATAACTTTTTAAATCAATTTTTTTAAGAGATTTTGTCTTATGTTTTTTGCGAAAAGCAATGACTTCTTCTTCACTTTTGAAAAGCGGTGGCATTACATCACTTTCCTTAATATTTATGTTTCCATTATCATTTACTCTATTAAAAAGTTCAACAAAAGAAATGGGCTTGGAATCAAAACTTGAAATAGCTGCTCCAAGTGCAACAAAAATTTGTGAATTTTCAGGAGAAATTATCTCATCTTCAGTTAAATCAAGGGTTTCAACAAATCTCTCTTTAAGCATAGGTAAAAAGTGAAGTGGCCCACCTAAAAAAGCAACATTTCCCCTAATTGGTCTGCCGCAAGCTAGGTTTGATATAGTTTGGTTTACTACAGACTGAAAAACTGAAATTGCAATATCAGATTTACTAGCACCTTGGTTAATTAAGGCTTGTACATCCGTTTTTGCAAAAACTCCACAACGAGATGCAATAGGATATAATTTTTTATAATCTTTAGCAAGCTCATTAAGACCTGAAGCGTCAGTTTGAAGAAGTGATGCCATTTGATCGATAAAAGCACCTGTTCCTCCAGCACATATGCTATTCATTCTCTGCTCCACAGATCCTCTTAAATACGTTATTTTAGAGTCTTCTCCTCCAAGTTCAATTGCAACATCAGTTTTTGGAATAAAACAAGAAATTGCTTCTCTACCTGCAACTACTTCTTGTATAAAATCAATGTCCAAAAATTTGTGAACAGAAAGTCCACCACTTCCAGTAACATTTACAGTAACTGTCTCATATTTAAAATCTTTGTAAACTTCATTTATTACATCTTTCACAGTTTTTCTGACGTCTGAAAAATGTCTTCTATATGTTTTATATAAAATATTTAGTTTTTCATCTAATATTACAAGTTTTACCGTTGTAGAACCCACATCTAATCCCATGTGAATTAGCATTCCTACTTCTCCTTTCACAAAAACCAATTAAGTATAATTTTTTAATTTGCAATTATTACTATAATGATTTAATAAAAAATAATTATCGCACTTTGCAAAGCGAATTTCAATATAAATTTACAAAAAAAGTTTGATTTTTATTATAAATTTATTAAACATTTCTTAACATTTGCTCCCTTATATTATAACCTAATTTTAATTTTATTGTGAATTATTTATATTTTAATTATTTAAAATTTTGCAAAAAAAAAAGATAGGCATGAACCTATCTTCTTTTAAACAATTAGTCTTCAGGATTTGGAGCACCAACTGGGCAAACAGCTGCACAGCTACCACAGTCGATGCATTGAGCTTCATCAATTGTATAAATATCTCCCTCAGCAATACATCCAACTGGACATTCTGGTTGACATGCACCACAAGCGATGCAAGAATCGTTAATTACATATGCCATTTTATTTACCTCCATAAAATTATACCAAAATTCATGAATTTATACATTCATAATGTTCTGACATAATATTAACATAACAATTTTAACTTTTCAATCATTATTGTTGTTTTTTTATGATATAGCTTTAATTATTTTGTTAAAATTTATAAAATATCTCTAATTTATCAGATTTTTTGTCCTTTGTTTTAATGAAAAAATTTTTTTTAATATTTTTTTAATCAACTAACTATTCATTAAAACTAATAATTCATAGCATTTTACTATGTTTTATTATCCCTTAAAAACTCTTAGAGCATTTATAATACAAATAAGCGCAACTCCAACATCTGCAAAAACTGCAAGAGGCATGGACACATATCCCATTGCACCAAAAGCCAAAACTACAACCTTTAAAAATAATGCTATAAAAATATTTTGGTAGGCGATGCTTTTTACTTTCTTTGCAATGTCAATTGCTCTTACAACAGATGATATATCATTTTTTAATAAAACTATATCTGAAGTTTCAATTGCAATATCAGATCCACTTCCCATACTAATTCCAAGATAAGCACTTGCAAGAGAAGGTGCATCATTAGTTCCATCGCCGACAAAGGCAATTTTTGTATTTTTTTCTATCTCCTCTATCTCCCTAACCTTATCTTCAGGAAGAAGTGAACCTTTGTAATAATCTATGCCAACTTCCTTTGCAATTTTCATTACAACACTTTCTTTGTCGCCAGAAAACATATAAGTCTTCACGCCTCTATTATGGAGTTTATCTATGCTTTCCTTAACGCCATCTTTTATCTCATCCTTTAGCTTAATAATTCCCAAAATTTCATTCTTATCTGCTACATATACATCTACATAATTTGAGTCAGATTTATTGTCAATTTTTAAATTATAATCTTCCATTAGTTTTTTATTTCCAACGAGATAAATTTTACCCTTTAATTCAAACTCAATTCCCTTTCCACCAATATTATTTAGATGTTCAGGAATTTGTGTGCTTTCAAAACTTTTTACAATTGCCCTTCCAATTGGATGAGTAGAATACCTTTCACCAATTGATGCAATTTCTAGAATCTCATTCTTTGATACTTTTAATTCTTCAACTTCAGCAACTGTAAATTCACCCTTAGTCACAGTCCCAGTTTTATCAAAGGCAACTCCTTCGATATCCGTCAAAGCTTCAATGGAATTTCCACCCTTAACAAAAATTGATTTTCTTGATAGTGAACCAATTCCAGCAAAAATAGTGAGGGGAACAGAAATTGCAAGGGCACAAGGACAAGAAATTACTAAAAATATTGCAGACCTGTAAATAGATTCTTTAAAGGAAAGATCACTTGCAAAATTTAAAACTAAAAAAAGCAAAACTGCAAGCCCAATAACTATTGGAGTGTAAATTTTTGCAAATCTTGTAATAAATTTTTCAACTTTTGCCTTATTTGTGCTTGCATTTTTAACCATGTCAATAATTTTTGCAATAGTTCCCTCTTTGTATTCCTTTATAACTTCCACTTCTAAAGAAGAATCTAAATTTACAAAACCAGAAGTAATTTCATCGCCAACTCCCAGGGAAATTGGTGCAAATTCTCCAGAAATATTTGAAGTGTCGAGATTTGAAGCTCCCTTGATTATTTTTCCATCTAGTGGCACTTTTTCTCCCGGCATAATTACAATAACTTCTCCAACAGAAACTTCAGTTGGATCGACTTTTACAATCTCTTTAGCCTTTTTCAAATTTGCAAACTCTGGCTTTAATTTTAAAGCTTCTTTAATAGAGTTTTTAGAACTATCAACGGCCTTATCTTGGATAATTTCTCCAACAGTATAAAATAACATTACAGCAACAGCTTCTGCATATTCACCGGAAATTATGGCCGCAATAGACGCAATAGTCATTAGAAATTTTTCATCCATAAAATTTCCCGTTGCAATTTTAGAAACCGAAGCCTTAACAACATCATATCCTATTATCACATACAAAACTATGTAGGCTATGAAGCTAATTTTTTCATTAAATTTTAAATAGTGTAAGGTTATTAGTCCTACAAAGACTAAAATACACTTGTATATAGGATACTTTTCTTTTTCTTCTTCCCTATCCTCATTTAAATCTTCAGTAACGGTTACACCCTCTTCTATAGAGTCAACTACATCTTGAATTTTAATTTTTAAATTAGAAGGATCTCCTTCCGAATCAAAAACAAGTTCATCATTTAAAAAATCATAATTAAGATTTCTCATATCCGGCATTTTTTAAGTTTATCTTCAATCTTCCCTGCACAATTTGCACAAGTAAGACCCCTTAAATGAAATATATATTTGCTCATAATTCTACCTCCGTATAATTATAATTTGATATTTGTTCATGCTTTCATTATAAATTAATTAAAATTTATGTCAATACTTTAATTGTATTTTTTTGTAAATATATGAGATAATATTCAGGCAAGAGAAGCCAATAAAACTTTTTAAATTTCTTGTAAAAAATAGTTGACAAAAATCAATTAGTCCGTTAGAATAGATAAAGTAAGTTGCTAAAGAGTGAGCTTCGATATGGAGAAATACTCAAGTGGCTGAAGAGGCTCCCCTGCTAAGGGAGTAGGTCCCGATTAGGGTCGCGAGGGTTCAAATCCCTCTTTCTCCGCCAATGGTGAGGGCCTTTAGCTCAGTTGGTTAGAGCGCCCGGCTCATAACCGGTAGGTCCCGGGTTCAAGTCCCTGAAGGCCCACCATTAACTTGCCCAGATAGCTCAGTCGGTAGAGCAGAGGACTGAAAATCCTCGTGTCGCTGGTTCGATTCCGGCTTTGGGCACCACAAAAAGTACCAATTTTGTTGGTACTTTTTTTTTACATTTTTTAATTTTATTCAAAATCCCTTTATCTTTTTTCAGCCAAAAATTGTAGTCTTCCTCATAATAGCACTATTTCCCTAATATTATACAAAAATATGTAAAAATATTATTAAGCTGTTTTTAAACTATTTTAATGTGACAAGACTCCAATACATCTATTGCCGATTTTTTCTTCTCTTCTGTAAGTCCTTCAGTTAAATCTTTATAGAGGTAAATATTTTTTTCTGGCAAAAATCCTTTGACAAGTAATATATTTGAAACTACACAAATGTCTGCGACAAGTCCCAAAAAATAAATATTGTCTATTTTCTCTTCATTATCTAAACTTTTTAGATACTCTCCAAGTTCAACTGATGCAAAAGTATTCTTTTCAAACTTCTTTGCTTTTTCAAAACCCTTTGTTTTCTTTAGCTTTTCTGCAATTTCATGACCCCAAGTACCCTTTATGCAGTGTTCTATTGGCAGATTTCTTCCTTCATTAGTATTGAGATAATTTTCATAATGTGTGTCCAATGTATAAATTACTTTCCCCTTAAATTCATTTACCTTATCCACAGCCCTATCTAAAAGTTTTTCTGTATCTTTTCCCTTTAAAGATCCCTTTATAAAATCATTTTGCATATCTATTACTACTAATACGTCCATTTTCTCACTCCTTTTTAATATAATACAATAAGTTTTACATAATTTAAAGTTCACTGTATAATATTTTGGGGTGAATTATGAAATATAACAGTGTTTTAAAAGCAGAGTTTTTATATAGAAAAAATAGATTTATAGCAATTTGTAAAAAGGGTTTTAAGATCTTAACCGTTTATGTTCCCAATACTGGTAGATGTAAGGAGCTTTTAACAGAAGGCGCAACAGTTTTTTTAACTTATAATGACAGTCCCAATAGAAAAACTTCTTACACGCTTGTAGCTGTAATGAAGAATGATAAAATTATAAATATGGACTCACAAGCTCCCAATGAAATTGTCCACGAGGCGTTTAAAAAAAATAAAATTGATCTCGGTTTTAAATACGACATAATAAGGAGAGAATACACTCACGAAGATTCTCGCTTTGATTTTTATTTGGAAGGCGAAGATAAAAAAGCTCTCTTAGAAGTTAAGGGTGTAACTTTAGAAAATAATGGAATTACCGCCTTTCCCGATGCTCCTACAAAAAGGGGTTTAAAACATATAAAGGGACTTATTAGTTCTAGCGAAAAATATTTAACTTATATTTTATTTGTTATTCAAATGCAAGATGTAAAGTTTTTTACGCCAAATTATATTACAGATGAAGATTTTTCAAGGGGATTGTTAGAAGCAAGGGATGCTGGAGTAAAAATTCTCGCTTATGATTCAATTGTAACGAGAAATTCAATAGAAATTTCAGAAAAGATACCTGTTATTTTGGAGGAAACATGGAATTTAGACTTGCAAAGGAATTAGATAGAAAAGAAATTGAAAAAATTTACCATGAGGGATCAGAAAAATTAAAATCCCTTGGCATAGATCAGTGGCAAGGGATAGAGAAACCAAATCTTAATAAATTTCCTAATCTGGACAAAAATAAAATTGTTTACGTTTTAGAAGATTATGGAAAAATTGTTTCCACAGTTATAATTTACGATTACGACATAGATTACGAAAAAAATTTAAAAGCTACTTGGAAAAGTCCAAAGCCCTATGTGGCACTTCACAGAATTGCTACTCTTGCAGAGGCAAGAAAAAGGGGCTATGGCAAAAAAATTATTGAGTTTTCAGAAGATTTTGCAAAAGAAAATAATTTTAAATCAGTGCGAATTGATACACATAGAAAAAATAAATCTATGCAAAATCTTTTAACTTCTCTTGGATATAATTATGTTGGTTTAGTTTATCTTGAGGGCAAAAATGAAAGATTTGCCTATGAAAAAATTTTGTGAGATGTAGCTTTTTATTATATTAAAAACGGCAAAAATATTGTTGCGAGACCTAAGAAAATAAAAAATCCACAGGTGTCTGTAAAGGTTGTAAGAAAAATAGATGATGCAATTGCTGGGTCAATTTTTATTTTGTCTAATATTAATGGAATTAAAAATCCCATGGAGCAGGCAATTATCATATTTAAAATCATAGCGAAAAATAAAATAAATCCTAAATAGATATTGTGATGCCAAAATACAAATACGGCTGCTGCCAAAATTCCTATAATAGCTCCTTCAAATAGTCCCAAAAATATTTCTTTAAAAATTAATTTATAATCTTCCTTTAGGGACAATTCTCCCCTCGCAAGAGATGTAATTATAATTGATAAAGTTTGAGAACCAGCATTTCCACCCATGCCAGTTACTATTGGCATGGCAGCAGATAATACTACAACTTGTGAAATCGTCGACTCAAATCCCTTTACAACAGATGATGCCAAAAACGCAGTTACCAAGTTTACAATTAGCCACGGAATTCTCGACTTAAAGGACTCAAAAAGAGTAGAATCATATTCTTCATCTGCGTTAACACCGTGCATCTGTAACATATCTTCGTTATGTTCTTGATCAATGATAGCTATAATATCTTCAGAAGTTATAACTCCAAGTATTGCCATATTGCTATTTACTACTGGCAAGATGTCAAGCTCGTACTTGCTAAATAAATTTGCTGCCACTTCTTGGTCATCTGTGCCATATACATAGAAGTCTACTTCTTCCAATAAATCACTTAATAAAGTATCTGAATGGGAGACTAAAAGATCTCTCATAGTAACAATTCCCTTTAGCCTGTGATAATTATCTGTAACAAAAATTTTATCAATGATTTCTGTTTTTGGAGAAATTGAAATAATTTTCTTTACAGCCTCTACCGCAGTTAAATTTTCACGCAGTGCAATAAAATTTGTGGTCATAATGCCACCTGCAGATTCTTCATCAAAGGATAAAATCATCTTTAATGTAACTTTATCTGCACTCTTTATTGACGAAAAAATTGCCTTCCTCCTAACAGTTGAAAGTACGCCCAAAAGATCGGCAACTATTGAAGTCTCCATATGTGTAAAAATATCTATTAACTCATCATCTGTAAAAAATGCCATAATCCTTGCACTAAAATCTTCTTCTGATGCTTCAAGAAGATGTGCCATGTTCTCGTGATTAATTAAATGCACAAAAGTTTCTAGTTCATCATCTTCTAATTCATCTGCCTCTAAGGCAATATCAACAGGGTGATACTCGTCAAAAAGACGGTTTATGAGTATTTCATCTTTTATATAAATTATTTTTCTTATCTCTTCAAGTAAATTCATTTTTTTCACCTGCCAAAGTTTCTAAATCTTTAAGAAAGGAAGAAATTTCATTTTTCCTTCCATTTGTATAATGTGAATACATTAAATAGAGTTCTGTCTTTGCCCTAGTCATAGCGACATAAAAAAGTCTTCTTTCCTCACAAAAAAGCTCTTCATCTTCTCCTATTGTGTCAATGCTCGTAGTAGATGGCAATGTACCCTCGTATAAGTCTACAACAAAAACTCTTGAAAATTCAAGACCCTTGGCAGAATGAATTGTAGAAAAGGTTAATTTTGCATTTTCCTTTCTGGGTTTCAAAAGATCATATTCCAACTCCTTTAATCTACCAATAAAAAGGTCAAGTGATTTCGTGTTTTTAGCAATTAACTTTAAATAGTAAAGGTACTCGTTTAAATTTGCCTCTGTTTCCCTAAATCTTTTTGCATTCTCTTTTAAATAATTGCCATAACCCATTTCTCTATCAATATAATTGATCGCCTCGTAAACATCACTTCTCGCAATTTTTCTAAATCCAACTAATAATTTATTTATATTTTTGTGATAGAAACTTGGCAGTCCTGGATAATCCTTTAAAATATTAAAAATATTTTTGCCTCTATTCCTCTTTAAATATTCAATATGTTTTTTGGAAATATAACCATCCAATTTAAAATAAAATTTCTCGTAGAGGTCAATGTCTGATAAGTCCCTAGAAAAGTTTAAAATATCTAAAATATCCCGAGTAATAAAATGTGAGAAGAACTTTGTCTTTTTGTCCTTTATATTAAAATCATGATTTTTCCTCTCAAAATACTCTACAAGACCAATACTAGAGAGATTATTTCTGTATAAAACCGCAATATCTCCTCCAGCCCTTTGAAGTTCCCTTTCAATAAATTCATATTGATCCTTTGGCTCCTTCACCTTAATAATATTTACAGGCTTGGCAAAGGGATTTGAAGTAAATACAGTCTTATCAAATCTTTTTTCATTTTGTGCAATAAAAATATTCGCAATATTTACAATGTTTTTTGTTGAGCGAAAATTTTCCTCCATATAAAAAGTCGCAATATCATCATATTCTTTTTGAAGATTAAAAAGCTCCTCAGAACTTGCGCCTCTAAAGCCATAAATGGATTGATCATCGTCTGCAACTACAAATAAATTATTGTCGGGCTTTGCCAGCAATTTCAAAACTTGAAATTGACTCCTGCTTGTGTCCTGACCTTCGTCAAGTTGAATAAATTTAAATCTATCTCTATATTTCTTTCTAATTGACGCATCACTTTTTAAAATTTCATAGGAAAGATTTATCATGTCGTCAAAATCTATTAAATTCTTATCTTTTTTATATTTTTCATAATTTTCATAAAACTTTACAAAATTATCTGTATCGCATCTCTTTGATTTTGCAAAAGAATTTGGACTAAGCATCATGTTTTTGCAATAGCCAACTTCAGAAATTGCAGTTTCAATTCGCTCTTCAGTGGGATAAACTTTATTAACATCTCTATAAATATCTCTTAAAATTTCATACTTCTTTTTCAAATTAGAATCAATTAAACTTAGAGACTTGCCAGATTTTCTTGAATAATCTCGAACAATAGAATAACAAAAAGCGTGAATAGTAGAAAAGAAAACATTCTTTTCGCCAAACATTGCATTATAACGCATCTTTATATCAATAGCTTGTGCCTTAGAAAAAGTGATTGTTAGAATGCTTTTTGGATCTACATCCCTATCTATTAAACTTTTAATTCTATGTAAAATCATAGTTGTCTTCCCTGCTCCCGGAACAGCCAGAACTATTGCCGGTCCCTTAAAATGTTCCACCGCTATTAATTGACTAGATGTTAATTTCACATTATCCCTCCTATTCTAGTGTAAACTATTTCTTAATTATTTTAAATCTATTTTTTTAACTATGTCATTGTGATATAATTTAAATATAAACAGGTTTAGGGGGTATTACTATGTTAATGACAAATTTCTTGCAAAAGAGAAAATCTGTCAGAAATTTTAAAAATGACACAGTTCCAAGAGATGCCTTGGAAAATATAAAATTACTTATGAATGAAATAAAGACTGAAGAAAGTGGCATAAGTTTTTCTCTTTATGAAAATGGAAAAATTGTGGCAGAAGGACTAAAGGGCAAGGCAGGCTATGCAGGGGTCATGATAGAAGCTCCACATTATATCGCACTAGATATTGATAATAAAAAGCCACTTAACTTATTAATAGGTGGTTACTGTCTAGAAAAATTAAACACAAAAATTGTCGACTTAGACATTGATACTTGCTGGATAACAGTGGATAATGTTGACGTCAATACAAAAAAATCTATCTTTGGAGAAAAGGGAACAGGAATAGATTACTTAATAGCATTTGGCTATGGGGAAAAGAAAAAATTATTTGACCCAGAAGTAACAAGTTCAAGACTTAGCGTAGAAGAAATTGTCTTTGCCGAAAAAATTGGACAACCAATTTCCATTGAAACACTAGAAAACTATGGAGTATTTGATGTGTTTTCATCAGTAAGATATGCACCAAGCCACAAAAATTTTCAACCATGGAGATTTGTATTAAAGGGCACAAAAGTAGAAGCCTACATGGTAAAATCTGACGAAGACAATAGATCCCTAATCGACATGGGCGTAATTTTATTCTACATGGAAGAAATGCTAAAGACAATTGGCATAAACAAAAAATGGACAATTGACTTAAAGGACGCAGGTAATTATTATTATATTGGCTCCTTTACTTTATAAATTAAAATTAAATTTATTTCAAAGATTAAGGGCTTTCCGCCTTTTTTCTTTACATAAAAAATCTCCACTATATTATGGAGATTTTTTTATGCAATATAAATTTTACAACTTGTTTATAATCTTAAATATTTTCTTTCATGGAATCTATTTTTTCTTTAGTACTATTTTCTTCTAATCCCAATCCCTTTGCAAAATACATAAGACCATTTTTTGTATCTTCCAATGTTTCAAAAGAAGCCGAAGCATAATCTATGTCATCGACCTTTTGTCCTAAAGGTTTATCATAACTTACACTCTTATCTGTAACTAAAAAATCTGGACTTAAATTATTTACAAGTTTAAAATCAGGATTCTTTTCATCACCTATTGCACTGGCATAAGGATAAAGGGACTCTGCACCATTAGGAACTCCAACTACATTTTCATAATCCAAAACTTTTAAAGCCTTTGCAGATTTTACTGACATGGCAACAATTCTCGGATTTTCTTTTTCTACAAAAAGTTCACTTTCCATCTTTGCGTCTTTTTCTTTGTTCACATTTTCTTCGATTGCTTCTTTTGTATTAGAACTATTTTCTACAGATGCTTTCTCTTGAGCTTTGCAAGAAATTAATGTCATCATTAACAATAATAGAAAAGCTCTCTTGATATAAAACTTTTTTTTCATAAAAATTACCTCACAAACTTGATTTTTCCCTATTAATATGATATCACATGCCTATAAAAATATAATATCATATTAATAAAAAAAAGAAAGCTTGTTTCAAAATTTATAGCTTGTATTTTTTAATACCTTATAAAAATCTTAATCAAGTTATAAACTAGATTAACTGAGAAGTGATTATTTTGAAAATTAGAAAAATTTCGATTTTAGGAATTTTAGCTTTGTCATTAATTTTACCTGTATATGCTGAAAGTACTGGTGCAAAAATTCTTAACAATTTATTGACAAGTGATGTAATACTTTAAAGGGTTATGATGATGAAAGTATTTATGTAAAAATTTTTTATTATGCAACTGAAGACAATTTCCCAGAAAGAATATGGCATCAAGAAGTAAGAAATGGAAAGGTATATTCTGGTTATTTAAAATTTACTCATGACTTCGATTGTTCCGGATATTACTGTATAGGCAAATACAGCGATACTTATATTATGCAGATCCAGCAGTTTAATAATTTTATATCTTCTAAAACAAAAACTGTCGTGAAAATCACGGCAGTTTTTTGTTACAAAATATTAAGTTTAAGCATTAACTTTATTTTTTTCTGCTTCTGCTTTTTTTAGCTTTGCTTCTTCAAGTTTTGCTTGTCTTTCCTTTTCCTTCTTTTCTTTTTCCCTTTGTTTCATCTTTTCCACTCTTTCAGGATATTCGCAATAAATTGCTCCTGTTGGACATTTTGAAACACAAATTCCACAGTTAATACACTTGTCATAATCAATTGTTGCCAAGTTGTTTTCTACGTGAATTGCATCCTTTGGACAATTCTTTTCACAGATTCCACATCCAATACAACCAATTGAACAATTAGTTCTCACAACTTTTCCAGGATCAAGTGATTTACATTCAACAACTGTCTTTGATTTATAAGGTCTAAGTGCAATAATTTTTTTAGGGCAAATGTCAATACATTTCATGCAGGCAACACATTTTTCCTTGTCAACTACTGCAACTCCATTTACCATGTGAATTGCATCAAATTCACAGACACTTACACAAGTGCCTCCACCACAACAGCCAAAGTTACATGCCTTTGCACCTTGTTGATAGTCTGAAATTAATCTACAATCAACTAAATCATTGTAATCATATTTATTTTTTGCCTTATTGCAATCTCCTTGACAAAGGACACATGCAATATTTCTTTCTACATTTCCTGCATTAACGCCCATTACTTGACTGACTTTTTCAGCTGTATCTGCTCCACCGATTACACAACCATTTACTGGTGCCTTTCCCTTTGCTATAGCTTCTGCAAGTCCGTCACAACCTGGAAAACCACAAGCTCCACAGTTTGCTCCTGGTAAGCAATCTCTGACTTCGGCGACCCTTGGATCTACCTCTACATAAAAAACCTTTGATGCTATTGAAAGAATTACTCCAAAAAAGGCTCCTGCAATTCCCAAAAACAACACTGGGGTAAGTACTGTACTAATTTCCATAATTACCTCCTATACCAATCCGCCGAAACCTGAAAATGCAATTGCCATTAAGCCTGCACTTATAAGTGCAATTGGAACTCCTTGAAGTGCCTTAGGTACATTGGCAAGCATTAACTTTTCTCTTAATGCTGCTATAAGTACAAGAGCAAGTGTAAAACCTACTGAAGCTCCAAATCCGCTAAATATTGTTTCTATTAAATTATATCCATTTTGAACATTTAAAACTGTTACACCAAGAACGACACAGTTTGTAGTAATAAGTGGAAGATACACACCCATTGCTTGATAAAGTGAAGGAGATGATTTCTTAATAAACATTTCTACAAATTGTACCAGTGATGCAATTACAAGAATAAATGCAATTGTTTGTAAATACTCAAGCCCAAATTTATCTAATACAAAAATTTGAATTAACCATGTTATTGCAGATGCAAGGACAACTACAAAAGTAACGGCAATTCCCATTCCAAGAGCAGTTTCTGTCTTTGAAGATACTCCTAAGAAGGGACAAATTCCCAAGAATTGAGCAAAAACATAATTATTTACAAGTATTGTTGAAATTAAAATCGTAAAAATACTTTCTAACATTAGTCTGCCCTCCTATTAAGTAATAATCTAAATCCTGCTATTAAAAATCCAAGTAGAATAAAAGCACCTGCTGGCGCACCCATGATTCCAATTCCAGGGTAGGATTCTGGCAAAATATTTACATCAAATAATGTACCATATCCAAAGAATTCACGAACAAGACCCATTGCAATTACTGCAATAGTATATCCTACTCCTGTTCCAATTCCGTCGACAATTGATGGAATTAGAGCATTTTTATAAGCAAAACCCTCAGCTTCACCAAGAATACAGCAGTTAACTACGATTAGTGGTAAGAAAATACCAAGTGCTGAATATATTGTTTGTGAATAAGCTTGAAGTATCATTTGTACTAATGTTACGAAAGTAGCAATTACTACTATAAAACAAGGAATTCTAATTTTATCAGGTATTATATTTCTTAGTGTAGATACTACCCCATTACTCATTATAAGTACAAAGGTAACTGCGACACCCATTGCTACTGAATTTGTTAAATTATTTGTAATAGCCAGTGTTGAACAAAGCCCTATAAGTTGTATGAATACGGGATTGTTTTTAAAAGCACCGTCTAAAAAAACTTTAGATAATTTCATTTAATCCTCCTCATTCATTCTTTAGAACTTCGTCATATACTTGAATAGCATCGTTAGAACCTGCTAGAGCAGCTTTAGATGATATTGTTGCTGATGAAAGCCACATAACCTCATCATCGGCCTTTGGATCCTTAGAAAGTTTTAAAGGCCCTGCTGCAGATTTTCCTTCGTAAGATGGATAATATTCATCTGTTGTGATTCTAGAACCAAAGCCACTAGTTTCACCATTTGAGATATTTCTAAATCCTGCGATTTTATCTCCATCAAGCAAGAAACCTAGAGCATTTGTCATAGCTCCGCCATAACCATTTGACTTTACATTCACACCATATCCAATAACTTTGTCTCCTTTTTTAGCAACAAAGATTTTTTCAATGTTTGGATATTTTTCTTTTATTGAATCTAGTTTAGCTTTGTCAAATTCTTCAAAGCCGTCTGCGTTATCGCCAAAAATAACTTTATAAGATGCAAGTGTATTTTTTAGTTCAGTTTCTGCTATTACTGGAGCAGTAAAACTATTTACAACTGCCAATAATCCAGCAGATATGGCGCAGAAAACTAAAAGTATAATTCCAAATTTTACTGGTTCTTTCATTTACTTCGCCTCCCCATAGGCACTTGTTATTGTTAATTTATCAATTAAAGGTGTTGCAAGGTTCATTAGACATATTGCATAAGACACACCTTCTGGAAGAGATGCCTTTACCCTTATAACTGCAGTTAAAATTCCACATCCAAGAGCAAATATAATTCTTCCCTTTCTATTAATTGGATTTGTAGTGTAATCAGTTGCCATAAAAATAGCACCAAGTAACAAACCACCTGCAAGTAATTCATAAGGAATTACATTCACTGGAATTCCAAGAATTCCAAGACATACTGCAGTAGTTGCAACATATATTACTGGAATTTCCCAAGAAATTACTTTTCTAACTACTAAATATACAAAACCTATTAAAAGTGCAATTGCTGAAGTTTCTCCAATTACACCACCAATATTTCCAATAAACATATCGCTAATAGCTGGAAGTTTTGATAAATCTCCACTTGCGATTACTTGTAATGGAGTTGCATAGGAAACTCCATCCATAGTTGCAGCTGAAGTTATAATACCTTGTTTTAATAATTCTGGTGAAATATAATCTGTTATTTGTTTTGGCCATGAAGCCATGAGTACAAGCCTTGCAGCAAGTGCTGGGTTCATAAAGTTAAAACCAATACCGCCAAAACATTCTTTAACAATTAAAATTGAAAAAACTGATCCGAAAGCTGCCATCCACAATGGGAAAGATTGAGGCATATTAAGTGCGATTAAAATTCCAGTTACAACAGCAGATAAGTCCTTAATTTGTACAGTCTTTTTAAGTGCACTTTGAGTAATATACTCAGTTGCCACACAAGCTACTACACAAGTTAGAATAAGAAGTATTGATCTCATGCCAAAAAAATAAACTGCGGCAATCATTGCAGGAACTAGTGCAATAATTACATCTAGCATAATTTTTTGAACAGTATCATTTGATCTAATGTGTGGAGCAAGTGAAACGAAGCGAGCCTCATTTACTGTAATCGGATCTTTAGTTATTTTATTATTTTCCAAATTGATCCCTCCTATTTCTTTTGATTAGCTCTGATTTCTCTTTTAGCTAATTTAACAGATGCACTTAGATGTCTCTTTGCTGGGCAAACGAAGGAACATATTCCGCATTCCATACATTGATCAGCATGCAAATTAATACATAAATCAACATCTCCCTTTAAAATTGCATGATTAATATCTGTTGGATTAATATTTGCTGGGCAGTGATCTACGCATCTTGAACATCTAATACATGGGGATTCAATTCTTTCTTTTACTTCTTTTTCAGTAAAAACTAAAATACCTGAAGTAGTCTTTGTAATAGGCGCATCAAGACTAAACACAGACTTGCCAGTCATAGGACCACCGCAAATAATTTCTTTAAAATTTTCCTCAACGCCTCCGCAGAAATTTAAAATATCTCCCACAGGAGTCCCTATTTTCACTAAAATATTCTTTGGTTCTTTAATACCAGAACCGCTGACAGTTATTACCCTTTCGTAAGAAGGTCTTCCTTCTATCATTGCTTCATAAAATGCAAGAGTAGTACCAACATTTGTAAGAAAAACTCCAACATCATTAGTTACACCATTTTGTGGAACAATTCTTCCAACAACGGCTTCAGAAAGTCTCTTTGAATCACCTTGTGGATATTTAGTTTGACATCCAACAACTTTCAAGTGACTCCAATTAGGATTTTTGGCAATAGCTTCTTCCATTTTTGCAATGGCATCTGGTTTATTTTCTTCAATTGCCATGTAAGAAACTTTTTGATTATAAAAATATGAGAAGATGTTTAATCCCTCTAATATTTCTTCTGCTTTTTCTAGCATAATTCTATGGTCACAAGTGAGGAAAGGCTCACATTCTGCTCCATTTATTATACATTCATCTAGCACTGGATCTTCACTCTTTAACTTAGCATGTAGTGGAAAACCAGCACCACCCATACCGACTATCCCCTTATCTTTTATGAAGGGAATTAAATCGTCAATTGGATGATCCTTATAATCTTTAAAAGATTTAAGATCATCTATCATTTCATCCTTGCCATCGTTTTCTATAACGACGCAATCACAATACCTTCCATCAGCTGTGTACATCTTTTTAATTTCCTTAACTGTACCTGATACAGATGAGTGTATATCAGCTGATATATAAGCATCAGAACTGCCCACCTTTTGACCAACTTTAACAGAATCTCCCTTTGAAACAACTGGTGAGCAAGGTGCTCCAATATGTTGTGACATAGGTATGTAAGCAATTTTAGGACTTGGCATCCTCTCAATTGCATTCTTTTCTGTCAAAGTTTTGTGTTCGTCCATGTGAACTCCACCTACGGAAAAAGTGAGATTTCTTGAACTCATAAAACTTCACCCCTTATTCGGCCTAAGCCTAATTTTTACCTTTTGTTATAATTATAACACTAAATTTATTTAAAGTATATGATTCTACTTAAAAATTTGAAAGTAGAAAATCTTTTACAAGCCTAAAAAGAAGTCATTCTTTAATTTAATTTTTTATATTTATCTGATTTTTTTAGAATTATTTTTCCCATTCATTAAATTATTTATGCAAGATTTCTATAAATCTATTAATTACCTCATAAAAAATCTCACGACTTTTATCGTGAGAAAATAAACTAAAGCTTAATTTTTAATTATTTCTATCATAAGGAATGCCATCTGCCGATGGAGCTCTTGAACCCTTAACAAATACAATTAATACAATAAGGGTAATTGCATAAGGAATCATTGAAAGTATATTTGTGTCAATTTTTATTCCAATGGATCCAAGGAAAACTGAAAGACCTTGTGCAAAACCAAATAGAAGACAAGCTAGCATTGCACCCTGTGGTCTCCATCCACCAAAAATAACTGCAGCAAGAGCTATAAAACCTTGTCCAGAAATAAGCGTCTCCCTATAATTTGAAACAACTGCAAGCGACATTGATGCTCCACCAAGCCCTGCCAAAAATCCCGATGCTAGAACGCAAATATATTTTATTTTATAAGCATCTACACCAAGAGTTTCTGCAGCCCTTGGATATTCACCTACCGCTCTAATTCTAAGTCCAAGTCTTGTCTTGTAAAGCAAAAAATAAACTATAAATACTACTATAAAGGCAATATACACTGATACATATTGTGAAAAAACAATATCTAAAAATCTAGCAATACTACCACTCTTATTTTTAAATACATGTCCAAATAAAACTGGAAGTTTATTTTCGTAAGGAATAGATTTTGACATTGCAGCTCCATCGAAAAAAAGTCTACAAAGGAAAAGTGAAAGTCCCGGTCCAATTAGATTTATTGCAATACCACTTACAACATGGTCTGCTGCAAAATTTATAGTAGCAATTGCGTGAAGAAGTGCCACTATCATACCGCCAAGTCCTCCACATAAAAAAGCAATCCAAGGATTTCCTACATAATATCCAACAATAGATCCAACTACTGCACCAACGGACATCATTCCTTCAAGTCCAATGTTAACAACTCCAGCATTTTCTGATAAAACTCCTCCAATAGCTGTATAAATAAGAGGGGCTGAATATAAAAGTGTAATTGACAAAATACTTGCTATGTTTAAAAGCGAACTATTCATTTGCTCCTCCTTTATTTACATTACTTGCTTCTTGCTTTGACCATTTTTGGAAAAAGAATTTAATCATATCTAAAAGTTTTGGCATTGCTATAAATAAAATCATAATTCCAACAATTATCTTTACAACTTCTGAATAAGTGCCAATAGTAGTAAGTTTTCCTCCCCCATAAGTTAATCCTGCATATAGAAGTGCCGCTGGAATTGTTCCAAGAGGATTGTTTCCTGCAATAAGTGCCACAGCCATTCCATCAAAGCCATAGCCTTCTTGTGCCGCCATAATCCCAATATCTCCTGAAACTCCAAGAACAGTTATTGCTCCTGCAAGCCCTGCCAAAAATCCTGCAATTCCCATAGACTTTACAATGGATTTATTAATATCAATTCCACCATATTCCGCTGCCTTTTGATTAAAGCCAACTGCTCGAAGTTCATAACCTAAAGTAGTCTTTTTAAGCACATACCAAATTACTATGGCAGCCACAATTGCAATTATTATTCCAAAATTTACTGGTGGATTTAAAATATCTTTTAAAAATTTATTTTGTGCCAAAAAAGCCTTTCCGCTTTCACTTATCTTCCAATCTCCGAGAAATTTTATACTCGCAGATTTCCTTATTGGATAGGAATTATCTGACTCAATATTTCTTAAAATTGGAAAGCTCAAAAGATAATTACTTAAATAAAAGCCAATCCAATTCATCATAATTGAGGAGATAACTTCATTTACCTCAAACTTCGCCTTTAAAACGCCAACAATTGCACCCCAAAGATAACCACAAAGTGCACCGACAATTAGTGCAACTATCCCGTGAATAATGGGCGGCAAATCCAATAAAAGTCCCACTACTAAAGCACCAATTGATCCAACAATATATTGCCCCTCAGCTCCTATGTTAAAAAGACCTGTATTAAAAGCAAAGGCAACAGAAAGACCAGTAAGGATTAGTGGCACAGCCTTTACAATTGTCCATGAAATGTATTTTGGCTTGCCAAAGGCACCAAGGAAAATAACCTTGTAAGCTTCAATTGGATTTGTTCCACTGATTAAAAGAATAATAGAACCAATTAAAATTCCAAGTACAATGGCAAGCACTGTATATAAAAATCTATTTCTCTTCATTTTTACCTCCTGCCATGTATAATCCTATTTCACTCTCATTAGTTTTTTTTGCATCAAAAGTTTTTAAAATTTTACCATTATATATTACAGAAATTCTATCTGATAATGCCATAATTTCGTCAAGTTCAAAGGAAATTAGAAGCACTGCCTTGCCCTTGTTCCTTTGATTAATTAAAAACTTTCTAATATATTCAATGGCACCAACATCAAGCCCTCTAGTAGGCTGTGCTGAGATTAATAAATCTGGGTCGTCAGAAATCTCTCTTGCTAAAATTACCTTTTGTTGATTTCCGCCAGAAAGTTCTCCTGCAAGTCTTTCAATATTTCTCGGTCTAATGTCGTAATCATCTTCAAGCTTTGTTGCATATTCCTCAATATTTTTAAAATTTAAAATTCCATTTTTGGAGTATTTGTCTTTATAATAATTTTTTAAAATAATATTTTCGGAAACGCTAAAATCTAAAACTAAACCACGAAGTTGTCTATCTTCAGGAATTGAATTAATGCCCCTTTCAATAATTTCCCTTGGACTTTTATTTATAATTTCATCGCCCTTAAAAAGAATTGAACCACTCTCAGCTACTTTAAGCCCTGTAAGAGCCTCAATTAGTTCAGATTGACCATTGCCATCTACGCCAGCGATTCCATGGATTTCTCCTGCTTTCACATCTAAATTGAGACCATCTAATTTTTTTACATTTCTAAAATCTCTTGCACACAAATTTTTAATTTCTAAAATGGTTTCTCCAGCTCTTACATCCCCTTTATTTATGTCGAGATGAACAGATCTGCCAACCATCATGTCCGCAAGTTCAGACTCGCTTATATCAGAAACATTTACAGTTTTAATTTTTTTACCCCGCCTAATTATGGTACACCTATGTGCCATTTGTTTAATTTCCTTTAACTTGTGGGTTATAATTATAATTGACTTGCCTTCTTTAGAAAGATTTTTAATAATATCAATAAGTTCAGTTATTTCTTGAGGCGTCAAAACAGCTGTGGGCTCGTCAAAAATCAAAATATCAGCACCCCTATAAAGTACCTTTAAAATTTCAACTTTTTGTTGAGTTCCAACAGAAATATCCTGAATCTTTGCATCAGGATCAATTTTAAAACCGTACTTTTCAGAAAGGGCAATCACATCTTCCCTAGCTTTTTTTATATCCACCTTAATGCCCTTCATAGGCTCCATTCCAAGTACAATGTTTTCAACAACAGTAAAGGGTTCGATTAACATAAAATGTTGGTGAACCATGCCTAGTCCTGCTTTTATTGCGTCATTGGAATCCTTAAATTCTTTTTTCTCATTGTTAATATAAATTTCACCAGAAGTAGGAGAGCTCATGCCGTAAAGCATATTCATAAGAGTAGTTTTACCAGCACCATTTTCTCCAAGAAGAGAATGAATTTCACCTCTTCTAATATCAAGATCAATACCGTCGTTTGCAACAAAATTTCCAAACTTTTTTGTGATATTCTCCATGCGAACGACTAAATCTTTATTATCAATTTCCAAGACAAACGCTCCTTTTTTGTGTTTATTAAATTATACCAAAGATTTATAAATTTTAAAAATAAATTGTAATAAAAAAGCCACCTCATTTACGAGATGACTTTGAAATCATAGTAAAAATTTATTTGTATTGGTTGTAAGTTTCTTCGTTGTAAGGAACTTTAATTTCGCCAGAAATAATCTTTTGAGTGATTTCATCAACTTTCTTTAAGATTTCTGGTTTAACATTTTTATCAGAAGTTGGTGCAATACCTACTGCTCCGTCATTAGCAAGACCTAGTTCAATAGTTTTTCCACCTTCAAACTTGCCTTCTTGCATATCTTTTACAACTTGATAAACAGCAACATCGCCATTTTTCATTGCAGAAGTTAATACATTTTCAGGGGCTCTGTCGCTTTGGTCTCTATCGACACCAATTGCCCATTTGCCAGCTTCTTTGGCAGCTTCAATAACACCTTCGCCTGCTCCACCAGCTGCGTGGAATACTACATCTGCTCCATTTTGGAACATTGTAGCAGTAATTGATTTACCCTTTTGTGCATCAGTAAAATTACCAACATATTGGCTAAGAATTTCAATATTAGTTCCCTTTTCCTTAGCTGCATAATCAACACCTGCTCTGTAACCATATTCAAATCCCCAAATTATATTGCCTTCTTGTCCACCAACAAATCCAACTTTATTAGTTTCAGAAGTCATACCAGCAATATAACCAACTAAAAAAGATGGTTCTTGTGCTCTAAACATAATTCCAAGTAAATTCTTTGGAGCTTCAACTTTTTTCCCATCTGGTCCAGCTGTTACGTCTACGTCAACTATTGCATAATTAATTTCAGGATACATTGCAGCAGCTTCAGATATTGCATCGCCCATCTTAAAACCAGCGCCAACAATTAAATTCTTTTCTTGGTCAACAAAGGTTTCTAAATTTGGAGTATAATCCTTTGTATCCTTAGATTCAATGTATTCAGCTTTGATTCCAATTTCTTTTTGAGCTTTTTGAAGTCCTTCCCATACACCTTGATTAAAGGATTGGTCATTAACTCCACCCTCATCAGTTACGAATCCAACATTTACATCAGTAGCCTTAGCTTCTTCTGTAGTTTCTTTGTTAGTAGCGTTTGCATCTTTTTCTGCATTTTTTTTATTACCGCCACCACATGCAACAAGTGTCATTGCTAACAATAACACTGCAACTAAACTTAGTTTTTTCTTCATATAAAATCCTCCTATTGTTATTTAATTAAATTATATATTATAAAGATAAGTATTTCAATTTTAATATAAAGTATAACAATAAAAAAGTTTTCATAAAAAAAGCCCAACTTAGTTGAGCTTTAATCCTAAAAAATTATTTAACCTATAAATACTCTTGGAATCATAAATAATACTGAAACTACAAAATACATTAATAAAAATGCTATTGATTGTTTAATTTCTTTTATTCCAAAAGTTACATCATCATCTGCTGATAAAAATCTCGCAACAATTGATGCAATAAAACCTAAAATCGGATATACAATTAGTACTCCAAGGTTACTTGTTCCCTTGTCCATAAATCTAAAGAAAGTAGGAATCATAATAAATAATGCCCCTAGATACATTGGGAAGCTTCCCTTGTCTATCCAAATTAGTACAATTACACAAAGTGTAAGTACTAAAAACACCACTGTTGAAATTGTGTTGATCAATGAAATTTTATTAATCAAACTTTGGTTAATTAATTCTAATTTATTTATATAGTAACCGGAATTTGTATAGGCTTCCTTTACGCTATCAGTTGATTTTGTTGTTTCAGTCCAATTTTCTACCTTAGCATTAGTTACAAATATTGATGCGTCTTCAACTTTTTGTCCACCGGAAAAATATAAGGGGTTTGGACTATAATAAACTTCAAACTCATATTCTCCAACTTTTTCTGACAAATTAAGTTTTACTTCACTCACTGCCTTAAACTCTTTATTTTCAGTTTTGTTGTAAAAATCTTTAACTTTTAATTTTAATTTTTCTTCAAAAAGTGATTTATTAATTTTATCAAAATCACCCTTTAAATTTACCCTTGACTTGCTAAATTTTACTCCTTCGCCAAAGAAAATTTGTCTAACAGGTGTTCCCATTATTCTGGCAGTTGTGTCTTCACCTTTATAATCAAATTTTATATCGTATTTTATAAGTTTTTCACCGCCATCTTGGACAACAGATCTAGCAACTTGAAGATTTTCAACTCCATCGGAATTGTTAAATAAAATTCCGTCAAATTCTCTTTCCACATTTGAGTTTGGCCACATAAGAGACTTGCTAAAAAAAGCGGTTAAAGAAACTAACATAAGTGCTAATAAGAAAATTGCAAGTATTACAAGCTTTTTTATTCTCTTGTTCATTTTAAACCTCCATTATGAAAACATTTCGCTTATATTATAATAACACATGAAGAGCTTAAAATAAACAAATTTATTAGCATATTAAAGATTAGAAGCATTTATTTCTGTCCAAATTCTATCGTAAACTTTTATAAAATCGCCAAGATCTCTAAAGGCTTCAAGTGGCGGAAGTTTATCGACGTCTGGATATGCGACCTTTGAGCTTTTAATTTCATCAGGAAGAAGATCCTTTACACCCTTAACTGGTGAAGTGTATCCAACACAGTATTCTGCATTTTTAGCTTGCACTTCAGGTTTAAGCATGTAATTAATAAATTTTTCTGCTCCAGAAACATTCTTTGCATTCTTTGGTATAACCATGGAATCATACCAAATATTAGATCCTTCCTTTGGCACTACATAATCTAAATCTTTATTTTGTTGCATCATTAGAAGGGCATCACCAGAATACATAACAGAAAGATTTGCATCTCCTTGCACTACTACATCACGTCCATCATCATCGAGATAGGCATAAACTAGAGGTTTTTGTGCAATAAGAGATTCCTTTGCTTCCTGCAATTCCTTTTCACTTGTAGAATTTAGTGAATAACCAAGTCTTTTTAGTGCAATGCCAATAGTATCTCTTTGTGAATTATACATAATTATTTGGTCTTTATATTTTTCATTCCACAAAATGTTCCAAGAATCAACTGGGTCTGTAACTTCCTTTTTATTGTAGACAATTCCCACAGTTCCCCAGAAATATGGCACTGAGTATTTATTTTCCGGGTCAAAGGTTGGATTTTTTAAATTATCTTCAACTCCATCAAAATTTGGAATGTTTTTAAAATTAATCTCTTGAATTAATCCTTCCTTAGAAAGCCTTTCAATCATATAATCACTTGGCACTACTACATCGTACTTGTCTTGTGATTGAGTCATCTTTATATAAAGATCTTCATTAGAAGCATAAGTGTCATAATTTACTTTTATTCCTGTTTCCTTTTGGAAGTCCTTTAAAATTTGTGGATCTATATATTCACCCCAGTTATATACATAAATTTCTTCCTTTGCACTTTTATCTTTGCCACAAGCCGTTAAAGTTAAAAGCATTAATAGTGATAGTGCTAAAATTATTTTTTTCATAGATTCACCTCAAAATTTTTATTTTTTTCACTTCTCTTGTTTATTATTACAAGTAAAATTAATAACGATACTAACATAAGCGTTGAAACTGCATTTATTGAAGGATTTATTCCCTTTCTAGCCATTGAGTAAATTGTAATTGATAAATTTGAAACTCCTTGACCTGTATTGAAGAAGGAAATCACAAAGTCATCAATTGAAAGTGTAAAGGACATCAAGGCTCCTGTAAGTATTGCAGGCTTTATTTGTGGAATCACCACATGCATAATTGCATATGTAGGTGTCGCTCCTAAATCTAATGCTGCTTCAACTGTATTCTTATTTAACTGATTTAATTTTGGAAGAATTGACAAAATTACATAGGGGATGCAAAAAGTAATGTGTGAAATAATCATTGTCGTGTAGCCCATTCTTATATTAAATAGTCCAAATAACCCCATGAGTGCAACTGCCGTTACAATGTCTGGGTTTATCACTGGAAGATAATTTATATTTAATATCGCATCCTTTTTAAAGCCACGAAGTTCATTTATTGCAATAGCAGCAACTGTTCCCACAACTGTAGAAATAACTGTTGCAACTACTGCAACAAAAATTGTAGTCCAAAGAGATGATAAAATTGCCGGGTCGTTAAAAAGTTTTTTATACCACTTTAGAGTAAAGCCTGCCCAAGATCCCCTTAACTTTGAATTGTTAAAACTAAAGACTACTAAAATAACTATTGGTGCGTACAAAAATATAAAGGTCAAAAACAAATAAATTCTATCTACTATTTTTTTCACATCAATCCTCCTTGCATTTCTCCAGTTTTAATTTTTTTATTAAACAATTTTGGCACAAGTAAAATCAAAAGCATGATAATTATTAGCACCATGGAAATGGCAGAACCAAAGCCCCAATCTCCCGTGAAAGTAAATTGTTTTTCGATTAAATTTCCTATTAAATAGAAGTTGTTTCCACCAAGTAAGTTTGGCACTACAAAAGTAGAAATTGCAGGGATAAATACCATAGTTATGCCCGTATAAATGCCAGGGAGTGAGAGTGGAAAAATAACTTTTGCAAAAACTTTAAAATCATTTGCTCCAAGATCCTTTGCAGCTTCAATTAATTTTGGATCCATTTTTAGAAGCACTGTATAAATTGGAAGAACCATAAAGGGCAAAAAATTGTAAACCATACCTATCATAATCGCCTTAGAATTGTACATTAAGTCCCAAGGTCCAAGTCCAAAAAGTCCAATAAATTTATTTATAAGACCATTATTTCCAAGGAGAGTTAGCCAAGCATAAGTCCTTAGTAAAAAATTCATCCACATTGGAATTATAAAAACTAAAATCAAATTATTTCTCACTTTTTCACTCATTTTTGAAATAATATAGGCAACTGGATATCCAATAACTAGACAAAAAAGAGTTGAAACAGCAGCAAGAATTATTGAAGTAATTAAAATTTTTACATATAAAGGCTCAAAAAACCTTGCAAAGTTATCTAGAGTAAAGGAAAAATCAGATAAATTTGTATTGGAACTTAATGCATGAGCCAGTATCAAAAATAGTGGCAACACAATAAAAACTAATCCCCAAAATAAATATACTATTGAAAATTTTTTCATATCAGCCTCATTACATGTATTAAATCAGGTTTTATAACAATGCCTGTCCTCTCTCCCACTTCTCTTTTTTCCGTTGATTGCACAAGCATGCTATAACCATCTACATCCACAGTCATTTCGTAGTGAACACCTTTAAAGACTAAACTAGTAACAGTCCCTTCAATTTGATAGTTTTCATCTACTAAAAGCACATCTTCAGGTCTCACAACTACTTCAACATCTTCCCCATTATTAAATCCCTTGTCCACGCAGACAAAATCATAATCTAAAAATCTTACCTTAAAGTCCTCTAACATTTTTGCTTTAATAATATTTGATTCACCAATAAAATCTGCAACAAAGGCATTTTTTGGCTCATTATAAATATTTAGCGGAGTATCCATTTGTTGAATTTCACCATTATTTAAAACTACAACAGTATCGCTCATGGAAAGAGCCTCTTCTTGATCGTGAGTAACATAAATAAAGGTTATGCCCACACTTTTTTGAATTCTCTTTAACTCAATCTGCATGGCTTGTCTAAGTTTTAAATCAAGTGCACCTAGAGGTTCATCTAGCAAAAGAACCTCAGGTTCATTTACAAGTGCCCTTGCAATAGCAATTCTCTGTTGTTGACCACCAGAAAGAGATTCAATTTCCCTATTTTCAAATCCCTCTAAATTTACGAGTTTTAAAACTTCCCTTACCTTTTCTTTTATAAGATTTTTGTCCATTTTTTTAATATTAAGACCAAAGGCAATGTTTTTGTAGACATTCATATGTGGAAAAAGAGCGTACTTTTGAAAAACTGTATTTATCTTTCTCTCATAGGGCTCTTTATTTGTAATATCATTGCCATTAAAAAGAATTTCTCCTTTATCTGGTGCTTCAAAACCTCCAATTAATCTTAAAATAGTTGTCTTTCCACAGCCGCTTGGACCTAAAATTGTGAGAAATTCATCCTTTTTAACCTTAATATTAAAATCCTTTAAAATCACATTGTCGTCAAAACTTTTTGTAACATTTTTTAATTCAATTACATAATTTTCCATAATTCACCGCCTAAAAATTTGGTGGAGAGGAAATCCACAAAATTTCACTTACGCATTTTCCTTCATTTTTTAAATAATGAGAGCTATTTGCTTTAAAATAAAAACTTTCGCCCTTCTTAACCTTATATTCTTCATTTCCATAAACAAGAACAACGCTACCCTTTATCACATAGCCAAATTCTTCGCCCTCATAGGGCTGTATCTCTTTAGAACTTCCACCGGGACTTATCCTTATTCGCATGGGTTCCATTTCATTTTTTTGTGCATTTGGAACAATCCAATCAAGAGTATATCCAAGCTCATCATTTACACTTTCAAAAAAATCTTCATCTTTAAAAGTAATTTTTTCATTTTCCTTTCTTTTAAAGAATTTATCTGGCTCAGTTCCAAGAGCTTCCAAAATATCCAAAAGAGAATCCACTGACGGCGATGTCAAATTTCTTTCAATTTGTGAGATAAAACCCTTAGTAAGTTCCGATCTATCTGCAAGTTCTTCCTGAGTAAGACCCTTTTCAATTCTCATATCTCTTATTTTATTTCCAATATCCATTACATCACCTAAAATATTAAACAAATTACTTAATTTACTAAACTCATTAGAGTATAATTGTTAAAGATATTAATGTCAATAGAAAAACAAATTTAATAAAGTAAATTTTTTGTCAAATATAATTTACTACACTAAATAATATTGATATTGTTTAAAGTTCAAAAAATTACTTTTAATCCTAATTAAAATCTTTTATCTTGTGTTATAATTTTTTTGAGGTGTTACATTGAATACTATTAAAAACAGATACAATTCCATAGATTTTTTACGTGGCTTTACTATTATAAATATGATAATTTTTCACGCCTTATTTGACCTCGAAAATTTCTACGGTTTTAACTTTAATCACGACTTTTACTATTACCAACAGTATATTTGCATTTCTTTTATTTTGATTTCTGGTTACTCTACTAATTTTTCAAATAATTTTAAGAAAAAGTTTTTTATTTTAACTGGACTTTCTCTTTTAATAACCTTAGGCTCCTATATTTATTCCAGAGAAGATGCGATATATTTTGGCATAATTCACTTTTTTGCAGCAGCAACATTAATTCACATTATTTTGAAAAATTACATAAAAAAAATAAATCCAAAATTTGGACTTATTATCAACACAGTTTTATTTGTAGCTTTAAAGAATATTTACTATGGAAGTATTTTCTTTAATAAATTTCAACTTCCAAAATCCTTTTACGATCTGAATTTATTTTTTCTCGGTCTTCCCAGCAAAAATTTTTCATCAGGAGATTATTTTCCAATAATTCCATGGATATTTTTATTCTACATGGGCTATTTTCTCTTTGATTTTATTAAAGTTACAAAAAAAGAAGCCTCCCACAATTTTATAAATGTCATGGGAAGGCATTCTCTTTTAATATATTTTCTTCATCAAATTATCTTAATTGGAGTTTTCTCAATTATATTTAGCATTAAATAGATTAGTCTAAATACTTCCACTGGCGCCTCCGCCGCCAGATGAACCTCCACCGCCGAAGCCACCAAAGCCTCCGCCTGATCCTCCGAAGCCTCCTCCGAAACCGCCACTTCCTCCGAAGCCTCCTCCGAAATCGTCGTCAAAGCCTCTCGGTCCCCAGAAGATTATAGGTCCTCTTCGTCTTCTTCCTCGAGAGCCAGGTCCACCAGATCCACGACCTGAACCTCCAAAAATTATTGAAATTATAAATAAAATAATTATAATTTTAATAATTGACTCAAAAACACTGCCTTCTTCATTATATTCATTAGAATAATCAATTTCTTCTTGAGGCTCTCTAGCCACTATGTCCACATCGTATTCCCTTTCATATAATTTAACAATTTGAGCATAGCCTTCTAGGATTGCCTTCTCAAAGGGTCTGTCGCCTTCATTTTCAGAAACAACTTTTCCCATAACCCTAATAATCCTCGAAGCATAGGCATCGGGAATAAAACCCTCAGAGCCATATCCCGTCTCTATTCTCACATATCTATGTGTATCGTCTAATAATGCCACAAGCAATAGAACTCCATTATCCTCGTCTTTATCTCCAATTTTTATATCATTAAAAATTTTCGTGCCATACTCTTCAATAGAATAATTTTCTAAATCCTTTACTACAATTACGGCAATTTCTCCACCAGTTTTCTTTTTTAAATCATAAGTTGTCTTATTTAAATAATCTATTGTATCTTGGCTAAGAGTATTTGTCTCGTCATAGACATTATAGGACATATTGTTTTTGTCAAAGGCTGCATAAACATTGAATATCAAGGTGAATACAAATAAAATTGTAGCTGCCAATTTTTTCATCTTAATCACCTAAAACTTAACTTCTGGTACTTTATTATCCTTTTCTGAAACCTCAAAATAATCTCTTGCACTAAATCCTAAAATTTTTGCAATAATATTTGTTGGAAATCTTCTAACTTTTTGGTTGTAAATTTTAACTGTTTCGTTATATCTCATTCTTTCAGTGGCAATCCTATTTTCAGTGCCTTCAAGTTGTGCTTGTAGATCTAAGAAATTTTGATTTGTCTTTAGCTCTGGATAGTTTTCTACCACTACATTTAACCTTCCAATAGCTTCTGTCAAATTATCATTTGCTTCAGCAAGTTCCTTAGGTGTGCTTGCCTCAGAAATACCAGCACGAGCCTTTGTTATTTCTGTAAAAGTTTCCTTTTCGTGGCTTGCATAACCCTTAACAGTTTCTACAACATTTGGAATTAAATCTGCACGCCTTTTTACTTGGTTTTGAACTTGTGCCCATGCACCATTTACATCCTCATCTAGTTTAACTAGATTATTCCACTGTCCGCCAAAGAAAATTGCAAATACAACGACAATAGCTATTATTGCAATAATCCCCACAGCACCTCTGTTTTTATTCTTCATTGCTTCCTCCTATTTTTTCTATTTTCATTTTATTTAAAGCTTCATCTACGAGCTTGTCGCAGTCAAGTTTTTCCTCAGATTTTACTATTCCCTCCACAGTTGGCGTCAAAAGTGGATGCTTTGGCAAAAACACCGTACAACAATCTTCAAAGGGAAGGATTGATGTCTCGTAAGTATCTATGTCCTTGGCTATGTCTATAATATTTACCTTATCCATGCCAATAAGTGGTCTAAAGACAAGTTTTTCTGTAATATCATTAGTAACCTTTAGACCATCAATAGTTTGTGATGCAACTTGTCCAAGGTTTTCTCCAGTGATAATGCAATCATATCTCCCTTCTTTTGCAATTTTATCTGCAATTCTCATCATAAATCTACGGGAGATAATAGTCATCTCATCCTCAGGACAATTTATATTAATTTCCTTCTGAATATCCAAAATATTTACAGAATAAAAAGTTAATTCTCCAGAAAAAGTAGAAATATCCTCTGCAAGTTTTTTTACCTTTTCCTCTGCCCTTTCAGAAGTGAAAGGATAGGAATGGAAGTGCAAACAGTCCACGAGGACACCTCTTTTCGCCATTAAAAATCCAGCAACTGGAGAGTCAATCCCACCAGAAAGGAGGAGAAGTCCCCTGCCATTTGTGCCAGATGGAAGTCCACCATAAGCCTTAAATTTGTCTATATAAATATAAGTATCCTTTTTTAAATCGCAGTAAACATAAAAATCCGGCTGGTGAACATCTACTTTTATATCAAAATTTTTAAGGACAATGCCGCCTATTTTGGCACTTATTTCCATGGAATTAAGCGGGAAGGATTTGTCGCCTCTATTTGTCTTTACCTTAAAAGTTTTGTAATTTGGGTTTTTTTTCAAAGCTTCATCCACAATTGTTATTACGCCTTCTTCAATTTTATCCCAATTAGTTTCCACAACATAACAAGGCGCAATATAGACAATGCCAAAGACGTGTTTAAGACGATTTATCATCTTGTCCTCATTATCAGCCACAAGTTCCACATAGACCTTTCCCATATTTTGATAAATTTTGCCATGGTCAATATTTCTAAGATTTCTCTTAATAGTTGAAATAAGTTTATTTACAAATTTATATCTATTTTTTCCCTTTAATACAAGCTCACCAAGGGAGAGCGCCATAACTTTTTTCATTTTATCACCCCCTAATAATATTTCTAATTTCACCTACATACTTAACAAGTTTTTCCACAAAAATATCTATTTCTCCTTTTGTAGTATCCTTTGAAGTACAAACTCTTATTGTCCCTTCTGCATACTTATCTGATAGACCAATTGCCTTTAAAGTATTGGACTTGTGTGTACCATTAGAATTACAAGCAGATGCCGTTGAAATGTAAATCTCATCGCCTTCTAAGTAGTGGAGGAGAACCTCTGCCCTAATATCTAAAATTGAAAGAGAAATTATAAAATCCGTAGCATTTTCTGGCGTATTTATCTTATAATCCTCTAAATTCTCCCCTAATTTCTCAAGAAAATAATCCTTTATCTCTTTCGCATGGCTAAGCCTCTTTTCTAAATCTCTTTTAGTGAGTTCACAAGCCTTGCCAAAACCAAGTATGCCAGGCACATTTTCCGTACCCGATCTAAGACCTCTTTCTTGACCACCGCCAATTACAAGACTTTCTATGTTTAAATCCCTTCTTTTGTAAAGAGCGCCCATGCCCTTTGGCCCATAGATTTTATGTGAAGAAAAAGAAAAAGTATCGCAGCCCAAGTCCTTTACATCAACGGGAATTTTTCCAACAGCTTGAACTCCATCAACATGGCACAAAATATTTTTGTTTTTTGACTTTGCAATATCAAAAAGTTTTCTAATATTATTTACAGTACCAAGCTCGTTGTGAACATAGATGAGAGAAACTAAAATGGTATCCTCACTTACCGCTTCTTTAAACTTTTCTACATCGACTGCACCAGTATTGTCCACATCTAAATAACAAACATCGTAGCCAAGTTCTTTGTAGTGCTTAAATTGATCGTCAATAGATGCATGTTCAATGGCAGAAGTTATAATCCTCTTGCCCCTTCTCCTATTTTTTAGAATAGCACCATGTATAGCAATATTATTGCTTTCCGTTCCTCCCGATGTAAAATAAATTTCATCAGCATTAGCACCAATAAGTGCAGCGACATTTTTTCTAGCAACCTCAATTTCCCTTTCAACCCTATGACCAAAGCTGTGAAGAGACGAAGGATTTGCAAAATCATGGACAAGTGCCTTCATCATCATATCAATAACTTCCGCATCGGGCTTTGTAGTTGCACAATTATCTAAATAAATCATAAATCTTCCTTCTATCATAATAAAAACTTTCCCATATATTATACTATAATATGATTGTCGATTCTATTTATAATTGGAATTAGAATTACGGTGAAAAATTATAAAATTGCAAAAAATTTAATGATATACTTATATTGGTGATAGCGTGAAAAAATTAGAAAGAAAAACTAAAAGAACTTCAAAAAATTACATAAAAATAGAAACTTCTGGACTTTCACGAGAAATTGATTCCCTTATCGCAGTGAGTATAATAGAAAAAAATTCAGAAATAGTAAAAACTTTTTGCATAGAAAATTTCAAAGAAGAGAAAAAATTGTTGGAAGAAGTATTACCCTTGATTTCAGGAAGAGAACTTGTATCCTACTCTGGCAAATCCTTTGACATACCCTTTATAAAATCAAAAACAAAATTTTATTTTAATAAAGACATAGATTTAAATTTCATCGACCTACAAGAAATCACAAAAAAATATAACTTTATATTTAATCTATCCTCCCATTCAAATAAAGCACTTATAGAAAAGTTTATCGAAAAAGAAGCATTAAAGGACAAAAAAAATTACGAAGGCATAAAAATAAAAACACTTTTCAAAAAATATGTAGAAGGCGAAAAAGAATCCTTAGAAAAAATTTTAGAATATAATTTTATTAGCTTAGAAAATTTAATTTCTTTGGACTTAAAAATCAGTGAAAATTTATGTAAAGAATTATCCCTCAATATTTTAAATTTTATGTTTTTTATAGAAGATTTAAAACTAAAAAACAATACCATAGAAATTTTGGGACTGACAAATTATAATAAAAATTACTTTAATACAAAGGAACAATACACCCTCGAAATAAATAATAGAGATATAATAAAAAATTCCAGAGGATTTTTAAATTTTTGTAAATTAGAAAACAAAGAGGAACTTGCAAAAGATTTTCCAACTCAAAACAAAAAATTTAGCCTAAAGATAAATACAGAAGACGCACTTTATGACGCCAAAAATCTTTGCTACTACATTCAAAAAAAAGACCTTCCCTTTGAAATCTTAAATCGAGAAAAAATAAAAAGCCCCTCACAAATTATCATCCTCTATTACAAAGACCACAAATTTAAAAACGAAAAAGAAGTCATGAAAAAAATAATAGAAAAAGAATTAAAATATTAAAAAAATTTAGACCATCTAAAAATATTGAAGATGGTCTAAAACTATAAATTCCCTTTAAAATTTTATCAATAAATTCTTTATAATTAAATTGTATATTGCAAACCCTTATAAAGAACTTACTCGTAAAAATCCCTTCCAAATTTTAAAAATATGTAAAAGAAAAGACCGATTGCTCGGTCTTTCTTCTTTGCACAATTTATCTTCTAATATAAATTGTAGCTGTTCTAGCTTCTCCATCCCATTCAATGTCTTGGTCTACTCCATCAAGAGTATTTCCATTAGTTAAACCAAATACATTTGCTACATTAGTAACTGGTACTAGAATTCTGTCATTGATGTTAAGAGGTTTAGCATCCATCTTAATAGTCTTTCCATTTGAAAGAACAATTTCGTCGCTGTCAATTTGAATTACAGCAGTTAAACCGTCCTTAGTAAATGTTGCTGTCCTAGTCTTAGCATCCCAATTAACATCTGCTCCAATAGCTTCTGCTACATATCTTAATGGAAGCATAGTTCTGTCATTTCTAATGACAGGAGTAACGTCCATCTTGTGATCAGTAGACTTGTAGTTTCTAACTTCTTGGTAATCATATTCATCAATGTGGAATATATACCAAAGTTTGTCGATAACTGTTGAACCTTGACCAGTCTTTCCAGGTACTACTGTATAAACTGGATAAGTTGGAGTCTTGTGATCTCTACCACGAATTATCGGTTCATCAACTTCACCTGGAGTATATCTTTCTTTAACAACTGTAGTTGCTGATGTTGGTGTCTTTCCTTCTTCAGTTTGAGTTGCTCTAATAACATCACCTGCTTTAGGTTCTTTGCCATCAGGTACAATTACTGACCAAGTTCCATCATCATTAACCTTAGTTTCACCAATAATATTTCCATTATCATCAGTTACAACAATATCCGCTCCTGGTTCACCTTTACCAGTGATAACTTTATCGCCTTCAATTACATCATTAATTGCTGGTGTAGCTGAATTATTGTCATCAACTTTTGCTTCTACTTTTACTGGATCTGATGGATCTTTTCCATCTTCTGTTTGATTTACATATACATCAGTTGGTTTCTTATCATCAGGTAATTTGTCAACTGGGATTTCCCATTTTCCGCCATCATCTACTGTTGTAGCGATTGGTTGTCCGTCTTTTCCTTCTATTGGTTGTCCCTTGTCATCTACTACTGTTATTGTAGATCCCTTTGTTCCTTCTCCTGTAATATTTTCATCATCTTTTCCTACTGGATTTACTGTTGGAACAGCTGATTGTTCTTTGGATGGAACTTTTACTGGATCTGATGGATCTTTTCCATCTTCTGTTTGATTTACATATACATCAGTTGGTTTCTTATCATCAGGTAATTTGTCAACTGGGATTTCCCATTTTCCGCCATCATCTACTGTTGTAGTGATTGGTTGTCCGTCTTTTCCTTCTATTGGTTGTCCCTTGTCATCTACTACTGTTATTGTAGATCCCTTTGTTCCTTCTCCTGTAATATTTTCATCATCTTTTCCTACTGGATTTACTGTTGGAACAGCTGATTGTTCTTTGGATGGAACTTTTACTGGATCTGATGGATCTTTTCCATCTTCTGTTTGATTTACATATACATCAGTTGGTTTCTTATCATCAGGTAATTTGTCAACTGGGATTTCCCATTTTCCGCCATCATCTACTGTTGTAGTGATTGGTTGTCCGTCTTTTCCTTCTATTGGTTGTCCCTTGTCATCTACTACTGTTATTGTAGATCCCTTTGTTCCTTCTCCTGTAATATTTTCATCATCTTTTCCTACTGGATTTACTGTTGGAACAGCTGATTGTTCTTTGGATGGAACTTTTACTGGATCTGATGGATCTTTTCCATCTTCTGTTTGATTTACATATACATCAGTTGGTTTCTTATCATCAGGTAATTTGTCAACTGGGATTTCCCATTTTCCGCCATCATCTACTGTTGTAGTGATTGGTTGTCCGTCTTTTCCCTTTATTGGTTGTCCCTTGTCATCTACTACTGTTATTGTAGATCCCTTTGTTCCTTCTCCTGTAATATTTTCATCATCTTTTCCTACTGGATTTACTGTTGGAACAGTTGACTTTTCATTTTTAGTAAATGTTGCAGTAAATGTTTCATTACTAATTACAACTTTTAATGCTGGATCCCAACTTGCAGGTGCTGTCCATCCAGGGTTCGCAGAGTAAGAAATAGTAGTATAATCCGCAAGATTTGTACCCGGTTTTACTCTTGCTAGTACTGTTTCTCCTGATTTATCCTTAACATTAACCTTTCCAGCCCCTTCAGGAAGTGCCTTAAATGTTACAGTTATATAATCAGATGGTATTGGCTTATCATCTGAACCCTTTGTCGGAATAGGATCAGTTGGTAAATATGGGATTATAACATCCTCTGTTTCTTCTATTGTTTGTTTTGTTGCACTTGCTTTGAATTCTTGGTCTTCATTTACTACTGTTTCTTTTGCAGGTGTCCATGTTACTGTTTTGTATCCGTCTTGGGCTTCTGCATTAGGGAACTTCTCTGCTGGTACTGCTGTACCTTTCTTTACAATTATTGGTGATACTTGTCCCCAGTCTTTTATTGATGCTTCATCTCTTGTAAATGTTACTGTTGCTGCATCACTTGGTACTGGTTTGTCTGTTGGTTTTGTATCTCCGCTTTCATATACATATAACATTTGATTTTCTACTTCTAGTGTTGATTGGTCTTCAAATGTTACTAGTAATGTTCCTTCGAATTCGCCTTTTGCATCTGAAGTTCTTGCTGGGTCTGTTTTGTCTGTTACTGTTGCTGCTGCTAGTAGTGCTGCTATTTGATCTTTCTTAGCTTCTTCTTTTGCTGCTACTCCATTTGCCCATGTGATTGCATCGCCTTTCCATACTGCTATGTCTACTGGCTTCAATCCTCCTAGTGCTGTTACTTCTTCTGCTTTTGTATTCTTTGTTGCACTTGCTTTGAATTCTTGGTCTTCATTTACTACTGTTTCTTTTGCAGGTGTCCATGTTACTGTTTTGTATCCGTCTTGGGCTTCTGCATTAGGGAACTTCTCTGCTGGTACTGCTGTACCTTTCTTTACAATTATTGGTGATACTTGTCCCCAGTCTTTTATTGATGCTTCATCTCTTGTAAATGTTACTGTTGCTGCATCACTTGGTACTGGTTTGTCTGTTGGTTTTGTATCTCCGCTTTCATATACATATAACATTTGATTTTCTACTTCTAGTGTTGATTGGTCTTCAAATGTTACTAGTAATGTTCCTTCGAATTCGCCTTTTGCATCTGAAGTTCTTGCTGGGTCTGTTTTGTCTGTTACTGTTGCTGCTGCTAGTAGTGCTGCTATTTGATCTTTCTTAGCTTCTTCTTTTGCTGCTACTCCATTTGCCCATGTGATTGCATCGCCTTTCCATACTGCTATGTCTACTGGCTTCAATCCTCCTAGTGCTGTTACTTCTTCTGCTTTTGTATTCTTTGTTGCACTTGCTTTGAATTCTTGGTCTTCATTTACTACTGTTTCTTTTGCAGGTGTCCATGTTACTGTTTTGTATCCGTCTTGGGCTTCTGCATTAGGGAACTTCTCTGCTGGTACTGCTGTACCTTTCTTTACAATTATTGGTGATACTTGTCCCCAGTCTTTTATTGATGCTTCATCTCTTGTAAATGTTACTGTTGCTGCATCACTTGGTACTGGTTTGTCTGTTGGTTTTGTATCTCCGCTTTCATATACATATAACATTTGATTTTCTACTTCTAGTGTTGATTGGTCTTCAAATGTTACTAGTAATGTTCCTTCGAATTCGCCTTTTGCATCTGAAGTTCTTGCTGGGTCTGTTTTGTCTGTTACTGTTGCTGCTGCTAGTAGTGCTGCTATTTGATCTTTCTTAGCTTCTTCTTTTGCTGCTACTCCATTTGCCCATGTGATTGCATCGCCTTTCCATACTGCTATGTCTACTGGCTTCAATCCTCCTAGTGCTGTTACTTCTTCTGCTTTTGTATTCTTTGTTGCACTTGCTTTGAATTCTTGGTCTTCATTTACTACTGTTTCTTTTGCAGGTGTCCATGTTACTGTTTTGTATCCGTCTTGGGCTTCTGCATTAGGGAACTTCTCTGCTGGTACTGCTGTACCTTTCTTTACAATTATTGGTGATACTTGTCCCCAGTCTTTTATTGATGCTTCATCTCTTGTAAATGTTACTGTTGCTGCATCACTTGGTACTGGTTTGTCTGTTGGTTTTGTATCTCCGCTTTCATATACATATAACATTTGATTTTCTACTTCTAGTGTTGATTGGTCTTCAAATGTTACTAGTAATGTTCCTTCGAATTCGCCTTTTGCATCTGAAGTTCTTGCTGGGTCTGTTTTGTCTGTTACTGTTGCTGCTGCTAGTAGTGCTGCTATTTGATCTTTCTTAGCTTCTTCTTTTGCTGCTACTCCATTTGCCCATGTGATTGCATCGCCTTTCCATACTGCTATGTCTACTGGCTTCAATCCTCCTAGTGCTGTTACTTCTTCTGCTTTTGTATTCTTTGTTGCACTTGCTTTGAATTCTTGGTCTTCATTTACTACTGTTTCTTTTGCAGGTGTCCATGTTACTGTTTTGTATCCGTCTTGGGCTTCTGCATTAGGGAACTTCTCTGCTGGTACTGCTGTACCTTTCTTTACAATTATTGGTGATACTTGTCCCCAGTCTTTTATTGATGCTTCATCTCTTGTAAATGTTACTGTTGCTGCATCACTTGGTACTGGTTTGTCTGTTGGTTTTGTATCTCCGCTTTCATATACATATAACATTTGATTTTCTACTTCTAGTGTTGATTGGTCTTCAAATGTTACTAGTAATGTTCCTTCGAATTCGCCTTTTGCATCTGAAGTTCTTGCTGGGTCTGTTTTGTCTGTTACTGTTGCTGCTGCTAGTAGTGCTGCTATTTGATCTTTCTTAGCTTCTTCTTTTGCTGCTACTCCATTTGCCCATGTGATTGCATCGCCTTTCCATACTGCTATGTCTACTGGCTTCAATCCTCCTAGTGCTGTTACTTCTTCTGCTATGGAGTATTTATAGTTTGCATTATATGTTGCTTCGCTTACTGCTCCCGATGTCGGAACTTTTGGTGTCCATGGGTTTTGTAAATCTTGAGTATATTCTTTTTGATCTTTTGTACCTTGTACTGTTAATGCTTTTATAGCGTTTGTTAATGATTCATTGTCATATTGAAGGCCTTTTTTAACATCTATATATAATTTATCTTTGCCTTGGTAAGGACTTTCATTTGTGAAAGTACCTTCTACACCATCGGCTTTATTTTCATTAGCATCAAAAGTAAGTCTTACATATCCTTCAGGTGTAGGTACAGGTGTTCCGCTGTCAGCTTGTGTTGGATCTACTGGAGGTACTAAAACATCAGCTTGATATGCAAGTTTTATTGTTCCTTGTTCTTTTGCATTAGGTGCGGAAATGTCAAGTTTATAATCCTTACCATCTATTGTTACCTTTTCTCCAGTTGTCTTTCCATCAACTTTAAATGTTAGACCATTTGCTAGTTTATTTGCCTCAACTTCATCAAAATCTTCAGATTCCCTAAAGTTTAATGTTTCACTTTTATTTGTAAGTTTAATATCTTGAATGTCTGGAAGTTCATCTATTGTAACATTAGGCATAGTATCTGAGTCTTGTGGCATACCTTCATTTAATGGATTTCCATAGGGATCTACATACTTTACTTCTGCAATTGTATTAGGTAGTTGCATAACTCTAAAGCTAAATTTAATACCTGCTCCATCTTGCGTACTTGTAGGTCTTGATGCTACTGCCATGATTTTAACATTGTTATTAAAATCAACTACTATTGATGCACTACCTGTCATTGAACCGTCTTTAGGCCATCCTACATTATAAGTAGTAGTTCCATCTTCAGTTAATGTTGCAAAATTTTCTTTTACATGTGTCTTTCCATCATTTGTATTCCATCTTGCAGTAATTTTAAAAGATTTGTCAGGGAATACTGACCAGTCAAAAGCTTGATTGTCTAAGCCCACTGTTGTTAGCTCAATTGTCGTGTCATCAGATTCACTTTGAGGTGCTCTCATAGGTTGTGGCATTGACCTAAAAGCAGTTGATCCAGAAGATTGTGCTTCATTAGTGCTTCTCTTACTTCGCCTAGAATTTGCTTTTTCCTTTGTATTTATAATATTTGAATCAAATTCAAATACTTCTTGATTACCTTCAACTCTTCCTTTTAATTGTCCGTCAGTTTTTCCTTCAAGTGCACTGCTACCTAAAGCATATGCAGTATCCGCAAAAATTGAAAACATCATTAGAAAGACTAACAAAAATGAAAGTAATCTTTTGCTGTTTTTCATATATTTACCTCCTGTAGGGAGGAGAAAATCCTCCCCATGTAATTAATATTTGTCTTACTCAATATCTAATAGTAAAGGGTTTGTAGTATATAGTTTTCCGTCTTTTTCAACTGAACCAAATACTTTTACAATGTCTCCACTTTGAAGTTTGTAATTGTTGTCAAATGTTAATTTAACAGAATCGCTTGTATTTGCAATAGTTGCTCTTCCTGTAGCTTTTTCTTGTCCGTCGCTTCCTGTTACTGTCAATACTACATTAATATCTTCCATATTTCCAAATACTCTTACGAATTTTCTTCCTGCTCTTGCACCTAGTATCTCAACTTGACATACATAAGTTGGCGTATAAGCTACTTCTTTAACAGATTTATTGCCAAATTGGTCTTCTGCAATTATCCACATAGTTGGAGGAGTATTGCCATTTTCAACAGCAGTTCTTACAACTTCATTGATATAGTCAGCGACTATATTTTGTTCTACTTTAATTTCAAACTCATGAGTTTCATTGCCTTCTGTTCCTTGATCACCTGCAGTTCCAATTTCAACAGTAATCTTTCTATCAAGTGTAATTTCATCAAGAGTTCCAGTTAAGTCAATAAATCTTCTGAATTCTTCATCTTTAGCTGTAAAGTTTGTTTCAGGTCCTTTTGTGTCAAGTTTAACATATTTTTTGTTTTCTTGACCTTCTTCAGGAGTGTATGGCACGTTTCCAACTAATGTCGAATCTGCCGGAATTTGTCCCGGTTGGATAGTAGTTATACGGATTATATCTCCATTATTTACGCCATCAAGAGTAATAACTTTTTCTGTGCCAATTTCATTATCTTCAGCTTGAACGTATTCTCCAACTTTAACCCAGCTATTACCATTAAATACTTCAGCTATATACTGTGTTCCCTTAGTAGGCTTATTTAAAGTAGGATTTGGAACATAGAATTTAATTTGAGGTTTACCATCTGGAGCATTTTCAATTTGTCTCATGGTATCTACAGGTGTTGAAGTTTTTTGTTCTTCAATTACTATTCTACCTGTAGGTCCTTCAATTTCTTGTCCTGATTTTTCTACTATATAAGAAGCTACAATTTCTTTTCCTTCTTGTCCGCTTAAATCTACATCTCCTACTACTAATTTTCCGTCTTGAACTGATGCTGTTATACCATCTTTTGTATAAGTTCCATCAGGTTGTTTTTCTAGAACTACTTCACCTGTACCTGGAATATTGAGTTTTATCTTCTTTATATCTGCGTTTTGTTCAGATTCAGACCATTTTAATTCGAATTTAACGTCTGTATCTTTTACAGGGTTAAATACTGGTTTTGGAATATCTACAGGGGTTGAAGTGTTGTAGATAGTATATCCTGTTACTTCTTTTAATCCTTCAACTTCTTTAGTGATAGACTTCCTTGAAGTTGCTGAAGTATAGGCATCTACACCGATGTTGTAAGATTGATCCTTTGCAAGTTTATCTCCATAAGGATTTCCAGCATCGTGGTGAATATTTAATGGTGCATTTGCATCACGTAAAGCTGTACCATCAGCTTGGTCTACTCTTACATAGGTTTTGATCCCTAAAGCTCCCCAGTTGTCCTTTGTAAAATTGTTGTATGCATCTTCATCTGTTACTATAGCTGAAACATAAGATCTTCTCTTACCTACTTCATCAAAGCCAGGTACTTTCCATTTTAATTCGTTAGGTCCGTTTACAGTCCATTGCTTTACTTGTCCCTTTAGAGGATAGTAGTTTGCATCAGCATGAACTGTTGGAGTTCCATAGTCAGTAACTGCTGTTCTGTAAAGAAGCCCTACTTTTACATCGTGTTTTTTAGCTTGGTCTACATTGTCAACATATTCTCCAACTACTACTGGGTCCTTTGTTATATCCTGTTTTGGATCAATATTCTTAAATGAATGAACAACTTCAACATCAAAGAATGGTCTATAATTTGCATATAGATGAATGTCATTACCCTCTTCAATCATTGCTTTAAGATTTGCAAAGTTTTGATCGCTTCCTTCGAAGGAAACTGAGAAACCATTAGGTATTGATCTTTCACTCTTAAATTTACTTTGTTTAATAATAGAATATGCTTCTGTTCTCTTTAAAATGCTTACTGTTTTACCATTATCTTTTGCGATTCCTTGTTCCATTTCACCTATTCTTTCATTGTTGTTCCCAGCACGAAGAACTGATGTCGCAGGATCATTTGTAAATCTTTCCGCAGTCCATCCTATGAAAGAATAATTAGGCATATTAAAAGTCTTCATAGAATCTTCAAAGTCGCCTTCTAATTTTCCATTTGTATTTGCATATGGTACTTTTGGAATTTGTTTAGCTACATATTCGCCCTTTTTACTCATTAAAGTTGGAGAAGTTGTAGCATCAATAAGCTTATTTGTAGCATCAATATCTGCTACTGTAATTGGAATTCTAACAATTGTTTCATTTTTAGGGTCAGCTGTGTTGTTTGAGTGTAGAATAATATTTATTCCCTCTCCATATACTGCATATACTGTTCTTTCCTTATCTATTGGAGATTTTTCGTCAAAGATATAGTTTTCACCAGCATCTACATTATTCCACTCATTAAGATCTCTAATTGTCTTATCTAGCTCTCTAAATTGTTCAGCTGCTGTCTTTCCACCAGGTATATCAGTAAGTTTTTTAGTTGTCCAACCTAGAATTCTCTTTCCTTGTGGAACATTAATATCTTCCTTAGTTGGCATTTGTCTTAATTTTAAATCATCGCCTTCAAGTTTTTCTCCTCGGTGATCATCAAATTTTACATTATCTCCCGTAAATCCACTTGGAACATAATCCGGATTTTCTTCTCCAGTAGAAGGATCATATTTATAATTTATATTTAATGGTGCAATCTTTTCAATTGTGTCAAAACCGCCAACTTTAGATTCTTGTCCATTTAAATCAAATGTAACCTTTGCTTGAACTTGTTCAATTACATCTTCTCCTTCAATAGATCCTGATAATATATATCTATTGTTGATAGAAATTGGCATATCTTTTTCAAGCTTCTCAGGCAATTTGAATTCTTCATATTGTTTTAACTGTTCCGCTCCTGCAATATTTGGGTTTGATGTCATAAATTTATAACCAGTATATTTTACATTTTCACCATTTTCAACAAATATAACTTCCTCTCCGACATTTGAAGCCGATATTGTTTGTTTTAGCAATTTATTTTCATTGTCAAGAACTGTAGGAATCCTAAATGCCATTTCTGCACGGTCATAGTATGAATATCCAATAATTTCTTTTGAATCTGTGAAAACTTCTTCTACACGTGGTCTAATTATTGTTTGAACAAGTGCCCCGCCCGTTAATGTAGGTGACCAATCTAGTACTCTTGGTTTGTGTTCAAGAACTGGGTTTGTAAACTCTATACTGCGATTATTAATAACCATTGTCAATGTTTGTGATGATAACGGTTTATTGAGTTCTCCATTATATCCTCCACGCAAGCTGATTGTTTCTCCCTTTGGAATTTTTATATCTACTGGTACTGTCCAAATAAATTCCTTGAAGGCATTAGAGCCTGTCGCTGATCCTTGTACCTCAATATTTTCTCTAAAATTAATTGAATATTGATCTTTTCCAATTGTAATTTCTTTGTAAGGATCATAGTATGTTAATGCTATCTTATATCCTTGGTTGTCGTTAAATTTAAGGTTAACCTTATCGCCTGCCTTTAAAATAATATCTTCATCAGCTTGAGTAGTCCAGCAAGTCGTTCCATAACTATCTTGGTTTACAATTGCAGAATAAAATGCATAAGATTTTAAACCATGCTCTTTAATGATCTTATTTAAAACATCTGTTTTTACATAATATCTAACACGAGTAGATAAACCGGAATTAGGTGATAGAGTACTATTTAAAACTGTATCTGAAAAATTCTGAGAAATAATCTTAGTATTTATTCCGAATTCGTAATCCCAATCTGATTTCCATTCTTTAGCACCAATTTGAAGAAAAGCTAAATCACCTTTTACAGTAAAATCATTTTTTGATAAGAATATATTACGACCCTGATCAGTACCATTATTGTTTCCATAAGGTTTATCAGTATTATCAAGGATAGTAACTTCTGCAACCGTACCGTTAGCTCTTGTATCATCTAAGATATTTAAAAATGATGCTTCTACAGATTGTCTAAATCCAAGAGGATTTTCTTGATCTCTAGCACCACCATAAGATGAACCAGTCGGTGCTTTTGACTGCTTGTATATAACATCAATAATGCCCGCATCCAAGTCATAAGTTACATATGATGTTGCAGCATCAAAGGGAGTAGTATTATTAACAAAAAAGTCGTTTAATTCTTTTTTGTAATCTGTACCTGCTACCGGAATAACAGTAGTAAAGGTATATGCGTTATAAGAAGCTATTGGGTTTTTATCTGATGCTCTTGCAAACACTCGTTCAAACTTATCATCCATAAGTCTTGCTTGTATAAGGATTTGAGTTTTAAAATCTTTTATAGATGTTCCTTCATTTAATACAAAATCCATAGGAATTTCTGTTTTATATGCCACGGCATTATTGCCGGCATTATCTAAGTTTTGATAATATATTCCTTCAGCACCAAATACAGATTCTGAATTTGCCAATTGACTAAAGGATTGTATTTCTTGGTTACTTCTGTAATAGTCGTGTCTAGCTCCAGTGTTAAGTCCTTTATACATACCTGTTTTTAGCGTAGTTCCTAAATTTGTCTTGGAATACTTCCAATCAACAGCATCAATAAACTCCTTTGGGAATTTTAAAACTAAATTCTTCCAAACAGCACTTGTTGAAGTTTGTTTTAAATTGTATGTCAGCCTTATAACCTCTCTTCCGTCTGAGTTGGTATAGGTTCCTACATAACTAATTGACGGAGTTCTCTTAGGCTCATATTCAGATACTCGTACTAATTTGTTGTTTTTAGATAAAGGCCATGATTCTTTTGAAGTGGCTGTTTTATTAACAGTCTCGATATTCCAATCAGCCTTTTTTACTTCTGCAAAGATGTTCATTGGCATTATTCCTATTAGCATTAGTAATGCTAGGAATAGGGATAAATATCTTTTTGTCATTTGTTTTTTATCCATTTTTTTCTCCTTTCTATTTTTTTGGATTTAAAACTTAATTTTCTCTTATCGCCTCCCATTGTCCAGAACACTATCAACTATGTTAGTTTCAATTATATTTTTTGCATAGTTTCGGACTGCATTATTATGTATAATATTATATAAAATTAAAATGCATCATTCAAGTGTAAATTTTTTAATTTTTCTTAATATTTCAACATTTTCTCCTAGTTCACCCCCCCCCCCCCCGGAAATTTTGCACTTTTTATGTACAATCCTTTCACACATGTTTGTTTGATATTCTATGAATTATTATATATAGTTGACTTAAATGCTAATCTTTTCATATTGTGATTTTTTGTTCTATGAGTTTTTTTGAATACTTGTGTTTTTGTAGAGTTTTTCTCATTTTTACTTTTCTCTAGTGTCAGGTTTAATTTTGATTTTTCCCTTTATTTTATTTGCTTTACTTTAAATAAAATTTATAGAAAACTTATTTTTTCCAATAAAAAAGACGACTATTGCCGTCTTTTTAATCTTATATTTTATTTTTCATCTATTATATCTAGTGCTATCTCTATATTTTTCTTTGACTCTCTACGCATTTTTTCAGTGTTTTCTATTATTTTTTCTCGCCTTTCTTCTAAGTTGTCCAAGGCACGCAGTGTTTTTTTGAATAATTCTTCTGATGTGAAGTTTTCTACGTCTACATATTCGCCAATTCCAAGTTCCTTTACCATGGCTTCGACTTTTGGGTCATAGATTATTCCCACCATGGGAAGATTTACGCTTGCTGCGTAAATTAAGGAGTGAAGCCTCATTGCTTCGAGGAGTTTTAGTCTTTTAAATATTCCCATGAGTTCTCCTGCTGAATAGGTGTTTTCTATTAGCATGACTTTGTTTTTATTTACACATTTTTCTGCAACTTCTCGAGAATAGACATTGTCCCTTGGTGTGTGGAAGGGAACTAGTAATATATCGTAGCCACTTTCTATTAAGATATCTATGGTTTTTGCAAATTTTTCTTTTATTGATTCGTCTTTTTTGTGATCTCTTATGCAAAATCCTATTGTGTTATCTGTTATTTTTATGTCTTCAGCTTTTAGTATTTCGTCAACTCTTTCTTCATCTGCTGCTTTTAGGGTGAAGACTGGATCTGCTGTAACTTCTACATTTTTATTTGTTACTCCTAGTTCTTTTACAAATTCATAGGATAATTTATCTCGCAATGTGATGTAGTCTACTTTGTTTAATACTTTTTTTGTCAGTATTCTATTTAATTTCTTGTCTATTGGTCCAATTCCATTGGCATATACGTAAACTTTTTTTCTAAAAATTTTTGCTATTATTATCACCGATAGATAATAGATAATGCTCCTCGTCGATGTTATATCCTGAAGTAGTGATCCTCCTCCCGACAATAAAAGGTCTGCATCTTTTATTGCTGAGAATAGTTCGGGTAATGAAAATCGATTTACTGCATCTATGCCGTAAACTTTTTTTGTCTTCTCAGGATTTTTTGAGAGTGCTGTCATTTTTATTTCTTTATTTAATTTTTTAAAATCTTCAACCATGGCTTTTAATATTGCATCGTCGCCAGAGTTGTCAAATCCAAAGTATCCTGATACTAGAATTTTTTTCATACCGCTCATTTTATCACTCTGTTATAGCTTCTCTTTCTGTTTTGTTTTCTTCTATTGTTTCTGTACTTTTTTCTGTAAATTCTTTTTCTCTTTCTATTTTTTCTATTTTTATTGCTGTAAATATTATGCCAAGGACAATCCAGAAGGTAAATATTATTCTTGGAATGTATAAAAAGTGTTCTACTAGTCCATGACCCATTATGCCTATTATGCTGGCGAAGAGTCCTGCTCCAAGGTATTTAAAGTACTTGTCTTCTGATTTTACTAGGTTTGTATAATCGTATTTTAATGTTGCTAATAATAGTAACATGAAAAAGATAAATCCAACTATTCCTATTTCTGCTGCTATTTCAAGATAGGTGTTGTGTGCGTGGTATATGGGCATGGTCCTGATATACTTTTCAAAGGTTTCTTTAAAGGGCATATACCCAAAGCCAACGCCTGCCACTAAATTATCTCTTATTACTTCCTTTGTAATTTGCCAAATTTTTATTCTATATAGATTTGATGTGTCCACTGTTGAGCCTATGGAAGTAATTCTATCCACGACTTTTTGCGGTAGCACTGCAAGTCCACCTAAAATTATTGGCACTCCTAATAATAAAAGTCTTCTATCTACTAATAAGACAAAGGCAAGTGCTGCCAGTGCAATTCCTACCCAGCCACCTCTCGATAATGTCATTACAATGCATATGAGAAGTATACCCGTTGATGCTGCAAAAAGAAATTTTTTCTTCATGCTCTTTGTGTGCCAAGTTATTCCCACTGCAATTGGTGTAATTAGTACTAGGTATTCTGCCAAAATATTTGGGTTGAAAAATACTGAGTAAACTCTTACTGCAATGTCTGTGTTATTTTCTGTATCTAACCACTCTGGTCTCATCTCTACACCTGTGAAATATTGCATTACTCCAAGTAATGCGACTACAAGTGCCGACAAAAGCAGTGTGGATATAAAGGCATTGAGTTCGCCCTTTGTCTTTATGGAATTTGTCATTGCAAATAAAAAGGAAATTCCTGCTGCATTTAGTGCCAGATCTCGAATTGAGCCCGATGGGTCAATTGATGTAATAGTTGAAAAAACTATTATGAAGGCAAATATTGCAATGGGTACAGTTCTTGCTCCTACTGTGAATTTTTCTTTATAAAGTGCTGCTCTAAGTAGCACAAAAAATCCCATGGATAATAGCATTATTAGTCCCAAGGCATCTGGTACAAAGGGGTATAAAAATGCTGATGCAAAGAGTCCAATTTTTATGTCGTATATTACAAGTAAAAGGCCGCTTATGCCTATAAAGGCTGCCAAGAAAAATTTCGTTCCTAGAAAATAATATATTATTGTCAAGAAAAGTGCTGATAATAATATAAAATTAATTTTTTTTGATTTTACCACCAGTTTTCACCGCCTTCATCTAATTTGAAAAAGCTAGTGAAAAATTCTATGAACTTTGATCCTCTAATTATTTCCATGTATTTTCCCTTTAGTAGTGAAAGGAGTAAACCAAAAACTATAAATGCTAGTGGGAATATTAGTTTTGCCTTAATTATCAATGAAATAATTAATGTAAAGATCCCTGTATAAAACATAATGTTTGAGATAATACCCACAATTTGGTCAAAATCATCAAGGGATGTCATTAGAGAACCAAGAAAAAAGGAGTTTTTTTTCATTGGTACAAAAATATTTCCCAGTAGGTTCATAAATTTTTCTATTAAGTTAAATAATCCTCTATATATTTTGTAAATAAAGGTATGTTCAAATAAAACTTTATCGCCTGCAAGGACACTTCTAGTCTTTGAATTTGCAAAAGTTTTTGCTATTGGTTTTGTTATAAAATCCTGTGTCCTTTTTGTTAGTGAATTTTCATAATATTCACTAAAGGATTTGTGAATTTTATTTAGAAACCTTATAGTTAATGAATTAATAATAATCACCTAGTTCTTTAATTCTATGCCAAGAATTGTCATAAATGTTGTAATATTTTTATTTTTTATTCTCATTTCTGCACCTATTCTTATTTGTTCAGTGCCAACTTGATAAAAATCTTCTGTTTCCTTTACATCTGCATCAATTGTCATAATAACTCTATATTTTCCGGGAACTTCTGAATTGTAAAATTTGCCTTGATATTCGGTCTTGTCTTTATAGGGTTCAACTTCTGCTGCAACAATTTTGCCAAGGTATGTTCCCTTGTCGTAATCGAAGATTTTATCTCCTACTTTGATATTATTTGCTGTAACATCTCTTACATCCTTTACTTCAGCTGTTATAACGCCCTTTTTTGTGCTTGCTTCTCCTACTGCTGCTTTTGTTCCAAATCTTTTTACTCCCACTGCAACAAGTGCAAGGATTAAAATTATTACTAATAGATCCACTATATTAATTAGTCCAAAAAGTCTGCCTTTTTTGTCAATTATCTTCATGTTTTTCTCCTTTTAATATTTCATCGTAAATTTCTTTTTGTCTCTCGCCCATTGATTTGTGAGAATATTTTTCTATTACTTCTCTTTTTATATTTTCGCCAAGTATTTTTAGTTTTTCTCTATTGTTGTAAAGTTCTAAAATATATTTTGCAAGGGACTTAAAGTTTCCAATTGGGAATAGATACCCCGTATAATCTTCTTTTATTATTTCAGGAATGCCGCCAGTTTTTGTGGAAATTGTAGGCACATTTAACATCGCCGCTTCTAAAATTACATAGGGAAAGGACTCTGAAATGCTAGTTAGCACATTTACATCTATGGCATTGAAGAAAGAATATTTATCTCTTACAAAGCCAAGGAAGTAAATATTTTTGTCGATTTTAAAGGATTTTGCCATATCTTGCAATTTTCTCTTTTCATCGCCTTCTCCTGCTACGAGAAAAATTATGTCTGGATTTACTTCTAGGGTTTCTTTGCAAGCTTTTATAAAAGTTTCGTGATCCTTAACTTTGTCTAATCTTGCTGCTATACCTACTAAAAACTCTCCGTTGTAATTTACCTTATGTCTTTCCAAAAAAGCAGTTTTTGGGATGTAGTCGATTTTCTCATCTATGTCAATTCCATTGTAGAGAACGTGAATTTTATTTTTGTCAAAACCTCTGTCTTCTAGCATCTTTTTAAAATTATCACTTACACAAAGGTAGTGATCAAATTTTTTAAGTGCTCTTTTGTTTAATGTTGTGTAGATTATGTTTTTGTAAAATGAGTCCTTGAAGTCAAGCATATAATCTGAATGGATTGTCGTAATCATGGGGACATGTATTTTCTTTTTTAAAAACATACAAATAAAATTAGCTCTCGCACCGTGTGCGTGGACTAAGTCGTATTTGCCATTATTTATTTCGTCACTTAATTTAGAAACGACGGAAAGGTCAGATCTTTTTTCCTGTGGATATACTTCTATGTCTATGCCACGTTTTTTTGCTTCGTCATAAAAGGTGTCTTTGATGAAGCAAATTATTTTTGTTTCAACTTTTCCATTTAGGCCCTTCATTAGTGTAAAGATATGTGTCTTTGCACCGCCTGTGTCGCCGCCACTAATTAAATGGAGAACTTTTGTCATAACTCTCCTCCTTATCTTTCTTATTATACAATAAATTCTAAATAATTTTAACAGTTTTATATTACAAGATAATTTGAATGTCTTTTGCTTTTTATCTTCGTGTATTTATGCCTAATTTTATTTTATTTTTATAGTCTTTGAAATTTTTATAAAAAAAAGTCTTGCTTTTTTATTTTAAAAGTGATTTAATAAGAAAGATAAAAAAATAAAAAATCAGTCCAAGGACTGAGTAAAATCATGTCCTTGTGCATGATTTTTTTTTGAGCAAATTTAATTACCTTAAATTTTTTTTGCCCATTTTTAAGAATGTTTGATCTTTTATTTGGAAAAGGAGAAAAAAATGCCAAGAGATAATTCGATTAAAAAGACGCTAGTAATAGGATCTGGCCCCATTGTAATAGGGCAAGCTGCTGAGTTTGACTACTCAGGTACTCAAGCTTGTGAAACTTTGAAAAAAAATGGTGTTGAAACTATTCTTGTAAACTCAAACCCTGCTACTATTATGACTGACAAGGGTATTGCCGATAAAATTTACATTGAGCCAATAACTATTTCTTTTATAGAAAAAATTATTGAAAGGGAAAGACCGGACTCTCTTATTGCTGGTATGGGTGGACAAACTGGTCTTAACATGACACTAGAACTCGACAAGCGTGGAATTTTAGATAAGTATGGAATAAAAATTATAGGAACTGACATCGAAGCTATTAAAAAGGGCGAAGACAGAGATATTTTTAGAAAAACTATGGAAGAAATTGGCGAACCAATTATCCAATCTGAAATTACAAATACACTTGAAGAAGGAAAAATCCTAGCAAAGAAAATCGGCTATCCTTTAGTAATTAGACCTGCCTTCACCTTAGGTGGAACTGGCGGTGGTTTTGCCTATAATGAAGAGGAACTTGAGGAAGTTTTATCTCACGGCTTGAGCCTTAGCCCAGTAAAGGAATGTCTTCTTGAAAAGTCCATTCGTGGTTGGATGGAAATTGAGTTTGAAGTTATTAGAGATTCTGCTGGCGAAAAAGTTATTGTATGCGACATGGAAAATGTGGATCCCGTTGGCGTTCACACAGGCGACTCTATTGTAGTTGCTCCTTGCCAAAGTCTTGATAGGGATGTACTTCAAAAACTAAAAAATGCTGCGCTAAATATTGTTGAAAATGTAAATGTAATCGGTGCTTGTAATGTTCAGCTTGCACTTAACCCAGAAACTTTGGACTACGCAGTTATTGAAATCAACCCTAGAGTTTCTCGTTCCTCTGCCCTTGCGTCAAAGGCAACTGGATATCCAATTGCAAGAATTGCGACAAAGCTTGCCCTTGGATTAAACTTAAATGAAATCGAAAATGAAACTACTGGCGAAACTATTGAAAATTATGAACCTAATTGTGATTATGTAGTTGTTAAAATTCCTAAATGGCCCTTCGACAAATTTAAGTTTGCAAATAGAAAGCTTGGTACAAAGATGATGGCAACGGGTGAAGTTATGTCAATTGGTTCTTCCTTTGAAGAAGCTCTATTAAAGGGAATTAGGTCTCTTGAAATTTCAAAATTCTCACTTGAGTCTAAGTTCTCTGAAGAAAGAACTACTGAAGAACTTAAAAAGAGAATTAAGTTCCCCGATGACGAAAGACTTTTTGATGTTGCAGAAATTATTAGACGTGGACTTTCCCTTGAGCTTATCCACGATATAACTGGCATCGACCTTTACTTCTTGGAAAAAATCGAAAATATAGTTCGTGAAGAAGAAAATCTAAAAAATTTAAGCATGGATACAATTAAACCTGAGGAACTTTTAAAACTTAAAAAGTTAGGTTTTTCTGACAAAACTATTGCTAAGGCTCTAGGAGTAGAAATGGAAGATGTCATTGAACTTCGTGAGAAAAATAAAATCCTTCCTAATTATAGAAGAGTTGATACTTCTCCTTTTAGAAAAAATGGCGCCTACTATTATTCAACTTATGAAAAGACAGATGAAAATATTGTTTCTGAAAATAAAAAAATAATCGTAATTGGTTCTGGCCCAATTAGAATTGGTCAGGGAATTGAATTCGACTATTGTAGCGTTCACGCAATCAAGGCTCTTATAAAAATGGGCATCGAAACAATTACTATTAACAATAATCCAGAAACTGTTTCCACTGACTTTGATACATCTGATAAACTTTACTTTGAACCACTTACTGAGGAAGAGGTTAAAAGCATTATTGAGATAGAAAAACCACTTGGAGTAATCCTCGCCTTTGGTGGTCAAACTGCAATTAAGCTTGCAAAATACCTTCACTCACAAAAAATCAACATCTTGGGAACAGACTTTTGTGACATCGACAGGGCTGAAGACAGAGAAAAGTTTGATGAAATGCTTGAAGATTTGAAAATTAATAGACCTAAGGGACGTGGTGTCTTCACTGTTAAAGAAGGACTTGACGCAGCTAGTGAACTTGGCTATCCTCTACTCGTTAGACCATCCTATGTGCTTGGCGGTCAAGGAATGCAAATAACTTATGACGAGGAAAGTTTAAAAACTTATTTGCAAAGTGCCTTTGAAAGAGATTCAGAAAACCCAGTTTTAATTGATAAATATTTAGTTGGTCGTGAAATCGAAGTTGATGCAATTTCAGATGGCAAGGACGTCCTAATCCCAGGAATAATGGAACACCTTGAAAGGGCAGGAGTCCACTCTGGCGACTCAATTACAATTTATCCAAGTATTAACATCTCAAATGAAATTAAAGAAAAAATCTTGGATTACACAAAGAAAATTGCAAAGGCTCTTCATGTAAAGGGAATGATAAACATTCAATTTATTGAATACAAAAATGATTTATATATAATTGAAGTAAACCCTCGTGCATCAAGAACTGTTCCCTACATTTCAAAGGTTTCTGGCGTGCCAATAATTGATCTAGCTACAAAGACTATGCTGGGAGAAAAACTTTCTGATCTTGGCTATGGAGTGGACATTTATAAGGAGCCAAAACTAATGGCAGTTAAAGTTCCAGTGTTCTCTATGTCAAAACTCAATAGAGTAGAAATTTCTCTTGGCCCTGAAATGAAATCCACTGGCGAAGTCCTTGGAATTGGTAAAGACATTGATGAAGCACTTTTCAAGGGATTTTTGGCATCAGGTTCAGCAATTGAAGATAAGGCTTCAACAGTTCTTGCAACAGTAAATGACAACGACAAGGCGGAATTTATTGAAATTGCAAAATCAATGAGGGATTTAGGTTACAATTTCATCGCAACTAAGGGTACTTGTGAACTTCTTAAAAAAGAGGGCATTGACGCAAGAGAAATCGGAAAAATTAATGATCCAAGACCAAATATCCTAGATGTAATAAGAAAGGGCGAAATCGACATTGTAGTTAACACTCCAACAAGGGGTGGCGACTCAACAAGAGATGGCTTCAAAATTAGAAGAATGACAACAGAATACGGTATCGACATAGTTACAAGCCTCGACACATTAGCAGCAAGAGTAGCTGTTAAAAATAAAAAGTTCCACGAAGAAAACATGGATATCTACGAAATATCAGAATTTTAATTAGCCTTTACTTTATCTTTAAGTATAATTTAAGATTTTGATTTTGAATTTATTAAAATTTCTTATAAAGAAGAAAGCCTCAGCATAATAGTGCCGAGGTTTTTAAATTTCCTAACTATTTAATATTTAATTTTTCTTTTAGCTCCTCTATGGCACTATCTAGTTTTTCTTCGTCTAATTCTCTATTTTTATTCTCAATTGCCCTTTCCACTAGATCTCTCAGTTCGTCGTCCTCTTCTTTTTCTAATTTGTCTAGGGACATCTTTACAAGTTTGCCAAGTTCTTTAAACTTCATGACTACTCTGTGTTCATCTGCAATGTGTTCCATTAAAAATTCAAAAGTCCAATCTGAATTTGTTTCTGTGAGGACGCACTTATTGTCAACCATTACGCCTTCATTCTTTAGTGCAATTAAAAAGTAGCGCAAAATATTTCTATCGAAGTTAGAAAACACCATTAATTTATTTTCGTCTTCTAGGCTTTCATTTTTTCTCAAATCTAAATTAAAGAGTTCGCCAACTTTTTTTCTAATTCTTTTTCTGATATTTTATTTATTTCAATTTCATATTCTCTTGCAACTTTTTCTGTGATTTCCGTCTTTTCTTTTTCTAGTCCATATAATAAAATTTTTTTCACTTTAACACCTCTATTTTAATTTACCCAAATTTTTTTTATTTATTGGGTATATTATTTTTGAGGTGATTTTATGAGGTTAAATAAGGGCGATGAAGTTATTTACGAAAGAACTTTTACTGAAAAGGATTTAAGAGATTACGCTGAAAATGCAAACTTTTGGGGCAAGCACCACGAAAGCCCAAACGATAAGGGAGAATATCTTTTGCAGGGACTTTTAACTGCAAGTCTAACTAATAAAATTGGCGGCGACTACGATATTTTGATGTATAGAATGGAATTTGATTTTTTGAAAAAAGCTTATACGGGAAGAAAAATTAAATGTGTTAATATAGTCGATAGTGTGGAAAATAAGCGTGGCAAAAATTTTATCGATATAACTTCAGATGTGTATGACGAAAATGGCGACCACCTTCTCCATGGATTTTTAAAGGGAATATTATTAGATTAATGATTTACTGCATGTTCTTTCATGCAGTTTTTTATCGCCTTCTAGCCTTAATTTTCGACCAGTTAATTGAAATTTCTTTACTTTTCTTTTAATTTTTATATATTAAATATAAGGAGATAAAAATGAAAGGGGCAAAAATGGACTTTGAAATTATAATTGATGAAAATTTTCACGAGCCAAAAACCGTAATTTATACTAATGAAATTACTGAAGATGTGCTCAGAGTTAAAAATTTTGTTTTGGAAAATTCTGATAATTTATTAATTGGCTTTTTTGGTTCTAAAATAAAAATTTTAAAGCCTTCAAAGATATATAGAATTTATACAGAAGATTCTAAAATATTTGCTGAATCTATTGACGAAAAATATTTGATTAAGAAAAGAATCTATCAACTGGAGGATGAGTTAAAATCAAAAAAATTTGTTAGAATTTCAAATTCTGAACTTATAAACTTAAACTTAGTTGAAAGTTTTGATCTTTCCTATTCTGGAACTATTTCAGTTAGGATGAGAAATAACTCTACAACCTTTGTTTCTAGAAGATATGTGAAAAAAATTAAAAATATTCTTGGTGTTTGAGGTGAGATTATGAAAAAATTTATTACAAAAGGTCTGCTTGGTATTTTAATTTGCGAATTTATACTCCTTATTTTATCTTTAGCTTTTTCTTATTTATTTTTAAAGGGCGATTTTTCTCTTGCTAATCCTGCACTGTTAAAAAATTCAAATTCAGTGTTTAACGCAAGTTTTACTTCTGTTTATCTTTCTGCCCTTCTCGGTATAGTTTTTGGACTTGCATCTGTTGTTTGGGAGGAAGAAAAGTTTTCTATTCTCAAAAGAACAATAATCCATTTTCTATTGACAAGTTCTTCTATATCTTTTGTCGGATATAAGTTGTTTTGGTTTGGAAGGTCTAGTGCATCTTTTGCCTTTTTCTTTATAATATATATATTAATTTATCTAGTTATTTGGGCAATACAATATTTTATTTATAAAAAAGAAGTTGAAAAATTAAACGCAAAAATAAAATAATATAAACAATGAGTATAATAAAAAAGCACTCTATGCTTTTCAATAGCGTGCTTTTCTACTTTTATAAAATTTTATTTTTCTCCAATTACTTCAATTTTATATCCATCTGGATCTTTTATGAAGAAATAATGATCTGACTTGTCTGAAAGTGCTTTTAGTTCTGTTACATCGTAGCCCTTATTTTTTAGTTCTTCTCTAAAACTTTTTATATCTTTGTGCGAAATGGCAATATGACCGTAGCCATCTCCAATTGTATAATCTCTTCCGTCATAATTATATGTTAGTTCTAATTCATAGGGTGAGTCTTCAAGTTTTAAATATAGTAATGTAAATTCATCTTCTGGAAAGTCTTTTCTTCTTGATTCAACAAAACCTAAGGCTTCTTTGTAAAACTTTTCAGATCTTTCTAAGTCCTTTACTCTAATCATAGTGTGTAAAAATTTCATAACATTCCTCCAATTTATTTATACCAATATTTGCCACTAATACACAATTTCCATAAAAATATCCATTGAAAATTTTACTAATCAATAGATATCCTTATCTTTACATATAATGATAGCGACTTAAAATATTAGTTAAATAGTCTAAATATTTTAGGCTATCTTCTTTTTTGTCTTTTTCTGTTATTCCTCCATATAAAAAAACTTCTTCAAAAATAATATGTTGATCTACGCTAAAAAGCTGCGTCTTTTTTTCAAACAATAGATAATAATAATCTAACTTGTTTGAATCTTCGTTGCCTAAAAAGTATATTTCTGTCTTTTTATTTTTTGGTATTTTATATATTACAAGTTCTAATATTTCATCGCAAAATTTTTCAATTTCACAATCATTTATCCAATTCATTAAAATAAATTTAAATCTTACTCTATTGTCCCTTATATATTCTGAAAAGCCAATTTTATATGCATCATATCTATCTTCTATCCAATTTAAAATTTCATCAGATGATTTTTTTCTAGGAAGATCTAAGGTTTTATATAGCCCTTTCATATAATCATACACATTAGTTTTTTTACACTTCATATTCCATTCCCATTTTGATAAAGTTTATATGTTTTTCAACAATTAAATTTTTTCTATATAGTTGTAAAAAAAATCAATATTAGTTAAATAGTCTAAATATTTTAGGCTATCTTCTTTTTTGTCTTTTTCTGTTATTCCTCCATATAAAAAAACTTCTTCAAAAATAATATGTTGATCTACGCTAAAAAGCTGCGTCTTTTTTTCAAACAATAGATAATAATAATCTAACTTGTTTGAATCTTCGTTGCCTAAAAAGTATATTTCTGTCTTTTTATTTTTTGGTATTTTATATATCACAAGTTCTAATATTTCATCGCAAAATTTTTCAATTTCACAATCATTTATCCAATTCATTAAGATAAATTTAAATCTTACTCTATTGTCCCTTATATATTCTGAAAAGTTAATTTTATATGCATCATATCTATCTTCTATCCAATTTAAAATTTCATCAGATGATTTTTTTCTAGGAAGATCTAAGGTTTTATATAGCCCTTTCATATAATCATACACATTAGTTTTTTTACACTTCATATTCCATTCCCATTTTGATAAAGTTTATATGTTTTTCAACAATTAAATTTTTTCTATATAGTTGTAAAAAAAATCAATATTAGTTAAATAGTCTAAATATTTTAGGCTATCTTCTTTTTTGTCTTTTTCTGTTATTCCTCCATATAAAAAAACTTCTTCAAAAATAATATGTTGATCTACGCTAAAAAGCTGCGTCTTCTTTTCAAACAATAGATAATAATAATCTAACTTGTTAGAATCTTCGTTTCCTAAAAAGTATATTTCTGTCTTTTTATTTTTTGGTATTTTATATATTACAAGTTCTAATATTTCATCGCAAAATTTTTCAATTTCACAATCATTTATCCAATTCATTAAGATAAATTTAAATCTTACTCTATTGTCCCTTATATATTCTGAAAAGTTAATTTTATATGCATCATATCTATCTTCTATCCAATTTAAAATTTCATCAGATGATTTTTTTCTAGGCAATTTTAAATTTTTATACTTTTCTTTTATAATTGTAGCTTGATTCATCTCTTTATAGTCCATCCACTATTTCACTACTTGCGACAAATTAATTTAATAATTTTTGACTACAATATCCTATAAAATAGAGATTAGCATCAATAGTGCAAAGGTATTATTTATAATATAATAATTTTTTATTATATTAATTCTGCATTTACTTTTTCTATTTTTTCTTCTTTAAGTTCGTCCTTTGAGATAATATCTTTAACTTTCATTAGCCTTGTGATATTTGCTCTTTCGCTTTCGTCGAGCTTTGAGCGAATATATTTTATTGTTTCTTGCAAGTCTGGAATTGTCTTGTACTCAAGGGCGTTTACTCTTCTTCTAGTCTTTTCAATTTCATTGGCAAGAAGTTGTGCTGCTTTTTCCTTTTGTGTAAGTTTCAAAAGTTCTTCCATTACCTCTGTAAGTTCATCAATAGCGGAGTCAAGATCCGATGTTGTTTGTGCATAGCCATAGGGATAGCGTGATGCGTCTTCAGATGTTTTTTTTGTTATAAATTTCATCTCTGGCACATCCACAGACATTACATTTTTCTTTTTGATTTCAACAAGTGTTTTCATTGTGGGAAGGGAAATTGCTTCTTCAAGCATTTCTGGACTCATGGCAGCTGATGCCATTAAAAATGCTTTAAAGGAATTTTGCAATTTTTCTTCCACTTCTAGTCTTAGCTTTTTATTTTCCTTTATGAGAGTTATAAATTGTCTCATAAGTTCGTCTTGTTTGTCCTTTAAAAGCTTATGACCTCTAGTCGATGTTTCTAATTTGCCCTTTAAAAGGGACAAATTCATTCTAGTGGGATTTATTTTAAGTCTTGTCATTATAATCCCTCATTTTCTAAATTTTTATGATCTTGAGGTCCTTTATTATTTTTCTCCTTATCGCCTAAATATTTTTCGATTAATTTGTCGTCAATTCTCTTTAATTCAGTCTTAGGTATTAGAGAAAGAAGTTCCCAACCTAAATTTAATGTTTCTTCTATTGATCTATTAGTTTCAAAGCCCTGTGATACATATTGTTTTTCAAATAAGTCTGCAAATCTTGCAAAAGCTTTGTCAGTTTCTGATAGTGCTGTTTCTCCAAGGATTGCAGAAAGTTCCTTTGCTTCTTTACCTGCGGTGTAAGCTGCATAAATTTGGTTCATTGTATCGGCATGGTCTTCACGAGTTTTTCCTTCGCCAATTCCCTTATCTTTAAGTCTTGAAAGGGATGGAATTGCATTAATTGGTGGTTCTAATCCTTGTTTATATAAATCTGTCGATAAAATTATTTGTCCTTCAGTAATATAGCCCGTTAAGTCTGGGATAGGGTGAGTGATATCTCCTTCTGGCATTGTCAAAATAGGAATTTGTGTAATGGAGCCTTCTCTTCCTTTAATTCTTCCTGCTCTTTCATAAATGCCTGCAAGGTCTGTATATAGATAACCTGGATAACCACGTCTGCCTGGAACTTCCTTTCTCGCTGCAGATACTTCTCTTAGTGCTTCTGCATAGTTTGTCATATCTGTCAAAATTACAAGAACGTGCTTTCCAAGTTCAAATGCTAGATATTCTGCTGCAGTAAGTGCCATCTTTGGAGTTGCAAGTCTTTCAATTGCTGGGTCATTGGCAAGGTTCATGAATAAAACTGCTCTATCTATGGCACCAGTCTTTGTGAAGTCATCTATAAAGTATTGTGCTTCTTCAAAGGTAATACCCATTGCTGCAAAGACTACGGCGAAGTCTCCACCAGAAAGTACAGTTGCTTGTCTTGCGATTTGTGCTGCTAGTTCGTTGTGTGGAAGTCCTGCTTCGGAGAATATTGGAAGCTTTTGCCCTCTAACAAGAGTGTTAAGTCCATCTATTACAGATACACCTGTTTGGATAAATTCAGAGGGATAGTCTCTTGAAACTGGATTTATTGCAGTTCCGTTGATATCAATTTTTTCTTTAGGAATAATCTTTGGGCCACCGTCAATTGGTTCGCCAAGTCCATCAAAGACTCTGCCAATCATATCTGGTGAGACGCCAAGTTCAAGTGGTTTTCCCAAAAATCTTACACTTGTATCCATTAAATTTATTCCACTAGAACCTTCAAAAATTTGAACCATGGCCTTGTCGCCTTCGATTTCTATAACACGTCCACGTCTTTTTTCGCCGGTTTGAAGTTCGATGTCCACAAGTTCTTCGTAGGTTGCGCCTTCTACTCCTTCAACAGTCATAAGAGGTCCAACGACTTCTGTTACTGATTTATATTCTTTAAGCATCTTCATCACCGACCTGTTCTAATTCTTTAAGTTCACTGTCAATTTTATCTTTTATTGCGTCAATTTTTTCTAATTCATCATTAGGTATATACTTCATTCTCGCAATATTTTCTTTTACATCAAGTTTTTCTATTTCACTAAAGTAAGCACCCTTTTCCAATGTTTCTTGACATTTGTCGTAGAAGTAAAGGATTGTATCAAGCATCTTGAATTGCTTTTCAAGAGGGCAGAAAGTATCTACATCGTGAAAGGCATTTTGTTGTAAAAAGTCTTCACGAATTGACTTTGTAGTGTCAAGCTTAACTTGGTCTTCATCTGATAATGTATCACGACCTACAAGTCTTACAACTTCAAGTAATGAAGTTTCTTCTTGTAAAAGTGCCATGGCTCTTTTTCTCAACAAAGAAAATCTCTTATTTACATTTTCGTCTAAATACCTATCAATTTTAGTTTGATAAAGTGAATAGGAATCAATCCAATTTATAGCTGGGAAATGTCTTTGGTAAGATAAATCATAATCAAGCTTCCAAAATATTTTTACAATTCTAAGGGTGTTTTGAGTAACTGGTTCAGAAATATCTCCTCCCGGAGGGGAAACTGCACCTATTACAGAAAGTGCTCCTTCTCTTTCTTCGCTGCCATTTACAATAACACGACCAGCTCTTTCATAAAACTCTGCAATTCTTGAGCCAAGGTATGCTGGATATCCTTCGTCGCCAGGCATTTCTTCAAGACGACCAGACATTTCACGAAGGGCTTCTGCCCAACGAGAAGTTGAGTCAGCCATCATTGCAACGGAATAACCCATATCTCTAAAATATTCTGAAATTGTGATCCCTGTGTAAATTGATGCTTCACGAGCTGCTACTGGCATATTTGAAGTGTTGGCAATAAGCACTGTCCTCTTCATAATTGATTCGCCAGTTGTAGGGTCCATTAGCTCTGGAAATTCCATAAGTACATCTGTCATTTCATTTCCACGTTCGCCGCAACCTACATAGACAACTATTTGTGCATCTGCCCATTTTGCAAGTTGATGTTGTACAACTGTTTTGCCTGAACCAAAGGGTCCTGGAATGGCAGCAGTACCTCCCTTTGTAATTGGGAAAAATGTATCTATTACTCTTTGTCCAGTAACTAGGGGTTCTTTTGGATCGATTTTTTTCTTATAAGGTCTTCCCTTTCTTACTGGCCATTTTTGTATCATCGTAAGATTTTTGTCGCCTATTTCTGTTTCTATTGTTGCAATAGTTTCTTCTACTGTAAAAGAGCCTTCTTTAATATCTTTTATCTTGCCCTTTATCCCATTGGGTACCATGATTTTATGCGTTACAACTGCTGTTTCTTCAACTGTACCGAGAATATCTCCTGCTTCAACTTCATCTCCAACATTTGCAACTTTTTTAAATTCCCATTTTTTTTCTCTATTTAAAGGATTTACTACAACTCCTCTTTTTAAAAAATCTCCGGCTTCATTTCTAAGTCCAACAAGAGGTCTTTGAATTCCGTCAAACATTTGCTCAATCATTCCAGGACCAAGCTCAACGGAAAGTGGCGCTCCTGTTGTATATACTTCATCTCCAGGGCCAATGCCTGTTGTTTCTTCGTAAACTTGAATGGAAGCCTTGTCGCCTCTCATTTCAATTACTTCGCCAATAAGTTTGTCTTTAGAAACTTCTACTACGTCATAGACATTGGCATCTTCCATGCCACTTGCCACAACTAGTGGTCCGGATACTTTAATTATCTTTCCTGATTTCAATAAAGCTCCTCCTCATAAAAAGGTGATTAATCACCTAATATATTTGCTCCTACTGCCTTTTCAACATTTTTATTTAAATTATTCATGCCAATACCAAGAGTTCCCTTGTTAGAAGGAATTACTATAATGGCAGGCAATAATTTGTCATTATATCTATCAATGGTATTAGGTATTTTTTCTGCAAGTTCTTCTGTTATATAAATTACACCATAATCTTTTTTAGCAAGGGCGTCAACCTTGGCTCTTGCATCTTTTTCTTCGTAACTCACGAATACATCTATTCCAATAGCTTTAAAGGATAGAACTGAATCCTTATCGCCAATAACCGCTATTTTATACATAACTATCACGCAACTTTTCTCTAATAAATTCACTATCTAGTCCATTTAATTTAGAAACTAAAATAATTCTAAGATTTTTAATTTCCATTTCTTTAGCCAAAGCATTGGCAAATATAATTTCTGGACCATAAGTGATGTACTTTACATCTTTTATCAAATCTATAAAGTAATTGTCCATCTCTTTTTCAAAGTTTGAAAGATTTCCTTTCTCCTTAAAAGAATCTAAGGCCTCTTTAATATACTTGTAAATATCAAGTTTTTTAAAGGCATCTGTATCTGAGCTTATATCTCTATTTAATAAATCCATATAAGTTTCTTCTCTGACATTTCCGCCTATTATGATTACATTTCTCAAGAATTCAGAATCTTTTTTTTGCTTTTTAGCCCTAAGAAGTGTTCTAATATTTGTAAAATCAATTAAATTTTTTGCATATTTTATAAATAGATCAACTTCAGACTCTTTTGCAAGTTCAAGTAATTCCTTGAAATAAGCGTTGTCGAGATATATATCAATTAGCTGTGGATCTTTTTTTTCTTCGTAAATCTCCTCAACTTTTGCTATAAGCTCAAAATATTTATTCTTTTTGCTTCCTTTAATTAGAGCATCTCTATATTCTTTTAAGTCAAAATCTCCAATGTTCATATAAAGATCTTTTAAGTCCTTTTTCCCAATATCTTCTTTTATTAGCACTTTTAAATTGTGATAAAAATACTTCAATGTTACAAGAAGAATGGGAATTTTGGAAGGAGAAATATCGTAAAGTTCGTCATAAAACCTTGTTAGCTCTTCTTTTAAAATATATTCATATTCTGTGGGAGAAGAGATTTTATTTATATACTTGTTATAAACTGTATCAGATAGAGATCTAAGTGCGTCTTCCAAGGAATCCCCTTCAGAAATCCTTATAAAGTTTTCACTTTTTAAAAGCTCCTTTTCCAAGACTCTAAGTCTTGTGGAACTTTGGATAAATTTACTTCTATCCATTTAACCACCTTTTCCTCTTAACTGAAAAGTTTTTCAGCTAAAAATTTTTCTAACTCTTCTCTTTCAGATTTTACAATAGCTCTAAAGTCGCCATTGTAAATTAAGTTTCCATTGTGTAGGACAAATCCTCTATCAACATCCTCATCAGATACTTTAAAACCAAGATTTGCATTTTTAACTGCTTCTCTATATTTACTTGGTACATCTAAAATAGAGTTTTTATCCTCTACACCTTCAACATTGTTTTTTACAAATTTCACAAAATCTTCTTCTGATAAATTTTCAAGTTCTACAATTGCTTTTTCAAGAACTCTATCGATGACCTTGTGCTTTTCCGCTAAAATATCATCTCTCGCCTTTAGTTCGGCACTTGATTTTACTCTTTTTAAAATGTCTTCTCTTTCTCTTTTTGAGATTTCATTAATTTTATCAGCTAAAAATTTTGCATCATCTTTTCTATTTTCTACAATGGTGTTTTTTTTATCTTCAGCCTCTACTATAATTTCATCTGCCTTTGTTTTTGCATCCTCAATAATTTTATTTAAAATATTTTCAAGTCCTGCCATAGTATCACCTAGGCTCTAAATAGGATAAAGAATGAAATTGCAAAGGCAAGAATTGCATAAAGTTCAACCATTACTGCAAAGATAATACCCTTTGCTTGTTGTTCTTCGTTTTTTGCCAAAATATTAATACCAGCAACAGAAACTTTACCTTGTGCAACTGCTGATACAAGTCCAGCAAGCCCAATTACGGCACCACTTGCCATATACATGAATCCAGTATTTACTGGGGTTTCAGTTGAAAGTCTAAATAAAATAAGTAGTCCAATTACAAATCCGTAAAGACCTTGTGTTCCTGGAAGTAGTTGAAGTACAAGAGATTTACCAAATTTTTCTGGTTCGTCAATTACTACTCCTGCAGCAGCTTCTCCTGCCATACCTACTCCCTTAGCAGATCCTGCACCTGAAAGTGCAACTGCAAAGAAAATTCCAATTGATCCTAAAATCAATCCACCATATTCTCCCATTAATCCATTTAACATTTTAATCCTCCTAGTCTATATTAAAGTAATCTGAATTTTCTATCATTTTTTTGAAAGGTATGCCTCCACCTTCATAAAATTTATTAAACATTTCTACATAAGTAAGCCTTGCTGTGTGAACATAAGCTGACAAATAAGAAAGAAAGGCATTAAACAATTGGAATACCACAAAAATTACTATTGCAAATATTTTTCCAATTATATTTGAACCAAAAAGCATTCCAGCAATCATATTTATAGCAAGTCCCAAGAAAGAACCAGATAAAACTAATGCCATAAGTCTTAGGTAAGATACAAAATCTCCAAGATAAGATGAGATTCCATATAAGGAATACACTCCCCAACCAATCTTTCCTGCCGTAGTTTTTTCTTCACGTCCTCCAGTTGCAACTATGCCAATCATTCCAAGCACCATTATTACTAATAATACCCTTCCAAAGGGTTCAACTTGTGGAAGAACTTTACTTAAAATAAATCCAATTGCACCTAGTACTGCCATGTACCAAAATCCAACATCATATAATGCATCCTTTGGTTTGCCGTCACGAATATCCATATAAGCCTTGATTCCAAGAGCAAAGAATATGTGAATACCACCTAGTATTAATGAAAGAATTATCAAAAGTGTTGAATCTTCTGCTGTATCTATTAGGCTTGGAAGCTCGATTATTCCTCCGAAGAAGGAACCAAATACAAGTCCAAATATCATTGTAGATATGGAAAGGTAATTGAAAAATTTTATAAAGTTTCTCTTTTTTTCCGTCAATTTAAAAGTTTTAAGTGCAAAAAGTGTAGCTAAAAATACTAAAAGTCCATATCCAAAATCGCCAACCATTATACCTGCAAATATAAAATAAAAGGGTGCAAAGAAAGGTGTTGGATCAATTTCATTGTACTTTGGCATTGAATACATTTCCGTCATAAGTTCAAAGGGTCTTACAAAGGAATTGTTTTTTAGTAAAATCGGAACCTTGCTTGAATTTCTATTTGCATCTTCAGCATTTAGATAATAATCATCGCCACATACTTTTTTTACTTCATCTTCAAATTTATCTAATTTTTCACTTGGAACGTAACCTTCAATTAAGTTAAGCTGCGTTGTTTTTAAAAATTTTCTCTCCGACATTATCTTAATTTTTTCATTTCGATAATATTCATAGGAAAATTTAAAATCTTCTAAATATTTTAAATAAGTCTTTAATTCTTCTTCTATGTTTTTATTATTTTCAAAAAGAAGCTCTTTTTCTCTTTCGTAGGCCTCTATCTTGTCCCTAACTTTGCCATCTGCTTTGACATTTATAGGTGTAAAACCAAATTTTGAAAATAGAGTTTTTGCCTCATTTTCCACAGATTTTTCAACTATTATGAGATAATAATAAAAGTTTTTATCCTTTGAGACCCTTTCAATATACACAAGATTATTTTTGATAAATTCACTCTCAAATTCAGCCGCATAGCTTGTCGATATAGTACCTGTGTAAATGTTTACAGAATTCGTGGAATTAAGATCTTTCAAAGAAGATAAAAGATTTTCCCAGGGTTTAAGTTCACCTATTTTGGATTCAATGTTTTGAATTTTGCTATTGTTTTTGTCTTTCTCATCTACAAGAGCTTTTATTTCAGAATCTATTTTTTCAAAGGGAAAAGCAATTGCTCTAGACGTAAGCTCTTCCAAGGTAATGTCTTCCACTCCCTCTTTCATTGCTTTAATAGGACTTTCCTTTTCTTTAAACTTTAGCAATAGATCAATATCATCCTTTGACCTTTTAATTTTATCGTCAATTTCTATTAAATCTTCTGAAGATCTAGGTCTTGAGAAATCATCCTCCGAAAAATCAGCATTAAAATCCGACTCTTCAATGTGAACATAATTAAACTTTTGAAATTTATTAATTAATTTCTCTCTATCTCCATCAAAGATAAAGAGTTTGAATTTTTTCATGTTAACTATTGCCATTATTCACAATCCTCTCTACCACTGACTTTACAATCTCAGCTTCTTGGTCTTTAGAAATTTTTGAAATGTCAATAATCTTCTTTTTTGCTTCTTCTCTTATTGGCAATACAGCTTCTTCTCCTTCTTCTCTTGCCCTTTCAAGAAATTCCTCTTTACTTGTCTTTGCTCTTTGAACAATGGCATCGTAGGACTCCTCTGCAATAGATTTTGCATTTTCAATAATTTCCTTAGCCTTAACTTCTGCATCGTCAATAATTTTTTTTGCCTCAGCTTCAGTGTCTTTAACTTTTTTTACTGCATCATCTGACACTAAATCACCTCCAGTGTAAAATCTTTCTTAAATTAATTATATCACTTGTTAAATTATTATTTAACAACAATAATAATAAATTTAATTTCAGTTGTATTATTTAATACCCTAATTAACATATCTTTATTTAAAAAATATTGAAAAATTAAAATTTCATTTTATTTAAATAGACAATAAATCGTAAAAATTTAGAGCCCTTTGTATTTAAAAGCTTATATTAAAAAACCACTACAAGAGTGGCTTAAAATTTATTATTAAATTTATTATCTATTTAAAATATTTTGAAAAGCATTCATATTGTAAATTTTTGAAACTAATAAAACAGAAATTAACTTGTCTACATAATCCGTTATAATTTGTACTACAAAGACAATTATAAAATCTGAAATATCCATGATGGCACGAAGAGCTTGAACGATGTAACTTGAACCAGCTGTTGTAACTGTTCCAAAAAGATAGGTTGCTATAAGTGCAGATGAAATCGCAACTGGAATTGACATAGCTGGTGTGAGATAAAATTTTGATATAATTTCATCTCTTTTCAAAAACTTAAAATAACCTGCTGTAAAGCCTACTATAACTTGTGTCGGCATAAAATAAATTGCAATTGGATCTCCCATGCTATTTGCAAATGCGGAAATTATTCCAGTTACAATTCCAAAAGCTGGTCCAAAGGAAAAACCAGCCATTATTGTCCCAATAGAGTCAATATATACTGGAAGTTTTAATACAACAGCAATCCATGCACTCACAGAGTTTATTGCAACACAAAGTGCAATAAAAGTGATTTTTTTTGAACTAATTTTCATATTAAATCACCTAAAATATTTTTGTCGACTTCAGCCTTTGTAATCGTCTCTATAAACTCTGTCCACACTTCTAATAAATTTAAATCTTCATATAAAATTATATTTTTTTCTCTCTTCATGAAGTTCATTTCGTCAACCATGATCATACCCCTTGCAGGACCATCTGTGATGCACTCTGCACTATAAATGCTCTTCTTAAATAATTCTGGCTTTCTTTCAGCTAAAATTGTAAGTGGATCGTTTATCACCGATCCAATAATTTTTTCATATTCCCAGTGAAAATCCATGTAAAAGTTTGTTATTTTTTCTATAAAATTTCCCATTTCAGGATTTAATCTCTTAATGTAGGACAAAATACTTGGCGTCAATACAAATTTTCTTGTAACATCAAGTGGCATTATTTCAACTTTGTTTGGTGCATTTTTTATAACATAGTCAGCTGATTCTGGATCTACATAAAAATTAAATTCAGCAACTGGACTCATGTTACCATAACTCTTAAAATTTCCACCCATTATAATAATTCTAGTGTCTTTAAATGCATATCTGTTATACTTTATTGCCTTGGCAATGTTAGTGAGTGGTCCCAGTGCAAAAATTGTAACATCTCCCTTTCTAGCCTCTTCCACTAAAAAGTCAATTGCATCTCCATCTATCTCCTTCTCATCATATTTTAGATAAGTTTCGCCAAGACCATCCTCGCCATGAGTATCCTCTGCGTTAATAAATTTTTTAATGAGAGGAGATTTGCTTCCCATATAAATTTTAAAATCTTGATTTAAAAATTTTGAAAGTCTAAGTACATTTTTCCTTCCCTTTTCAACGTGCACATTACCTGAAACTAAAGAAATCCCAAGAATATCATATTCAATTACATTATTTGATAAAATAATTGCAATAGAATCATCAATTCCGGGATCTGCATCGATAATAATTTTTTTCATTTTAACCTCCATTTCTTTGGAGAACAATTAGTTTTTTATACTTGGAGTTCCCGAACAAGTGAAGCTTATTATACATTATTTTTTTTAAATAGACAAGTTTTCTTGTATCAAGTATAATGTAATAGCCAAGTTAAAATTTTAAATAGGAGTGTTTATTATGAAAAAACTTTTTAAAATACTAATTTTATTCACAATAACCTTTACGCTTTTTGCTTGTAGCAAAAAAAATAATGTATCAAATACAAATAAAATTGAAAAAACAGAAGAAACTACAGCAAGTGCAATTAAACTAACAGAAATGCCAATTGATAATCTTGATTTTCAAACTATGGAAATAATGGATGGCAAAATCATAAAATCAGAAGAGTTCTATAAAGATAAACCTATCACACTTGTAAATGTATGGGGAACTTTTTGTGGCCCTTGCAAAGAAGAAATGCCTGATCTAGCAAAGTTATACGAAACATATAAAGACAAGGTGAATTTTCTTGGCGTAGTTGCGGACACAAATGCCAACATGGATACAAATGTTGAAGAAGCTCAAAAAATCATAAAGGAATCAGGCGTTAATTACATAAATATAATGCCTAATCCAACTATGGAAGATAATTTAGCAAATATTACTGCAATTCCAACAACATTTTTTGTAAATAGCGAGGGAAAAATCCTTGGCGGATTTGTTGGTAAAGCTGATAAAGATGGTCTAGCAGCAACTATTGAAAAAGTTATAGAGGAAAATAAATAATAAAACAAAAGATGAGTTATAACGGACTCATCTTTTTTGTGGGATTTTTATCTCTTGTATTAATTTTATAATTATAGGCTAAAGCTTTACATATTTTTACAGACATCTATCCATTCTTTATAGTTTGAGTATTTTTCAAGTTCTTCTATTGAAAATTCAATGGCACTATTACTGCTGCCACAAGCAGGAAAAACTGTCTCAAATCTTTTTAGTGATATGTCCAAATAAACTGTTACATTTTCATTAATGCCAAAGGGACAAACTCCTCCAACTTCATGACCAATTATTTCTTCTACATTATTTTTATCTATCATCTTTGCCTTTGTTCCAAAAAATATTTTAAACTTTTTATTGTCAATTTTAACATCTCCTGCTGCTACTATTAATATTGGTTTATCCTTTACTAAAAATGAAAGGCTCTTTGCAATTCTCGCTGGCTCACAATTAAGTGCCTTTGCTGCAAGTTCCACAGTTGCACTTGATGTTTTAAATTCAATGATTTTTTCTTCAATGCCATATTTTTTAAAATAATTTTTTACCTTTTCTATACTCATTTTCCCGCCACCCTTTTAATTTTTATTATTATATCATAAATAAATTTTTATAAAAGATAAGTTGTATAAATGAAAAATTTAAAAAATTTATTATTTTAACATTTTTGATATTTGACGAGTTAAACTAAACACAAAACTATTTTAAAATTATTCTTTATATAAATGCAAAAAGTGAATTGAGTTTGATAAATATTTATTGTTATTTTTACACAAAAAACTCCATCTTATTTTAAATTTTTGAGTTTAATTTTTATTATAAAAAACTCATCTTTTTTGTTAATTTTTTTATTTTGTGGGTAAACTATTGGTGATTAGGAGGCTAAAAAATGATTTATGATTATAAAGTAGAAAAACAAGATGGCAGTTTTTTGGAATTAAGAGATTTAAAGGGTAAGGTTATATTAATTGTTAACACTGCTACAAAATGTGGATTCACTCCACAATATGAAGACCTTGAAAATTTATATGAAAAGTATCACGATAAGGGTCTAGAAATAATTGACATACCTTGCAATCAATTTAAAGAACAAGCACCTGAAAGTGACTCAGAAATTACACATTTTTGTCAAATCAATTATAACATTAAATTTCCACAAATGAAAAAAGCTGATGTCAATGGTGAAAATGAAATTGAACTCTATAAATTTTTAAAATCTCAAAAGGGTTTTGAAGGTTTTGGGAAGGGCCCTAAAGCAATTGCAATGTCAACTCTATTAAAAACTATTGACAAAGATTATAAAAATAACCCCGACATAAAGTGGAATTTTACTAAATTTTTAGTTAATAGAGATGGTGAAGTTGTGGCAAGGTTTGAACCAACTGAAAAGATGACAAAAATAGATGAAAAAATTGCTGAGCTAATTTAATTTCAATATAATTTTATTATGTACTTGAAGCTTCTGTATAAATCTTACAGAAGCTCCTCTTATATGCACTAAAAACAACAAAAATAAGAGCAGTTGCCTGCTCCTATTTTATAAGTTTTATTTTTTAAATTTCTAATCCCATTGATTAGTCAAGAATCTTTGATACTACTCCTGATGCTACTGTTCTTCCACCTTCACGAATGGCAAATCTTAGTCCTTCGTCCATTGCTATTGGTGTGATTAGTGTTACTGTAAATGTGGAGTTGTCTCCTGGCATTACCATTTCTGTTCCTTCTTTTAGTTGGATATCTCCTGTTACGTCTGTTGTTCTGAAGTAAAATTGTGGTCTGTATCCGTTAAAAAATGGTGTGTGTCTTCCGCCTTCTTCTTTTGTTAGTACGTATACTTCGGCTTCAAATTTTGTGTGGGGATGTATTGTTCCTGGTGCTGCTAGTACTTGTCCTCTTTGGATTTCTTCTCTTTGTACTCCTCTTAGTAGTGCTCCTATATTGTCTCCTGCTTGAGCTTGGTCTAGTTGTTTTCTAAACATTTCTACACCTGTTACTACTACTTGTCTTTTTTCTTCTGTTAAGCCTACTACTTCTACTGTGTCCCCTACTTTTACTACGCCTTGTTCTACTCTTCCTGTTGCTACTGTTCCTCTTCCTGTGATTGAGAAGATGTCTTCTATTGGCATTAGGAATGGGTGTTCTGTGTCTCTTGCTGGTGTTGGAATGTATTCGTCTACTGCTTCCATTAGTTTTACGATTTTGTCTCCCCATTCTCCGTCTGGATCGTCTAATGCTTTTAGTGCTGATCCTACTATGATTGGTGTGTTGTCTCCGTCAAAATCGTATTCTGATAGCAAGTCCCTTACTTCCATTTCTACTAATTCTATTAGTTCTGGATCGTCTACTTGGTCTTCTTTGTTTAGGAATACTACTATCTTTGGTACTCCTACTTGACGTGCTAGTAGAATGTGTTCTCTTGTTTGTGGCATTGGACCGTCAGCTGCTGATACTACTAGGATAGCTCCGTCCATTTGTGCTGCTCCTGTGATCATGTTCTTTACATAGTCAGCGTGTCCTGGACAGTCTACGTGTGCGTAGTGTCTGTTTGGTGTTTCGTATTCTACGTGAGATGTGGATATTGTGATTCCTCTTTCTCTTTCTTCTGGCGCTTTATCAATGTGAGCGTAATCTACGAATTCTCCACTGCCATATCTCTTGTTCATTACAAGTGTGATTGCTGCTGTTAGTGTTGTTTTACCGTGGTCAACGTGACCAATTGTTCCAATGTTTACATGTGGTTTGTTTCTTTCAAATTTTGCTTTAGCCATTATTAATCCTCCTAAATATTAGTTTTTCTTTTTATCTCCAACTACTTCTTCAGCAATTGATGCTGGTACTTCTTCGTAGTGATCAAATTGCATTGAGTAGTTTGCTCTTCCTTGTGTGTTTGAACGAAGGCTAGTTGCGTAACCAAACATTTCTGCTAGTGGTACATAAGCTGTAACGATTTGAGCTCCAGCTACAAGCTCCATACCTTCCATTCTTCCACGTCTTGAGTTAATATCTCCGATTACATCTCCCATGTATTCTTCAGGAGTTGTAACTTCAACCTTCATCATAGGTTCAAGAAGTACTGGATCTGCTTTTGCAAGTGCATCTCTAACTGCCATAGAACCAGCAATCTTAAATGCCATTTCAGAAGAGTCAACTTCGTGATAAGAACCATCATAAAGAGTTACCTTAACATCAAGTACTTCGTATCCGCCGACAATACCTGATTTTAATGCTTCTTCAATACCTTGTTGAGTAGGTCCAATAAATTCTTTAGGAATTGCACCACCAACTACGGCATTTTCAAATACAAAACCTTCGCCTGGTTTATTAGGTTCAATTCTGATTTTAGCGTGACCATATTGTCCACGACCACCTGATTGACGAGCATATTTAGCTTCGCCTTCAGCAGCCTTCTTAATACCTTCTCTATAAGAAACTTGAGGGTTACCAATGTTAGCCTCAACTTTAAATTCTCTTAAAAGTCTATCAACAATTATGTCAAGATGAAGTTCACCCATTCCTGCGATAATTGTTTGACCAGTTTCTTCATCAGTATATGTTTTAAAAGTTGGATCTTCTTCAGCAAGTTTTGCTAATGCAAGAGCCATCTTATCTTGAGAAGCTTTAGTCTTTGGTTCAATTGCAACAGAGATAACTGGTTCTGGGAATTCCATGTTTTCAAGAATTACTAAACTCTTTTCATCACAAAGAGTATCACCAGTAGTAGTATCTTTAAGACCTACAGCTGCAGCAATTTCTCCTGCGTGGACTTCTTCAATTTCTTGTCTTTTGTTTGCGTGCATTTGAAGAATTCTTCCGATTCTTTCTCTCTTGCCCTTAGTTGAATTCATTACATATGAACCAGCTTGTAATACTCCAGAGTAAACTCTAAAGTAGGCAAGTTTACCAACATAGGGGTCGGTAACAATTTTAAATGCAAGTGCTGAAAAAGGTTCATCATCTGATGAATGTCTGTCTACTTCATTTCCATCCATGTCAGTACCTATTATTGCAGGAACATCAATTGGAGATGGAAGATAGTCGATGATTGCATCAAGAAGAAGTTGAACTCCTTTATTCTTGTAAGAAGATCCACAAGATACTGGAGTAATTTCAACAGCAAGTGTACCCTTTCTTATAGCTTTTTTAAGAAGCTCTTTGTCGATTTCTTCGCCTTCAAGATAAGCCATCATTAAGTCTTCATCAAATTCTGAAGCTTTTTCAATTAATTTTTCTCTATATTCATTTGCAAGGTCTAGGTATTCTTCTGGAACATCAGTAATTTCGATTTCTTTTCCTAGCTCATCCTTGTAAATTTCCGCTTTCATTTCAACAAGATCAATCATTCCAATAAATGTATCTTCAGCTCCTATTGGAACTTGAATTGGAATTGGATTGCCATGTAATTTTTTATCAATAGTGTCAACTGATCTAAAGAAATCAGCTCCTGTAACATCCATCTTGTTGATATGAGCAATTCTTGGAACATGATATTTATCTGCTTGTCTCCAAACAGTTTCAGATTGAGGTTCTACACCACTTTTCGCATCGAAAAGTGCAACTGCACCATCAAGTACTCTTAGAGATCTTTCAACTTCAACTGTAAAGTCCACGTGTCCTGGAGTATCAATAATGTTAAGTCTGTATCCCTTCCAGTGAGCAGTAGTAGCCGCAGAAGTAATTGTAATACCTCTTTCTTGTTCTTGTTCCATCCAGTCCATTTGTGCTGCACCTTCGTGAGTTTCACCTATTTTGTGAATCTTTCCAGCGTAAAAAAGAATACGTTCAGTAGTAGTAGTCTTTCCAGCATCAATATGGGCCATAATACCAATATTTCTATATTTTTCTAATGGTATTTCGCGAGCCATAAATTCCTCCCCTTATTACCATCTATAGTGAGCAAAGGCCTTGTTAGCTTCTGCTGTTCTATGCATTTCATCTTTTCTCTTAACGCTTCCGCCTAATCCATTAGATGCATCAAGTATTTCTTTTGCAAGTCTTTCATCCATAGTCTTTTCGCCTCTGGCTCTTGCATATTTAACTAACCATCTAAGTCCTAAAGTTTGACGTCTTTCCGGTCTAACTTCCATTGGAACTTGGTAAGTAGCACCGCCTATTCTTCTTCCCTTTACTTCAAGCACAGGCATTACATTATTAAGTGCCTTATAAAATATTTCAAGTGCGTCTTCTCCAGTTTGTTCTGCTATCTTTTCAAGTGCTGCATAGACAATTCTTTGAGCAGTACCTTTTTTCCCATCAAGCATAACATTATTTATAAGTTTAGTGATAACCACATCACTATAAATTGGATCAGCCATAACTTCACGTTTTTGGATATGTCCTTTTCTTGGCATAACTTCCCTCCTTAACTATTTTCAGTCGATTCATTGGTACTCAGGTTGAGCCCGTAAGCCAAAAATCTATAAATTCTCATAAAAAATTCAATCAATTTTTAGGTTTTTTAGTACCATATTTAGATCTAGATTGCTTTCTGTCTGTAACTCCAGCTGTATCAAGAGTACCTCTAACAATATGGTATCTAACACCTGGTAAATCCTTAACTCTTCCACCACGGATTAAAACAACACTGTGTTCTTGTAAGTTGTGTCCGATTCCTGGAATATAAGCCATAACTTCGTATCCATTTGTCAAACGAACTCTGGCAACTTTTCTAAGAGCTGAATTCGGTTTCTTAGGTGTTACTGTTCTTACTGCAACACATACTCCTCTTTTTTGTGGAGAATTAACTTCAGTTTCAACTTTTTTAAGTGTGTCATAATTTACATCAAGAGCTGGTGACTTAGATTTACTGTGAATTTTCTTTCTACCATTTCTTACTAATTGGTTAATTGTAGGCATTAATTGCACCTCCTATTTTAATAATAGCATTAGACATTTCAAAGACTACCTAGTATCAGGTAGCCTTTTCATCTCAAATACTCATCAATTTTACCATTACAAAACAATTAAGTCAATAAAAAATATGAGAAATTCGCCAAATTCTCATATTTTTTAAATTATTTTAAGTTTTAACTCCTTATAATTTTTTTATCCTAAATTCTGTCTAAATAAAAATCAAATCTATTAATGTTTATGAAGTTATAGATAGTAAAGAAAATAAAAATTAATAAAAATAAAATTTGAAAACTAATAAAAGTTTTTCTGTAATTATCTTTTTCTACAAAAATTTTAGAAAGTAATTTTTTTGATAAATAATAGCTAAGCCACAAGATAACTAATATACAGCATGACAAAACAATTGAAAACTCAATTTTTTTAAAGGAATTGATTTTATGACCATCTTCAAGTGTCATAAAAAATATTAGTTGATAAATTATAAGAATAGCTTGTGCAATAATTGTTGTTATTTTATAAAGTCTTGGGTCGTCTTTGTACTTATTTTTCAAAATATCTTCTGTGTAAGTTCTGTAAACAAAATATGCTACAAGACCAAAAACTGCTAAATATATATATGGCTTATTTTGACTAAAAACAATGCCAATCCAAAAAGACATCATAGTAAAAGCATATATGTAGTTTTCCACTATAACGCTACTTTCAGTTTCTATTCCTCTTTTTTCTTTATATCTATAAGTTAATGGAATTATTGAAGATATAAGTATGGCTGGTATAAAAAATAATAAAATTAATGATTCCATAATTCCTCTCCTGGTATTTCTTGATGATTTTCTCTTTCTACATAAAAATCAAAACGGCTGGCATTTTTTATGTTGTAGGCACTTCCTAAAGCAAATATTAAAATCAAGATAATCTCTGAAATAATAAAAGCCCTTTTCCAAATATCTCTTTTAAATAAAATACTTTTTAAAATTCTCATGTCTAAAATTATTTTAATGTAGGTTAGAAAAAAGATTGAAATTATTAAAATTTTTTGAAAGGCACTTTTATTGTATCCAAAAATAGTATCCCCATCTTTTAATTCTAAAAAGCTAAGGCTTGCTATTAATATAAAAGATATGGAAATAAATAAAATCCTCCACTTAGGCTCATTTTTATTTTCCAATAACTTCTTTCCCCTTAAGCTATCTGTGTAAAGTTTATAAATAGCCCAAATTACAAAATATACGAACATGCTGATAATAATTATGAGACCAATATTTTGATAAATATCAGAGTAATATTCTAAGATTAAAAAATTTGTTATTAAGAAGGAGTATATTATGTCATTCTCAGAATCTTTTTCTTCTTTCTTATTTTCTCTTATGTAAATAAAAGTGACTAAGGCTGACGCAAAAATTGCCACTAATACATATATTGTTAAATCACTCATTAATTCACCTCAAAAATCTTTTATTAATAAATAAAAACTTTTCTTTCTTAATTTATTTTAGCACCACCATAAAATTTTAAAGAAGTTAAAAAATTAAAAATCAATGCCCAGATTTTTTAAGTTATCTTCAAGAGAAAATATTCTTTTACCATCTTTACTTATTTCTGACTTTGAATAAATTAAAGAATTAATAATAGATTCTTCCACTGATTCTGCACAAGCTTTAAATACTTCATCTAATAAATCTTCTCTTAAAATTCTTATATCTTCAAAAGTATTATCTTTAATTTTATTGGCAGTGGAAAAAGCTATGGCAATATCGCCAGAACCATGACCCAAGAAAGATCCAACATTTCCTAGACCAATTGCAGATCTCTTGGCTACTCTTTTTAACTGCCTTGCACTTAGAGGTATATCTGTTGCAATTATTATAATAATTGAACCCTTGTCTTTTCCCTCTTTTTTTTCCTTAGATTTTAAATACATTTGGCAACCAATTTCTCTATTTCCTATCTTTAAATCTTTTATCTTTCCAAAATTTGAAAGAACAAGACTACCAAGTGTATAATTTTTGCCCTTAATTTCAATAATTCTTGAAGATGAACCAATACCACTTTTTAAATTAAAGGAAATCATACCAGTTCCAGCTCCAACTGATCCTTCTTCAAAATCTTCAGAAATATTTTCAATTGCTTCAAGTACATTTTTTTCTTTTACATGAAGCCCTCTCATGTCGTTTATTACTCCGTCATTGCATTCAGTAACAATAATATTTGGAGCACCGCTTTTATTTCCCACATCTTTGTATTTATCAATCATCCACTTCATAGATGAATTTAAAACTTCTCCAATGCTCATAGTGTTTGTCATAAAAATTGGAGACTCAAGTGTGCCAAGTTCATCAAGTTGAATTAAACCCAGGCTTTTTCCATAGCCATTAATTATGTAAGATGCTCCAATTAGTTTTTCTTTAAAAATATCGCCACCATGGGGCATGATGCAAGTAACTCCAGTTTTTATTTTGCCATCATTAATTGTAGAGTGCCCAACTCTAATGCCCTCAACATCTGTTATTTTATTTAAAGGCCCCTTTTTCCTATCAGTAAAAATTTTCAAATTATCACTCCTTATAAGTGAATTATATCAAATAAATTATTTTTCATCTTACATAATAAATTATTTTTACATAAAAAGAGAGACTCAAGTTAACGAGTCTCCCCAATATTTGACATAGAGCCTTTTATTCTTTATTCTTCTTCTGAAATAGTAACTTCTTCTTTTAATTCATTTTTGATTTCATCTTTAGAAATAACTTCAGAATTTTCTAATATATTATAATCTTCCTTTAATCTCTCATCTATGCCAATTTGTACTTTGGAATTTATTCGGGCACCAGTACCTGCTGGGATAAGCTGTCCAATTATTATATTTTCTTTTAGTCCTTCAAGTTTATCTTCCTTGCCCTTTATTGCTGCATCTGTAAGAACTCTAGTTGTTTCTTGGAAGGATGCTGCTGATAAGAAGGAATCTGTTGCAAGGGATGCCTTTGTAATTCCAAGAAGGTTTACATGACCAATTGCCGGTTCTTTACCTTCTTCTTTTGCTTTTTTGTTTGCTTCTTTGTAATCAACTACATTTACAAGTGATCCTGGAAGTAAATCTGTATCTCCTGCATCTTCTATCTTACACTTTGATAGCATTTGTCTAACGATTATTTCAATATGCTTGTCGTTTATGTCTACCCCTTGAAGTCTGTAAACTCTTTGAACTTCTTTTACAATATATTCTTGTACACCCTTTTCACCTTTTACACGTAGTAAATCTTGTGGATATACTGAACCTTGTGTAAGTTCGTCACCTGCTTCAACTTCGTCGCCTTGTTTAACTTTTAATCTTGATCCATAGACGATGTTATAAGAATCAACTGTTCCATCTTCTGCTGTTATAAGAACTTCTCTCTTTTTATTTGATTCTTTAATATCGACAACTCCGCCACGTTCTGCAATAATTGCAAGTCCCTTTGGCTTTCTTGATTCAAAAAGTTCTTCAACTCTCGGAAGACCTTGAGTGATATCAGCTGCTGCAGCTACTCCACCAGTGTGGAAAGTTCTCATTGTAAGTTGTGTTCCCGGTTCACCAATTGATTGAGCTGCAATTACGCCAACTGCTTCTCCAATTCCTATATGTGATCCTGTTGCAAGGTTTTTGCCGTAGCAATGAGCGCACACTCCGTTTTTAGACTTACATCCAAGGACTGATCTAACTTTTACCTCTTCTATTCCAAGTGATTCAATTAAAAGTGCGTCGTCATCTGAGATAACTTCATTTGCCTTTACAATGATTTCTCCAGTTTCTGGGTTTAATATATCTTCAAAGGAATATCTTCCTTCAATTCTATCGGCAAGTGATTCTATTAATTCTTTGCCATCTTTAAAGGCTCTTGCCACCAAGTATTCATCAGTACCACAGTCTTCTTCAGACACTATTACTTGTTGTGATACGTCTACGAGTCTTCTTGTCAAGTATCCAGAGTCGGCCGTTCTAAGTGCTGTATCGGCAAGACCCTTTCTAGAACCGTGAGCTGACATATAGAATTCAAGTACTGAAAGACCTTCTCTAAAGTTTGAAGTAATTGGAACTTCTATAGTTCTACCTGAAGGTGATGCCATAAGTCCACGCATGCCTGCAAGTTGTCTAATTTGGTTCTTAGAACCTCTGGCTCCTGAGTCCGCCATGATGTAAATATTATTTAAGGCATCGAATCCTTCCATTACATCCTCTGTTAAGTCATCAGTTGCTTTGTTCCAAATTTCAATTACTTTTTCATATCTTTCTTCATCTGATATAAGACCTCTTCTAAAGGCTTTTTCATATTTGGCAACTTCTTTTTCTGCATTAGCTAAAATTTCTGGCTTAGTATCTGGAATTTGTACATCACCCATTGAAATTGAAATTGCTCCAATAGTTGAGTAGTGATATCCTGTAGCTTTAATATTGTCAAGAAGTTTTGCAGTTTTTATATTGCCATGTTTTTTATAAGTTTTTTCGATTATTTTACCAAGAAGTTTTTTGTCTACAACTTGATCAATTTCAAGAGAATATTTGTCTTCATCTCTATTTACAAAACCTAAATCTTGCGGAATAAATTCATTTACAATAAATCTACCCACAGTTGATGACACAATTTTACCTCTCTTGTCCTTTTCATCAGCAAATCTTCTCACAGATACATGGGATTGTAGGTGTAAAAAGCCTGATTCATAAGCGTGAAACATTTCGTCAAAGTTTCTGTAAATTGAGCCATCTCCCTTTAATTTATCCTTTCTATCTAGTGTTAGATAGTAAGAGCCTAGTACCATATCTTGAGTAGGAGTAGTAATTGGCTTACCATCCTTTAACGCCAAAATATTATTTGTCGAAAGCATTAATAGTCTTGCTTCAGCTTGTGCTTCTGTAGATAGTGGCAAATGGACTGCCATTTGATCTCCGTCAAAGTCTGCGTTATATGCTGTACAAGAAAGTGGGTGAAGTTTAATCGCCTTGCCTTCTACTAAAACTGGTTCAAAGGCTTGAATACCAAGTCTGTGAAGTGTCGGTGCACGGTTAAGAAGAACTGGATGATCCTTGATAACATCTTCAAGTACATCCCAAACTTCGTCTTTTCCTCTTTCAACCATTCTCTTTGCAGACTTAATGTTGTAAGTTAATTCTCTCTTTACAAGTTCTCTCATTACAAAAGGTTTGAAAAGTTCAAGAGCCATGTTCTTTGGAAGTCCACATTGGTAGAATTTAAGATCTGGCCCAACTACGATTACAGAACGGCCTGAGTAGTCAACTCTCTTTCCAAGTAAATTTTGACGAAAACGCCCTTGTTTACCCTTTAACATTTCTGAAAGTGATTTAAGTGGTCTGTTTCCAGGACCAGTTACAGGTCTTCCTCTTCTACCATTGTCAATAAGAGCATCAACAGATTCTTGTAACATTCTCTTTTCATTTCTTACGATTATGTCGGGAGCGTTGATGTCCATTAACTTTTTAAGTCTGTTATTTCTATTTACAATTCTTCTATATAAATCATTTAAGTCGCTTGTTGCAAATCTACCACCGTCAAGTTGCACCATTGGCCTTAAATCTGGTGGGATTACTGGGATTGCATCTAGTATCATCCATTCAGGTTTATTGTCTGATTGGATGAAAGCGTCAATTACTTCAAGTCTTCTTGTAATTCTAATTTTCTTTTGCCCCGTTGCATCTTGAAGTTCTTGTGTAAGTTCGTCATTTTCCCTTTGTAGGTCAACTTTTACTAGAAGATCTCTTATGGCTTCTGCTCCCATTTTTGCAGTAAATTTGTCGCCATATTCTTTTTTAAATTCTCTATATTCAATTTCTGAAAGAAGTTGTTTTTCATATAAAGTTGTTTCGCCTGGTTCAACTTCTGTCACTACATAAGATGCAAAGTAAAGAACTTTTTCAAGAGCTCTAGGGCTCATGTCTAAAACAAGACCCATTCTTGAAGGTATGCCCTTAAAATACCAAATATGTGATACTGGAGCAGCAAGTTCAATATGACCCATTCTTTCACGACGAACCTTGGATTTTGTAACTTCAACGCCACATTTTTCGCAGACTACTCCCTTGTATCTTACTCTCTTATATTTTCCACAGGAACATTCCCAATCCTTAGTAGGTCCAAATATTTTTTCACAAAATAAACCTTCCTTTTCAGGTTTTAATGTCCTGTAATTTATAGTTTCCGGTTTTTTTACTTCGCCATAAGACCATGATCTAATCTTTTGTGGTGAAGCAAGTCCAATTTTTATTGAATGGAATAATTCATGTTCGCTCAAGGAGCACTTCTCCTTTCCTATTAATTAAAATAACTAATTAATCTTCAGATTCATCGGATTCATCAAAATAGTCTTCTTCATCATCTTCTTCATAAAAGTGACTATTTTCAAAAGACTCAACTTCATCGTTTGAAATTGTTCTGATGCCAATATTTGCAGTTCCTGTGTGTTCAATAAGTTCCTTTATATCATCGTCTGATCTAGTGTTTTTATCGTCAATATTATCTATTTTTGTCAATTCATCTTCATCAACTTCAAGATCAACTTCATTTCCATTTTCATCAAGTACTTGAATATCAAGAGCAAGTGCTTGTAATTCCTTTATTAAAACTTTAAAGGATTCAGGAACTCCTGGTTGTGGAATGTTTTCGCCCTTTACAATCGCTTCGTAAGTCTTAACACGACCCACAATGTCGTCAGACTTAACGGTTAACATTTCTTGTAGAGTATAGCTTGCACCATATGCTTCTAGAGCCCAAACTTCCATTTCTCCAAATCTTTGTCCACCAAATTGTGCTTTTCCTCCAAGTGGTTGTTGTGTAACTAGTGAATAAGGACCAGTTGAACGAGCGTGGATTTTTTCATCGACTAAATGGTGAAGCTTTAACATATACATGTAGCCAACGGTTACAGGGTGGTCAAATTCTTCTCCAGTTCTACCGTCTCTTAGTTGAATTTTACCATCTCTAGAATATCCCGCTTCTTCCAATGTATCAAAAATGTCATTTTCATTTGCGCCGTCAAATACTGGAGTAGCAACATGCCATCCTAGTTTTTTGGCTGCAAGTCCCAAGTGAACTTCAAGAACTTGTCCTAAATTCATACGAGAAGGGACTCCTAGTGGGTTAAGAACTATTTGGATAGGTGTACCATCTGGCATATAAGGCATATCTTCCTTAGGCATAACCCTTGAAATAACCCCTTTGTTGCCATGGCGACCACACATTTTATCTCCAACTTGAATCTTCCTCTTTGTTGCGACAAAAACTCTTACCATTTCATTTACCCCTGGCTGAAGTTCGTCACCTTCTGATCTATTAAAGGTCTTTACATCGACAACAATACCTTGTTCTCCATGAGGAAGTCTTAATGAAGTATCTCTTACTTCTCTTGCTTTTTCACCAAAGATTGAACGAAGAAGTCTTTCTTCTGCAGAAAGTTCAGTTTCTCCCTTAGGAGTTACCTTTCCAACAAGGATATCTCCCGGTTTAACTTCTGCACCAATTCTTATTATTCCTCTTGCATCAAGATCCTTTAACATATCTTCCCCAACATTTGGAATATCTCTTGTTATTTCTTCAGGTCCAAGTTTAGTATCCCTTGCTTCAGATTCATATTCTTCAATATGAAGTGAAGTTAGCACATCGTCAATTACAAGTTCTTGACTTACAAGCATAGCATCTTCGTAATTATATCCTTCCCAGTTCATAAATGCTATAAGGATATTTTTGCCAAGAGCCATTTCGCCTTGATCTGTGCTTGGCCCATCTGCAATAATTTCGCCAGCTTCTACAATATCACCTACATTAACTATTGGTCTTTGGTTAATTGTAGTTCCTTGGTTTCCGCCCATAAATTTGTGTAATTTATAATTGTCAATGCCCTTGTCAGCTTCTCTTTCGATTTCAATGTGGTCGGCATCAACTTTTTTAACAATTCCCTTGTTTTTAGATACTACTACAACCCCTGAATCCTTTGCAGCCCTGTATTCAATTCCAGTTCCGACAATAGGTGCTTCAGTCTTTAATAGAGGTACTGCTTGACGCTGCATATTTGCACCCATTAGAGCTCTGTTTGCGTCGTCGTTTTCTAAGAAAGGGATCATAGAAGTTCCAACCGCAACTATTTGTTGAGGTGAAACGTCCATATAGTTTACATCTTTAATGTCAAATATATCGGCATTACCGCCATGACCTCTGGCTGCAATTCTATCTTCAACGAATTTATTGTTTTCATCAAGTCTTTCGTCAGCTTGTGCAATGATTTGTTCGTACTCAACATCGGCTGTTAGATAATCAATTTGATCAGTTACAACTCCATCTACAACTTTACGATATGGTGTTTCAATAAAACCATATTCGTTAATTCTTGCGTAAGTTGTAAGTGATGTAATAAGTCCAATATTTGGACCTTCTGGTGTTTCAATAGGACACATTCTTCCATAGTGTGAGTTATGGACGTCACGCACTTCAAATCCCGCTCTATCTCTGCTCAACCCACCAGGTCCAAGTGCAGATAACCTTCTTTTGTGAGTTAATTCTGATAGAGGATTGTTTTGGTCCATAAATTGTGAAAGTTGTGAAGAACCGAAAAATTCTTTTATAGCAGCTGTTACAGGTCTAATATTTATAAGTGATTGTGGCGTAGTTGCGTCAACATCTTGAACTGTCATCCTTTCACGGATAACTCTTTCCATTCTTGAAATACCAATTCTAAATTGATTTTGAAGAAGTTCTCCAACAGATCTTATTCTTCTGTTTCCAAGGTGATCAATGTCGTCAACTGAACCAACATTATTCATAAGTCCAAATTCATAATTAATTCCAGCAATAATATCATCAATTAAAATATGTTTTGGAGATAATTCTTTATGTGCTTTTTCAAGTTCTTCCTTGAATTTTTCTGTGTCTTCAGAATATTCTTCATAAAGTTCATCAAAAAGTGGTCTATAAACTTTTTCTTTAAAACCAAGCTCTTTCATGTCAAAATCAAGCTCATAAGCATCGACAAAAGTAAAATTATTTCCTATTACAATTGTCTTATCTGTTGCGTGTTCAAAATTTTCATCAGTCTTTATAAAAACTTGATTTACTCCAGCTGCTTCAATTTTTTCAGCCTTTGATCTAGTTAATAGTTCCCCTTGTTCTGCCAAGATTTCGCCTGTCATAGGATCTATTATATCTTCTGCAGTAATATTGCTTTCTATCCTTGCACTAATTCCTAATTTTTTATTAAATTTATATCTTCCAACTCTTGCAAGATCATATCGCCTGTCATCAAAAAACATGTTTTCAAAAAGTGATTGTGCTGAATCAATAGTAGGTGGTTCACCTGGTCTTAACTTTTTATAAATTTCAAGTAAAGCTTCATTCTTATTAGTAGTAATATCTTTTTCAAGTGTTTTTAAAAGTGTTTCACTTTCACCAAGAACGTCAATTATTTCTTGGTTAGATTCAACTCCCAATGCTCTTAATAGAACTGTTATTGGAAGTTTTCTAGTTCTATCAATTCTTACATTTATTACACCTTGAGCGTCAGTTTCAAATTCAAGCCAAGCTCCTCTATTTGGAATAAGTGTTGCTGAATAGATTTTTTTACCAGTCTTATCTCTTTCTTCCTTATAATATGCTCCTGGGCTTCTTACAAGTTGTGAAACAACTACACGTTCAGCTCCATTAATTACAAAGGTACCTGTTGGTGTCATAAGAGGAAGATCTCCCATGAAGACTTCTTGTTCCTTTACTTCTCCAGTTTCACTGTTGATAAGTCTTACCTTTGCCTTTAGTGGCGCAGAATAATTAGTGTCTCTTTGTTTTGATTCGTCAATATCATATTTTATATCGTCAGATAAATGGTAATCGACAAATTCCAAAATTAAATTGCCAGAGTAATCCTCGATAGGAGATACGTCATCAAAAACTTCCTTTAACCCTTCTTCAATTAACCATTTATATGAAGAAGTCTGCACGTCAAGGAGATTTGGAAGTGACATAACTTCATCTACACGAGAAAAACTCATTCTCTCACGTTTCCCATATTTAACAGGATGTACCATTAATTTTCTCACCCTAGCCTTTCAAATGAGTGTATCAAATTAGAGTACAAATCACCACTCTAATTGTTATTATGCAAATAGATATTTTATCATTTTTTATGACAACTTGCAAGTTTTAAAACAAAAAAATCCTGCCAATTTTGGCAGAATCTTTTTAAAGTCTAATGTAAGCGTAACCTTCGTTTTGAAGTTTTACTATTTTTGTTATAACTAATTCCTCTATATTAATTCCTACAGGAATTAATTCCTTTGAAAGGTTATTTTCTTCCAAAGCTTTTTTTCCTATTGTGATATTTACTTTAGGATTTCCAATTACTCCTTCGAAATCAACACCAGAGTATCTATTGAAAAGAGATGCAGCTTTTGACATTGCAATTATTTCAATTTTTATATCATCAAAATTATCTAGTAAATCTCTAACATTTGAAATTACAGCAGACCATTTATCCACTTCTACTACATGAAAAATTACCTTCATATCTATCACTCCTTATTGCTAATATTTTACACTATTAAATAGAAAAATAAAAGACAAATTGCTGTATTGCTATTTTTTTAATATTAATTTAACAATTTCTTTTATTTCATCAACTTTAAATAAGATTAATAAAATTAAATAAATTGCTCCAGCAATTGCTATGGAAATAATAAGGGATAGATTAACTCCAAAATTTTTAGTCAAAATATTGTAAAAAATTTTGGAACCAAATGCCATCGTAGCTGATGCAATAGATATTTTAATTACATTTATAAAAAGCTTTTTATTAAATACATTCCCAATTAATTTGATTGACGGAATATAAAGTGCAATTGCTCCAACTATAAAAGAAATGGAAGTTGCAAGGGCAATTCCCTTTATTCCCATTGTTTTTGAAAGTAAAAATGCTAGAAAAATATTAATTGCCACTATTAATATCGAATTTATCACTGGAGTTTTGTTGTCGCCAAGAGAATAAAAAACTCTCGATATAATTTCTCTCACGCCAATTCCAATTACTCCAAAGGCAAAAAAAGATAAAACCGTGGCAGTAATCCTAGCGTCATCAACAGAAAATTCTCCACCGACAAATAAAAGATTTACTATTGGAAAGGAATAAATATATAAACCAAAGGCTGCTGGCACAACTAAAAGCAACATATTAGAAAGGCCCTCCGAAAGAGCAAACTTTAAATTTTTAAAATCTCTTTTTGAGCCAAAATTTGCAAACTTTGGATAAGTCGCAGTGATAATTGATGTTACAACAATTCCCGTTACAAAACTTTGGAGTTTGTAAGCATAATTTAAAATTGAAATTCCTCCAGAATAAGCTCCCGATGCAATGGAACGAGAAATCATAAAATTAATTTCAATTGCTGAAGTAGAAATTAAAATTGGAAGTATGGAAAGGAACATCGCCTTCATGTCCTTGTTAAAATCAATTTTTAAGTTATGTTTATATCCCAGATTTTTAATTGGCAAAATAAAAATTGCATATTGGAAAACAAAGGCAAGTAAAATTCCTATGGCAAGATAATTTATTCCAATTTTGTAAGAGATTCCCATGGAAGCAATTAAAATAATATTCATGAGAATTGAATGCAGAACTGAAACTATAAATTTTTCATAAATTTGCAAGTAAGCCTTGTAGATTGAACTCACAGCAGTAACTGCAATAGAAAGCATGGCAACTCTTGAAACAAAAATTGCCCTTTCAAGTTTTTCTCCCTCAAAACCTTCAGCCATTAATTTTACAAGTGGTCTTGCAAAAATAATTGAAAATATAGTCACTATAATAAAGACAATTAAAATAATATTTGAAAGATTGGCAGTAAAAGCATCAGCACTTTTTTTGTCTTCTCTCGTCTTTATTTTATCGTACATTGGTATGTATCCATTTGCAACAGCACCACTAATTACATTTGTAAAAGTCATGGGAAGTTGGAATGCAATTAGAAAAATATCTGCCACCATGCCAACGCCAAAAAAGTATGCCAGTGCCTTTTCTCTCAAAAGCCCAAAGATCTTTGATACAATTGTAATTATCATTAATATATATGAAGTCTTCATCTTTTCTCCTTATAAAATAAAAAAACTCGGGTTAAACCCCAAGTAATTATATATTTATTTAAGAAATATTACAAGCAACTAACTTAGTATTAAGTTATAACATAATATTATTTAAATAGATATAAAAGTTAATAGATAAATAGGCACGCCAATTATAAAAAATATTTATAAAATATATTTCATTTATATAAAAAGGATAAAATTCTTACCCTAAAATTTAAAGTTTATAAGTTTTTCTCCTAACAACTTTACATAATCATAAAGATATAAATATTTATGAATTATTATTTGACGAAACGTTTGCAAATCATTATAATTAATTTAAAGGATATTGTAACAATTATATTTTTAATCTAGTATTGGAGGTAAATAATGAAAAAGTTCTTTGTTATTTTATTGTTATTTTGTTTTATACCATCTTTTTGTTTTGCAAAGACAGATACTCAGTCCTCTCAAGTAAATGAATCATTAAATGGTACAATTAACATTACAGATTCAGATGTTTCGATATATAAATTAAATGCTAATGGAATATGTGTCCCTGCTGGATATGACGATGAATTAAATGGATCTTACTTATTCAAAAAAACGATACATTCAAATAACTATAATTATAAAATTAATTTAATTGTTAGATGTTACCTAGACCACGGACGAATGGATAGTATTTCAAATATCGCTATTGATGGCAACGGTAAAATTTATTCTGGTAATATGTATGCAGAAATTGTGAATTCTAGCAGTATGGTATATGATCTATATGGCGATATATATAACCAAGGTAGCACTACTCATTTTATAAGTATTGGTGCAAATGGAAAAATAATTAATGGTTCCTATACTGCATCCTACACTTCACGTTTTTATGACCACATTTCTGTAAGTGGATCAATTTGGATGAGTGATAGAATATAATATGAAAAAAAAATTTTTATTAATATTAGTATTTATTAACCCTTTTGTATTAACGTATATACTTCTTATTCTTTTAAATCTTTTAGAAAAAATTCCTATGCACACTTTCTTGAACTTAAGATATTTTGATTCAGTAGAATATATGAGAAATTACTTATATATTTCAACTATATTGGGAACATATCTTTTATATAAGGAAGAATTGAATAAAAATAAATAAGTTTAAAATATTAACAATATCCTTTAATTTAAAAGCTTAAAGGTTCTATAATAAATAGTGTTGGTGAGAAATCATCAGCACTATTTTTGTATGGAAATGTATAAAAAATAGACATAGAAATCACATTCCTATAAAATATAGTTGCTACCAAATACCAAGGAGTGATTCTATGTCTATTAATAATTATATAAAAGATTTGTTGAACATTAAAGATAAAAATATAGTAATTGATACTGAAAATATTATTGTCAAAAAAGTTAAGTACATAGACACTAAATTTATTTATGGAAAATTAACTTACACCCCAGAGGTTTGCCCATGTTGCGGTCATGTTAATGAATCTTTTAATATTATAAAATATGGTACTAAGATTTGTAAGATTAAACTTCCTGATGTTTCTAATATACCGACTATTCTTTTTCTAAAAAAGCAAAGATTTTTATGTAAAGAGTGCGGTTCTACCTTTAGTGCTAAAACCAATATAGTTAATGAGTATTCTAATATATCTAATGATGTAAAAAGAAAGATTGCTGTAGATCTTACTGAAATTTCATCCTTTAAGTCTATTGCTGAATCTAATGGTGTCAGCCCTAACACCGTTGTTAGAGTTTTTAAAGAATGGAGTAAATCCTTTAAACAGGATTTTTCTTATCTTCCACCGATACTATCTATAGATGAATTTAAGTCTACTAAAAATGTATCAGGCGCTATGAGCTTTATTTGTACCAATTCTATTACTGGTGAGATTATTGATATACTTCCTGATAGGAGACTATTTAAATTAGACACTTATTTTCTAAGATTCCCAAGAAGAGTTAGAGATCAAGTTAAGATTGTTGTTTGTGATATTTACTCTCCCTATATGGAACTTGTTAAAAAGGTTTTTAAAAACGCTTGTATTGTTCTTGATAAGTTCCATATTGTTCAAAATTTTACTCGTGCTTTTAATATGGCAAGAGTTCAACTAATGAAGAAGTTTAAAACAGACTCTCATGAGTATAGGTGTTTAAAAAGGTACTGGAAGTTATTATTGCTTCCTAAGGCTAAGTTAATATCAACACATTTTAAGAGTTTTCCTTGTTTTAAAGGATTTATCTCTCAAAAAGAAATAGTTGAACATATTTTAGATTTTGACTATTCTTTCAGGAAGATTTATGACTTAATCCAAAATATTTTATTTGCTATTAGAGAGAAAAATTTTGACACTTTAAAAACTATTTTGCAGGAATTTAAACCTGATGAGTATGGGGAAATATATAGCAAAATTAAGGCAGCGATAAGTACAGCTATCAAACATTTAGAAAAGATTAAGAATACTTTAAATACTAATTACAACAATGGAAAGGTTGAAGGTATTAACAACAAGATCAAAGTTATTAAGAGAATCTCATATGGCTATCGTTCTTTTGATAATTTTAGATTAAGAATTTTTTTATGTTTTTACCATAAAAAAATATATGGTTTAAGCCATAAGACATAAACCATATATCATTAATTTTTATTCACCAACACTATTTGACAAAGAACCTAAATTGTTAAGTAGACTTTGGTGCAGAAAGAGGGATTTGAACCCTCACGCGATTTCTCGCACATGCCCCTCAAACATGCCTGTCTGCCTATTCCAGCACTCCTGCAAAACAAAAAAGCTTGTAATTTAAATTACAAGTTTTTGATGGCGTATCCTAGAGGATTCGAACCCCCGACCTTCTGGTCCGTAGCCAGACGCTCTATCCAGCTGAGCTAAGGATACATATTTGCAAAATTGGCAGTTATTTAATCCCTTTTTAGTTTTATGAATATTTATCCTAGTAGACAATAGTCTGCCTAAACTTAGCTACATTGGATATTATATGGCTTTTATTCATCCTTGTCAATAGCCTGCTTTATTTTTAGTCTATTTTTGTCTTGATAGTCAAGAGATAAAAATAAAAAAGCTTATGAAAAACTTGCTAAATTATAGGATTAAGCAAAGGTCAAATCCTTTCCCCTCATAATTTTTAACTTACCAATTAAGAAATCTATTAAAAATAAAAATCTTATGATAATATGAATTTCAAATTATTTGGTTCTGTAAGAATAATGATATAATATTTCTTTTAGATATTGTACTACATGATATTCTATACAAGTTTTGACAATGAAGCTAAATAATTAGCATCATAAATAATAAAAAGGTGATGAATTGAATAGGACTGTCTATTCTGTAACATCACCTTTGTTCTCTAAAACAAAAAGAGAGAAACTTTCCCGGGAAAATTTCTCTTAGCCAGCGATTTTACTGTTAAGTTCCTTAGCTAGTCGACTTAGCTTTCTGGAAGCTTGTTTTTTATGAATTACATTTTTGTTAGCAGCTTTTTTTAATTTTTTGTCTGCAACTATTAAAAGTTCTTTCGCATCATCAAGTCTATTTTCCTCAAGTGCAACTCTAAAATTTTTAACTGCATTTTTCATTTCAGTTCTTATAGGTTTGTTGCGTTCAGAATTCCTTTTAGCTACATCTATTCTCTTAATAGCTGATTTAATATTTGCCATTATTTCACCTCCATATTTAACGCTTTTGCTATTTTACCACGAATTTACATTCATTGCAAGGTTCTTTTTGCATACTTTTGAGTAAGTCTCTTAACTATCAAGACATATGTTACACTTTTTTACTTTGATATTATTTCAAAATTATAAATTATTGCAATATTTTATAATAATTGTCTCTAAAATTACAATTTCATCTACAGAAGAAGTTTTGAAGAGTTCATCTGCTTTAATTAATTCATCATAAAATTCTAATAAAAATTTTTTTGAAAAATTTCTCTCGTTGATTAATATTTTTTTTTCAAATTCAAATTTTTTTACATCCATTTTATTCATAATATCATTTCTGCTCAAATCTTTTTCAGATAAAATTTTATAGGACAATAGGTTTTTAACCTGTCTAATGATCATGTGGAAAATTAGAGGTAGTGGTTCTCCTAATTTGTTGAGATTGTGAAATTCTTCAATTGCAATTTCTGTATTTCTACTAAGCATTGCATCTAAAAATTTAAAAATATTTGTGTCTATATTATCTGAAATTATACTTCTTATATCACTTTCCTTTATAACTTTATCTTTTGCTACTGCTGCAATTTTATCCATTTCAGAATTTAAATCGAGAAGTCTCACATCTTCATTTTTTGAATTATATCCGCTTTCTTGGATAAAAATAGCAACTTCACTATTATTGATTGTTTTTCCCTTTCTTATAAAATATCCCTTTATAAAATTTCTGAGATCAGCTGGACCAAGTTTGTCAAATTCCATATCTCTATTTTTCTTGTGAAAGTATTTATAAAATTTTGTAGTCTTTTTAATGCTTTGAGTGTCCCAGAAAATTAAAATTATAAAATCAGATAATTGGTCCAAGAAATCATAAAAGAGTTCTTTAATTCATGTTCGCTTAGAAAATCGCAGACATCTCTAACGAGGACAATTTTTTTGTCATTCATAACAGGATAAGTCTCGCAGGCAGAAATAATGTCTTCTGGTTTTACATCAACTCCATTAAATTTAGTATAATTAAAGGCTTCTGTACCCTTTACATATTTATTAATTAGGTAACTAAGGGCATTTTCTATTAAATACTTTTCTTTTCCAAAAAATAAATAGGCTCCACTATGTGTTTCGTCTCTGTAAATTTGTTTGTAATTCATAATTTTCCCTCGCTACAATGTATAATAAAGTTGTATTTAAAATTATTAGCAAAATATAAAATTTTAAATCTACTTCTTCCTTTTTTGTGTCAATTTTAAGCTTGTCGCTCTGCATTTTTAAATCCACTTCGCCGTCTTTTGCCGTGATATAATATATAATATCATGTTTTTCTAAATTCTGTATTACTTCTTGATGTGGATGACCATAGGAATTGTCGACTCCTGCTGAAATTATAGCAATTTTTGGCTTAGTATTGTCCAAAAATTCACTTGAAGTTGAAGTTTTTGAACCATGATGGGCAACCTTTAAAATATCAATTTTACTATTTATTTCTTTTTCAACTTTTTCTGAAATATCGCCAGTAAAAAGTGTTTTAAAACCTCTGTGATCTATTAATAATACCATGGAATTGTCGTTTTCATCTTCGCTATTTAAAAAATCGCTTATTACTTCAATTTTTGTATCCTTAGAAATTTTTATAATATCGCCTTTTTTTAGCATTATGACTTTAGAAAATTTTTTTGCATCTTCTAAAATTTTTGGATCTTTTGGCAAATGATTTATATATACATTTTTTACATTATATTTTTTTACGAGTTTATTCAAGTTTCCAGCGTGATCGTCGTCAAAGTGAGATAGAAATATTCCGTCGATTTTTGAAATTCCTCTTACCTTTAAAGTTGGAAATAAAAATTTTTCCGCAATTTTATTTTCATATCTCGCTCCACCAGTGTCTATTAAATAATTTTTATCTCGAAAACTAATTAATGTAGAGTCCCCTTGGCCTATGTAAAGATGACATTCTTTGTAGGTATGGTAATCTTCAAGTATTCCTAAAGATGTTACTACAAAGAATACTACTATGTAAATTTCAATTACTTTAATATTTGGCACAATAATTTCTTTTAACTTGTGTCGATATAAAATCAATATAAGTAAAATGTAGTAGGCAAAAATATACTCAAATTTAAAAGCTCTTATTGTTGTGAAAAAACTTCCCCTTGAAATAAATAGACTCTCCAAACCATAAGTTGCATTCATTAAAATATTTAAAATATTGCCAAGTAATCTTGGTAAAATTCCCACACCTAGAATAAATCCAAGAGAAATTATAGCTGAATAAATTGGCACAATCACTAAATTTACTATAAATACTAAAATAGAAAAACCATCAAAATAATAATTTATTATTGGGAAAATCGAAATTAATGTAGATGCTGTTCCCAATATGGATTTTTTAATAATTCCACTGCCAGCCACTTTGCTGTTTAATGCTGGGTAGACAAAAACTAGTCCAAAAATCGCACCATAGGACATAATCATTGAAATTGAATAAATTGCCATGGGATTAATAAATAGAATTATGGATAGACTTAGAAAATAAATTTTTTTCACGTCTAAATCTTTTTTTAAATAGATATTTCCCTTGTATAGAAGAAAAAACAAAAAGGCACGCAGAGCAGAAATGGGAAAACCAATAGTAATTATGTAAAAAAGCAATGCCATTGTAACTACAAAATCTGTTATTTTTCTATTTTTTGTAATTTTCTTTGTTATACTTTCCAAAAAAATAGCTAAAACGCCAATGTGAAGACCAGACACAGCTAAGATGTGACTGATGCCAAGGTTATTAAATCTATCTCTATCCCCTTCTTCAATTAAAGATTTATCTGCAAGGACAATCGAAGACATTAAATTTGAATTTCTCTCATCTAAATTCTCTGAATAAAATTTTTTCGCCCTATCAATACAAAAATTTGAAAGTCTATAAAAAACACTTGGCTCAGAAATCTTTTTACAGCTTTTTATATTTCCAATAGCGTAAATTCCTTGAGACTTGTTGTTTTTTTCAAAATCAAAAGTCCCATAATTCATTGCAGGAAGTGGCGAACTAAATTTTCCAAAAATTTTATAATTTGCTCCACCTTCTAATTTCTCGTAGACTAGAATTTTTGTGTTAAGCTTTTTACCACTTATGGAACTTGTTTTAAGTATAGATCTATCTTCTTTTGAAGAAATAACTTTTCCTATGACTTCTCCAGAAAAATCTTCTATTTTATAATCTCTAAAATTAAAATTTATGTAAACCGCAAAAATTATTATAGGAAATAAAAATAATTTTTTATCTCCTTTTTTCATCACAAGTACAAGGGCTAAAGTCCAGAAAAGAATTGCCGTTAACAAACTCATTTTTGTAAAAATTGAAAGTAAAATTCCCAAAAAAATTGCTCCAAATAAATACATATACACCCCCTCTTATTATATATCTTTTTAAAGCGTGAAGTCACGAAATATGATAATATATTGTAGGAGGTAATTATGAATTCAAAATACAAAAATCCTTACAAAAAAAATTATAAATTAAAAATAATTGATAAAATAAATCGAAAGGGAATTACTTATGGAAAGCTTGAAGAGGCACCCTTCTTCACTGGAAGCGAAAATCTTTTAGCTGATGAAATTAAAATAAACGGGGAAGATCCTCAATTTTTATCTTGTAATAAAAATTATTTTAAAATAGATGAAAATAAAAAGGAAGTTGAAATTGAAATAAACTGGAAGACTAGGCTTCTTTTGATGCAAGAAAATCTTGGCAATGCACTAATAAGATATTTCCTTACAAGCAATACAAATTCAGAAATTTTAAATTATAAAGTTGGAAAAAACTCTTCTTACATAGATGTGAAATCAAAGGATTTTAAATTTATGACCCTTAAAAATATTGAGTCCCTTGCGAATTATGCAGTCTTCTCTAATTTAGCAATTGAAAATTTTGATAATTATTTATCAATTGAAAGGCTTGCAAAAATTTCTTATGAGGGTCCTGCACTGAAAAGAACTGGCGAAATTGGAATGATCCTTATTTCTTCAGTTGACAAAATAAATTCTGCTATTAGACTTACAATTGTATCTGGAGAAAATGCCTACAAACTTGCGAGAAGTTCCATCAACACTCTTGAAAATATGAAGATGTACCTTAATAGCGACAGCATAGAAAATGTGTTTTCCGATGTGAAAAAATTAAAGTCAAAAAGTGCTAACAATATAGAAAAAAAATCAAAGCAAGAAAAAATCATCAACTCTCAAAAGGATAATGAATTGAAAAAAAATGATGAGTTTATAAAAGTTGATAAATTAGAAAAAATTTGTGAACCTGAAAAAGTCCTAAAAGACGTAAAAAATTCTCATATTGAAATTTCATCTGAACTAGAGAAAGACATTATCACTGATAAAACTTTTGAGAGTAAGGAAAAAAATAATAAATCTGTAAAAATTCCTCAACAAAATAGAGTTATTGAAGCTGCAAAAAAAGAAAAATACGATTCAAAATTTTTCCACGAAAAATATAAGCTAGAATCTTTTAAAAATTTAAACAAAGAAGTTAAAAGTAAAGACTATTCTTCAAAAAATGAAATTAAAGAAACTCAAAAAAATAAAAATGTTGAAAAACTAAATAATGAGCTTGTGCAAAATTCCTCTAATGACAATAAGGAAAAATCTCCTATCTTCTACCAAGCAGTGGAATCTTTTAAACGCTTTGCTACAGATGTATCTGGCATAAATTACATCTACAAAGTTCTAAAGGATGTAAATTTAAAAGAGCTTCGTGAAATTTCAAATTACATTCTTAAAGAAGACAATTTCATACAAATTTATGGACTAAAAAATGGTGATAGGTCAAAAATAATAATACTTCGCTCACAAAATCTAAATTTTGACCTAAAGAAAATTTATAAAAAATTAGAAGGCTATTTTGAATTTATAGGAACTGGCAATATGTACACTCTTGATTTGCAATGCAAGGAAAGCGACATGACAAGAATTATGGAAAGCTTTTTAATTGAAATTAAAAAATATGCAAAATAAATTAAAGTTAAAAATCAAAAAGGGCTGAGGGGATATTCCCACAGTCCTTTTTTAATAATATTTTTCATTTATATAGTGATCTATAATGGATGTCTTCATTTGACTATCAAAAATATTTTCTTCTTTTAAAATCCTTAAAAGCCAAGGAGCCTTTGAGTGAAAGATTGCCTCTTTCTTGTCTTCTAAAACTATTTCGTAAAGTTCATTTCTAAGTGCCTTTGATTGACACTTAATATAATAAGCCTTAGTGTTTCTAAAGTCTTGTATTCTTAAAATATTTAAGACAGATTTATCCTTTAGTTGATAATATTTATTTGTTAAATTTAAGTAATAATTATAGTACTTTGAATGTTTTTTTGTATTCCTAACATCTTTGGAAAGAGCTCTATAATACTTCGCCATTACATTATAGTATTGGTAATTGTACATTCCCTTTTCATAGGAATCTACTTTAATGTAAGGTCTTGCATTTTTTATTGCAAAATAATCGAAATTTTTTTGCAAAAATTCTCTCTTAGATATGTCGCCATTTGTGTATTGCATTATGAGAAAGGATCTGTGTTCAAAAAAATCTTCAAAAAGTCCCTTTTTTTTATTAAATTTCACGAAGCACCATTAAATTACACTTAGAACTATTGGAATTACCATGGCAATAACAAGTAAAAGCGCAATAATTCTTACCATTGTTTTTCTATCCACTTATAACACCTTATTTACCAGTTACTTCTAGACAGTGATCTTTTAGAGATTCAGGCATATCTTCTTTTAGATAGTCAACATTGATGTAGATTTCTTTATTTTCTGCATCAGGAATTTTAGAAACTCTATTGTATAAGTGTTCTAAATCTTCAATATTAAGTGTCAACACTTTGTAGATTCCATCAACATAAATCTTGTGTAAATCATAATCCATTGCAAAAAGTCCACAAATGAAACCATAAAAACTGTCAATTGAGTTTAATCTGTATTCAGTTGCATTGATAAGTCTTACATTGTAATCTAAACTGAAGATGTGATCGTCGTCAACTTCTACGAAAGCAATATTTCCATCGCCCTTTTTCATATCATCATTTGCGTTGTCAATTAACCATCTTGTCTTTCCAGAGCCTTTGCTCCCTAAAATATACTTTATCATAGTATTTCTCCTTTCACTAGATCACCTTGATTGTATCCATTTTCATGCATAACATCTATAATATCGTCTCTAATTTTCCACCATGATGTATTCCAATTGCAAAAAAGAGAATTCTCGTAAGGTGCTCTTCCTATTATTCTTTCCACTATTATATCATCTTTAAGATTTCTTAAAAAGAGTATAACTTTTTTCTTGTACTCATCTAAAGAAATAGGTTTTATTTGTCCTTGTTGATACATCTTTCCAAGTACAGTATCCTTTAAGATATAAAGGGCGTGAATCTTAACTTCGTCAATGCCAAGAACATTTAATATTTTTGCACATTCAATAATATCTAAATCGTCATCCCAAGGAATTCCAATAATTATATGAGTGCAAACATTTAAATTTCTCCCTTTTAATTTTATTGCGGCATCTATAAATTCAGAAAGACCATGTCCTCTATTTAATTTTTTCAGACTGTGATAATTTGGCGTCTGAAGACCAATTTCAACGGTTACAAAATAATTTTCCCCTAATTCTTCCAAATAATCTAAATGCCCTTTGGGAAGATAATCGGGCCTTGTGGATATGCTTACACCAACTACATCTTCTATGAGAGCTTCTTCTATTACTCTTTTAAATTCTTCAAAGGGCATATAGGTGTTTGTAAAATTTTGAAAGTAGGCAATAAATTTATTTGCCTTGTATTTATTTTTTATGTGATCTTTATTTTTTAAAATTTGCTCTCTAACAGTTCCAAAATTATTTTCAAAACTGCCCCCTTCTTCACCACAAAAAATGCAACCACCAACGCCACAAGTTCCATCTCTATTGGGACAAGTTAAATCAAGTTTTACTGGAAGTTTGTAGACTTTTTCGCCAAACTTTTCCCTTAAAAAATCAGAATATTTTCTGTAAACCATTTAGGAAATTATTCTTCTTCCTCATCATCAAAAATTTCTTCAAAAGCTTTTGAAACTTTTTCAAATTCTTCTTCAGATTCAATTAAGTCAAGTTCAACTTCTTCTTCATCAATTTCCTTGTACTTATAGAGGAATACATCTTCGCCCTCTTCTTTATCTTCAGGAAGAAGGGCAATGTATTCATTATCTTCGCATTCAAATATTCCAAGAACTATGCACACCATTTCACTGTCATCATCTAGTGTAAGTGTGATAGTTTGGTAACCTTCTTCGTGATTACAACCACAATCGCAGTTTTCATCGTGTTCATGTAAGTTTTTTTCTTCGTTATTCATATTTCCTCCAAATTTATTTTAATTCTTCTAGTATTCTTATTAAGAAATCAAATACTCTTTCAGTTGAAGAAATAGAAAGTTGTTCGCCAGGTGCGTGAACTCCCTTCATATTTGGCCCAATTGAAAGCATATCGATGTCGCCAATTGTTTCAACAAACATTCCACACTCAAGCCCTGCGTGAATTGCTTCTAGTTTAAATTCTTTGCCACTTACTTCTTTGTAAGCTTTTTTTGCAACTTCACGTAGTGGAGAATTTTCTTTGTACTCCCATGCAGGATATTTTGTCATAATTTCTATTTCTGCACCAAAACTATTAGCTGCAATTTTATTTACAAGTCCAATATATTCTTTAGAGGATTGTACAGAAGATCTAATATTAGAAATAATATTTATAGATTCTTCTTTGTCTTCGATTACTCCAACATTCACAGAAGTTTCTACTAATCCATGAATATTTTTACTCATAGCAATTACACCATTGGTAAGTATGTTTAATAGACCTATAATTTTATTCTTTAATTCATCAGTAAAGGCTTTTTCTAAATTAACTTTTGTTCTTTCAAAATTTAGCCTTACATCGGGATCAACTTTTCCAAGTTCTGTAACGAATTGAGAATTAAGTTCAACGATTATATCTTGAATTTTTTTGATGTCTTCTTCTTTTACTGCAACTATTGCCTTTGCATATCTTGGAATTGCATTGGGTTTTGCTCCGCCTTCGATTTCAATTAAGTCTCCACTAACTTGTTCAAAAATTCTATAAAGACTTCTTCCCAAAATTTTTACTGCATTGCCTAAACCAACTTGAATTTCTTGTCCAGAGTGTCCACCTTTTAATCCATTTACAATTACTTCATATAGAGTTTTTTCTTTGTCTAATTTCTTAAATTCTTTTTTAAATTTTATAAGGTCCCTTTCTGCACCAGCACATGAAATACATCCCACACCTTCAGTTTCAGAGTCGAGGTTTAAAAGTCTTTTTGATGTAACCATTCCCCTTTCAAGATTGGCTGCACCAGTCATTCCACTTTCTTCATTAACTGTAAAAAGCGCTTCAATCTTTGGATGTTTATACTCCTTTGATTCTAAAAGAGCAAGTATCATGGCAATAGCAATTCCATTGTCTGCCCCAAGAGTTGTATCGTGAGCAACAATAAAATCGCCCTCTATTTCATACTTTATTGCATCCTTAGAAAAATCAATTATGCATTCAGGAGTTTTTTCACAAACCATGTCCATATGACCTTGCAAAATTATGCTGTCAACATCTTCATAGCCCTTTGTCGCTTCTTTTATAATGACAACATTTCCTATTTTATCAGTTTTGTATTCAAGATTATGTTCTTTTGCAAATCCAATTAAATACTCTCTAATTTTTTCTTCTTCAAAGGAACATCTTGGGATTTTTGTCAATTTATCAAAATAATAAAAAATTCTATTCTCCAACAAGGTGTTTATATCTTTCATTTTAACCTCCTAATTACATTATACATAAGTGTAAAGGATATTTATAGCTTAAAAAGTGTAATTATCTTTAAATATTTTAATCATTTTTTCTGAGCTTGTGGCATCACTTTTATTAATTTCACAAAGAACAGAGTTAAACTTATTTAAAGATGTATCTAAAAGAAATTCAATAGTAGTTTTTTCTCTAAATTTATCAATTACTGAAGATAAAAATACACTTTCCACTTGATCCTGTTCCTCTTTTAAAAGATCTTTGTTTTCGAAAAGATTGGATAGACATATCATGTATTCGTATCTCACAAAAATAATAAATTCTGTAAAAACTTCACCATAGGATTCTTGAGAAATTAATCTTATTATTTTAAATAGAATATTCCAATCCAAATCGTTATTTATAACTTCTCCGAGAATTTCTGTAATTTCTTTGGAAAAACTGTCGTAATACTTTGGATTCTTTTCAAAAACTATGTATTCCTCAACATTCATTTCATTCCCTGAGACAGAATTAATTTTATTAATTAAATCAATAAAATTTTCTCCATAACTTAAATCTTTATTTTTTGAAGATTTCATAAATAGAAAATCAACTACTACATCAGTGATAATTTTTATATTTATAAAAAGTCCAAGCTCCTCATGTATTTTCCTAGTGAAAACATCATGAAGAATTTTTGAAAGAAGTTTCTTCAACTGAAGTTCTGCAGAAATTGTTTCCGAAGCATCTTGTTTTTTCACATGATCGTATAAAATCATTAGTTGTTTGTCGATCATCTTCAAATTATCGTTAATTGAATTCATTATTTCTCTAAAAAAGCCTTCTGTAATAATGTAATTGTAATTTTTATAAAGAAGTTTGTGATCTATTTCTCCCCAAAAAACATTTACGAAGGATTTTATTTGAAGTTCAAAACAATATATAAAAGATCCAGTGTCATATTCTCCATCTAATTTATACATTGTAAAACCATTTGCAAGAGCTTGAGGCTGTGGGTCGTCTAATTTTAATCTGATTTTTTTATTAATACTTGACTTGTAATAGCCTCTGTCAGACTTTATAGTAAAGTCTTCAATAATTTTTTTATACAGTGCTTCTTCATCTTTAATAAAACGACATTCAACTCTAATGCCAACTAAATCTTGGATTTGTTTAAAACCACGAACAGGATCAGGAAACCTCATGAAGAAATTTCTTCTAATTAATTTTTCACGAAGAGATTCCTGAGTTTTTATTCTCGTGGTAATATTTGTAAGTCTGTCGTCATCTGAAAATATGTAGGAAAAATACTTTTTAAGCTCTTTATTAACTCCTGCAAGTTCAATTTTGTGATAATCAAAAAGATCTAATACATCGTCGATGTAATTAAAAAGCTCGAGTTTCATATTTCACCTAGATATCCATTTTCACTTCATATTTATCTTTAAGTTCAGCTATTTTTTTGCTATAAATTTCTTGTTCCTTTTGCCTTCTAATTTGTGTAGCAATTTTATCCTTAACTTCATCAAAAGCTAAATCTCTTCCTTTATTTTTATCGTTGATTTTAATAATGTGATAACCAAATTGTGTTTTAACAGGTTTTGTAACTGTTCCAACTTCATTTGCAAATACTGCATCTTCAAATTCCTTTACCATTTGTCCCCTAGTGAAAGTTCCTAGTTCACCGCCCTTTTCCTTTGATGGGCAAGTAGAAAAGTCCTTTGCAAGGCTTGCAAAATCTTCGCCACTTTTTATTTTTTCATAAATTTCTCTTGCCTTGTCTTCTTCTTCCACTAAAATATGAGAAGCATTTGCACTTTCCCCTTCTTTAAAAGCATCTTTATTATCTTCGTAGAATTTTTTAACTTCGTCCTCTGTTACAGTTACCTTTTCAAGAAGTTTTCCAAGAGCATAGGTCTTTAACATACTTTCCTTAGTTTTTTCTAAAACTTGTATAAATTCGTCATTTTTATCCATTCCCTTTTCTATTGCATCTTGGTACAAAAGAGCTTGATATACAAGTTCATTTACAACTTCTTTATTTATCTCTTCCCCACCAAAATATTGTTTAAGTTGTGGATTTAGGGAATCTATAAATAAATTGTAGTCCACTCCTGTAATCTTCTTGCCATTTACCTCTGCTAAAAGTTTATCTTTATCCATTATTACCTCCGTAATTATATCAATTTATTGATTTCTCATAATTCATGTTACCATTTGAAAAAGCTTTTTTCAACTAATATAGTGACAACAAGCCCTCGCATAAAGCTCGCTTTTTTCCTTGTTTTTAAAGAAAAAATAGAGCTTATCATCTTCTAAATAAACATAAATACAAACATGGTCACCATATTTTAATTCCTTAACATAATTTATATTTACATCGGTAAATTTAATATTATAAAAACTTTCAGGCAATGCTTCATAAAGTAGCATTGCATAGACGCTATTGTTCATATGATTATTTATATCTATATCAGATTTTAATATTTTATAATCAAAAATATTTATAGTCTCTATGTCCTTAGGCTCATTGACTCTTTCAATTTTATCGAAATTCTTCACATCATTTATGCTATAAATTTTAGAAATTTCTTTTGGAATTTTTATTGGCTTTCGTTTTTTTAAATCAATTAATATAAAATTAGAAGATGCAGAGACGATTCTTTCACCTTCTACATACATTTCAAATTCACGAAAAGCATTGATACCCTTAAAACCACTTGCCCAAGTTTTTACTTTTATCCTTTGATAAGCTTTTGGATATTTTAAAATTTTTATAAACCACTTATAAATCATCCAAGTGTAACCTTTGTTTATTAAATTGTCGCTGTCTTCGCCTAAACTAATCGACTGACAATTAGATGTCTCCATAAAATAATTAATTATATAATTAAGTGAAAGTTCTCCCTTTTTACACAAAAAATCTTCCACGACAAATTCTCTCTCGTAAATATTCATCACTACCTCCAAACTTATTTTAACACATTACTTTTTTTATTTTTTAAAATAAAATTTACAAAAATCGTCATTTATCTTTAAAAGTTTACTTTAAATAGCCCTTGTGTTAAAATCAACTGAAGAGATAAAAATAATTTAAGCGCCTGAGCCCAAGTGGCTGACGAGGGGTAGAGTTATCGAATATCGGCGGATGCTCTAAAGGTTTCACAGCCTAAACATTTTACAAAAAATAAAAGCAATTTTATAACAAAATAGATGTAGTGAGTCTCTAATAAATTTGGAGGTAGAAATATGTGCGGAATAGTTGGATACATTGGAAAAAATAACGCAACAAAATTAGTGCTGGAAGGTCTTAAAAAATTAGAATACAGAGGTTATGACTCTGCGGGACTTTCTTTTATAAGAGATAATAAATTAATGACCTTTAAGAAAAAGGGTCGCATAAAAGTCTTGGAAGAATCCTTTGATCAAGATGAGTTTTCATCAAATATATCAATTGGTCATACAAGATGGGCAACTCATGGAGAGCCAAATGAAATAAATGCTCACCCTCACCTATCAAGTGACGGCAAAATTACCGTAGTTCACAATGGTATTATTGAAAATTACTTAGAACTTAGAAAGGATTTAATAAAAAAGGGTTATAAATTTCTTTCACAAACTGATACAGAAGTAATTCCAAATGTAATTGCCGATAATTATAAGGGCGATATTTTAGATGCCGTTTTTAAAGCAACTGAGATTTTAAAGGGTGCTTATAGCATTGGCATACTTGATGAAAAAGAACCTAATAGACTTATTGCTGTTAGAAATTCATCTCCACTTCTTTTTGCAATTTGCAAAGACGGGTATTTTATCGCAAGTGATATTACATCAGTAATTGAACATACAAATAAAATTATTTATCTTGAAGATGGCGATATAATAGATATCCGAGAAAATTCTTATACAATTTACGACAAAAACCATAAGAAAGTTGAAAGAGAAATAACTGAAGTAAATATTTCAGCAGCTGACGCATCTAAGGAAGGATACGACCATTTTCTAATCAAAGAAATTTACGAGCAACCTCGCGTCTTACGTGAAGTTATTTCTATCAAACACAATAATTATGTAATAAATCTCCCATTGGAAGGAAGTCTTTCACTTGAAGAATTAAAAAATATAAACAAGATTTATATAACTGCTTGTGGAACTGCCTTTCATGCAGGAGAAGCAGGAAAATATGCAATAGAAAATCTTGCAAAAATTCCAGTAATTTCTGAAATTGCTTCTGAGTTTAGATATAAGAATATGTTTGTAGATGACAAGTCCCTTGTTGTTTTTGTATCACAATCAGGAGAAACTGCAGATACTTTAGCTGCATTGAGAAAAGCAAAGGCTATTGGTGCAAAAACTCTTGCCATTACAAATGTAGTTGGATCATCTATTTCAAGAGAAGCTGACAAGGTCGTTTACTGCTACGCTGGTCCAGAAATTTCTGTTGCTTCAACTAAAGCTTACACTACACAAGTTATTTCACTTTACTTTTTAGCAATGGACATTGCACTAAAACTAAAGGAAATCACTCAATATCAGGTTAAAGATATAATTCAAAACATGGAAAAAATTCCATCTCAAATCGAAGAAATCTTAAAACACAAAGATGAATTTAAAAAAATTGCAAATTCTATTAAAGATGCAAAATCAATTTTCTACACTGGAAGATCTCTAGACTATATAACGGCAAAGGAAGGTGCACTAAAACTAAAGGAAATCTCTTATATTCACACTGAAGCCTTCCCTTCAGGCGAATTAAAACACGGTTCCATTGCCCTTATTGAAGAAGGCACACCAGTTATATCAGTAGCAACTCAAAGTTCTATTTTAGAAAAAACAATTTCAAATAACCAGGAACTCCTAGCAAGAGGTGCCACAGTTATTTCAATTGCAGAAGAAAAAAATAAGTTTATCAAGGACTCTTCTGATGTAATTATTGAAATTCCAGACACAATAGATTTATTAACACCTCTTCTTGCAGTAATACCTGAACAACTAATTGCATATTACGCTTCAGTCTTACTGGGAAATGATGTAGACAAGCCAAGAAACTTGGCAAAATCTGTAACAGTAGAATAATTATAAGAGCTGCCTTTGTGCAGCTTTTTTTAGTTTTCATAAGGACTTTTCGGGTATATAATATAAACGGAGTTGAAATTTATGAATGAATACATATACCTTTTCATATCCATTGTTGCACTTTACTTTTCCTATTTGTTTACACTTATAGAAAATGCCTATCTTGCCCTTGGACCCGTGAAAATATCAAAACTAGAAGACTTAGAAGTTAAAAATCTTACAATTATAAAAAAACTTGTTAAAAAAGAAAATATTTATTCTTCAACGCTTATTTTAGATTATTTTTCCAATTCACTTACTGTGATTTTTATGTCCCTATTTTTCTTTTTTAAATGGCATCATATTGGCATGATTTTTGGAATGATAATCTCCACAATAATTGTAATAATCTTTGGCGAAAGCTTGCCTAGAAATCTTGGCAAAAATAATTATGAGAAAATTGTACCGAAGTACGCAAAATTTTTAAAATACTTAATAGTTTTTATGCGTCCCCTTTCAATGCTAATTACATTTTTATCTCAAAATATTATAAAAATAATTATTAAGGACAAAAGTTATAAGGAACCAATAATTACAGAAGATGATTTAAAAGATGCAATGGATCTTAGCATAGAAGAAGGAATTATAAACAAAAATGAGTCCATGATGATTCAAAATGTAATTGGATTTAAAGATACCTTTGCTAAAGATATTATGACTCCAAGAACTGATATTGTGGCAATTGATATTGAAGATGATTATGACGAAATCATCGAAAAAGTTTCTGAATATTCTTACTCCAGAATGCCAGTTTATCAAGATAATTTAGATAATATTATTGGCATATTAAATGTTAAAGAAATCTTCCACATGGATAGGTCCAAAACTCTTACTGAAAACAAATCTTTTTTTAAAAAGCCTTTTTTCACCTACGAGTATAAACCTACGGGAACACTTTTTAATGAAATGAGACAGCACAAATTATCTGTTGCTATAGTCACTGACGAATATGGCGGGACTGAAGGCATGATTACCTTTGAAGACATAATTGAAAAAATTGTGGGACAAATTTCTGACGAATATGACACAGAAGAAGATGAAGATATAATAAATATTGCTCCCGGAAAATATTTAATCGACGCATCAGTTAATATAGACGAAATAAATCAAAAATTTGGAACAGAACTTGAATGCCAAGAATTTGATTCTCTCGGCGGATTTATCATAGAAAATATCGACAGGTTTCCAAAGCTAAATGAAGTCTTAAATATTTCCGATTTAAAATTCACAATAGCAAAGAAAACAAAAAATAGAATTGAAAAAATAATATTAGAGTTTCCACAAAAGGATTTATAAAAAAACTCCATAGTATAATTTATGTGGTGATATAATGGCAAAAGTATTAAATAATATAAAAGATGCAAAGGATTTAATGAACCTTTCATTGTTTACAGGTGCACTATTGATTCAAAATGGAGCGGAAAGTTATAGAGCTGAGGATACTATTGAAAGAATTTGCAAGTCTGTTTCAAATATTTCTAATGTGTCCGCCTATGCCCTTCCCTCTGCAATTTTTATTTCAATGGAATTTGAAGGCGAAACTCTTAGTAATTTTAGAAAAATTACTATTTCTGATACAAATTTATATAAAATAGATGCTGTAAATTCTTTTTCAAGAGAATTTGTCTCAAAAGATATCTCAATTAAAGAGGCTTATGATATTCTTTTTCAAATTGATGGAACAGAAGAAAATCCATTAAAGATTTATATTTCAGGTGGAATTGCATCCTCTTTCTTCTCTGTTTTATTTGGAGGAGGTATAAAAGATTTTTTTGCAAGTTTTATTATTGGAATTTTTATTTCAGTGATTCTTGAAAAATTAAGCTATTTTAAACTTTCATTTTTTATAAATAATATTATCTGTGCCTTTATTACATCAGTTCTTGCTATTGTATTTGTATATTTTGGCTTTGGTTCAAATATTGATAATATTATTATCGGCGTTATAATGCTTCTTGTCCCTGGTGTTGCTATAACGAATTCAGTTCGAGACATTATGAGTGGAGAGTTTATTACAGGTGCCATAACTATGATAAAAGCTTTTTTTATTGCACTTGCAATTGCCTTTGGAGTAGGTGTTGGATTAAAGATCATGAGGTTTATAATATGAGGATACTTATTCAGTTTTTTTTATCAATGCTTGCAACTTATGGTTTTACAATTTATTTTAAACTTCCCAAAAAAGTTAGACTTGTAACATCGGCTCTTAGCGGTTTCATATGGATTATCTATGAGTTATTATTTGATTTAAGTGAAAATTATATAGTTTCCTTTTTAATTTCATCATTTTTAATTGGTATATTTTCCGAAACTTTTGCAATACATTTTAAAAAGCCTGCCACAGTTTTTACTTTACCCTGTCTTATACCTCTTGTACCTGGTGCTGGAATGTATTATATTATGTATTATTTCATTGAATCCAATTATATATTGATGCGTGAACAGGTTATTAAAACAACTTTAACTACATCTGCACTTGCTCTTGGCATAGTTTTATCTCAAGGTTTAGTTAGAATAATAAGAGAAGTAATAAAAAGTATGAAAGATAAAAAAAGGTAATGCTTTTCCATTACCTTTTTAAAATAAACTTTGAATAATTTTACTTCCTGCTATTATAGTTCCAATTGATGACCCAAGATTGGCTAGTATTACAACTAATAATGCCTTTAAAAATTTGTTATGAAGCCAACTTTTTATATTAAAAATATCATCAGCAATATTATTTACATCTTCCACTGTTGGCTTTTTAAGGCTCGCTTCCACAAGACCAGCAAACCATCCACATGCCAGCATTGGATTTATCGATGTAAAGGGAGCCGCCACAAAAGCTGTAATTACACTAAGTGGATGAGGAAGACAGAGAGCTGTGAAAATAGCAGCAAGTATTGAATTAAATAAAAACCATGATTTAATCTGCTCAATACCGGTGTCCATATTTTGTTTAAATCCAAATGCAATTAAAAGAACTATTAAAATTGGAATTAACCAAGGAACAATTTTCCCCATAAAAGATTTTGGTGGAACTTTATTAAGTTCATCTACATCTTGTTTTTTAAAAACTTCTTCTTCAACTCCAGGCGTATGTGCAGCACCTAGTATTGCAATTACTTTTTTGCCAGGAGCATTTTTAATATTATATGCCAAATACTTGTCTCTTTCGTGTAAAAGAGTCGCCGCAATTTGAGGATAATCTTTCCCCATGTCTTCAATTGCAAGTTCTAAATTATCCCTTTCTATTAACCTTTGTAAATCCTCTTCAGATACATCTTCATCTTCATCCATTGCCATTAAAGAAAAAAATAATTTTATTTTTTCAAAAAATCCCATCTTTCTCCAAATACGCATAAAAGTAGTTTGAATACTTCTATCTGCTAGAACTAAATTTATTCCAAACTCTTCTGAAGCTTTTATCCCTTCAATCATTTCTTGACCAGGTTTAGTTTTTAACTTTTTTGCAATATTTTTTTGATATGATGAAAGAATTAAATTAGCAATTAATAGTGTAACCTTCTTTTGTTTAATTATGTCTATAATATTTGTATTTTTCCAAGCATCGGGGTTTTTTAAATTTTCATACCTTTGTTCATCTAGTTCAATACATATTGAATCTGGATTTTCTTTTCTAATAGTTTCTTTAACTAGTTCAGCACTTTCTTGAGATACATGAGCTGTAGGTATTAAAATTATCTCCTTGCCATTGTAATCTATTCTAATTAATTTATCCTTCATTTTTCTCCTAAATTTAAGAGTTATTCTCTTTCTTCTGTCAAAGTATAAGTCTCGCCATTTACTCTATTATAATAAGTGGTGATAAGTTTTTTATCTTCAGTTTTTTCACTCATAATAGTTTTATCAAAAACTTTTAAAGTGCTAATGCCCTTTTCTGTAACAATTTTAAAATTTTCTAGATAATTTACAGATGAATTTAAAATATCTATGCAAAAAGCATTTAGTGTTTTAAAATTATTTTCTTGTTCATATTTTTCCTTATCGATGGCGTTTATACCTGCATTCTTTTCCGAACTCAATATTTTTATATTTTCATTTTCGCCAAAAACATTTTCATATATAGAAAAAAAATCTTCTTCCTCTTTTAATATATTTTCTTTTTCTTCATTTAACTGTGAAAATTTTGAGGTTTCATTTAATAAAATAGATTTTAGCATATAATTATCTCCATTTTTTAAATAATCAATAATCCCTAAATTTTCATAAGCTTTAAGATTGTGTTTTGCTATATTTTTATTTAAATCATAATTATAATATGAGTTTAAAATAAACTGAATCATAATTAGATTGGATTTTATATCCTCTTCCGTTATATTATCTTTAATAAAATTTCCCTTTAAGGGCTTATAATCATATAGTTTTCCATTATCTATATTATAAAACTCATTAAAATTATTTTTACGAAAAGAAATCAAGGAATCTATTATTCCTTTGTTCATATTATCAATCTCTAAAGTTTTATCTTTTATAATGTCAAATTTATCTATTTCATTATTTATAACTTTAAGTTTTGATTTTCTATTATTGTTTTCTTGACTTAAAGTCTTGAACTTTTCTTCAGCTTTAGTTTTTTTCTCCAACAACAAAGAGTTTGCCCTTGATAGATTAAAGTATGAAGATTCAGTAGCTTTTAAATTAGAAAATCCAAGAAAGGAAAGGATTGTAGAAAAAATGATGAAAATAACTGATAATACAATATTTTTATTTTTGTTCATTTTTATCACTCTTTTCTAAAGCTTTTAATATTCCAAGATTTTTATAGTAATTAGAAACTCTTTCTTGAATAAAATCGTTTAAATAAACTAGATTTTCAGAATTTAATTTTCCAGTCTTATAACCCTTTCTCTCAATTTCTTTGTAAATATTTAATAAATTGTTTACATCTGAATAAATCTCGCTGAGAGAAGATGTTTCATCATTTATGTAGTAATAAATACTTGAGCTATATATTGAAGCATAAAAAATCAAGACATTGAGTTCTTTAGAATTTTTATTTAATCCTAAAATAGTTTTTACAAAACCATTAGAATTTTCCACCAAGGATTTTATATTAATCTCATTATAAATATTCTCGTGTTTGTCTAAATTTGATTTGCTGGAAAGTTCTAAAAAATCACTTACAGATTTATCGTAACCTTCTTTTTTATAAATATCTGAATCAAAATAACCTCCATAGGCAATAAGTCTCTCTTTTATTTCAGAAATTATTTTTTTATTTTTATCTAAATAATCTTTTTTTAATCTATTAATTTCTTCAGATTTATTTGATTCAAATTGATAGCCATATTTTTCATAAAATTCCTGTGACTTTAAATTAAATTCAATTTCTAGGGCATCTATATTTTCAGTGATGCCCTTAGATTTATTTTCAATAGAATTTATTTGCTCTTCAATTTTTTTATTCTCAGAAATCAATTCTGTAGAATATTTTTTGTTAGCAAAGGAGTATATAAAAAAATCAGAGATAAAATAAAAACTATAACTGAAAAAATATAAAATATTTTATACCTGTTTTTACTAAACATTTCTCACCTACATTTTTTCGAGAAAAATATCACCCTTATTTGTTTTTTGAAATTTGTGATCTATTCCTTTTATAATTAAATAGGAAATAAAAAGAGAAATTATTCCCATAATAAGTGACATTAGTTCAATGTTTTTCATAAACATTTTACTCATTAAATAATAAGAAAGTGTAATTGTAAACATAAATAAAATTAAAGGAATTCCATATACTATAAACTTATATGAAAGTATGGATCTATCCCTAGTTTTAATTTTCACAACATCACCAACATCAGCAGATAATGTATTTGGAAATTCAAAAAGTTCCTTCTCTGATTCAGCACATTTTGCACTACAAGACTCACAACTTTCTCCGCAAGCACTTTCTCTAGTAAATTCAACAAAAATTTTATTGTTCTTTTTTGCCTTAACAATTCCAAAACTTTCCATTATATCACCTTTTTATTTTTCTTCTAATACCTTAATATGAACTTCTTCAAGTTGCTTTTCTGTAAGAGATGTTGGCGCACCAGTTAATAAACAAGTAGCTGCTTGAGTCTTTGGAAAAGCTATTACATCTCTTATGCTATTAGCTTTTGTAAATAGCATTACAAGCCTATCTAAACCGTAAGCAAGCCCTCCATGTGGCGGTGCTCCATATTTAAAAGCTTCTAATAAGAATCCAAATTTTTCCTCTGCTTCTTCTTCAGAAAGTCCTAAAGCTTCAAACATTATCTTTTGAATTTCTGGATCATTTATTCTAATGCTTCCTCCTCCCATTTCATCACCGTTGATTACAATATCATAGGCCTTAGCTCTTGCGTTTTCTTTGTCTTTAGTTAATTTATCAAGATCTTCATCCATTGGGCTAGTAAATGGATGGTGCATAGCAACATATCTTTGTTCTTCCTCATCATATTCAAAAAGAGGGAACTCCGTTATCCATGTAAGTTTAAAATCATCTTCATCTATAATATCCATATCCCTTGCAATTTTATTGCGAAGATTTCCAAGTCCGCTATACACTACTGAATTTTTATCTGCTAAAATTAAAATTAAATCGCCTTTTTTTGCATCAAAAGCCTTAATAATTTCATTCATTTTTTCTTCTGATAAGAATTTTGCAACTGGAGATTCGATTTCATCCTCAACTCTAATCCACGATAAGCCCATTGCCTTATAATCTTTGACAAAGGATTCTAATTTTTTAACTTGCTTCTTTGAGTAAAAGTCACTTCCTCCATCAACTTTAATGCCTCTTACGCTTTTTCCCTTTTCAGTGTTTCCTTCAAATACTTTAAATCCGCAGTCTTTAACTATATGAGAAATGTCGTGAAGTTCCATTCCAAATCTTAAGTCTGGCTTATCGACGCCAAATCTGTCCATAGCTTCAGAATATTTCATTCTCTTTATTGGAAGTTCAATATCTTTATCTAAAATTTCTTTAAATAATCTTTGTAAAAATTTTTCGTTAATTTCCATTACATCTTCTTCAGTTACGAAGCTAAGCTCCATATCAATTTGAGTAAATTCAGGTTGTCTATTTGCTCTTAAATCTTCATCTCTAAAGCATTTTGTTATTTGAATATATCTATCAAAGCCTGCAACCATTAAAAGTTGTTTCATAAGTTGTGGAGATTGAGGTAGTGCGTAAAATTTACCTGGATTGACTCTACTAGGCACCAAGTAGTCCCTTGCTCCTTCAGGCGTAGGTTTAGTTAACATTGGAGTTTCAACTTCAATAAATCCATTCTCATAAAAAAAGTCACGAGTTATCTTATAAATTTTAGAACGAATCATGAGATTTTTCTGCATACTTGGTTTCCTTAAGTCCAAAGTTCTGTATTTTAATCTCATATTTTCAGAAACATTGTCATTGTCTTTAACATAGATCGGTGGAACTTCAGACTCACTTAAAATTTTAAGTTCACTTGCAAGAACTTCAACTTTTCCAGTTTCAAGTTCTTCATTTATTGAAGATCTCATTCTAACTTTACCCTTGACAGCAATTACAAACTCACCACGAAGATGAGATGCCTTTTCTAAAAGTTCATCACCAGATGTGTCGTCAAATACTATTTGTGCAATTCCACTTCTATCTCTAAGGTCTACAAAAATAATTGAGCCAAGAGATCTTTGCTTTGCAACCCAACCCATTAATGTGACTTCATTTGAAATCATTTCTTCTGAAATCTCATTGCAGTAATTACTCCTTTTGAGACTTCCCATTTTTTCAGCCATATTTCCTCCTAAAAATTAAACTCCAAGCCTCAAATGGTTTGGAGCTTAGTCGTTAACACTATAAAACGATTTGCGATTTATTTAATTAAATGTTTCTCATAATCTCTAATTTAATTATAAAACAAGGTCTTTTAAAATTCAACTTTAACAGATTCTGTTGTCTATTCTATTGGAAAATCCTTTAATATCTTTAACCTTATTATCATTTAAAAGTTTTTCTTTTGCAAACTTTGCACCTTTATCCATTCCTTGACAACCTGCAAGTAAAAGTACATCTCCATTTTTTGATAGATCTATTGAATTATTTATAGCTTCTTCTAGAGTATCATAAATTTTGCACTCAATATTATTTTCTTTTAAGATTGATTTAAAAATATTTAATTCATCTTCTGTAACTTTGTCCTTTTGCTTGACAGTATCTTTAGATAAAGTTGCAGATAGATTTTTTGGTCTTAATATTTTAATCCACTTAACTAATCTTTCTGTGATTTCTCTATTGACTTCTACACCTCTATTTCCCCTTATTGCATATAATATGTTTAAATTATTATATTTCATCATTTTAAGAGTTTCCATAGTGGCGTCAATATTTTTTTCATTTGCAAAGTGATCGTCTAAAATTTTAAAATCTTCGTCGAAGATTAACTCGAATCTCCTTTCCACGCCTTTAAAATTTTTAAGGGCATCTTTAATTACATTTTTCTCAATTTTTAGACATAATGCCACAATAATAGCGACTACAGAATTCATTACTGAAGAATATCCAACAGAACCAAGTTCAACATAAATGCTAGATTTTCTTATTGTAAAATCTTTTAATTCTACATCCCTGTTAATATTAAAAATATATTTTCCCTTGCCTGTAGATAAATCTAAATTAGAAATTCCAAAATCCGCATTTTCATTTTCCAAAGAAAAAGATAATACTCTTGCCTTAGTTTTATCTTTTAAAGAGTAAATCATTTCATCATCTGCATTTAAAATTGCAATAGCGTCACTTTTTGCATATCTAATAAGTCTTGATTTATAGTGGAAATATTTTTCAAAACTTCCATGTTGATCTATGTGTTCTCTGCCAAGATTATTAAAAGTAACTATATCAAAATCAATATTTTTATCCCTAAAAAGTTCTTGTGCTGATGATGAAACTTCCATTGTAACATCTGTGATGTTTTTATCTAGCATATCTCTTATATAAGATTGAAGAATTAGAGATTCTGGAGTAGTAAGAACTGAGGGGATCTTTACATCAGCATATCTTGTTAAAACTGTTCCTATAATTGCAGTATTTCTTTTATCTTCTTTTAAAATAGAATCTACCATAAAGGCTGTAGTCGTCTTGCCATTTGTTGCTGTAATTCCAATTACTCTAACTTCCTTTGATGGATCTTTATAAAAATTTGTCGCCATGTCCGCCAAGGCAATTCTAGAATTTTGAACTTTTATTTGATTTATGTCAACATCAACAAAGTTTTCTACTACAGCAATTTCTGCACCTAATTTTTTTGCCTTTTTAATATATTTGTGCCCATCAGTTATATATCCCTTTATGGCAACAAAAATAGCATCTTCTACTACATCATCCGTATGAAATGCTATCTTTTTTATTTCTTTATTTTCATCTATTTTAAAATTTGCATCAACAATGTTTATATTTTTAAAAATTTCGCTTAATTTCAAAATTATCTCCTCGTTAAATATTCTTCAAGATTTTTAGAATTTAACTTTCTATTAAATTTTCCCCTTGAATCTAAAATTTTTGTGCTGGCTCCAAGTCCAAATCCAATTATATTTTCGAGTTCCTCCATCATTACAATATTGTAGATTGAAGAATAACCTTTTTTTGCATATCCAACATTTTCTGAACTTATAACTGATTTTTTCTGCCTATATATATAATAAGGCTCATAACTTGAGTTTAACATAAGAGTTTTAGATTCCCTCAAGAGATCGCTGTAATCTTCTTTATTAATATAATTATTTTCAAAAAGTTTTGATCCATTTTTTAGTGCCAAAGTATGAATTGTAATGTTTTCTGGAGAAAATTCTATTGCTTTCTTTATAGAATTTAAAATGCTTTCTTTACTTTCGCCAGGTAATCCCATTATTAAATCCATGTTTATAACATCAAAACCAATTTCCCTAGCCTTATCAAACCAATACTTAATATTTTCATTTGAAGTTCTATTCAATTTATTTATTACATTTTCGTTAAAAGTTTGTGGATTTAAAGAAATTCGATTAACTCCATTGTTCTTTAACATTTCTAAAATTTCAACATTAAGGCTGTCAATTCTTCCACACTCAACTGTAAATTCCTTTGTGTTTTTAAATTTTTTTAAAATAACATCGATAATTTTCTCTAAATTATTAAGTCCAATTGATGTGGGAGTTCCTCCACCAATATAAAGGGAATTAGGCTCACTTAAAAAATCTAATTTGTAGTTTTTTATATCTTCAATTAAGTTTTTTGTGTATAAATTCATCTTTTCCTTGTTCTCCACAGTTGTGTCAAAGGAACAATAAAGACATCTACTTGGACAAAAAGGTATGTGAACATAAACATTGTAATTTTTTGTACTTGAATTATTTCTAACTTTTTCCTGATTCTTATACACTCTATATAAAAAATCTATGTCTTCTCTATTTATTCTATATTTATCAAATAAAATTTTTTTTGAATTCTCATAGGAATTACTTTCAAATACTTTTGAAATAAGCTTTAAGGGTCTTACACCAGTTAAAGTTCCAAAGCTGCTATCAAAATCTTTATAATTTGAAAATAAATCAAATAAAAATCTCTTTATAATAAAGTGTGGACTTTCTCCTTTTATTATTAATTCTTCACTTTCTTTAATTCTATTTCCAAGAACCTCAATATAAATAACTTTTTCTTCGACTTTTATTTTTAAATCAATATCTAATTTTTTATAATCCTTTGGAAGTTTCATCCTAAAAAATTCAAAAATCGACTTTTTTAGTCCTTCACTCTCATTTTCAATTGTAATCATAATCTTTTCAAATAAGGATTTGACATTTTTTCATAGACCATTTGTGATTCCGCACCGTGCCCTGATAATATATAAATTTCATCATCAAGTTCCTTGAGTCTTTTTAAAGATTCAATCATAAGTGAAGGATCAGATTCAGGAAAGTCTGTCCTTCCAATGGAACCATTAAACAATGTATCTCCTGCAAATAGATAATTTTTAAAAAGATAGCAAACAGAACCAATTGTATGTCCTGGAGTTGCAATAACTTTTATTTTATCATTAGAAAAAGGAATTTCATCTCCATCTTCTACAAATACATCTACATTTGAAGCCTCAATTTGAAGTCCAAAGGCTGATTCTCTCACTTCCTTTGGGTTCTCCAAAAAGTTTTTATCGTTTTTGTTTAGATATACTGGTGCATTAAATTTTTTAACCAATTGAGCTACTGCTCCCACGTGGTCAAAGTGACCATGTGTAAGCAGTATATATTTTATATTTAAGTCATTTTTTTCAATTGCTTCAATTATATTTTCGCTTGAACCACCAGGGTCAACTACAAAAGCATTTTTATTTTCGTCAAAAAGAATAAAACAATTTTCCTGTAATTCTCCAACAACTAATTTAATAATTTTATATTCCATAATTCACCTAAAATTCCTTATTAGAATCCAATAAAATTGTAACAGGACCATCATTAATAAGTTCCACATCCATATTTGCACCATATTCTCCATGAGAAACTTTTATATTTAATTTTTCTAGCTCCTCAATAAACTTATTGTACAAAAGAATTCCATCATTAAATTTTGCAGAACGAACATAACTAGGCCTATTCCCTTTTCTTGCATCTCCATATAAAGTAAATTGACTGACTACAAGAATTTCTAATCCATAGTCTAGTAATGATTTGTTCATTACACCATCTTCGTCATCAAAAATTCTAAGCTTTATAACTTTTTTTATAATATAGTCCAGATCTCTTTCATCGTCATTAACTTCTACTCCAAGGAGCACCATTAGTCCCTTATCTATTTTTGAAATAACTTCTCCCTTTACAGATACGCTGGAACTTTTTACTCTTTGAACTACTGCTCGCATTTTATCACGCCTTTACTCTATATACCTCGAGAACATTATTTATTCTCTTTAATTTTTCCATCAATCTTTCAAGCTCTTCACTATCAGTAATTTCAACTGTTATGCTAATTACTGCATCTCCATTTTTTATAACTTTAGCATTTAAATAAGAAATGCTTAGTTTTGAATCATTTACTCTGTTTGCAATATCTCCAATTACATTTGGTTTGTCAAAGGCTCTTATCTCAATAGATGCACTGTAACTTGTGGCATTGCTATTTTGCCATTTAACTTCAACAAGTCTTGAAGGATCAATATTATTTTGCATATTTTTGCAATCTTTTCTATGGACAGATATTCCCCTTCCAATAGTAATATATCCTACTATATCATCTCCAGGAACTGGCGTGCAGCATTTTGCAATTCTTACATTTACACCATCAACGCCTTTAACTTCAATTCCTTGACTATTGTATCTTTTTCTTAATTGAACAATTTTTTCAACATCTTTTTCATCTTTCTTATAAAATTTATTATAGATATCAATAAGTTTAGCAGTTACTTGTGCCGTTGTAATAGTTCCAAATCCCACTGCAGCATACATTTCATCAAGACTTAGCATGTTTAATTTATCCCTAACTTGTTCTAGCCAATCATCACGCAAAATCTTATGAACCTCATAGCCCTGTTTCTTTACTTCCCTTTCAATGGCCTCTCTTCCTCTTTCAATATTCTTTTCTTTATCCTTAGCTTTAAAATATTGAGAAATTTTTTTACGTGCTTGTGGACTTTTTACAATTTTAAGCCAATCAAGAGAAGGACTAGTATTAGGATTTGTAATAACTTCAACTATATTGCCACTTTGAAGAGTATAATTTAATGGCACAATTCTTCCATTTACCTTTGCACCAACACATGTATTGCCTACTTGGGAATGAATTCTATAAGCAAAGTCAATTGGAGTAGACCCTTCTGGTAAATTTATTACATCTCCTCTTGGAGTAAATACAAAAACTTCATCGGCAAAAAAGTCGATCTTTAAAGTGTCCATAAAATCTCCAGGATCATTTAAATCTTTTTGCCACTCTAAAAGTTGTCTTAGCCAAGTTAAGTTTTCGTCAAAAGCAGTTTCTTTTGAAACGCCAGCTTTATATTTCCAATGAGCCGCAATACCATATTCAGCAGTCTGATGCATTTCATAAGTTCTAATTTGAACTTCAAAGGTTTCTCCATTATTGTCGATAACAGTTGTATGAAGAGATTGATATTGATTAGGCTTAGGCATTGCAATATAATCTTTAAATCTTCCCGGGATAGGTTTAAAAAGTGTGTGGACTACTCCTAGTGCACCATAACAATCTTTCACCGAGTTTGTTAAGATTCTCACTGCCGATAAATCGTAGATTTCGTCAAAAACCTTTCCTTTTTTCTTCATTTTTTTATAAATAGAATAAAAGTTCTTAGGTCTTCCCTTAATTTCACATTTAATTCCAACTTTTTCCAAGTTTTCTTTTAAAATGGAAATAATATGATTTATGAGATCTTCTCTTTCATTTCTTCTTTTATTTACCATTTCAACAAGTTCGTAATAACCTTGCTCATCTAAATATCTCAAGGACAGATCTTCAAGTTCCCACTTAATTCTACTCATACCGAGTCTATCGGCAATGGGTGCATAAATCTCAACAGTTTCCTTTGCCTTCTCAATCTTTTTAGCATCAGTCATATATTCTAAAGTTCTCATATTATGAAGTCTATCTGCGAGCTTTACTATTATTACTCTAATATCCTGTGCCATAGCAAGGACCATTTTTCTAATATTTTCAGCTTGTTTTTCTTCCTTATTTTTATAATTTAATTTTTTTAACTTTGTAACTCCATCAACTAAATCTGCAACTTCTTGACCAAACTCATTTTTAACGTCTTCTAGAGTCACATCAGTATCTTCTACTACATCATGGAGAAGTCCTGCTACAATAGTTGGGGTATCCATATTCATATCAGCAAGTATCAAACTTACATTAAGTGGATGAATAATATAATCTTCTCCAGAATTTCTCTTTTGTCCCTTATGATGTTCTTCAGCCATTTTGTAAGCATTAATTATCATATCAAAATCGGCATTTTCATTATAAGATTTTACTTTTTGAATTAATTCATCAATTAACATTATTTTCACCTGTAATTCTATAGTTGTTTATTTTTAATTGAATTGATGTATTTCCATTAAATATATTCAACTCTAAATTAAAAACTATATCTATAAAAATATTTGACGGTCTACCTTGAAGTAGCGCCATCACTTCTTCCCTTCCATAAAATTTTGCAAGATTATTTAAAAATATTTCATAATCCTCAAATAAAGTCGCCGTATAATTTATATTGTTTTGAAAAAGCCTCATCTTTAAAAAGTTTTTATTTTTCCCTAGGATATTAAGATTGTTAATTTTTAAATTTTTAGAACCAAATTTTGGAGCAGAGTTCCCATTGCCAAAGGGTGCGAGCCTTTCAATTTCTTTTACTAAATTCATGCTAATATATTTTAATTCCAAATTTCCGTCTATATAAACTTTTCTAATTAAGTCTTCTTTAGTTAAGCTTTCTTTCTCATCTACATCTTTAATAAATTCATCTAGGCTTTTTAGAGGCATTGACAAACCACAAGCCATTTTATGCCCACCAAAAGTAGTTAAAAATTCTTTAGATTTTGAAAATTCTTGGAACATATTGTATTCTTCAATACTTCTTCCTGAACCCTTTATTAAGTCTTTGGAATTACTTAGTACAACTGTTGGCCTATAATATTTTTCTTTTATTTTTCCTGCAACAATCCCAAGAATAGACTCATTAAGTCCCTCTTCATATAATATAAGAACCTTATGTTTATCTAAAAGATTTTCTCTAATTATTTTTTCATCTATTACATCAAAGGCTTCAGTGGTAAGCTTCTGTCTTTCATAATTAAGTTCACGTAGTTTTTTTGCTTTTTCAAGAGCCAAATCATAATTATTTTCAAGTAGTAATTCTAGTGCGTCCTTTGCAGAATCTAGTCGTCCGCTAGAATTTATAGTTGGTCCAATAATAAATCCCAGATGATATACATCTATATCATTTTTCTTTATATTAGAAACCTCAATTAGTGCATTAAGACCCCTATGTTTAGTATCCCTTAAATATTTCAAGCCCTCTGAGACAATTATTCTATTTTCATTTTTAAGCGGCATTACATCGCAAACTGTTGCTATTGCAGCGAAAGGCAAAAAACTCTCGTAAAATTCATCTTTATCTACACCTTTAATTAAAAATAGATATTCAATTAATTTAAAAGCAACTACTGCCCCACAAATTTCAGCAAAGGGATAATTACAAGAATTTTGTTTTGGATCAATAACTGCATTAGCATCTGGAATTAATTCTATCTCTTTATCCTTTTCAAATTTTTTTGGAACTTCGTGATGATCAGTTATTATAATATCAATTCCCTTAGATTTTGCATAAAGAACGGCATCTCTTGCAGCAATTCCGTTGTCACAAGTAATTATAAGCTTCACTCCATCATTATAAGCCCTATCAATTAAATTATTATTAATTCCATAACCGTCCTCAACTCTATGTGGAATGTCATAGGACACATCAGCACCAATTTTATTAAGCCCTGAATACAAAATATAAGTGGAAGTAACGCCATCTACATCGTAATCACCAATAATTCTAACTTTATTTTTCTTAGCAATGTGACTCAAAATTAAATTAGAAGCCTTAACCATATCCTTTAAAAGGATAGGTGAATTTAAATTTGAAAGCATGGGATCTAAAAAACTTTTTATTTCTTCTTCAGTATTAATTTCTCTATTAATTAAAATTTTATATATAACATTATTAATGCCCAGTTTTTTATAATCTATTCCTGGATCTTTTTTATTTTTAATAAACCATCTTTCCATTTAATCACCACTTTATATGAAGTTTATTATATCAAAAATTATCATTAAGGTAAAACTATTTGAATCATCTAGATTAGATTATGCTCATTACTATAAATTTAAAACTATAAATTTAAATGTAATAACTTGATTTATAAATTCAAAACTCAAAACTATCTTAATTTTTACAAAATAAAAGAACCCCTAAGGGTTCACAAATAAAATTATTCTTCATTTGCTATAACTGAAATTGCACATTCAATCCTTTTCTTTTCCATTGTACACCCAACTTTATAAGGCTTACTTATATCATTATTACTATAATAAGCATTAGCATGACATCCACCTGAACAATAATATCTAGCCCAACATGATGGACAGTCTTCATTAGTATAAACATTTGAATTTTTAAAAGTACTTCTAAGATCAGTATTTAAAATTCCATCATCGACATTTCCTAATAAAAATTCTTCTTCTCCAACAAATTGATGACATGGATAAATTTCTCCTTGAGGGGTAATTGCAACATATTCAGAGCCTGCACCACATCCAACAGTTCTCTTAACTATACAAGGACCTTGTGATAAATCAATTATAAAGTGAAAGAAAGAAAAATCCTTATCCTCTTTTCTAATGTTGATGTAATCCCTGCTCATTTTTTCGTATTCACTTAAAATCTTATCTAAATGTTCTTCTCTGATAGCATAGCTTTCTTTTTCGTCAGTAACTACTGGCTCAATAGAAGTTTTTTTAAATCCATGAGAATAAAAATCCTTTAAATCTTCGGAGAAATCTAAATTTTCATTTGTAAAGGTTCCTCTGATAAAGTAATCCTTATCTCCTCTTTTATCAATAAGCTCTTTAAATTTTGGAACTATTACATCATAGGAACTCTTGCCATTTATAGTTGGACGCATTTTGTCGTTTACCTCTTTTCTTCCGTCAATAGAAAGAACGACATTATCCATATTCTCATTAATGAAATCTTCAATTTCTTTATTTAAAAGCATTCCATTAGTTGTAATAGTAAATCTAAAATGTTTGCCATGTTTTTTTTCTTCTTCTCTTCCATAACCCACAAGTTTTTTTACTAGGTCGAAATTCATAAGTGGCTCACCCCCGAAGAAGTCCACTTCAAGATTCCTTCTATTGCCAGAATTTTTTATCAAGAAGTCCAAAGCCTTCTTTCCAGTTTCAAAGGACATTAAACTTCTGTCGCCCTTGAAATCTCCCTGAGAAGCAAAGCAATATTTACATCTTAAATTACAATCATGAGCCACATGAAGGCATAAAGCCTTTACAACATTTTGTGGATTATATTTTGGAAGTTTAAAATGTTCGTCTTCAGAAAATAAAAGTCCTTCCTTTACTAAATAATCTATTTCTTCATAAGCTTCCAAGGTATCTTGTTTATTATAGATTTTTGAAAATTTTTCTATGACTTCATCTTTTGACATTTTTTCATAATCATCAATCATTTCATAAACAATTTTTTCAACAACATGAACTGAACCACTTGCAATATCAAGCACTATATATCTATCGTTTAAATAAAATTTGTGAATTCTTTCTACCATCTTTACTCCTTTACCATTCTTTAACAAAATAAAAGCAAGGTTTCCCTTGCCTTAGTTTTCAGAATTTTCACATTTTTGATTTCCAACTGTGCAACTAGTTTTGCAAGCTGATTGGCAAGATGTTTGACATTCGCCACATCCACCTTTTTCATAAGTTTTTTTAAGATTTTTATTTGTAAGTGTCTTTATGTGCTTCATAATTTCTCCTATTCTTCTTCAACATCTTTAAGTTCTGAATTCTTTTTATAAGTACCGTTAATTCCCCACTTCATTATTTCAATTTTTGAATTGTCTGATGAAGTTTCAATAACTAAATAATCTTCCTTAATAAGAATAATTTTTCCAATTATTCCACCGATTGTTATTACTTTGTCGCCTACCTTTAAATTTTCACGCATTTCGTTTATTTCATTTGCTTTTTTCTTTTGTGGTCTTATTAAGAAAAAATAAAAAATAACAAACATCAATATTAAAGGAATAAAATTTAAAATTGCGTTTTGTTTCATTATTAACCCCTTTCTTATAATATAATTAATAATTACATTATACATTTAATTACATGACTTAACAAGAAATTATTTATACCCATACTTCTTGTAGAAATCATCTTTATATTCTAAAAAATAATCTCCCCTTATTGACTCTCTAATATTTTTCATCATGTCTAATAAAAAATATAGATTGTGAATAGTTGCAAGCCTCATTCCAAGTATTTCATCTACATTAAATAAATGTCTAATATAAGCCTTAGAGAAATTTCTACAAGTGTAACAATCACATTCTTTATCAAGTGCGGAAAAATCTTCTTTGTAAAGAGCATTTTTTATTGCAATTTTACCATTGTGAGTAAGAACAGTCCCATTTCTAGCAATTCTAGTTGGAAGGACACAGTCCGCCATATCAACTCCTCTTTCAACTGCTTCAAATAAATAATCAGGACTACCTACTCCCATTAAATACCTTGGCTTGCTTTCTGGCATAAAATCAGTTGTGAAATCTAAAATATCGTTCATAAGATCAATTGGCTCTCCAACAGATAAACCTCCAATAGAATACCCCTTAAAGTCCATATCAACCATTTCTCTCGCAGAAATTTCTCGTAGATCTTTATACATTCCACCTTGGATTATTCCAAAAAGAGTTTGGTTATCTGTGTTTTTATGATGTTCTTTGCACCTTTCTGCCCACCTAAGAGTCCTTCTCATAGAATTGTCTATGTACTCATGACTTGCCGGATAGGGTGCACATTCATCAAATGCCATTATTATATCTGAGCCTAGAATATTTTGAATATCTATGGATTTTTCTGGAGATATAAACATCTTACTTCCATCAATATGACTTCTAAAGTGAACTCCTTCTTCAGTTATTTTTCTATTGTCTGAGAGAGAAAAAACTTGAAATCCACCAGAATCTGTAAGAATTGGTTTGTCCCAATTCATAAATTTATGAAGTCCTCCTGCTTTTTCTATTATTTCAGTACCAGGTCTTAAAAATAAATGATAAGTATTTGAAAGAATTATCTGCGAACCAATTTCTTTTAACTCATCAGGAGTCATTGTCTTTACAGTTGCTCTCGTGCCTACTGGCATAAAGATTGGTGTTTCAATTTCACCGTGATTAGTTGTAATTTTGCCAAGTCTTGCCTTTGAATCCTTGGCAGTTTTTAATAACTCAAATTTAAACATATTACCTACCTTATAAACATTGCATCGCCAAAGCTAAAAAATCTATATCTTTCCTTCACCGCTTCTTTGTACGCTTTTAAAATAATTTCTCTAGTTGAAAGTGAAGACACTAACATTAAAAGAGTAGATTCTGGCAAGTGAAAATTTGTTATAAGAGCATCTATGCACTTAAATTTATAGGGTGGATAAATAAATATATTTGTAAATCCACTTTTTTCGCAAACTTTTCCACTTTCATCGGCAATAGATTCCACAGTTCTTACACTTGTAGTGCCAACAGCAATTACTCTGTTCCCTCTTTTTTTTGCCGCATTTATTTTATCTGCAACTTCCTTATTCATAATATAAAATTCAGAATGCATTTCATGTTCATCAATATTTTCAACTTTTACAGGTCTAAATGTTCCTAGACCGACATGAAGTGTAATGTAGCAAATTTCTACTTTTTTGTCCTTAACTTTTTGAAGAAGTTCCTTTGTAAAATGAAGACCCGCAGTTGGTGCTGCAGCTGAACCTTCTTCTCTCGCATATACAGTTTGGTATCTATTTTTGTCTTTAAGTTTTTCTGTAATATAGGGTGGAAGTGGCATTTCGCCAAGTTCATCTAAAATTTCTTCAAAAACTCCATCATATTGAAACTTTAAAAACCTAGATCCATCATGAGAAATGTCAACTACTTCTGCGGACAATTTATCACTAAAAATTATTTTAGTTCCTATTTGTGCTTTTTTACCAGGTTTAGATAAACATTCCCATATGTCTCCCTTTCTATTTAAAAGAAGAAATTCAATTTTTTCCTCTTTATTTTCTCTATGTCCATAAATTCGTGCAGGCATTACCTTGGTGTCATTTAATACAAGCACATCGCCTTCATTAAGATAATCAACTATGTCATAAAAATGTTTGTGTTCCATTTTTCCCGTTTTTTTGTCTAAGACAAGAAGCCTTGAGTGATCTCTTTTTTCAACAGGATGTTGTGCTATTAATTCCTTTGGTAAGTCGTAATAAAAATCTTTTGTTTTCATTTTTGCCTTTCTATTATTATTTTATCTTTTCAATATTTGTACCAGGAAAATAAAATTCAATAATATCCTTATAATTGCTGCCTTTTTTTGCCATTTCTACAGCACCATATTGGCTCATGCCAACTCCATGACCATATCCCTTTCCCTTTATAATTACTTTGCCATTGTCGCAATTAATATCAAATAATGTAGATTTAATTATTGTATTTCCTATTTTATTTCGAAAATTCTTTGCCTTTAATGTAACATCTCCTTTAGATGTATTAAAAGTAATATTTTTAACTCTATTAGAGTTTGTTAAATCAAAATTAACTCCCAAAATATCAGTTAAATCTAATTTCTTTAAGTCGCTATCCTTTATAGTATACTCCCATGGATAAGTAGAATAGGGATCTTCCTTGGATATTAAGTATGGTACAAAATTTCCGCCCCAAGCTTCTGATGATGAAACTGTATATCCCCCTGATGATGCACAAAAAATTGTTTCAGCAATTTTGCCATCATATTTAATTACTTCTCCTAATGTACTTTCTACAGCTTTATCAGTTGATTTTTCTTCAACATCTTTTCCATAATAAACTTGGGAATTTGTCGTGTCATCTAGATTATATCCCTTTTTAATATATTTGTTGAAATTATTTATTGCAAAGGATCTCGAGCAAAGAGCCTGTGCCTTTAATGATTCCATTGGAAATTCTGGGCTCATTTCTTTAGGAAGTACTCCTCTTAAATAATCGTCAATTTTTACATTGTTCACAATGTCTAATTTTCCGTTATTAACTCTAAATGAAATTGCACCTCTATAATTTCTTTTTATTTTATCCACATATATTGGAGAATCTGAACCTATTAAAAAAGCTCCATCTTGCGGAAAATTTGCCAATTTAAAATTATTTCCTTTTAAATTAATATTTTCTCCATCAAACATTATGTCAATTTCTTTATTATTAGTCTTATTTATAACTTGGTCATCTGAAGTAATAATAAATAAATTACTTTTAGATTTTAATTTTAAATTTTCCTTTTCATTTACAGATTTTCCAATTTTAATATCAATTTTGTCGTAATCATCCTTAGCAAAAAGGTTAATTGGTAATAACATAAATATTATTGCTAATAATAAGATTTTTTTCATTTTAATCACCCTTATATTCTATTCCAAAATGGTCATAAGCTCTTTTTGTAGCAACTCTACCTCTAGGAGTTCTAATAATAAAACCTATTTGCATTAAATATGGTTCATATACATCTTCTACTGTTCCCTTATCTTCTCCAATAGCAGCTGATATAGCATCTATTCCAACAGGACGCCCATAAAATTTCTCAATCATTGTAAGAATTATTCTTCTGTCAATATTATCTAATCCATACTTATCAATTTCTAAAAGATTTAAACCCTTCATAGCTACTTTTGTAGTTATTACGCCTTCCTCTCTTACTTCGGCATAATCTCTTACCCTTTTTAGAAGTCTATTAGCTATTCTAGGAGTTCCACGAGATCTTTTGGCTATTTCTATAGCTCCCTCTTCTTCAATTGGAATATTTAAAATTTTTGCAGATCTCATAATAATTTCTACTAAAGACTTTGTGTCATATAAATCTAACTTTAACATTACTCCAAATCTATCTCTAAGTGGAGAGGTTAGCATTCCTGCTCTTGTAGTTGCTCCTATGAGTGTAAAGGGTGCAAGATCAAGTCTAATAGATCTTGCTGAAGGCCCTTTTCCTATAATAATATCGAGAGCGTGATCTTCCATTGCTGGATAAAGAATTTCCTCAACAGATTTATTTAATCTATGAATTTCATCTATAAATAACACATCATCATTATTTAAATTTGTAAGAATGCTAGCTAAGTCCCCTTGTTTTTCTATTGCAGGCCCTGATGTAACTTTTAAATTAACTCCCATTTCATTTGCTATAATACCAGCTAGAGTTGTTTTCCCAAGTCCAGGTGGTCCACTCAGTAAAGTGTGATCAAGAGGCTCTGACCTATTTTTTGCAGCTTCTATAAAAATTTTTAAATTATCTACAATTTTTTCCTGACCTATGTATTCACTTAACCACTTAGGTCTAAGGCTAATTTCTTTTGTATCTCCATCTATAAAATCTGGCTCGACTAATCTATTTCTATCCATAATATCAACCCATTAATTTCAGTGCTTCTCTTATTCTATCAGATATATCTAAAGATACATCTATCTTTTCAAGAACTTTTCTTGCATCATATATATTATAACCTAATGATATAAGTGCCTCAACTGCCGGATCATCATTTTCATCAAATGTACTAACAACTTCTGTTTCTAAATTTAGATTTAAATTTAATTTTTCAACTTTATCCTTTAATTCTAAAATTATTCTCTGTGCTGTTTTTTTCCCAACACCAGGAAGTTTCACAAGAGATTTGTCATCCTTTGATATAATATATTTTGCTATATTTGACACATCATCTCCATCTAAAATCCCCATGGCAAGTTTTGGTCCAATTCCAGATACTGTTGTCAAAAGATCAAAGGCATCTCTTGTTTCGCTATCCTTAAATCCATATAAAATTGCAGCATCTTCTCTTAAGATAAGTCTAATATTTATAAAGACTTCTTCATTTTTATAAAATGTATGGAGCTCTCTTGAAATCATATTGATTATATAACCAATTCCATTAACTTCAAGAACTAAATATCCCCTATCTGTTGAGTGTACTTTGCCCTTTAAAAATTCTATCATTATATCATCCTAAAACTTTCTTTAAACTTAATTGAACTTCCATGAGTTATTGCAACTGCAAGTGCATCTGCTACATCATCAGGCTTTGGAACTTTACTTAAATTTAAAATGGTCTTAACCATTTCTTGTACCTGTGCTTTTGTAGCTCGACCATAACCTACAAGAGCTTGTTTAACTTGCAAAGGCGTGTATTCATATAAACCTGCACCACTTTTTTTTGCCGACAAAACTTCAACACCACGAGCTTGAGCAACAGTAATTGCCGTCTTAACATTTTTGTTAAAAAACAATTCTTCAAAAGCAATATCAATAGGCTTATACTTTTCTATTAATTCATTCATTTCTTCGTAAATTAAATTTAATCTATCTGCAAGTGGAACCTTGGGCATTGTAGTAATGGCACCGTAATCTAAAACTTTATAAGAATTTCCCCTTAAATCCAAAAAACCATATCCAACTATTGCTATTCCAGGGTCAATACCCATTATTACCAAATTATCACCACTTTAAAAAGGATAGTGTAGAACTATCCTTACTTGTATCTCTTTAAAACTCTATCGTTAACTCCATCCCAAAAACCATTTTTAAAAATCCTAAATCCATCTATGTAAAGAAACTTGGAAACTTTATTATTTAGAGCAATAATTTCAGATTCAGTCAGATATGAATCCACCTCTCTAATTTTAACATCGTCGTTTTCACTCCTAAAAAAAAGTTGTAAATCAAGATGATCGTTTATACTATTAATTTTTTCATTAAGCAACTTTTTCTTAACATCTGAAAGTGTATTTTTTATAAAAATCCTAATTTGCTTATCTTTTCTAATTTCTTTAAAAATTAACTTTTTAAAAGACAAAACTTCCTCATTTCGAAATTCATATTGAAAAAGTTTTTTTCTATTATAAAGTTCATCAATAGTTAGATACTTTAATGTAATTATTTCAAGCATATTAATATGTTTTTTTGAATTAAACCCAAACCTATAAGCTTCTAAATATAAATAAAGCTCTAATCTATTAATATCATCATGTATTAGACTAGAAAGGTTCTGTGCAATAAGCTCAATGCCTTCCTTTTGCCTATAAATTTTAATTATATCTTTTCTCAAATTTTCAAGAGTAACATATCTCGGGTATATGTTTTCGATTGACTCATAAATATTGTATAAGTTAAGTAAAATATTTATGCTATCCAAATCGCCATTGTATAAGAAGTTTGCAATTAGGTATTTTTTTATATCCTTAAAGGCAATTTTAAAAGGCTTCTGATTTAATTTTTGTGCCAAGTCCATAAAAAAATCCTCCGGTTTCGTATAAAAATATTATACTATATATTCCGAAGGATTTGTATCCAATTTGTAAATTTTTTAAAATTATAATAATTTTATTTTATTTTCTCTACAATAATTTAAATTATTTTCGTCCCAAACTCCAACTTGTACTTCTCCAATATGGCTTTTTTCAAGAAAAAACATACAAATTCGTGATTGACCAATACCTCCACCAATTGTGTATGGAAGATTTGCCTTTAAAATGTCTTGATGATATTTTAATTTTAATCTATCAGTTGTATTTGTAAGTTCGCATTGACTTTTTAGAGAGTTTTCATCTACACGAATTCCCATACTAGAAACTTCAAGAGAATTATCTAAAACTTCATCCCAGAATAAAATATCTCCATTAAGCTTCCAATCATCGTAATCCGGACTTCTAAGATCATGAGGTTTTCCAGAATTTAAGTTTTCTCCAATTCCCATGATGAAAACTGCTCCCTTGTCTTTACAAATTAATTTTTCTCTTTCTTTAGGACTTTTACCAGGATATAAATCTTCTAATTCTTGTGATGTTATAAAAAATATTTCATCAGGCAACTTTTTAGAAAGTATATAGGGGTAAGTTTGATTAATGTATTCTTCAGTTCTCTTAAAAACCGAAAAAATTTCTTTAACAGTTAAATAAAGATACTCTTTATTTCTATCACTTTTATCAATAATTTTTTCCCAATCCCATTGATCCACATATGAAGAATGAATTTCATCAAGTTCTTCTTCTGCTCTTATGGCATTCATATCTGCATAAATACCTTCATACTTGTTAAACTTGTATTCTTTTAAAGCATTTCTCTTCCATTTTGCAAGAGATTGAACAATCTCTACATTTATTCCATAATGTTTCAAGTAAAAATCTACCGCTTTTTCCCCATTTAAATTGTCGTTAAGTCCTGTTTCAGGTCGGACAAAAAGTGGTGCAGAAACTCTTTGTAAGTTCAAAGTATTTGCTAAATCTCTTTGAAAATAATCTTTCACTGATTTAATTGCTATTTGTGTTTCTCTAAGGTCTAATTTTGTGGCACTAGAATTATTTCTCATCTTTTTCCTCCATAATTATAAAAATTCTTTCACTCCAAAGAGCGAAAGAATCTTATTTCTTAAATAAATTGTATATCAAATTCCCCACTATATTCAAATATTGATTTAATTACAAGAATAGAAATATTTGTTGATAAATTTAAAGCAAAGTTTAAATCATTATCGAAATTGTGGTTTGAATTCTTATACTCATCAATTACATTAACTAAATATTTTTTAATTTTTTTATCAAGACTTAAATCTAAATTTTCAAAAATTTTTATGTTTTCCAAAGAAATTACTTCTCTATAATTTTCTTCTAAATATTTATTTTCTCTAGCATATAGAGCTAAATCTTGTTCATACTTAATATGTTTCCTTAGATTTTCAACAAAAGTCATTCTATAAGCATGGGGATAACATACAAAATCACAAAGATAATGCATAATTATGCCAAGCTTTTTACTAATATAGTTAATAAATAATTTACTTTCATTTCCCTCAGAATAGGAATATCTAGAAAAATAAATAAGTCTACTTATTTCTCTTGCTATATAATCCCCTGATTCATCAAAATAATGTCTTTTTGTCTTATAGTAAGGTAAAACATCGGGAGCAATTGAACCCCAAAGCATTTTCTCTAAATTTAAATTGATATCATATTTATCTTTTATTCTATCGTGGACTATTTTTGCCACAATCTTATGTGTATCTGGTAAAATTTTAAACACATCCTAATAAAATTATATTTTAATACTATTCAATTTTATACTTAAAAAACTAAATTGTCAATTTTAGTTATTTTGTTTTCTCTAATTCTTTTGAAATTACATCCCAAATATTTTGAGTTTCAAATCCACGTCTCCAACTTCCAACTCCAGCTAGATTGTATTTATTTACAAGAGAAACTTTTTTCTCAATAGAATTTGCATCTTCAATCCAAATTTTATAAGTTGAGTCCCTTTCTTGATATTCAACATAATTTTGTTGCGACTCTTTGTCCCAAATTGGTTTTAAACCCTTAGATGCAATGATATTTGAAACTTCAGACATAGAAATTGCCTTTGATGTAACTTTTCCCTTTGATTCTTTCCATAATCTTGTATAAAGTGGAACACCTAAAATCATTTTTTTATTAGGAATGCTTCTAAATAGCACATTTATACTTCCCTCAACCCATTTGTATTGGGCAACAGATCCTGCTTCTTCTGATGAACCCCAGTGTTGGTCATAAGCCATAACTACTATATAATCAGAAATTTCCGCTAAAGCTTTTCTGTCGTAAGGCTCTTTGGTAACATCTGAAGAAATTTGTGGAGTTACATCAATTGTCAAGATAAAATCTTCTCCAGCACTTTCTCTAAACTCACTTACAAAAGCAGTTATATTATCTCTATCTTCATTCCTCGTATGTTCAAAATCAATGTTTATTCCCTTCATATTATATTTTCTACAAAGTTCTAAAGTCTTATCAATGATTTTCTTGCGGGTTTCCTTATTAGACAAAGCTTCATGAGTAATATCTGGATCAAAAGAATTGTCCAAGTAAGCCCAAACTTCTATACCTAAATCATTATATTTTTTTATATAATTTAAATTTCCCCTATCTATCATGTCGCCATTGCCATTTTTTATAGAAAACCATGTAGGAATAATTACATCAAGTCCATTAATTCCAACTATTTGATTAACTTTTTCATCAGAATGTTCTGCATAAGTATAGTCCCATGTTAAATTAATCGGACTCTTAGATGTGTTTTTTGTTGCAGATGCTAGTGTAAATTTTTCAAAATTTTCATCAACATCATCTTTTAAAACATAGCCTGCATATCCCTCAGGCATTCTAACTTTATAGTATTTACTTTTTTCACTATATACATATAATTTTTCCCCTTCAGGAAGTTTTTTGATAATTGGACTCCTTCGAGAACTATCTTCCCTTAAAAAAGTATCTTTTGTAGTTTTAGTTAACTCATATTCTTTATCTCTATAATCTAAAAGCAAAAGTCTAATGTCCTTATTATATCTAAGATTTACATTATAATCGTAGATAAATGCTTCAATTGGAAGCATAATCTTTCCATTTTTTTCAATAACTGGTGCTCTTAAATCTATTGTGCCGCTATTAAATTTTGCTTTATATTCATCTAACTTTAAAATTTTATTCGCATGTTCATTTTCTATTTTTACTTCTCCAGTTGATTTATCATAAAAAATATTTTCATCTAAATATTCTTTTATGTAGTCAAGAGATAAGTAAATCATTCCATCTTCTATACAAAAATCTTCTTTGTCAATGTCTTTGTCTTCAGTTATAAAGTTAAATTTATCGTATTTAGTTGAAATTTTAGTAGTTCCTCTATTTTCAACAAATAAAAATGTGCCTGCCGCCAAAATAATAATTAAAAAAATTCCAAAAAAAATCTTTTTCATATATATCACCTCTCTAATTTATTTGTTCAAAATAAAAGATACTAAAAATAGGACTTAAAGTCCCACTCTTAGTAATTAGTCTTTTCTTTAACTTTTGCAGCCTTGCCTTGTCTATCTCTAAGATAGTAAAGTTTAGCACGTCTAACTCTACCTTTTCTTGTAACAACAAGATCAGCAATTCTTGGTGAGTTAAGTAGGAAAGTTCTTTCAACTCCAACGCCATAAGAAATTCTTCTTACTGTAAAAGTTTTTCTAGAGCTTTTTCCTTGAATTTTTATTACAGTTCCATCAAAAACTTGGATTCTTTTTCTTTCGCCTTCAATAATTTTATAGTGAACACTTACAGTGTCCCCAACATTAAATTTAGGTAAATTTTCATTTAATTGTTCATCTTCAATAGCTTTAATATAATCCATTGTCTTTACCTCCTTCCAGTAAATCTTTCAATATATCTTTTTCTTCATCATTTAAAATTTTATTTTCTAATAAATCTGGTCTTTTCTGCAAAGTGTTTTTTATAGACTCTCTAAGTCTATATTTTCTAATCTTTTCATGATCTCCACTTAAAAGAATATCAGGAACTTCAAATCCTCTAAATTCTTTTGGTCTAGTGTATTGTGGATACTCTAAAAGACCATTGTAATGAGACTCCTCTTTAAAAGACTCATCGCTTGCAAGAACACCATCGAGAAGCCTTGATACACCGTCTATAATTACCATAGATGCCAACTCTCCACCAGTTAAAACATAATCGCCAATGGAAATTTCTTCATCTACGTAATTTTCAACGACTCTATTATCAATACCTTCGTAATGGCCACTTAAAAGTATTATGTGTTCTTCGCTTCTAAGTTCCTTTAGTTTATCTTGATTCAAAACCTCTCCCTGTGGAGACATATAATAAACCTTAGAGTTGTTTTTCTTTACAGATTCTATTGCCTCTACTATTGGCTTAATTTGCATTAACATGCCTGGTCCACCGCCATAGGGATAATCGTCTACTTGCAGATATTTGTTTATGGCAAAATCTCTAATATCCACAGTTTCAAGATCTAATTTGCCTTCGCCGATAGCCCTTCCAACAATAGAAAAATCTCTAATCTTATTTATGAATTCGGGAAATAATGTTAAAACACTTATTTTCACAAAATCATTCCTTCTATTAATTTAATAGTTATTGTAGAATCTATTTTTTTTATAAATTCCTTAACTGCAGGTATTTGATAAATACTTTTATCTTCACTTTCAATTATAAAAATATCATTAGCAGGATATTCCAATACCTCTTTTAATATTCCTATATAATTTTTTTCAGTATCATAAACTTTTTTTCCAATTATATCAGAAATATAGTATTGGTTTTCATCTAAAGCTAGTCTATCTTCATCTTTAATGTAAATATAGCTGCCCTTTAAAATAAGAACATCATTAATATTTTCATATCCATCAAAAGTAAGGTACACAAATTTATTCACTCTAACTTTTTTAATAGAAAATTCTATTAATTCATCGCCTACAAATACGCTTTTTAGTTCAGAAAATCTTTTGTTGTCAAAAGTATAAGGCTCAACTTTAATTTCACCCTTAATACCATGAGTATTTATTATCTTGCCAATGCACGTAATTGAATCTTTAATATTCTTCAATTTCTAAATTAACCTTTACATCTTCTTTGAGTGAAACAGCCTTCAAAATTGCTCTTATTGCCTTAGCAATTCTACCTTGTCTGCCAATAACTTTTCCCATATCATTTGATGCAACTTTAAGTCTAATATCAATTGAATTATCATTCCTAGTCATTGTTACATCAACTGAAGAAGGATCGTCAACTAAAGATTTAGCAATATATTCAATTAATTCAACCATTTTGGTCCTCCAAACATACTGTTATTCAGTAGCTTCTGATTCACTTGCTTCTGCTGTATTATTTGAGTTTGCACCAGCATTATATACTGAGTTTTCTCTGAAAAGTCTGTCAACTGTATCAGTAGGTTTTGCACCATTTTTGATCCAATTATTTGCTTTTTCTGAGTCTACAACAACTTTTTTAGGAGTCGTAAGTGGGTTATAATAACCAATCTCCTCGATGAATTTTCCATCTCTAGGACTTCTAGAGTCTGCTACAACTATTCTATAAAAGGGTTTTTTCTTTGTACCCATTCTTCTAAGTCTAATTTTTACTGCCAAATTATTCACCTCCACAATAAAATTTATATATTAAAATATATAAGCTACCTTAAAAGGAAAAAGGTAATTTAAATTTTCTTTTTCCCATACTTTTGGACATGTTTCCAAATTGTTTCATCATCTTTCTCATGTCCTTAAACTGTTTTATAAGTTTATTCACATCTGCTGGACTAGTTCCAGAACCCTTTGCAATTCTTTTTCTTCTAGAAGAATCTATAATTTCAGGCTTTTGTCTTTCTTTTTTTGTCATAGAAAGAATCATTGCCTCAACTTTAGCAAATTCATTATCGGGTAAGTTAATACCCTTTAAAGCTTTGCTATTCATACCTGGTATCATTCCTATAATATCTTCAAGTGGTCCCATGTTCTTCATTTGCTGCATCTGGTCTAAAAAATCTTCAAAAGTAAATGTTGACTTTCTAAGCTTCTCTTCAAGTTCTTTTGCTTTTTTATCATCCACAGCTAATTGTGCTTTTTCAATTAAGGAGAGCACATCTCCCATTCCAAGTATTCTTGAAGCCATCCTATCTGGGTGGAAGACTTCAATATTATCCATCTTTTCACCACTGGCAATAAATTTTATAGGGACATCAGTAACTGATCTAATTGATAGAGCAGCCCCACCTCTAGCATCCCCATCAAGTTTAGTGAGTACTACACCTGTCAATTTTAACATATCATCAAATTTATCGGCAACATTTACTGCATCTTGACCAGTCATTGCATCAAGTACAAGAAGTACTTCTGAAGGTTCAAGTGCTTCGTGAATATCTTGAAGCTCCTTCATTAACTTTTCATCAATGTGAAGTCTGCCAGCTGTATCTATGATAACTACATCATTTCCATTTTTCTTAGCATGCTCAAGAGCAGCCTTAGAAATATCTACTGGAGAAATTTTATCTCCCATTGTAAAAACTGGAGTATCAACTGATTTACCAACAACTTGAAGTTGTTTTATAGCTGCTGGTCTATAAATATCGCAAGCAACTAAAAGAGGTCTCTTTCCATCTTTTTTTAATTTATTTGCAAGCTTACCACTTGTAGTAGTTTTACCTGCTCCTTGAAGTCCACACATCATTATCACTGTAGGTTTTTTTGAAAAGTCAATTTTAACTTCGCTAGTACCCATTAATCTTGTGAGTTCTTCATTTACAATTTTAATAACTTGTTGGCCTGGAGTAAGAGATTCTAAAACTTCTTTTCCCAAAGCTCTCTCTTTAACTGTTTTTACAAAGTCTTTAACAACTTTAAAATTTACATCAGCCTCAAGAAGTGCAAGTTTTACTTCACGCATAGCTGCGTCAATATCTTTTTCGGATAATCTACCCTTTCCTGTTAATTTTTGCAAAGTACTTTGCAATTTATCGGATAAACTTTCAAATACCAAAAAACCACCTCCTAGTCAAAAAGTATTTTTCTAAGCTCTTTAAATTTCAAATTATTATTTTCATTTAAAGATTCTTTTTCTATACTTTCTAATATATTTTCAATTTTTCTTCTTTTTATTTCTTTATTATCTTCTTCTTTTTTGCGTTTTTTATTAATTCGAGCTTTTTTTCAAAGCCTTCTAAATTGTTTTCTGCCCTTTTTAAATTGTCAAACACCGCTTGTTTTGAGATATTAAGTTCTGACGATATTTCATTTATTGTACAATCATAGACATAATACATAAGCGCTGCTTTTCTTTGTTTTTCAGTAAGAAGATTTCCATAAAAATCAAGTAAGCTGTTCATCCTAAAAAATTTTTCATTCATTTTATCACCATTTCTAGCTAGGTCAACCTTTTTACTTGACCTCTATTATTTTAGCTAATACCTTTAAATATGTCAACAACTTTTTTATTTTTTAAGTAATTTTATTTTATAAACATCATATAAAATACATGACAAAATTTTGCATAAAAAAAGTAGGAAAGATCCTACTTTAATAAAATTACTCTATCCAAAAATTGTCTCTAAAAATGTGTCAATATTAAAATCTTGAAGGTCGTCTATACCTTCTCCAACTCCAATAAGTTTAATTGGAATTCCAAGTTCTGATTGAAGTGCAATGACAACTCCACCCTTTGCCGTTCCATCAAGTTTAGTTAGCGCAATTGCAGAAACATCAGTAACTTCTTTAAAAGTTTTTGCTTGATTAATAGCATTTTGACCCGTCGTTGCATCAAGCACCAATAAATTTTCACGATTTGCTTCAGGATATTTATTAGTTATAATTCTATTGATTTTTTCAAGTTCTTTCATAAGGTTTGACTTATTGTGAAGTCTTCCCGCAGTATCCACAATCAATACATCTGTTTTTCTAGCTTTTGCTGCTTCAATTGCATCAAAAACAACTGCCGCTGGATCAGAACCTTCATCGTGACTAATTACGTCAACATTTGCCCTATTTCCCCATTCTTTTAGTTGATCAATGGCTGCCGCTCTAAAAGTATCTGCTGCACATACTAAAACAGATTTATTTTCTCCTTTAAATCTTTGTGAAAGCTTTCCAATTGTAGTAGTTTTTCCCACTCCATTTACTCCAACAACCAAAATTATAACTGGTGATTCAGATTTTATTTTTGTATTTAATTCAGGATTCATTAATTTCTTTGCTTCTTCCATTAAAATAGGTTTGACTTCCTTAGGATCCTTTATCTTTTCTCTTATAATAGTTTCACGTAAATTGTCAATTAACTTCATCGTAGTTTCCATTCCAACATCTGCTGAAATTAAAATATCTTCAAGGTCTTCTAACATTTCATCGTCTATTTTTACATAAGCTCCAATTACTGTGTTAATTTTTATTCCAACTTCTTTTCTAGTTTTATCTAGACCTTCTTTTAATCTTTGAAAAAGTGAAACCTTTTTAGGTTCTTCTATAGTTTCTTCATTAATTTCAAATTTTTCATCTTCAATTTTTTCGAGTTTTTCTTCGGATTCTACGCCCTCAATCTCTTCTCCATTGATATCCAAATTATCTTTTGGATCTTCAATAGTATCTTCTCTAGCTTCTTCTTTTTTTACTTCTAAAGATTCATTATTTTCTCCTATAAAATTTTCTTCATAAGATTTTTCTACTTCAAAAACTTCCTTAGATAAATCTTCACTAATTTTCTCGTCACTAGATAATTCTTCATCAATATCTTTTACTTCTTTATCTAAATCAGAATTTTTTTCTAGATCTTCAGAGATAACTCTATTTACTTCATCATCCAAACTTACCTTTTCAGAAACTTTTTCTACAGTTTCTTGAATTTCTTCTTTAGCCTCAGTTTCTTTTTTCTTAAATTTATCCTTTAACCATTCAAACATAATTTGCTCCTAATCCTTTAATTTTACAGAGTATAATTTACTAATTCCCTTTTCTTCCATTGTAACACCATACATAGTATTTGCAATCTCCATTGTGAGTTTTCTGTGAGTTATAATTATAAACTGAATTCCCTCCAAAGTTAAAAGATAATCAGCATATCTTTTAATATTTGCATCGTCTAGAGCCGCATCTATTTCGTCAAGAATGCAAAAAGATGCAGGCCTGTATTTTAACAAGGCAAATAAAAGTGCCACAGCAGTGAGAGATTTTTCTCCACCTGAAAGAAGTGAAAGGGCTTGAAGTCTTTTCCCTGGAGGTGATGCTTTGATTTCTATTCCAGAATTTAGTAAATCACCTTCAATATTTATTTCAGCACGACCTCCATTAAATAAAATTTTAAAAATTTCAGCAAAATTTGTAGAGATTTCACTCATGGCTTCGCTAAATATTTTTTTCATTTCATAATCTAATTTACTTAAAATAGATTTTATTTCTTCCTTTGACTTGATGAGGTCATCCCTTTGCGAAGTGTAAAAATCAAGCCTTTCTTTAATAATTTTATGTTCATCAATAGATGAAATATTTACCTCTCCATAATCTCTAACCTTTTTTTTAAGTTTTTTAATTAGACTATCCTTTATATTGGGAAGACTTTCGTCGACGTACTCATTATAGTCGTCAATATTATATTCTTCATTTAACCTTAAAGTTTCATTTAATATTTTATTTTTATTTATATCAATTTTTAAAGTGATTTTTTCTAACTCAGAGTTTATAATTAGTAGCTTTTCCTTTAACTCACTTAATTTATCCTTTTTGCTTAAATAAACTTTGTTTTTTTCTTCTAAAAGTTCCTTGTAATTATTTATAGAGGTCTTTAAATTTTCAATTGATTCACTTAAATTTGACAGTTTAATTTTATTTTCTTCATTTAAATTAGCTTTTCGGTCAATATTTCTATTTGTATCCTCTAGGGAATTTTTATTATCCTTTAATTTTTCTTCAATATTAAAGATTTCAGACTTAATTCTTTCCCTTTCCCTCTTATTATAAAGTAATTTCTCATGATTTTCTCTTTCTAAAAGTTGAATATCAATTTTTTCATTTTTTAAAATTTCAATTTCTTTTGACAAATTAGAAAGTTTTGCATCACTGTCTACCTCAAGCAATAAATCATCTAAAATTTTATTTTTATTTTCAATCTCTGAAATATTTTTGTTCAAATTTGAAAAATCAATTTTAATGTTTTCTTCTAAATCTTCTCTTTCTTTTTCATACTTATTTAAATAATTTGTGTTTAAATCTTTATCGTTTTTATTTTTATATATATTTTTTTCAATACCAGATATTTTTAAATTATAAGATTTTTGTTTCTCTAAAAATTCATCGGCTAAATTGCTTAACTCAAAAATTTCTCTTTCAATTTTATCTTTATCTTTTTTAAAATTTTTAATTTCAGAATTTATTTCCTTTGCTTTAGACTGCAATTCAGTAATTTCATTTTTACGCAAAATAAAACTACTATTATAAGTATTTAAACTACCTCCAGTTATTGCTCCAGAAGGATTGAAAACTTCGCCCTTTAATGTTACTACTTTTAATTTATATTTTTTTGAAATAGCACTAGCATTTTTAAAATTATCTGCAATAATAACTCTGCCAAGTAAGTTATAAAATATTTCGCTAAATAAGTCATCAAACTTTATTAAATCACATGCAATGCCAATTATCCCATCCTCAGGTGTGTTTATCTTCACCTTGCTGCCCTTTACTCTATCAAGAGGCAAGAAAGTCGCCCTTCCCATTTTGTTTTTTTCAAGTATTTTTAGCATCTCCGATGTTTCTTTAGTTGAAGACACAATAATATTTTGCGACATTGACCCAAGTGCTACAGAGATGGCTTTTTCATATTTTTTCTCCACAGAAAATTTTTCCGCAACAGGTCCATATAGTGTGTCTCTAAAAATATTATTTCTTGAAGAAAAGTTCATAAAGGATTTAATAGTTCTATTGTACCCTTCATAATTTGATTCCATGTTTTCTAATATTTTTAATCTAGCCATTACTTCATTTAAATTATTATTTTTTAAAATCAAATTATCTTCAAGAACTTTGTTTTTTTCTTTAAGTTCTTTTATTCTATCTTCAGTTTTTTGAAACTCTAAACTATCTTTTTCTATGACACTCTTTAATCTATTAACTTCTTTTGACTCTTTTTCAATAAGTTTTTCAAATTCAGATTCGTTTAGCTTAAGACTCTCAATATTTTTTTCTAAATTTGCTTTTCTATTGTTTTTCTCTTCAATAATATCCTTTAAAGTTTCATTTTTAAATTTTATATTTTCAATTTCGTTTTTTATTTTATTTTTATTTTCAAAGTTTAAATTTCCAATTTTTTCTAAATTTTTAAACTCTTCTTCTAGTTTTGCAATAATATTATTTTTTTCATCTAATTTTTTTGTAATTTCCTCTTTAGAATTCTTTAAAATTTCTTCGTCCCTTGCTAAACTTTCTAAATTCTCATTAAATAAAATAATATTTTTATTTAGAGACTCCTTTTCTAAATCAATTCTCTGGGAATCCTTCTTTAGTGAATTTATTTTTTCACTTTGCAAATTTATATCTAAATATAGTCTATCGTATTCTTCTTTTTGCTGATTTAATAATTCATTAGAATTATTATTTTTGTTTGAAATCTCGAAAATTTCATTTTTTAAAGGTTCCAATTCATTGGATAATTTATCCCTTTCTAAAGAAATTTCCTCAGAATCATTTATTAAATTTGCAGAATTTTTTTCTAGTTCTTTTTTTTCTTCTTCTACCTTTTTTATCTCTTTACAAGAATAATTTATGTCATTTATCTTTAAAGTTTCGTAATCTTCTAAGTACGCTTTAGCTTTTTCTGCTTGAACTCTTAAGCTTTCCTCTTGAAGTACAATTTCTGACAAAATGTCTTCAATTCTAACTAAATTTTCCTCAGTTTTTAAAAGTTTGTTAGTAGATTGAACTTTTTTGTACTTATATTTAGAAATTCCAGCAGCTTCTTCAAAAATATTTCTTCTATCTTCAGGCTTTGAACTCAAGACAGACTCTATTTTTCCTTGTCCTATTACAGAATAACCATCTTTTCCAATGCCAGTATCCATAAAAAGTTCTTTAATATCCTTAAGTCTACACTTTTTATTATTTATTAAAAACTCGCTCTCAAGAGATCTATACATTCTTCTTGTAATAGAAACTTCATTAAAGGGCAAGCTTAAAGATTTGTCGCTATTATCAAAAACAACTGTAACCTCGCAAAGCCCAAGGGGTTTTTTTACATCAGTTCCAGAAAAAATTACATCTTCCATTTTGTTCCCACGAAGATTTTTAACTGATGTTTCACCAAGCACCCATGTAATGGCATCAGTTATATTGCTTTTTCCACTCCCATTAGGTCCCACTATTGCCGTAGTAGTCTTATCTAATTCAATTTTTGTTCTATTTGCAAAGGACTTGAATCCTTGTATAGTAACTGATTTTAAAAACATCTACTCACCTATAATAATCTCTTACATCAATAAATTCTAAAAATTTTCCATGAACTTCAACTTTAAAATAACCGAGATTTTTTTCTTGAAGCTTTATTTTTGAAATTCCAAGTTCTTCGATCATCTCATTTTTATTTTTTGATTTTTGCCCACTAATATTTGAAATATTTCTTCCACTTGCACATATTAAAACTTCATCATCTATATTTTCTGATTCTTTAAAATAATTTAATAATGCACATTTAAAATAAAAAGACTCAACCAACTGCCTATATGCAGGATGAAATGCTCCTGCTACTACATCTCCATCATAATTAATATTATCCGTTGGCTGAAGTCCCACCCTTATTACATTAATATTGTTTTTATAATAAATATCAAGAATGTCTGCAACATATTTAATGGAAGATTTTAAATCAAGAGCTTTATACTTGCCCTCTTCTAAATTTTTATAAAGTGCTGTTTCTTTAATTACAAGAGTTGGATAAACTCTTACACAATAGGGATCTAATTTTACAAATTCCTTTGCTGTAAAAATAGATTTTTCTATATTATCACCGGGAAGACCCACCATTTGTTGAAGACCAAGCAAAAATTCATACTCCTTGATTAATTTTGAAGATATATAAACACATTCTGCATCATGCCCTCTATTAGAAAGTTTTAAAACTTTTGGATCAAGACTTTGCACTCCAAGCTCAATAATATCCACACCATATTTCTTTAAATTTTTAAGTACTTCCTCATCGATTGCATCTGGTCTTGTAGAAAGTCTAATATATTTTACAAGACCTCTTTTCTTATATTTATATGCAATTTCTAAAAATTCTGATTGCTTTTCAATTGGTATCGCAGTAAAGCTTCCTCCGTAAAATGCAATTTCAACATTATCTTTTCTTTTAAAATAAGAAAGATATTCCAAAATAGTATTTTCAACATCACTATTTGAAATATCTGTAGACATTCCCGTAATTTTTCTTTGGTTGCAAAAAACACAATCATTGGGGCATCCATAATGTGGAATAAAAATTGGTATAATATTTCTCTTAGACAAATTTACCACTCCTATTAAGTGCATCTCTTGCAGCCTCTTGTTGTGACTCTTTCTTGGTTTTTCCTTTGCCCTTTCCAACTAAAGCTTCATCTAAATACAATTCCGTAAAAAAAGTTTTGTTATTATCAGGTCCTTCTTCTCGAACTAGTTTATATTCCGCTTTTTTACTTGACTTTTGAGCCTCTTCTTGAAGTTTAGTTTTAAAATCTATATTAAATGACTTGTAGCTATCTCTTTCTAAAAAATCTTGAAATAAATACAAAATAATCTTTTTAGCATTTTCAAAATTTGAATCTAAATAAATTGCTCCAATTAAAGCTTCAAGAGCGTCAGCGGAAGTAGACTCCCTATTTCTTCCACCACTTTTTATTTCTCCCTTTCCAAATTTTATAGCATCACCAAGATTTAACTTCTTAGAAATAAAAAACAAAGCTTTTTCATTTACAGATTCAGCCCTCATTTTTGTAAGAGAGCCTTCCCTGTCCTCTGGAAAATTTTTGTAAAAATATTCTCCTATAACTAATCCTAAAACTGCATCTCCAAGATATTCAAGCCTTTCATTGCATTCATAGAATTCCATATTATTTTCATTGACAAAAGAACTGTGAGTCAAAGCCCTTTCTAAAAGTTCTCTATTTTTAAAATTATAATTTAATTTTTTTTCAAGATATTTTAGATGGTCCTTGGACATAAAATCACTGATCCAAATCTTCTACATAGTCGATTACATCGCCAATAGTTTTTAAGTTTTCTAAATCTTCTTCAGAAACTTCTATCTCAAATTCTTCTTCAATTGTCATTACTAATTCAACAAGTTCAATGGAATCAGCATTAAGATCATCTTGAAAATTCATGTCTTCATTAAGTTCATTTACATCAATGTTAAATTGTTCAGCAATAATTTCTAGAATTCTTTCTTTCATTTTCTTTCCACCTTATCCTTTATTTTATTAACTACATTAGATTCTACTATATTTATAGCATATTTTGCAGCATTTTTTATTGCCCTGCTATCAGAATTTCCATGAGCTTTAATAATGTTTCCATCAATTCCTAAAAGGATTGTGCCACCAACTTCTTTAGCATCTAAATTTTTAAATTTATCCTTTAAAAATTTTGTAAAAGCACTTTTACTTTCATCATCTAGTTCAGATTTCTCAATATTATAAAAAACATTTTTAATAGCAAAATCAATTACTCCTTCAATTGATTTTAATAAAATATTTCCGTCAAAACCATCACATACAACAAGATCCACTTCATTGTTCATAATACTTCTTGCTTCAATATTTCCCACAAAATTTATATCGCTATCTTTTAGCTTTGTATAGGTTTCTTTATAAAGAGAATTCCCCTTACCTTCTTCAACACCTATATTTAAAAGACCAACTTTTGGAGGATCTATTTTATAATACTCCCTTAAAAAAGTTTCTCCTAGCATTGCGAATTCTAGTAAAAGATCAGGATTTGTATCCATATTTGCTCCTGAATCAATTATCATTGTATTTGATTTTATTCCAGGAATAATTGTTGGAAGAACAGCTCTTTTTATTCCCTTGATCCTTCCAACTATAAAAAGCCCTCCAGCAAGAAGTGCTCCCGTACTGCCAGCTGATATTAATGCATCAGCTCTCTTTTCTTTTAATAAATTCATTGCAACTACAATAGAAGAATCCTTCTTGCGTCTAAGTGCAAAGGCAGGGTCTTCGTTATTTTCAATATTTTCTTCTGCACCAACTATTTCAACCTTGTCTTTATTGTAATCTAGTTCTTGGAGATTTTCTTTAATAAAATCTTCTCTACCAACTAAAATAATATCTATATCACATTCATTAGAAACTTCAATAGCTCCCCTTATAATTTCGTATTTATTATCTCCGCCATTTACATCAAAAATTAATCTCATTTAGACCTCCAAGTAATAATTTTAATATATATCAAAAGCTTAAAAAAATCAACGCTAAACACATAACACAATACTAACTTATAAAAGTTTAACACATATACAATAAAATTTACACAAAAAACTATATAATATCTGTCGAGTCTTAACTATCAAGACATATAAACTTGAAAATTAATAACAACATAAAAATCAAAAAACTATGAAAACAATCTTGAATTAATCAGCTTATTCGCCATGCTAAAATTTAATATCTCCTTTAACAAAAGGATCTGAAGTTTACTTAAAATTATGCACTATGCTTTTCATACTACCATTAATTCTAAGTAAGCTTATTTATGTACATATTTGATTTTGCAGTAAAAAAGACTCAATATTATTGAGCCACAAAATTTGACATAAAATCTAAAAAAACTCAGGGAATCCCTGAGTCTTAATTTAATAATTCTTTAGCAATAGCATTAACTTGTTTTCCGTCTGCTTTACCCTTAATTAAAGGCATTACATTTTTCATTAATTTGCCAATATCCTTCATTGATGTTAATTCATTTTCGTCAATTACTTTTTTTATAATTTCTTTTAATTCTTCATCTGATAATTGCTCAGGTAAATATTCAAGTAGTATTTCGATTTCATCATTAGTTTGCTTAACTAAATCTTCTCTATTACCCTTCTTAAACTCTTCAATTGACGACTTCTTTTCTTTTAGCTGTTTTGAAATGATATTTTCAATATCAGAATCATCAAGCTCAACTCGTTCATCTACTTCTTTTTGTTTAATAGCTGCACGAACCATGGTGATAACATCTTTTCGAAGTTTATTTTTACTTTTCATAGCTTCTTTTAAATCAGCCATGAGTCTCTCTTTTAGAGACATAAGAACACCCTCTTTAATATCTATGTTTTTTCCTGCGTGCCTCTTCGGATTTTTTCTTCCTTCTAACACTTGGTTTTTCGTAATGTTCTCTCTTTCTTACTTCTTTGAGAACTCCACTTGTGGCACATTGTCTTTTGAATCTTTTTAGAGCATTGTCTAAAGATTCGTTTTCACCAACCCTGATTTCGGACATTTTTTAACCTCCTCTCGTAGAAAAGAGTAGCCTTTCGGCCAATGTAGGTTTATTATACTCTATAAATCCCAAAATTTCAATAATATTTTTGCTCTTTAAAACTCTTATCTCTTCTCTTTTTTATTTCTGTAACATATATCTTTTCTAATTAGATCTATTTCTTGTAACTAAAACATCTTTTTCAATTTGATCAAATAACTCTTCTACGCTATTAAATTTTAGTTCAGGTCTTACAAAATCTAAAAGTTCAAGTTCTACGGTATAACCATAAATATCTCTAGTAAAATCAAGTATGTGAGATTCAATTTTTACACCATCATTTTCAACAGTTGGATTTGTCCCAATATTAGTAGATGCTTTAAACCTTTTGCCCTTAATAATAATATCAGAGTCATATACTCCAAACTTTGGTATTACAAAATTATCTATTAGTTTCAGGTTTGCAGTTGGATAACCCATTTTTTTGCCTAATCCCTTAGCATGAATAATCTTTCCAATGAGTTTATAAGGTCTTGATAATAAAAAATTTGCTTCTTTTATTTTTCCGCCTTCAATTAGTTTGCGAATTAAAGATGATGAAATTTTTTCGCCATTATAAGAAATTTGATCTATTACTTCAATAGATTCAAATAAATTTTTATTTTCATTTAAAAGTTCTACATCTCCAGATTTTTTATATCCATAAGTATAGTCATAGCCAACAACCACGCCTTTAATTTTTAAATTTTTTGCTAAAAAATAATCTAAAAATTTAATTGGGCTATAAGACATAAATTCCCTTGTAAAATTAATAAGATAAATTAAATCTATACCTAAATTTTCTAGAATTTTAAGCTTAGTATTATTATTTGTAATAATCTCTTTTTTCCCTAATTTTACAAGGTTATCTGTGTGTTCGTTAAAAAGTAAAATACTGGATTTAATATTTAATTTTTTAGCATTTTCTATTGCCTTATTTATTAGTGCAATATGTCCTTTGTGAACTCCATCAAAATTTCCAAGTGCTATAACTGATTCTTCATCTGCAATATAATTTAAGTCAATTTCAATTATTTTCATAAGTCACCTATTAATTTCTTCTTCATCTTGAGAAAAATATCCCCATCTTTTTTTCTAATTTCTCCAATTCCTAAAAACCTACCCTCTGAATAAATTCTGTAATCTTCATTAATTAGATTTTCATCTAGTTTATAAAATTGTCCCATTAAAAATTTTTCACAAAAATAACTTGGAAGATCAAATCTTTTTAAATTGTTAAGAGCTAAATCCATAGATAGTATTTTTTCTTTTATTTCATCAACACTTGATTTTTCAAAATCAGGAACTGTCATAGAATCTTCAATTTTAAAATTTCCAGTTCTTGTCCGCCTAAGTTCAGTTAAAGTTCCAAAGGTGCCGAGAGATTTTCCAATGTCCTTTGCAAGAGACCTTATATATGTGCCCTTAGAAACTTCAACTAAAACAGTAATTTCATCGCTTCCGTTAAAATTTATAAGTTCATTTTTATAAATTTCTATATCTCTTTTTTTGATTTCAACATCTTTTCCTTCTCTTGCATATTCATAAAGTTTTTTTCCCTTAACTTTTAGGGCAGAATAAATTGGAGGTCTTTGAGAAATTTTACCAGTGAATTTAACTAAAGTTTCATTAATTTCATCTTCAGTAAAATTAACTTCCTCTTCCTCCAAAATATTTCCCGTTATGTCGTAGGTATCGGTCAAAATTCCAAGCTTAATTTTTGCCTCATAAACTTTGTCACTAGACAAAATATAATCACTAATCTTTGTAGCTTTGCCAAGGGAAATAACTAGAACTCCTGTTGCCAATGGATCAAGAGTTCCAGTGTGTCCTACTTTTTTTATGCCTAACTTTTTTCTAACTTTATAAACTAAATCGTGAGAAGTAATTCCCTTTTCTTTGTCAAAAATTAAAAGTCCATCCATCATAATTGTTCTTCAGCTACTTTTACTACATCTTCTTTTGCTTTATTTAAGTCTGTATGATTAATTGTACCGCCAGAAGCTCTAACATGACCTCCGCCATTAAATTTTGATGCAACTTTTGTGCAATCAATATAAGACTTTGATCGTAGTGATAATCTAATACAGTCATCTTTTTCTTTCAATAAAACAGCAAGTTCAACAGTGTCAATATCTCTTACAAATTCAACTATGCCGTCTGCATCCGCCTTCTCAGCCTTAGACTTTTCCATATCATCCTTTGTAACAAAGACAACTGCTATTTTGTCATTGTCAAAGTATTCAATAGAATTCATCGCTCGGATCAATAAATCCGTTTTTTGCCTAGATCTACTTTGATAAACATTTACTGTTACTTCATTTATGTCAATATCATATTTAAATAAATTCGATGCAATTAAAAATGTGTTTGAATTTACAGAACTATATTTAAAGGAGCCAGTATCTGTAGAAAGTCCAGTGAAAAGTGAGGTTGCAATTTCTTTGTTTAGCTTTAAATCAAGAGATTCAAAAATTCTTGCAAGAACTTCACAAGTTGCAGGAGATTTATCGTCGACAATATTTAAATCAGCAAATTTTGTATTGCTAAAATGATGGTCAATATTAACAGTTTTTTTTGAGGCTTTAAAAATTTTTTTAATATTCTCGCCCATTCTATTTTCGTCAGAGGAGTCTAATGCAATGAATAAATCAAAAACATTGTTTATATTGTCAGGACTCTTTGTATAGGATAAATTTGGCAAAAATTTAAAGGAATTAGGAATTGTATCATCTAAAACATAAACAGCATTTTTGCCAAGTTTTTTTAACATTCCAACCATAGCTGTTACTGATCCTAAATTATCTCCATCTGGATTTAGATGAGATGCAACTGCAATATTTTCACTTTCATAAATTAATTTTTTTAATTCAGAAGAAAGTTCTTTTAAATTAATCATTTCCACGATTTACCTCATCAATTAATTTATCAAGCTCAAGAGCTCTTTCTATGGAATCATCTTTTATAAAAATAAGCTCAGGCATTGCTCTCAGTTTAACCTTTTTTGCCAATTCTTTTTTTATAAATCCCTTTGCAGAATTTAATCCTTCTACTGCTTCATCTCTATCAGAATCATTTCCAAGTACAGAAACATAAACTTTGGCAAAAGATAAATCATTAGTTACATCCACATGAGAAATGCTTGTAATTGAAGGAATTCTAGGATCTTTTAATTCGTTTTGGACAATGTTTGAAATTATTCTCTTTACTTCTTCAGATATTCTATTAATTCTCTTATTGTTCATTATGATCTCTTAACTTCCTTTATTATATAGGATTCAAGAAGGTCTCCTTCTTTAATATCGTTGAACCCATCAATTACAAGACCACCCTCAAATCCAGTAGCAAGTTCCTTTACATCGTCTTTAAATCTCTTTAGAGAAGAGATATCACCTTCATGAATAACTACGTCATCTCTAAGAACTTTTACCTTGGAGTTCCTTAAAATTTTACCATTTAAAACATATATACCTGCAACCATTTGATTGTTAGGAAGTTTAAATGTTTGTCTAATTTCACATCTTCCAAGAATTTCTTCTACAATATCTGGATCAAGCATACCCTTTGCTGCTTGTTCAATGTCGTTTATGATTTCATATATTACTCTGTAAGTTCTAATTTCAACGTCTTCACTCTTAGCAAGTTCTATAGCGTTTATGTTTGGTCTTACATTAAATCCAATTACAATTGCATTTGATGCCGAAGCAAGTGTTACGTCAGATTCGTTAATTCCACCAACTCCAGAGTGAATAATTGAGATTTTAACTTCTTCTGTAGATAGTTTTAGAAGTGATTGATTCAATGCTTCGACAGAACCCTTTACATCAGCTTTTACAACTATATTTAATTCCTTTACATCTTCTTCAGAAATTTTTTCGAATAAATTATCCAAACTAATTTTTGTAGTTTGACTAAGTCTTTTTTCTCTAGTAATTTCAGCGTTTTTATCGGCAATAGCCTTTGCAGTTTTATCATCTTTTACTGCAAAAATTGTATCACCTGCATTGGGAACATCGTTAAGTCCAAGAATTACTACTGGCATAGAAGGACCAGCTTTTTTAACTTTCTTGCCCTTATCGTCTTCCATTGCTCTAATCCTTCCTGAACATACGCCAGATACAATTGAATCTCCAAATCTTAAAGTACCATTTTTTATAAGAACAGTGGCCATAGGACCCTTATTCTTATCTAGGTTTGCTTCGATAATTGTACCAATAGCACGTCTATTAGGATTTGCCTTTAACTCTCTCATTTCAGCAACTAGAAGAATCATTTCAAGAAGTTCATCAATACCTTCACCAGTTTTTGAAGAAACACCAACAACTATAGTATCTCCTCCCCACTCTTCAGCAACTAAATTTTCATTCATAAGCTCCTGTTTTACTCTTTCAGGATTGGCTTCAGGCTTATCAATTTTTGTAATTGCAACAATAATTGGAACCTCAGCAGATCTTGCGTGAGAAATAGCTTCAATAGTTTGTGGCATTACGCCATCATCTGCAGCGACAACAAGTACAGCAATATCTGTTGTTTGAGCTCCTCTAAGCCTCATAGAAGTGAAGGCTTCGTGTCCAGGTGTGTCTAAAAAAGTAATTTTCTTTCCAGCTAAATTAACTGTGTAAGCTCCAATATGTTGAGTAATTCCACCAGCTTCTGATTGAGTTACATGAGTCTTTTTAATTGAATCAAGTAGAGATGTCTTGCCATGGTCAACATGTCCCATTACTGTAACTACAGGTGGTCTAGTCTTTAAATCTATTTCCTTGTCCTTCTTTAATAGTCCATATTCCTCTTCAATTGAATCATCAAGTTTTTGTTCTTCAATTTCAATTTCTATTCCAAGTTCCTCTGCTAAAAGAACACAAGTATCCTCATCAATACTTTGATTTTGGTTAGCCATAACTCCAAGGCTTATTAATTTTGTAATTACTGTAGATACAGATACTCCAAGTTGATCTGCAAAATCTTTTACTGTAATTGGTGCAATCACTATTATAGGATCATCTCCTTTGCTTTCTTCTTCCACTTTGTGTCTTGATTTAACTTTTTTCTTCGGCTTTTTCTTGGTTAAATCTCTATTATAGGAGTTGTTAATTTCCTTTTTACTTTCTTTATTATTTTTAAACTTTTTCTTTTTATTTTTATTTAAATTTTCATTTTCAAAAGAATCTTCTTCTTTTGTTTTGTGAATTTTATTCTTGTGAACTTCCTTTTTATTTACATCAAAGGAATCTTTATCTAAATAATCATTTCTCTTTTGATTTTTTTCTTCATTATGTCTAGTATGCTTTACTTGTTTTTTCTTATTAGAATCTAAAGTTTTACTTTTATCTTTTGTATTTCTACTATTTTTAGAATTATCATTCTTTGTAGGATATTCATTCTTAGAAGAATTTTTTGTGTATAATTTTCTTATTTTTTCTTCATCATCACTTTCTAAAGTTGACATATGGTTTTTTACAGGTATTTGCATTTCATTTAATTTTAAAATTAATTCTTTACTAGTAATACCAATTTCCTTTGCCAATGCGTGCACTCTAATTTTTGACAAATTGAACACCTCCTCAAAAGAAGCTTAATCCACAGAATTAATTAGTTTTTCATAAACTTCCTCACTAATTTCTGCCTTAAATGCCCTGTTTAGGGCCTTTGACTTTATCGCTTTTTCTAAACAATTTTTGTCATTACATAAATAAGCTCCTCTTCCATTTGCCTTTCCAGTTTTATCTATAAAGATTTCATCTTCTTTATTTTTAACCACTCTAATTAAATCTTTTTTTGGTTTTTGTTCACGACAACCTACACAAGTACGCATAGGTATTTTCCTAATTTTAGTCATTTTTTACTCCATTAAATTAAGAATTTTTAATTATCATTTTCTTTATCTTCTTCTATTTCTTCAACTTGATCAGTATCTTCATACTCTTCTTTAGAAGAATCCAATTCTAAACTTTCATCTTCTTGAATTTCTTTTATTTCATTATTTTTAGAAAAATCTTCTGAATCAATAGTTTCCTCAGAGCTTTTCCTTTCCTCATGAACTTCTTTCTTTGCATTTGCAAATTCATTAAGTAATTCTTCTTCAGTAATTCCTCTATCTTCAAGATAAGCTTCAAATTGTTCATTGGATTTAATATCAATTTTCCATCCAGTTAACTTTGCAGCAAGTCTAACATTTTGTCCTTCCTTACCTATGGCAAGAGATAATTGGTAATCTGGAACTATTGCAAGTGCAGATTTTTCAGCTTCATTTACAAAAACTTTTTCTACTTTTGATGGACTTAAAGAATTTGCAATAAACTTGTCAATTTCTTTTTCATAAATAACTATATCAATTTTTTCGTTATGGATTTCATCTACAATTGCATTAACTCTTTGACCTTTGTATCCAACGCAAGCTCCTAGAGGATCTACTTCGGGATCTCTGGAAAATACTGCTATTTTTGTCCTTGAACCAGCTTCTCTTGATATAGAATAAATTTCCACTATTCCCTCACTAACCTCAGGAACTTCTAATTCAAAAAGTCTTTTAATTAAATCTGGATGTGATCTTGAAAGAATAATTTGCGGACCTTTAGTAGACTTTTCAACTGATAAAATTAACATCTTGTATCTATCGCCATGCTCATACCTTTCATTGCTAATCTGTTCACTATAAGGTAAGACAGCTTCAGTTGTTCCCAAATCTACATATACATTATTGTAGGCTTTCCTTTGAACTACTCCAGTAATAATTTCTTTTTCTCTTTCCACAAATTCTTCAAAAACAATATCCCTTTCAGCGTCTTTTATTCTTTGAATAACAACTTGTTTAGCTGTTTGAGCTGCAATTCTGCCAAAATTTTTTGGATGTATTTCTAAATTATAAACATCTCCAACTTCATAATTTGGATCTATTTTTTTTGCTTCTTCCAAAGATATTTCAAGTTGATCATTTTCAACATTTTCGACAATATCTTTTGATGCGAATAACCTTATTTCTCCAGTTTCTCGATTCATATTAACAACTACATTTTGAGATGTCCCATAATTTTTTCTATAACTAGAAACTAAAGCCGACTCCAATGCTTCAAAGACAATTTCTTTTGAAATTCCTTTTTCCTTTTCAATTTCATTCAAAGCGTCTATAAACTCTTGGTTCATTTAATCCTCCATTAAAATTTAATAGTTTGTTTCATAGATGAAATTGATTTAATTGGTATTACAATATCTTCATCATCAATTTTACAATAAAAATTTTCATCGTCGTATTTGTCTAAAACAAAACTAAATTCTTTTTTCCCATTAATTGGTGCGTAAAGTTTTACATCAACTTCATTGCCAATATTTCTTCTATAGTCATCTTTTGTTTTTAAAGGTCTATCAAGCCCTGGTGAAGAAATTTCAAGATAATAAGGATTTTTTAAAATTTCAAGATTATCCAATTTTTTCTCTAAATTTCTACTCATTTCTGTGCAGTCGTCAAGATCAATTCCTTCTTTTTTATAAATAAAAATTGAGAGAAGATCGTGTTTTGATCCCTTTTGAAATTCTATGTCTACAATTTCATAACCTAGTTCTTCTGCTACCTCTTCAGCTAGTGGGTAAATCTCTTTTTTTAATTCTTTTTTATTCACTTAACACCTCACTACTAAAAAACAAAGAGTGGGTTAACCCACTCTTTACACTAAAATATCTTTCTTATTAAATTATAACACATATTGCTAAAATTACAACTTTCAAAAATTAAATAGTGAAATTTGATTGGTTTCATCTAGATCTATTAGCATTCCATTTTTTTGTAAAATTGTTATTACAGAATTTCCTGCCTTAGTTCTTTTAGAAAAATCTTCTACTGATAGAAAAATAGACTTAGAAGCTTCTTCTTCAATACTATTTGCACAATTCTCTCCAATTCCAGGTATGGCTCTAAGAGGCATCCTTATTTTATCATCCTCGATTGTGAACTTGGAAGCCTTTGATTTATATAAATCTGCTGGCAAAAATTCAAATCCTCTTGCATACATTTCAAGTGCAACTTCAGAAACTCTTATCTCTCCCTTATCCTTTGCTGTTGGATTTTGAATTTCCTTTAAAGTTTTAATTCTATTTTTTAAAAAGTTTGGTCCTTCAATAATATTTTCTCCATTAAAATCATTTAGCTTAATAGTAAAATATGTGGCATAAAAAGCTAAAGGATAATTCAATTTATAGTATGCAATTCTAAAGGATAACATTACATAAGCAACAGCATGGGCTTTTGGAAACATATACTTAATTTTTTTACAAGAATCAATATACCATTCAGGCAAATCTAAGTCTTTCATTATTTTTTCTTGTTCTTCGGTAAGTCCTTTCCCCTTTCGCACCCTTTCCATGGTGTCAAAGGCCATTTTGTTTTCTGCACCAGCATTTATTAAATAAACCATAATATCTTCTCTAGTTGCTATTACATCTTTAAGTTCTGCTCTTCCAGAGTCCACAAGTTCTTGTGCATTTGAAATCCAAACATCAGTACCATGCGATAATCCAGAAATTCTTACAAGGTCTGCAAAACTCTTCGGCTTTGTTTCCACAAGCATAGCTATTACAAAGGATGTGCCAAATTCCGGTATGCCAAGTGTTCCCGTATCGCATGAGAATATTTCTTCATCCATATTAAAAATTTCTGCACTATTAAACATTGATAAAGTCTTTTCATCGTCAAGCTTAATTTTATTTGAATCAATTCCAGTAAAATCCTCAAGCATCTTTATAATAGTTGGACCATCGTGACCAAGTATATCAAGTTTTAAAATCTTTCCATGAATAAAATTGTAATCAAAATGTGTAGTTATTACTCCCGAAGCTGGATCATCTGCAGGATATTGTATTGGCGTGAAGTCAAAAATACTTTTATTCTTTGGAACAATCATAACTCCGCCAGGATGTTGTCCACTTGTTCTCTTGCCATCAGTTATTTCCTTTGCCAATCTATCTATTTCAATTGGAGAAATGTTTTTATTTTCAAAATATTTTTTAACATAACCATAAGCAGTTTTTTCTGCAATCTTCCCAATTGTACCAGCTCTAAATACGTATCCTTTGCCAAATAATTCTTCAGTGTATTTATGAGCCTGTGGTTGATATTCTCCTGCAAAATTCAAATCAATATCTGGCTCCTTGTCTCCATAAAATCCTAAAAATACTTCAAAAGGAATGTTATGCCCATCTTTTTTCATTGGAGTTCCACATTTTGGACAAAGTTTATCTGGCATATCAACTCCACTGCCAAATTCCAAATTTTTTGTGAATTCAGAATGTTTACAATTAGGACAAATATAATGTGGTGGAAGTGGATTTACTTCTGTAATGCCAGCCATTGTAGCTACAAAAGAGGATCCAACAGAACCTCTTGAACCTACTAAAAATCCATCATCGTTAGATTTTTTTACAAGTTTTTGTGCAATAATATAAAGTACGGAATATCCATTTGAAATTATAGATTTTAATTCTTTTTCAAGCCTTTCTTCTACTATTTCTGGAAGAACATCTCCATAAATTTTGTGAGCTCTTTTATAAGTCATTTCTCTTAAACTTTCATCTGAGCCTTCAATAACTGGAGGATATTTCCCATCAGGAATTGGCTTTATTGATTTTATTTCATCTTTTATTTTATTTGTATTAGTTACTACAACTTCATATGCCTTTTGATTTCCCAAATAAGAAAACTCATCAAGCATTTCTTCTGTAGTTTTTAAATAAAGTTTTTGCTCACGACTTGCTCTTGGGTCAGGTCTGCCTGGCTTCCCATTTAAAACAATTCTCCTTAAAATATCTTCTGACTCTTCAAGATAATAAGTGTTTGAATCCGCAATTACAGGAATTCCTAATTTTTCTCCAAGCCAAATGATTTTTTTATTGATTTCCCTTATGTCATTTATGCTGAATTTTCCATCTTGAATTTCAATTATATTGTCATTTGCTGGTTGAATTTCTAAAAAGTCATAGTATTTTGCAATTTCTAACAATTGATGATCAGGACACATTCTATAAACTGCATCAAAAAGTTCTGAGTTTGAAATTCCAGATCCAACTAATATGCCCTCTCTATATTTATTTAATAAAGTTCTAGGAACCTTTGGAGAGAAATTATAAAATTGCATATGAGATGCTGAAATTAGCTTGTATAAATTTTTAAGCCCTACTTCATCCTTTACTAATAAAAGCAATGAGCTTTCAAATAAACGCTTTGAATCTACCTTTACAATCTCTTTATTTAAATTATCAAAATTAAATTCTTTTTCTCTTTTAAATCTTTCAATTAGTTTTATAAACATTGCAGCAGTAGCTTCGGCATCATTTACTGCTCTATGTGCACCAACAAGTGATATACCTAAATTTTTACAAAGAGTTCCTAAATTAAATCTCTTCATATCAGTCATTATTGCCCTTGCAAGTACTAATGTGTCGAGAATCGGATGATTAAATTCTAAATTATTGTTTATATATTCCCTTCTAATAAAAGAGATATCAAATTTAGCATTATGTGCTACAAGAACTGAGTCCTTTGCAAAATCGTAAAATTTAGGAATTATCTCTTCGATAGTAGGCTCATTTTCTACTTTTGAATTGCTAATTCCCGTTAATTCAACAACAACTTGTGGGATTTCCCTTTCTGGATTAATTAATTGTGAAAATCTATCGACTATTACACCATCAACAATTTTTACGGCTCCAATTTCTGTAATTTTATCATTTCTTGATGATAATCCAGTAGTTTCTATATCAAAAACAACATAAGAATTATAATCTTTATTTGAATCATAATTTGTTACTATTTTTTCTTCATCATCTACAAAATTTATATCTGCTCCATATAAAATTTTAAGTCCCGTTGCCTCTCCTGCTTCCATTGCTTCAGGAAATCCTTGAACATCGTTAGTATCAGATATTGCTAAGGCATCATGACCCCACACTTTTGCCCTCTTTGCAAAATCAGTAAAGGAAGTTACTCCTGACATTTGAGACATCTTTGAGTGAATTCTAAGTTCAGTCCTTTTTTCCTTGGAATAATCCATGCGAATTGCTTTATCTCTTTTTTCAATGTATCTAATCATAATAGTTTCACATCTTGAAAAATTATCATAGCTTACATTTCCTGTTATTAAAACATGCTCTCCATTTTTAAAACTTTCTAAAAAATCTCGAGCTTTTTCTGGCTTTAAAAATATTTTTGCAAGAGTTGATGTTGTATAATCAGTTATAGATAAGGAAATTAAAAAGTTGCCATTTTTTATTTCTCTGCTCTCAACATTAAATATATCAACTTCTACGGTTGCTTTTTGAGAATTTAAATTTACATCTATAAGCCTTTGTATATTGCCAATGTCTTTTTTCCCGTAACAATTAACTTTTTTTGTCTTGTTTTCCCTTTCATTATTAACTGTTTTTGCCTTTATTTCCAACTCCTGTTTTGCAGAAATAAATTCTTCCGCTTCATCAATTTGTGAAATAAAAGATTCCAAATGTTCTTCCTCAACTATTTCCTTTACAAAATCAAAATTTATTATGTAAGAGCCAAAAACCTTAAGTTCTTTCTCCAAATAAGCTCCAAAACCATTCTTAGTTAATGTATAATAGGCCTCTTCCGTTGGCACTTTTATTTCTATTTTAGAATTTTCTTTTTTAATATCAATTTCATCAATCCAAATTTTTGAGGAAGGGTTGTATTTCAAAATTTCTGCACAAATTAAATCATCTTCACTTTTATAGAGAGAAGATGATTTAAACTCAATATAAACCTTATATTCTTTTAAATTCCTTGAAAATATTTCTTTTATGTTTTTCTCTAAATTATTTTCTAATTCATCTTTAGATGTTATTATAAAAAATACTTCTCCACTATCTTTATTTCTTTTAATGGATTCAATATAAATATCTTCAGAAATATCTATAGAAGTAATTTCTAATTTTTTAAAAATATCCTTTAATAAAATCAAATCATCACCTAATTTTTTCGATTTCTTGCAATAGCTCACTTAAAAGTTTATCTTCTGGAACCTTTTTAATTATTTTACCCTTACTAAAAATAAGTCCTTCCCCATTTCCACATGCAATTCCAATGTCAGCTTCCCTTGCTTCACCAGGTCCATTTACTGCACAACCCATAATGGCAACTTTTAAATTCTTATCCATTGTATAAAGTTTGTCTTCCACAGTCTTAACCATTTCAATTAAATTAACTTTAGTTCTTGCACAAGTAGGACAAGAAATCAAATCTATTCCTTCTCTACGAAGGTCCAATGCTTTTAAAATATCCTTTGCCGCTATAACTTCTTCTAATGGATCAGATGTTAATGAAACTCTTATTGTATCGCCAATTCCTTCAGATAAAAGAGTCCCAATTCCAATAGCAGATTTAATTATTCCCTTTTTTGGCGTTCCTGCTTCAGTAACTCCAAGATGAAGTGGATATTTTGACATTTGAGAAAATTTTCTATAACTTTCAATGGTTAAATTTACACTTGAAGCCTTTAAAGAGACTGCAATGTCAAAAAAATTATTTTTTTCGAGAATTTCAACTTCTTCCATTGCACTTAAACATATCGAAGATGCATTAACTCCCTTAAATTTATCTAAAAATTCCTGTTTAATAGAACCAGAGTTCACGCCCACTCTTATTGGAATATTGTGAAATTTACAAGATTCCGTTACTTCTTTTATCTTCCATGAGGCACCAATATTTCCAGGATTTAGCCTTATTGCATCACTTTCATTTTCCGCTGCAGCAATTGCAAGTTTATAATCAAATTGAATATCAGATATTATTGGAATTTTAATTTCTTTTTTTATTTTTTTAATAGCAGCTGCATCCTCTAAATCATTTACTGCCATTCTTATAATGTCGCAACCTGCATCTTCTAATCTTTTTATTTGTGAAACAGTTGACTTTACATCCTTAGTATTAGTGTTTGTCATTGATTGAATAGAAATAAAAGAATCTCCTCCAATTGAAACATCGCCAACATAAATCTTTTTTGTTTCTTTTCTGTTTATCATTTATTAAACAACCTTCCAATATCGTTAAATATAGTTACATATATCATTAAGCTAAACAAAAGGCTCATCCCAATTAAAGAAAGTCTTTGTTCAATTTTTTCATCAATTGGCTTTCCTCTAATTGCTTCAATTAATAAAAATAAAAACTTTCCACCATCAAGTGCAGGAATTGGCAATAAGTTAAACACACCTAAATTCACTGAAATTAAAGCTAAAATTTGTAAAAAATTTAAAAATCCTTTAGACGATTCCGACCCTATCATTTGTACAACTCCAACTGGCCCAGAAAGGTATTCCATTTTAAAAGAGCCATCAAATATCATTTTTAAACTTTTTAAAATTACAATGGACATATCTAGAGTTCTTTTTGCACCAATTTCTATTGATTTAAAAAAAGAATGCTTTAACTTAGATGTAATACCTATTAAATACATTTTATTTTCTTGAGAATATTTAGGTTTTAAATCAAAGTTTAATTTTTTACCTTCTCTATCTACTTTTAAATGTATATTTTCCTCTTTTTTATCTCTAATCAGAGAATTAATTTCGTAAATATCTCTAGTTTTAATCTGGTCAATTTCTATAATTTTATCTCCAGGTTTTAAACCAGAAATTTCGGCTGGAGAATTTTTTATTACATTTTCTATTTCATTTGACCCATAGCCAACTATAGAGAAAATAATAGTAAAGGCAAGAAATCCTAGAACAAAATTCATAAAAGCTCCAGCCAAAACAACTGCCATTCTCTTTAAAATAGAAACATTATTAAAAGCTCTTGGATCATGTGAATTTTCTTCTTCGCCTTCCATAGCAACATATCCACCTATTGGAAGTGCTCTAAGGCTATAAAAAGTCTCGCCCCTTTGTTTTTGGATAAGTTTCGGACCCATACCAATGGAAAACTCATTAACTTTTATTCCTGAAAGTTTTGCAACAGTGAAATGTCCAAACTCATGGAGCATTACAACTAATAGGAAAACTACAACAGAACTTATTAAAGTAATCATTTATCCTCCTCAAATAAAATTATATAAAATAAATACGAAGGGACTAATAAAAATTAAACTATCAAATCTATCAAGTATACCTCCATGTCCAGGAAGTACTTGGGCATAGTCCTTTATTCCCGTATATCTTTTAATCTTAGATGCGAACAAATCTCCAAATTGTCCTGATATGGAAGCTAAAAAAATAATTAATACTACAAAAGCATTTATACTGTAAATATCATTATATCTATTTAAAATAACAAAATAAATTGTTGTGATGACAAGTGAAAAAAATGTGCCACCTATTGCACCTTCCACAGATTTATTGGGACTTACTCTTTCTATTAACTTGTGCTTTCCAAAAGTTGAACCAACAAAATAAGCAAAAGTATCTGTTGAAAAAGATATTACAAAGGCAGAAATAATTAAATAAATATCATCAATACTACCTAGTAAATTCAATAAAAATATAGCATAAAAATAAGTAAAAGAAGTATAAGCGTAATTACTTATATCATAATTTTCTAATAGTACTAAAAGGCATGAATTAATAATAAAAAAAAGAACAAGAGAATAAATTAAATTTTTATCAAAAAAGGAACACAAAAAAGTTATAATTGCACCAAAAAATAAAACTGGCAAACATAACTTAATACCTTTATTGTGAAGAGCATTGTAAATTTCTCTTACATTTTCAAGAGTCAAAAGAAAAATTGAAATTTTTATTGCATTTATTCCTAAATAAAAAATTAAAATTAATAAAAGAATACCCAATATTCCAGTGATAACTCTTTTTTGTAAATCTTTCAAAATTATAGTCCTCCGTACCTTCTATTTCGTTTTTGAAAATCATAAATTGCCTTGTAAAATTCATTTTCATGAAAATCAGGCCACAATAAATTTGAAAAATAAAATTCGCTATAAGCTAATTGATAAAGTAAAAAGTTAGAAACTCTAAGTTCTCCACTAGGTCTAATTAAAAAATCAAGATCATCTTGTCCCTTTGTATATAAATAATTCTTAAAGTTTTCTGTATCGATATCATCAATATTAATTTTATTTGCAATGACTTCCTTACATATCATTTTTGCTGCTCTAACTATTTCACTTTGACCACCATAATTTAACCCAATATTTAATATCATTCTATCATTTGATTTTGTTTCCTGCAATGCATATTCAATTAGTTTAACTATTGTATGTGGAAAGACACTATAATCGCCTAGCACTTTAATTCTAACATTGTTTTTTTTAATTTTTTCTAACTGACTTTTTATATAAAAGGCTAATAAATCCATAAGTTTTGAAATTTCTTCATCAGGCCTCTTCCAGTTTTCTGTAGAAAAAGCATATAAAGTCAAAGACTTTATATTTATTTTATAAGCTGCTTCAACTATTTCTATTACTCTTTTAGTTCCCTCTTTGTGCCCAAAAGTTCTTGGCATATTTCTATTTTTTGCCCATCTTCCATTTCCATCCATAATTATCCCAACGTGTTTTGGAATATTGTTTAAGTCCAATTCTTCGTAATAGTTCATAAAACTCCTTAAAAAAAAGCCTTAGAATAATCTAAGGCTAAAATTTAAATTTCCATAAGTTCTTTTTCTTTGTTTTCTGCTACCTTGTCAACTTCTTTAATATATTTATCTGTCAACTTTTGAATATCTTCTTCATATGAAATCTTATCATCTTCAGAAATTTCTTTAGCTTTTTCAGCTTTTTTAATATCCTCCATAGCATCTCTTCTAATATTCCTAATGGAAATTTTTGCTTCTTCAGCATATTTGCCTACTAATTTTGTAAGATCTCTTCTTCTCTCTTCTGTAAGTTGAGGAATAACAAGTCTAATAATTTTTCCATCATTTGAAGGATTTATCCCTAAATCAGATTTTAATATCGCTTTCTCAATTTCAGGAATTAAAGTAGAATCCCAAGGTTGAATTGTAAGAAGTCTTGGCTCTGGAGCAGAAAGACTAGAAACTTGATTAATTGGAGTTTGTTGTCCATAATATTCAACATAAATTTTATCAAGTAAAGTAGTATTCGCACGACCTGCCCTTATAGATTGAAGTGATTCAACTAATGATCCCACAGTTTTTTTCATTCTAGACTCAGAATTATTTTTTAAATCAGATATCATAATATCCTCCTATTTAACACTTGTACCAATTTCTTCACCACACACAACTTTATACATTGCATCTTCTTCATCAATTCCGAAAACCCTTAAAGGAATATTGTTGTCCATGCAAAGTGTAGTCGCAGTGCCATCCATTATTTTTAAATTTTTATTTAAAATCTCCCTATAACTTAAGTGGTCATATTTCTTTGCATCTGCATTTATATTTGGATCAGAATCATAAATTGCATCTGTACCCTTTTTAGCTAAAAGTATAACATCCGCATCAATTTCCGCAGCCCTAAGAGCAGCAGCAGTATCAGTAGAGAAATATGGATTTCCAACTCCAGCTGAGAATATAACAACACGACCTTTTTCTAAATGTCTTATAGCACGCCTTCTAATATAAGGTTCTGCAACTTGCTTCATTTCGATAGCAGTTTGCACACGAGTAATAACGCCTAATTTTTCTAAAGAGTCCTGTAATGCTAAAGCGTTCATAACAGTACCTAACATACCCATATAATCAGATGTAGCACGATCAATATTATTTTCGTCACGTCCTCTCCAAAAGTTTCCGCCACCTACGACAATTCCCGTCTCAACACCTAATTCATAAATTTTCTTTACTTGCCTTGCAATTAAATTGACATAATCAATATCAATTCCAACGGAATTTGAACCTGCTAGTGCCTCACCGCTGAGTTTTAAAACAATTCTCTTATATTTTGGCATTTACTCCTCCAATTTGTTAACCTATTTGTTTAGCTACTTCTTCAGCAAAGTTTTCTTCTCTTTTTTCAAGACCTTCGCCAACTTCAAATCTAACAAATCTTCTGATTTTAATATTTTCACCAATTTTTGCTATTAAATCATTTAAAATATCTTTGATTTTTTTATCTGGATCTTTAATGAAATCTTGATCAAGCAGACAAATTTCTTCATAGAATTTTTCAAGTCTACCTTCTACCATTTTTTCAATAATATGTTCCGGTTTATTTTCTCCTCTCGCTTGTTCCGTAAGAATGTTTCTTTCGTGCTCTACCTCTTCAGCAGGAACTTCCTCACGACTAACATATTTTGGAGCAACTGCAGCAACTTGCATTGCAATATCCCTAACGAAGTTTTTAAACTCTTCATTTTTAGCAACGAAGTCTGTCTCAGAGTTAACTTCAACTAAAACTCCAATTCTTCCACCATGAATATAAGAATCAACAAGACCTTCAGATGCAATTCTTGAAGATTTTTTAGCAACAGATGCTAAACCCTTTTCTCTTAGAAAATCAACTGCCTTGTCCATATCGCCATTTGTTTCTGACAAAGCTTTCTTACAGTCCATCATACCTGCTCCAGTTTTTTCTCTTAATTCTTTAACTAATGCTGCTGTAATAGCCATTTTAATTCACTCCTTATTTATTTTAAAAAAAGAGAGTTTTAAAGGATTACTTTAGAACTCTCGAAATATCTTTAGTCTTCTATAGTTGACTTTTCATCCTCAACAGTTTCTTCGATTTCAATGGACTCTACTTCAATAGACTCTTCAGAAACATCTTGAGTGGATTCATCATAATCATCACTATCGTTATCTTCAATTTGACTTCCTTGTTTTCCCTCGATAACTGCATTTGCAATAGTTTCAGTGATAAGTTTTACTGCTCTAATTGCATCGTCATTTCCCGGAATTGGAATATCTAATTCTTCAGGGTCACAATTTGTATCAACGATACCGATAACAGGAATTCCCAAAATATGTGCTTCTTTAACTGCTATTCTTTCTTTTTTAGGATCAACTACAAATAGTGCTTGAGGCATTCCCTTCATTTCTTTAATTCCACCAAGGAATTTTTCAAGTTTTTCTCTTTCATGTAGTAATTGAGCAACTTCTTTCTTTGGAAGAACATCAAATGTCCCATTTTCTTCCATTTCAAATAATTTGTAAAGTCTTTCAATTCTCTTGCTAATAGTCTTGTAGTTAGTTAAAAGACCGCCTAACCATCTTTCATTAATATAAGGCATACCACATTTAATTGCTTCTTTTTCAATTGCATCTTGAGCTTGCTTTTTTGTACCAACAAAAAGGATCTCTCCACCATTTGCTGCAATCTCTCTTACAAAATCATAAGCTTCTTCAATTTTTTTAACAGTCTTTTGAAGGTCGATTATATAAATACCGTTTCTTTCAGTAAATATAAATCTCTTCATCTTAGGATTCCATCTTCTAGTTTGGTGTCCAAAGTGAACACCTGCTTCTAATAAATTTTTCATTGAAATTACTGACATTTAAGCCACCTCCGTGTTTTTTCCTCCATTTTTATCATCTATCATAGGGACCAAATTGGCAACTCCTTAGATATCAAAAAATGTGTGTATTAGTTACCGGATAAAAGTATAACATAATGCGTTAAAATTATCAATTGTTTATTTTACATTGATCTTTACTCTTTCTTAATTATCAATATATATATTACAACACTTTTTACACTTTGATACCAGAACATAGTCAATATAAATTATGATTTTAGAAAATTTAATGTTTATTTTTTCATGTATAAATTGTATCAAAAAAGACGAGATTTTTTATTATCCTCGCCTTTTTTTAGGACTTTCACAACAGCCCTTTATTTATAGATTATATTTTGTAAAGAGTACTTTATCCTATTTTTATTTAATACTATTTTTTTAATCTATTTAAAGCTTTATCTAATCTTTCCAAAGCCTCTTCAAGCACTTCTTTTGGAACTGCTAGATTAAATCTTTCAAAACCTTCTCCATTTTCTCCAAATATATATCCCTCATCTAGAAATAATTCTGCTTCCTCTATCATGAATTTTTCTAGTTTCTCCTTATCTAATCCTAAAGCTCTAAAATCCACCCACTGTAAATATGTTCCTTCTATTAAAGGTGCCTTTATATTTTTAAATCTTTTTTCAAAAAAATCATTTAACAACCTTTGATTTCCATCAATGACATCAATACATTCATCAAGCCATTGTTCACATTTATCATATACAATTTGACAAGCTTTATATCCCACAGCTGTTGTAGGAATAGCAGATATACTTTCAAGTGCCTTTATAAATTTATCTCTAAGCTCTTTGTTTTTAATAATTATATTACTCATTCCCATGCCAGCAATATTAAAAGATTTTGAAGGTGCTGTAAAAGTTATTGTTCTTTCTGCAATTTCTTCATCTATTGTTTGAAAAACAGTATGTTCATAACCTGGCATTATCAAATCAAAGTGTATCTCATCAGATAACAATAACACATCATTTTTCTTAATAATATATGCAAGTTTTTCAAGCTCCTCTCTTTTCCATACTCTACCAACAGGGTTATGAGGGGAGCAAAATAATAAAACTTTATTTTTACTATTTTTTGATAACTCATCAAAAAGCTCATAGTTTATTGTATAATATCCATCTTTTTCAACTAAGGGACAATCCACAATCTCTCTATTTTGCAATTTAATAGCATTATAAAAGGGATAATATACCGGACTCATGATTATAACTCCGTCTCCCTCTTTTGTAAATTCACGAATTGCATTGAAAAATGCTGGTACTACTCCTGATGTATTTACTATCCAATCTTTTTCTATTTTAAAATTATGACGTTTTTGCATCCAATTTGCAACAGATTGCTTAAATTCATCAGTAGGTCCAGTATATCCCAATACTGTATTTTCTATATGCTCTTTTAACCCTGAAATTAATTCTTCAGGATGTTTAAATTCCATATCGGCAACTGATAAAGGTACAACACCATCACTTACATCTCTTTTTTTCTCATACATATCTTTCCATTTTAAGGAACCTTGTCCTTTTCTATTTACTCTAGTTTTAAAATCGTATTTCATAATTCCTCCTATTTTTATTTTACTCTAAATATTTGATTATTAATTTTACATATATTTTACCTTCTATATTCCTGTCCATCCAATTGTATTTAATATAAATATTACTATAAATGACATAAAAACAAATAATAGCATAGGTTTAATAACCCATTTTATCCATCTATCATATGGTACTTTCGCTATAGTTAAAGCACCCATAGTCCATCCTAGTGCTGGCGATATCATATTTGTAAAACTATCTCCCATTAAAAAAGCTTGACATGCAATTTGAGGGTGTATACCCAGTGCATTTGTAAGAGGCTCTATTATTGGTATTAAAGCTGCTGCCTTAGCTGTTACACTCGGCACAAATGGATTTATCAATGTTATAACTGCCGTTATTCCAATAGCCGATATTGACCTGTTTAAATTCATAAGAGGTCTTGTTATAGAATATATTATAGTATCCAATATATTTCCCTGTACCATAACCGTTTGCATTGTTGTAGCAAGACCTATAATAAATACAACAAACGCCATATTTGCAAGCCCTCTTACAAAGGAATTTGCAACTTCTTCTGCATCCATACCTCCAACTAAACCTATAAAAATAGCTCCTATTAAAAAGAATCCTACAATAAATTCCATTGGTTTTTCTTTAAATATTAAAAAGTATGCTACTAATATTACATATTGAAGGATCATTAAAATTAAAACTATTACAGATCTTTTTGGCATATCCATATTACTTTTATCTACATCATCTACAATTAACTCATTTTTCCAATCTTCATTATTCATTAATGAATTATTTGAATCTTTTTGAACTCTTTTAATATACCTAAATGTATATAAAAGTCCAACTATTCCAAATATGTTTAACAATAACATCCTCACTCCAAAACCAGAAAGAGGTGGAAGATTTAACATCGTTTGGGGAATAATAACTCTTAAAGTAGGGCCTAATCCAAATCCAATCATTGATGGGAAAAATGAAACTCCTAATGCTGATAGAGGATCTATTTTTAACCTTTTAGCGAATAAAACACCTATTGGCACAACAGCAATCAGTGCATCTGTACTTGCAAATGCTGCAATATATAATATTAAAAAATATAATATAGGTACTAATACTTTTGTACTAGATTTTTTTAATTTTATTGTCGCATATTCCAAAACTTCATCTATAGCGCCTGTATCCATAACTACATTCATATTTGCTGCACTAACCATAACTACCCAAACAGTAGTCCCAGCTGCTACAAGTCCTCCAAGTAACATAAAAAACAAATCAACTAAGCTAACTGGAGTTTGACTTGATAGATAATTAAATACGTTTGCGTCAACTTTACCACTAGCATCTCTTCCAAAATTTCCTGCTGGTATAACATATGTAAGTAAAGACATCATCACTAACAAACCAAGCATTATATAAAGAAGATGAGGCATTTTAAAACTTCTTTTCTTTTTTTTATCCATATTAATTCTCCATTAAAATTAATTCTCTATTAAAAATTTATTTACAAATCCAATTGTTGCACAACATCCATATATCATAGATTCTTCATCTATATCAAAATATTCATTATGATGTTCCGCCCCTGAACCAAGTTTATCATTTTTTGTTCCGACAAAAGCAAATAAACTTGGTGCTATTTGACCATATTTAGAAAATGACTCTGAAGCAAACCAAGTTTTATTTTCTACTAATGCTTTTGAATATAAGTTATTGATAGCCTCTTTGGCAATTAACGATAATTTTTCATCATTTACAACAGGCCCAACAGTAATGGAGTTTTTTTCGCTAAACACTACTTTACATTTATGAGCTCTAGCTGTTAATTCCGCAACTTTTTTTATGATTTCTAGTGCTTTAATACCTTCTTCCATATCAAAAAATCTAAAAGTTCCTGTTACTTCTACACTATCTGGAATTACATTAGGTGCTAAATTAGAACCTCCATTTATTGATCCAATACCTAATGTTACAGTTTTAGTAACATCAATCTGATTTGACCATGCACTAGTAAGTCCATTTAGAATATTAGAAGCAGCAAATATAGGATTTATTGATAAATCAGGTCTTGAACCATGTCCACCTTTTCCTATTACATCAAACCATACTCTGCCAGCTCCAGCCATTACTGGTCCCGGATCTACAGAAATTTCTCCAACATTCATAAAAGATGTAAGATGTGTACCATAAATACCATCAATGTCAATGTTTTTTAATGCATCTATCATTGCATTTATTCCTGTTCCTTGTTCCTCTCCTTCTTCAAATATAAAAATTATCTTTCCCTTAAGTTCAGATTTATGTTTCACAAAAAATTTCGCACAAGTAAGTAAAATAGTCATATGACCATCATGTCCACAGGCATGCATTACCCCATCATTTTTTGAGATTGCTAATTTTTTATTAGCTAAATTCCTTTCATTTTCTTTAATTGGAAGAGCGTCTATGTCTGCTCTAATACCTATTGTCTTTCCTGGTTTTTTTGTATCTAAAGTTGCATAAAATCCAGTTTTTTCTACTTCTATAATTTCAAGTCCTAATTTTTTTATTTCTTCTTTTAAAAATTTTGAAGTTTCAAACTCTTCTCCTGAAAGTTCAGGATTTTCATGAAGATATCTTCTAGTTTTAAATATATAATCTTTCATACTGTCTATTTCATTTAAAATAATATCTCTACTTAGCATATACCCTCCTAATTTAAAATTGTTTTAATTGTTAAGCTGCTTAACTATATAAGGTATTATATATTAATTAATTTACTAATTCAAGTATATTTTTATAAAAAATTACAATTAAGTAATTAAAATAGGCTCTATGTCAAATATTGGGGAGACTCGTTAATTCGAGTCTCTCTTTCCATTAAAAAATCAATACTTAGGCGCTATTAGAATATCAAAACTAAAATAACTAAAAAATTACTAAAAATAGGTATAGCAAACAAAACCCCTAGGGGTTTTGCAAAATTTTCCCGTTTTCATATCATTACTTACAAGCAAACATGATTCTCTTTCTAAACAAATTGAAATTTTTCATACCAAAACAATTTCTTTTTAAAGTCTTTATCTTAGTATGAGTACCTTCAAGTGGACCATTAGACCAAGGATAATCAAAAGAATTACATATCTCATCAAACCAGTTATTAAAAGCAGTGATACAAGATTTAAATTCTTTTAAATCAGATTCTTCAGCTCTTCTTATCCATTCCCTTAAAGATTTAGATGCTCTAACTCTATTGGGTTGACTTAGAACATATTGGTAAAACAGTTCCTTTAACCTATATGCTAACTTCAAATCGTTGTTTAAATCAAGCATTAAAGAAACTTCTTTAGCTTGTTCAGTTGTTAAATTAGAAGCAGGTTTTGTAAGTAGACTCCTACTTCTCTTAAAATACTTTCTAAGCTTAGAAGAAATATCTTTTTGAATCCTCTTTCTAACATTCTCTAAAGCCCATGAAACTTGTCTTATGAAGTGATACCTATCAACAATATGGATAGAAGTTTTAAAGAACCTATTCTTAACAGACTTAAAGGTATTGGACATATCACTTACAAAAAACTTAACTTCTTGTCTCTCCTTGTTAGGAACTTTTTTAAAGTATTTAAACAAAAAGTTCTTATCCCTAGTAGGCAAAATATCAATGACAGAGTGCTTATCACCATTAAGAAGAGAAGTTTGATACTTAATATTTCCACTATCACCTTTAAACTCATCTATACACAATACACTTGAAAGTTTTGCTCTTGAAACATATAAACAATGTAAAATTCTCAAAACAGTATTAGAAGAAACATTATACCTACTAGCAATAGAAGAGCTAGAATGAAGTTCATTAAATTCAGCAACAATAGCAAAAACAAGCCTATAAGTCATAGTGTGACCCTTAGCAATAAAATCAAGTTCTCTTTCAAAACGACAACCACAAGACTTACAATCATACCTAGTCTTCTTTAAATGAATAAGACATTTCTTACCATGAATATGAGTATCCTTAATCTTTTGAATCCTATGATCATGAACCCAAATCTTTGTAGAACCACAGTGAGGACAAGTATCCATCTTTGTAACAGAAGCATAAATGTGAACAAATTCCTTATCCTCACAAAAACTATCAAAAATTACATCTTTAAAACCCAACAAATTCATGTTATTATTATTTTGCACTTATATGCACCTCCTAACAAAGTTTGTTGTTATTTTAAGTTTAGGACTAAATGCGTATAAGTGCAATTTTTTTTACATAAAAATATCTGTTAGAGATTTACTCCCCAACAGATATTATAGAGCCTTAAAATATAGTAAATAAAAAAGAGCGAATATTTACACAAACGCTCTTTATCTTATTCCTCTTCAATTATTTTATTTTTTAAAATTTCAGTATAAACTTTACAAATTCTATCAAATGCATCTAGCTCTTCAATTGAAAAACTCTCCATTAATTTTTTCTTAGTTTTTACAATATCGATATTATCGTATTTTTTATGACTAAAAACAAGTTTTTTTCCTATTTCTGTGACATATAAATGAAATATTTTTCCATTTATTTTAGAATTTTCTCTATATACAAGTTCTTGTTTCATGAGTTTCCTAACTGTTTGAGATATAGCTGAAGTTGTTCTATTCCACTTAAAAGCTAATTCTGTTACAGTTATACCTGGTTTATCAGAAATTTCTGTCAAAATATGAACTTCAATCATCGTTAACTTTGGTCCAAAACCATAGTCTCTTCTAGTATTATAATAATTAGAATAGGCAAGTACAAAATCATACATTGGATCCATTACTTTCGATAATTCCTTATACCTTCTATTAGTGGTTATACAATCTTCATTTTCATCAACCCATGTATCTAAAATCTCGTTATAATAAATATCCTTACTCATATTAACCTCCAAAAATAATATATCATAGTGAAATTTTTAAGGCAAGATTTAACTATTAATACATTAAACTATTTATAGTATTAAAATATCTGGGCGTTACAAAACTTATGAGATAAATAATGATCCTGCAAACATTAGCACTAATCAAAATATTGTGCAACAAACTACGCCTTCTTCAAATTCCAATTATTTTTATGCACTAAAAAGACCACTTAAATTCTTGTAAAACTTATGCGTTTTACAGTAGTTCAAATGGTCTACTAAAAATTTATATTTAATTATATAATCTCATATCATAAATAATTACACCATTATAAACTCGTAGCTAGATGTTATGTCCAACTGAGCTAAGGATAATATAAAAAATGGAGCGGATGACGAGATTCGAACTCGCGACCCTCGCCTTGGCAAGGCGATGCTCTACCACTGAGCCACATCCGCATAGGATTTTTAGTTTTATTGGTGGAGGAGAGTGGATTTGAACCACTGAAAGCTAAGCTAACGGATTTACAGTCCGTCCCCTTTGGCCAACTCGGGAACTCCTCCATGAAATCCCCTACAAGTCTTTTGGAGCTGGTGGGAGGACTTGAACCCCTAACCTACTGATTACAAGTCAGTTGCTCTACCAATTGAGCTACACCAGCATCTCTTGCTTACATAATATATTTATACTATATTGGCGACCTGGATCGGGCTCGAACCGACGACCTCCAGCGTGACAGGCTGGCATTCTAACCAACTGAACTACCAGGCCATTTTGGTGGACACAATAGGGCTCGAACCTATGACCCCCTGCTTGTAAGGCAGATGCTCTCCCAACTGAGCTATGCGTCCATCTGGTGACCCTGCCGAGAATCGAACTCGGGATACCACCGTGAAAGGGTGGTGTCTTAACCGCTTGACCACAGGGCCTTATTTAATTTGGTAGCGGGAGAAGGATTTGAACCTCCGGCCTTCGGGTTATGAGCCCGACGAGCTACCAGACTGCTCCATCCCGCGTCATTTTTTACCCGGCTACTATTCTTCTTTTTGGTGCCGAGAATCGGAATCGAACCGATACGGTGTTTTACCACCGCAGGATTTTAAGTCCTGTGCGTCTGCCAGTTCCGCCACCCCGGCTTATCTTTTTTACTGGCTCTCAGGGTGGGACTCGAACCCACAGCCTACCGGTTAACAGCCGGTTGCTCCACCATTGAGCTACCTAAGACTATTGGGACTTTTGTCCCTTTCTGGCGATAACTTACTCTCCCAGGTCGTTGCCAACCAAGTACCATCAGCGGACTAATGCTTAACTTCTGTGTTCGGCATGGTTACAGGTGTGTCCATTGTCCTATTCTCACCAGATTCCTTAAAACTAATCGCCTTTCCTTTTTGGTCAAGTCTTCGACCTATTAGTACTCGCTAGCTTAATGTATTGCTACACTTACACCTTGAGCCTATCTACCTCGTTTTCTTCAAGGGGTCTTATCTTTCGAGGGAAATCTCATCTCGAGGGGGGCTTCGTGCTTAGATGCCTTCAGCTCTTATCCCTTCCAAACTTAGCTTCCCAGCTATGCACTTGGCAGTACAACTGGTTCACCAGCGGTTTGTCCATCCCGGTCCTCTCGTACTAAGGACAGCTCCTCTCAAATTTCCTACGCCCACGACGGATAGGGACCGAACTGTCTCGCGACGTTCTGAACCCAGCTCGCGTGCCTCTTTAATGGGCGAACAGCCCAACCCTTGGGACCTACTTCAGCCCCAGGATGAGACGAGCCGACATCGAGGTGCCAAACCTCCCCGTCGATGTGGACTCTTGGGGGAGATAAGCCTGTTATCCCCGGGGTAGCTTTTATCCGTTGAGCGATGGCCCTTCCACTCGGTACCACCGGATCACTAAGTCCTGCTTTCGCATCTGCTCGACTTGTTGGTCTCGCAGTTAAGCTCCCTTCTGCCTTTATACTCTTCGCACGATTTCCATCCGTGCTGAGGGAACCTTTGAACGCCTCCGTTACTCTTTCGGAGGCGACCGCCCCAGTCAAACTGTCCAACTGAGAGTGTCCCTTCCCCAGATTCATGGGGTTAGGTTAGAATTCTAGCATTAAAAGAGTGGTATCCCAACGGCGGCTCCTAAGATACTGGCGTACCTTATTCTTTGCCTCCCACCTATTCTGTACATTTAATCCCAAAATTCAATCTCAGCCTACAGTAAAGCTCCACGGGGTCTTTCCGTCCTGTCGTGGGTAAGCGGCATCTTTACCGCTACTACAATTTCACCGGATCCTTTGTTGAGACAGTGCCCAAATCGTTACACCTTTCGTGCGGGTCGGAACTTACCCGACAAGGAATTTCGCTACCTTAGGACCGTTATAGTTACGGCCGCCGTTTACTGGGGCTTCAGTTCTAAGCTTCGCTTGCGCTTACTCTTTCCCTTAACCTTCCAGCACCGGGCAGGTGTCAGCTCCTATACTTCGTTTTTCAACTTAGCAGAAACTTGTGTTTTTGGTAAACAGTCGCTTGGGCCTTTTCACTGCGACCCCCTTTTACAGGGGTTCCCCTTCTCCCGAAGTTACGGGGTCATTTTGCCGAGTTCCTTAACAAAGGTTTTTCCGCTCGTCTTAGGATTCTCTCCTCACCTACCTGTGTCGGTTTGCGGTACGGGCGATACTTCTCTTGTAGTGGCTTTTCTTGGCAGTGTGGAGTCTTAAGCTTCTCTACTTGTTTTCGATCCGCATCACGCTTCATCTTTTTCGAAAAGCGGTTTTGCCTACTTTTCAGACTTTGCGCTTGCACGCCTCACCAACTGGGCGCTCTTATTATCCTCCTGCGTCCCCACTTCCTTTTTAACGATTGTATCGGTACAGGATTTTCCACCTGTTGTCCATCGACTACGCTTTTCAGCCTCGCCTTAGGTCCCGACTTACCCTGAGTGGACGAGCCTTGCTCAGGAATCCTTAGGTTTTCGACGGGTGAGATTCTCACTCACCTCTCGCTACTCATGCCAGCATTCTCTCTTGTATGTTGTCCACAATGGCTTTCGCCTTTTGCTTCTTCCTTCATACATTGCTCCTCTACCAACGTTTGACGTTCCATAGCTTCGGTATATAGTTTAGCCCCGGTTATCTTCGGCGCAGAGTCACTTGACTAGTGAGCTATTACGCACTCTTTAAATGAGTGGCTGCTTCTAAGCCAACATCCTAGTTGTCTCAGTAACTCCACATCCTTTCCCACTTAACTATTATTTTGGGACCTTAGCTGATGGTCTGGGCTCTTTCCCTTTCGACTATGAAGCTCATCCCACATAGTCTGACTCCCTAGTTTGTGATATGGTATTCGGAGTTTGATAGGTCTTGGTAACATATGCATGCCCCTTGACCATTCAGTGCTCTACCCCCTTTTCACTTATCTAGAGGCTAGCCCTAAAGCTATTTCGAGGAGAACCAGCTATCTCCGTGTTCGTTTGGCTTTTCACCCCTATCCACAGGTCATCCGATAGCTTTTAAACGCTACCCGGTTCGAGCCTCCATTGAATTTTACTTCAACTTCACTCTGCCCATGGATAGATCACACGGTTTCGGGTCTACGACTACTAACTTTTGCCCTCTTTAGACTCGCTTTCGCTTCGGCTCCACATCTGTAATGTTTAACCTTGCTAATAATCGTAACTCGCTGGCCCGTTCTACAAAAAGTACGCGATCGTAGTTCTTGTCTACTTTCGCTGCTTGTAAACACTAGGTTTCAGATTCTTTTTCACTCCCCTCTCGGGGTTCTTTTCACCTTTCCCTCACGGTACTTGTTCGCTATCGGTCACCAAGTAGTATTTAGCCTTAGGGGGTGGTCCCCCCATATTCCCACGGAATTCCTCGTGTTCTGTGGTACTCTTTTGTGCTAGATATCTTCGCTTTCGTCTACGGGACTTTTACCCTCTTTGGTTCTTCTTCCCAGATGATTCGACTGGCTATTTTTTCTTTCTGCACTTTGGGCTCTTCCCTGTTCGCTCGCCGCTACTTTGGGAATCGAGTTTTCTTTCTTTTCCTCAGGTTACTTAGATGTTTCAGTTCACCTGGTTCGCTTCCTATACTTATTTATTGGGTATGGGATACCTCTTACGAGGTGGGTTTCCCCATTCGGATATCTACGGTTCTTCGGATATTTGCTCCTACCCGTAGCTTTTCGCAGCTTGTCACGTCCTTCTTCGCCTCTTGGTGCCTAGGCATTCTCCTAGTGCTCTTCTTAACTTGACCTTTGTTTTAAACATTTCTGTTTTTCCAGTTCATTGTTTTTTTTGAAATTTTGATTAGTTTTAAGTTGTTATGCTTCTCTTCTCTTTGCGAGAAGTTTTAACTAACTTTTTTGTTAGTCTGGTGGAGATAAGGAGATTCGAACTCCTGACCTCCTGCTTGCAAGGCAGGCGCTCTCCCAACTGAGCTATACCCCCATATATAATTAAAATAGTGTGAAGATTTTCTTTCCTTAGAAAGGAGGTGATCCAGCCGCACCTTCCGATACGGCTACCTTGTTACGACTTCACCCCAGTCACTTATCCTACCTTCGACTGCTGCTCCCTTGCGGTTTGCTCACAGGCTTCGGGTATTACAAGCTCCCATGGTGTGACGGGCGGTGTGTACAAGACCCGGGAACGCATTCACCGCAGCATTCTGATCTGCGATTACTAGCAACTCCATCTTCATGTACTCGAGTTGCAGAGTACAATCCGAACTGAGAGAGGCTTTTTGAGGTTTGCTTAATATCTCTATTTCGCTTCCCTTTGTACCTCCCATTGTAGCACGTGTGTAGCCCAGGACATATAGGGCATGATGATTTGACGTCATCCCCACCTTCCTCCGATTTGTCATCGGCAGTCTCTTTAGAGTCCCCATCCTAAATGCTGGCAACTAAAGATAAGGGTTGCGCTCGTTGCGGGACTTAACCCAACATCTCACGACACGAGCTGACGACAACCATGCACCACCTGTATTGAGGCTTCCGAAGAAGACGGTATATCTCTATACTTGTCCTCAGTATGTCAAGCCCTGGTAAGGTTCTTCGCGTTGCTTCGAATTAAACCACATGCTCCGCTGCTTGTGCGGGTCCCCGTCAATTCCTTTGAGTTTCATGCTTGCGCACGTACTCCCCAGGCGGAGTGCTTATTGTGTTAACTGCGGCACCGACTTCTGCCGACACCTAGCACTCATCGTTTACAGCGTGGACTACCAGGGTATCTAATCCTGTTTGCTACCCACGCTTTCGTTCCTCAGCGTCAGAATGAGCCCAGTAAGTCGCCTTCGCCACCGGTATTCTTTTTAATATCTACGCATTTCACCGCTACACTAAAAATTCCACTTACCTCTACTCTTCTCAAGATATGCAGTTTCAAATGCTTACAGTAGTTAAGCTACTGCCTTTTACACCTGACTTGCATTTCCGCCTGCGAACCCTTTACGCCCAGTGATTCCGGACAACGCTAGCCCCCTACGTATTACCGCGGCTGCTGGCACGTAGTTAGCCGGGGCTTTTTCTTATGGTACCGTCATTATCTTCCCATATAAAAGAACTTTACGACTCGAAAGCCTTCTTCGTTCACGCGGCGTCGCTGCATCAGAGTTCCCTCCATTGTGCAATATTCCCCACTGCTGCCTCCCGTAGGAGTTTGGACCGTTTCTCAGTTCCAATGTGGCCGTTCACCCTCTCAGGCCGGCTACCCATCGTCGCCTTGGTAAGCCTTTACCTTACCAACTAGCTAATGGGACGCGAGTCCATCTTAGACCACCGGAGTTTTGATCATTGTTGCATGTGCTTCTATGATTTTATTTGGTATTAATCCCAGTTTCCCGAGGCTATCCCAATGTCTAAGGTAGGTTACTCACGTGTTACTCACCCGTCCGCCGCTAATCCATTTTTGCTTCTTCCCGAAGGAAGTTGCTAAAATTTCATCGCTCGACTTGCATGTGTTAAGCGCGCCGCCAGCGTTCGTCCTGAGCCAGGATCAAACTCTCAATTAAAATTTGTATGACTCATTTGTTTTTTCAACTAAACGAATTTCTGGTTTGCTTTGTGATTCTTTTACGAATCTTGATTCTTTATGAATCTTTTATCTTCACACTATTTAATTATCATGTTTCTTGCTACTCTTTTGAAGTAGCTTATTTATTATAACTTCTTAAAAAATCTTTGTCAAGCAAATTTTACAATTTTTTTAATTATTTTACTTGGTTTTTAAGAAGGCTGCCTCATAAGACAACTTGTATAGTATACAATGGTTTTTATTTAGTGTCAATACTTTCTTTTAAGTTTTTTATGAATTTTTCTAATTCTTTGTTAGGATTTAATTTGTTGGCTTTTTCTAAATATTCTATTCCTTTTCCACTTTCTTTTTTGTTCAAATATATTATTCCCAAATTATAATTTAGTGGATAACTGTTTTCTTTTTCTAAAAGTCCCATTTTTAAAATTTCTATTGCTTCATCAAATTTATTTTCCGTTGCATAAAGTGTTGATAGTAAGTTTATATTTTCTTCTAATACTTTTTTATCAACTGATAGTCTTGCATACTCTTCTGCTCTTTCTAGGTCACCTAAGTTATAAAATGTTATTGCAAATACATAATAAAAGCTTTCATCTTTATTAAAATTTTGAGAAATGTCTTTTAATAAGTTTAGTGCTTTGTTGTATTCGCCATAGGACAAGTAGGTTTTTGCTGAGTCAAAATTTACATAGTCTCTTATTATTTCTATTTCTTTTCTGACTTCGTCTTTTAATTCTTCGTTATCTGATAAATTTATAAATTTTTCAAAGTACATATTTGCCTTTATATATTTTTGTAATGCTAGATTGATATATGCAAGCCTATAATAGGCAAGGCTGTACTTTTCATCTAAATTTAAAACTTCATTATACTTTTTTATAATTATATTTATTAGTTTTTCACTTTTTTCAGGTTCTTCTTTGTTTTTATTATAAAGTGATTCTAAAATATTTGCTTTTTTAAAAATTATGTCTACATCTTTGCCAATTAATTCTTCACATCCTCTTAAAAAGATGTAAGAATCCAAAGGGCTTTTTTCTTGATTTATAAATGCTTTGTGCATTGCATAATTTTTTAGATTTATATTTAATTTTTTTAGTATTTCTTTATATTTTTTATTATACTTAAATTCAGGATCTATTCCAAAGAGATAAATCATCGCTTCTACAATTTTTTCTAAATTTATCTTTTCTTCTAATTCTTTACCCTTTATTCCTTCTATAATATAATCTAGTTTTATGGGTAAAGAGAAACCAACGGGAAGTTTTAATTCTCCCAGTTGGTATTCTTTTTTTAGTTCTATAAAAACTATATTTTTTAATTTTTCCTTTATTTCTTTTCTAAAAAGATTTTCCATTAAAGTTCTCCCATGTAAGCTCTTTTTCTCCTAGTTGAGCCCTTTAAAATTCTATATAAATTACCTCTAAATACTGCATAAACTGCTGTTATTATGCTTGCAAGTAGAATTTTTAAATTGTAAGGATCCAAAGGATTTAAATAATTAAGTCCATTTATAAGATTTTCTCCAAGAGGAATATCTACTATACTATTTGATGTAATCATTAAGAAAAAATCAAATCCAAACATGTTAAGAATTACTAAATATATTAAATATGGAAGTGTCCAAAGAATTAAATTTTCTTTAATAAATTCAAAGGAATTAATGTAGGCGCTTGTGTAATAATCTCCACTTATATAGATGGACTCTGCTATTGGATTTAACGCAATAGTTATCGCAGCAGATACTATTAAATAAATGCCTTGATTTCTTCCAAAAGCTGGAAGTAAAAAGGATATTATCATCAATATAAAATATATTGAGTAAATTGATGCAAAGTATGCCATAAAGGTGTTTTTAAAATTCCTAAAACTTATTCTGTTATAATAAATTAAATCACTCAATATTGAAAAGTAACTCGATAAAATTAAGGATGTCAATAGTGGAATTACAAAGCCCACTAGTCCACCTATAGTTTGTGCAAGTAAATTCCCAATTAAAAATAATCCTATTGCATAAATAATTCCATAGATAAATGGAAGTATTAAAATTATTGGCGAAGCTTTTATTTTTACAAAGGTGTCTTTAATTGCCTTTGTGTAAACTAATTTTAAATCTTCAAAAAAATTCATTTAATCACATCTTTTCTGGTGCTTTTATTCCAAGAAGATATAGTCCTGTTGCTATTACATTTTTAACTGTGTAACAAAGTAAAAGTCTTGTGTCCTTTAATTTTTCATCATCGACTAGAATTTGTGTTTGATTATAAAATTTGTTGAAGTTCTTTGCAAGTTCAACTGTGTATCTTGTTATAAAATATGGCTCGCATTTTTCACAAGCATCTTCTACTATATTAGTGAAATTGTAAAGACTTCTAATTATATTTATTTCGCTTTCTTCTGTTAGAAGAGTTGCGTCTATTTCATTATTTATGTCGAAGTTGCCCTTCTTTAATAATGAACAAATCCTAGCGTGAACATATTGTACATAGGGACCAGTTTCGCCTTCAAAGGATAAGGTTTTATCCCAATTAAATGTGTAATCCTTAATTCTTCCATTGAATAATTCTTGAAATTTAATTGCACCTATTCCAACTGTTTGTGCAAGTTCTTCTTTATTTTCTATCTTTTGATTTTGTTCTTTTTCTCTATCATTTAAAATTTCACGAACTTTATCCGTAGCTTTGTTTAAAACATCTTCAAGATAAACTACCTTTCCTCTTCTCGTGGAGAGTGTTCCGTCCTCAAGTGAAACCATTCCAAAAGGAACGTGAATTATCTCGTCATACCAATCGAAACCTGCTTTTTTTAGTGCAGCTTTAAGCTGTTTAAAGTGAAGACTTTGTTGACTTCCAACTACATAGATATTTTTGTAAGGTTTGTAATTTTCGTGTCTATATTTTGCCGCTGCTAAATCTCTTGTAAAATAAATTGTCGTTCCATCACTTTTTACAACTATTGCTGGCGGAAGATTATATTCATCTAAGTTAATAACTTCAGCACCTTCTGATTCTTCAAGCACATTTCTTTCGCGCAATTCTTCTATTAATGCAGGCATTTTGTCTGAATAGAAGGATTCTCCATTGTAAGAATCAAACTGAATGTCGAGCATATCATAAACCCTATTAAATTCTTTGAGGGAAACCTCTTTAAACCATTTCCAGATTTCTACAGCTTCTTCATTTCCATTCTCAAGTTCTTTAAACCAATATCTACATTCGTCTTTGACTTCTTGGTCTTCTTCACAAACTGCATTTACTTTTACATATAATTTTAAGAGTTCGTTAATTGGATCCTTTTCAATTGCTTCCTTGCTCCCCCATGTTTTATATGCATAGATTAACATTCCAAATTGAGTTCCATAATCGCCTAAGTGATTTATGGCAATAGTATTAAAGCCTAAAAATTTGTAAATTCTCTTTAGCGAATCGCCTATTACAGTAGATCTAATATGTCCGATGTGAAAAGGCTTGGCAATATTTGTAGAAGAATATTCCACAACTACGTTTTTATTTTCTCCGTAATTTTCTTTGCCAAAATCTTCTCTTTTTTCAACACTTTCTTTTAAAATTTCTTCAGTTAAAATGCTTTTGTTGATGTAAAAGTTTAAGTAAGCATTTTTGTTTTCAACCTTTTCAAAATACTTTGAATTAATTTCTCCTGCAAGTTCTTCTGCAATCAAAGCAGGGTTTTTTCTGTAAATTTTTGCCAAACTAAAAACTGGGAAAGCAAAGTCGCCAAGTTCATAATTTGGTGGCACTTCTATCATTTTGTCGATTTCCTTTGGCTCTAAACTTTCGATTTTTTCATCAAGTATTTTTATTATTTCTTCTCTAAAATTTATCATCGCAACTCCTTATTTTAATGTTACCACAGTGACTCCGTCGCCACCTTCATTGTACTCTGCATCTTTAAAAGATTTAACAGTCTTTATATTTCTAAAATGTTCTCGCAATTTTTGTCGAAGGACGCCTGTACCCTTTCCATGAATTATTCTAACTGATTTTAATCCAGAAAGATAGGCGTCATCTAAATATTTATCCACAATATCTCTTGCATCTTCAAAATTTCTGCCCCTAATGTCTATTTCACTATTAATATTTGTGGCTTTATTTTTAAGTATTTTTCTAGTGTTGTGCTTAGTTGTATCTTCTTGCACATCTATTCTAGTTAAACTTTCCTTAGGCATTTTCATTTTCATAATTCCAGACTGAACTAATACATTGCCTTTGTTATCAGGAAGTTCAACTACTGTGGCTATATTTCCGAGAGATGTCCTAACTTTATCGCCAACTTTTATTTCTCTAATAGGGTTGGCTGCTTTTTTTATTTCAATTTCAGAGTTATTTCTAGAATTTTTTAAACTTTCACGCAAAAGATCTTGTGCCTCTTGAATTCTCTTTGAATTTTCAGAGCTAATATTGTCTCTAACTTCATTTATTTCAGATAAAATTATATCTACGTTTTCTTTTGCATTTAGAAGCAGTCTTTTTGCTTCTTCACGAGATCTTTCTAGGATCTTTTCCCTTTGATCCTCTAGGTTTTTAATCTTAGATTCTAATCTTTTGTTTTCCTTTTCTAATTTAGTCCTTTCTCTCTCAAGCTCTTCCTTATATTCTCTAATTTTAGTTCTGTCTTTGTCAATTGACTCTAGGACGCTTTCAAATTCAACATTCTCTGAACTTAAAAGTTTTTTCGACTTATCTATAATTTCATCTGGAAGTCCAAGTCTTCGTGAAATTTCAAAGGCATTGGACTTGCCAGGAATACCAATTAAAAGTCTATAGGTTGGAGAAAGACTATCAACATCAAACTCCATACTTGCATTGGCAACTCCCTTTGTTGTAAGTGCATAAATTTTCAACTGATTATAGTGAGTTGTAGAAATGCATCTAATGTTTTTCTCTAACATAAACTCCATTATTGCCCTAGCAAGTGCCGCACCTTCTGTTGGATCAGTTCCTGCGCCCAATTCGTCAAATAGGACAAGGGAATTTTTCGTAACATTTTTTAAAATATAAACGATATTTACCATGTGAGATGAAAAAGTTGATAGTGACTGTTCTATTGACTGTTCATCTCCAATATCTGCAAAAACTTTTTCAAAAATTGCAATTTCAGAGGATTCTTCTGCTGGAATTAAAAGCCCATACTGCGTCATAAGCGAGAGAAGTCCAACTGTCTTTAAGCTGACAGTCTTACCTCCAGTGTTAGGTCCTGTAATAATTAGAGAGGAAAAGTCAATTCCAAGGTTTATGTCAATGGGAACTGCAACTTTCCTGTCTAAGAAAGGATGATAGGCACTTACTAAATTAATTCTTCCTTGGTTATTTAGCTTTGGCATATTTGCCCGATAATTTATGGCAAGTTTTGCCTTTGCAAAAATAAAATCTAACTCAATTAGTTTACTCTGATTAGATTTAATCTCTTCGGCAGATTTTGCAACTAATTCCGATAATTCTCTAAGTATTTTTTCGATTTCTATATTTTCTTTTACATAGAGTTCTTTAAGTTCATTATTTGCATCAACAACTGCCATTGGCTCAATGTATGCAGTTTGACCACTGCCAGATATGTCGTGAACTAGACCTTTTACTCTAGATTTATTTTCTATTTTTACTGGTACAACATATCTTCCATCACGAAGAGTAACAAGTGCATCTTGCAAAAAATCTGCGTGAGAACTTAAAATTCCATTTAATTTATTTTTTATAGAATCCTTTTTTGCTACAATACCTCTTCTAATTCTAAGCAATTCACGAGAAGCGTCGTCGGCAATTTCTTCTTCAGAAATAATTTTTGAATTTATTTCATCTTCGAGGCTTTTTTCTGTGTACAAATCTTCGATTAATTTGTCGATGTAATTTAAGCTTATTTCTTCTCCGCTATTTGAATCCTTCTTAAGATAAGTCTTCAATCCCCTTGACACTCTTAAAAAGTCCGAAACCTTTAAAAGTGCCTCAGCAGAAAGAGCCCCACCAATTTCAACACGCTTTATAATCTCTTTTATGTTTACAATTCCAAAAAGCTGCGGTTCTCCCTTTGCCAAAGTTAATTTAAGAGCCTCGTTAGTTTCATTTAGCCTCTCCTTTACTTCGTGAAAATCCGTAGAAATTTCCACACCTTCGATATATTCATTTGTAATACTTGCACTAGCAAGTTTTTTAAGTTCATCTAAAACTTTGTTAAACTCCAAAGTTTTAGATGCTCTATTAAAAGAATTATCCACTGACAATCCCCCTATTTATGTGTCCTTTAGTTACTTGTCGGTACTTGTCTTCTATTTTCTCTTTTATCCTTTTAAAGTTTTCTTCTTCATAATTTTTATAAAGTTCAACTACTTCGTCTGTGAACTCATCTGCCAAGAGGAGCAGGCTTATATTGTTTTCAACAAGTTTTTTTACATAAGCGTCTAATAAAATTGGATAAGAGTTAAAAATTTCTGTAAAAGTATTCTGTCTCAACACTTCAAAGTCCACTAATTTCTCGTCTCTTAATAAATAATTTTTGAATTTACAACTTGGACAATTTCTCTCGTCAACGCAATTTTTTATAATTGAGAAGGGACAGTGCTTCATAGTCATAACTGGCACTCGTCCGTAGGAAATCACATTTATCTCCGCATCAGAAAGGGCAATAATTTTTTGAATTTGTCCACTATTTAATTCTGGAGATAGTGTAATTGAATTAAAGCCCAAGTTATCAAAAAAGTCTAACGATAGTTTATTAAATACATTTAGTCCAATATCTCCATTTATTTTTATGTCGTCGTCCTTAAAAATATAGTACTCGGAGAGATTATTTATCCAAATTCCCTTTACATTATCGATTTTTAAAAGATATTCTCTTAAGTTTTCAAGCTCATTGTAAGAATAAAATTTATCGAGATATATTGAAACTTCTTTATTGTATTTTTCGCTAAACTTTTTGAGATCTTTTGCTCTAATTATTATTTCGTCAATATTTTCTAAATTAGACTTTTCTAAATTCTTAAACTTATTGAAGAAAATTTTAATTTTACTTTTTTTATCTTTGTTTTCTATTTTTTTATTTTCTAAGTTATATTGTATTTCAACTCTATTTATGGAATCTTTTAAAATTTTGCTTTCTAAGATTCCAATTACTTCTCTTCTAAGTTCGTTAATGGCAGAAATTGAAAGAAAAGCATTTTCGTCTAAGTCCATAGAAATGTTTTTCACTTTGAAAATGCTGTCGCCAGTCTTTGAAATATTTTCTATTACTCTTTCTCTATTAAGCCCAGATTTTTTTGCAATTTCAACAATTTTATCTAGCTCGTAAAATGCCCTGTGATCTCCTGATCTAACCTTAATAGTCGGCTTTTCTCCAATTTTTATCTTTAAATTCACATCTAAATCTCTTTTGTAATTAGAATTCTCAATTTTTTCATCGACTTTTCCATATAATCTTTTCGAGTAAGTTCTATTTATTTTGGAATTTAAAATTGGAGTTTTAGATAAACTTATTTCGTGAGGAATTTTGGCAGTATAAAGTTTTACCGATCTCATTCCAAATCTTCCCTTATTGGACAAAAATTCAATTCCATCTCCTTGGTAAATATCCACATCAAAAATAACTTTTGCCAAATTTTTTGTTACCTCAATTACTTTCCCAACTTCCACACCCCTGTTGTCAGGTCTGTCTGATGAAATAAAATTATTTCCAAAGTCGCCATTAAAAAGTCCCTTGGTAAATCCTCTATTAAAAACTTGTTCTGTGTCTTTTCTGTCCTCCAAAGTTAATTTGTTCTCCAAAGATTTTTTGTATGACGAAACAACAGTGTAAACATACTCTGAATTTTTCATTCGCCCTTCGATTTTTAGTGAATATCCACCAGATTTTATAATTTTTGCAACATCATCTAGTGTATTTAGATCCTTTGGCGAAATATAATAAAGTCTTTTGCCAATTATGTTTCCATTAAAATCTAAAATTTCATAGGACTTTCTACAAGCTTGAGCGCATTCGCCACGATTTCCAGATTTGCCACCAATCATAGATGACATTAAACATTCGCCTGAATAAGAAACGCAAAGTGCTCCATGAATAAAAGTTTCTACTTCTATATCTAACTCTTTTATTTTTTCAAGCTCAAAAATTGGAGTTTCACGAGCAAGTACAACTCTTGAAAATCCCATATTTTTTAAAAGTTTTGCACCATAAAAATTATTTACAGCCATTTGTGTTGATGCATGAACTTCAAAATCCGGAAAATTTTTACGTATTTCACTTGCAATACCAATATCTTGTAAGATTAACGCATCTACACCGATATCGTATAACATCTTCACACTTTCCATAGCTCTTTTTACTTCAAAATCCGCAATTAAAATGTTAAAAGTAACATAAATTTTTACATTTCTAAGATGAGCGTAGTTTATTGCTTCAATTAATTCTTCTTTGTTAAAATTTTTTGCCTTTGCCCTTGCAGAAAATTCATCATAACCCAAATAAACAGCATTAGCACCTGCCGATACAGCTGCCTTTAGACAAGCCATATCACCAGCAGGTGCTAGTAATTCATATTTATTTTTCTTCATAAAGATTTTCCAGTTCTCTTGTTAAATCAATTATTCTTCTCGATGCACTATTGTTTTTTTCTTCTAATGATGAAATGTTTCCTTCAAGTTTATTTATTTCTTCTTTTAAATCTAGAATTTCTTTATTTTTTTCAAGAAGATCTCTATTTACCTTTCTATTTCTGTCCTCTACATCAAGAGATTTTTGTTGAAGCTCTCTAAAACTTTTATTAACCTTTTTATTTTCTTCTTCAAAAATTGAAAGTTGTTTTTTTAAATCTTTAATTTCTTCCATTTTTTCGATGATTTCTCTCTTATCATCATCCATGCTCGCCAAATCCATTTTGTCAGATTTCATTTTTTCCAAATCATCTAAAATATTTAAGGCACAGAGCACAAGAGTCTGCACTTGATTTAATTTATAATTACTTTTCGCAGTTTCTTTGATTTTTTCATCAAGATCTGCTGCAAGGTCCTTAACATACTTTTCGTTGTCACTTCCCATGACAATAAATTTCATGCCGTCAATTGTAACTTCGATTCTTTTTGCATCGGACATAATAGCCTCCTTAGGATCTTAATTTAGCCTTAATTTCACTTTCAATTTCAGCAACTATTTTTTCACAAATTTCTGTAACTTCGCTGTCTTCTAAAGTTCTATCTGCTGCTCTAAATACAAGTGAAAAAGCCACAGACTTCTTTCCAGCTTCTATATTTTTGCCTTCATAAATATCAAATACCTTAAAGGATACCAAGAGATCTTTACCATGTTTTCTGGAAATTTTTTCAAGTTCAACTGAATCAACATCTCTATCCATTACAAAAGCAAAATCTCTCTTCATAGTTGGATACTTTGGAAGTTCTTTATAAATGTAATTGTCAATTGTGTTTTCAACAATTTTATCAAAATCAAGTTCAGCAACATAGGCTTTTTTCTTCAAACCATAATTTTCAAGAACTTTTGGATGAACCTCTCCAAATACTCCAAGACTTTCTCCCTTTAAAATAAATTCAGCACTTCTTCCTGGATGTAGGAAACTCACTTTTTTTCTTTTAACTTCAAGTTCATTTATCCCAAGATACCATAAAATCTTTTCAATGGATTCCTTTAAGTAATAAAAATCTCCTAAATCATAAAATCCCATTGTAAGTTTTAACTTTTCAGCTGGAAGTTCATCATCTGTTGGAAAAAATGTATTTCCAATTTCAAATCCACCGACATTTTCATTTCCTCTGGCATAATTTTTAGCAAGAGCCTCTATCATTGAAGGTACTATAGTAGTCCTCATGATTGAATAATCTTCTCCAAGTGGGTTTAAAATTTTTATAATATTCTTTTCATCTTCATCGTAATTTGATTTTTTATAGGAAGATGGGCTAACAAAGGAATAAGTCATAAATTCGGAATATCCAAGACCAATTAAAAGGTTTTTAAGTCTATCTTCCACATTTCTAAATTTAGGCTTTCTTCCAACAGTTAATGTTCCTCTTAATTTTTGAGGTTTAACATTGTGGTAACCGTAAATTCTTGCGATTTCTTCTATTAAATCTTCTTCAATTTCAAGGTCAAGTCTTACGCTCGGTATTTTTGCAATTAAATAATCATCTTTAACATCAGTTTCAATTTCAAGTCTGTTTAAAATATTTGAAATTTCATCCATGCTAAAATCTACGCCAATTAAATCATTAACCTTTTCTTTTCTGAGTTTTATTTCCCTTTCTTCTTTTGAAAAAGAGCCAACATCTTTACTTCCTCCAACAACTTCAGCAATCCCTAACATTTCTGCAAGTTCACAAACTCTGCCAACAGCCGTTTTTGCAAGATTTACATCAATTCCCTTTTCAAATCTTGAGGAAGCCTCACTTCTTAAATTAAGTCTTCTTGAAGTCTTTCTAATGTTTTCTTTATTAAAATTTGCACCTTCTAAAAGCACATTTACAGTTTTTTCTGTAATTTCAGAATCTAGACCACCCATTACTCCAGCAAGACCAATAATTTCACTGCCATCAGTAATTAAAATATCGTCGCTAGTAAGTTTTCTAGTTTCGCCATCAAGGGTTACAGTTTCTTCGCCATCTTTTGCCATTCTAACTACAATTTTTTTGTTTTTTAATGTATCTAAGTCAAAGGCATGAAGAGGTTGACCGTATTCTAACATTACAAAGTTTGTTAAATCGACAATATTTGAAATTGGTCTAACTCCTGCTTGCATAAGATATGCCTGCATCCAAAGTGGGGATGGTCCAATCTTTATATTTTTAAGAATTTTTGAATAATACCTCTTACAATTTTCAGTTTCAATAATTATATCGTCAAAGTTTTCAGAAAAATCTCCAACTTCGTTCTTTATATTTACATCATTATGTTTAGTTTTTAGATCAAAGGATGCCGCAGTTTCCACAGCCATTCCCATTATACTTAAACAATCTGGTCTATTTGGTGTGATCTCAAGCTCAAGAATTTCATTATCCATAAAAAGAGTTTCCAAAGCAGATTTTCCAATTTCAGTGCCTTCAGGAAAAATAAAAATCCCATTTCTTGCTTCCTTAGGTATAACTGAATTTTCAAAACCAAGTTCTTCTAGAGAACAAAGCATTCCATTGGATTCAACCCCTCTGAGTTTTCCCCTTTTTATCTTAACTCCACCAGCAACACTTGAGCCGTGAAGTGCAACGGGAACTATTGCCCCTTCAAAAACATTTGGTGCACCAGTTACAATTTGTAAAACTTCATCGCCAACATTTACAGTGCAAATAACAAGTTTATCTGCATCTGGGTGTTTTTCAATTTTTTCAATTTGTCCAACTACAATTTTATCTAAACCTTGTGACGGGATGATAATTGATTCAACATGAGATCCAGAATTGGAAAGTCCATCTGCAAGTTTTTTTACATCAAAATCGAAATCAACATAATCTTTAAGCCATTTAATCGGTAATAACATTTCTATCTCCTTAAAATTGTTCCAAGAACTTCTTGTTGTTTTCAAACATCATTCTAATATCTGTAATTTTATATCTTACCATTGCAATTCTATCAATTCCCATACCAAAGGCAAAACCAGAATATTTTTCAGGGTCAATCCCACAATTTTTAAGAACATTTGGGTGAACCATGCCACATCCTAAAAGTTCCATGCTCCATCCAGTATAATTGCAAGACTTGCAACCCTTGCCTCCACAGTTTGGACAAGTTGTATCCACTTCAAGGCTTGGCTCAGTAAATGGGAAATAATGTGGTCTAAATCTAGTACTCATATCTTCGCCAAAGAAAGATTTTACAAAATAGTTTAAAGTATCAATTAAATTTGCAACAGAAATTTTTTCATCAACAACAAGACCTTCAAGTTGATGGAACATTGGTGAATGAGTAGCATCAACTTCATCAGATCTAAAAACTCTACCAGAACATATCATGCGAATTGGAGCACCATGTTCCTTCATTGCCCTTATTTGAACAGGAGATGTTTGCGATCTAAGAATTGTATTTTCGTCAAAATAAAAAGTATCAGACATATCTCTTGAAGGGTGATCTTTAGGAGCATTTAAAAGATCAAAGTTGTTTTTCACAGTTTCGATTTCAGGACCATCGTAAACAGTAAAGCCCATATGAGTAAATAAATCTTCAAGATCCTCAAGAGTTTTCTTCAAAGGATGTCTATGTCCCAAGAAAATATCATCAGTTTTTAAAGTAACATCAATTCTCTCATCGTGAAGTTTCTTTTCCAAAATCTTATCATTAATTTCAGCCTTTTTTTTCTCAATTGACCTTTCAATATCTTCACGTACTTCATTGGCAAGAGCTCCCATAATAGGTCTTTCTTCCTTTGAAAGGTCCTTCATCCCCTTTAAGATTTGAGTAAGTTCGCCCTTCTTTCCTAAATATTTAACTTTAAGTTCATCTATTTCTTTAATTGTATTAGCTTTAGTTAAAAGTTTCATGGATTCATCTTTGATTTCAAGTAATTTTTCTTTCATGTTGACCTCCAATTCATAATATATAATTATATCATAGTTATAATTTTTTTTTAAGAAGAATGCTTTAGACTCTTCTAATCAAAAAAATCTTTAAAAAGCTACAATCATCTGCGTAACAACTGCATTTTAATAAAAATAATACACAATAATACCATTTACAAATATAATCACAATTAATATGTACTTAAATTAAAAAATAAATTCTATTTAAAGCCCTTTCACAGGTGCTATAAAAAGTGGGATTTTATCAAAAAACAAGGTTATTATGGTCAAATAGGGATGAAATAAAAAAGCCATTCTCGAAAGAATGGCTAGTTTGAACCGTTACGGTAATGTACAGCTAAATATTAATGGCAGGGGTAGCAGGACTCGAACCCACGGCACTTGGTTTTGGAGACCAATGTTCTACCAACTGAACTATACCCCTAGAACAAGTTATATCTTAACAAAGAATTTATTAAATGTAAAGTCATTTTTGTGATTTGTAAATTTTTCATTAAATTAAAAACTTTGAAGATGTGCTAAATTTAACACATCTTCTTTAATTTACTATCTACTTGTGCAAAAGTTTCATCTAATGTTGTTCTATTGTCGATTATTACATCTGCTTTTTCTTTTTTTTCTTCAACTGAAAGCTGTGAATTTATTTTCTCTTTTGCATATTCTCTTGAAATGTCGTCCCTTTTCATTAGTCTTTTTATTTGTGTAGCTCTGTCAACATAGACAAGCCAAATTTCATCGAAATTCAGTCCATATTTTTTGTTCAAATCTTCGTTTTCAAAAAACAGGGGTATGTCGACAAATACAAGTTCATCTGAGTCTTCAATTTGTCTTTTTATCTCTTTATAAATTTCTGGATGCATGATTTGATTTAACTTTTCCCTTGCTTTTCCATTTTTAAAAACTACTTCTGCAAGTTTTTTTCTGTCAAGGTTTCCATCTTTATATAAATCTTCTCCAAACTCCTCTTTAATCTTATTTTTTACAAATTCAAAATTTGCCACATCTCTTGCAATTAAATCTGCGTCAACAACTTTTATTCCTTTATTCTTTAAAAATCTAGAAACTTGAGACTTTCCCGTTGCAATAGAACCTGTGAGTCCAATTACTTTATTTTGATTCATAAAGATTTTCACCTGTATTCATATCCACAGAAAGTTTTACATTCAAGTCCACAGAATTTTCCATTAAATCCTTCATTATTTTTTTAACTTCTTCAACTTCGCCCTCTGCTGCATCAACTACAAGCTCGTCGTGAATTTGAATTATCAATTTTGATTTTAAGTTTCTCTTCTTTAATTCATTATAAACTTTTACCATGGCAATTTTTATTATGTCAGCAGCTGAACCTTGTATTGGCGTGTTAAGTGCAATTCTTTCTCCAAAACTTCTTATATTAAAATTCTTTGCCTTAAGCTCAGGAATGTATCTCCTTCTGTTAAAAATCGTCTCTACATAACCCTTTTTCTTTCCTTCTTCAATTTCTTCTGACATATAATTTTTTATTCCAACAAAATGTCCAAGATAATTGTCAATGTATTCCTTTGCTGCTTTTCTTGGTATATTTAAGTTTTGTGAAAGGCCATAATCAGAAATTCCATAGACTATTCCAAAGTTTACTGCTTTTGCCTCAGACCTTTGAAGTGCATTTACATCGTCATAATCCACATGAAATACTTCTGATGCCGTTTTTTTGTGAATGTCTAATCCCTCTTTGAAGGCATCAAGCATTTCTTTATCCTTAGAAAGTGCCGCAAGAACACGAAGCTCAATTTGTGAGTAGTCAGCATCTACAAGCATACAACCCTTTGATGCCAAAAATGCCTTTCGAATTAATCTTCCCTCTTCAGTTTTTATTGGTATATTTTGTAAATTTGGATCCGTAGATGAAATTCTTCCTGTTGCAGTTACTGTTTGCATAAATCTTGAGTGAATCCGATTAGTTTTCTTGTTTATAACAGCTTTTAAACCATCGATATAAGTTGACTTTAATTTAGAGAATTTCCTGTAATCTAAAATATAGTCGATAATTTCTCCCTCGCCACGAAGCTTTTCAAGAACATCTGCAGAAGTTGAATAGCCTGTTTTTGTCTTTTTTATCACTGGGAAGTCCATTTTTTCAAATAAAATAACGCCAAGTTGCTTAGGAGAATTAATGTTAAACTCTTCTTCTGCTTCACAATATACTTTTTCTTCTAAATCCTTTAGTTTTAATGAAATTTTCTCGTCAATTTCATCTAAAACTGCCTCATCAGTGTTTATGCCAACATACTCCATAGAGGCAAGAACTTCAACTAAAGGTAGCTCCATATCTTCATATAGGGAAGTCATGTTTTCCTCGCCGATTTTGTCCCTTTGCACTCTTTCCAATTTGTAAATTGAATTTAACACAAAGGCAAAATATTTAAATAGATCTTCTTTTTTCACTTCAGAGTAAGTTTTTTTCTTGACTCCCTTGCCCAAAAAATCATCTTGATCAATATATCCCTTTTTAAAATAATCCATAGAAATTTTATTTATATCATAATCACTTTTTGTAGAATTTAAAATATATTCGGCGATTTTAACATCATGACAATAATTTTTTATATCAATGCCAAGACTCATTAAGATTATAATATCCTCTTTAAGTTCATATCCAAGTTTTTCTATGTCTTCATCTTCCATGATTTCTTTTAATTTATTTTTATCAATATTATCCCATAAAATAAAATTCACAACTTCATCAGGAACTTTTATTGCAAGATAAATTGGATTTACATCTTCATAAATTTTTCCATCAGTAATAAATTTAAAGGCAAAGGACTTGTTGATGTGAATTTTTTTATAGCTTCATCTAGGTTTTTTATTTCCTCAAATTTAAAATTATCTTCCGAGATTTCTTTCACTTCTTCCTTTTGATATTCCTTGGGAAGTCTTGCAAGCATTGAATTGAACTCAAATTCACGATACATTTGTGAAAGCTTTTCATAATCATAGTCGACTTTTTTTAAATCTTCTAAATTTTCTTCAATTGGCACATTTTTTACAATTGTACCCAACTTTTTGCTCATAAAGGCAGACATTTTACCATCAATTAATTTTTCTTTAAGCTTTTTTGCTGTTACATTTTCAATATTATCGTAAAGATTTTCGATGTTGTGAAACTCGCGAATTAATTTTAGTCCCGTTTTTTCTCCAATACCATAAATTCCTGGAATATTGTCGGACTGATCGCCCATTAAAGCTTTTAGATCTATGAATTCAATTGGCTCAATACCATAATCCTTCTCAATGCTTTCCACAGTTATTATGTCCATTTCAGTAATTCCCTTGCGAGTTAATAGGACTTTTGTATTTTCATTCACTAGTTGGAAATAGTCCTTGTCGCCAGTGAGTAAATAGGTTTCAAAATTTTCTTCTGACGCAAGTTTAGAAAGAGTCCCTGCAATATCATCCGCCTCGTAAACAGGTGATTCCAAAATTTTAATATTCATGTAATTTAAAATATCGCGAACTAAAGGCCATTGTTGTTCAAGTTCGTTTGGAGTTTTTTGCCTTGTGCCCTTGTAATCTTTATATATTTCGGATCTAAAAGTTTTGCCCTTCATGTCGAAGCAAACAGCAACATGAGTCGGTTTTATCTTTTCAATTGCATTTTCAACCATCATTACAAAGCCATAGATTGCGTTAGTATAAAGACCCCTCTTAGTTTTTAAAAGTGGCAGAGCATAAAATGCCCTAAAAAAAAGCGAACTTCCATCTATAATTAAAAATTTGTTATCCATAAAAACCTCCTTACTACATTATAACAGAGATTTAAATAAATAAAATTTGCAAATAAAACTCCTATATATGATTTGGATACAAATAAAAAATACCAAAGTTTATAAAACCCTGGCATATAATAATTAATATATTATCTAATTGTATTTTTTAAGACCCCTATCTTTTCTATCTCAAGTTCTAGCATATCTCCACTTTGAAGAAATATTGGAGGATTTAAAGCCATGCCAACTCCCGATGGAGTTCCCGTAGCTATTATTGTTCCCTTTTTAAGTGTCATGGCTTTGGACAAGTCTTCTATAATTTCATCAACACTTAGAATCATATTCTTGGTATTGTTATCTTGCCTTATTTCACTATTTATAGAAAGTTTTAAGTCAAGATTATTATAGTCGAAGCTTTTATCCTTTAAAAGAATGCATGGTCCCATTACAGATGATCCATCAAAACTTTTTCCATAGTACCACTGCTTATATTTAGTTTGTAAATCTCTTGCTGATAAATCATTAAAAATTGAAAAACCAAATATATAGTTACTTGCCTCTTCTTTTTTTATGTTTTTCCCATCTTTTCCAATAATTACAGCAAGCTCAATCTCATAATCTAGTTTTTCTGTTATTTCACTATTTATTGGAATAAAATCTTCATTTCCTAAGATTTTATTAACTCTTTTTGAAAAATATATAGTATCTACATCTTTGGAAAAGTCTTTTTTTGATACTTTTTCTACTTCATCTTGATGGTCTATATAATTCATTCCTATACATATTATATCTTGTTTTGGATATTCAATAGGACTTAAAATCTTATATTCATTTTTAATTTCCTTCTGATTTTTAAAACATAGGTTTTTGAGGTCTGTTTCACTATCTATTAATTCATTTATGTCTTTAAAATCATATCCAAAGTCTTTAAGAAGGTATAATTTATAGTCTATTTCAACAGCTATTTCTTTGTAGCCTTTTATTTCTATAAAAAACAATTTCATAATCTACCTCTATTGCTCACTGTTAGTAAAATCTAATTTCAAATTTTGAATCTTTATAATATCCTCTATAATTTCTTTTTGTTCTAATAAAACTTTAGAAATAAAATCTTCTGTATCTTCAGTTTTTCTAAAAATTGGATAGGTAGCAGACATTGCCCCCTTAATTTTCCCATCTTCTCTAATAGGCACAGCTACACATGAAGTGTTATGGGTAAATTCTTGGTTTTCTACCGCATATCCCCTTTCTCTTACCTTATGTATTTCATCAAGTAGCCTATCAATATCTGTTATTGAGTTTTCTGTATATTTTACAAATTCATAATCTTTAAATTTTTCTATTATTTCTGCATCACTAAATCCAGATAAAAGTGCCTTTCCAAGTGCCGTATATATAGCTGGAATTTTCTTGCCCACAGAACTTACTATCTCAATATTATCTGGTGAGTTTACCTTTTCTAAATATAAAACCATATTATCAACAAGAACCCCAAATTGAACTATTTCTCCAATCTTATCAACAACTATCTCCATTTGTTTTTTAATCATCGAAAGACTATCTAGTCTTCCTGAATAAGATAAGCCTAATTGAAAAAGCTTAAAGGATGCCATGTAGCATCCCTTATCATTTTTTTCAATAAAATTAGTCATCTCTAATGTTTTTAATATTGGACTTAATGTGCTTTTTGGAATTTTTAATTTTGTCGATATCTCTAAAAATGAAAGACCATTTTCATAATTATTTATTAAATCAAGAATTTTTACTACTCTAAGAGTAGGATTGTGCAATTTATATTCCATGATTCCTCCAATCATGAAATATTATATCATAATTACTTGATTTCTTCGTACTCTTTAATTACTTTTTCTAAGATAGACTTACCACTTTCAAATACTTCATCTGAAAGTTGATTATATGGAAATATTGACTTAGGAGAAATATCTACGCCCCTAACCGCCATTAGTCTTTTGAATAAGTGTGAGAAATTACTATCTAAATCATATAAAGGCATTAATTTATGAATTAAATTAGACAATTTATACACTCTATCAAAGTTCTCTTCCTTTGTTGATTTAACAAGGTCTGACCATATTTCTGGTACTAAATTTGAAAGAGCACCTATACATCCTGAACCACCTGTCGAAAGGTTATATAAGAATTGGTCATCAAATCCTGAGTAAACTTTTGTCCTATGACCTTCCGTAGCCCTTAGTAGCTTATTAGTATGAATTGGATCTGCAACTGAATCTTTAAGACCCACTATATTTGAATTCTCCTCTATAAGTTTTGCATAGACCTCTCCACTTACAGAGTAGCCACTTCTAGCTGGAAAATTATAAATATATACATTTCCCTTAACTTTTTTGGCTAATTCATTATAATAAATGAAGATTTTTTCATCATCCATGGCGAAGTAATATGGTCCCATAACCATAACACCTTTATAGCCTATTTTTATAGCCTCATTGCTAAGTTTTACAGTATCTTCAAAGGAAGCACAATTACTTCCAAAATATAGATCAACCCTACCCTTTGTATACTCGTAGTAATCTTTAGCAAATTGCAATTTATCTTCATAATCTAAAACTGTAAACTCTCCAGTACTTCCAAGTACTAGAATCCCATCTACACCACCTTCAATAAGAAAATCTATGACTTTCTTATTTTCTTCAAAATCTGGTTTTTCATTTTCATCAAATATTGTAACAACTGGTACTATTATTTCACACATAAAATCCTCCTAATGTTTTTAAACAAAATTTGCCCCTCTTTGAATAGCTATTTCCGTATAACCTAGAGCTTCAGCTTTTGTTAATTTTCCATTACAGAAATCAATTAACTCGTCAAAACATTCATCTGCAAGCTCTTCCATGGTTTTTTCTCCATAAATCGTTGGACTAGCATCCCAATCTAAGTTATCTGACATAGTTTTTGCAGTCTCTCTATTTCCTGTAATTTTAATAACTGGTGCTATAGGATTTCCTGTTGGAGTTCCTCTTCCTGTAGAAAATACTACTATTTGACAACCGCCAGCAATCATTCCTGCTACTGATGACGGATCATTCCCAGGTGTATCCATAATAACTAATCCTTCTTTAGTTTTAAGTTGTTTTGAATAATCATATACTGCATTTACAGTAGTTGTACCACCCTTATGAATGCAACCTAATGATTTTTCTTCAAGTGTTGTAAGTCCACCCTCTTTATTTCCCGGCGATGGATTACCTTCTCTAACTTCTTCCCCTGTATTCATTTGGATATGATCTTCGAATCTATGAACTATATCATAAATTCTTTTCTTTACCTCTTCATTTTTAGCTCTTCTTGCTAAAATATGCTCCGCTCCAATAAATTCAGTTGTTTCGCTAAGTACTGTTGTACCTCCGTTTTCAACCATTTTATCTGAAAGATTTCCTATTAATACGTTTGAAGCTAATCCACTTGTTGGATCTGATCCACCACATTCTGTTCCCATTATAAGTTCAGAAACTGGAAACTCTTCTCTTCTTTCCATACTAGCTTCTGCTACAAATTCTTTAGCGTATCTTGTCGCTTTTTCAATTGCTTTTAAAGTTCCACCTTCTTCTTGAATTATAACAGATCTAAGTGGTTTGTTTGTTCTTTTTTCAATTTCTGCCTTAACTAAGTTAAGTTGAGCATTTTCACAGCCTAAAGAAACTAAAACTGTAGCATATATATTAGGATTAGCTGCAAATCCAGAAATTGTATCTAATGTATATTCAAAGTCTTTTCCTAATTGTGAACAGCCTAATTGCATATTAAATGTAACTGCCTCTTTAACTTGTCCCGCAATAATTCTAGTTGTATCTGATGCACATACTGAGCATGGCAAAATTAATATATGGTTTCTTATTCCAACTCTACCATCGCTTCTTTTATATCCCCAAAATGTCCTAGTCATTTGATTAATCCTCCTATTTATTCTATAGCTTCTAAATCTTCACGTCTGCCTTCAATATTATGGTCATGAACATGTTCCCCTATTTTTATATCATTTAGTGCAAATCCAATATGCTCTCCATACTTAATGACAGGTTCTCCTTTTTTAATATCAGTCAAAGCTAATTTATGATAAATTTTTATATCATCAATAGCTTTTATACTTTTAATATTTCCATTTAAGTCTTTAAATTCTACTATGTCGCCTTTTTTTATTGGTTCTATTGCTACTATAACATTATCTTTTTCACTTATAATTACTGCATTTATCATATTATTCTCCTATCATTTTGCTTTCCAATCTTTCTTACTAAAATCTTGTCCTGGTAATGGATATTTTGGACAACCATATTTCTTAGCCCACCAAGCTGTTATAATTGGTATTAATATAGCTGTCATAACTGTTGAAGCAGCTACCTGAGTTGTAGCAGCTGTTACATATGGAGTCCATGAAGGGTCAATAGATGCTACTACCGCTGGAACTGCTATAGCATTGCCAGCTGTCGATGAAACTGCCCAACCAGCATATCCTGGTCTCTTATTAAATATCCTGTCACAAAGTACTACGAAAGGACCACTTATGCATACCGTGATTATTCCTAGTAATATTCCAGGTGCTCCACCTGCAACTATTCCCTTTACATCTATTCCTGCACCTAGCGTTATCCCTACGAAAGGAAGTAGCAATCCTATTCCTGGTTCTAAAAACTCACTCATTTTCTTATCTATATTTCCTATAAGCATACCAAATAAAATAGGAACTATTACCGCAATTAAAGATACTATGGGAATTTGAGCAAGTCCACTAGCTCCTAGTGTAATAAGTGTTAAAAAAGGACCATCGTTTATAGCCAATAAGCTCATAGCTGTTTGGTCTACCTCATCTCCATATTCTACGTTTAAAGCCAAGTACATTGAACCATTGGAGTTAGTTATAGCACTTATAACTGCAAGTGTTGTTAGACCGAGTATTCCTTCCATTCCAAATAATTTTCCAATTATTATGCCAAGAACAGCTCCTATGGCATATTTTGAAACAAGTAAAACCCCTCCTCTTTTAACTACTTCTGCAAGTTCTTTTACTCTTAGTTGAGCTCCCATACATACAAGCTGAACTCCAAGTACAGCTGCTGTTCCTGCACTAGTAAATACTGCCGTAGTAAATGAACCTATTTGTAACATTTCTGGAAAGAATGTATTTATGAGAGCCGATAGAAACATTGGTACTATCATCATTCCAGCTGGAACTTTTTTCAAAAATTTTAAAATCATATATCCTCCTAACTATTTAAACAATTTAAGTGTGGCCATAAACCTATTTAATTATTTTATAGACTATAGCATTTTTTTGCGTTGTTATAGAAGAAGTCTTCATCATTACCAAATGCTTCTATCAGTAAATCTATATGCTCTTTTAAATTAGAGTAAATATTAATAACTGGCCAGTTTGATGCATATATTAACCTATCTTTTGCAAATGTATCTTTTGTAAAACTTAACAAATCTCTTACAAATTCTTTATCTTCTGTTTTATATCCTGATACTTTTACATAAAGATTTGGAAATTTTGCCAAAGCTTTCATATTATTTTTGTACTCTTCTGTCAATTCTTCAACATTTCCCAAATGATTTAAAACAACTTTGGCATCTGGAGTTTTTTCCATCATTTTTACCAAATCTGAAAGCTCATCTACTCTATTACAAGAGTCAAATGTCATATTGTTTTTAGTAAGTTCTTTGATACCTTCTATAAAAGAATCTTCAAGACACATTCCTTTTGGAGCATCTTCTGTATGAAGTGGTTCTCTTATTCCTGTTGCGAGAAGAGGTACTCTCATAGTTGGTGCTACTTTTGCTCTTGCTACTATGGCAAGTATTTTGTCATTATTTGCTTTTTCTTTATAAAGTATTTCATCTTCTAAGATAGGGTCATCTGAGTCAACTTCTACATAAACCCCTCCTACAAAATCTACATTATCAATCTTTTTATATTCATTAATATAATCATCTATAGAATAGCTCTTTTTTAACTCTTCTACATCTTTCAGCCAAGGTAAGTTTTGCTTATCTAGGTTCCAAATGTGAAAGTGTGTATCTATAAGTTTAATTTTATCTGTCATTATTAACTCCTTTTTGAACCAACAAATCCATACCAAGCACAGTATATAAATCCTATTATAGTTGTTGCCATAGCTATTTGAAGATTAAATCTTTCTCCTATTGCAGATATAACAACTGGTATAAGAGCAGCTCCTACTATACTCATCGTTAGAATTGATGCTCCTGTCTTGGCATCATTTCCTTTTATTCCAACCAAAGCCAATGAATAAATTGTTGGAAAACCAATGGATATAAATAGGTATGCTACTATGAAGGCTATTACTGAGAATTTACCTAGTCCTATACTTACTATAATCATTAAGGCTGCTGTTATAGCCATATATACACCTAAGATTTTATTGGGTTCTATCTTATTCATTAATGGTGTAGTTATAAATCTTCCCATAGTGAATAATAATGAAACTATTGAAAGATATTTAGTAGCAGTTCCTGCACTCATTCCTTCCCAAAATTCCATTGCATATGCTGAAAATAAAGACATGCCTACTACTTGTAATCCTATAAATACAAAGGCTGCAATTACGCCTAGTTTAAAGTGTTTGATTTTAAAAAGTCTCTTTAGAGCAGCAGATGTCGATTCACTATTCGCTATTTCTTCGTCATTATCTGGGCTTGGAAGTTTTATAAAGAAGAATAATAAGAACACTATAGCAAGCGCTATGGCAATTCCAATATATATAATTCTTGTTCCAGATAAAAATTCAACTTTTGCTTGTTCAAACCCTGGTTGATTAGAAGCTACTGTTTCTCCTATCAATGATCCAAGTATAAATGGCCCAACTATATTTCCTACACCATTAAATGATTGAGCTAAGTTTAATCTGAAGGATTCTTTCTCTGGATCTCCAAGCTTTGTTATATATGGGTTACAATTTGTCTCAAGTGTTGCAGCTCCTGATGCTGTTACGAACATTGCAAATAAGAATGTTCCATAACTCATTTTGTAAGTTGCCGGAATTGTCAAAACAGCACCTATTACAAATAGTAATAGTCCCATCATCATTCCTGCTTTGTAGCCATGCTTTCTAGCTACTACTGATGCAGGTATAGCTAGAAAAAAGTAAGCTCCATAGTAAGCCATCTGTAATAAGCTTGCCTTTGTTGATGATATTTCCATGTAATTTGCCATTGGAGTATTTAAAGCATTAACTAGATTCATTGTAAGTCCCCAAGCAAAAAATAAAAATGTCACCAAGTATATGGCAATTTTGGCTTTAGATTGTTTATTTTTATTTATTCTATCAGTCATTTTAAGTTTCCTTTTCAGTTCGCCATTAGCTTAACGCTCTGTCTAAATGTACATATCCTCCATCAACATAAACCCATTGTCCTGTTGTATGTGAAGCTCTTTCTGATAATAAGAAGCAAGCTGTATCAGCTATTTCTTCTGGCTCTGTCATTCTATTTTCAAAAGGTATCTTATCTGTTATTAATTTTAATCTTGCTTTTTGCTGTTCTTCATCTCCAAATGTTTTGATCCATTCTTTGTAAAGTGGCGTCCAAGATTCTGATACAACTATAGCATTAATTCTTACGCTATCTTTTGCCAAAGCCGCTGCCCATTCTCTTGTTAATCCTAATATAGCTCCTTTTGCTGCTGCATAAGCTGAAGTTTTACCTTGTCCTGTAACAGCTGTTTTTGATGAAATATTTACTATAGATCCCTTTACAGCCTTTATATAAGGAATAGCTTGATGGACTAATTCATAATAATGAGTTAAATTTGAATGGATTGATTTTTCAAATTCTTGCCAACTTGTTTCTTCAAGAGATAAGTTGTCATTTTTACCAGCGTTGTTTACAACACCATCGATTTTCCCATATTTTTCAACTACATCTTTAACTATTCCTTCTATTTCTTCAGTATTATTTAAGTCTATAAAGTAAAGAGAATAATTGTCAGTGATTTTTTCCATTTCAGCCTTGAAGTCTTCAACTACATTATTTTTTCTGTTTAATACAACTGGAATTGCACCTTCTCTTGCTAATTGTAAAGCTATAGCTCTACCGATTCCTTTTAAACCACCTGTTACTATATATACTTTATCTTTTAAATTTAAATCCATTTTTATCTCCTTTATTTATCTTTTATTTTACTTGTTTTCTATATAAGTTTTTTATAAAGTTCAATTATTTCTTCTTTTGTAGGATCTTTTGGGTTTCCTGGCCTACATGCATCATCCATAGCTGATTGAGCTAAAAATTCTATATCTTCTTCTTTAACTATATCTTTTAAATCTTCTGGAATTTTCACGCTTATAGATAAGTCTTTTACAGCTTTTACTGCAGCTTTTCTATATTTATCCTCGCTCATTTCGTCTACACCTTTAACTCCCATCGCCCTTGCTATTTCTCTATATTTTTCTCCAGTTGCTCCTGCGTTATATTCCATAACTGTTGGAAGAAGTATTGCATTGGCAACTCCATGTGGAGTGTCATATAATGCACCAAGTGGATGAGCCATTGAGTGAACTAATCCAAGTCCTACATTTGAAAATCCCATTCCTGCCACATATTGAGCTAGTGCTAATTTTTCTCTAGCTTCCTTATCATTTTCACAAGCTTTAGGTAAATATTTTGCAATTAATTCTATAGCTTTAATATGGAACATATCTGAAAGATCATTAGCATCTTTTGTTATATATCCTTCTATTGCATGTGTTAAAGCGTCCATTCCTGTGGATGCCGTTAGACCATATGGCATAGATTCCATCATTTCAGGATCTACTATTGCTGCTACTGGAATTGAATGTGGGTCTACACATACCATTTTCTTTTGGTTTTCTTCATCTGTTATAACATAATTTATTGTAACTTCTGCCGCTGTTCCTGCTGTAGTAGGAATTGCAATAATTGGTGTTGAAGGATTCTTGGTTGGAGCGACTCCTTCTAAGCTTCTTACATCTTCAAATTCAGGATTTGTATTTATAATAGCTGCACCTGCTGCACAATCCATTACTGAACCACCACCTATGGCAACTATTCCATCAGCTTCAAAGTCTTTTAAAACTTTTAGCCCATCAAGTACGTTTTTAATTGATGGATTTGGTTTAATATCTGTAAAATATGTATATTCTAAGCCTTCAACTTGATCTAAATATTTGACTACTTTATCAGATATCTTATTTTCTTTTAAGAATCCATCTACAAAAATAACTATCTTCTTTAGTCTTTTATCCTCTACTACATCTTTTACTCCAGCTAAAGCACCATAACCATGATAACTTACTGGATTCAAAACAAATCTACTTGGCATTTTTGACCTCCTTATAATTAGTCACTTTTAAATTCTAAAACTATCTTGCTTTTTTAGTTCGTATTTACGTATTTAAAATGTATATACGAATTACTTGCTTATAATATATCTTATAGAGTAAACGTTGTCAAGTAATTTTTTTAATTTTCTTTGTTTTTTTAATTAAAAAATAATATTTAGTGTAACAAAAACTCCTCTATGTGATTTTTTCACACGAGGAGTTTTTGTCAATTTTTTAAATTATTTTTCTGAATATTCAGCTTTAAGTGATTTGCCTTTGACTTTTTTACCATCTAAATCTCTTATTGCATCTTTAATCATATTTTTTGGAATCTCTACAAAAGTAAAGTTTTGCATTATATTAATTTTCCCAATTTCACTTGGAGCTACATTTGTATGCTTACCTAAAAGCCTAATAATTTCTCTAGAATCAATGCCATCTCTCTTGCCTTTATTTATAAAAATTTTTGGTCCCTTGATTTTTTTTATTTTCCCATTATTTTTATCTCTACTTTTTCTATTAGAATTTTCTGATTTATTGGACTTACTCATTTCAAATTTTTTGCCAAAGTCAACTTTGTCAAGTTCAGTGATTCTTTTGCTTTTTGAGGACTCATTCACCATCTTTAAAAGTGATGCACTTATATCGTAAAGACTGTAACCTTCAGATAAAAGTTTATTTAAAACTTCAGTATAATCAACATTATCTTTAGCTTTTAAAATATTACTATTAACTTTATTAAATAAGTTTTCCATATTTTCTCTTTCGACATCGTACTTAGTAGGCAACTCCATCTTTTCCATTTTGATATTTGCATACTTTTCGATTTCTCTAAACTTGGAGTAATCTTTGTTAGTAATAAAAGTAAAAGAAAGTCCCTTTTTTCCAGCTCTTGCTGTACGTCCAATTCTATGGACATAATACTCCGCTTGTTGTGGAAGGTCATAGTTAAAAACTATGTCAATATCAGAAATGTCAAGACCACGTGCAGCGACATCTGTTGCTATGAGAATGTCAATTGAGTTATTCCTAAACTTCTTCATGACATTATCTCTTGAAGATTGACGCATATCGCCGTGAAGAGAATCAACTTTATATCCTTTTTGTGCAATTTCACCCTCAAGACTTTCAACCATTCTCTTTGTGTTACAAAAAATAATTGATTTTTTTGGTTTGTTAATTAAAATCAATCTATTTAAAATTTCAGTTTTCATGTTTCGGCTTAATTCTAAATAGTATTGCTTAATTTTTTCCGCAGTCAATTCTTTCTTTTCAATAATAACTTTTTTAGGGTTTTTTTGATATAGTTTTGAAAACTCCTTAATATTATTATCAAAAGTTGCTGAGAAAAATAAAGTTTGTCTATCCATATTTGTCTTTTCAATAATAGTCTTCATATCATCTCTAAAGCCCATATCGAACATTTCATCTGCTTCATCAAGTGTTAAGAATTTCAAATCATCTAGTTTAATAGTTTTCCTTTTCATGTGATCCATAATTCTTCCAGGAGTACCAACGACAATACTCGCACCCCTCTTTAGCTCTCTAAGTTGTTTGCCCATATCAGCACCACCATAAATAGCTACGACTTTTATAAATTTTTTATTTCTTGAAAGTTTTTGCAATTCATTAGACACTTGTCTTGCTAATTCCCTAGTAGGAACTAGGACAAGAGCTTGCAAACTTTCATAATTATTATCTTCAATTTTTTCAATCATTGGAATGCCAAAGGAAGCAGTTTTACCTGTTCCAGTTTGTGCTTGTGCAAGAAGGTCATGACCTTCTAATATTTCTGGAATAGTACTTTCCTGTACTTCCGATGGATTTTCAAAACCCATTTCCTCAATTGACTGTAAAACTTCACTAGATAATTTTAATTCGTTAAATCTCAATATATTCTCCTATTTCTTTTTTTTGAACAAAAAAAGACCGAGATTCACTCGGCCTTCAAGTTCTTTCTTTAAGTATTATAACACATAAATAATAAAAAATCTTGAAATAATCAAATTAAATAAAATAAATTTTCTATTCTTATGAATTTATTTTATTAATTCTTTTTTATATTCTAAAATCCCTCCAGCTAAATTAACGGCGTCGTATCCAAGTTCACGAAGATAGCTCGCAACTTCGTAAGAACGCCTGCCGCTTCTGCATAAAATATAAATCTCTTTATCCTTTGGGATTTTATTTAAATTATTTGGCACCATATTCATTGGAATGTGTATAGCGCCCTTGATAGTCCCTGTTTCCTTTAATTCTATATCTTCTCTAACATCAATGATGTAAGCGTCTTTGATGTTATCAATGTCATTTACATTTATTTCTTTCATTTTATTATAAAAACCACCTATAATTATTCTAGTTTATGTAGTTTTAGTATATTATTTATAAATTGTTTTTTCAAGACTATTAGAGAAACTATAGAATTGATAATATTAGTTTTTAAAATTTTTATTAAAAATAAAAAATTTACAAGGAAATATTAACAAAACTAGTTACTTCAATATTTATTTTAAATCCTATTTTTAAATCTAAATTTGATTTTATTCTAAAGGTTTTTTTTGTATCTTTATTTTTAACATTATAAAAATATCCTTCTAAATCCTCTTCCTTAGATTCGATGATAAAATTGCTACCCTCTTTTAACTTTATATTTTTTGACTTAATGGCAATATTTGGACCTGGTTTCTTTTTAAATTCAAAATCTTTCTTTTCCTCTTGACTTAAAAAAATATCAAAGCCCACAAGTTTAGCTGAATATTTATTTTTAGGATTAAAAAATACTTCTTCTTTACTTCCTAAATCCTCTATATGTCCATTTTTTATTACTAAAACATCTTCGCTAAATCTATAAACTTCTTCTTTGTTATGTGAAACCAAAATAGTAGGTATATCATAATTAGTAATTAAATCCTTGATAAATTTCTCCATTTCATCTCGCAAAACAGAATCTAAGGCTGAAAATGATTCATCTAAAAGAATAACTTCTGGATTTATAGATAACATTCTTGCCATAGCAAGTCTTTGTTTTTGACCTCCAGACAAATTTTTTGGAAATAAATCTTTTTTTTCATACAATCCAACTTTTTTTAATAATTCCTTTGTCTTTTTCTTATCTTTACAAACAAAATAAATATTTTTTTCTGCCGTCATATTTGGAAATAAGGCATAAGATTGAAACATATAGCCTACTTTTCTATTTTCTGTTTTCATAGAAAAGGATTTTGAAGAGTCGTAATACTCATTGTTGAATTTTATATAACCTTCATCTGGATCTATAAGACCTGCAATGCACTTTAAAATCATAGTTTTACCAGAGCCAGATTCGCCTAAAATCCCTAAAATTTTATTTTGACTCTTTACATTAACATCTAAATTAAAATTTCCAATTTGCTTTTTTATTTTTATTTCTATCATACTAATTTTCTCTAAAAAGTTTTTGCGACAATATGTTTGCAAGTATCATTGAACTAAAGGATATAACTATTATAGTTATTGACCATTTAAAAGCTAATAATCTATTGCCTGCCTGCACTGCAGAATAAATAGCTGTAGACATTGTTTGTGTCTTTCCAGGAATGTTTCCCGCTATCATTATTGTCGCACCAAATTCACCAAGTGCTCTGGCAAAAGTAAGTATTAAGCCAGAAAATACACCTGGTACTGAAAGTGGCAGTAAAATTTTCCAAAAAATTTTCATTTTTGAGATTCCAAGGGTTTTAGCAGCAAATAATATATCTTCACTTACTTGTTCAAAAGCTCCTAAACTCGTCCTATACATTATTGGAAGACTGACAACAATGGCAGATATAACTGCAGCTGTTGGAGTAAAAATGATGCTGATTCCTAAACTTTTTAAAAACTTTCCTATTATAGAATTTTTCCCAAATATTATTAATAAAAAAAATCCAACAACAGTTGGAGGGAGAACCATTGATAGAGTTAGAAAACCATCTACTAAGGACCTCCCCTTCTTCATATTCATAACTAAATAAGCTAAACCAATTCCCAAGAAAAAATTTATAATACTAGCTAAAAGAGCTGTTAAAAGTGAAACTAATAAGGGACTCATGCTTCAACTTTTCCAAATCCATACTTTTCAAAAATCTTCATTACTTCTTCAGATTTTAAATATTGGATAAATTTTTCAGCAAGTTCTTTATTTTTAGATTCTTTTAATGGTGCCACAGGATAAATAACTTGTTTGTGTGAATCCTTTGGCGCTGATTCAATTATTTCTACATTTGCATCCTTTAGCATAGCATCTGTCTTGTAAACAAATCCTGCATCTGCTTCACCGCTGGAAACCCAATTTAAGACTTGTCTAACATCACTTGCATAAGATGTTTTAGAGTTGACTTTGTCTGCTATTTTATAAAAGTTTAATATTTCTTGTGAATATTGACCTACTGGAACACTTTGTGGATCTCCAAGGGCAACTAATTTTACCTTATCTGTGGCTAAATCATCAATTGATTTTACTTTGCTCTTATTTTCTTTGGGAGTGATTAAAACTACATCATTTAACAATAAATTTACTTTTTCATTTTCATCAATAAAGCCTCCCTTAATTAGTGCGTCCATTTGTTTTGAAGAAGCAGACATAAATATATCTGCGTTTGCTCCTTCTTCTATTTGAGTTTGTAATGCTCCTGAACCACCGTAATTAAGTTTAAAATCTACTTTATTATCCTTATTAAAGTTTTCAGTGATTTCCTTTAATGCGTCTTGTAATGAAGCCGCTGCTGATATATATAGTTCGCCACTTTCCGCCTTTTTGTCTGAATTTTTTTCATCTTTTCCGCAGGCAACTAATCCTAATGTCATTGTAGCAATTAATACAATAAAAAATATTTTTTTCATTTTATTTTCCTCCACAATCTTTTGCTTTTTCATTTAATATATCTAAACCATGAATTAGCGGTCCTTCAAAAGCTTTAATATTTTCTCTAACAGCTTTTAATGAACCTGGCAAATTTATAATAAGCGAGCTTTTTCTAATTCCAGAAACTGCTCTTGACAACATTGCCTTATCTGTAAATTTACTGCTATATAGCCTCATGCTTTCAGCAATCCCAGGTACATTTTTTTCTAAAACATCTAATGTCGCTTCTGGAGTATTGTCTCTTGGTGAGAAACCTGTTCCACCAGTAGTTAGGACTAAATTTAGTTTTAATTTATCTGTAAAATTTTTTATAGTTTCAGAAATAATTTCTCTATCATCTGGGATTATTGTTCTAGCTGAAATTTTAAATCCCCTTTCAGAAAAAATTCTTTCGATTTCGTCTCCTGATTCGTCAAGTCTTTCTCCTCTTGAACCCTTATCTGAAACTGTAATAATTCCTAATTTATAGGGCGTATAAAATTCAACAGAAATATCATCGCCTCTTTTAAGAACCCCTCCATGCAAAACTCTTGCAAAAACGCCTTCTCTTGGCATAATACAATCTCCAAGGCTATTTCTTATGCTACATCCCTTATGACATTCTTTTCCAATCTGTGTAACTTGTAGTCTGACATCTCCTGAGACTAGTACAGTTCCAACTTTTATTTTATCAAAATCTAATCCCTTAATTAAAATATTTTCACCAAATGCTCCTTCAGGAATTTTTAATCCCTCTTTTATTTTTTCAAATTCTTCAACGGAATCCTTTGACAAAAGTGAGACTTGCCTGTGCCAATTTCCAGCATGTGCATCATTTAAAAGTCCAAATCCCTTTACAACTTCTACAGACTCTTTTGCGTGTTTTTGTGTGCCCTTTTTTTCACTTATACATAAAGCACAAATTTTTGGCATTTTATCCTCCTATTTGATTCATATTTTTTTTATCACGTTGAATTAAACTTTCATTCATATGATGCATAAGAGGTTTATTATAAATAATATCTTTAATTTTTTCTCTTAGCTCATTTTCACTTAAAGAATAAATATAGGGTCTAATATTCTCGCCCAAATCATAATAAAGGCAAAGTTTTAAAAATCCAGTTGCCGATAATCTAATTCTATTGCATTCACTACAAAATTTATTATCAATAGCATCTATAAAACCTATATTGGATCTATAATTTTGAAAAGAATAGTATTCAGCTGGTCCATTTCCCTTTTTTCCGTCAAAGTGGCTGGATTTTCCTAAAATACTTTCAATTATTTGTAGCAATTCTTTTTTGCTATACCCTAATTCTGAATTTGCAATTCCTATTGGCATGACTTTTATAAACCTAATATCTATTGGATTGTCTTTACCTAAATTAATTAAATTTTCTATATCTTCTCTATCTAAAGGTCTCATAGGAACTGTATTAATTTTTATTTTCTCGAAATCATGTTCTAAAAGTAATTTAATTCCTCCAAGAACTTTATCAAGTAAATTTCTTCCAGTGATTTTTTCGTATTTAATTGGATTTAAACTGTCTAAACTAACATTAATTCTATCAATTCCCGAGTCAATAAGATCTTTTCCATAATCTTCAAGTAAAACACCATTAGTTGTTATTGTAACTTCTCCAATGCCCTCTAGTTTTTTTAGCTCTTTTATCAAATTACAAACATCTCGTCTTACTAAAGGCTCTCCTCCTGTCAATTTAAAATTTTTAATCCCTAGAGAGATAAATATTTTTGCCAAGATTAAAATTTCCTCATAACTTAAGATATCTTCATGGTTAAGTAGTTTTACGCCTTCTTCAGGCATACAATATTTACACCTCAAATTGCATCTATCTGTTAAAGATATCCTAATATAATCAATTTTCCTTCCAAAGCTATCTCTCATTTATAAACTCCTATAAAAATCGCCTGACTTTCCTCCCGATTTATGAATTAGTTTAATGTTAGAAATTTCCATATTTTTATCTATGGCCTTACACATATCGTAAATTGTAAGAAGTGAAACTGAGCAAGCCGTCAACGCTTCCATCTCTACTCCAGTCTTGCCTACAGTTCTTACAGAAACTTCCGATTCAACATAGGATTCTTCTCTATTGATAACAAAATCTATGTCCGAGCCAGTTAACATAAGCGTGTGGCACATGGGAATTAAATCCGCTGTCCTTTTACTAGCCATTATGCCAGCAACTCTTGCCACAGCTAAAACATTGCCCTTGCTAACAGTTCCTTCTTCAATTTTTTTAATAACTTCTTTAGATGTGTAAATTCTACCCTTAGCAACTGCAATTCTTTTAGTTACATCTTTTTCAGAAATCTCGACCATTCTTGCTCTGCCGTCTTTATCAAAATGACTTAAATCCATTTTAAACTCCCTTTCCAAAAGAACATTCTGGATATGTGCAAGTTCTACATTGTAGACAAAGTCCACCATGTCCCAGCCTTGCAATTTCTTCAGCTTTAACTAAATCTTTTGCAGCTATCCTTGGAAGAATAATATCAAAAATAGTTGACCTTTCATACATTACGCAACCTGGTAAACCCATAATAGGTTTTCCCTCATCTGAATATCCTAAGCAAAACATTGCACCTGGAAGCACTGGTGCCCCATAAGTAACTAGATTTTTACTTACATTTGTAATGGCTTTTGGCGTTTTATCATCGGGGTCAACGCTCATTCCGCCAGTCAAGATTATAATATCTACATCTTTATCAAGCATCTTTTTTATTTCTCTTTCAATATCTTCACTATCGTCTGAAACTAAAACATGCTCTGTAACTTCTAAATTGTATTTTTTTACCTTTTCTTTTACCACTGGACTAAAAGTGTCCTTTATTAACCCTGAAAAAATTTCTGAACCAGTGGTTATTAGTCCAATTTTTTGATGTATAAAAGGTAAAATATTAAAAATCGCTTCTCTTCCGATTTCTGCCTTTTTAAACTCCATTTTTTCTTTTTCAATTACTAAAGGTATAATTCGAGTTCCAAAAATTTTATCATCTTTTCTAACGGGCATATTATTGTGCCTGCTTGCTACCATCATTTGAGGATCTATATTAATTTTTAATAGTCTTTCAATATCAACCTTTAATAATCCATCTAGTTCTGAAAACACATCAAATTTACCCTCACTAGGACCTTTAGCATACATATTTTTGCCCATGCACATATCTCTTAAATATTCCGCTGCTTGATCTTCGTGGATCATGCCCTCTTCTAATTCAAAAATATATATGTTTTTTTTCCCAATTTTTTTTAAGATTGGAATATCTTCTTCTTTAATAATATGTCCCTTTTTAAACCTTGGTCCCTTAAATTTATCTTTTATAATTTCTGTTATATCGTGACCAAGTACCATTCCAACTGATTTTTCTACTGGAACTTCTTTCATCCCTATAAACCTTCTCCTATATTATGTTTAAATACACTTTTATATTGTACTTATTTCCCTTTAATTTTTCCCATCAAAGTAATTTAAAATACTATTATAATCTTCTAAACTATCAATATCCTTACCTTCAATTTCACTTTCTATTTCAACAGAAATAGAGTTTTTTTCTGTGATAAATATAGATCCGCCCTCTTCACCTTTTAATTCCAAAAGTTTTTCCTTTAATGAAATTGGCATTATAACAGGAGAACCTTTTTTGCCTGCGAATCTAGGTAAAATAATTTTATCAGGATTTTTTTCAAATTCGCTTAATAATTTAACTACTGATTTTTCTTTTAAAAAGGGCTGATCTGCCATAAAAAACATATAGCCCTTTGAGTTAATTTTTGAATTTTTAATTCCAAGCTTTATGGACTCGCTCTTCCCTAAATTTGCATTTAGATTTTTTTCATAATTAATTCCCCTTTTAACTGCGTATTCTATAATCTCAGAATCATTAGTTACAACAACTTTATCCTTAAAGGGAATTGACTCAATTAAATCTAAAACATAGGAGTAAATTTTTTTCTCTGAAATTTCAGCCTTTAACTTATTGCCCTTAAATCGATTTGAATGTCCGCTAGCTAAAATAATAGCATTAACTTCGTAACTTTTTATTTTATCATTCATACATTTGTCCTATAACTTTCTATAATTTCACCGGCGATACTTATTGCAATTTCCTCTGGAGTTAGAGCTGATATTTTTATTCCCACTGGCAAGTGAACTTTCTTTTCATATTCACCTTCTAAGTCTCCGCCTAAAAAATGTTCTCTATATTTTTTAGCTTTTATTTTATTTCCCACAACGCCAATATAATAAGGTTCCTTCTTTAATACACTTTCCAAAACTTTAATATCGTATTTATGCCCTCTAGTCATAATAAGTACATAATCACTTTTTTCAATATCAATAGAATCAAGTTTATCAAAATCTATTACTATCCTTTTAGTTTTTTCAAACTCTTTTTGGCTTATAAAGTCTTCTCTATCGTCAACTACATTTATATTTAAACCTAAAAAATCAAGCACCTTAACAGTAGCCCTCGATATATGGCCTCCTCCAAAGATAAAAATCCTCATGGGTCTTTTTATTTTTATCTTAAATAAATTTCTCCTTGGATTTTCTTCTCCTGTAAAGGGAAAAATTTTTCCGTCAATTTCAATTGCAATTCCAAAATTAGAATCTTCCTTTGAAATATCATACACAAGATAAACATTATGATCTTCTACTTCTGATAAGAGTTTCTCAAAATATTCCTCATTTTTGTAATTTTCTATGTCTATATATTGAAAATGAACTCTAGTCTGTCCACCACATACCATTCCCTTTTCAGCAGCAACTTCTTTAGAAACTTCATAAAATTGTTGATCACATTTTTTTGTAGAAATTAAATTTTTTGCATGATTTATAGCTTGAAATTCCTGTTCTCCGCCACCAATAGTGCCAGAATAATATCCCTTTTCAGTTATTATCATAGTTGCTCCAACTTCTCTTGGAGCAGAGCCATGTTTGAAAATTATAGATGCCATTACAAAAGGCTCTTTTTTTCTACATAAGTATATAGCATCTTTTACAATATCTATCAAATTATCATCCCTTCAAAAATTTTTTATTACTCACTATAATTCATGTCAGCTAATCCTTTGTTAAAATGACTTTTTAATAGTTTTTTTACTTCTGACATATTATCTTTTTTAGTATACTCTAGCATGAGCTTATGCTCTTCAAAATGCTTATCTTTGTATATTCCCTTATTATATGAAGACGCCAGTATTAATAAATCAGATAAGTCGTCAAACTCCTTTATTAAATATTTATTATTTGTAGCAACAACAAATTGTCTATCAAAGTTTATTGATGTCTTTATATATTTGTAGTCAAATTTATTATTGTAATCATGTTGTTTTTTGTTCTCTTCATATGCTTTTTCAAGTAACTGTTCTAAATGTTTTTCTTGATTGTTTTCTAAAATAATATTCAAAGCACCTAAAAGTAATATTAAAATCGTCTTATTAAGATCAACTATTTCCTTTTCAGATAATGAAATTACTTTATACTTATTGTTTTCTCTTATTTCAATAAGTCCTAATGAGTATAAAGATGATAGTGCTTCCCTAATAGGAGTATTGCTTACAGAAAATTCTCTAGTTAGTTCAGATATATTGACATCTTGCCCTAATTTATATTCTTTAGTTAAAATTTTTTCTTTTATCAAATCAAAAACTTGATCTCGAATGCTCAGTCTGCTTATTTTCATTAAAATACTCCTTAAATTTTTTAAACATTATAAATTCAATATAACTTTAAACACCATTAAAGCGTTTAAAGTTATATTTTCATTCTATTCTATTATATCATCAAAGAAGAAAGTTTTGATTGCAGAAATCACTTGTAGAATAAAGATAAATAATACTACAAAGCCTCCTGCTGCCGCTAAATCTTTAACTCCTTGAACTCCTTGTTCTCCGCCGCCAAATGCCGCCATTATTATAGCTATACAAGCTATTGTACAACCCCAGATTATTTTCATAAGTCCTGGAGCTTCAGAACCTATAGGAATATTTTTCATACACATTGATGCAATAGATGTTGAAGTTGCATCTGCAGCTGTAACAAAAGACATTAATATTACAAATAAATTTATAGGTATTAATATAGCTGATAGCGGCAAACTTTTTATAAATTCAAACAATGCCATTGTTGCATTAGTATTTGCGATAGCACTAACTAGATCGAGTTCACCCTTCATTTGCATAAATAAAGCATTGTTGCCCCAAACTCCAAACCAAATTATTCCAAAAACTGCTGGTAATAATAAGTTTATTGTCAAAAATTCTCTTATAGTTCTACCATAGGAAATTTGTGCTAAAAATATTCCTGTAACTGGTGCATAGGCAATCCAAACTGCAAAATCAAATAATGTCCACGATCTAACAAGGGGTTCTCCACCAATATCTATTGGATCTAATCCCCATTTCCAAAAATTACTTAGCCATTCCGCCATGCCTGCTGTTGAATTTCTCAAAATAAATAAAGTTGGTCCAACTACAAATAAGAAAATTAACAATCCATAGTAAAAATAAGCATTTAAATTTCCAACTTTTGCCAATCCTTTGCTTAATCCTGCATATGATGACATACAAAATAAGATTACAATTAAAACTCCGATCCCTATAAATAATGGCATCGTCGGTTCAATTCCATACCCTGATTTTAGTCCAGTTGTCAAAAGAACTAAACATACAGTGAATCCAGAAGACAACCCTAAAGCTATACCAAGCATTGATAAAACATCAATTACTGTTGAAGCTTTAGAAGTCTTTATCTTTTCTCCAAATAGAGGTGTAAGAGTAGCTGTAACTGACAATTGTTGTTTCTTGTTAAAATACATATAAGCAGTTAATACGCCAATAAGTGCATAAATAGCATAAGGTGCAAAAGTCCAGTTGTAAAAGCACCTTCCCATAGCAAATCTTAAAGCCTCTTCAGAAAATGGAGCAATATTTAATTTGTCCAATTCTCCCCATATATTTCCATAATAAATTAAGGGCTCATTAACTCCCCAAGTTACTATACCTGTAGCAACTCCACCAGTTAATGTCATTGCAAACCAAGTTTTAAAAGAATACTTAGGTTTTGCATCAGCTCCGCCAAGTCTAATTTTTCCAACTTTAGAAAACAATATTACAAAAGTTAAAATAAGTACGAAAATTGTTAAAATTTGATATAACCATCCAAAATTATCTAAGGACCAAGTAAAAATTTTATTTGATATTGTAGACAATGCTTTGTTGTTTACAATGCCAATTATTGCAGCTGATAATATAAGTATGAACCCCGGTATAAATACTTGCCATCTTATCTCTTTTTTATTTAAGTTTTTCTTTTCCATATTTTACCTCATATATTTAATAATTCTTTTGATTTAATACAATCATAGGCTTTTTTAATATCTTTAGATACATTTCTATCTTTATCATAGTATTTAACATATCTCCTAAAAATTTCGTAAGCTTTTTTAGTGCCTTTGCCAAGCTTAATATCCCCTCTTAAATCTATTGCTTGACAAGCGTGTATTGCCTCTATTCCCAATATGTAATAAATATTATCAAGCATTTGCATTATTTTGTAACATGCCAAAGGTAAATTTGATGCATGATCTTCAATTCCTCCAGCTAGTGCGTAAAAATCCATTGAAGATGGATTAGCAAGCCCTCTATTTTGAGTATCTAACATTGTATAAGTTTTTTGAATAGTACCAAAGGCAATTGTTGTTACTTCCTTAGGAGTTAAAAATCTTGTGAGACCTGTAAAACTTGGATCTGCAAGTTTTATCATTCTATAACATGAAGTCTTTGATAAATGACTTAATGCAGTTGCTATCATTTCAACGCCAACAGCAAGAGATGTTACTTCAAAATTTGCACTCACAAAGGAAGATCCTTCTTCTAATACTATACATGGATTGTCATCAGTTGAATTCATGGCAATTAGTAATTGTTTTTCGACATAATCCAAAACATCGTATATTGTTCCATTTACAGCATGTGCACATCTAAAACATAAGGGATCTTGAAGTGCTCTATTTTCATCATAATCATAGAGATAACTTCCCTCTAAAAACTTTCTACACATTCTTGCAGATTCAACTTGACCTTTAAAACCTCTAAGTGCATTTACATCTTCACGAAGCTGCTCCGTAACGCCATTTAATCCTTCTAAACTCATACAAAAAATTAAATTTGTCATTTTGGCAACTTCTCTTACTTCTTTTATTATAGTGGCGACCATTGCCTCGCCCTGTGCATTTGAAGAAACAATACTTAATCCATCTTTTGGTCCTAATTTTGCAGGTTTTAAACCTATTCGTTCCATTGCAAGCTTTGAATTAATAATTTTGCCATTGAAACTAACATCTTCTTCTCCAATAAAAGCTAGTCCAATATGAGACAAAGTTGTAATATCCGCTTCACCTATAGATGAACGCATTGGGATTCTTGGATGAATTCTATAATTTAAAAATTTTTTATAATGTTCGAGTAAATCTAAACTTAATCCCGTACAACCGATCAAAGCTTTATTAAGTCTTATCAATAGAATAGCTCTTACTTGTTCATCTGTATGATAGGGCTCAACTCCCAAACAATGTGAATTTAAAAGATTTTTATTATACTGTTCAAAAAAATCCTCATCAAATTCTTTATCTTTATTCCATCCAACACCTCTATTTAAACCATAAACAGGTTTCCCTTCTGCAGCCATGTCAAACAGAATTTGTCTAGCTTTTTTAACTCTTTCCTTAGCATCTTCAGATATATCTACTAGTCTATTCTCATAGGCAACTTGATATATTTCTTCCAAGGACAATGCTTCTCCCTTTAAAACAAGCTTTTCCATTCTTTCACCTCTCTTAATTTTTTTCACTTAATGCTTCTATAATTTTTTCTGGAGTTGCCGGATAATTAGTTATATTAGTTCCCAAAGCATGATTAATTGCATTTATTATTGCTGGTGCAGGTGCAACTGCTGATATCTCCCCAACACTTTTAATTCCATAAGGTGCTGATTTATCATTTGTTTCCACCAAAACTACTTCTACATCTGGCATATCCCATACATTAATGACATGATATTTTGATAATGTTGAGTTTTTAACATATCCTTTATTATCTATTTCAATATTTTCTGATAGAGCCATTCCTATTCCAAACTCTGCTCCACCTTCTATTTGACCTTCTACAAGTGCTGGATTAATCGCTTTTCCAATATCGTGAATGCATACTAATCTTTCAACTTTTACAAAACCTGTTTTTTTATCAACTCTCACTTGAGCAAAATTTGCCGCAAATACTGCAGGATTTCCCTTTGGTATGTGTTTTACATATACTGAAGTATGATCAAATAAATTTTTTTCTCTAATTTGAGAAATTTCTCCATAGCTAAATTTCTCATCACTATTTTTTATTTTTACGAATCCATTTTCAACATACATATCTTCAATTTTTATATTTTTTACTTTATTTAAAGTGTCAAATAGTAAATCAATTAATTTTTCAGAAGCTTCTTTCAAAGCCCCTCCTGCTACAAAACTTACTCTACTAGCTTGAGTTCCCGCAGCATCATATGGCGTAATGAAAGTATCTGCTTCAGTTAAAAATATATTTTTAGGGTTTAAATCAAGAGCTTCTGCAGCAACTTGTTTTAATGTTTGCAAAGTTCCACAACCTTGTTCGTGAACAGCTATTTTGCACAAAACATTCCCATCAGCATTTAAAACCATCTCTACATTTATAAAATCGGGAAAAGCTCCAAGATAACCATTGCCATGAGATGCGCAAGCCATTCCAATACCATAGGCATATCTATCTGTATTTTTGTTTTTTAAATTTTCATAATTGTACTTCCAATTTATTTTTTCCATACCAGCAATTACACATCTCTTAATTCCAGCATCGCCAATATTAGGTCCTCCTACTGGATCCTCACAGTATGGATCAACTAAATTTTTAAGTCTAAGTTCACATGGATCCATTCCTATTTTTCTTGCAACATTATCCAAATTAATCTCTGAAACTGCGTGAGCTTGAGAACCTCCATAGGATCTAAAAGCTCCACCTGGTAAAGTATTAGTATAATATGCAGTACCATTAACTTCTTGATTGTAAATTTTATATAATCTAAAAAGTTTTTTTGCATATGCGTTTACAATGCTAGAAGCATTTGTAGCATAAGCTCCTCCAGCAACAAGAGTATCTATTTTTCTACCTAAAATTTTTCCATCCTTATTCACTGCAGTTTTAATGTGAATTCTCATTGGATTTCTAGTAGTTGTTCCCTTTATAGTTTGTTCCCTATCCATATAAATTTGAACTGGTCTCTTTTCAGAATAGGCAACGAAACCTGCAATAAACTCAAGCATAGGTTGTTGTTTGCCACCAAAAGAACCACCCATATTAGTTTTTTTAACTCGTATTTTACTATAAGGTAAATTCAAAATCCTGCTCAAGTGCATCTGTATAGCAAATACTATTTGACTTCCGCTAGATACAACTAAATTTCCAAATTCATCAACAGTAGCCATGGCGGAATGTGGTTCTATTGCTAAATGATGAGTTCTACTTGTGTTTCCCTCGTCTTCTACTATATAATCTGCTTCTTCAAAAGCTTTTTTAACATCTCCACATGATTTAGTGTTTTCATAAGCAACATTTGTATTACCTGTGATAATATTTACATCTTCCATTGCATCATCAATTGTCGCTACTACTGGAAGTTCTTCGTAAATAACCACAACTTTTTTTATTGCTTCTTCTACACTTTCTATACTATCTCCTAATACTAAAGCTATTCTATCTCCTACAAATCTAGCCCTGTCGTTTAAAATCATCTCATCTTTTACACCATTAATACCAGTAAACCATTCCATGGAATTGTATTTATTGTGAGGCACATCTTTATAGGTTAGTATTTTATATATTCCCTTAGTTTTTAGAGCTTCTGAAAAATCAAACTTAAAATCGGCATGAGGCTTTTCACTTAAAACTAATTTTCCATATAACATGTCATTATACTTTATGTCTGTTATGTATTTTGTCTTTCCTTGAACACGATCATAAGCATCATCTCTTATTAATCTTTTTCCAACATATTTCAAATTATTTTTCATAACTTATCAATTCCTCGAGCATATCCTCTAATAATCCTTGTATAGCAATTCTCTTATAATACTTAGAGCTTCTTTCTGGAATAGCTTTCTCAATCTCATTAAATCCAGTTTGTTGTAGAATTTCCAAATTTATATTTTTAAAATCGTGATTAGCAAAAACTTTTTCCAAATCAAATGCCCTAACAGGTTTAATTCCAACAGCACCTAAAAATATTCTAGTGTCCTTCTTTCCATCTTCATTTAAAATAAAATTCATAGCACAGCTAATTTTAGAAATCGTTACTCCTGTACGAGATCCAATTTTATTAAAAATGTTTATACTATTTTTTTTAGGTATTATTATTTCTTTTATAATTTCATTTTGACTTAAAATTGTTTTCTCTCTTCCAGTAATAAAATCTTCAATAGAAACAATCTTTTCATTTTCCATTGAATCTAAAATTTTAATTTTTGCATCTAATGCAAAAAGTGCCAATACACAATCTGCACTTTGAGAAGCATTGGCAACATTTCCTCCAATAGTCGCAAGATTTCTAATTTGATTTGAACCTAATTTATAAGCAGCTTCATAAAGAGACCCTAGATTTTCTTTAATGCTTTTCTCATTAATGATTTCTGTCATAGTCATAAGAGGTCCTATATAAAAATTAGTATCATCTTCCTTAAATCCCTTTAATTCATTTATCTTTGTAATTTCAATGATATTGTAATTGACAATTTTTTTATTCTTTATTTTTATTATTAAATCAGTTCCTCCAGCAAGGATATAATAATTGTCGCCCTTATTTTCTAAAATATAACAAAGTTCACTTAAATCCTTTGGTGCGAATATCATTTTTCCACCTCTTCACAAGCTTTTTCAATAGCTTCTAAAATTTTTATAAATCCAGTACATCTACAAAGATTTCCCTCAATATATCTTTTTATTTCATAAGTTGTTGGGTTTATATTATTTAACATCAAAGATTTTGCACTCATAATGAAGCCTGGAGAACAGTAGCCACATTGAACAGCACCACATTCCACGAACTTTTTTTGTAAAATATCCAATTGACCATCATGTTCTAATCCTTCTATGGTTATAACTTCTTTTCCATCTAACTGTGCTGCAAGCATCGTGCACGATGTAACCGCTAATGAATCCACTAATACAGTACATGCTCCACATTCTCCCTCACTACAACCTTCTTTAGTCCCTGTTAGCTTTAAATCATTTCTAAGTAAATCTATTAATCTTTTCTTTTCGTCTACATCAAAATTATAGATTTCACCATTAACTTTTAAACTTATTTTCATTTTCCCACCTAAATTTTATTTTAATCAATATGCATCGTGCATACTTTAGTGCAATATAATATAAATGTGTTTTAAATAGTATACCACTAATTTAAATCGTTTTCAAACTGTTTTTAAAAATCTTCTCTTATTATTTTGTCCCTCAGTTAAAAACTCCTTCCAAGCATTTAATTTAACTTATATATTATTTATTAATTTTTTAATTTCTTTGTTTAAGTTTAGTTGTAAATATTTTCTTTTGCTTGCTTTTTAAAATGCATCTTACAATATTACATTTATTTAACTTATGCAAGCACATATTTTACTCATCTATAAAATATTTATAATAAGGAGTATCTTCAACTTTTATTAGATTTAATAAGTCTAATTTTTCTTCCCGATTAAATTCTTATTGATATAAAATACAAATAAAAAATACTTTTATTTTGCTGTTGATATTAAAAAAGACCCTTGTATGATTACTAAGGCCTAAATTTGACTTTTTGTTTATTTGAGACAGAAGAGCTTGGTTACTATTTCTTTTTAGTTTAGATTAAATCTTCTTCATTATAAATATTGTGAGTGAAATAACTTTCTATTTCTTTTTTATATTTTAATAGAACTTGAATAGCATTCTTTAATTTTTCATCTGTACTTCTAAAGTTTGGAATCGACACACTCATAGCGGCAATTACTTTTCCACCCTTTTCTATCGGAACGGCAACACACTTTGAATCTAAACTTGTTTCTTGTAAATCAAATGAGTACCCATTATTTTTCACAGTCTCTATTTCATTCAAAAAATCATCTATATCTGTAATAGTTCTCTCTGTCAAAGGAACCATATTATCTCCAACAATGTCTTTAATTTCTTCTTCACTGTTTTTGTAAACCAAAACTTTTCCTAGTGCTGTTGAATAAATTGGTAAAAATTTTCCAACATAGCTCATTAGCTGAATTGATTGTTTTGGATCTTTTTTAGCAATATAGAAAACCTTATTATCTTGTAGTATCCCTAATTGACATATTTCGTTACATTCCTTAACTACTTCTGTCATATAGGATTTTATCATCTCAAGAAAAGATGTTGACTCTATATATGCCTCGCCTACTATGAAGGAATTTATTCCAATCCTATACTTCATTTCAGATTTTTTGGCTAAAAACCTCATATCCACAAGAGTCGAGAGTATTGGTGATATAGTGCTCTTAGGTATTTTTGTTTTTTCAGAGATTTCTGTTAATGTAAGATCTTCTTTTTCAGAAGCTAAAGTTAAAAGTATTCTAAGAACTCTTTCAGTTGGCTTATGCATATTGTTCTCCTTATCAAAGATTTTATAACTATTATTTTATATTATATATTAACCCTAAAAATATTAAAAGAACCCGAAGGCTCTTAATATTATAATTAAACAAAAGCAGATGCTCTTTGAATTGCTGTTTCTGTATAACCAAGAAGCTCTGCCTGAACTTGTTTTCCGTTACATACTTCCACAATTAAGTCTAGCAATTCTTCACTTGCTTGCTCAATTTCCTTGTTTTCTGTAATTATTCCGCTTGCATCATAATCTATGTTGTCGCTCATTTTAGCATAGGTTTCGCTGTTTCCAGTAATTTTCAAAACAGGCGCTATGGCATGTCCAGTTGGAGTTCCTCTACCTGTAGAAAATACAACTAATTGACATCCTCCAGCAATTATACCCCCAACAGACGAAGCATCATTTCCTGGCGTATCCATAATTACAAGTCCTTCTTTTCCTTTAATTTGTTGAGAATAATCGTAAAGATTGTTAATGCTGGAAGTTCCCCCTTTATGAATGCATCCAAGTGATTTTTCTTCTAAGGTAGTAAGTCCACCTTCTTTATTTCCTGGTGAAGGGTTTCCGTCACGAACATCCAGCCCTGTATCATTCTTTATTTTAGTTTCATAGTTTTTAATAATTTCATAAATTTTATCATGAATTTCTTTATTTTTTGCCCTTCTAGCAAGAATGTGTTCTGCTCCAATAAATTCAGTAGTTTCACAAAGTACAGAAGTTCCACCCATTTCTACTAATTTATCACTAACTTTTCCAATTGTTGGGTTTGCTGCAAGTCCTGATGTTGTATCAGATCCTCCACAATTTGTTCCAAGAATTAGCTCTGAAAGTGGGAATTCTTCTCTTCTAATTAATGCAGCTTCGCCAACCATTTTTTTTGCAAGTCTTTGTGCTTTTTCTATGGTCTTTAGAGTGCCACCTTCCTCTTGAATAATAAGAGTTTCTACTTGTTTGTTAGTTCTTTCTAATATTCTTTCTTTAACAATATTAGCTTGGGCCGATTCACAGCCAAGACCCACAACTATTACGCTATAAACATTTGGATTTGCACCATACCCTGCTAGAGTATCTAGAGTCAAATCAAGATCTGCACCTACCTGTGAGCATCCAAGTTGCAAGTTAAATGTTACTGTACCTTGAACTCCTCGTGAAATTAATCTTGTTGTGTCTGATGCACATATACTTGCTGGTAATATTAAAACATGATTTCTAATCCCAACTCTACCGTCTTTTCTTTTATAACCCCAAAAAGTTCTCACTATACCACCTCATTCTTTTTCTTCAAGATTTTCTCTGTGATCTTTAATGTTATGTGTGTGAACATGAAATCCTTTAATAATATCTTTACTAGCTCTTCCTATATGTTCTCCATATTTTACAATATCTTCTTCCATTTTTATGTCTCTTATTGCTATTTTATGATATATTGGAATATCATTTTGTGCCACAACTTCCTTTGTATCTCCATTATCTAAATAGCTTACAGTTTCGCCTTTTTCTATATGGCTTAATACTGTAACCACATTATCTTTATCATCAACTTTAAGAGCGTATTTCATGATTACCTCCCATCCATTACCTTGTTTCTTAATTTTTTTGCAAACTCATAGTTTTGTTCACTTAATTCCTCAAATGGGAATATCGTATAATCGTTTATTTTAAGACCATCATCAATTAAAAACTTTTTAAATATATGAGAGAAATTCTTTTCAACACTATAAAGTGGCATAAGTCTATCAATTATATTACCTATTGCCTTAACTTCTTCAAAGTTCCCATTATTTATTGCTTCTACCCACTCTGACCACAACTTAGGCTCAAAGTTTGATATAGCAGCAATACATCCGCTTCCTCCTGCTATGACATTTGGAACAAAATGATCATCAAATCCTGAATATACCTCAAAATCATCTCTAATTTCTTTAGCTTTTAGAATAACCTCTTTTGTGTGAGTTAGATTTGCTGTTGAGTCCTTCATACCTTTAATGTTTTTATGTTTTTTGGCAAGATTGAATGTTGTTTCAGCATTCATATCAAACCCAGTTCTTGCAGTGAAATTATAAATATATATATTTCCATCTATTTTTTGAGCAAGCACATCATAATAATGGAAAGCCTCCTCTTGACTTATCCCGTAATAAAATGGAGGAGGTATTAAAACTCCCTTGACTCCTAATGAGATTGCATAATTAGATAATTCTATACATTCTTCTACATTAAGAGAACTTGTTCCAGGGATTAACTCAAGTTGCCCTTTAGATTCATCTACATAAAGTTTTATTAGCTTTTTCTTTTCGTCCATTGATAATGCGGTAAATTCACCACTACTTCCGAGTGGTACTGCTCCATTTACACCATTGTCTATTAAGTGTTGAATTAGCAACTTATTACCTTCTATATCAATGTTTCCATTATTATCAAAGATTGTAACTGTTGGTGTTATTATTTTTGCTTCCATCTTAATCCTTTCAACGTCTACTAATTGTTAAGCAAGACATCCCCTCGCCCACAATAGGCGACGGGATTGTCAGTTTTTCTAGTCTATAATTTTATTTTATACTTTTTATAGATTATTTTAAATAATATGCGTCTAATGCATTATTGTAAAATACATCTTCAAGTTCTTTTTCAGTGAACACGTCTGATTCTGTTATAAATTTATACAGGTCTTCATATGAGAACTTAGTCATTACAGTAGGTGTGTCAGTACCCCAAAGAATCTTTTCAGTTCCTAAAATATCTTTTGCTAATTTTATATATTCTAGAGCTGTTGGGAAAGGATATTTTTCAGGAGCAACGTTCCAAGGTAATGCACTAAGGTCAATCCAAACATTGTCATGTTTTAGAAGTGGTAATGCTTTTTCTAAATAATCTCCATCTTCTAATGTAGGAGCCAATAAGTGACAGATTACAATGTTTAGATTTTTATATTTATTTGCAATTCTATACACTGCTTCTGGTTGACAACTTGCCATTGAAGGACTTCCAATATCTAATACTAAAGTCATATTTTCTTCTTCAGCAATTCTGTCATAAATCTTAGTCATCATTGGGTCATCGATAATAAAGTTGTTGTGATAACCCATCATTCCACCACCAACACTGATTTCAAATTTAAATATTTTAGCCTTTAGATCATTTATTAATCTATCTAGAATCGAATCCACTTCCTTACAGTGAGGATCTAGTGTTACAGCTGCTTTAAATCTATCTGGATATTTATTAGCTGTTTCAATAGCATATTCATTTTGGAAACCATATAAACTTCCTTGTAATAAAATTGCTTTTTCAACTTCATTTTCATCCATGATGCTTAATAATGACTCAGCAACAAATTCTTTATCTCCATATCCTTTTGGAATAATTGCCATTTCATCACCATTTGCCCAACGGCAAAGTCCATTTCCTAACGGTCTAAATTCACCGTTTTTACCAAAGCTTCTAATACTTTCAAAGATGTGTGCGTGTGCGTCAATTTTTTTCATAATCGTACCCTCCATAGTTTTTATTTTAAAAAATTTACCTTAAACAAATTTTAAACTTCTTCCTCAGTTTCATTTTCTAATTTCTCTAAATCTTTATTATAGGAAAATAGAGTTAAAACAAATGCCAATCCAAACGCTATTACTAGAGATATTAAAAACTGTATAAAAGCGTTACTCATAAACACTGGAAGCGTTGTAAGTGCTGGTAAAGCAAATGAAGTAGCTCTACATCCAAACATTCCAGCAACTGCTCCTCCTACTCCTCCTGCAATACAAGCACAGGTCATAGGTCTCTTAAGTTTTAAATTAACTCCATACATTGCAGGTTCTGTAATACCTAGCAGTGTTGTAAGTCCAGCAGAAATTGCTTGAGACTTAAATTTCTTATCTTTAGTTTTAAATGCAACCGCTAATGCTGCTCCACCTTGAGCAAATATAGCCGCACCAAACAAAGCTAAAATTGTGTCATATCCTACTAAGGATATATTATTAATTGCTACTGTAAATAATCCCCAGTGCAAACCAAACATAACCATAAACGGTTGTAAACTACCTACGATTATTCCAGCTATAAGTGGGCTCAAATTATAAATATTTTCATATCCACTAGCTAACCATGATCCAGCAACTTTTCCAATTGGTCCAAATACAAATAGGATTACAGGCGTAACAATTAACAAACAAATTGGTGGAGTAAATAATCCCTTAAAAGTTTCTGGTATGATCTTATAACAGAAGTTCTGAACGTATTTTGTAAAATATATCGCTAATATTATAGGGATAACAGAACTAGAGTATATTACTTTTGGAACTTCTAAATTAAAGAAAGTTACTGTCCCATCTGAACTCATTAAATTTGTCATTGATGGATGAAGTAATATGCATCCTATTAATGCTGCCGTAAATGTTTCTACCCCAAACCTTTTTGCCGCTGTTATTGCTAAAAATACAGGGATAAAATAGAAGAAAGCATCCCCAATAGCATTTAATATTTCATATGTAGAAGAAGTTTGGTCAATAGCATTTGTTGCCAATAACAGTGAAATTATTCCCTTTATAATCCCCGTTGATATCATCAGGTTAATAAATGGTAAAAATAGTGATGATAATAATTCTATAAAATCATCTACAAGTTTTTTAAATATTCCCTCTTTCTTATTCACAATAAAACCTCATTTCATTAGATAATAACGGTTATACAAAATCCTATTATATTTAAATAAATTCTTGAAACCTCCTTTATTAGTTTATTCGTACTTAGGAACTAATTCGTATTTCCGTCTGTAATTGAAATATATCACATACTTTAATAAATTACAACATTATTTTTAAAAATTATTAAATATTTTTTTGAAGTATATTGAAACTTTAAGTTTATTTATCAAATATTCTGAAATAAAACCTGCTAACAATAGTCAAGGAGAAAAGCAAAATTAATTTAGCTTTTCTCCTTGTTAATTAGAGTTTAAATTTGAGCACAACAAATAAACCGGTTACTATCGGCTTATTTTTTTATCATTATATTCTTGATTCTAGGCTACTTTTAACAACTTATTTTCTTGTTTTGATACCATAACTTTTACATAGTATGTTCTTAAGAATTTGTTTAAACCTGCAAATTTGCAAACTTTTTTGGCTTTTCCTTCTTTTTCTTTCTTAATCATGTAATTATATATTTCGTTTTCTGGATCTTTTGCACTCATCATACACTTCATTGCCTGGTAGCCTACTTTTCTTAGTATTGCGTTCCCTCTTTTGCTTATTTTTCTTTGATCTGCTTTAAAGTTTCCTGATTCATATGGTGGTGCGTCTATTCCTATAAAGGATATTAGGCTTTTTTTGTTTTTAAATTTTGATAGGGCTCCAAATTCTGCTACTATTTGTACTGCTAATTTTTCTGATATGCCTGAGAATTTTTTTGCTTCTTGATATTCTTCTAAGGGCTCGGATATTTCTATCATTTGTGATAAAATTCTATTTAGAATCTGATTTATTTGTTTTATCAGGTTTATTCCTTCTCTGATATTCGTTTCTATTTTTGAGTTATGGGAAGGCTGTGTTGAGATACTGTCCTTTGCTAATTTGTAAATGGTTTTTGCTTTGTTTGCATTTGGATGGTATCTCTTTTCTTTTGCCCACCTTTTATATTCTTCTGTAAATTCTTCTTCTGTTTTTTCTAGTACTAGGTCTTTATGCCACCATTTTTCTAAAAAGTCTAATAGTTTGTCTTTTGAAAAGTCTCCTGAATTATGTGGTATTAGTTTTTTTATGCCTGGAAATGTTTGATGTATTGTTTGATCTATGTAGTTCATTTGGTCGATTCTTAGATCCATGTAATGTTGGTAGCTTCTATTTAATTCTTTTAGGACTCTGTAGTTTTCTTCATCTACCTTGTATTCTTCTAATTCTTTCCAATACATTAATCCATATTCTGCTATTTGTTTTGCATCTATCTTGTCATTTTTTGCTTTCCTAAAGTTTAATGCTCGGCAAAATTGTTTCATTTTTAGTGGATTTATTACTGCTACAAAATACCCTCTATCTTTTAATTCATAAAGTATTGGTAGATGATATTTTCCTGTTGCTTCTATTGTTATTTTTATTTCTTCTTTTACTTTCTCTAGAAGTTCTTCTACTTTACTTTTGTTTAGATAAACATCAAATGGTTTCCAGATTATTTTGCTTCCTTGTTCTAATGCACAAACTGTAATTTTTTCTTTTGATATGTCTATTCCTACAGATATCATATTTTTTACCTCTTTCTTTTTATTTTGTAGTTTCTACCTGCACCATTACACTCTTTTTAGCTCGTGACACGGACGTTTTGCCCAACCTGCTTAACCGAATATGAATAATGAAAAGGTAGTTGACAGTTTTTATGACGGATATTTTAACCCTAAAAGACCCTCGTCATACTACTTCTTCATTATACAAAAATAGTGCAAGATAGGAATTACTTCCTTTCTTACACTATTTATGGTACTAAAAAGACCCCGAAGGGTCCATATAAAGTTTATTTTACTGCAATTGCTTCAATTTCAAGAAGACCATTTTTTGGAAGTTTAGCTACTTCAACACATGATCTTGCTGGTTTATGTTCAGAAAAATACTCTGAATACACTTCATTTACTGCTGCAAAATCCTTTACGTCATCTAAAAATATATTTACTTTTACAACTTTATCCATACTTGATCCTGCTTCTTCTAGGATTGCTTTGATATTATCAAGACTTCTAGCAGTTGCTTTTTTAATATCGTCAGTTATAAGTTCTCCTGTTTCAGGAATTAGTGGAAGTTGTCCTGATGTAAAAATAAATCCATTTACTTCTGTAGCTTGTGAATAAGGACCTACTGCTGCAGGTGCTTTGTCTGTGTGTAGAATTTTAACCATTATTATTCCTCCTCATTTTCATGGTCATGGTTTTCTTTGTTTTCGTCATTTTCCCACAATCTTTCGAGATTATAATATTCTCTTTCATCCTTGTGGAATACATGTACTATTATATCACCAAAATCTAAAATTATCCATCTACTAGAATTTTTTCCTTCACTGTGAATTGGTGCTTCACCTTGTTCTGATAGTTTTTCGTCAATTTCACGTGCTAGAGCATCTACTTGTATTGATGAATTTCCACTTACGATTACAAAATAATCTGCGATAGAAGTCATTCCCCTTATATCCAAAACTTTTGTATCAATTCCCTTTTTTGATTCACATGATTTAATAATAATATCTAACTTTTCTTGTACTGTCATTTTACCTCCTATTTAAAATTATTTTCTAAAAGCATTACCTTTATTTTATTTTCATTTGGTATGAAGTAAGATACTCCCCCAATATATTTTGGCGTTCCAGGAAGTGTATTTGTAGTGATATCTTCTGTTCCTATGCCACGCATATTTATTGCTATTTTCACCAATTTTTTTACTGGTATATTGTTTTCAGAATAATTTATATAAGATCCGAGAAGTAGAGGCGACTTAATTAATGTTTTTGGCTCCTTCATTTTTGACAAAAGCGCTGACATAAATTGTTGTTGTGCCTTTACTCTTCCAAGGTCGGCATCTTTGTAGCCCTTTCTAAATCTCAAAAATCCAATGGCATCATATCCCTTTAATGTCTGTGTCCCTTCTCTAATGTCTATCTTTAAAGGGGGATCCGCCGTGGGATCTTCATATTTCATATCAATTGGAACATCTACTGTTACTCCTCCAATTTTGTTTACTACATCTTCTACGAACCTATAATCAACTGTTACATAATATTTTATATTTGTGCCAAGGAGATTGTTCACTGTGTCGAGGGTTAGTTCACTTCCACCGTATTTAAAGGAGTGGTTAATCTTTGTCTTTTTATATCCTTTGATTTTTGTGTAAGTATCTCTAGGTATAGAAATAATATTTACTTTTTTGCTTTCTCCATCAACATTTACTATCATAATGGTGTCAGACCTTGCGTTATCTGCTTTTTTTGAGTCCAAGGAATCGACTCCAAGCATTAAAAATTGGAGGTCTTCTCCTCCTTGATCCACCTTGTTAATATCTTCATTTCCGATGAAATAAAAATATCCTGCGATGCCAGCAAGTGCCAATATTAAAATCACAATTATTGTTGTGATAAAGGCTTTAAAAAAACTTTTCATGTATCTATCTCCTTATAAAAATTTCTAGCAAGAACAGTCATCGGAACAATGTATCTGTCCCTTTCTACTAAAAATTTTAGAGTGTTATTTAGTGCGAAATACATGGCAGCGTCCAAATCTTTTTTTGCAAGCTCCCTTGCTTTTTCCACGCCGTCAAAATTTCTCATTGGCTCAATATAATCTGCCAAAAAAATTATTTTTTCAAGATCAGACATATTTGCTCTGCCAGTAGTGTGATAGGCTATGGCATTTAAAATATCTTCGTCTTCTATGCCATAAAATTTATTTGCGAACAATGCACCAAGATATGAATGGATAATTTGTGGAGCTTTTTGCATTTCTCTTGTAAGGAGAAGTCCATTTTCTTTAGCTTTCTTTATAAGACAGCCTTTATCCTTTATTTTTGCACAGTCGTGTAAAAAACCTGCAACTTCTGCTTTCTCCACATCTACATGGTAAATTTTTGCAAGTTCAATTGATGTATCTCTAACTCTAATTGTGTGAAGAAATCTCTTTTCACCAATTCTTTTGCGAATTTCTGATTCATATTTTTTTAAGTTATAGTTCACTTTTGTAAAACCCGCTTTCCTTAATATAATTCACTACTTTTTCAGGAATTAAATATTTTACAGATTTTTTATCTTTGATTCTCTCTCTAAGCTCAGTAGAAGAAATTTCATAGAGAGGCGTGTGGATTATTTTTACCTTTGTGTTATAATTCTCTTGCAAAAATTTTAATTCTCTATTAATCTCTTCAATGTCAATATATTTAGGTCTAAGTGCCACTACAAATTCAATTTCTTTGGAAAGCTCTTCGATCTTTTTCCATGTTTTAAGTTCAAACAAAGTGTCGAGACCAATTAAAAAATATAATTTTTCTTCTTTATAAATTTTTTTCAGTTCTTTAACTGTATCAACTGTGTAGGATAATTTCACACGATTAGTCTCTATGTTGCTTATCTCAAAACTTGGATTAGATGAAATAGCAAGTTTTACCATCTCGTACCTGTCTTTTGCTGATACATATAAGTCCTTGTGTGGAGGACTGCCAGTTGGAATAAAAATAACTTTATCGAGATTAAGCTCTTCCTTCAAATATTCGCAAATCATTAAATGACCGTAGTGGATGGGATTAAAGGTTCCTCCAAAAATTCCGTACTTTTTCATTATAATTCTATTTTTTTATTTTCTTTAGACTCTCTATAAATTGTAAGTTTTTTGCCAATTTTTTGTACAAATTCAGCACCTGTTGCCTCTATTATTTCGTCAACTATTTCCTCAACTTCAACTGGTGCATTTTGCAAAACTTTTATTTTAACAATTTCATGATCCTCTAAAAGTTTATCTATTTGGTTTAAAAATCCCTCATTTATGCCATCTTTTCCCAATTGGATAAGTGGATCCATGTTGTGAGCAAGGCTCTTTAAATATGATCTTTGTTTTCCTGTTAACATTCTTTCTCCTATATATTTTATTCAAAAAATTCAAATTCATAACCGCCGATAAATACTGAACAGCCATCTTCAGCGCCAAGTTTTTCCAACTTTTCAACAACTTTATTCTTTCTAAGATTTTCTTGGAAATATTTAAGTGAATCGTAATCATCAAAATTTGTCGAGCGAATAAGTTTATCAATATAAGGTCCTTCAACAAAGTATTCGCCATTATCTTTAAATACTTTTATCCCTTCTTCTCGTGTAATTTCCTCAACATGCTCTTCATCGTAAGTTTCGTGATTTTTGTAATCTACTTCTTTTAGACTATTATATGTTAGCTTCATTAATTTGTCCAAATTTTTTGTCGTGGCACAAGATCCTTCAATAATCTCATATTTTTCGCCAAGTTTTTCTTTTAATTTTTTTAAATTTTCTTCGGCTCCCGGCATATCCATTTTGTTTGCAAAAATAATTTGCTTCTTTTCGCCAAGTTTTTCATTATATTTTACAAGTTCTTCGTTGATTTTATAAAAATCTTCAACAGGATCTCTGTATTCAGAGCCAGAAATATCAAGGACGTGAATTAAAATTCCAGTTCTTTCAACATGTTTTAAAAATTCATCGCCAAGACCAATTCCCTCTGATGCACCTTCGATAAGTCCAGGAATATCTGCAATTACAAAGGATTCACCTTCTCCAATTTTTACAACTCCAAGGTTTGGCGTAAGTGTCGTGAAGTGATAATTTGCAATCTTTGGAGTCGCAGATGTTACTATGGAAAGAAGCGTTGACTTTCCTACATTGGGAAACCCAACAAGTCCTACATCGGCTAGAAGTTTTAATTCTAATATTACTTCCTTCTCTTCTCCAATATTTCCAGCTTGTGCAAAAGCTGGTGCTTGTCTTGTAGAAGTTTTAAACCTAGCATTTCCTAGTCCTCCTTTGCCACCTTTACATACAGTTACAGACATATTGTTTTCCTTTAAATCGTAGATGACTCCCTTTGTGTTTGCATCTCTAATTAGAGTGCCAACGGGAACTTTTAGTATTATATCCTCGCCATCTCTTCCAAATTTTAATTTGTTCATGCCCTTTTGTCCATTTTCGGCCTTGTATTCTCTTTTGTATCTAAAATCCATCAAGGTGTGAAGTCCAGAGTCCGTCATTACAATTACATTTCCGCCTCGTCCACCATCGCCACCAGCAGGTCCTCCAGCTGGTTCATATTTTTCTCGTCTCCAAGCGACAGCACCATCTCCACCTTTTCCAGCTTTTAATTTTATTTTTGCTATATCTATAAACATTTTTACCTCGCATTTTTTAAAATTATATCATAGAATTAACACAGAATTGTAGTGAAAACTTGAACCTTATGTTAAATATGTAAAATCTTGGTGAAATTTTTAGGTTTTATAAAGAAATAAAACAAAAAATAAAAGCAAGGTTCCCCTTGCTTTATCTTTATGCTAATTCAACTTTTTCTTTTTCGTAAACATTAGCAAATTTCTTTCCGCCTTTGCCCTTAGTTGTGAATCTTAAAATTCCATCAGCTGTGGCAAATAGAGTGTCATCTGAACCTCTCATAACATTTTCACCTGGATGAATTTTAGTTCCCCTTTGTCTAACGAGAATATTTCCTGCTAGTACAAATTGACCGTCTCCCCTTTTAACTCCAAGTCTCTTTGAGTTTGAGTCACGACCGTTCTTAGAAGAACCTGCTCCTTTTTTTGAAGAAAAAAGTAATAAATCAAATTTAATCATTTTACACCTCCACATTCTTTAGTGTCAAATATTCTGGGTAAGCTTCATCAATAAGCTCGATTCCCATTATCATAAATTCAAAACAAATTTGAATATCTTTTCTTTTAAAAACATTACTATTTAAAATTTCTATTTTTAACAATCCGTCACCTTGTGTGTCCACAATTTCACTTTCACTAATTCCCAATTTATTTATAAGTGTAAAATAAAAAGTTTGAGTGAGGGTTGAAATACTAGAGCAGACAATTTTATCAAATTCTCCCTCAGCGTGTCCACAAGACTTAAATCCATAATAATAATCACCCTTTTTGTAAAGGTCTATATTAGTCATTAGTTAATACCTGAAATTTCAACTAAAGTGTATGGTTGACGGTGTCCATTTTTCTTTCTTTCATTTTTCTTAGATTTGTATTTATAAACAATAACTTTTTTGTTTTTGCCTTGAGCTAATACTTTGCCTTCAACCTTTGCACCATCAACAAAGGGAGCACCAATTTTAGGTTCATCTCCAGATACGAAAAGAACTTTGTCAAAAGTTACATTGTCGCCTTCTTTTGCATCTAATTTTTCAACTTTAATTTTGTCGCCAGCTTCAACAACATATTGTTTTCCACCTGTTTCAATAATTGCGTACATTGTAGCACCTCCTCATTACAAGACTCGCCATTATAGGCACTCTAGTTTAAAACCTATTCTGTGCGGTTACATCAATGTATTTTATCACACGAACTAATCTTTGTAAAGAAATTTTACGATTTTTATATTTTCTGTTATGAAAAATATTTTGCATGTGAATTTTTTGTTAAACTTGTTGCAATAAATTATCTAGAACTAATATGATTTTATAAAAAATAAGCAGACTCTCGCCTGCTTACACTTTATCTTTATATTATAAAACTTTCAATATTAATTCTAAAATTATTCAGTGATAGTCTTATTTTTGATTTCTTCTTTAAGTGATGCTATAAATTCATCTAAATCGACATCTGCTACTTCTTCTCCATTTCTCTTTCTAACAGAAAGTTTGCCAGAAGTTTCTTCTTTTTCTCCAATTACTAGCATATAATTGATTTTCTTAACTTGTGCTTCTCTAATTTTATAACCAACTTTTTCTGCACGAGCGTCAAGATGAACTCGAAGGCCTTCTGCATGAAGTGCATCTGCAATTTTTTGTGCATAATCTTTAAATTTGTCAGATACAGGGATTACTTCCACTTGTACTGGAGATAACCATAGTGGGAATTTACCTGCAAAGTGTTCAATTAGTATACCCATAAATCTTTCAACTGAGCCAAGTAATGCTCTGTGAAGCATTGCTGGTCTCTTCCTTTCTCCATCTTCGTCAACATATGTTAAGTCAAAGTTTTCTGGAAGTTGGAAGTCAAGTTGGATAGTACCACATTGCCAAGTTCTTCCAATTGCGTCTTCTAGGTGGAAGTCGATCTTTGGACCATAAAATGCTCCATCGCCTTCATTAATTGTATATGGAAGATTCTTTTCTTCTAGTGCATCTTTAAGTGATTTTTCAGCTAAATTCCATGATTCAAGATCTCCCATGAAATCATCTGGTCTTGTTGAAAGTTCAATTGAATATTTAAATCCAAAAGTTGAATATAAATAATCTGCAAGGTCTATCATCTTAAATACTTCATCTTTAACTTGTGAGAATAAGCAATATACATGGGCATCGTCTTGAGTAAAAGTTCTTACTCTAAATAATCCGTGTAATGCTCCAGAAAGTTCGTGTCTATGAACAATTCCATATTCAGCGAGTCTAATTGGAAGATCTCTGTATGAGTGATTGCTAGAATTATAAACTAAAATTGATCCTGGACAATTCATTGGTTTTACTGCGTAGTCGTCACCGTCAATTTTTGTGAAGTACATATTGTCTTTGTAATGATCCCAGTGACCTGATCTGTGCCATAATGCTTCGTTTAAGATAATTGGAGTTTGGATTTCGCCATATCCATTTTCTTCAAGAACGCCTCTCCACCAGTTAAGAAGATTATTTCTTAAAATCATTCCATTTGGATGGAAGAATGGAAATCCTGGTCCCTCTTCGTGCATACTAAATAAGTCAAGTTCCCTACCGAGTTTTCTGTGGTCTCTCTTTTCAGCTTCTTCACGTCTTTTTATATATTCATCTAATTGTTTTTGTTTTTCAAAGGCAATGCCGTAAATTCTTTGAAGCATCTTGTTCTTTGAATCGCCTCTCCAATATGCTCCTGCAATTGAAAGAAGTTTTATTGCCTTAATTTTTTTAGTTGAAAGAAGATGTGGTCCCTTGCAAAGATCAACGAAATCGCCAATCTTGTACATTGTGATTTTTTCATCTTCTGGTAAATCTTTAATTAGTTCAACTTTATAGTCTTGTTTCCTTTCTTTAAAATAATTAATTGCCTCTTCTCTTGAAATTTCAATTTTTTCTATTGGAAGATCCCTTTTAGCAATTTCTTTCATCTTGTCTTCAATTGCCATGAGGTCTTCATCTACAAATCTATGTTCAAGATCTAAATCATAATAAAATCCTGTTTCAGTTGAAGGTCCAATTGCAAATTTTGTTTCTGGATAAAGTTCTTGAATTGCATAAGCCATTAAATGCGATGCAGTATGCCATAAAATTTTCTTCCCTTCAATGTCTTCAAATTTTACAACTTTAAAGTCACAATCTTCGAAAACTTCGTCGTCAAGTCCAAGTATTTCACCATTTACAACTGCTCCAAGAGAATCCCTAAGAAGTCCTTGTGAGATGTCTCCAGTAATTTCTTTTACCTTTACTCCACTCTCATATTCCTTTTGTGATCCATCTGGTAACTTAATAATCATTTTTTCCTCCTAAAATTAATAAATAAAAAAAGTCATCATCCCAAAGGACGATGACCGTGGTTCCACCTTAATTAAACTCAAGGGATTTAACGCATCCTTACGCCATAGTTTGCTATGGAACTCCAAGTTAGTTTTCAAAAATATAAAATTAGAAATTTGCACCTTCCATTTCCTCTCTTAAAATTTTATATAATTTACTCTTCTTATCAAAGTTTATTTAAAAATTATTTTTATTATATCATATTTTTATTATTTTTCAAGTATTATAAATATTTAATTGTTGATATTAAGTGGTTATTTTGATATGCTTTTATCATAGTAATTTGTTAATATCTATTAGGATATTTAATGCGAAAGGAGCACTTTATGAAAAAGAAAATTTTTAACTTTTTTATAATATTTATTTTAGTGTTTTCTATATTTACGCCAGTATCAGCAAATAGAGAAACCCTAGAAAAAAATAAAAATTATGAAGAAATTATAATTATTCCTATTGAAAATTATCAAGATAAAGAAAGTTTTGAAATTGAAATAGGAAATATATCGAATTATAATAATAATAATAATGAACTCTCTAGAAATAGATATGGTAAAACAATATTAAAAGCATCTGTTTCTCGAAGTGGAAAAACTATCAAAACTAGCGGCTCTACTATGGGTTCAGTAAAATTAGGTGCTGTATCTATACCTTACACTCAAAAAAATGTCATCCTAAGATTTTCAAATCTAAAGGAATATAATATGAATCGTGGTTATTGGTTGCCCGCAGATCTTCATCTCGGTCTTGTTGGTATAAAATAATTTTTATTATCTAAAAGTAAAATGAGTTATCATATTCAAGTGAAAATGTTCAAGCATTTAATTCCTATTGGTGAGAGAAGTTCTGAAGAGATAATCGATTATCTTAAAAATAAATTTGATACTATTGAAATTAACTTCTCAGAATTACCTTCTTATAAAAAAGAAATGCATAGAACAAATGCAAAATATTGCGTAAAAAATTCAAAATTAAATGTTGAGATAAAAGATATGTCATTTCGTGTTTTTAAAATTATAGAAAATGAAAAAAGTATAGATTATATAGATCCCCTTGAAAGTGAGTGGGGTAATTTTCTCTTCTTTGTATTTGAAGAAAAGACTAAATATATGTGCTGTAATAGTAACAATAACAGACTTTTAATAGAGATGGTTTACTTTTCAGGCATTTCTCAAGAATCCTATGATAAAGAAGATTTTGAATTTAAAGACGTACTTAGCAAGTTAATGTTTGATTATCTGGATGATAAGTTTTTGTATAAAAAAATTACTCAAAAATTAAATAAATAATATAAGTTTTTAAATATCCCAATACTATATTAAATAGTGCTATTGCAAAGCCCACAAAAAAGGCGAGGAAGCTAATGTCCTCGCTTTTTTGATACAATTAATTATAATAAAAATATAATAGCTAATTCAAATACTTAATAAATTTGACTAGTAAAATAGAGTTTTCTATTATGCACAATCCCCTTATATAAAGTAAATAGAGCCATAATCTTCAATAGGTTCCTTTGAAAGGATTTCTATTTCATAATTGTATTTTTCGATAATCTTCATAATTTCTTTGTAGGAACTGTGCTCTTTAATGCTACCAGTGAAAAATATTTTTTTATCAAGACTTCCACTTGCTCCGCCGATAAAGCCATAATTAAAGTTTTGAAGTTTTATTTCCTTGTGATTTATCCTATATATTGGAAGAATATCCCTTAATTTCTCATAAGTTCCTCCATCACTTGTTATTAAAAAATTCTCTGTTACAAGTGTAGTGCATTTTGAATACCCCTGTTTTATATGGGTTAATTCATATCCTCTTTCTTTATAATATTCAAGAAGTTTTTTGTCAGTGTGTTTTAAATTATGAATAAAATAATTTTTAAAAGTAAAGGCATTTAGTGCTACATCCCTTGGATATTTGCCAGATAATTGTGAATGAGATGAAATAATTTTTCTATCTTTAAAAATTTCTTTGTAATAGTCAAAGTTGTCTTTATCTACCACAATCTCTCCGCTGGGCAGCGGATGAACTAAAATATCAGGATGTGTGTTTAGCCCTTCCATTACTTTTTTATTTTTCTTTGTTCTAATTATTGTTCCATATTTTTCTAATTTTTTTGCAGATTTTTCAGGAAAGTTTTCTGCTACTATTACATAATTCATTTCATCATCTCGTAAATTATAATTGATGCCGCAACATTTGCATTTAATGAATCCACAGTTTTACTAATTGGAATATTCAAATAGCTATCTGCATTATCCATTAAAAATTCCGAAACTCCCTTTGCTTCATTTCCTATTACCACGATGTCTTTATCCTTAAATTTATAATCCCTTATGGAAGTTGAACTATTAAGGGCTGTTGCAATAATATTAAAATCTAAATCTACTAAATCTTCTCTACTCATAAAATAAATTGGAACTCTAAAAATAGAAGACATAGAAGATCTAACTGTTTTTGGATTGTAAAGGTCGCAGGAGTTTGGTGAAATTATTATTCCATCAAGTTCAAAGGCATGAGCAGATCTAATAACTCCTCCTAAATTTCCTGGTTCTCTAATATCATCTAAATATAAAAATTTACCATGCTTTTTTTCAAAATTTCTGTGAACTTCTTTGTAATATCCAATTATGCCTGGAGATGTTACTGTGTCGCAAAGATTTTTAAAGATATTATCTGAAAAAATATATATATTCTCTTCCTCAATATTTTTTATAATATCTTTAAATTTATTTTCTTTATAGGAAGACTCATTTATAGCAATGTATTTTGGCACAAAGTCCCTTGCTTCTTCTATTACAACAGGTTTTTCCACCATAAAAAGCCCATACTCTTGTCTATATTTTTTTTCTTTTAAATTTTTTAAAAATTTATATGTATCGTTATTTTTACTTGTAATTACCATTTTTCTCCTCGCAATATTAAAGAAAAAAGCCCCTAAGGGCTTTAATATTCAAGTTTTATAAAAATTTACTCTTGTCCTTTAAATACTCTTTTACATCAATTACTTCGCCATTTTCCATGACAATTTTAAAGGAATAGTCATAGATATAAGCTGCGGAAATTCCAATAAGTGATGCCGGCAGTGCTAAAATCATTCCAATTGCAGATGTTGTTAATGAAAGAGAGAGAACTGTTTCATTGCCCTTTTCAACAAGAAGTCTACTTGCATTTCCCTTTCTCCAAATTTCTTTTATTGCATCAACAATTTCATCAAGATACTTTATAACTCCGTCGATATATTCTCTGCCACTTTTATTTTCACTATTTTCATAAGATGCTTTTTCTTCTTCGCTTTCAAAAACCTTGGAAGGTTCAACTTTTTCCTTATACCTTCCTTCTTTTATAAATTCTATGGCAAGATCTACATCGCCATCACTATCTAAAAGTGCTTTTCTAACTATTTCATACCTTGCTCCAGTTGTATTTATAACATAATCAATTTTTGTCATATTAATCATAATATCACCTCAAAAAATATTTACCCAAAAGAAAGATTTTTAAAATTTCATTTTTTTACGCCTTCACTTTCAACTTTTGCATTTGAACTAGGGTTTTGTTCTCCTTCAGGATTTTCTGCCTGTGGCTTTTCATAAACTGCGTCTTTTTCTTCGTCAACTATAGATACGAAAGTTCTTCCAGGATAAAATTTAATTTCCTTACCTTCAGCATCTTTAAAAATTGTCCTCGCATCCTCATTTGATTTTTCCCATGTAATTGGTGCAAGTTTTCCCCTTTGAAGAAGAAGCCCCGTGCCAGCTCCTATGTTTGCAAGTTTTAAAGTACCCTTAGGCCCAGCTACCACACCCTTTTGGAACAAAATTATTAAATTATCTGTTGTAAATTCTTCGCCACTTGCTTCATCAGTTACAACTTGTCCTTGACGAATATATTTGTATTTACCATTTTCTTCATCGTATACAAAATTAGTTTTATAATTTCTGTTGAAGTTTAAAGTTATTTCCTTTACATCTTCTCCAGCAATATTTTCGTCTTCATTGTAAAAATTAAGTGATGCAGTGTTGTCCTTTACATCAATTCCCTTTTTTATCAAATAATTTTCAAGTTCAGGAAGTGAAATGTATCCATTGTGTGGTGCACGCTTTCCAACATTTTTGTTCCTGTGAAAAACAATTCCTTCTAGGGCAATTCCGTCGAGATCGACGACATTTCTATGTCTAACTTCAGCAAGTCCTGCTTCAGATCCACCCCAATGAGCATATATTGCATTGTATTCCTTCGCAGTCTGTACAAAGTAAGGTCTTGCAGAGCGAACTGGTCCCACACCTTCAGGTAAATTACTTTGGAAAAGTGCCATATATCTTGTGTATTCACCTTCAACCCTATACTCGTATATTATGTCGGCTTTAGAAATTTGTGCTTGTGGCCTTGCATCGTCGTGATTGTCTAGCATAACAGCAAAGATTTTATTCTTTTCTTGCTCCTTGTCTTCTCTTTCTTCATGAGTAAGTGGTGTGTAATAAACTATTTTTTCTGGTTCTTTAGGTGGCTCTTCTTTTGTTTTATTAGTAGAGCTTGTCTTGTTGCAGGCGACTAAAAAAGTTGTAATTAAACCAACAAGCAAAAGTTTTTTTAGATTTTTCATTAGATTACCTCTTTTCATATGTATTAATTTAATTGTAATTTAAAAGTTTGATTCTGTAAATAAAGTAAATTTTTATAATTCAAATTTCTTAATTTTTGAACAAAAAAGGCTACAAAATTAAATCTGTAGCCATAAAATTAATTGTTCTCTGTGAACTTTTTAATATCTTTTTCTGATCCTAAAACCGTTAAAGTGTCCTCTTCCTTGACTTTAAAAGAGGCAGTTGGGTTTACAAAATTTTCCCCATCTCTCTTAACCATTAGAACATTAAAATTATAATCTTCTCTAAGTTTTAAGTCCTTCATTTCTTTTCCATTCATCTTTGCACTTGCTTTAAACTCAAAAATTGTATAGCCTTTAGAAATTTCATTAGAATCTAATAAAGAATCATTTGACAAATTATTTGCAAGCCTATATCCCATATCTCTTTCAGGAAAAATAATTTTATCTGCACCACATTTTAATAAAATTTTGCCAAATCTATAATTAGGTGCTTTTGCAATAACTTTTTCAATTCCCGCTTCCTTTGATGCAAGGACTGCCATAATAGCCGCTTCCAAATTTTCTCCAATAGCAACTATTGCAATATCATAATTTCCTAGCGCAAGTTCTATCATTGATTTTTCATCTTCAAGATCACATATAATTGCTTCAGTAACATTTTGTGAAATCGCATCAATTTTTTCTTCATCATTATCTACAATGACAACATCATTTTTTAAATCATATAATCTTGTGGCAACAGTTGAACCAAATCTTCCGCAGCCAAATACAATAAATGTCTTCATAATTACCCCACTATAATTTTTCCTTCTGAATATTTTGTATGTTTTTTTGTTTTTCTATTTAAAATACCAATGCCTAAAGTTGCAGCTCCAACTCTTCCAAGGTACATTAAAATTATTAAAATAATTTTTGAAAGAGAACTTAAATTTGCAGTAATGCCTCTACTAATACCAACTGTTCCGAAAGCAGATACTATTTCATAAAGAATGTCCAAGTATAAAAATTTTCCTTGCTCATCAATTGTAATCAATAGAGAAGAAAAAATTACCAAGGTAGAACTCAAGGTAAATATACAAAGTGATTTAATAAGTGATTCGTGAGATATTGTCTTGTGAAATATTTCTGTCTCTTTGTTTCCTCTTAAAAACGAAATAGTGGAAAATAATAAAACTCCAAAAGTTGTTGTCTTTATCCCACCACCAGTTGATGCTGGAGATGCACCGATAAACATCAACATAATAGTTACAATTAAAGAGCTTTCTTGCATTTTTGAAATATCAATAGAATTAAATCCAGCCGTCCTTGCTGTAACTGACATAAAAAAAGATGATAAAACTTTTCCCTTTAATGTCAAACCTTCCATAGCAGCACTATTACCTTCTATTAAGAAAAAAGCAATTGCCCCAACTAAAAGAAGTATTGCAGTTACTGAAATAACTATCTTTGAGTGTAAATTCAAATTTTTAAAATTTTTCTTTCTAAAAATATCAATAAACACCGTAAAACCTAATCCTCCAAAAATTATTAAAAGGGAAATTACAATATTCACTGTGAAATCAGATACATAGTCTACAAGAGAATTTCCTGTAATATCGAACCCTGCGTTACAAAAAGCAGAAATCGAATGAAAAATTGAAAATAAAATTCCCTTTTCAATGCCAAAATCAGGAATAAATTTTGTAGCAAGTAAAATTGCTCCAATTAACTCAACGCTTAAACTAAATTTTATAATATAAATTACAAGTCTAATAATTCCCTTGCTTGTGTCTGCATTCGTTTGTTCTCTTATAATTCTTCTCTCTGTAATTCCAATTCGCTTGTTAAACACCATAGCAACAAGGGACAAAAATACCATTGTGCCAAGCCCACCAATTTGAATCAAAAGAATAATTACAACTTTGCCAAAAGCAGTCCACTGACTCGCCGTGTTTGCAACAATAAGTCCTGTAACACAAGACGCCGATGTAGATGTAAAAAATGCATCTAAAAATCCAATCCTCTCACCATTCATACTTGCAATTGGAAGATCTAATAGACATGCTCCCAAAAAAATTAACGCAAAAAAAGAAAGGCAAACTATTAGAGGCGGATTCTTCTTTAATTTTCTAATCATAGTACCCTCATTATAATGTATTCATATATTTGTTATGCAAAAAAGCTCCCAAAAGGGAGCATTATTATTGTTCTTTTGCAATTTGAACTAATTTTGCAAAGCCTTGTGGATCATTAATAGCCATTTCAGAAAGCATTTTTCTGTTTATATTTACATTAGCTTTCTTAAGACCACTGATAAATTTTGAATAACTCATTCCATTAAGTCTTGCAGCAGCATTAATTCTTGTAATCCAAAGTTTTCTAAAATCTCTTTTTCTTTGCTTTCTACCAATATATTCATAGTTAAGAGATTTCATAACAGCTTGATTAGCAGTTCTAAATAATTTTGATTTAGCACCAAAATATCCCTTAGCTTGTTTTAGGATATTATTATGTCTTTTTTTAGCGTTAACGCCTCTTTTTACTCTAGCCATCTTTACCTCCTATTAAGGGATCATGTGATCAATTCTCTTTTGATCACCTTTAGAAACTAAACTACCTTTTCTAAGTTTTCTTAGTCTTTTAGCAGTTTTCTTTCCAGTTAAATGTCCTTTATAAGCATAAAATCTTCTAAGCTTTCCAGAACCTGTTCTCTTAAACCTCTTCGCGGAAGCTCTGTGAGTTTTCATTTTTGCCATAAAAATCCTCCTTAATTATCAGACTTATCCTTGTCTTTTCTCTCTGAAAGGAACATCACAAGATTTCTTCCTTCCATTTTAGGTTTTTTGTCCACAACTCCATACTCAGAAATTAAATCATAAAACTTATCGAGAACTTCTTTTCCAAGATCAGTATGACCCATTTCTCTACCTCTAAATCTAACTGAAACCTTAATTCTATCACCATTTTTTAAGAAATCAATAGCTCTATTGGCTTTAGTATTCAAGTCATGATCTTCAATATTTGGAGTGAATCTAAGCTCCTTAATATTGATCACCTTTTGTTTTTTCTTAGCTTCTTTTTCTTTTTTCTCCGTGTCGTATTTGTATTTACCATAGTCCATTAAACGACATACTGGTGGTTTTGCATTTGGCGCAACATTCACTAAGTCCAGTTTTTTAGATATAGCCAAATCAATGGCTTGCAACTTAGGCACAACACCTAATTGATTACCTTCATCATCTACCAATCTGACTTCCTTTTCCCTTATCTCTTCATTAATTTGAAGTTCTTTAATTTCTAAGCACCTCCGTAAATTAAAAAAGCGAGCACCTAAAGATGCCCGCAAATTCATCGTAATTTTAAAATAACCTAAATGACTTAGCCATTAGGTGAGAAGCGGACTTCTTCTTTAATAACAAAAGACATGATAACACATAGATTTTATCTTGTCAATTATTTTTACACTAAAGATTTAATTTTTTGATATAAAAGATCAATCGCAACTTCATTTTCTCCACCTTCAGGCACAATTATGTCTGCATACCTCTTTGAAGGTTCAACAAATTGAAGATGAGATGGTCTAACTGTAGATAGATACTGCTCAATTACAGAATCTAAAGACCTCCCCCTCTCCTTCATATCTCTTTTAATTCTTCTTATTATGCGCACGTCAGCATCTGTGTCGACGAATACTTTTATATCCATTATGTCAATTAAATTTGCTTCGCTAAAAATCAAAATTCCCTCTAAAATAATTATTGGCTTTGGGATTACAATTTCCTTTTCCTTTTTTCTATTGTGAATTGAAAAATCATAAATTGGTTTTTCGATTTCTCTTCCTTCCTTTAGCATCTTTAGATGTTCATACAAAAGGTCATTATCAAAGGCAAGGGGATGATCATAATTTGTCTTTATTCTGTCTTCAAATACCAAGTTTGATTGATCTTTATAATAGGAATCTTGTTCAATCACAGACACATTTTCCCTTCCAATAAGTTCAATCAATTTTTTTGTTACAGTACTTTTCCCACTTCCACTTCCGCCACATATGCCAATAATACAGGCTTTATTGCTCATTTTCTCTCCTTAAAATAAATCCTTTTTTAACAGGTTTATCTATTTTTATTTTAAAAATCTGCTTCGCCTTATTTGCAACTTCAATTTCATTATCCTTTTCATCTAACATTTTTTCAATTTTGTAGTCAAAATGCTTTATTCCAGGTCCAAAAATTTCTATTTCATCTCCAAGGAAAACTCTATTTCTTTGCTCAATAATTGCAATCTTTGAATTTTCATCATAATCTAACACAATTCCAAGGAAGTCATAGCCCCTTATATAAGAATTATCCTCATATACTTGAGAGCTTTCGTTTGCCTTTCCATAAAAAAATCCAGTAGTAAAATCTCTATGGCTTACTTTCTTTATCTCTTTTAAAAGATAAGGATCGTACTTATAATTTTTTGGATCATCATAATAAGCATCAATCGCCATTCTGTAAGATCTTATTACAGTTGCAAGGTAGTATTCACTTTTTACTCTACCTTCAATTTTAAGACTTGAAATACCAGCTTCAATTAAATCGTCAATATGCTCGATCATACAAAGATCCTTTGAATTCATGATAAAAGTACCTTCATCATGCTCTTCAATTGGAAAATATTCTCCAGGCCTTTTTTCTTCAACTAAGTGATATTTATATCTACAAGGTTGTGCACAATCGCCCATATTAGCATCTCTTCCAGTCATGTAATTTGAAAGTAGACATCTTCCTGAATAAGACATACACATTGCTCCATGGGCAAAAGTCTCTATTTCAATGGAGTCTCCAACTTTTTTAATTATATCAGAAACTTCTTTTAAACTTAATTCTCTCGCCATTACAACTCTTTCTGCCCCAAGTTTTTCCCAAAACTTTACAGTTTCAGCATTTGTAACCGAACCTTGAGTGGAAATGTGAATTGGAAAATCTGGAGCAACTTCTTTTACTTTTATAAACATTCCAGGATCTGCAACTATTAATGCATCAACTCCAATTTCATATAAATTTTTAATATAATCTTCCACTCCAACAATATCCTTGTCGTGAGGTATTATATTTAAAGTTACATGAAGAGTCTTTCCTTTTTCGTGTAAATAATCTGCTGCCCACTTAATATCCTCTATGGAAAAATTCTTTGAAGCCTTTCTAAGCCCAAAACTCTCCCCTCCAAGATAAACTGCATCTGCACCATATTCCACTGCAGTTTTTAATTTATTAACATCACCAGCTGGTGCTAAAAGTTCAATCTTCTTCATCTTTTCTCCTAACTAAAAGTATGCCATCTCCAATTGGCACTACAGAAGATATAAATCTATCATCTTCCGAAATATCTTTTAAAAATTTTCTAAGTCTTTTTACTATTGTTATTTTTCTTCTCTTAACTAGAGAATCTTCAGCAACCATTCCCTTGAATAGGACATTGTCGCAAATAATAATTCCCTCTTCTTTTAAATTTTTAAGTGCCGAGTCAAAATATTTTTCGTACTGACCCTTTGCTGCATCTATAAATATTAGATCATATTTTTCATCTAAATCTACTAAAAAATCATAAGCATCACTTTCGTGAACTTCGATGATTTTTTCCAAACCAATGTCAGAAATATTTTTTCTTGCAATCTCTGCCATTTCTTTTTTCAATTCAACACTGTCAATTTTTTCTATTGATTTATTTCTCTTTGCAAAGGAAATTGATGAATAACCAATTGCCGTTCCCAGTTCAAGAATTTTTTTTGGTTTTTGCATTGATATTAAAAAATTTATAAATTCTTCGCTTTCTCTTTCAATTATGGGAACATGGTTTTTCTCTGCATAATCATTCATGTCCCTAAGTTTTTCATCTTTAATATCTTTTAATTTTCTCAAATAATTTTCTATATAATCATAATTTATATTTGGCATAATCCCTCTAAAAAAGGGAACCTAATAGATTCCCTAAATATCCTAAACCTCCATAATAATTGGTAAAATCATAGGATTTCTCTTTGTGTTTTTGAAAATATATGATCTCAAATTGTCCCTGATATCTGACTTTAAGCCATTCCAATCCTTTAGATTTTCTCTTGAATCTTCTTTTAATATTTTTCTGACAACATTTTTTGCATCTTCTATTAAATCTTCAGACTCTCTCACATATACAAAGCCCCTAGATATTATATCAGGTCCTGATACAACTTTTCCTTCTTTTGTAATAGTTATTACAACAATAATTAATCCATCTTCAGAAAGATGTCTTCTGTCTCTTAGGACAATATTGCCTACATCTCCTACGCCAAGCCCATCTACTAAAATATTTCCTGAAGGTACATCGCCAACTAATTTTGCTTCTTTTTGTGAGATTTCAAGACAGTTTCCATTTTCCATTATGAAAATATTCTCTTCTGGTATTCCCATTTGAGTTGCAATCTTTGCGTGCTCCATGAGATGTCTAACTTCGCCATGAGCAGGAATAAAATACTTTGGCTTTACTAAGCTTAAAATTAATTTTAATTCCTCTTGACAAGCGTGACCTGAAACGTGAATTTCTGAAAGAGTTTCATAAATTACCTTTGCTCCTCTTTCAAGAAGTCTATTTATAACTTTTGTAACTGCATTTTCATTTCCAGGAATTGGCGTTGCAGATAGAATAACAGCATCATTTGGAGTAAGTTGGATCTTTCTATGTTCCCCATAGGCAATTCTAGTAAGAGCTGACATTGGTTCTCCTTGTGAGCCTGTTGTAATTAGCACAAGCTCGCTGTCATCGTACTTATCCATATCCTTGATATCAACAAAGGTATCTTTCTTAACTCTAAATTGACCAAGTCTTCTAGCAGTTTCCGTTACATTTACCATGGATCTACCCGATAAAACAACCTTCCTGCCATATTTTTCCGCAGAATTTATAATTTGTTGTACTCTGTGCACATTTGATGCAAAAGTTGCAATTATAATTCTATTGTCTTGTAAACTTTGGAAAAGTCTATTAAAAGTTTCTCCAACTTTTGATTCACTCATCGTGTATCCTGGCCTAAGCACATTTGTGCTTTCTCCAATCATCGCCAACACACCTTTTTTACCAATTTCCGCTATCCTAGTCAAGTTAATTGGCTCTCCACTAATTGGTGTAAAGTCAACTTTAAAATCTCCTGAGTGATAAATGTATCCAAGAGGTGTCTTTATTGCAAGAGCACAAGAATCAGGTATAGAGTGATTTACGCTAATCCATTCAACTTCCATTTTACCAAGTTTAACTACATCTCCAGCATTTACTACATGAAGCTTATCTCTTGAAAGTCTATGTTCCTTTAGCTTATTCTCTAAAAGTCCAATAGTAAGACCTGTCCCATAAATGTCTAGATCTAGTTTTCTCATAACATATGGAATGGCACCAATGTGGTCTTCATGACCGTGAGTTAATACAAGTCCTCTAATTCTATTTTTGTTGTTTTCTAAATAAGTTACATCTGGTATTACTACATCAATACCAAGCATTTCGTCTTCTGGGAAAGTCATACCACAGTCGATGATAATAATATCTTCTCTGTACTCTATAACTGTAAGATTTTTTCCAATCTCGTGAAGTCCTCCCAGAGGAATAATCTTCACTTTATTAGTGTTTTTCATTAATTTGCCTTCTCCTCAAATTTGTGGCGGCAGTCTTCGCAATAACCCATAAATTTTAGAGTGTGGTCAACTATCTTAAAATTCTTTTCTTTTTCAACTTTTGCTTCTAGTTCATTTAAATTGTCAATGTCAATTTCTTCTACTTTACCGCAATTTATGCATATAAGATGATGGTGTCTATGACCTTCTGTTGGAACTCTGAGTTCGTATCTTATAATATTGTCATCAAATACAATTTGATCTAAAATTCCCAGTTTGTGAAATAATTGAACAGTCCTATATATAGTTGCAATTCCCATTTCAGGATCTTTTTTTGCAACTAAATTATAAACTTCTTCAGTAGTCAAATGTTTATCTTTGTTGTCCAAAAAAATTTCATAAACCTTAGCTCTTTGTTTAGTGTATTTATAACCACTATCTTTTAAGATCTTTTTAACAGGATCAATTTTTAAATCCATATTCTCACCTATTCTAATTCATTTAAAAGTTCTTCATAGGCTTCTTTTGCTTCTTCAAGTTCATCATCATCAATCCCTGCAAGAAGCTCTTCACCCAATTCATCTTCTATCACTTTTAATATATAGATTTCTGGTTCCTTTTCATCTGTATAGAGTGCAACATAGTCTGTGTCGTCAATTGAAAATTTTGCATCCACAAAAAATTCAACTTCAACATTATTTTCATCATATAATTTTATTTTTTTCATTTTTTCACCTATAAATTTAATCTATCCAGATAGCTTTGCAGAATATATGTTGCTGCAATTTTATCTATATATTTTTTCCTATTTTCTCTTCGAACAGAACCCGCTATTAAAACTTGTTCAGCCATCAAAGTGGTCATCCTTTCGTCAACATACTCAATTTCAATACCAAATTTGTTTTTCAATTTTTCTGCAAACTTCATGACTTTTTCACTTTGCGGCCCAATAGTATTGTTCATGTTCTTTGGAAGACCTACCACTATTTTTTCAATATTATTTTCTTTTATTATGTCATGAATTTTATCATAGACGCTTTTGTTTGATTCTCTTTTTATAGTCATAAGAGGCTGCGCTGTAAGCATGAGAGCATCAGATATTGCTACTCCAATCCATACATCGCCAACATCAAGGCCTAAAACTTTATTCATATAACCACAACCTTTACAGGTACATATATAATATGTAAAAGAGATGGTCTAGCCATCTCAATTTTTTTCTAAATAAACTTTCAACATTTCTTGTAAAAGTTCATCGCGCTCTATTTCTTGAATCATGGATCTTGCATTATCATGACTTGTAATATAAGTTGGATCGCCAGATAATATATATCCAATAATTTGGTCAGAAGGATTGTATCCCTTTTCCTCTAGAGCATTATAAACAACTTTTAAAACACTCTTAATTCTCTCTTGTTCCAAACTGCTTTTTTCAAAAATTTGTGTATTATTGTTTTGATCCATAATTACCCCCAGATAGATTATATCATAAAATATCTACTTTGATAATATTATAATAGTTCTCTTAGCTTATTTAGAGCTTCATCAACTTTATTTAAATTCTTAGCACCAGCAGTTGCCATATCTGGCCTTCCGCCTCCGCCTCCGTCAGCAACTTTTGCTATTTCTTTTATAATTTTTCCAGCAGCAATTTTCTTTTCTACTAAATCTTTTGAAACTGCACATACAAAGTTAAGTTTTCCATCATTTATTGTCGCAAATAAAACTACAACTGAACCAACTTTATTTCTAACTTCATCAGCTAAATCGCGAAGTGTGTTTACATCAACCCCATCGAATTTTTTAATTACATAATTTATGCCATTTTTAACTTTTACTAAATCAATAAGACCTGAAATTTGATCCTTTGCCATGTCGTGCTCAAGTCTTTCAATTTCTTTATTTGCTTCTTTAAGATTTTTGTTGTTTAATTTTATCTTTTGTAGAATTTCATCTTTATTTGATTTCAATTCCCTGGCTATTTCTTCTTGTTCCTCTTTTAGTTCATTTAAATATTTTAAAACAGCAGGACCTGTTATAGATTCAATTCTTCTTATCCCATTACTTATACCACTTTCAGATAGTATTTTAAACATAGAAATTTCAGAAGTATTTGATACATGAGTACCACCACAAAGTTCCCTAGAATAATCTCCCATGGAAAGAACTCTAACTTCTTCGTGATATTTGTCTTCGAATAGACCAATTGCACCCATTTTTTTTGCTTCATCTAAATTTGTAATCTTGGTTTCAACGGGAAGAGCTTCAAAAATCTTTTCATTTACAATTTTTTCAACCTTATCAATTTCTTCCTTTGACATCGCCTCAAAATGAGAAAAGTCAAATCTCATTCTGTCAGGCATAACTAGGGAACCAGCTTGATTTACATGATTTCCAAGCACGTCCTTTAATGCTCTGTGAAGTAAGTGAGTTACAGAGTGATTTCTTCTTATATTATTTCTTCTAACAACATCAATAATAGCTTTAACAGGAGCTTTCTCTAGTTTACCTTCCTCAACTTCTACAAAGTGAAGGTGAAGCCCATCTTTAGTCTTTTTAGTATCAGTTACCCTTAATCTAAATTTGTCGGAAATAATTTCTCCAGTATCTCCTACTTGTCCACCACTTTCACCATAAAAAGTAGTTTTGTCTAGAATTACAATTCCCCTTTTGCCCTTATCTATGCAATCGACAATTTCATCATCATAAATAATTCTTATAATATGTCCTTTGCATTCATTTTTTTCGTAACCTAAAAACTCATTGGAAATTCCTTCAAATAGGTGCTTATTGTCTTGATTTGCCCAGCCTATATTTTTATCATCTCTTGCATCTCTTGCTCTTTTCCTTTGAAGTTCCATTTCTTCTTCAAATCCAGTCATGTCGACATCAAGATCTTCTTCCTTTAAAATTTCTTCTGTCAAATCAATTGGAAATCCATAAGTGTCATATAGTTTAAAGGCTTTTTTGCCCTCTAACAACCTTTCATTATTTGTCTTCATTTCTTTAATGTGAGCATTAAGCCTTACGAGTCCATCGTCAATAGTTTCTAAGAATTTTTCTTCTTCTCTTCTAATTATTTCTTTAATAGACTCTCTATTTTCTTTTAACTCTTTATATTGATCGCCCCAAGAATCAATTACCATATCTGCAATTTCAAAAAGAAAAGCTCTCTTTATTCCTAGTTTTCTTCCATGTCTTGCAGCCCGTCTTATAAGTCTTCTTAATACATAACCTCTTCCTTCATTTGAAGGTACTATTGTATCAGAAATCATAAAAGTCATTGCTCTTATGTGGTCGGTTATAACTCTAAAGGAAATATCTGCCTTTTTATCTTCGCCATATTTTTTGCCTGAAACCTTTGCAATTTCTTCTATTATATCTTTTATTGCATCTATTTCAAAAATATTGTCAGTCTTTTGTAAAACTGTGGCAATTCTTTCAAGACCCATTCCCGTATCAATATTTGGATGTGAAAGTGGATTGTAATTTCCATTTTCGTCCTTATCAAATTGTGTGAAAACTAAATTCCAAACCTCGATAAATCTGTCGCCTTCTCCACCAGGTCTTTCATCTTCTGAACCATATTCTAATCCTCTATCAACATATATTTCTGAGCATGGACCGCTTGGGCCGACCTCAAGTTCCCAAAAATTATCATCTTTTCCAAGTCTAGTAATTTTTTCTTCGGGGATTCCAATTACATCTCTCCAAATATTGTATGCTTCATCGTCATCTTTATAAACAGTAACCCAAAGATCTTCCTTTGGAATTTCAAGATTAACTGTTAAAAATTCCCAAGCCCACGGAATCACTTCGTGTTTGAAATAATCGCCAAAGGAAAAATTTCCTAACATTTCAAAAAATGTTGCGTGTCTATCTGTCAATCCTACATTATCTATATCACCAGTTCTAATGCATTTTTGGCAAGTCGTAACTCTCTTTGCAGGCGGAATCTCTTCGCCAGTAAAGAATTTTTTCATTGGCGCCATTCCTGCACCGATTAAAAGAAGTGACTTGTCATTTTTTGGAATTAGCGAAAAACTTGGTAATATTAAATGGTTTTTTGATTCAAAAAAATTTAAAAACTCAGTTCTTATATCGTGTAAACCTAAATACTTCATAAACAACTCCTATTAAAAATCCTCCCATTCCCTGGGAGGATGTGCTATAAATATTATAATTATAAAAAATATGAATGTCAATTAGAGCTATATTTGTCGTTGTATTTTATTTTTGCAAAATCAATTAATATAAATATAATTGACGTGATTGGAACAGAGATTACCATTCCCCAAACTCCAAAAATTCCTCCACCAATGATTATTGAAATTAAAATAAGTAATGGATTTAACCCTGTACTATCTCCAATAAGTTTCGGTGCGAGAATATTATTTTCTATCCATTGAACTAATATGAATAAAACCATTACCCAAAATGCTTTTACTGGAGAATCTACTAATGCAAATAAAACTGCAGGCACACATCCAAGGAAAGGTCCTACATATGGAATAATATCTGCAATACAAGTGATAAGTCCAATAATTATTGCAAAGTCCACTCCTAATATTAATAGATAAATCATAGTGAGTACTCCAACGAAAATTGCCATTAACATTCTTCCTCTAATAAATTGTTGAAGAGCTATGTCTATTCTGTTTGCCAAAAATGTAATGTCATCTCTATATTTGTTTGGAATAATTTTTTTACTTTATGAGTGAATTTTTCCTTGTCCACAGAAAAGTAAAATGAAAATAAAATTATTAATACTAATCTAAAGGCACCAGTCAATGCTCCATATACCTTTGAAAAAACTCCAGAAAGTGAACTCATAAGTGAGCCTTGAATTTTTGTAGCTAAATCGTTAATAGTTTTTGTCATGGAATTTAAAACATTTGATACAATTTGTGGCGTCTTGACATCCACCCCAACCTTTGGATTTGACTCTTTATAGATGTCTATAAAGTTTTCTGGTAATTTAATATTAAAATTTGCAAAAATCTGCGTCAAGAAATCATTTACGTTTCTAGTAAGCGTGTCCACCATTGCAGGTAAGCTTGTGAGTAAATTTGAAACTTCATTAATAGTTTTTGGTATTACAGAAATTATTAATATTCCAAAAATTAAAATAACAGAAATATAAACTATTATTACTCCAAACTGTCTTTTTATTCCCTTTCTCTCTAAATAATTTACTATTGGATCTATTATGTATGCAAAAATAATTGCAATAATAGCAGAAGAAAGAGTATAACCTAGAATTGGGAACTTGTTAAAAATTATTGTTATTAAATAGAAAGCTAAAATCCCTAAAAATATTTTTGTAATGTAATGTAGATCTATATTTATTCTTTTTTTGCCTTCAATATATCTATTCCCAATATTTATTAGATAATAAATTGCCAAAAATATTAAAAGTATAGATAATGTTACAAGGGCATAAATCATAAATCTCGCAGCATTACCGGAAATTTGTTCCAACATATTATCACCTGTTCTTGAACTTTTTCATCCCTTCACTTATTTTCTCCACTACATAATCGCACTCTTCTTTTGTGTTATTGTGATTTATGGAAAGTCTAAGCGTTGAAAGAGAATCTTCTTCACTTCTTCCAATTGCCCTAAGGACATGGGATGGATTTATACTTCCCGCTGCACAAGCAGATCCAGATGAAACACATATATCATACATATCAAGGTATTGCACCATTGTTTGTGGCTTAGTATCCTTTAGCGTAATATTAATATTTCCAGGAAGTCTATTGTCTATTGGACCATTAAAAATAATTCCATCTATGTTTAAAAGTTTTTCAATAGTATAATCTCTTAAATCACTTGTGTAGTTTATATTTTCATCCATATTTGCATAGGCGTCTTCTATTGCTTTTGCTATGCCAACTATGGATGCAATATTTTCTGTGGATGCTCTCATGCCCCTTTCTTGTTCTCCACCATTTATAAAGGGCGAAATTTCTACGCCTTCTTTAATGTATAAAATTCCAATTCCTTTAGGAGCTCCAAGCTTGTGTCCTGATATAGAAAGCATGTCCACGTCTATATCTTTTAGATTAAATTTAACATTTCCCATAGCTTGTACTGCATCTGTATGAAATAAAATATTTTTTTCTCGAGCAATTTTTGAAATTTCAGAAATTGGCTCAATGGTTCCTATTTCATTATTTGCAAACATTATGGAAATTAATTTTGTATTGTCCTTTATTTTTTCACTTAATTCATCTAAATTCACAAATCCTTCTTCGTCTACTGAAATTAGAGAAGTTTCATTGCCAAATCTCTCAACTGATTTAAGTGAATTTAAAATAGCTGGATGTTCTATCTTTGATGATATTATATGATTTTTTTCCCTTGGATTCAATGTTTCTTTTATAACCCAGTTGTCAGATTCAGATCCTGATGAAGTAAAATAAATTTCACTTGGCTTTACTTTTAAATTTTCTGCAATTTTTATTCTCGAGTTTTCAATTGCCGCTCTCGACTTTTGTCCTAGAGAATAAATTGCCGATGCATTCCCATAATTTTCTCTCAAATAGGGAAGCATGGCCTTTAGTACATTCTCTGTGATCTTTGTAGTAGCAGCATTATCCATGTAAATCATATTAACCTCACATGTCTGCCAGAGTCATGGACTCCATTACATCTTCAATTTGTCCTTGTAACTTAGATAGTATATCTCTAGTTGCACAATCCTTTAGCTTTCCGCAATTGATATTTTTGCCAAGGTCACAGCAAGAAAGAGAAATATCGCCTTCAAGAGCATTTATTATTTCTCCAATGGCAATATCCTTTGGAGCTCTCGATAAAACATAGCCTCCACCTGCTCCTCTTATTGATTTAACGAGTCCAGCTTTTTTTAAAAGAGAAAAAAGTTGTTCTAAATAAGATTCTGATAAATTTTCTTCTTTTGCAATATCCTTTAGTGCAATGGGACCCTTCCCTTCATTTTCTTTTAAATTATACATTGCCATTAAGCCATAACGGCCCTTTGTAGAAAGTTTCATTTAATCACCTCTTATGATGGAATAAAAGATCCTTCTTCTTTATTGTTTTCTAACATATCTTTTAAAGTGTACCATGAAAGGACTGCACACTTTACCCTTGCTGGAAGATTGCTAATGGATTCAAAGGCTATGGCATCGTCAAGTTCTTCAAGCTCGTCAGGATCTTTGACTTCACCCTTTACCATTCCAATAAATTTCTTTGCTCTTTCAATAGCTTCTTCCACAGTTATCCCTCTTACATTGTCACACATAATTGATGTGGATGCTTGTGAAATCGCACAACCATGTCCCGTATAAGAAATGTCTTTTATAATTCCATCTTCTACTTTTAACTGAAGAGTGATTTCATCACCGCAGCTTGGATTGTGTCCAAGCTCTTTGTGAGTATAATCCTCTAAATCACGTCTATTGTGTTTATTTCTAGAATGTTCTAAAATTAATTCTGTGTAAATATTATCAAGATTCAATGCCTAAAATCCTCCTTACATCTTCAAGATGATCCACGAAATAATCAATTTCTTCAACTGTATTATAAATTGCAAAGCTTGCTCTACAAGAGAAGTTTGAGCCTAAAAATCTATGAAGAGGTTGAGCACAGTGATGTCCTGACCTTATTGCAATGCCATAAGTATCTAAGATTGATGCAACATCGTGGGGATGAGCCTCTTTAAAGTTAAATGATATTACTGGAGCTCTATTTTTGTTGCTAGTTGTATAAACTTCAAGATATTCTAATTTTATTAACTTTTCATAACAATAGTCAGTTAAATATCTTTCGTACTCGTCAATCCTTTCCATGCCATATTTATTTACAAAATCAATGGCTGCTGCAAGGTTTACTGCACCTTCAACATTTGCAGTACCAGCTTCAAATCTTTGCGGTGCGTTTAAAAAAGTTGTATGGTCTTCATAAACATACTCTATCATATCGCCTCCTGTTAGGAAGGGTTCCATTTCATTTAATATGTCTTCTTTTCCATAAAGTACACCTATTCCTAGAGCAGAGTACATCTTATGACCAGAAAATGCCAAGAAGTCAACATCAAGTTCACTTACATTTACTTTTCTATGAGGCACAAGTTGTGCACCGTCTAAAATAATTTTTGCCCTTGAATTTTCTCTAACATACTTCACAATTTTTTCAATATCTGGATTTGTCCCTACTACATTAGATGCTCCTGTAATAGATAAAATCTTTGTCTTTTCCGTAACTTTTTCTTCTATTTCAGAAAAAGGAATTTGCTTGTCCTCGTCTATATACAAATATTTTAATTTTGCGCCAGTTTTTCTAGCAACTTGTTGCCAAGGAACTAAATTTGAATGGTGCTCCATTATTGAAATTACAATTTCGTCGCCTTCACTTAAATTATTAAGTCCATAGGAATAGGCTATTAAATTTAATGCCTCTGTTGCATTTCTCAAAAATACAATTTCACTTGCCTTTTTTGCTCCTACAAAATCAGCAACTTTTTGCCTTGCATTTTCATAAACTTCCGTCGATTTCATTGCAAGATAGTGAGCTCCCCTATGGGGGTTTCCATTTTCAGTTTCATAAAAATTTTGAATATTTTCTAAAATTTCACGAGGCTTTTGAGTTGTTGCTCCATTGTCAAAGTAGACAATATTCTTTCCATTGGGTTTCAATTTTAAAAAAGGAAACTCTCTTCTTATATTTTCTATTTCTTTATTTGTAAACATATTAATTTCCTCTCTTTATAATTTGTCTAACTGAATTCCAAACTTCCTCTTTTAATTTTTCATCTGCCAGTGCGTCAATTGCTCGAGAAAATTTTGATTCAACTATTAGTGCTTCTGCTTCATCATAACTAATTCCTCTGCTCATTAGATAAAATACTTGATTCATGTCGAGTTTTCCTGCACTTGATGCGTGATTGCCTACTACATCATCTTCGTGAGCAAGCATTAGTGGCACTGAAATTGAGTTGACTGTGTCGTCAAGCAAAATTGAATACTCTTCTTCAGAGCCAACAGCACCCTTTGCGCCTTCTATAAATTGTAAGTTTGACTTAAAATTTTTAAAGGATTTGTCCTTTAGTGCTCCATTTACCAAAATATCTGACTCAGTCTTTTTTCCTCTATGAATCATGTCGTAATTCATATTTAAATATTCCTCTTTTTGTCCAAAATAAATTGAATCTACAACTGAAGAGGATCTTTCGCCAATAAGTTCTGCTTTATAGTTTGTGTATAGTTTTGATGCGCCTAGTTCATATTGGTGAACAGATACCTTTGCGTCATCTTCTGTGTAAATTCCAATAGATTCAAGGACTAAGGATTTGTCATCGTCTCTTGCTATTACAAAAACTTCTACTTGAGAGTTTTCCTTTGCTAAAACCTTTATAACAGAATTTCTGAATTTTTCGCCCTTGCCACAAGAAGTGTAGTCAAGTATAACTTTCAATTTTGAATTTTTTTCTGCAATTATATGTTGAAGATCAAAAAGTTCACAATACTCATCATCTAGTTCAAATAATTTGAAATCTTCTTTGACTTCTCCTTCCTTTGCCACATAGGAATTGTAATAATTTAAATATTTTCTATTTAATTCCAATGCGTCAGATGAAATTCCATATTTTATTTTTTCAAATTCAGAAATTTCTCCCGGATTTTTTTCTCCTTCTTCTCTATATAATTTCCCCTTGATTTTTGGGATTTTTATTTCTGTTTCATTTACCTTTAAAAAACTAAAAGTTTTAAAGGCAATTTCATTTCCAATTATATTCATCTTTCACCTACCCAATTGCTCCAACAAGTTCAAGGTTAATTAGATTATTCATCTCAACTGCATATTCCATAGGAAGTTCCTTTGCAATTGGTTCTGCAAATCCTCTTACAACCATTTCCCTTGCTTCTTGTTCAGAAATTCCTCTAGACATCAAATAGAAAATTACAGAATCACTAATTCTTCCAATTTTTGCTTCGTGTCCTATATCAATATCGTTATTCTCGATCTTTATAGTTGGAATTGTGTCTGAACGGGACTTGCTATCAAGCATTAATGATTCACAGGAAGTTGAATTCTTTGCGCCCACTGCATTTTCCTTAATCTCAACAAGTCCTCTATAAATAGCAATTCCACCGGATTTTGAAATTGATTTCGTGTTAATAGTTGATTTAGTATGAGGTGCTGCGTGAACAACTTGTGCTCCTGTATCTAGATTTTGCCCTTCACCCGCAAAAGAAATCCCCGTAAATTCACTGCTTGCATTTTCTCCCACTAAAATTGATGCAGGATATAACATTGAAACTTTTGAGCCAAAGGAACCTGAAACCCATTCAATTTTTCCATTTTTTTCAACAATAGCCCTCTTTGTGTTTAAGTTATACATATTTCTCGACCAATTTTCTATTGTTGAGTACCTTAGAGTTGCATTTTCTCCAACAAAAAGTTCAACAGCTCCCGCATGAAGATTTATTACATTGTATTTTGGAGCAGAACAGCCTTCGATGAAATGACAATAAGCATCTTCTTCCACAATTATAAGAGTATGTTCAAATTGCCCAGCTCCTGGTGCGTTAAGTCTAAAGTAAGATTGTAAAGGTATATCTACATTTACTCCCTTTGGAACATATACAAAGGATCCTCCAGACCAAACTGCATAGTGAAGAGCTGCATACTTGTGAAGATTTGGGGTGATGCATTTGCTAAAATACTTTTTTACAATTTCTGGATATTTTTTAAGCCCCGTTTCAAAATCTGTATAAATTACCCCTTGGTCGGACAAATATTTTTGAATATTGTGATATACAACTTCAGAATCATATTGTGCCCCAACTCCAGATAACATAAATTCCTTTTCTGCTTCAGGAATTCCTAGCTTATCAAAGGTATCTCTTATTTCCGCTGGCACATTTTTCCAGTCGTCACTCATATCTGCATCAGGCCTAATATAAGTTGTGATTTCATCCATATCGACTTCAGATAAATCTGGTCCCCACTCTGGGTTTGTCTTTTCATTAAATATTTTTAATGCCTTAAGTCTACTTTCAAGCATCCACTCTGGTTCATCCTTTTCCTTTGAAATTTGTCTTACAATTTCTTCTGTAAGACCCTTTTCAGTCTTTGATCTAAAGGTAAATTTATTTTTAATATCATAGACGCCACGATCCATGTCTTCTACATAAGTTTTATCTATCTTAGTCAATTATTTCACCTCTTCTCTTATCCAATTGAATCCATCTTTTTCGATTTTATCAATTAGAGAAGCGTCTCCTTCTTTTACAATTTGTCCATCTAAAACTACGTGAACAAAGTCTGGTTTAATGTTGTCTATTAATTCTTTGTGGTGAGTGATGATTAAAACTGCATTATCTTTATTTAAGAACTTTTCAATTCCTCTTGATACAATTCTCGTTGCGTCGACATCAAGCCCTGAATCAGTTTCATCTAAAATTGCAAGTTTTGGATTTAGCATAAGCATTTGAAGAATTTCATTTTTCTTTTTTTCTCCACCAGAAAAGCCAACATTAAGATATCTTTCAGCATAAGAAGAATCCATTTTTAACTCTTCCATTTCCTTTTTTATTTCCTTTTTAAATTTTAAAATAGAAATTGTCTTATCTTCCTTTAAAGATTTTGCCGTTCTAATAAAGTTCTCCACCGAAATTCCTGGAACTTCTTCAGGAGTTTGGAAGGACATAAAAAGTCCTTTATTTGCCCTCTTATCAGTTGTAAGATCTGTAATATCTTCTCCATCTAAAAATATTTTTCCACTAGTTACATTGTAAACTGGGTTGTCCATGATTACATTGGCAAGTGTGGATTTTCCTGAACCATTTGGCCCCATAATTACATGCACCTCGCCGTAATTAATTTTTAAATTTATATCTTTTAAAATTTCTTTATCTTCTACGCCAGCACTTAAATTTTCAATTCTCAATAACTCTGTCATACTTCCTCCATTTATAAAAAATAATTCATACAAAATTACTATGTTTTTTCTATTAACTATAATAACACAACTCTTTTAATAATTAAACAATAATTAAAAATAAAAAAACTAGGATTTACCTAGTTTATGAAAGCATAAATGCCGACTCTATGTGATTGATTTCCTTTTCATTAAAATAAATTTCAATTATATCAAAGCGAACCATTATGTCGTAAAGATTTTTTTCCATAATATACGCCGTGGCAGTTTGAATTATATTTTGCATTTTAAATTCCGTGACAGCTTCGCAGGCATCACCATATTTTCTCGAGTTTCGAGATTTTACTTCAACAAAGACAATTTCATCTTTATCCCTTGCTATTATGTCTATTTCTGTGCCAAGGGCTCTATAATTCCTTTCTAAAATTGGGTAACCCTTCTTCTCCAAAAATTTTGTGGCAATGTCTTCTCCACGATTGCCAAAAAATAAATTGTGTCCTACCATAATTTCATATTCTTCAAAAAAGATTTTCTGTGCATATCCGTTGGACCATAAGCCTTTAGAGCATCTCTATGATATTTTGTAGCATAGCCCTTGTGTTTTTCGATTCCATAATGAGGATATTTCTCCGCCCACTTGTTGCAAAGGTCATCTCGATAAACTTTTGCAATAATTGAGGCACAGGCAATGGAATAACAAGACTCGTCGCCCTTAACAATTGCATGTTGAAAAACCCCAGTTTCTATAGTTTCGGCATCTATTAAAACACAGTCTGCATTGACCTTTTTATTTTCCCTATCACGCAAATTTTCAAGAGCATTTATCATGGAAATGTGAGTAGCCATTTTTATATTTACTTTATCGATAATATCTGCATTTGCCCTTCCAATTCCAACGGCAATGCAAGACTCCAAAATTTTTGTATAAAGTGCCTCTCTTTTTTTAGGCGTCAACTTTTTTGAATCATCTACTCCCTCGATGTACTCGTCCTTTGGCATAATAATTGCACAAGAAACTACATCTCCAAAAAGACATCCCCTTCCAACTTCATCAATTCCACAAATATTTTTGTACCCCTTGTCGTAGTATTCATCTTCAAATTTATAAAAATTCATCTGGTTCCTCCAAAGTTATTCTTCCAAGAGTTCCCTTCCTAAACTCGTCTAAAATAATTCCAGAAACTTTTTCATAATCTATTAATCCGCCACGCATAAGTGCACCTCTATTTTTTCCAATTTCCTCCATAATTTCAATTGGCTCCATATTTTCGACATTAGAAATTTTATATCTCTCTTCTATTGACTTCGGTGCAATCTTTTTTAATTTTTCAATTAATTTTAAAGAGAGAGTTTCTCTATCCATAATTTCATCCTTTATCGCACCAGTAAAGGCTAGGTTAAGTCCAACTTTTTCTTCAAACTTTGGCCACAAAACTCCTGGCGTATCTAATAGGTGAAGCTTTGAGTGAATTTTTATCCACTGATTTGTCTTTGTAACTCCCGGCCTATTTCCAGTTTTTGCAGATTTTGTGCCAGAAATTGAGTTTATAAAAGTTGACTTTCCAGAATTTGGTATGCCCACAATCATTGCACGAAGTGGTCCCTTGTTAAGGTCCTTATCTTCATATTTTTTTATCTCTTCAGACATTAATTCCTCAGATTTTTTTACGACTAAAGCCACATTTGGCTTCATTGCATTGTAAGAAATCGCAAAATTATTTTCATCAGTAATTCTTTTCATCCAATCTTCATTTAATTTTGGATTTGATAAATCTGACTTATTAAATATTAAAAGTCTTTTTTTGTTTTTTAAAAGGTCGTCAAAAAGAGGATTTCTACTTGAGAAGGGAATGCGAGAATCAATTATCTCTATTGCAAAATCTACGAGTTTTAATTTTTTCTCAATATCCTCAATTGTCTTTTTCATATGACCTGGATACCAGTTAATATTCATTTAATCACCAAATAAAACCTTGTCTAAAATTTTTACTGCTCCATCATTGTCATTGTCGTATTGGGAAACTACATCTGCAACTTCTATAAGTCTCTTTACTCCATTTTTCATTGCAATTCCAAGTCCAACATTTTCTATTAGCATTACATCATTGGAATCATCGCCAATAGCAGCAACATTTTTTAAATCCACATTTCTATTTTCCGCATATTTTCTTATCCCAAAAAATTTGTCGCCGCTTTTTTGTAAAACTTCAAGCATCCACTTTGGCTCTCTTCTAATTTTCATAATGTGAAAATTAAATCTATCAGAAATTTCATCTCTCATTCTATTCCTAAGAGCAACTAAATCATCATGATTTCCAGCAAATACAATTGAAAGTGGGTTCCCCTTTATACTTTCAAAATCATCTACTACAAGATTTCTTCCCTTAAAAGCATCGACATAGGAACCTTCAAAGCTTTCAAAATTCTTTTTCTTGTAAACAAGATCTATTCCATCATCTCTTTCAATATGAAGTGATGTGTAGATATTGTCTTTATCATCAAAACTCATTACTCTTTTTAAATCCTCTTTACTAATTGGATTTACATACTCAACTTTCCCAGTAAGATTATTCCTAATTACATTTCCATTATTGCATATGAGGTCGATGTCCACATTCTTTCCCACAAATTTGTGAGCAGAATAATATTCACGGCCAGTAGCAACTACGGGAATAATATTATTAGATTTCAGTTTTTCCACAAAGGGTTCAAAACTCTTTGTCATAACCTTATCTGTACTTAGAAGAGTTTCATCTAAATCCATAGAAACAATTTTAATCATAAATCACCTATACATTAAATTTAAATACAATTACATCGCCATCTTCAACGACATAATCCTTTCCTTCACTTCTAATGAGTCCCTTTTCTCTTGCAGAAGCAACAGAGCCTGACTCAACTAAATCCTTATAGCTAACTGTATCAGCCTTAATAAATCCCCTTTCCATATCAGAGTGGATTTTCCCAGCAGCAGTTGGCGCCTTTGAACCTTTTTTAACAGTCCATGCTCTAGTTTCCATTTCACCAGTAGTTAAAAAAGAAATTAAACCAAGAAGTTTGTAACTCGACTTAATTAATTTGTCTAATCCAGATGAATCAAGACCAAGTTCTTCAAGGAAAAGTTTCTTTTCATCATCTTCAAGAGTAGCAATTTCAGCTTCAATTTCTGCAGAGATTACAACAACTTCATCGCCAGTTTTTTCTGCATACTCTTTTACTTTTTTCACATATTCATTGTCTTCTTTGTTTAATTCTTCTTCAGAAACATTGCATACATAGATTACAGGTTTTGCACTTAGAAGAGAATAATTTTTTATAATTTTTTCTTCTTCCTCGTCAAGTTCAACTTCTCTTGCAGCCTTACCTTTTTCAAGAGCATTTTTAATTTTTTCCAAAAGATCTCTTTCCTTTGCAAGAGATTTTTCTGCCCTAGCCTTTTTTACAACCTTTGAATATCTATTTTCAACTTGTTCAAGATCAGAAAAAATTAATTCCAAGTTTATATTTTCAATATCACGAATAGGGTCAATAGATCCATCAACATGAATAATATTTTCGTCATCAAAACATCTTACCACATGAACAATGGCATCAACTTCGCGAATATTTGATAAAAATTGATTTCCAAGTCCTTCGCCCTTGCTTGCACCTTTAACAAGACCTGCTATATCATAAAATTCTATATTTGTGTGAACAATCTTTTGTGATTTGCTTAATTTTGCAAGGACATCTAATCGTTCATCGGGCACATTTACAACTCCAATATTTGGTTCAATAGTTGCAAAGGGATAGTTTGCAGCTTCAGCACCAGCACTTGTAAGAGCATTAAATAAAGTTGACTTGCCTACATTAGGCAGTCCTACGATTCCAAGTTTCATTAGAAAACCTCCATTCAAATTAAAATTATATCATAATTAAAAAGCATAGGTCTATTAATAAAAAAATAGTGTCAGTCTTTACAACTAACACTATTATGATTAACACTTAAATTATATTTTATTTAGAACCATTTAGCAGACCTAATATCTTTTCTCCTACATTAACACTCAGGTTCTTGTATTTAGTTTTGCCATTACCTATTCCATATGATACATAATATTTTTCCCCAATTTTATTTTCTGGAATAAATGTGAAGGTTATATCATCATCCTTATCAGCTTTTATATTTACTATAACCGTTCCCTTATATGGTTCGTTTTTTAGTGGGTCTTCTGGTCCTTGACTACTAATGTTTTTTATGATTGTGTCCAAAATATCTTCTTTCAACTTACCTATTACAATAAAAGATTTAATATTTAGATCTTCATCTGTAATTACTTCTATATTCATAGATTGACATCCAATAGTCTTGTTATCAAGTGTAAATTTTTTATCATTTACTTTGCTTATTTCACTTGTGTTTAAAGTTATATATTCACTCTTTTGACTCATTGGAATTTTATAAATTTCACAAATTTCTTTTAAAGGCACATAGTTATCTCCATTAATCAAGTACATCTGCATTCCTTTAATTTCTTGTTTCTTTCCATTATCTTTATTTTCTTTTGAATAAGCAATTAATTTATGACTTGAATTAAAAATCTTTATTTTTTTATCAGATTTTACAGGCTTAATTTTAATGGAATTCTTCATTTTCAACATCTTTGGTTGGATATTTAACATTACGCTATTTGATTTGCTATCATAATTCACAAAACTATCATTTTGTTTGTCGAAAAAATCTAGGAAATCCCTTAATTTAATGAATAGGGCATCTTTCATATAAAAAGCTTGGATATCTTCTCCGCAATAATTTATTTCACACTTTACTGCATAAATTTCTTTACTTTTTGCTTGGGATATACTGGGGATAAGAAATACCCCCAGTATGAAGATAAATAAAATTTTTAACGATTGTTTTATCATAGCGTCCTCCTGCTAAACTCTAATAAAATCCATTATAACTTCGATTTCCGAAAAATCTAATTGGGCAGTATTCAGGTACTTTATTTGCCGCATCGAGCGCAGCCTGACGTACTGATTTACTACTAGAAGGAGAATTCCAAAATTGCCATAAATAATTATAGCTAAAATATCCCCCTACTAAGTCATAACCCATTCTAGCTAGTCCTGATTGAGCATCTGTTACAGACTCTCTTGGGTAAGGGATAGCGTCATCATTTATAGATGCTGCCCCTGCATTATCATAGATACAACTCTCCTCCAACAATCTCTCCAGAATATAAATCTACATACACTTCTACTTTTTCATTTTTTAGGATATAAACTTCCTTAATTATTTGATCTTCTAAGTTTTCTTCACTTATAATAACAGGTTCAGTTTCTTCTTTTCCATCCATCAGCCTAAAAAAATCTTTATTAGGAATAGCAGTTTCAACACTAACTTCTTGAATTTCCCCTTTATTGTATTTTCTTAAGAATTCATTTGCTATTCTTATGACTTTATCTTTTGAAATTGGATTTCTAGTTTGGCTAAAACTTCTCAAAGAAATTTCCTCTTTCTCTATACCCTTTTTCTTAAAGCTAACTAAAGCTCCCTTTTCTGTATCTATATAAACATCATAAGCATCATATTGATTATGTCCACCATAAGGCATCATCTTTTCATATCTTAATTCTTAATAGAAGGAATAGTCTAATGAACCATCAGAGTTCATCCTCTCTTCTCTACTAGTCCAATTAAAAATACCATCGTCACTTTCTTTTCATTATCAACTTCATTCTCTAAAGCAAATATACTAAAAGAACATACTAATAGCATTATTGCTATTAAAACAAAACTTTTGAAATATTTCAAAGGTTAGTATAGATGATAATATTCCAAACAATATATTGTCTACGTTAAAATTTTTATATAATAAAAACTTAATTACTTCTAATAAAACAACAATGATAAAAGTAACTTTAAGATAATTTTTACTGTTCTTTTTTAAAATTAAAATAAAAATTGGAATTAAGTAAACTATTGGCAATATTATAAATTTAAAAAAAAGAAAAATAGCTTAATTCATCTGTCATAGTTATGAAATCGTAAGGATAATTTACAATAGATTTAAATGGAATAATATTAATCCTTGGATAAAAATTATTTATTCTTCTAAACAAAATAAAAAATATAAACAATACATAAACGAAACCCGATATGTATTTATTTATTTTCAAAAAATATTATTTCCTTTATTATCCATAGATAAAGCAAAAATATATCCCAAAAGCAATAAAGCTAGAAATAATACAAAAAATCGCATTACAGTATCCTTATCTATTAAAATCTCTCCTCTTGCCATTCCTGGCAAAACACTCGTTAACATTGCAAGCAATATAAATATTCCCAAATAAGAACTTACCAAAAATATTAAAGGTATAATTTTCTTTTTCTTAAAAAAACTCCTTAAGATTTATCGCTTCTTTTTGCTAAATATGTAATTCATCTACTTATTATTATATCACTAGATTAAATAAAAGCAATGCACTTTATTATAATTTTTATATCCTTTTAATTAGCTGTTTTTTATTGTATAATGAGTTTATCAATTATTAAAGAGGTGAACAGTATGAGTGCCATCGTCATAAATGACCTGACAAAACGCAAGGGCAAAGAAAAAATTTTATCTAATTTAAATTTAGAAATTTTAGATGGCGAATTTTTCTCTCTTCTTGGAACAGAAAAATCCGGAAAAACAACTCTTGCAAAAATTATTATGGGATACTTAAAACCCGGTAGCGGATCTATTAGGGTTTATGATATGGATTCCTTTAAAGAATCAAAAGAAATAAAAGAAACTGTGTCCTTCGTACCTGAAGATATGATTTTCGATTCAAAGATAAAATCTTATACTTTATTAAAAAAGACACTTAGTACACGTAGTATGTCTAACACAGAAGATATTGATGCTCTCTGTGATTATTTTGAATTTAATTCAAATTTAAGAATTTGTGATTTAAGAGATAGAGAAAGAAAACTATTTGCTATTATTAATGCTCTTGTTGTTAAACCAAGGCTTTTAATATTAGATAGTCCTTCTAAATTTTTGGAAGAAAAGGATATTGATAGACTTTTCTCTCATGTTAAGAAATTAAATGAAACAGAAAGTTTAACTGTTTTACTTCTATCTAATTCACTAAGAGAAGCAAAAAAATATTCTCAACGCATCGCTTACCTATCTGATGGTAAAATTCAAGATATTGAATACAATAATGTAAAAGCTGCTGAAGATAAAGTTTTAAAAATTGACTCTTATAGGGGAAATTTAAATTACTTTACTTCAATAGGTGCAAGAGTTATTAAGGATGAAGAGGAAACTGTGCTATACTTTGACGGAGCACTTCCTGAACTTTCAAGGGTGATTTACGAGGAAGCTCTTGAAAATTATGTGCTTGAAGATGCAAAATTAAGCGATAAAATAAATGCCTACTACAAGGGAGAAAATGCAAAACTTCCTAGGAAAAAAACTGAAGCACCAAATAAAGGAGTAGCTGAAAATTCAACAGAAAAAATTTCTGCAAATTCAGTTGAAACTTCTAATATCAATGGAGTAACAGAAGGCACGATAAAAGTTAATGAAGGCGAAAATAATTTCACTGAAGTGGAAGGCGTAAAATTAGAAAACTCTGAAAAAGATATAATCCACAATACAAAGACAAATCTCTTTGTAGATGACGACTACAATAAAGTTGTTCCTAATGAAATGAATGATGAAGTTGAATCAACTAAAGAAAATTTAGATGAAAATAAATCTGATGAAACAATTATTTTTAAAACCTCTGATGACGTCTTCAATGTAACAGAAGAGACAAAGATAAAGGAGGATAAAAATGATATTTAATATGGAATTTAAATCAAATTTTGCAAAGATGATATCTTGGGCAATCGTCCTAATAATTTTACTTGGACTTATGCTTGCCTTTTATCCCTTCCTTGCAGAATCTCAAATGAACTCACTGTTTAACTCAGTGTTAGAAGGTTTTAACGAGCCTGCTAGAAATATTTTAGGGCTTTACGATGGAATTGATATAGTAAACATTGGCGACTACATTGCACTTGTTTACCATTATCTTGCAGTCCTAATTTTTATATTTGCAATGCAACTTGGAGCAAATTCTCTTGCAAAGGAACAAAGTTCTGGTAACATTGAATACATTTATTCAAATCCAATTTCAAAGTCAGAAATTGTAACTGGTAAAATTGCTGCCAACTTGTTAATTTATATTTTATTTTTAATAATAATGGCACTTGCAACAGTGGGACTTGTCCTTGGAATTTCTTCAATAGGAATTGTTGGAGATGGAGCTATACAAATAACAAGTTTTGAAATTTTTGAAGCAGTTTTAAAAGTCTTTATTGGACTACTTGGCGCCGGTCTTGTGTTTATGTCCATTGGCTTCTTCTTCTCTGCAATATCAAAATCTTCTCTACACCAAGATGCAATTGCCGCACTTTTTGTATTTCTAATTGTATTACTTACAATAGTAGGAAAAGTTATTGGAGATTCCTTTGAAATAGTTATATCTTACTTCCCTAATGAGGTCTTTGGCCCATATAGCTTCGTGAGTGCAGATCTAAACCTAATTGGTTTAATTGCAAATGCAATTATCTTCGTGCTAATGATAGTATTGACTTATTCAATTTATTCAAGCAAAGAACTTAAATATTAAATAATAAAATAAAAAGTCCTACCCTTCACTGGGTAGGATTTTTAATGTAATCATTCTTATGAATACTATATTAAGCAAATTTTTTTATTTGTTTTAAATTTTCTAATTTTTCTGATTTTTCTGATTCTAAATTATTTGATTCTTCGATTTTTTCATTGTAAATTCTATTTAGTTCTTCTTCTGTAACTTCACTTGGGAGTATGTCGAGTACAACTTTTCCCTTATTTAACATAATAATTCTATCAGAATACTCAATTGCATTTTTCAAGTTGTGAGTAATCATAAGTGTTGTGATTTTTTCTTTTTTAATAAGGTCATTGGTCTTATTCATTATTATCTTAGATGTCTTTGGATCGAGAGCCGCCGTGTGTTCGTCAAGTAAAAGTATCTTTGGTTTTTTTACTGTTGCCATTAAAAGTGAAAGTGATTGTCTTTGACCACCTGATAGGAATTTTACTTGCGTCTTTAATTTATTTTCAAGTCCAAGGTCAATGCTCTTTAATTTTTCAATTATCTTTTCATTATTATTTTTGTCAATCAATTTTTTAAAAGTAAATTTATGACCTTTCTTAAATGCCATTGACATATTTTCTAAAATATTTAAGCTTTGACAAACTCCCTTTGAGGGATCTTGGTTTACCTTTCCAATGTCAATTGCTCTCTTGTCTTCAGATAATTTTGCAATGTCGACATCGTCTAATAAAATTTCTCCTGAGTCTGGATTTAGTGATCCACTAATCATATTAAATAGTGTGGACTTGCCACATCCATTTGGTCCCAAAATAGCAACACATTTATTTTCTTCGATTTCAAGGGAAAAGTTGTCAAATACTTGATTTTCTTCATCCATTCCCTTGTAAAAAGTTTTTGATATATTTTTAATTTCTAGCATTTTCTTCCCTCTTTTCCTTTAATACAGATAGTCCCTTTGATGAAACATTGTTATAAACTATGAAGAATACTACTATTATTGCAGTTATTCCCTTTAAATCGCTTGGAGCAAGTCCAATGTATAGTGCAATTCCATATATAATTCTATAAATTATAGCGCCAATTATCGCTCTTGTAGTTCTATTTAAAAAGTTTGAATTCTTTAAAAAGGCATCGCCAATAATTACTGATGCAAGTGCTGATACTATTATGGATTGACCCATTGTAATGTCTGCGTATCCATTTGATTGTGCCATAAGTGCTCCTGCTAATGCTGCAAGTGCATTTGAAATTATAAGACCTATAGCAATGTACTTGTCAGGATTTTTGCCAAGGGCTTTTACTAGAGTTTCATTGTCTCCTGTTGCTAAAAGCAAATATCCCTTTTCTGTTTTTAAAAACCAATCTAGAACAATTTTTATAATTATTGTAATAATTATTAGAATTAAAATCTTTGGCACAGATTCAAAAAGTTGAAAAACAGTTTTGAAATCAAAGAAAGTAACATTTGGCGTGCCAGTAATTCTTAAATTCACTGAATATAAAAATGTCATTGTAAGGATTCCAGCAAGTATTGCTTGAATTTTAAATTTTCTAAATAATATATAAGTTATATACCCGCCAATACCTCCTGCAATTAATGAAACTGCCATCGCAAGTATTGGGTTTATCCCTAGAGTTAGCATCTTCGCAAAAGAAAAAGCTCCTAGTGGAAAGGTCCCTTCAACAGACATATCTGGAAAATCTAAAATTTTAAATGTTATTACTACTCCTATTGTCAATATGGAAAATATAAGTCCCATAACAATGGATTCCATTATTACTGAATTCAACTTTCTTCCTCCTAATTTTAAATCTATTCTACTACCTTTGCATCCTTCATCAACTTTTCATCTTTGCTAAGTCCTAAATCCTCAGCAGTTTTTTTGTTTACAACTTTTCTAGTGTCTGTTGAAAATAAAACTGGAACTTCACTTACTTTTTTACCGCCAAGTATTTCACTTGCCATACCAGCTGCTTTCTTCCCAAGGTCTGCATAGTCCACACCTGAGCTAATTAAAATTCCATTTTCAACTGGTCCTTCTTCTGATGCAAAGGAAGGAATTTTTGCTTCCCTTAAGCTTTCTGCAATAATAGTTGATGCAGATGAAACTGTGTTATCTGTAATAGCCATAAATATGTCTATCTTTGGCTCAATTGTCTTTATTGCCGTTGATACGTCATTAATATTATTTACTCCAACTTCAACTACATTTAGTCCAAAACCTTCTGCAGATTTCTTTAGCTCTTCAATTTGGAATTTTGAATTTGCTTCGTTAGTAGAAAACATTACTCCAATATTTTTTATATCCGGGAAGATACTAATCATTTCTTCAAGTTGTGCTGAGATTGAAAAATAATCGCTTACTCCCGTTACATTTCCCTCTGGTGTTTCAAGATTTTTTAGCAAATCTGCACTTTCTGGATCAGTTACAGCGTTAAAAATAATTGGAATTTCCTTTTCGCCATTTTTTGCACCTTGTGCTGCTGGAGTTGCTATTGCATAAATCAAATCAACTTTTTTATCTTGAAAAGACTTTATAATTGACGGAACAACTGTAAGATCTCCATTTGCATTTTTAGAAATAATTTCCACATCTGGATTTGTCTTCTCAAGTTCATCAACAAATCCCTCTCTTGCTCTTTCAAGGGCAATGTGGTCGGCAATTTGAATTATTCCAACTTTTTTTGCACCTTCTGCACTTTCTGTCGTAGTTTCTTCTGCTGGCTTTCCATTTTTCGCACCTGAGCAAGAAACCAAAAATAGTGACAATAAAACTAAAACAAATACTCTTCTAAATTTCATAAAAACCTCCATAAAATAAAAAAAATCTTTCATCCACATTGGGACGAAAGACTGACTTCGCGGTACCACCCGATTTTATAATCTAAAAAGATTACCTCATTTTAAGGTCTAACAACCTCTAGCCTCAGTTAACGGTGGCTTCCGTACTTGCCTACTAAATTCAACAAATAAGCTTTAGAGTGTATATTAAACTTCTGTGTATTGCCTCGCACCAAGCGGCAACTCTCTTAAATCATCAAAAATTCTTTTTTCTCTTTCAACGCTTTTTTTTAAATTAATATGATTATAATTTAGTAGCACAACAAAGTCAAGCCTTTTTTTATTTTTATCCCAAAATTTTTATTTAGTTTTAAATTTTTCTGTTATGAAAATTATTTTATAATCTCTGCATCCTTTAAATTTTCATTATTAAGGTCAAGTCCAAGTGCCTTAGCAGTTTTTTCATTTACTTTTTTCTTTGCAGTCTTATTGTCTTCCGCGTGAACATCTTTAATGTCTTCGCCCTTTAAAATTCTTATTGCAAGATCCGCTGCTTGTCTTCCATGCTCATAGTAGTCCACGCCTTCACTCATTAAAAGTCCCTTTGAAACTTGTCCTTCTTCCGCAGAAATTGATGGAATTTTAACCTTTAATAAGTTTTCAGCAACTATTGGTCCAGCTGAAGCAACAGTATTATCAGTAAGTGCATAATAAGCATCAATCTTTCCAGTTAAAGTTGAAAGAGCTTGACCAATGTCGTTAATATTATTTATTCCAACACTTTCAAGTTTAAGCCCAAGCTCATTGCAAGCACTTTCTAAAGCTTCAACTTGTACCTTTGAATTTGCTTCGTTAGTAGAAAAAATTGTACCAATAGTTTTTATATTTGGATAAATCCTTAGGAAGGATTCGATTTGATTCTTTGCAGAAACTGCATCATTTACTCCCGTGATATTTGTAATTTTATCTGGCGCTTCAATTAAACCAGCTTCCACTGGGTCTGTAACTGCAGAATAAATAATATTTTTATTTGGAAGAGCTGTCTTTGCTCCCTGTGCAGCTGGTGTTGAAATCGCATAAACTAATTTGTATTCGTCCTTTTCAAATTTTTTTGGCGCAGTAGTTGTTAAAGCTTGGTCTCCTTGCAAATTCTCCACTTCAACTTCTGCATCAATTCCCTCTTCTTTTAGTCTATCTTCAAAACCCTTAAGTGCATTGTCAAGAGACACGTGTTCAATATATTGGATAGCTCCAATTTTTATTTTTTCATCATTTTTTTCCGCCTTTTTATCTGTACTGCAAGCAACAAGAGATGCAGCAAGGGCACCTACCAAAACAATTTTAACCATTTTCTTTAAATTCTTCATTTTTATCCTCCAAAAAAAATTATTTAAAATAATAAAAAAATCCCTCGCCCAACATAGGGCGAAGGATTCGCGGTACCACCTAAATTCGAAATAAAAATATTTCCTCTTTAAAGATCTGACAATCTCTAGTCTATGATAACGGTGACTGCCGTAAAGATCTACTCGTGTTCAATCTTCATGCTTAAGAGTGAATATATGATACTAACTTATCTATGGGCTCTCACCATCCCCACTCTCTTTAAGACTCATTAAATATCTTTTTCTCTTTCATGGCATTTATTATTTTATAAATACTATTATAACTATACAAAAATTTAAAGTCAAGTGTTTTTTTCAAATTAATAAATATTTCATTATTTTCAGAATCTACCCTTTAAATTTATATAAAAATAGTGAGAATATAACGTATACTAACAGTATAAAAATATCATGTTTTATTAGGCTTATATTCAAAAAATCATTTCTATAAAAATAATAAATATTAAATATTAGCATTAATAAAGCTAAAAGGCTAAAAGTTTTAAATATTTTTCTCATTAACAATCACAATAATCTGTTATGCCTATTAATTCCTTTCTATTTGAATCTGAATAAAAGTATGTTTTATACCTATATTTATCACCTGAAATCCAACTTGGATAGATAGGACTGGTATCTCTAAAATTAAATGTCCATAATTTTTGAGTCCAATAAACTCTCGGCCAATGTTCCAAACTATTCTTTCTGCTACATACGCTATCCTGTAACTATTGTGCTACCTGTAGCTGCTCCCAACGAAATTTTTTACATAATATCATACTTATTTATTAAACAATATAATATTTAAGTCAAATCGCATTAAAAATAGTAGTAAATTTTTTGTAAATTTTAATAATTCAAATCCCTTAGCAGTTAATACCAGTTAATACTATTAAGAAAAATTTTAAATTTCTTTTTTATTTTTCTACTCCAAAGTAGGTTAAAAGGTACAAGGCAAAGACTATTAGGGTAACTACAAGTTTTTGTCCATCATAAGTACCAAATTTATAAATATAAAATTTCCTAACTAGAATTAATTAAACAAAAAAACTAAGAAACCTTTGATGTAATCTTTTAAATTAACCATTTCTCCTTGAAATTACATAAATGATAAAGCAAGTGATTAAGAATACTCCTATGACAAAAATATACTTGTAAATTAAATCTGAAACCACTATTCCAGAAGTAAAATATTTATAAATATCAAAAATCGCCATTATAATTAATAAAATTGACAAATTTCTAAGTTGATGATTTCCCATAAATAATCTCTCTTATAAAATTTTTAAAATTTAAAACTTGGAGCCATAGATCTTTTGTGAGCTGAATTTCTGTGCATTCTATCAATTTTTTCTTTTACTTCTTTTTCAGGAATTTTTTCTCCCCTTATATAGGAATCGAGAACTTCATAAGTAAAACCCATTTCATCTTCGTCAGTTTGTCCCACCCAAAGTCCTGCTGATGGTTTTTTATTTATTACAAATTCTGGAAGTCCAAGTTCCTTTGCGATTTCAAAAATATCTGTCTTTAAAATATTTGCAATAGGCATTAAATCTGCACCAGAGTCGCCGTATTTTGTCGAATAGCCCAGATACCATTCACTTGCATTTGATGGCCCAAGGACTAAATATCCAAGGTCTTGTGCATAATAATATAATGTTGTCATCCTAAGTCTTGGCTTAATATTTGATCTTGCCATCTTATTTTCTGATGTGAAGGATGCCTTCATTAGTTCATAAAAAGTGCTTGTAAGATCAACTGTCTTTGTTTCAAGATCAATTGCCTTTGCAACTTTTAGGGCGTCTTCTCTATCCTTATCAATGCTATCGCAGGGCATAATCAGTCCAAGAGAATCTTCTGGAAAAACTCTTTTTGCTATTGCCGCCACAACTGCCGAGTCAATTCCACCTGAAAGCCCAAAGACAAATCCCTTTGCGCCAACTTTTTTTGCATAATTTTCTGTCCACTTTACTAAATCTTCTGTAACTTTTTTATAATCCATAGTTTCTCCTAATAAATAATTTTTCCACCAATTGTTGGGAGTTCTATTTCTTTTAAGATTTCAATTTTAAAGTTTGCACTTGTCATATCTCTTATCTTATCTAAAATACTTTTATCTTCTCCAATGTCAATTGTAACTTCAACTTTATCTGTATAATTTTCTTCAATGATTTTATAGTTTTCATTGGCAAGTAAATTTATTATAGCACCGTGAAAAGTATAGTCGTAAATTATTTTTGTCCTTGTGAAAATTTTTCTCACAACTCTTTCCGATTCATCAAGTGCCTTTACAACTGCATCAGTGTAGGCACGGACAAGTCCACCTGCGCCAAGTTTTGTTCCGCCAAAATAACGAGTTACAATTACAAGTACATTTTTCATTTCTTCTTTTTTTAATACTTCAAGCATAGGAATGCCTGCTGTGCCACTAGGCTCACCGTCGTCAGAGTATCTCTGTGTAAGTCCATCTTCTCCAATAATGTAAGCGTGGCAATTATGCGTTGCAGATCTCTCTAATTCTTTAATATCTTTTAAAATTTCAAGGGCTTCATCTTCACTTTTTACAAAAAAAGCTCGTCCAATGAAAATAGATTTTTTTATTTCTATTTCAGCTTTGCCATTTTTTAAAATCGAATTATACATTTGCAACATAATCCTTTACTTTTTCATATTCGCCTTTATTAAGCCTTAATTCCAAATAAATAGCATCCTCTTCATAGATAGGCTTTGCATCAAATTTTTCTACTAGCTTATATAAAAGACCTGTATCGCCATAAGTAAATTTTAATTTTACATCAAAATATTTTTCCTCGAGATTTTTTTCTATAATTTTTAGCAGTTTATCCATGTTTTCATCTTTTTTTGCAGAAATATACACTTTTTTATCTGGAAGAACTCGAAGAGGTAAATTTATGTCATATACATTTACCTTGTCCACCTTGTTAAAAACCGTGATTATATTTTTATCCAATACGTCAATATCCTTTAATATATCCATAGTAGTTTTGTACTGAATTTCTAAATCTTCACTTGATGCGTCAATGACATGAAGAATTAAATCCGAATATTTTATTTCTTCAAGAGTTGATTTAAAAGCTTCAACGAGTTTTGTCGGAAGTTTTGAAACAAAACCAACGGTATCAGATATTATAAATTCACGTCCAGACAAAAGTCTCGCCTTTCTTGAAGATGGATCTAGAGTTTCAAAAAGCATATTTCTTACAGAAACCTCTCCAGAGTCTTCTTCCTTTAATCTATTTAAGATCGTGGACTTTCCTGCATTTGTATAGCCAACAAGTGACACAATGGGAGTGTTGCTATCAAGTCTTCTAGTTCTAGTAGTATCTCTAGTCTTTTTTGCCTTATCAAGTTTTTCCTTAATCTTGTCGATTTCTCTTCTTAACCTTCTTCTATCGGTTTCAATAATTTGCTCACCAGGACCTCTTGTACCAATTCCACCACCAGTTCTTGACCATCCGTCGATGCCAAGAAGTCTAGGTAATTGATACTCTAGCATTGCAAGTTCAACTTGAAGCTTTGCCTCGTAAGTTGTGGCTCGAAGTCCAAAAATATCTAATATTAGATTTGTCCTGTCGATTACCTTCTTTTTTATTCTCTTTTCCAAATTTCTTACTTGAATCCCAGAGAGTTCATCGTTAAAAACAACGGCATCGACTTCCAGGAGTTTAACCATTTCCTTTATCTCGTCAACCTTTCCAGATCCAATTAAATATTTTGGATTAAATTTATAAATATTTTGCGTAACTTCACCTACGACCTCTGCACCATCTGCAAAGACAAGATCGGACAACTCCTTCATTGACGTCTCTAAGCTGTGAGGGTAAGCGCCAATATTAGTACCCACAATAATTACTCTCTCTAATTTTTTATTTGAATTTAAATTCTCTAAATAAACATTATCCATATTTATATTATACTACATAATGCTAAGATTAAAAAACTCCCATAATAGTATTTGGCTCGCTAAAATGATATAATTAAAAAAAGGAGTAATTATGAAAAATTTTGCAATCTTAAAATATAATTTTAAAACTTTAAATAAAACTCAAAAAATTAAAATTGCACTTCTAATCCTGCTTTTAGTTTTTGTTTTATTTATTTCACTTTTTTCAGCACTTATTGTTTCAATAATTTCAAAAACTCCTACCACAAATTTAAATAATTTGAGTTCTTCCTTTAATCAGAGCTCCTATATTTATTCTAAGGATGGAAATTTAATTGAAAAAATTGAATCACTTGAATATAGAACTCTCGTGGATATAGATGACATCCCCGACAATGTAAAGAATGCCTTTATAGCAATTGAAGACCACAGGTTTTATAAACACAAAGGTCTAGACCCAATTGGCATTGCATCTTCTATTGCCGCAAATATAAAGTCAAGGTCCCTTATGCGTGGTGGCTCTACTATTACACAACAACTCGTTCGTTCAGTTTATTTAACAAATCAAAAAACTCTTGGCAGAAAAATTCAAGAAGCTTATTTGTCCTTAAGAGTGGAAGATGTGCTAGATAAAAATGAAATTTTAGAAGCTTACTTAAATAGAATAAATTTAGGACAAGGCGCCTATGGCATTGAAGCCGCTGCGCAAACTTATTTTTCAAAGGATGCCGTTGATTTAAACATTGCTGAGGCTGCACTACTTGCTGGAATACCAAAGTCCCCAACTAATTATTCTCCCTTTAAATCTGTTCCAGAAGAATACTTAAAGGACGATTTTAAAGTAATTGGCACTAGAGAAATCGACGGAAAAGATCTCTACATGGTACTAAACGACGATGCCTTCAAAAGGCAAAAAATTGTCTTAATGAGAATGCACGATTTAAGTTATATTAATGATAAAGAATATGAACGTGCTAAAAATTATGACATTGTAAGTGCCCTTAACCCTCGAAATTTTAAAAATCACACAATGAGTACCTACTCCACTGACTACATAAAAAAGGAAGCTTCAAGGTACTTAGCTGATTTTTACAAGACAACATTAGAAGAAGGCGAGCATAAACTTTTCACTGGCGGTTACAAAGTTTATTCTACAATTGATGAAGACATTCAAAAAGATTTAGAAGATAAATACGAAAATTTTAAGAACTTTTTGCTCAACAGATCATCGAGTGGCGGCAGCAGAATGTTGAATTTAAGTTTCGACAGCGTAAATAATATTGTTTTTGGCGACGAAATTTTATATTTTGCAAAAAATAATATTTTAGATGAAAATTTTAATTTTATAATTCCAAAATCATCTTATAGCATCTCCTCTCATGGTGATTTAAAAATAAAGAGCCTTTATTTTAAAGAATTGGGCCAAAAAATCGACATAATTGATGCCTATGTTCTTGACGAAAATAAAATTTTAAACACTTATGATATCGGTGCTCTAAAAATCGAAGAAGGTTCTTGTGAACTAAAAAATAATTATTTGATTATCGATGGTTCTTACTTAAAGGCCTTTCCCGATTTTTATAAAATTGAAAATGACAATTTAATTATTTCAAATAAATATTTTAACTTCAATCCAAATCCTGTAATGCAACCTCAATCTGCAATGATTGTAGTGAACAACAAAAGTGGTTTTGTCGAGGGAATAATTGGCGGACTAGATGTTAGGACTAAAAACGCAAAAATTTTAAATCGTGCAACAGAATCTTACAGACAACCTGGCTCTGCTCTTACTCCTTTTAGCGTATACCTCCCTGCTCTTATAGATGGTAAAACTCTTGGAGATGTCTATGACGATGTGCCAACTACCTATGATGGATTGTTCTGGCCACATAATTATTACAATTCCTTTAAGGGCTTAATGACTCTTCGACTTGCAATGGAAAATTCTTCCAATGTTATAGCGGCAAAAGTTCTAGATGAAATTGGAAAAGACAAGGCTATTGATGTATTAAAAAAATTTGAAATTATAAAAGATAATGGCGATGACTACTTTATAAATCACAGCGAAAATAAAAAGAAACATGACGAGAATTTAGAATCCCTTGCCCTTGGAAATATGCAAGTTGGCATAACACTTTCTGATTTATCAAAAATGTATCAAACAATTTCAAATGACGGAATATACAAAGAAGAAACTGCCATTTTAAAAATAGAAGATCCAAGTGGCAATATAATCATTGACAATAGTAACAAGGAGAAAAGACTTTTTGACGAAAAGGCATCTCATCTTTTAAAGGATGTATTTATTTCAAATAAAAATAGAGGTAACGCAATTGGCGCTCACATTGGTTCGTCGGAAACTGGAGCATATCTTGGTCAAAACAAAACTAATTCAGATTATTTTGTAAATGGCTTTACAAATAGCCATACAATTTCCCTTTGGATTGGTGCAGACTCGCCAAAAATTTCCCTCTCATCTGACAAGTCTTCTGCAATAGAATTATTTAATAGAATGGTAAAAAATTTAGGCAAGGGCGAAACTTTTAAAGAAGATCCATCCTATATTGTTACACGATCTATTTCATCAAAGAGCGGAAAACTTGCCACAAAAATGAGTGACTATGCCAACGCATCTTATAGAGAAAAATTTATTTCTGGTACAGAACCAACAGAACAAGACAATTTATTTAAGAAGTATTTAATCTGCAAAGACTCAAATAAACTTGCAACACAATTTTGTCCAAGTGAGTCCGTGCTATATTCAGTTCGCTTTGAAAGAGAAAAACCTTATGATGCAAAGGCTCACTATGGAATTTATCCAGATGATTACATGACTGTTCCAAAAGAACACTGTGATGTCCACACTAGAGAATGGTACAATGAATTTGGAGAGAATGAGGACAATTCATCAAATGTAAAATCAAAAAAACAAGCTAAAGAAAAAGTAAAAAAATCTACAGATATAACAAAGAAAAGTAAGAAAAAATAGGAGCAAATATGAAAAATTTATCAAGTTTAATAAAATTAATAGTTTTTATAAAATTAATAAAGCCAAAAAGAAGGAAGAGAAGAAAGCTAAAATTAATACCCCTCTTAAACCCAAAGAGAGCAGGAAAAGTTGCCTACCATGCGAGCAAAATACGAATGAGAAACGAAATAAAAAGATTGTTCTACTAAAATAAAAGATAGCTTGTCACAATGACGGCTATCTTTTATTTTGCCTTTAATTTTAAAGGATCTTATTCATAAGGCTCTTAATATGCTAAAATAAAACTTCTAATATAATAATGTGTTTGTAACCTTTCAAAATATAATTAATTAATAATATAGCAAAAGATATTAATAAAATTATATTTCTTATGTATGCAAAATCTCTCGTCTTAAAATATATAAGCTTTAGTAAAATAAAAATGCAGAGTTTATATACATCTCAAAAATAATACAAAATATTTTTATTTAACCTTCCAAAAAATTAATAAAAGTAATTTATAATAATTTTATTTTAAAACTCCATCAATTCTTTTCCAGTCTACATCTTCACATATACAATAAATTTACTATCTTTTAAATCACAAAAGCTAATCAATTTATTTTTCTAACCACTCTTTATTTTTCTTTTTTAAAACTTTTAAAACATTGTCATTGAGTACTGAAATGGAAACGTCTAAATCATGATTTTTCAAAAAATCCCTTATTGTAAATACTGCGACTTCTGCTGCTTCATCTAATGGATATCCATAAACTCCTGATGATAAAAGTGGAAATACTACACTCTCTAAATTCTTTTCCACAGCAAGCTCAAGTGCAGATCTATATGCAGCTTCAAGAATTTTCCTTTCATTTTGGTTTCCATCAAAATAAATTGGTCCAACAGCGTGAATAATATATTTTGCCTTTAAATTATAACCCTTTGTAATCACAGATTCACCAGGGTTTATAGGCGCAAGTTTATTGCATTCTTTTTCTAATTCTTCATCCCTTGCCTTTGCAAATATTTGTCCACATACTCCACCGCCTCTTTTAAGTTCTTTATTTGCTGCATTTACTATTGCGTCAACTTCGTAATCTAAAATATTTTTCTTTTCAATTTGAAAGCTCATAATGCACCCCTTGTATTTCTTATTTAAAATATATACCACATTAAAGAAATTTTTAAAGGATAAAATAAAAATTTTTCACAAAAATTAAGCCTTTATAAAACTAAATAAAAAAGACTAACTTCCCAGTTAGCCCTAAAAATTAATTTTCATTTTTTAAATATTTTTTTATCGTCATTTTTCTCAATACAAATACAATCACTGCAAGAACTAAAATTCCCATTGGAAGTGTAAGTGCTGGCTTTCCTATTATTCCTGATATTAAAAAGGCAAGTGCTGAGGATACACCAACGCTAATTGCGTAAGGTAATTGACTTGATACATGGGCGATGTGATCGCAACCCGCTCCTGCTGAGGACAAAATTGTTGTATCCGATATTGGCGAACAGTGATCTCCAAATACTGAACCAGAGAAAATTGCCGCAAGTACAATTGTCAAATAGTGCATGTGATTTGTGTGCATCAAAATTGGCACCATTATTGGAATTAAAATTCCAAAAGTTCCCCATGCTGTTCCTGTTGAAAATGATAAAAATGCTCCCACTACAAAAATTATTGCAGGCAAAAGCCACATAGGCATAGTTGAATTAGAAATAAGCGATGCTATATAAGATCCAGTATTTAAAAATTCATCACTTGTGATTCCTCCAATAGTCCATGCAAGAGAAAGAATTACTATTGCAGAAACCATTGTCTTCATTCCATCTACTATTGCCTTCATAAATTCTTCAAATTTTAAAAGTTTCCTTGGAATATATAGTAAAAAAGAAATTACTATTGCAAAAAAAGCTCCTATTACAAGAGACAAATTTACATTTGCATCTCCAAAGGCAGCTGCCGCTCCTACCCCATCAGTGAAAAATCCGCCAGTCTTTAGCATCATCATTATAGTTACAAAAATCAAAACTAAAATTGGAACCACAAGATCGTAAACTTTTCCATTTTTTGAATATTTATATCCAACATCTTCATTTTCAACAAGTCTTGATGTATCGTTAAGTTCATATTTTTCCATCACTCCAATTTCTATATCAGATGTGCAAAAATATAAAATTAAAAGAAGTGTAAGTATTGGATATACATTCATAGGGATTGTGCTAAGAAATACGCTCATGGGATTTTTTACTCCAGTATCTCCTATTACTGCAACAACAGATGCTGCCCAAGATGAAACTGGTGCAAGTATACATACAGGTGCTGCAGTCGAGTCAATAATATGTGCAAGTTTTGCCCTTGACACTTTATTTTCATCAATAATTGGTTTCATTACTGCGCCAACTGTTAGGCAGTTAAAATAATCATCGATAAAAATTAAAATTCCAAGAAAAGATGTTGCAAGCTTTGCCATTTTCTTGCTTTTAATTTTTTTACTAGCCCACTTACCATAGGCAAAGGATCCACCTGCCATGTTCATTACCATTACAAGGGATCCAAGCATAGCCAAAAAAACTAACATAAGCGCATTGTCGCCTAACTTTGTCCCCATTAAATCAAAAACTGTTTCTAAGGCGGCAACAATATTTCCACCAGTGTAGATAAGTCCTCCAGATAAAATTCCAATTAATAAAGAAGTGATTACTTCTTTAGTTATAAGTGCCAAAGCAATGGCAACTATTGGAGGAACTATCGATAAAATTCCAAATTCCATTTTTTCTCCTTATTATTGCTCCTTCTCTTTCATGTTAAGTCTATATTTTTCCATGACTTCTGAGAAAATTTCAGCACTCGACATAGGCGTGTAGGTTATTGCATTTGCACCTGCATCTATGGTTTCAAGAATATGCTCATCAGTGTGACCACCTGTTGCAATAATTGGAAACTCATCTCCAACTATCTGCCTTGTATACTTTACTAGTTCTGCAGTTTTTTTGCCACCTGCAATATTTAAAATTCTAGCTCCTGCATCTACTTTTCCCTTAATGTCGTCATATTCAGTAATAACAGTTGCTATGACAGCAATGTCTAACGCCCTTGAAATTACCTTTATATTATCATTGGACATAGGCGCATTAACTACTACTCCAGCTGCACCCATAAGTTCTGCCTGCAATCCAATATTCACTACTCTTAATCCAGATGTTGTTCCGCCACCTATACCAACAAATACTGGAACTGATGCAACTTCCATTATAGCAGATACTATTTTAAGTTGTGGAGTAAAGGGATACACAGACATAATTGCTTGAGCATTGTTGTTAACAATAATAGGGATATCATTAGTAAAAATGAGCGATTTTATTCTCTTTCCCATAAAATTTATTCCACTAGCCCTATAAGTTACTTCAGGAACAGATACTTGTCTTCTCCTAAGTTCTGTCTCAATACTTGGGACAAATTTCTTTTTCTTTTCAGAATTATCAAAATTTTCCATAATTCCTCCTTAATATAATATTATTATTTACATTTATTTAATAAAAAATTGCTTATAAAGTCAATTCAAATTTTATTAATTTATAAAAATAATTAGTATGCCTATACTTTCTTTAATATAAAATATTTTAATGGTATTATATAATGAACATATTTGTTGAGAGCTGCAAAAAAGATGCTCCTTAAAAAGGGTACAACCTATTTTATTAAATAAATTGTTAAAAAAATTCCAATAATATTTGCTATATAAAATTTTCTCTCGCGAGTTTTGTGATTAAAAATTTCCATCCCAAGAAAACCTCCAACTCCTGCAAAAATTGAAAGAGTTAACAAAGTTTTTTCTCTAATCCTCCACGAATTATTTTTCGCCCTGAACTTATCTACTCCATAGAGAATAAAATTTATAATATTGGCAAAAATTATTAAACGATTAATTTCCATCTTATCATCCCTGTATAATATTTGAGAATTATAACATAAAAAAGAAGTTATTTGTCTAAAATTTTATTTAATTTTCATCAATAAAAATCTGCCAAGTTTTCCTGGCAGAATTTTTTAAAATACTGAAACGTAAGCATCCTTTTTATCTAAGATTAACATATGCCCTGGAGCGTGAGTAATCATAATTTCTGGTTTAGATGCCATTGCAACTGCTTGAGGTGTTACTCCACAAGCCCAAAATACTGGCACTTCCCCTTCTTTAATTATACTTTTTTCACCAAAGTCCGGCTTGTCAATATCTTTTATTCCAATAATAGAAGGATCTCCAATGTGAATAGGTGCACCATGAGTTGCTGGGAATCTTGCTGTAACAGTTGTAGCTCTAACAATATCCTTGTAAGGAATTGGTCTCATAGATACAACTGTATTTCCGTGAAAAATTCCTGCAGGCAAAGTGGCAATATTTGTAATATACATTGGAACATTATGCTCGTCCTCAATATGTCTTACAGGTACATCTGCTTCTAGCATCGCCTTTTCAAAAGAGAAAGAGCATCCAATTACAAAAGTAACGAAATCATCTCGCCACAAATCCTTTAAATCTTTGACTTCTTTGACGTATTCTCCATCTTTATAAATCCTATATCTCGGGATATCAGTCCTAATGTCTGCCCCATCAGCCATAATTTTTGTAATGGGACTTCCTTCATCTAGTACTTCAAGAATTGGGCATGGCTTAGGATTTCTCTGTGCAAAAAGTAAAAAGTCATAGGCGTATTTTTTTGGGAGTATTGCGAGGTTAGCTTGCAAATATCCTTCACTTATTCCAGAAGTTGGAAGATCAACTTCACCCTTTCTTATGAGTTCTCTTACCTTCTTTGGATGCATCTTTGCAAGTTCACTTAATTTCATATTATTGACTCCTTCTTTATTACATCAAATTTATTTTTGTAATCAACAGTTAATTTTTGAGCTTCCTCAATTGTAACTTGTTGGAAAAGAACTTTGTCCAAGAAAGCCATTTGTGCAAGCTTGTAAAGATCTGGTGTAATCACATTTCCAATTTTTGTGTATCCGCCAGTAGTTTGTCTGTCCGCTAAAAGTATAATTGGTTGCCCATTTGCTGGCACTTGAATTGAACCAAAAGTTGTTCCGTCAGAAATAATATCTGCAGTTTCTTTATGTTCAATTTCTTCTCCCTTTAGTCTAATTCCCATTCTGTCAAAATCTTTAGTAACTTGATATCCACCTGATCTAAATAAATCGTGAATACCCTTTTCTGTGAAATAATCATCTTGAGGCCCAAGTACAACTCTTAAAATATTACAGTGAGAAAACTTTGGAAGATACTTTTCAGGAATCCTCCTCATAGTTTTTTCCTTAGACTTTTTAATATTAAGTTGGTCCTTAGGTTTTAAAGCTCTACCATTTAACCCTCCCATTTTTGTCTTTATATGAGTTGATTTAGACCCATTTACAACAGGTACATCAATTGAACCACCAAAGGCAATATAAGATCTTATTCCCTCATCAACTCTTCCAAATTGGAGAGTTTCTCCTGCTTTGACTTTTATAGTTTCAAACATTGGAACAGCTTTGCCATTTATCTTTGGACTCATATTAGAACCTGTTATTGCAATTGTTATTTCTTCATTAAATTTCAAAGTTGGCCCAAAATAAGTCATTTCAAGCACAGCTTCATCAAGCTTATTTCCAACTAATATATTTGAAAGTTTATAGTTATAATCGTCCATGACACCCGATGTAGGAATACCTAATTCTTGATAGCCATATCTACCACTATCTTGAATTGTCGTAAGAATTCCACCATTTATTACATCGATACTACTCATGAAGATCACCTCTCTTTACTTTCTTAATGGAAATTTTGTAAGAATCCTTTTCAACTTCTTTTTCTATTTCGTCATATTCTTCTTTAGTAATAGGTACATATCTAATATAGTCGCCTGCTTGAATGAAAACCGGCGGCTCTTTAGTGTCGTCATAAAGCTTAAGTGGTGTTCTTCCGATTAATTGCCATCCTCCCGGTGATTCTAGTGGATACATTCCCGTTTGATTTGCTGCAATACCTACAGAACCTGCTTCGATCTTAAGCCTTGGACTTTTAAGTCTTGGAGTGACAATTCTTTCATCAAGTCCACCTAAATAAGTGAAACCTGGCATAAAGCCCATCATATAAACTAAATAATCCGTACCCGAATGAATTTTTATAACTTCATCTACGCTAAGATTTGCGTTTTCAGCTACAAATTCAATATCCGGTCCATATTCTCTACCATAAAGAGTAGGGATCTCAATAAGTCTAACTTCGTCACTCTTGTTGTCTTTGTTTGACTTGTTAAGTCCCTTTAAAATCTCAACCATTTCGCCATAAGAAATTTTTACAGGATCGTAATTAATTAAAATAGATCTGTAAGTTGGCAAAATGTCTAAAATACCATCTATTTTTTTCTCTTTTAAATTTTCAACAACTGCGGAAATCTTTGCATTGATTTTCTTTTCAATTGTGTTGCCAAATTCCATGACAATGGCGGAATCGCCAGCCGTTAAAAACTTTATTTTATCATACATTTTTTACTCCTAACTTATCCTAATAGTTTGCCAACATTTGCTATTACAGTTTGAATTCCCATAAATGCAGTAACTGCAACTACTATCCATCCAAGGATAAAAAGTATATTTGAGTGTATATAATCTCCAACAATTTTTTTGTTTTTAGATGCAAACAAAATTACTGCAAGAGTTATTGGAAGAATGAAGCCATTTAAAGTTCCAACTAATACTAATAGAGTTTGAGGTTGTCCTATAAAGATAAACATAATTGTAGATAATACTATAAAAGCAATTGTAACCATGTTTTCGTGATCAGCTACAAATTTAAATAATGTTTTTAAAAATGATACTGATGTATAAGCTGCACCCACTACTGAAGTAAAAGCTGCTGCCGCAAATACGAAACCAAAAATCTTATATCCAACTACACCAGAAGCTGCTAAGAATGAAGAAGCTGCAATATTATCAGGATCTATCTCTGCTCCTTGCATTTTTGTAACTCCAAGAATTGCTAAAAATAGTAAAACTCTTACGATAAAAGCAACACCAATACCAAGTGATGCAGATTTCGTTACTTGCGAAAGATTTTCTTCGCCAGTAATTCCAGCATCAATAAGTCTATGTCCACCTGAGAATATAATGTATCCACCAACAGTTCCACCGATTAATGTAAGAGTGGGTTGTAAAATACTATTAAATCCACCTGCAGGTTCAACAGCAGATTTTAGAGCTTCGCCAACTGGTGGTTGTGTCTTAATTGCTACATAGGCAATTAGGATAATCATAAGTGCCCCGAGAATTTGTGTAACTTTATCCATAAGTGAACTTGCAGATTTAGAAGAGAAAAGAATAATTCCAATTACTCCACCTATTGCTGCCCCAATTTTTACATCAATTCCAAAAATTACATTAAGTCCAAGTCCTGCTCCACCAACATTACCAATGTTAAATGCCAAACCACCAATTGCAACTAAAAATGCAATTACATATCCAAGTCCTGGGAGTACATTATTTGCAATGTCCTGGCCTCTCATTTTTGATACTGCAATAACTCTCCACACATTAAGTTGTGCAATGTATGAAAAGATAATTGAAATTAGAATTACTGCTGCAAAATCTGCTCCAATTTTTGTAGTAAAGGTAGCAGTTTGTGTCATAAACCCTGGTCCAATAGCAGATGTTGCCATTAAAAAGGCTGCTCCTAAAAGAACAGATAAATTATTTTTATTTTTTTCCATATATTCCTCCTTATTTTAGGAAACTAGATAAAGATTTAATTTCAATACCTTCAGCTTTTAATCCCTCTCTAATGTTTTTTACAAATTCGAGAGCTTCTGGGTTATCGCCGTGAACACAAATTGAATCTGCAACTATGTCAATTTCCTTGCCATTAGCAGTTGTAACTTTGTTTTCTTTAATCATTTTTACAACCCTTGGAATTGCCTCCTTAGGATCTTTGACAAAAGCACCTGGAAGCGATCTATTTACTAGAGTTCCATCTTCGTTATATCCTCTGTCTGCAAAAACTTCTTGAGCTACTTTAAGTCCTCTTCTTTTGCCTTCTTTAGCTATGTAAGATCCACTTAATACCATAAGGATTAAATCTTTATCGTATTCTTCAATAGCATCTAAAACTGCATTTGCAAGCTTTTCATCGTTACAAGCAGTGTTGTAAAATGCTCCGTGAAGTTTCATGTGTTGAAGCTTTTTGCCATGTGCCTTTGCAAAAGCAGTAAGTGCTCCAACTTGATAAAGCATGTATGCTCTAGCTTCTTCTGGTTTAACGTCTATTTTTCTTCTGCCAAATCCCATTAAATCAGGATATCCTGGATGAGCCCCAATTTCTACTCCATTTTCCGCAGCTGCCTTGCAAGTTGCATCCATAATTAGTGGATCACCTGCGTGATAACCACAAGCACAGTTAATACTAGTTACATATTTTACAATTTCTGAATCCATACCTAATTTATAGGCACCAAAGGATTCACCAATATCGCTGTTTAAATCTACAAAGTATTGCATTAATTTCCTCCTTCTTTCTAAACAAACAATAGCAATAACTTAATATAATTATAATAAAAAGCAGCATAATATGCAAACATTATCAAAGCTACTTTAACCTCTCTTCATTAGTATTTTGTACAAAAAAACTCTATAAAATCTGTTTGGGAGTAAAATCTCTAAAAGATATTTTTATGTGAAAAATATTGCACTTATACTCACCAAGTCCTAAACTTTAAATAAAAAAACGGTCTAAGATGCATATAAGTGCAAAGAAATAATAATATAAATCTTTTTGCTTTTAAAGATGTACTTGTAAATAAGATAAAAGAAAATGATAAATTTGTCACTTAAAAGAAATTGTTCTAGTATGAGAAATTTTCAAAAATTTAGAAAAAGGATAATGCTTTCTTGTAAATGATTTTTATAGTAAAAAGAGACCCTATATTATCGAGTCTCCCCAAAATTTGACATAAAGCCAAAATTAATTTAGTTTTATTATGGGAAGGGTTAAAAATAGCGAATTATAGCAGCATAAATTTATTCACAAAATATTGATTTTATGACTCCTATGATAAAGCAAACCTTATTTTTATAATTTAATTAGTTTTTTATAGATATTTCCACTTTTAATTAACTCTTCATGACTTCCTCGTTCAACTATTTCTCCATTTTGTAATACTATTATTTTATCTACAATATTCACAATATTTAAAAATCTATGAGCGATAATTATACCAATTTTATTTTCTAAGATATCTTTATATAAATTTGAAATTTCTTTTTCTGTAATAGCATCCATTGCAGCATTTGGTTCGTCTAAAATATACATACTACTGTTTTTGGCAAAGGCTCTGGCAAGAGCAACTTTTTGCCACTGCCGCATAGATAGGTTAATTCCATCGTCAAACCACATTCCTAATTGAGTATCTAGTTTTTTATCATAAGAATTGATCAAATCTAAAAAATTAAATTTATTTGCTATGTTTTTTATTTTTTCATCTTCATTCATAATATCTAGATTACTATAAGATATATTTTCTCTAAAGCTTGCCTCATATTTAACAAAATCTTGAAATAGAGTTGAAATTTCTTTTAGCAAAGATTCTTTATCAATATCCCTAACTTCAATGCCGTTAATTAATATATTTCCCTCATAATTTCTATAAAATCCCATAATTAATTTTATTAAAGTTGTCTTTCCACTTCCATTCATTCCTAAAATCGCAATTTTTTCATTCTTACCTATATGTAAATTAATATTTCTAAGTACATATTCTCTTGAAGAAGTATATTTGTAATATAAATTTTTTATTTCTATTTCTTTTATTTTATCTATTTTTATCTTATTAGAAACGTCCTCTTCTTTCAAATCAAAAAACTCAAATAATTGACCTATAAATAAACTTTGATTGACCATATTTGATAGTCCTAAAAGAACCGAAGTTATATTAGATTTAGAATTTGAAATGGCCCTAATATAAGTAATAACATCTCCAATTAAAATGTGACCAAGAAATCCCAATGAAATTGTGAAATAAAAAATAAATCCATCTACTAGTGTTTCAACTATACTAATTAAGCTTGACCATTTTATTTGAGTTTTATTTATATCTAAATCTTCCTTATTAAATCTTTTAATAAGGTTTTTATATTTATTTATAAAATAAGAAAAAAGATTATATGTTTTAAGTTCTTTATAAAAATTTCCATAAGACAATAAATATGTTAAATACCAACTTTTTCTACTATCATTTGTCCTCCCTTTTATTATCTCAAATCTTTTTAAATTAAACTTATTATTTATAAAATACTTAAATATGGGAATAATCATAATAACTACTACAAGCCAAACTCTAAAATTTATTAAAATAAAAATATAAGAAGAAAGAGTAATCAGCTGAGTTATTACAGACATAAAATCACCATAATAAGACAAAAGATTATTTCCTCCTTGATTCTGTGCCCTATTCATTATGTCATAGGTCTTTGAATTTTCATAATCAGATAGAGATAATCTAGATGCCTTTAAATATATTTTTTCAGAAAAATATAAATTAAATTTCATGGTATATTTAGTATTATAGTACCCTAGAATGCTTGAATATATCGAGTTAAATAAGTCTATAGAAATATAAATTATAATATAAAAAATTATATTATTTAAGTTTTTTTCTACTTGAACTCCATTTATAATCTTCTGCATAATTACAAGAGAAATGGGAGAAATAATACCATTTATTATAGTAGATAGTATAGATATGAAAATATATTTATTATCTATTACCCTTATATTATGAACAATCCAAATTATATTTTTAAATATATTTTTATCATATTTTTTTCTTTCATTTTTAGTCCTAATATTTATCCTAGTTAAAAATTAAATAAACTAATCTTTTTAATCTATCATTATCAATTTTCCAAAATTGGAAATATAATTCATACTATTGTTGAGAGTTAAGTATACTCCAGTAAATCCTTGCAAGAAACTAATATCGCCAAAATATATATCATCTATATAAGAATTAAGCCCTTTTTTAGTTATTTCATTTATGATTAGCTCAATAAACTTATCTTTTATATCTAATTTTTCTTGTAAATATAATTTCCTAAAATATTTATCTGAAAAAGAATAATCAATTATTGATATTACAGAAGAATATCCATGGCACAAATTAGAAATGTTCAAGTTTAAGTCATCTTTACATAAAAGATTTATAAGTTCTCTTATGTAAAAATTTTTTTCTTCTTCATATCCTAAATATGAATAAGTTTTTATTAAGCCTCTTAAAATTCCCAAGTTACCATTACACCAACTCGACTTATAATTTTCTAAATCTAATTTATATTTTTTGTTGTATAAATCATCAAGATTTAATTTTACAGGCCAATAAAGTACATTATTTATTTTCCTACAAAAATTTTTGTAATAAGCTAATATTTTTTCTATAGCATTGTCTAAATCTTTAATATTATATCCTTTGCTTTTTGCTTTTGCTAACACTATAGCAATTGAAATAATTCCGTGGGCCATTCCAAAATTTAAATGTCCATGTGGAAAATTTATAGTTTCTAAATCATTTTTTTGCATTTCTCTTTTTATAAAAAATTTATTATCTTCAATTGTTATTGATACTAAATATTTAATTATATTTTCTATTCCTTTTTGTTCAAAATTATTATCTAGAAAATAGTACAAATCTCCTGATAATCCACCTGTAATATCATAAAAATTATAATGAATGCTTTTATATCCTTCATAATTTTTAAGTAAGTTCAGTGTGATTTTAAAAAATAAATTATCAACACTTTTTGAAAAATCTTTTAATAATCCTGTTATAATCGAAAATTCTTTCAACACAAAAGCAAATTGTCCTAATCCTCCAATCATACCACAATTATATATTATATTTCCTTTATTGAATTCATCTCTTATATCCTTATAATAATCATAAACTTTCCTTATATAAATTTCATTATAATTATTCAATAATAATTGATTTATTATCATAATATCATTTGAATCTATTATTTTATCTCTATTTATAAAATAATTTGACATTCTATCATTAATATTAGTAATCTTTTGCTCATAATTCTTAATCATAATAGGCACCCTTATTTTAATTCAAGTTAAAATTCAATTATACTTTTTATTTAATAAAAATGGAGTATATACAAGTATAGCTGTTATTACAGATACAAGTAAAAATTCTTTTGTAAAAATAAAATCTTGATTGTAATCTGCACTCGTTACATTAGTCATAAACATATTGTGCAAAAGATGAATGAAAGTTACCGCAAGAACACTTCTACTCTCCATATAAATGAGTCCAAGCACTATCCCAATAGTAATGCAAAATACAGTAATATCTATACCTGCATAAAGGCCTTCTATTCCAGAATAAAATACAAAAAAATACAAGGGCAAATGAGATAAGCCCCACATAATGCCAGTTAATAAAACTCCTATTCTATTACCATACAATGATTGAAATCTTGTCTGTAAAAAATATCTCCAACCATATTCTTCACCCATAGTAAATATTAAATTAATGATTGTGCTAAATAATCCTATGGTAAATGTACCTATTACTCTCGTTAAAAGATCAGTAACATCTACATCTGATTGAAAGTAAAAATTTAATATTCCCATTCTAAATGTATCTATTAAAATTACAACAAAAGCCCATTTAAGAAATAAAGCAAAATTAAATTTTCCTCTTAATCTTTTATCATCTATAGTTAATACATAAAGACTAATTAGCCAACCTAAATACACGACATAATCAATCTTATTTAAAACTTTTTCTGAAAAGAATGATAATATGTAAAAAAATATAAATATTATGAAGTATAAAGAATATATCAAGTTGAATTTATCCTTAAATAAATCTTTTAACTTAAAATCTTTTCTAATAATATAGCAATAAAAGCAGGAACTAAACTCGTAATAAGGGTTATAACCCCTGTATTATCTACTTTATAAAAATATTTACATGTAATTCCCAGTAAAAAATCTAGAAAAAAAACTATAAATAAGAAGTATTTTGTTTCTTTTTCTATACTCATATTAACCCTCCCTCTTTTACCATTTTTTAACTCATTGATTTATTTATACTCATGAAATATCTTATAATTAACAAAATCACTACCACTTTAAAGAATATAAATTGTTTTAAAATGGTAGTGTACATAAATATACGAAAAATGTAATCTTTATACCTTTATATTTTTTTTATTGAGAATTTAATCTATCTAGCAAATCTTATAATCTACAAAAATTAATTATGTGTAGACAAATTAATATGTGTTTATATAAAATTTAAATCATAATTAATATGTTTACTTTTTAAACTTATAAATTTTTATTTTGTAATCAATTTTTTTGATACTTCTAGTATAAAATCACTAACATTGTTATCAACTTTTCTATAAATATAGTTATCTAAATTTTTAATTCTCATTGATGTTTGTACTTGTTTTAAATACTCTGATACTTTTTGACCTCCTGTTTCAGATGTAGAAGTTATAGTAAATCCTAATTTTCCACCTAATTCTAAAGTGTGGCAATATAGTACACATCGACCTATTAGATTTTTCATTAACCCTGAAACAGACAAAACATAAACTGATGAGTACAATATTATTATATCTGCTGATTTTAATGTGTTTTTTATAAATGATAAATCATCTACTGAATCTAATGGGCATAATCCTGTGTTAAAACACGAACCACATCCAAGACAAAACCGTGTGTTTAAATTCTTTAAATCTAAAATTTCGTATGTATAATTATGCCCTAACGATTTTACTATATTTAAAATTATTTGTGCTCCAATTGATTTATCGTAATTACTTCCAATTACACAAACTATATGCATAATACCTCCTTTATATATTAATAAACTAATTGTAAATACTTTTTGTATTTAAATAAAAAATCTAAAAAACAGTACCATATTAAGTGGAAAAGTTTTTATAAGTTCAGGTAAATATTTAATCTGTTGCAATACCTTTTTTAGAAGTTCTTTTTCTTTTTGTCTAAAAGAATAAATATAATTACCTTTTAGTAGCAATTGTACAAGCATTAAAACAACTCCCAATAATAAACTTATAAATCCAGTAGTGTTATTTAATCCGTCTAATTCTACATTGGTTGCCATAAAAAAATTCTGTAAAAATACTACAATTCTTAATGATAATGTTGAGTTCAAAAAATAGTGAATTATGACGGTATATGTAATGTTTTCTGTCATTATGTAAACAATTCCTAATACTATTCCAAATAAAAAACCTGATTTATATTTTCCATAATGAAAGAATCCAAAAACTATTGCCATAAATAATATCCCATAGTCATTACAAACGTTCATTAATTTTGTTTGTATTAAATACCTAAAAATATATTCTTCAAATAAAACAAATAATATCATCATAATAATTAAATACAAATCAATAAATTCACTTGTTTCATTATTCGATTCTTGTAAAAAATTTAAATTTGTTGTTAAAATAATAATCCCTTGATAAATAAAAACATATTTGAAAAATAATATTAATTCTTTAATTTTTATATTTTTCATTCCTTTGATCAAATCTTTAAAAAAATCTGCAACATGAATGCCAAATAAACAACTAAATCCAATAAATATAGAAATAGGATTTAGAAGTGACCTAAATACTAAAAAAGAATCCGATGCCTCTTTAAACTTAATCGATGATAGAAAAATAAATATTATAAAAGAAACTATCATTGCCATTCCAATTTTCTCTAAAATTTTCTTTCCTTCTGCTTTCATTGTACCCCTCAATTATTTAATAAATTTTTTTATTATTCAAATTAATTTATTTTAACAGTATAAGGCTTTATTTTCTATTTAATTAGAACTGTTATTTTTACTTCTGAATTAACATCTTAAAGCATTGTCCATTCTTCCGTTGCAAACAGTTGTCATATCTCCAGGTGAACAGTCAGTAGACGGACAAGCTAAAGTTTTACATTTTTGTGTCATACAACCATCTCCTGTATTGATAAATGATTCAACTATCCAAGAACATACTGGAGTTGTCCCCATAGTTGATTCACTTTTTTCATCTTGCTTTATTTTAGTTAAATCTAAATCAAAATCTTTAAATCCACTCATAAGTTTCTCCTTTCTATGTTTGTGCCCTTATTTTTCTAAATTTATTTATATAAATATTTAAAGAATTTTTTATAAATTCCAATAAATTTTTTCTTATAAAAAATTTTTATGAAATATATTAATATTAATATAATAAATATGTTTATTATTCCTGTTATATTGTTATTATGTTTCATAATAAAGTTAATGTCTGGCGTATCCTTTAAAATAACATAGTAATATAACGCCGATGACATAGACAGTAAATTACTAAACCCATGAGTCAAAATCGAATATCTTAGTTTGCCAGTTACTATATAAAGTAATCCAGTGATAAAACCTATTAAAAATGAATATATTAAGGAACTAAGAATTGTAAAATGAAATAGTCCAAAAGAAAACGCAGATAATAAAATTGCATAGTTATTATTAAGACCCTTAGACTTTAAAAAAGTTATTCCTATTTTTCTAAAATATAATTCTTCCCCTATTGGTACTAAAATAATAGATGTAGAAATTATCTCTAATAGGGCAATTATATTTATATCATTTATTTGTAATTTTTCATTGAAATTCTTTAAATATCTTTGGTAATAAATAAAATTTAATTTATTTTCAATATTATAAATTAAAATGAAAAATATTGTTGATATTAAGATGTTTGAGAGAATAAATACATAAATATCAATTGTTTTTATATTTAAATCTTTAAAACAAGATTTTTTTATATCTCTTCTAGTTATTAAGTATGTTACTATAATAAATACAATAGAAGCTAATAAGTTTATATGATTTATATCAATTAAATTTAAATTTTTTAAAAATACAAAAATAATGTTAAAGATTATATTAAAAATCAAAAAATTTACGAAACAAAAAGAGATACAAAAGGCAATATTTTTTAAAAATTTTCCCATATTTCAATTATCCACCCCTTATATTAAAGCATTGTTTTTTTAATATCTTTATATAAAATTCAAAACCAATCCGAATTTACATATATAAAATTTATCTATATAAAACCATTAAACTTAAAATAAATGTATTTAAATAAATTCTAATTAATAGGTTTATTATAAAATAATCTAGTCAATACAAAATAAATAGCAAACCATATTAATGCTTCGTAAAATAAATTTAGATTTACAAATGTATCTATTACTATAACTATTAGCCAAGTAATCAAAGCAATTAATAACTCATTCTTCTTCATATTAGTTTTCCTCCTCATAAACTTAAATTAGCAAACTATATTATCTTAAAAATTTTTTTAATAATTTTTACTTATTTAGCATCCACTTAACTCCCTGATAGAATCTTTTTCATTGTTAACATTAATACAATTTCTAGCATCTGTAACTGAACATACTGCTGATGGACAAGTACAGGAATTACACTTTGTTAAAAAAGCACTTTCAAAAAGTTTAGACGATATATATGTGCAAACTGGTCCAAGAGAAAATTCCAAAGTCTCGCTACCACTATTTTCCTTTATCTTGTTTAAATCGAGATCAAAATCCTTATATTGTTTCATTTTATAATCCTCCTTTGAAATATAGTTTGCTAAATATCTAAATTATAATTTGCTAGCTATTTAATGTTTTTTGTATTCTAGTCTATTTATATCTCATATCACCAATCAGTATATCTAACAAAACCAAAAAGATTCCTCCAATCCCACATAAAAACTAAAGTCATTTTTATATCCCTGTATTTCAGTTATTCCTTTATTTGATTTTAAATCTATTTTATCTAAATCTAAAAAATGAAGTAAAATAAATCATTATATTTTATAAAATCTTTAGACTTGTCTTTAACTAAGCCTACAAGATTTGCAAATCTAATGCTACTTTCTTTAATTTCTTCTGTACTTTCTTTTAAATTTCCTCTATTTGTAAAATAAGGATTTTTCAGTCTATCTCCACTGACATAACAAATATCATTGAATTTTAAGGATAAGCTTTTAAGTATAGTTGAGTCATCTTCTAATTTTTTTATTAACCCATTTGCCCAATCTGTGTCTACTTTAGTATCTATTATTTCATCTTCTTTTTCGATATTTGTATTTAGCCCAAATTCTACAATGGATACGTTTGCAAAACATTCATAAGGAGTTGCCCTAGAGCTTGCTCGTATAAAATATTTTAGTAAGCCTTGACATAAATTTCTATATTTTTTTCTTCTTTAGGTTTATTAATATATGAATAATAGAGTGATTTAGAAGATACCAAGAGAGCATTTTTTAAAAAATTATCCAAAGTCTCATTTTCTGATATAAATGAATATATGTCTTTGTTTGAATTTCTATATTCTTCTAAGTAATAAAATGGTAAAGCTGGAGTTCTAATCATAAAATAATCCCAGATATTATAATCCATAACAACATCACTCCTTTATATAATAACGATATCATTTATATTTAATCTTTTCAAATTTATTTTGTGTGTTTGGCTGTAAAATAAAATGTGGAATTGCTAGCAACTAAAAACTCATACTAATTTTATATAAAATATTAATTACCAAAAAACAAATAGGTCTATTAATATGAGTTATAAAGATATTACATTAAATGAAGAAATTAAAAAATAGAAATAAGCTTCCAAATTTACCAACCAATATTAACTTTACAAATGAATAGTAAAGAAAATTTAAATGAATTACTTATTAAGTATTATCCAAAGAAATAGGTTTGACTAAAATCAAAGGATAATTGTAAAATTAAATGCGACACCAAATAAAAAACGAGGTATTTACCTCGTTTAAATAATTTTATCAAGTTTTTCAATAATGTGTTTTTTGTACTCAATAAATTTTTTATCTTCAAAAAAATTTTCTTTAAAATCTTCTTTTATTTCTATTTCATCAATTATTGTTCCTGGATTTTTCCCCAAAATATAAATCCTATCTGAAATTTTTACTGCCTCTTCAATATCATGAGTTATAAAAATCGTAGAAATTTTCATCTCTCCAATAATTTTTTTATACCACTTGTGAATCGACGCCTTAGTTATTGCATCAAGAGCAGAAAAGGGTTCATCAAGTAGTGCTACTTCATTTGAGAATACATAAGTTCTAAGAAGTGCTGCACGCTGTGCCATTCCTCCTGAAAGCTGTGAAGGGAACTTTTCCTGAGTTCCTTCAAGACCAAAATCTTTAAATAATCCGCTGACTTTTTCTCTTGCGACTTTTTTCTTGTTGCCTCGCAAAATTAATGGTAGAGATACATTGTCGATAATGGTCATATAAGGAAGTAGCAAATCCTTTTGCAACATATAGGAAACCTTGCCAGACCTTCCAGTGATATCCTCACCTTTTAAAAAAACTTTGCCCCTATCTGGCTTTAAAAGTCCCGCAATTATATTAAATAAAGTCGTCTTCCCACTTCCAGAAACGCCAACTAGCGAAACTAATTCTCCCTTATTCAATACGATGTTTATGCCCTTTAGGACTTCTTTGTCGCCAAAGGACTTATCTACATCACTTACTCTTAAAATCTCTAGTTTTTCACTCATTTTAATTTTTCAGGATTTACAAAATCATTAGTGAAACCAAAGTCCTTAGGAATTTCTCTATCAATTAATTTATTTTCCCACAACCAAGAGTAAAAATTATTCCATCTATCTGCATTTATTTCACCAAAATATTCAGCATCATCTTTGTATTTGTCATGGATATAATCCATTGCTTTAATTGTGTACTCTTTATCAAGTTCTGGATTTAATTTAACTAGAATTTCTGCAGCTTCCTTTGGGTTTTTTGCTGCGTATTCATATCCCTTAGAGAAAGCACGCATAAATCTCTTTGCTAAATCTTCTTTGTTTTTTAAAAAATCGTTATTTGCAATTAAAATTGGAGTGTAATAGTCAAAAGTTTTATTAATATCTTTAAAAGCAAAATAATTAATTGGCACATTTTCCATTTCAGCTCTAACTCCATCTACTGGATAGAAAATCCATACTGTGTCAATGTCTTTACCTTGAATTGCTGCAAGTGTGTTTGTAACATCACCAGGAATTAATTTTACTTTGGAAAAATCTCCTCCATCGTCTTCAACAACTTGTTTTAAAATTGCCTGTTCAATTGGAAGTCCCCAAGTTGAGTGATTGTGATTTTCCATATCCTTAGGCCTTGTGATGTTTTTGTCTTTAATTGATACAATACCAGAAGTATTGTGATTTATAATAGCAGCAACTGCTGTAACGGGAAGTGGCTTTTCACTTGCAAAGGCAGGAGCAATTGTATCTTGAAAAGATACTCCAAAATCAGCCTTGCCTGATGCAACAAGAGCTTCAGCTCCATTTGCCGGTGGTTGATTTACTTCAACTTCAATTCCTTCCTCTGCAAAAAATCCCTTGTCCATTGCCACATAAAGGCCTGCGTGATTAACATTTGGATCCCAGTCAAGTAAAAAGCTAACTTTTTCCATTGGCTTATCCTTTTCTTCTTCAACTTTTTTATTTTCAGTTTTACCACAAGCTGTAAGCATAATTCCCGCTAAAATTAAAACTAATAATTTTTTTAAACTTTTCATTCTTCCTCCATCCACGGCATCACCTTTTTTTGAATATAACTTACGAGTTTCATCAAAATAAGAGAAATAGCCGAAATTAAAAATATAACAGCAAACATTTTATCAAAGGAGTAATTTTTTTGGACTCTGATCATATATACTCCAAGCCCCTTAAAACCTCCAAGCCATTCAGCAATTACCGCACCTACAACAGAATATGAAACTGCAATTTTTAAAGCAGAGAAAAAGTTTCCCATGCTCTCAGGCAATTTAATGTATTTATAAATTTCAAACCTTCTTGCACCCATTGCCTTTAATAGTTTTATTTTATCTTGATCCACTTGTTTAAATGCCTCGAGAAGAGAAATTGCAACTGGAAAAAATGTTACAATTACAATAAGGGCAATTTTGGGAGCAATTCCATATCCCATCCACAATACAAGTAGTGGTGCAATTGCAACCGTTGGCACAGTTTGCGTCAAAACCAAAATGGGATACAGAGCAGAATAAACAAACTCTGACAAATCCATTAATAAAGCTGCAACAAAACCTAAACTAACTCCTACAAATAAGCCTAAAAAAGCTTCTATGAGAGTTGTGCCAAGATGAGATGCAATAGTAGAAAAATCTGTAACAAATGCCTTTATGACATCAAAGGGTTTAGGAAGCAAATAGGGTCCTACAATTCCCTTTGTAGTTACAAAATGCCAAATAGCTAAAATAATTATTATCAAGGAAGCTGCTGAGATATTATCCTTGATACTTGCCGATTTTTTCATCGATGGTCAATATTCCCTTCTCAGAATAAAATGTCTTAGAATAACAAGCAACTTGTTCTGAAATTTCTCCAGCTATTTTTACACAATTTTTCAAAATTTCAAAAGCCCTGTCGAAGTTATCTAATTCTATAACTGTTTCAAAGGGAGTTACAACATAGTTTACTTTCTCGCTCTTTATATATTCAATTACTTTGTCTACAACTTCTACAACAGATTCTGAAGTACCTTCTTTAGTTGTAGGAAGTATTTGTATTGCTACTGAAATCTTCATAAAACCTCCTCATTAAAAAATAAAATAAAATAAAAAAAACCTCTTCAAAGAGAGGCATTGTTCCCGTGACAGCATTACCTGTCCTGGTCCAAAGGGTTTAAGGATTAACCTAATCTCAGCAAAAGCTCCCCTGATACTCTTATTATAGTCATAAGAGATTTTTATTACAAGTATAAGTTAATAAAGAAAAGTAGACTCTCGCCTACTTTTCTTTATTTACTCAATAACTTTTAAAATTTCATCAATTGATTTTTTGTCTATTTTCTCCGGTTCTTCTTGGATTTTTCCAAAGGGGATTTCTGCAATGAGTTCCCATGAATCTGGTATTTCATATAAATCCTTAACCCATGAGTCAATATGTGGATTGTAATGTTGGTTACTTGCACCAATTTCTTCATCACGAAGTGCTTGCCAAATATTTAGCTGTACCATTGCTGCCGAATGTTGTCCCCAAGTTTCAAAATATTCTTTATATAATGGAATATTCTTTTCTTGCTCTTTAATTTCATCTTTGTCGATAAAAATTAGAGCTGTACCCTTTGCATGATAAAATCCGTGAAATTTTTCTTCATTTATTTTATTGTCATAAGTTTCATTTACTCTCTTCCAAAAGTCCTTTGATTTTTCATCAAAAAGCAATACTACTCTCGTAGTTTGCGAGTTCATATGAGATGGAGTTGTGTTTAAAACATCTTCTATCAAATATTTTATTTCTTCATTAGAAAGTGGTACATCTTCAGATAAATCGTAATAAGATCTTCTTTTTTTTATAATTTCTATATAATCTTGCATAATACACCTCTCAAAGTTTCTTTCTTGTTATGATATACCCTAAAATAAATTTATTATTCTAATCTGCCACCCTTTGTATAGAGGTTGTAATAATAACCTTTCTTTTCCATAAGTTCGCTGTGCTTTCCTCTTTCCACAATGCCCTCCTTTGTCATTACAATAATTAGATCTGCATTTTGTACAGTTGTAAGTCTATGAGCAATGGTAATAGTTGTCCTTCCCTTTGAAAGTTTTTCAATAGAATCCTGCACAACAATTTCACTTTTGTTGTCGAGAGCTGAAGTTGCTTCATCTAAAATTAAAATTGGTGGGTTTTTCAAAAAACTCTAGCAATGGAAATTCTCTGTTTTTGTCCTCCAGATAATTTTACTCCACGCTCGCCTACATAGGTATCAAAACCATCTGGTAGATTTCTGATGAATTCATAAGCTCCAGCCAACTTTGCAGCTTCAATAATTTCTTTATCACTTGCATCACTTTTTCCATAGCCAATGTTGTCCTTAACTGTTCCAGAAAATAAATACACATCTTGTTGAACTATGCCAATATTTTCTCTTAACGATTTTATTTTTATATCTCGCACATCAATTCCGTCTACTTTAACAGAACCGCTGTCCACATCGTAAAATCTTGGGATCAAATTACAAATTGTAGTCTTTCCTGCACCACTTGGTCCTACTATTGCAAGTTTTTCGCCTGGAATAATATCCACGCTAAAATTATTTAGGACCTTTTCTTCGCTCTTTCCGTAACTAAAGTCCACATTATTAAAGGAAATTTCTCCCCTTACATTTTTTATTTCAATTGCATTCTCTTTGTCCTTTATATCTGATTCAACAGACATAATTTCTGCAAATCTTTCGATACCTGTCATTCCCTTTTGAAACTGCTCTGTAAATTCAATAATTCTTCTAACCGTTGCAAGAAGTGACTGAATAAACATTACATAGACTATTAAATCTTCTGGACCAATTTCTCTTTTCATGAGAAAATAGCCGCCACTTGCAATTAAAATAAGATACATCAATCCGTCAAAAATTCTATTAATTGTATTAAAACCAGCCATTGACTTGTAGTATCTCTTTTTTATTCCTAAAAATTTATTGTTCTCATAGGTAAATTTTTCGCTCTCCACATCTTCATTGGCAAAAGACTTTACAACTTTTATCCCTAACAGAGAATCTTCAATGGCAGAATTTAGATTGCCAATATGAACTCTTTGATCCTTTTGTGCTTCTCGCATTTTATTTCTAAAATGACCAGAAAAATAAATCATTAGCGGAATCATAATATAAATTAAAAGAGTCATTTTTACATTAATAGTAAGAAGTATTATTAATGAAATAATAATTTTTAACACGCCGATAAAATATTCTTCAGGACAGTGATGTGCAAACTCCGTTATGTCAAAGAGGTCATTGGTAATTCGTGACATAATTACACCCACTTTTGTTTCATTATAAAAAGTGTCAGAAAGACTTTGAAGATGATAATAAAGATCCCTTCTCATGTCCGTTTCTATGCGTGCACCCATTATGTGACCAATGCTCGTCATAAAATATTGTGCAAAGACCTCAATAACCTTTATTGCAAAATATATCAATGAAAGTTTTAGCACAAATTCAAAGGTAATAGATGACAAATCTTTCATACCAAGATTTGTTAGTTTGCGGAGAATTAGTGGCAAAACCATTTCACTTGCAGTAGTAAGTCCTGCACAAAATAAATCTAAGAAAAGTGTAAATCTGTATTTATAAAAATAGGGCAAAACTTTTTTTATTAAATTTCTATTTTTCATTTTTCCTCCTTTGTTATTATTATAAAACAATAATAACACATAATTAAATTTCTTTAAAATAATAGATTTTAACCTCACTTGACATAAATTTTTAAACAAATTATAATTTGATAAGACTTATAAAGGAGATAATAAATTGGAAAATAAAGATAACGCAGGCTCACGAATTGCAAAGTCAACTCTCGCCATTACAGTATTTTTGTTAATAGGAAAGGTTTTTGGGTTTTTTAGAGAATCACTCACTGCCTATGTCTTTGGTGCAGGAACAGAAATGGACGCCTTTTCCCTTGCACAAGCTGCAACAGCAATGATATCTAGTTTTGTAACTCAAGCGATAGCGACAACCTATATACCTTCTGTACAAAAGGCTGAAATGGATCATGGAAAGAGCAGAAAGAATTATTTCACCAATAATTTACTACTTATATCATCTTTGGCATCCCTTGTTCTAATTGCACTAGGAATCCTTTTTCCAAATCAAATTGCACTATTGTCTGCATCACAAGCTGATCCAGAAACCTATGCAATTGTTGTTAAACTTATACAAGTTGGAATGCCCGTAGTTTTATTTTCATCGTGGGTTGGAGTAATGGAAGGATATCTTCAACATGGCGGCAAATTCGCAGCCACTGGTGCCATTGCCATTCCACTAAACTTAACTTATATAATTTACTTAGCACTATTTTCTAAACATGTTGGGATAATGGGGCTAACTATTGCATCAGTTCTTGGAATACTTGCAGAATTTTTATTTTTACTACCAAATGCAATAAAAATTGGCTACCGACCAAAATTTATTGCCGACTTTAAAGATCAATATGTAAGAGAGGCAATTCTCCTCGCCCTACCAGTTTTTGTATCAGTTTCTGTAAATGACATAAACACAATCGTAAATAGAAACTTAGCATCAGGCATGGGCAAAGGTGCTGCATCAATCTTATATTATTCAAACAAAATGAATACAATGATAATTGGAATTTTTATAACTGCAATAACTGCCATAGTATTTCCAATACTTACAAAAACTTTAGGTTCAGGAGATATGAAACTAGGCAAAAAAGTTATGAACGCTTCAATTAAAACAGTTTTATTTATAACAGTACCAGCAACTATTGGACTAATAATTTTAGCAAGACCAATTATAGAAATTGCCTTTGTACGTGGATCCTTTACTGCAACAGATGGTATTGCGGCTACATCTACACTTAGATGCTACTCTCTATCTTTAATTTCAATTTCTGTAATAAATGTGTTAAATAGAATTTATTATTCTATTAAAGATACAAAGACGCCTTTCTACGTAGGCGTAACTAATGTAATAATAAATGTTGGACTTAATCTTTTAGTCGCAAGACATTATGGAACTAATGGACTTGCTGCATCAGTTTCCATTGCAACGACAATTGCACTTCTCATTTCCTTTATACTTCTTAGAAGAAAAATTGGAAATCTCGGAACAAAGTCTTACATTAAGGCACTAATAAAAACATTGATGGCTTCCCTTGCCATGGGACTTGTTGCATTATCTTACTTCCCTTACGAAAAATTAATTATGTCCTTTACATCAGGTGCTTTTCAAACACTTTTAAGACTAACCCTTTTAATGATAATAGTTTTAATCGCAGCTTGCGTATACCTATTGTCTTTATATAAATTAGGTGTGCGTGAAGTGCGTGACGTTGTCGATATAATAAAAAATAAAAGAGAATCAAGAAAGAAATTAGCATAACAAATGAAAATAAAGGCTCAATAAGAACTGATCTCCCATAGTTAGACTTAGAACTAATTTAAGGAGATCAGTTTTTAATTGAGTATATTTATAGTATAATTTTATGCAAATAATTTTCCATTACATAAAATTATATTAACTAAAATAATGGTTTTTATTTGCTAAACTATTATTAAATAAAAATTCTAGAGGATTTTGACAAGATAAAAATTAATTTAAGCAAAAACTATCTATAAAGTGGTTATAAAATGAACATCAGTAAAGAACTTAAAGGTATTTTTCAAGCAATATTTTCGGCTATATTGTTTGGCTTAATGCCTCTTTTTACTAAAGTTATCTATAGCTTTGGCTCAAATTTTACTTCAACAGCATTTTACAGAACTAGCCTCTCTTTAATTTTAGTTTTTATATTATGTATTCTAGAGGATAAAAGTATCAGAATTAATTTTAAAGAATTTATTTATCTAATAATTGGCTCTATATTTTTTGTTGCAACATCATTAACTTTATATAGCTCTTATAATTACATATCTTCAGGCGTTGCAACTACTATTCACTTTGCATATCCAATTATTATTTTCATCATTAATACAATTATTTCTAAAAGTCGACCAAATAAAATTGACGTATTTTGCATTTTATCAGTTAGCCTTGGATTAGTTTTAATAATAGATTTAAAAAGTGGACATATAGATTTAAGAGGAGTAGTTTTAGCTGCTATCTCATCCTTTACTTATTCTTTCTACTCAATCTTTTTGGAAAGGAGTGTTTTAAAAAACTTAAATTCAATAAGAATTTTATTTTATATAAATTTAATTTCAAGTTTTTTAATATTTGTATTTGTCCATATAACGGGCAATAAACTAGTTTTATCCTATAACCCATTTCAATGGATATTTATATTTCTTTATTCCATTGTTATTACCATAGGAGCTACACTTTTGTATCAAAAATCACTTAGAAATATTGGAGCAACCTACACTTCCATTCTTTCTTGTCTAGAACCTGTAACTAGTGTAGTGTTTGGAATATTATTATTATTGTCAGAACTAATATTTTCTAAACAAGTATTGGCAATTATACTCATACTTTCATCCACTATAATTATCGTTATAAATCAAATTAAAAAATATAAAATAAATTAAAATATTAAAATCATTATTCTAAAGCCTTATATTTAATCTATTTCCCTGAGAAACACTTTAAAGGTCTCATAAAATTTAATTATAGAAGGGATGTTTGCCGATTCAGATGGACTGTGAAGTCCTGTGTGATTTGGACCAACGCTAATTATATCTAAATTAGGATTTTTTTCTAGCAAATAACCTGACTCCAATCCTGCTGCTGAAACCTTTACTTCTATTTTCTCGCCAAGTTCTCTTTCAAATATTTCTTTATAATCCCTTCTTAGTTTGCTTTCTGGGTCATATCTCCAGCCTGGATATTTTGCATATCCTTCTAAACTGCCTTTATATATATTGGCTATTTTCGAAATTTTATTAAGTGTATATTCAACTTGTGTTTTTTCTATAGCTCTTATTTCATTGACAAATTTAACAGTATTGTTTTCAATTCTCAATTCCCCTAGATTATTTGATGAAATAACTACATGCTTTATTGGATCAACTTCGAAGATTCCATTGGGATATAATTTAATAATATTAATTATTTTATTTAAATCTTCTGGGGATATTGCTTCTTTATCTAATTTAAAATCTTCAGAATTGACGTAGATAATATCTGAAAAGGCACTGTATTCGAAGTGAAGTTCTTCTTCAAACTCTTTAAGAATATTATCTAATTTATTTTTGTCTAGGTTAGTACTTATTATTGCATAAGCCTCTCTAGGAATTGCAAGTCTAAATGTTCCACCCTCTATATCTAAAATCTCAATTTCATCTTCCAATTTTTCTAATAATCTAGATAGTAGTATAATGGCATTTCCTCTACCTTTTTCTATGTCTTCGCCAGAGTGACCGCCTAGTAAACCTCCAATTTTAATTTTAAAAGTATTAAAAAGTTTCCTTTCTCGCCTATTTATATCTAATGAAAAAGTAACTCCCATTCCACCATTACTTCCAGCAATAATTTCATTATCCTTGCTATTGTCTATGTTGATAGCTCTATTGCCTATTAGCCAATCTTTTGAAAGATTTTTAACCCCACTGAAGTCATCTTCTTCAACAGTGGTAAATATTGCAGTTATTGGCGGATGTGAAATTTCTTTATCCTCTAACACAGACATTATTATGGCTACCCCTAGTCCATTATCTGCACCTAGTGTAGTTTTTCCACCTGTATTGAGTTCATCTCCATCAATTTGTACAGGTATAGGATCATTGTCAAAATCAAAATCAAAACCATCTTTTTTCTGACAAACCATATCCATATGAGCTTGTAAAATTAAGGGCTCTTTTTTTTCTCCGCTCTTTTGACCATCTTTCATTATTACTAAATTATATTTACCATCTTGTTTAACTTCTAAATTGTTTTTTTCAGCCCAATTTTTTAAAAAATCTGAAACCTTTTTTTCTTTAAAGGATGGTCTAGGTATTTCTGTAAGCATTAAAAAATTTCTTAAAACTTGCACTTCTTTTAGATCATCAATTGAATTAAATTTATTCATATCTCCTCCTAGAATGGTCCAAATCCAATATTTACTGCTATAATACAAGCAATTATTCCTATTAAATACCATAGTAAAACTAACTTCCAAAACCATTTAATCCACTTGCCATAGGATATTTTCATTAATCCCAAGGCTACCATTATTGTAGCTTCTGCTGGTGAAAGTAAATTAGTTATGCCATCTCCCATGTGATATGCAAGAGCAACAGTTTGCCTTGTTATTCCTAAAACATCTGCCATAGGAACTAAGATAGGCATTACAATTACAGCTTTGCCTGATCCTGATGGAACAAATAGATTTATTATTGATATTACAATAAAAGATAATGGTGCAGATACTATTGATGGTAGTTTTCCTAAAACTCCCGTTAAAGAATGAACTATAACATCAAGTATATGTCCTTCCATCATTATAATAGTTAAACCTCTTGCAAATCCTACACATAGACAAGGATAAAGTAAGTCAGCTGCTCCATTTACAAAAGCATTTACTGTTTCATTGACAGGCTTATCAGAAATACAAGCCATGACTATTGTTAATAAAATAAATACAGCTGCCATTTCTCCTAAATAAAATTGAAATACTATTACTCCATATACTATGCCTATAACTGCAAGTACAAAAGATATTAGAACTAATTTATGTCTAATTGAAAACTCGATATTTGAAGAAATTTCTTCTCTGTATTTACTAGTCTTATCCACTTCATAAGATAAAGATAATTGAGGATTTTTATGAATTTTGTCAGCATATCTGTATATGTAAACAATTGTTACAGTGAGAGTTGCAAGCCATAAAACTAATCTAAATCCAATGCCTGAATAGGGCGGTAGTTGTGCTATTTGTTGTGATATTCCTAAAGTAAAAGGATTCATTACACCACCTATGTAACCAACAGCAACACCACAAATTCCAATTACAACACCTGTTATTGAGTCAAAGCCTAAGGCAAGACATAGGGTTATTTGCATAGGTAAAAATGCAAGGCATTCTTCAAAATTTCCTAAGAAAGCACCTCCCAATGCCCACAATGTTACAAAAAATATAACTACTAGTTTTTCTTTTCCCTTTAATCTAGTAGCTGTTCTTGAAATTAATGCTTCTAAAGCTCCTGTAGAGTTGAGTACTCCAAAAGCTCCTCCTATAATAAATAGAAAGGAAGTAATTTCAGCTGATTCTACAAGCCCTTGATGAACTGAAGATAATACTTTCCAAGGTCCTACTGGAGTGTTTTCAATATAGTGGAATGAATTTGGATCAACCATTTCCTTGCCAGTCTCAGGGTCTAAGAATCTAGTATATTCTCCTGCTGGAATCAAATAAGTAAGTATTGATACCATTGCCATTAAAATGCATATTAATAGCAAAGCATCTGGTGCTTTAAAATTTTTTAGTCTTTTTTTAATCTTTCCCATAATAACCTCCCAAAAAAATATAGCATTTTGTGAAAACATTGTTAATCATGCTTCATATATTTAATATAATTTTAAAATTTAACAATTACTTTTCCCAATAGTCTAGTATAAATTATTCTAAGTATCAATTTAATAGATTTATAAGCTAAAATTAGTTTTTCTATAACTATTTACCAATATAGTTTTTCTCTTTATCTTGGTAATGAATAAATAACATTATATAACTAGCCTACTTTAAATTCAACTTTATTATTTAAACTAATAGCAAATAATTTTTTATTTTTTTAAAAATTAATGAATTAAAGTAGTTATTTTGTATTTAAGTGGTATAATATAAATAAATCGGAGGTGTTATTATGGGTGGCTTAATAATTGTTGTTGCCATTATTGTAATCGTTTGCTATATTATGTGGAGAAAAAATCAAAATAAAAATACTCCCACTGCTAAAAAATCTATTGAAACTAAAGAAAAACCTTCTGTTGAAAAAGTACATAAGACAGAAGAAATTAAAAATGATGATGTTATAAGAAAAGATGATTCTGTAAGGAATTCTAAAGTTAAGGAAGAAAATAAATACGATGCTTCCAGAAAAAAAGACCGTGCTAAAAAGAGAAGAGAAAAAAGAAATTCAGAATCAAAAGAAATATTTGAAGTTCCTTCTGAAAAAACTGAAGATAATAAAGTTGAACCTAAAGCTAACGTAACTAAAGATAAAGCTAAGGAACCAGTTAAAAAAGTTGAAACTAAGGCTGATGATTCTAATAATAAAACTAGTGAACCTGCTAAAAAGGTAGAGCCTAAAGATGATGATTCTATTAATAAAATTAGTAAACCTGCTAAAAAAGTAGAGCCTAAGGCTGATGATTCTAATAATAAAACTAATGAACCTGCTAAAAAAGTTGAAACTAAAGCTGAAAAAGTAAATTCTATAAATGAAAAATACTCACACATAATCAATGCTCTTGGTGAAAATCCATGGGACATAGATAAAGGTAAAATTAGCGTTAAGGTTGAAGATGTTAAAACTAAAAAATCTTTAGATGCCGAAGAATTTGAAAATATGGACTTTAAGGAATCACTTACAGTAGAAAAACTAATTGAATTTTTAAATTGTGTAAGTACAAATCCAACTATTTTAAAAAGAAAAGAAAATATTATTTACGATTTTACAACTAAAAAAGAAGATGAAATCAAAAAAATTGCCAAAAGATATTCTCTCGAAAATTATAATTTTGAAAAGGCAACTTCTGTATTAACTGTCCATAAGGAAAGTTCAAAGATTTTAGAAATCACAGATATTTTAACTTCAGAGGAAAAGAGAATTTACTTTGAAACAAAATTTTAGTAAAATATAAAAGTCATAGAAATATGGCTTTTATTTTTTTGCGAATTTTATGTTAAAAAATAAAATTTTAAACTCCTTTGCAATAGAAATATAAGATTTGCAATGTATTAAAAATTTAACACAAACTTTGAATTTTTTTTACTTTTATATAATAGAATAATACTCAGGAGATTATATGAATAACCAAAAAAAACTTGAAGAAATCATCGCTTTCTTAAATGAAAACACGAGATTTAAAGAAACAAAAAATTTCATACAACATGGAAATACTTCTGTCTATTATCACGTTATTTCTGTTGCAAAAAAATCAATTGAAATTGTAGAAAAATACAATTTAAATGTGGACATGGACTCCCTTATAAGGGGTGCCCTACTTCACGATTACTTTCTATACGATTGGCATGATGGCAAGAAAGAACGCTGGATCCATGGTTTCACTCATCCAATGAAGGCATACTTAAATGCAAAGAGTGAATTAAAGATAAATAGAATTGAAAAGGACATTATAATCAAGCACATGTTTCCTCTAACTATTCTTCCGCCAAAGTATTTGGAGTCTTGGATTGTAACTTATTCTGACAAATATGTTTCCATAGTGGAAACTGTTAGGAGAAAATCTATGAAAGTGGGTTTTGAAAATTTATGAAAATTGCAGAACTATACCTAATATTTTTTATCTACTCCTTTATAGGTTGGTTGTGGGAAAGTTTCCCTTGTTCCAAAATTGAGCTAGATAAAATTTATAACAGAGGCTTTTTAATTGGTCCTTTTTGTCCAATCTATGGCATTGGTGCAACTGTATCCTACTTAATATTAAAAAACTTTGACTCAAGCTTTTACATTTTTATTTATTCTGCACTTTTGTCCTGCACAATTGAGTATGTCATTGGTTACTTATTGGAAAGATTTTTTCACCAAAGATGGTGGGATTACGGTGCCTATCCTTTTCAAATTAAAAGAAGAGTGTGCCTTTACGGTTTAATAGTTTTTGGAATGGCAAATATAATTATTGTAAAATACTTAACACCAGTTATGTTATTATTTTTCTCTGCAGCTGAAGATAAAATTATTAACTCAGTAGCCTTTTTATTAACTTTCATCTTCGTAATAGATCTTCTTTTAACTCTAAACAATTTGCTTGGGCTTTCAAAGAGCCTCGACAAGATTTATTGTGCATTAGATGCGAGAAGCAAAATTTATTTTAATTATTTAAATGAATCTGACAGGATTTCAAATTTAAAATTAATGTCGGAGTCAAAAAAGTTTAAAGTAAAATTCGAAAACTTCAATTCAAATTTAAAGGAACGTGAAGAAATTTTAAAGAAAATCGATTATACAAAAATAAAAGACCTTTTTAGTGATAATTTTTAATCACAAAGGTCTTTTTTATAGTTTATAATTATCTTCTCACAGTTGCATCTATTGGATCAATTGTTATAATATCTCCTGTTTTTATCTTTTCTGTGATGTTTTTTACACCAACAATTGCAGTTTTGCCAAGAGAAATTGCCGCTACAGCCCCATTTGATGTAAAACCTGCTTCTTCTGTAATAAATCCTGAAGACTTTTCCATATAAGAAATCATTCTGCCATCAGTTCCATTGCAGACTATTATGTCCTTAGTTTTAAAGTTTTTTTCTAAATCTTCAATTCTATTAGCTACAACTGCTCGTGCCTTCTTTTTCTTTTTCCCAAGGGCAGTTCCTCGTCCCAAAATTTCTGAAACATTTTCGATCTTCAATAAATTTGTGGAACCAGCAATGCCTGCCGGTACTCCTGCTGTCAACACAACTAAGTCGCCAGATTTTATAAATCCCTTTGCAACTGCTACATCAATGGATGCATCTATTAAATTGTCCGTGTCTTTGAAGTTCAAAACTTTTACTGGCATAATGCCCCACACAATGCTCAATTGATTTTTAATTTTTTCGAAGGGTGTTGATGCGATTATTGGCGTCTCTGGTCTAAATTTTGCAATAGCTCTCGAAGTATTCCCTGAAGTTGTAGCAGTAATAATTGCCTCTGCGTGAAGATCTCTTGCAATTACACAGGCACTCTTGCCAATGGAGTTAGTCATAGAGTTTTCCACATCTCTTATTCTGTTTTTCAAAATTTCGTCGTGATCAATTGTATTTTCTGTGTACTCCAAAATTTTTCTCATTGTAACAACTGCTTCAATGGGATATTTTCCACTTGCAGTTTCTCCAGAAAGCATAACTGCACTTGTTCCATCTAAGACTGCATTTGCAACATCATTTGTCTCTGCACGAGTTGGCCTTGGATTTCTAATCATGGAATCAAGCATTTGCGTGGCAGTAATTACAGTTTTGCCGACGATATTGCATTTTTTTATAATTTCTTTTTGCACAATTGGAACGGCTTCTGTTTCAATTTCTACGCCAAGATCTCCCCTTGCCACCATTATCCCGTCAGAAACTTCGATTATTTCGTCGATTAATTCTACCGCCCTTTGGGACTCAATTTTTGAAATAATTTTTGTAGTGTAATCTTTTTCCTCTTCTAGAACCCTTCTTATTGCAAGTACATCTTCTCTACTTCTAATAAAAGATGCTGCAATAAAGTCAATATCTTCCCTTATTCCAAATTTTATATCTTCAATATCTCTTTCTGTTAGAGCAGGAAGATTTAAATTTGCTCCCGGCACATTTACTCCCTTGTGAGATGAAATTGCTCCAGAGTTTTTTACTTCTGTAATAATCTCTTCGCCTTGAATTTTTTTTACCTGTAGCTCCACAAGTCCGTCGTCAATTAATATTTTTTCGCCCTCTTTTAAATCTTTGTAAAGCTCCTTGTAGGAAATACTTGCAATCTTTTTGTCGCCTAATAGATCCTTTGTAGTTAAAATAAATTCATCGCCTGATTCTAGACTTACTTCTCCATCTATATCGCCTAGTCTAATTTCTGGTCCCTTTGTGTCAAGCATTATTCCAATGGGAAGATCCATTTCTCGCCTTATTTTTTTTATTCTGTCAATTTTTATTTTATGTTCTTCGTGGCTTCCGTGAGAAAAATTTAATCTCGCTACATTTACGCCTTCTGTGAATAATTTTTTTAAAATCTCTTCACTTTCACTTGAAGGTCCAATTGTAGCAACAATCTTTGTCCTTTTCATATTCACCTCATATTGAAACTATTTTTAGTATATCCAGTAGATCATGTCTAAAAACTTTTTTTATTTTAAAAATTTCCTCAAAACTCATTTTTATTGCAATTCCATCTTTAAAACCAAGGGCAAGAGAATTTCCAAGTTTTGCTTCTTTTACTGCCAAGTATCCAAGTTCTGATGCCAAAATTCTATCGAAAATACTTGGTGCTCCCCCTCTTTGGATGTAACCAAGAACAGTTACCCTTGTATCTATGCCCGTAAATTTTTCAAACTCTTTTGCAAAATCAAAAGCCGATCCACAGCCTTCAGCCATAATAATTATGTGATGCTTTTTGCCTCTGTTCTTTCCCATAATTGCCTTCTCTGCAATTTCATTCATATCTAGAGGTATTTCTGGCACAATAATTGATTCTGCACCAGAAGAAACTCCAGAATAAAGTGCGATATCGCCGCATTCTCTTCCCATTACTTCAACTATATTTGCACGACAATGTGCTTCTGTTGTGTCTCTAATATGACTTATCGCTTCAGTTACAGTTTCCACTGCGGTCATAAATCCAATAGTAAAATCCGTATAGGCAAGATCATTGTCAATAGAACAAGGAATTCCAATTACATTTATTCCACGATCTCTTAACATCTTTGCCCCTCTTAAACTCCCATCTCCTCCAAGTACAATAAGTGCATCTATTTCAAAAATTTTTAGAGAATTTATCGCCTTCTCCAAACCTTCTTCAGTCATAAATCTTTCAGACCTTGAAGTTGATAAAATTGTTCCTCCCCTTTGAATGATGTCGGCAACTGAAGACTGAACTAATTTTTCAAATTTTGCATCAATTAAACCTTCATAACCTCCACTTATGCCAAAAACTTCTATACCCTCGTAAATACAAGTCCTAGTAACTGCTCTTATTGTGGCATTCATGCCAGGAGCATCGCCTCCACTTGTTAAAATTGCAATTCTCATACACACCTACTTTAAAATAATTTTCTCTCTGCTCTTAGTATACACTGACAATTTATTTTGAATCTCATCAAAGGATGTAGAATCAACCCACATGTTTGAATCAGTTCCAAAGGCTCTTCTGCTTTTTTCTTCAAAAAATATTACTGGAGTGTTGCCTTCATAATCCCTTAATATTTTTTTTATTTCGCCTACATTTTCATTTTTTATGGAATCAACGGAAATATATAATTTATTTTTAGTCGGCATCTTTATCTTTGAGATGCTGTCCACTAAAATTTTTGGCTCTTCAACTTCTGATTCTTGGAAATGTCCTTCCACAAAAACTACATTTTCATCTTCGATTAAATCCCTGTATTTTGAAAAAACATTTGGGAAAATTACAAGTTCAATTGTGCCAAAGAGGTCTTCTAAAGCTGCAAAAGCCATCATTTTGTTGTTCTTTGTAATCATAGTCTTTTTTGATTTTAAAATTCCGCCAACTTTTACTTTACTTGATTTCAAAAGATTTTCTCTATACTTTTCAAAAATTTGATTTGTATTAATATTTGTGTTTTTCTCAATTAATTCTCTATAAGGATCAAGAGGATGACCGGAAATATACATTCCTATAACTTCTTTTTCCATGTCGAGTTTATCCTTTTGCTTAAAATCTTTTAGCTCAGGAAGATCCTCACTCACCTTTGTGTTTTCAAAAATAGAAAATTGTCCAAGTACATTGTTTTTCGCCGTGCTTGATGAAGAGGAGAGTACCGATTCATAAATTGCAAGGTACTGCGCTCTATTGCCTTCAAAGTCATCCATAGCACCACATCTTATTAATGACTCCACAGCTCTTTTGTTTAACACTGATTTATCAATTGCATTGATTCTATCTACGAAGTCTTTAAGTGATTTATATTCGCCCTTTTCACGTCCCTTAACTATTACATCTATTAAACTGTTTCCCACATTTTTTACTGCCTTTAGTCCAAACCTGATTTTATCATTTTCAACAGTGAAATTCTTGAAAGAATAGTTTATATTAGGTGGCAAAATTTCTATTCCCAGTCTTTTTATTTCTTCAATGTAAAGGCTAACTTGCTTTATATCATTTGTATAAGTTGAGATTTGTGCTGCCATAAATTCCCTTGGATAATAATATTTTAGCCAAGCAGTCCTATAAGCAACCACTGAATATGCAACTGAGTGAGATTTGTTAAAGGCATAATCTGCAAAATCTATTATTAAATCATAAATTTCATTTGCAGATTTTTCATCAACGCCATTTGCAATCGCACCGCAAACTCCTTCTTTTTCGTTGCCATAAATAAAGTTTTGCCTTTCCTCTTCCATTACCTTCATTTTTTTCTTAGAGATAGCACGTCTTACAATGTCGGCTCTACCTAGTGAATATCCACCAATTTGTTGTACAATTTGCATTACCTGTTCTTGATAAACTATACAACCATAAGTGGATTTTAGTATTGGCTCAAGTTTTGGGTGAATGTAAGAAATTTTGCTCTTGTCGTGTTTTGATGCCACGAATTTTGGAATTTGCTTCATTGGTCCTGGTCTAAAAAGCGCATTTGCTGCAACTAAATCAGAAAATTCATCAGGTTTTAATTCCTTTAAAAAAGCTCTCATTCCACTTGATTCAAATTGAAAAACGCCAAGAGTTTCCGATTTTGCAAACATCTCTAACACATTTGAGTCTTTATAATCTAGTTTTTCAAAGGAAATAGTCCTACCCTCATTTTCTTTTATTAAATTTATCGCATCTCTTATTACAGTCAAAGTTCTTAATCCCAAGAAGTCCATCTTTAATAGACCTAACTCTTCAAGCTCAATCATGTTAAATTGAGTTGCAATTATTTTGTCGTTTCGAGTTAGAGGAACATATTCAGTAAGTTCATCCTTTGAAATTACGACTCCAGCTGCATGAGTGGAAGTATGCCTTGGTAGACCTTCTAGCTTTAATGCCATGTCAATTAAAACTCTTGAATCCTCTTCACTTTCGTAAATTTCCTTAAATGTTTCAGAAATTTCCAGTGCCTTATCTATTGTCATATTTAATGCTTGTGGAACTTGTTTTGCAATATAGTCCACCTTTGCATAGCTCATGTCGAGGGCACGCCCAACATCCCTTATAGCATTTCTTGCAGCCATAGTTCCAAAAGTTACAATTTGTGCAACATGGGATTCACCATACTTTCTATTTACATACTCAATAACTTCTTCACGTCTTTCATAACAAAAGTCGATATCAATATCTGGCATGGAAACTCTCTCTGGATTTAAAAATCTTTCAAATAGAAGATCAAACTCTAGTGGATCCACATCTGTTATTCCAAGGCAATAAGAAATCATGCTACCTGCAGCTGAGCCTCTTCCCGGTCCAACCTGAATTTCATGTTTTCGTGCATATCTAATAAAATCCCATACTATTAAAAAATAATCCACATAACCCATGTTTTTTATTGTATTAAATTCAAATTCAAACCTTTTTTTTATTTCCTCTGTTATATTTTCGTAGCGAGAATACATCCCTTCGACTGCAAGCTTTTTTAAATACTCTTCGTGAGTGTATTCACTAGGCACATTAAATTCGGGAAGATGGAGGTCGTGGAATTTTATTTCAACATTGCATCTATTGGCGATTTTTACTGTGTTCTCAAGTGCAGACCTGTTTTCAGGGAAAAGTGCTGCCATTTCATCAGGTGATTTTAAATAAAATTCATCTGATGGGAATTTCATTCGATCTTCTTCATTAATTGTCTTTCCAGTTTGAATGCATAAAAGCACATCGTGACTCTTTGCATCATCTTTATCTAGGTAGTGAACATCATTTGAAGCAATAAGAGGAATATCTAGCTCCTCTGATATTTTCACAAGTTCACGGTTTACTCGAGCTTGCTCTGGCATTCCATGGTCTTGAAGTTCCAAGAAAAAATTATTTTCGCCAAAAATTTCTCTGTACTCCATTGCAGCAGATTTTGCAGCTTCCAAATTTCTGTCTAAAATAAATCTTTGAACTTCGCCTCCAAGGCAAGCTGAAGTTGCAATTACACCCTTGGAATATTTTTTTAAAACACCCTTGTCAACCCTTGGCTTGTAATAATATCCATCAACAAACCCAATGGAGACGATTTTCATAATATTTTTAAAACCCTCATTATTTTCTGCCAAAAGTATCAAGTGGTATCTCTTGTTGGACTTATCCTTAATGTTCAAATCCTTTTCTGAGATATAAACCTCACAGCCCAAAATTGGTTTTATGCCCACATCTTTACAAGCTTTATAAAAGGCAATGGCACCATACATATTTCCGTGATCAGTTAAGGCAACGGAATCCATTCCCAAATCCTTTACCCTCTTTGGCAAAAGACTTATTCTTGTGGAGCCATCAAGAAGAGAATACTCGCTGTGCAAATGCAAATGCACAAATTTATTCATAAAATCATCCTTTAATCTTTATACAAACATCAAATTATTTTAGAAATTTAAAATAATTTTTTCAACTTATTTTAAAAAATTATCTAACTATATTTTATCAAAGCCTTAGTTTAATTAAAAGGATATGAAAAAGGTTCTATAATATAGTGCCAATAATTTATCAACAAAAATATTTTACAAATTGCCGAATTTTCTTGTACTTTACTTATTTTTCATCAATACTGTTTAACAATTTGCATTCTTAGTCAAATAAATTCTAATACACATCTCTCTTTGCATCCTTACACTTTGTTCGCAGTCTAAAGCTGTATCTTACTACCTATAACTCACTATCCTTAGTCCTTAGAGCATAAAAACCCCTGAAGATATTATCTCCAAGGCTTATTTCATTATTCTTTTTCTATTATAACTATACTACAATTACTTACTTTCATTCTTTCAACTTTACTCTCCTTGACTTTTTAGAGGATAATGGAAAGATTGTTCTTATTCCAGTTGCCATTTATCCAAAGCATATCATAAAAAATTTAAAATCTGAAGTTAAAGAAATTAAAGAATCTATAAAAATAGAAAACAGTCTGTCTTTAATTCTATTGATTCTATCTTTATGGTCTAGGCAATAAACCATATCACTTTTATCTACCAACACTATTGACAAAGAGGCGAAAAAAAGAGCTTCGCCAAAGCAAAACTCTAAAAAGCATATTAAAGATTTATAAATTCTTTTTCAACTATGTTAGATAATCTCTCAACGGCTTCTTCTTCGTCAGCACCTTCAGCTTCAATGATAATCTCTTCACCACTAAAAGCTCCAAGAGACATAATTCCAATTATACTCTTGCCATTAACCCTGTCGCCATGCGCTTCTAAATTTATGTCAGAAGCAAATTTATTTGCTTCTCTCACAAAAAGTGCAGCCGCTCTTGCGTGAAGCCCTTCGCTATTATTAAGTACAACCTTTTTATTTATCATTTCATACACCCCTCAAATTGTTAGCAATTTTTCTAAGTTTTTTAAATCTATAATTAACAGTGGACTTTGAGACTTTAGGATCTATTGAATTAGCAATGTCATTTAAACTCATGGACCTATTATTAAGTCTTAATGTTGCAACCTTTTTAAGATCATCATCTATATTCTCCAAACCAATTTCTCTATCAATTAATTTAATGTCCTCCACTTGATCATAGGACGATTTAACAGTTTTATTTAAATTTGCAGTTTCGCAATTTACAATTCTGTTGACATTATTTCTCATTTCTTTTATAACCCTAATGTTTTCGTATTTCAAAACAGAGTTATAAGCACCAATAAGAGATAGAATATCCGAAATTTGTTCAGAATCCTTAATGTAGACTATGTATTTTTCCTTTCTCATAATAATCTTTGAAGTGAATCCAAATTCATTAATTACATCCATCAAAAAATATGCATTAGATTCGTTTTCAGAAACAAATTCCAAATGATATCCTTTTTTTGGATCTGTAATAGAACCTGCACCCAAAAAAGCACCGCGTATATATGCCTTCTTCTCATTCACAGTTTTTATGAGATCAGTGGGCACATAACTAATCATAAATACGCTTGCACCTTTTATATATTTTAACTCATCAAGCAATAACCTGCAAGACTCATCTTGAGAGATATATATAATAAATGCATTTTTTTTAAGTTGAGTGGATTTTGCATTTTTTACTTCCACATCAAAGCCAAAAGATCTTCTCAAAAAAGTAAAAACTCTTCTAGCCACTGATGCATTTTCTGTTATATACTCCATAGAAATCTTATTGTTTTTAAAATTTAAAACTCCACACATTGGCGTTATACCTGCAAGTTCAGAAAGAATGATTTCATAATTGTCAACTTTTATCTTCGCAACCTCATTCTTGACTTCAGATGAAAAGCTCATGACTTCACCTCACTATTGAAATAACTTTATTTTATTATAACAGATTTATAAAATTATATTTAATTATAAAGGATTAATTCTATATTTTTTTTAATTTACAAAAACTTAATAAAAGAAAAAACCTGAATGAGACTAGCTAAACTTTATTAGAATTTCTCAACACAGGTTTTTTAATTATAAATTAAAACTTATTAAATTTCAATAATTATTTAGTTTTATTTTCTACTTTAGCATTTTCCTTTTCTACAGTTTTATTTTCTGCCTTGGCATTTTCTTTTCCTGTAGTCTTGTTGTCTGCATTTGTCTTTGTATTTTCTGCACTATTAGCTTTTGAATTTTCTTCTTTTTCTATTTTTCCAAAGTTTTTAAATTCATCAGGAAGTTCAACTTCTTTTTTAGTATTAACATAAACTTTTATTTTTGCATCTTTCTTAACCTTATCTACATATTCTTTAAATTTTTCTTGTTGAAGTGTAGCCTTAACTTGATCTTTTACTGCGTCAAATTCAAGGGGAGTTTTTTCATCAAGTTTAATAATATGGTAGCCAAATTGAGTTTTAATTGGTTCAGAAATATCTCTTGCCTTCATCTTTGCAATTTCTTCGTCAAATTCTTTTACCATTTGACCACTTGTAAATTCGCCAAGTGATCCTCCATTTTTAGCACTTCCAGTATCCTTTGAATTTTCTTTTGCCACTTTAGCAAAATCTTCTCCCTTTAGGATTTGTTTTCTAAGAACATTAGCTTCTTTTAAATCATTAACTAAAATGTGAGATGCCTTAGCTTTAAAGTATTTATCTTTGTTGTCTTCATAATATTTTTTAACTTCATCATCACTTGGAGTTAATTCTTTAGTTTTTTCTTGAGTCCATTTTCCCACTAACATTTGATTTTTCATATTTTCAGCAACATAATCTCTTGGGAGTCCATTTTGTTTTAAAAATGTATCAAAAGCTTCTTTTCCACCAAGTTGTGTTTCAATTTCATTAATCTTTTCATTAACTTCATCATCACTTACTGTTATTTTTGATTTTTCAGCATCTTGCTTTAATGCTTCAGTAGTAGTTAAGTCAGTAATAGCTTGTTCTCTTAAAAGTTCATCAGTAGATTTTTGACCATCTTCTTTATTTTTAAGAATTTCTTCGCCATACATTGAAGTAAGTTGATTTACTCTTGCTGCATAAGATTTATAATATGCTTCCATTGGAATATCAACTCCGCCAACATTTGCTGCTACTCCTTTTTTTGCACCACAAGCTACTAGTGAACTTGCAAGTGTAATAGCCACTGCTATTTTACCTAATTTTTTAAAATTCATATTTCTCTCCTCATTTATATTTTAAATTAATAGTTTTATTATACACTACTTTTTAGATGATTTTGTGTCCTTTTTGTGTAAATGCAAAATAGTTACAAGTTTCTTTAACTCATCAAGGGGATATTTTAAATTGGTTAAAATAATCTCATTTTCATCTCCCATGGAATAGGAAATATTTTTAAATTCATTGTTGAGCTCCATGATTGCTTCAAGGGAAACTTCGCCTTCAACTTTTATTCTGTACTCGCCATTTTTTTCTATAATGGACTTTATATTTGCCTTTTGTGCCTTATTCTTCAAAAGTGCAATGTCCATTAAATTTGAAACTTCATCTGGAAAATCAGAAAATCTGTCGATTAATTCTTCAACTAAATCTGAATAAGCATCTTCATTATCAATTACGGAAATCTTTTTGTAAATTTCAAGCCTTGTTTTATCGTCTTCAATGTATTCCTTCGGTATAAAGGAATCTAATTTTAAATCAATTGTCGTGTCAATTTTTTCTTCCACTTCAAGCCCTCTCAACTTCATAATTGCTTCTCTTAAATACTTCATATAAAGGTCGTAACCAATTTTTTCCATATGACCCGATTGCCTTGATCCCAATATTGAACCTGAGCCCCTTATTTCCAAATCTCTTTCTGCAATTTTATGTCCAGAGCCAAATTCTGTAAATTCCTTTATAGCTTGAAGCCTCTTTTGTGCAACTTCAGAAATTGATGAAGATCTATCGTAGGTAAAATATGCATAGGCAATTCTAGAGGACCTTCCAATTCTTCCACGAAGCTGATAAAGTTGTGAAAGTCCAAGGCGATTCGAGTCTGTAATTATCATTGTATTTGCATTTTGAACGTCCATTCCCGTTTCTATAATAGTCGAGCATACTAAAACATCTATATTGCCTTCTATAAAATCAATCATTGTATCTTCTAAGGCTTTTTCACTCATCTGACCATTTGCCATAGCAAAAGTTACCTCTGGTACAAGTTTTCTAAGTTCTAATAATTTACTTTCCATATTTGAAACTTTATTGTATAAAAAGTAAACTTGTCCCCCTCTTTCAATTTCTTTTAAAATTGCTTCTCTAACCATTAAATTGTTGTATTCCAAGACATAAGTTTCTACGGGAAATCTCTCCTCAGGTGGCTCTTCAATTATAGACATATCCCTTATTCCAATCATGGACATTTGTAGCGTTCTAGGTATTGGAGTTGCAGTAAGAGTAAGTGTATCCACATTTTCCTTTAGCATTCTAAGCTTTTCTTTGTGTCGAACTCCAAATCTTTGCTCTTCATCTATTATCAAAAGTCCCAAGTCCTTAAAATGTACATCCTTTGATAAAAGCCTATGAGTTCCCACTATAATGTCAATATTTCCATTTTTTAAGCCTTCAAGATCTGCTTTTTGATCTTTTTTACTTCTAAATCTCGACAAAAGTCCAACGCCCACTGGAAAATTTTTAAATCTCTCTTTAATTGTATTGTAATGTTGTTGTGCTAAAATTGTAGTAGGCACAAGTAAGGCAACTTGTTTTCCATCGAGTATTGCCTTAAAGGCAGCTCGAAGTGCTACCTCAGTCTTGCCATAACCAACATCTGCACAAAGAAGTCTATCCATGGGAACTGGCTTTTCCATATCTTTTTTAATTTCTTCAGAAGAAGTTAGCTGCCCACTTGTCTCTTCGTAAATAAATGCATCTTCAAACTCTCTTTGATACTGACTGTCTTCGCTAAAGGCATAGCCCTTAGTGTTTTCACGAGTTGCATAGAGTTTTATTAACTCCTCTGCCATGTCGTCAATGGATTTTTTTGCGTGAGCTTTTTTCTTTTTCCACTCAAGAGAATTTAATTTATTTACTTTTGGTGCTCTTTTGCCCTCTTGCACATATTTATAAATCGAGTCTAAAGACTCAATTGGCAAAAATAATTTATCCTCTCCACCATATTCTATGACGATGTAATCCCTTTGTATTCCCGATACCGAAAGTCTTGTCGTGCCAATATACTTGCCAACGCCATGGGCCTCGTGAACTACATAATCGCCAATTTTTAAATCCTCAAAGTTAAGGGATTTTTTCTTAGAAACCTTAGCTTTTTTCTTTTTAGAAAATGTTCCATAAATTTCAGAATAATTTATAAAAACTGTTTTTGAATCAGAAAATTCAATTCCATCATTTAATGCACCCGTTGTAACAACTAAATCAGCATATTTTCTAAAATCTCCATGTTCCTTTGCAAACTCTGGCGAGTATCCAAGTTCCACTAAATGATCAAAAAGCCTCTTTGCTCTTTTTTCAGTAGCTCCAAGTAAAATTACCTTAAAATTATTTTTAGAATAATAGTCCAAGTCATCTTTAAATAACTTTATCTTTGACATATAATTTGTAACGCTCTTCACCTTGATGTTCACAATGTCCTTTGGATTAAACATCTTTGGAGGTTTTAAAAGTGCATTAAAGGTTATAATTTCATTTTCATTTAGCTTGTATACAATCTCTTTGTAATCGTAAAAAGTTTTTTCGTGAGACTTTGTAACTTCGCCATTTTCTATTAAAACCGCAAATTTTTCTCCATTTGCTACAACAAGTTCATCTTCTCTTTCAACAATTCTACTTGGTTCGTCAATTAGAAATATAAAATCATCTAAGTAATCTAAAAAAGATGAAAGTTCCTCTTCATCTACATAGGGCAAGATCAGATCTTTATTTAGTATATTTTCATCATTTTCAAGTCTGTCGACATATTTTAAAAACTTTTCTGTAAGTCTATCTTTATCTTTACCTATAAGCTTTGTCTTTGCAATATCTTTTTTGATCTTATCGGCAATTTTTTTCTTCTCGTCCCTTTTTAAAATCAAATCTTCTATGGGAAAGATATTTATCTCTTCGCACTTTTCAATGGACCTCTGGCTATCAATTTCAAAACTTCTTATGGAATCAACTTCATCGTCAAAAAGTTCAATTCTATAATTTGCATCAGAAGTCGCAATGTCAATTATAGAACCTCTTATGGAAAATTGTCCCACTCCTTCAACGCTTGGAAATCTTTCATATCCCATTTCTGTAAGCTTGTCCTTCAAGTCCTCTAAAGAAACTTGGGACTGAGACTTAATATTTATTTTATAACTTGAAAAAATTTCTTTTTTAGTGATCTTTGCTGTAAGTGCATTTAGCGTAGTTACGACAATACTTGCACTGCCCTTTGAAACTTCAGCCATTGCCTCTAGCCTTTTCTTTGTATTTTCCTTTGACTTTGAGTCTTTATCGTAGAAAAACACATCCTTTTCTGGATATAAAACGCAATTTTCACTAGAAATACTTGAAATATCTTCATAAGTTTTTCTCGCAGTCACTCTATTTTGTGAAATTACACATACTTTTTTGCCAATATCATTAAATGCAGGCGCAAAAAGAGAGAGCACCGCTTCCTCTGAACCAAAGACTGCAGTGTTCTTTGAGTTTTTTATTGAACTACTTAGCTCCTTAAAGGATTTTAAATTTTTAACACTATCTATTAAAAAATTCAACTTCCACCTCAATAAATATTGTTGTTATAAGAATTCATAGAAGCATCAATGCCTCTATCCACAGCCTCAATAATTGCATCGGCACAGGCATCTATTGCGTCTTCAATATGTTTTTTATCCTTTGAAGGGAAAGTGGACAGTACAAAACTTGCCAAATCCTCGTTGGGATGCTTTTTACCAACTCCAACTTTAAACCTGGCAAAATTTTTACTTCCTGTTAAATTTACAATTGACTTGAGCCCATTGTGTGTGCCAGCAGATCCATTCTTTTTTATTTTCAACTGTGCAAACTCAATGTCTATGTCGTCTACTACTACTATTAAATCCTCTGGTTTTAATTTGTAAAAATTTAAAATTTCAACTATTGACTCACCGGAATTGTTCATAAAAGTATGGGGCTTTAGGAGAATAACTCTCTCTGCTGCTATTCTCCCTTCACCCACAAGCCCCTTAAATTTAATCTTATTAACTTTTATATTTAATTTATCGGCAAGTGCATCAATAGTCTTAAATCCAATATTGTGTCTTGTATCCTCGTATTTTTTTCCAGGATTTCCAAGACCTGCTATTATATACACTAAATCACCCTATTCAAACATTTCACTAACTGATGTTGAAGTGTTAATTCTCCTAATTGCTGATGCAAAAATTGGAGCAACAGACACAACATCAATTTTGTCAATTTTCTTTTCTTCTGGAATTTCAATTGTATCAGTGATTACAAATTTTTCAAGAGATGAATTTTTAATCCTTTCAATTGCAGGACCAGATAATACGCCGTGAGTTGCAGCACCGTAAACATACTTTGCTCCTCTTGATTTTAATGCATCAGCTGCCTTAGTAATAGTTCCTGCAGTATCTGCTATATCGTCTACTAAAATAACAGATTTTCCATCAACATCGCCGATGATGTTCATAACTTCGGATACATTTGCCTTTGGTCTTCTCTTTTCTATAATTGCAATTGGAAGATTTAATTCATTTGCAAATTTTCTAGTTCTAGTAACTCCACCTAAATCTGGAGAAACGACAACAAAATCATCTTCTTTTACAATATCTTTAAAATATCTTGCAAGATAAGGAATTGCTGTCAAGTGGTCAACAGGAATATCAAAGTAACCTTGGATTTGTCCTGCGTGAAGGTCCATTGCAACAACTCTATCTGCTCCAGCCTTAGTCAATAGATCTGCAACAAGTTTTGACGTAATAGGTTCTCTCGCCTTAGTCTTTCTATCTTGTCTTGCATAACCATAATAAGGAATAACTGCATTAATTCTTCCAGCAGATGCTCTCTTTAATGCATCAATTAAAATTAAAAGTTCCATTAAATTAGTATTAACTGGTGAAGAAGTAGATTGTATAACAAAAATATCCTTACCCCTTACAGAAATACCAATATCAATAGAAATTTCTCCATCAGAAAAAGTTGAAACAGTGCAAGCACCCTTTTCAATTCCCAAGTTTTCACAAATTTTATCTACAAGACTCAAATTAGAATTGCCTGTAAATACTACAATATCTCCATTAACAGTACTCATTATTATGTCCTCCTATTTGACAAATCCCTTTCTTTTAACCCATCCATCTATATTTCTTTGAGTTGCCCTCTCTAGTGAAAGCTGACCCTTCAAAACATCTTTAGTTATTGTTGAACCCGCAGCAATATAGGCATTGTCTTCCACAACTATTGGCGCAACTAAATTAGAATTAGAACCTATAAAGGCATTGTCACCAACCTTTGTTCTAAACTTTTCCCTTCCATTGTAATTTACAAAAACAACACCACAACCAATATTTACACCACTGCCAATATCAGCATCACCTATATAAGCAAGGTGACTCATCTTAGAACCATTCCCAATATTTGAATTTTTAACTTCAACAAAATTTCCAATTTTACAAATTTCTCCAACCCTAGAATTTGGCCTAAGGTGAGCGTAAGGACCTACAGTAGTTCCTCTTCCAATAGTTGAATCCTCAATTTCAGAAGATCTAATAATTACATCTTCGCCAATTTCAGAATTTTTTATTGTAGAAGAATAAATTTCTACCCCTTCCCTTATTACAGAATATCTGTCAATATGAGTTCCAGGATAAATCATCACATCTCTTTCAATTTCTGCACCCCATTCAATATATGTAGACTTAGGATCAACTATCCCAACGCCCTTTAACATATATTCCTTGTTTATTTTTTCTTGCAGAATTTCCGTAGCAATGGAAAGTTCATATCTCGAGTTTACCCCAAGAATTTCTCTAGTATCCCTTAACTTAAAGGAATCAACCTTTCTGCCATCTTCTACTAAAATTTCAAGAGTCTTTGTAATATACATTTCATTTGCCGCATTATTTGTATCGATTTTTGAAAGAGCAAATTTAAGAGACGCACCTTTAAAGGCAAAAATTCCCGAATTAATTTCACGAATTAACTTTTGCTTTTCATTTGCATCCTTTTCTTCTACTATCGCAACAACATTTACATTTTCATCTCTTACGATTCTTCCATAATTTTTAGGATCCTTCATGTCTGCCGACAAAACTGTAACATCATTATTTCTCTCTTCATGGAATTTCAAAAAACAAGAAATAGTTGAACTAGAAATTATGGGAGTATCACCATTTAAAATAATAACTGTATCTTCGTCTTCTATTTTATCAAGAGCATTTAACACAGCAAAACCTGTTCCATAGGGTACATTATCGCCAATGGGTTGCTCAATAAATTCTACATCTTTATCTTCTTTAAAAGCGTCACATACCTTTTCCTTATTGTGTCCAACAACTATAAGATTCTTTTCTATTTGCGAATTCTTACAAGAATTTAGAACATAAAAAAGCATGGGTCTTCCAAGAATTTCATGAAGTACCTTTGGCTCTTTGGACTTCATTCTCGTTCCCTCTCCCGCTGCCAGGATTACTGAAACTTTCATAAAACACCTCTTTTTATTTACTTATTACATTATAACTAAGTTGTCCTATTATATTCAAGAAAATTCGAGAATTTATTTAATTTTAAAAATTTTTAGCATAAATATAAATTTAAAATCACATTTTACGTGAATCACTTTAAAATTAAAAAATTTTTCAGCTTGACAAAATAAATTTTTAATAGTATAGTTAACGCATATTGATGAGGCGATAAAAATGAAAAACTTTAAAAATTTTAAAAATTTCAAAAGCCAAACATTCTGTTGTTGTTCTATAAAAAATTTTATAGGACTTATTTGAATGTGAATCAATATATTAAAATTTTTAATTTTTAAGAAGATTTTGAGAGTATATGAATTCATGTACTCTCTTTTTTTATTTGTTTTTTAGGAGGAAAAAATGACAAAATTATTAGAAACAATTGGTAAATCAAAATTAGTACAGTTAGAAAAAATTGGCGATGGCAAAATTTTTGTCAAAATAGAAAAATCTAACCCTGCAGGTTCAATTAAAGATAGAGCTGCTCTTTATATGATAAAAGGAGCAATTAAAGATGGATCCTTAAAAGAAGGAATGGAAATAGTTGAGCCAACTAGCGGCAACACTGGAATTGCCCTTGCAATGATAGGACGAGCACTTGGCTACAAAGTAAATATTGTAATGCCTTCTTCCATGTCCATAGAAAGAAGAAAATTAATTGAAGCTTTTGGTGCAAACTTAATTTTAACTGGAGAAGGAGCGATGCAAGCAGCCGTTGATAAAGCAAAGGAACTAGTCGCAACAGGAAATTATTTTATGCCAAACCAATTTGAAAACAAATACAATGCCCTTGCTCACGAAGAAACTACTGGTCCTGAAATTTATAGTGAACTAAAAGAAATCAATGGCTTCGTAGCAGGAATTGGAACTGGCGGAACTGTAACTGGCGTTGGAAGATTTTTAAAATCAAAGGATGAATCTATAAAAATATGGGGACTTGAACCAGAAGAATCTCCAATGATTACAAAGGGAGAATCTGGCGGACACAAAATTCAAGGTATTGGGGCAAACTTTATTCCAAAAGTTTTAGACCAAAAAATCCTCGACAAAACTATTAGAGTAAAATCAGAAGAAGCAATTGAAATGGCAAAGAGGCTTTCCCGTGACGAGGGACTTTTAGTAGGTATATCTTCTGGAGCAAATGTCGTTGGTGCATTAAAAATGCAAAAAGAAATTGGCGGCAACATTGTAACCGTTGCACCTGACACCGCAGAAAGATATATGTCTACAGACTTATTTAAAAATGAATAACTTTTTTAAAGAATTAAAATCTTATGGTGAATTTATTTTAAAGAAAGACCCAGCCTGTAAAAGTTTATTTGAAGCAATATTTATGTATCCCATTGTCCCCGCAATGATCACCCACAGGATTGCTCATTATTTTTACGAAAAAAATCATACCACTCTAGCTAGATGGCTTTCACAAAAGGCAAGGAAAAAAACTGGAATCGAAATTCATCCCGGCGCAAAAATTGGCAAAAATCTCTTCATTGACCATGGCATGGCTGTGGTCATAGGAGAAACTGCAGAAATTGGCGACAACTGTCATATGTATCACAATATAACTCTTGGCGGAACAGGAAATGAAAAAGAAAAAAAGAGACATCCCACAGTCGGCAACAATGTTATAATAGGAACAGGTGCAACTGTCCTTGGACCAGTTGTCATTGGCGACGGTGCAAAGATCGGCGCAGGTGCCCTTGTTTTAGATAGCATCCCGCCGAACTCAACCGCAGTTGGAGTACCCGCCAAAGTTGTAAAATACCACGATCCCAGTGAAATAAATTTCACTAATTTTATTTAAGAGAGGTAATATGTTTAAAATAGGTCCCCATCTTTCCACATCAAAGGGTTATGCAAGCATGGGAGAAATAGCACTTTCAATTTCTGCCAACACTTTTCAATTTTTTTCACGAAACCCTAGAGGTTCCAAGATGAAAAAATTAGACAAAAATGACATAGATAAATTGATGACTATTGCAGGAGAAAATAATTTTGGTCCCCTGCTTGCCCATGCACCCTACACATTAAATCCATGTTCATCTAAAGAATCTGTGCGAGAATTTGCAAACCTAGTTTTAGCAGAAGATTTAGAAAGGCTAAAATATTTTAAAAACACTTATTACAATTTTCATCCCGGTTCGCACACTGGAATGGGAATTGAAAAAGCAATAGAAATAATTTCTGCACAGCTTAATTTTGTACTGAGAGAAGACCAAGAGACCATAGTCTTGCTAGAAACTATGTCTGGAAAGGGCACAGAAGTTGGTTCAAAATTTGAAGAAATCGCAAAAATAATCGAAGGAGTACATCTAAAAGAAAAAGTTGGAGTTTGTATGGACACTTGTCATATTCACGAAGCAGGTTACGACATAGTAAACAATTTAGATGACGTCCTCGATGAATTTGATAAAACAATTGGACTAGACAAACTCTATGCAATTCACTTAAACGATAGCAAAAACCAAAGATTTGCTCACAAAGATAGACATGAAAAAATTGGAGAAGGAAAAATTGGTCTTGAAGCAATAAAAAGAATAATAAATCATGAAAAGCTAAGAGATCTACCCTTCTATCTCGAAACACCAACAGATGTAGAAGGTCATAAAAGAGAAATAACACTTTTAAAATCCCTTAGAGAATAAATTTCATAGAATAAGAAACATGAAAATATTGATGCTATTTTAACAGCAAATGATTTGCAAGCTATGGGAGTTCTACGTGCTGCAAAAGATTGCGAATATGAAATTCCTGATGAACTAAAAATTCTAAGCCTTACTGGTTATTCAATGGGAGATCTTTTAGAAACACGAATATCTTCAATGGAAATGCCTCTTGAAGATATAGCAAATAAATCTCTTGAACTATTAATAAATAAAATCAAATGTAAATCTGATTATACTCAAGTTGAACACATAACTTTTAATACCTCATTAAATATTAGAGAAACTACTTGATGATAAATATTTAATTAATTTTTTGCATAAAAAAACTGCCACTAAGGCAGTTTTTATGATTAAAATTTAAATTACTTAACTTCTACAGTTGCTCCAACTTCTTCAAGTTTAGCTTTGATTTCTTCAGCTTCATCTTTTGAAACGCCTTCTTTAACAGCTTTAGGAGCTCCGTCAACTACAGCTTTTGCTTCTTTAAGTCCAAGTCCAGTAATATCTTTAACAACTTTGATTACTTTAACTTTTTCTTGTCCTGCTTCAGTAATTACTACATCAAATTCAGTTTTTTCTTCTTCTGCTGCTGGTGCTGCTCCGCCTGCTACTGGTGCTGCTACTACTGCTGCTGGTGCTGCTGCTGAAACTCCGAATTCTTCTTCAAGAGCTTTAACTACTTCTGATAGTTCTAATACTGTAAGTCCTTTAACTTCTTCAATTAATTTTTCTACTTTTTCTGACATTTTATTCCTCCGTAATTTTATTGTTTTAATTTTCTTTGCATAATTATGCTGCTTCATTTTCTTTCTTATCAGCTATTTGAGCAATAACTCTTGCAAATCCTGATAATGTTCCATTCAATACATTAGCAAATCCTTGGATTGGAGCATTCAAGCCGCCAAGTACTTGTGCAACAAGAACTTCCTTAGATGGTAATTTAGCAAGGGCATCAACTTCAGTTAAAGATAATACCTTTCCATCAACATAACCTGCTTTAATTTCTAATGCATTATGACTTTCTGCAAACTCTGATGAAATTTTTGCTGCAGATGCTGGATCTTCCATTCCGAAAGCTACAGCACTTGGTCCCTTTAAATATTCTTCAAGACCTTCAATGCCTAATTCTTCAAAAGCACGTCTCATCATTGTGTTTTTATAAACTTTATAGTCAACATTTGCTTCTCTGAATTTACTTCTAAGTTCAGTTGCTTCTTCAACTGTTAAGCCTCTATAATTTACAAGTACAATTGATTGTGCTCCTTGAATTCTTTCTTTAATTTCATCAACAAGGGCTTGTTTTGATTGTAATTTTTCTTCTTTCAATTTGTCACCCCCCAAATAAAAAAATCTCACGCCGCCGTGAGATGTGAAAATCAAATAAATCCGAATTTCAAACCTCGGTAGGACTTATGGCAATGCCACCTACTGTCTGCGGCTTAATAACATTAATATTATATACAGTCCTATCTAGTTTGTCAACATTTTCTTTTGATTTTTTAATTAAAATATGACCACAGATTTCTTTAAAAAGTCTGCGGTCAAAGGTGTTTTTATTTTTCCATTAATCTTGATCCGTTGATTTTAATTCCAGGACCCATTGTCGATGCAACTGTTACTGATTTTAAATAGCGACCCTTTGCAGCTGCCGGTTTTGCTTTTATAATGGCATCTGCAATTGTCTTAAAGTTTTCAGCAAGTTTTTCAACTCCAAAAGAAACTTTTCCAATTGGAACATTAATAATTGCAGCTTTGTCTACTCTATATTCAACTTTACCTGCTTTAGTTTCTTTTACGGCTTGTCCTACATCAAATGTAACTGTACCTGATTTTGGGTTTGGCATAAGTCCCTTAGGTCCAAGAACTCTACCGATTTTACCAACTACGCCCATCATGTCCGGTGTTGCAATAATTACGTCAAAGTCAAACCAGTTTTCATTTTGAATTTTTTCTACTAATTCTTCTCCACCTGCGTAGTCAGCCCCTGCTGCTTCAGCTTCTTTAATTTTTTCTCCCTTTGCAAGAACAAGTACTTTAATTTCTTTACCAGTTCCATTTGGAAGTACTACGGTACCTCTAACTTGTTGGTCAGCATGTCTTGGATCAACGCCAAGTCTTACTGCAAGTTCAACTGTTTCGTCAAAGTTTGCCTTAGCAGTTTTTGTAACTAAGTCAAGAGCTTCATTTACATCATATAAATTTGATCTATCTACTAGCTTTGCGCTATCTTGATATTTTTTACCTCTTTTTGGCATATTTACCTCCTTCGTGGTACTTGCGGCTTAGCCTCCCACTTATCTTTCTACTTCTATACCCATACTTCTAGCTGTGCCTGCGATCATTTCCATAGCAGCTTCTACACTTGCTGCGTTAAGATCTGGCATCTTTGTTTTAGCTATTTCTTCTACTTGAGACTTTGTCAATTTTCCAACTTTTTTCTTGTTAGGTTCACCACTTGCTTTAGCCATATTAAGAGCTTTCTTAATAAGAACTGCTGCTGGCGGAGTCTTTGTGATAAAAGTGAAAGAACGATCTTGATAAACTGTTAGAACAACAGGAATAATCATACCTGCTTGATCTTGAGTCTTTGCGTTAAATTCCTTTGTGAACTGCATGATGTTTACACCATGTGGTCCTAGTGCAGTACCAACTGGTGGAGCTGGTGTAGCTTTTCCTGCAGGAATTTGTAATTTTACTAATGCTATGACTTTTTTTGCCATTTTATTTCCTCCTTGTGGTAATGCGGGTTTACCCTCCCACACATTTCTTACTCTTTAATAATTTGATTGAAATCCAATTCAACGATTGTATCTCTTCCAAACATTGAGATACATACCTTAACTTTAGCTTTGTCGTAATTAAAGTCGTCAATTTTCCCCACCAAATTTTGGAAAGGTCCATTAATAACTTTTACAACTTCTCCAACTTCGTAGTTGTCGAATAACTCTTTGCTATCTGTAACTCCAAGTAGTAACACTTCTTCATCGGAAAGTGGCACAGGTTTTGAAGCTGGCCCAACGAAACCGGTAACTCCCCTTGTATTTCTAACAAGGTACCATGTTTCGTCATTCATAATCATGTTGACAAGGACATAGGAGGGAAACATCTTTCTTTCCTTTGCCTTTGATACGCCATCTTTATTTTCAACATATTCTTCCATAGGAATTCTAATATCGAAGATAAGATCCTCCATACCTCGATTGTGAACCATTGCTTCCATGTTTGCCTTTACTTTTTTTTCATAACCTGAATAAGTGTGTATCACATACCATTTTGAAGCTTCATTACTATTAAGTTCTTGTGTATCCAACTATAACACTCCAATCAATAAATAAAACCAAATAAAAACATTATGATTTTATCATATGCTAATAATAGTAATGAAGACAAAATAACTGCTATAATTACTATTATAGAATATTTGATTACAGTATCCTTAGTAGGCCATACAACTTTCTTGAATTCAGATTTCACACCTCTAAAGTATCTACCTAGACCGCCTTTTTTCTCTTCAGTCTTAGGTGTCGTTTTAGTAGCCATAAATCCTCCTTACTTAGTTTCTTTGTGAGTTGTATGTTCTCTACAAAATTTACAATACTTCTTTAGTTCCAATCTTTCAGTAGTGTTTTTCTTGTTTTTATATGTCACATAATTTCTGTTTTTACATTGTGTGCATTCAAGTACTACTCTATCTGCCATAAAAACACCTCCAGTGCTAAAAAAAAGAGCCGCCCTTGGCTCCTTCTAATTTACTAAGTAATACTACCATATAATAGCCTTTTTGTAAAGCTTTTAGTGATAAATTTTCTCTATTTTTTCTTAACTGTAAAGACCTATGTTACACTTTTTGTACTTTGATACAATTACTTCAAAAGCTTTATCTGCTTATTAAGATTTAATAAAGCTTTTTGAAGATTATATTATTTTATTATTTCATTTGGACTCTTGAAATTCAGTACATATTTTGCTGTGCTATTATATTTTATTTCATGTTCTTTTATTTCTTTTTTTAATTGTTTTTCGCTGGTAAATACTTCTCTTCCATATATTATTTTTTCATCTGTATTTTTTAACTGTCTATATACAAATTGACGATTAGTATGATATCTTCTTGCGGCTTTAGTAACGCCATGTTTAAGTGCATATTCACATAATATTTGACGAAATCTCATTTCTTCTGTTCTTATTGACATAGAGAGGACTTCTTTCGATACTTTTTATTCTTATTTATATTGTATCAAAAGTACCTCTCTATTTTTTTATTTCTGTAACATATGTCTTATCACATTACAAAAATATATAAATAATTATTGTAAATAACTTGTAATTTTTTGCAATCTTTGCTATACTATTGTTGTTATGGCGACATAGCCAAGTGGTAAGGCACGGGTCTGCAACACCCTTATCACCGGTTCAAATCCGGTTGTCGCCTCCAAAGCAGTCTACTGATCTTATTAGTGGTCAGTAGATTTTTTTATCAAAAAGAAAAAGCTTAGCTTTTGAAATCCTTAATTAAGATTTCTTAAAGTTAAGCTTTTTCTTTTTTACTTATTTTCCTCCAAAACCTCAATTGCCTTTTGAAGTTGTGTATCTGTATCCTTATAGTCTATGCCTATTCCTTTAATGTTTTCTGGCAAATCTACTTCTATATCTGGTTTTATTCCCTTTTTATTTATGGATTTGCCACTTGGTGTAAAATATTCTGATGTCGTTAATTTTAGTCCATCACCTTCTGGAAGTGCAATAACATTTTGCACGACACCCTTTCCGTAAGTTTTCTTTCCAATAATTTTTGCACGATCAAGATCTCTTATTGCTCCTGCCAAAATTTCTGATGCAGATGCTGAGCCTTCATTTACAAGTACGACCATTTTTATGTCATTGTACTTGTCGTCTAATTTATAATCGTCAATTATTTCGCCCTTGTTATTTTTTAATGTTACAAAACTTGTTTTAGGTAGAATTGCATCGCCTATTTCAACTGCTGCATCTACAACTCCTCCTGGATTTCCTCTCATGTCTAAAATTATTCCCTTGACACCTTCTCTTGTAAGTTCGTTTAAAGCCTTGAGGAAGTCCTTCCCTGTTTCTTCATCAAACATTGTTATTCCAATGTAGCCAAAATTTCCGATTTTATTTTTTATTATAGAGTCGATTTTAATCTCATCTCTTTTTATTTCAACTTCTTCTGTCTTTAAGTTTTTCTTTTTAAGAAGTAGAATTTTTACTTTTGTCCCCTTTTCTCCACGCATTTCCTTTGATGCTTCGTCAATTTTTTCTGCACTAAAATCCTTTCCATTAATTTTTAAGATTTTATCTCCTGACTGTACACCAGCTCTGTCTGCAGGTGAGCCTTTTATTGGCGAAATTACAGTTACACTTCCATCTTCGTCAGGTGAAATTAAAACTCCAATACCTTGGAATTTGCCAGTCGTAGTTTCAGATAATTTTTCCATCTCATCTTTTGTCAAATATTGTGAATAGGGATCGCCCAATCCTGCAACTAGACCTTTTAATAGACCTGATTCTAGATTTTCATCTTTAATATCTTTATTGTAAAGATAATTTTCTCTCAAGTATTTTTCTAATACTATTACTTTTCCAAAATTTTCATTGGAACTTACAACTTGTCTTATTGTTAGTATTCTAGTAACAAAAGCAGTTGTAATTACCAATAATACAACTGCTATAATTTTTAAAAATTTTTTCTTTTTCATTAAACATAACCTAATGGATTTACAGTAGCTCCATTTACTCTCACTTCGAAATGCAAATGCGGTCCTGTTGAAAGACCTGTTGTGCCAACAAAGGAAACTACATCTCCAGCATTTACAGCATCACCAACAGACACATTTATTGCTGAACAGTGAGCATAAACTGTAACAGTTTCGCCATGGTCAATCATTACTACATTTCCATAACCGCTCATCGCTTTTGCCATAATTACTGTGCCAGACTTTGCGGCAACTATTGGAGTTCCACTTGGTGCTGGTATATCGATGCCAGAGTGGAATTTTGTATATCCAAGGATTGGATGCACTCTATACCCATAAGGAGACGAAATAGAATAGTGTCCCGGAACTGGCCATGTATAACTTTGCCCATTTCTTGGCGCAGAAGACACAGAAATATCTGAATGAACTCTTGCTTCACTTGCCCTTTTTGCTCTTTCTTTTGCGGCTTCTTCAGCTTTTTTTTGAATAGCAATTTCTTTTTGAAGTCTCAATATTTCTAAATCCAAACTTTCCCAATTTGATTGAGCTTCTTCAAATTCAGCCTTATATAAATCTAAGTTTGACTCCAATACTTTCATATATTCATTTTTTGCATCTACTGCAGCTTGGTATGATTGTCTTTCATTTTCTACTGCTTCCTTATTTGCCGAAACTTTTGCTCTGTCAATTTTAAGTCTTTCTTCAGTATCTTTTATTGTGTCAATTTGTTCTTGTATAAATTCAATTAATTCTCTATCAGCCTTTGCAATAGATGAGATAATTTCGTTATTTCTAAGTAGTTCTTCTATATCTTTAGAGTTTAATATAACTTCAACATAATTTATATTGCCTCTCTTATACATTTCTCTAAGTCTAAGTCTAAGAATATCTGTGTTTTCAGCTAAATTTGCCTGAGCTTCTTCTAATTTAGCTTGATTTTCTTTTATGTCCTTGTTTAAATCTGAAATTTCCTTTTCTAAAGCTGAAATTTTAGAAGAAGTAACTTGAATTTTTTGATCTAAATTTTCAATTTCACTAGTTACTGACTTTTTTTCAGTTTGAGTATTTGAAATATTAGATTTTTGTTCCTTCATCTTATTATTTAATTGTATTTGCTCTTGCTTTTTTTTATCTCTTTCAATAGTTAAGCTTTTTGAACTCTTTGCAATAGTGCCTGTGGGCATGGCCATAGTGGCTATAAGACACATTGCAAGAATTTTTTTCTTACTATCCATTTCTATAATCACCTACACATCCAAAAATTTCTTAGTTGAAAATAAACTTCCAAAAAATCCTATTCCAACGCCAATGCATACAAATATTATATATAAATCCACTCTAATGGACAAGGCAGATATCATATCTACATTTATAATGTCGCAAATCTGAGGATTTAATCTATCAAATAAAATTTCATAAAGCTTTAAAGTTATAAATCCTGCTATAAGTGCCCCCATAATTCCAAAAATTATTCCATTAATCAAAAAAGGCCCTCTAATATAAGTGTTTGTAGCACCAAGATATTTCATAATGCTAATTTCTTTTCTTCTATTGGAAATCGCAATTCTAATAGTGTTGTGAATAATTAATACAGACACTAGCACTAGAATTAAAACAATGCCGGCTCCAACATATTTAACACCATTTTGTACCTTCATCATTTGAGTTACAAAGTCATAATAATAATTGCAGTCTTCAACTATTGGAAGGCTCTTATACTTATCTTCAACTTCCTTGCCATAGGATAACTCTTTCATTTCTACAGTTATTGAAGCAGGTAGAGGATTTCCTCCAGGAATATTTTCTAAAATTTTAGATTTTTCTCCAAAGTCTTCTTTAAATTCTTTTAAAGCTTCCTCTCTTGAAACATAGGAAACTTTTTTTACCTTTTTGTTGTTGTGAAGTTCATCAATAAAAGCATTTACGTCGATGGGACTTGCATCGTCCTTTAGGAAAAATACAACCTTATCTAACTTTTCTCCAGTTTGATAGACCATTCCATTCAAATTTAAAATCATTAGCATCACCACGCCAAAAAGTGTAAGCATGGCAGCAATGGAAATAATTGAAGTAAAGGACATAGTTCTATTTCTCCAGATACCTGAAAAAGATTCTTTAACAATATTAAAGAACTGTCGTATTATTTTCATAATAACCCCCCTCTTTAACATCAGAAACTATTTCTCCATTATCTAAAGTTACAACTCTTTTGTTAAATTTATTTACGATGTTAACTGCGTGAGTTGCCATAATAACAGTTTTACCATCATCGTTAATGTTTTTTAGTGCCTGCATAATATCCCATGCTGTGCTTTCATCAAGATTTCCCGTAGGTTCATCGCATACAAGATAGGGTGCTTTGTTTACTATGGCTCTCGCAATGGAAACTCTCTGTGATTCTCCTCCTGATAACTCAGACGGATAGTCCTTCTTCCTATCCCCTAAATTTACAAGATCAAGTGCATAATCAACTTTTTCATTTATTTTTCTTTTTGACTCCCCTAAAATTTCTAGGGCAAATGCTACATTTTCATATACAGTCTTTTTTTCCAATAATCTGTAATCTTGAAAGACAACAGAAATATTTCTTCTAAGTTTGGGTATCATATATTTAGATAATTTTGTTATTTCATTTTCAGCAATGTAAATTTTTCCACCACTAACTTTTTCTTCTCGAATAAGAAGTTTAATCATAGTTGATTTTCCAGCTCCTGATGGACCAACTAAAAACACGAAGTCACCACGAGGTATCTCTATATTTACATTTGAAAGTGCTATAACACCATTGTCATATTTCTTAAATACATTTTCAAATTTAATCATATCTAAACCTTTCTATCATCTTTAACATTATATTACAAAGTGGTTACAAATGTACAGTGAATTTATTAAAATTCTCTATTTTTTCAAATTTTCTGAATATTTTTAAAATAAAATAAAAAATTTTAAAAAATATTTTACATTTTGAAGGACTTCGTGTATAATTTTGAAGTAAAAAAGTAATTTATTCAAATGTAGTTTAATGTAGGAGGAATTATGCAAAGATACATTGGAACAGTAGTACGTGGAATCCGTACACCGATTGTAAAAAGTGGAGACAATTTAGTAGATATTGTCGTTGATTCCCTAGGAAAGGCTCTTGAATCAGAAAATATTTCCATGAGAGATAGAGATGTGGTAGCAGTTACTGAATCTTTAGTTGCAAGAGCTCAAAACAATTATGTTACTGTGGATGACATAGCAGAAGATATTAATAAAAAATATACTGGAGAAATTGGAATAGTTTTTCCTATTTTAAGTCGTAACAGATTTTCAACTATCTTAAGAGGAATCGCAAAATCAGGAAAGAAAATCCATTTTCTATTCTCCTACCCTTCTGATGAAGTTGGAAACTCATTAATGGATCCAAACCTTCTTTATGAAGCTAAGATCAATCCTTTCACAGATGTTTTAGAAGAAAAAGATTATAGAAGAATTTTTGGAGAAGTTGTTAAACACGAATTCACAGGAATTGACTATGTGAGCCTTTACAAAGAAATTTGTGATGGTAATTGTGAAATTCACTTCTCAAATGATCCTAAAACAATTTTAAATTATACAGACGAAATTCTTGTTGGATCAACTCACACAAGATTTAGCATCAAAAGAATCTTAAAAGACCAAGGAGCAAAAATTGTTCTAGGGCTTGACGATATTTTGACTGAATCTATTGATGGAAGTGGTTACAACCAAGAGTTTGGACTTCTTGGATCAAACTTTGCCTCTGAAACGAAATTAAAATTATTCCCAAGAGATGGCGAAAAATTTGTAAATGATGTTCAAAAAAAATTAATAGACAAGTATCACAAAGATATCGAAGTAATGATTTATGGCGACGGTGCTTTCAAAGATCCAGTTGGAAAAATTTGGGAACTTGCTGACCCAGTAGTTTCACCTGCTCACACTAAGGGACTTACTGGCACACCAAGTGAACTTAAAATAAAATATATTGCAGACACTGACCTTAAAGACATGGACTCTGAACACGCAACTGCTGCAATGAAAGAGAAAATTTCTCACAAAAATAAAGATCTAGTTGGAACTAATGAAACTCTTGGAACTACTCCAAGAATAATTACTGACTTACTTGGAAGTCTTTGCGACTTAACAAGTGGTTCAGGTGACAAAGGAACTCCAGTAATCTTAATTCAAGGCTACTTCGACAACTTTGCAACAGAATAAAAACTCAAGGGGCTTCGGCTCCTTTTTTTTTACTATTTTTTTATTTAGTTTCCCTTAATATTAAGTTTATTATTTATAAAATTTTGATAATCTAAAAATTGCATTATATAGCATTCACTTTTTATGCAAAAAATTCAAATAAACTAGCCTTTCAATGTTTATCTATATATAAAAAACCGCAACAAAAGTTGCGGCTTTTGTAATTTATTTAATTGTGTAGATTAATACCATCCTCTAAGTTTCATAGCTTTGTCGATAGATTGAATAGCGTACATGTAAACTCCTTCTCTAGGAACTACATCATATTCATCACAAACACCGAATACGCCTTTGATAGCTTTCATCATGTCAGCTTCTTGTTTCTCTTCAACTTCAGCTTCAGTCCAATACATTCCGTATTGGTTTTGAACCCATTCATAATAAGAAACAAGAACTCCACCAGAGTTAGTTAAAATATCTGGAGTTAGAGGAATTCCTCTTTCCATAAGAACTTTATCTCCTTCTGGAGTAGTAGGACCATTAGCAGCTTCACAAACTAATTTAACATTAAGTTTTTGAGCTACATCGCCAGTAATTACATTTTCAAGAGCAGCTGGAATTAAGATATCCCATTCGCCAGTCCAGAAATCATCAGAAGAAATTTGTTTTGCGTCTGGATAACCAATTAATGTGTGATGTTCGTTCTTATATTCAATAAGTTTTTTGAAATCTAGTCCATTTTCATTGTATAGAGCGTAGTTTCCTTCTTTTTTGTCCCATTCAGCTAGAGCGTAAACTTTTCCGCCTTGTCTTTCAATATTTTTAACTGTGAAAGATCCAACATTACCAAAGCCTTGAACTGCTATTTTAGCATGTTTGAAATCAATTCCTTCACGTTTAGCAGCTTCTCTAGTTACTACAGCAACACCAAAACCTGTTGCTTCGTTTCTTCCTTCAGATCCACCAAGTCCAACTGGCTTGCCTGTGAAAGTTCCTATATCTTGTCTGTCTCCGTTTAATTTGATGTATTCATCAATAAACCAAGACATAACTTGTCCATTAGTGTTAACGTCTGGTGCTGGAATATCAATTCTTTCACCAAGATATTTATAAAGTCCTCTTACCCAACCTCTTGAAAGTTGTTCTAATTCTCTATCAGATAATTCAGATGGATCTACACAAATTCCACCTTTTCCTCCACCATATGGAAGACCAAGTGCTCCACCTTTGAAAGTCATCCAAAGAGAAAGAGCTTTAACTTCATCAAGGTTTACATTTGGATGGAATCTAACTCCACCTTTTGCTGGACCAACTGCCGTTGAGTGAGCTGATCTCCAACCTTTAAAAGTTTTAACTGAACCATCATCCATTTTTACTGGAATAGAAATTTCAATAACTCTTTCAGGTTCTTTTAGAATTTCATAAACTGCTGGGTCGCAACCTAACTTGTCGCATGCAGCCTTAACTTTTTGTTGAGCTGCTACTAACGGATTTAAAGTATCTGTCATTTTTTTAACACTCTCCTTATGTATAATCATGGTAACCATTTCTTACAGTCTTAATTATATCAAATAGAAATATTAAGTTCAAGAAGTGGGGTTAAGTTTAACTATTTGTTTGGATTTGTACTTTTAGTTTTATGAATTATTTTTTTTTCGTAAAAAATAATCTAAATTGTAAACAATAGTAAATGTTTTTTTTTATTTTTTTATTTGATTATTTTTTTTTTGCATAACTTTCTTAAATATAATAAGATATTTTTGTCTGTAATCATTTTCACTAGTTCAAAAAGTATAAAATATAAATTTCAAAATCCTACTATAATCTGAATTTATAAAATTTTATTTTATTTTTAGCTTAATTTTCTCTTTGATATAGTGTATTATACCTTAAGAGGTGTTTTTATGAACTCAAGCATAATAAGTCTTAAAAAATGGATTTTTTCAAAAACTTTTGGTAGGAAACTTCTATCAGTCATAGTATGCAATATAATTCTTGCTTTTTCCGTAGTTTACATAATAAAACCAAATTTACTAATATCTGGAGGTCTAACAGGTACAAGTATATTGATTTCAAATGTTACAGGGCTAAGTCTTCCAATGTTAATATTTTTGCTAAATATACCTACTTCAATATTAAGCATGTTTTTCTTGGATAGAGACTTTACATTTTTCTCTACACTTTCAATTTTGTTGCTATCTATATTTGCATCCTTTTACCAAAAAATCGCTCCAGGGTTTTATTTAACTAAGGAGCCTATACTCGCTTGTGTCTTTGGCGGCATTTTAAACGGAGCTGGCATGGGTATTGCCTTCAGAAATGGAGCTTCAACTGGCGGTCTTGATATTGTCGCTGCAATTTTAAAGAAAAAATTTAACATCACTATTGGAAATGTCCTTATGGGAATTAATTTTATAATAGTTAGTTCCTTAGGTTATTTCTTTACCTTTGACAAAGTGCTCTTCACTTTGATTTTAATGTTTATAAATTACAATGTTGTAGATAAAATTCAACTTGGCGTTGGAAAACAAAAACAAATCTTCATAATTTCTGAAAAAAATGAAGATATTGCAAAAGAAATTCACAAAGAAATACATAGAGGATCAACTTTTATCAATGGTATAACTTCTTACAAGAAAAAGAATGTCTACATCTTATATGTTGTTTGCTCCTCGAGACAACTTGTGAGGGTTCGTCAAATTATTAAAGAACATGATCCCGAAGCCTTTGTTTCAGTTTCCGACACATCAGAAATTTTAGGCAATGGCTTTAAAGAACTTTCGATTTAAAATTTAATTTTGTAACGCTAAAAACTTTGTAATAAAAACCACGACAATGGAAATAAATCCAAAATCGTGGTTTATTTATTTTATCATTTGCCCCGCTGCCATATATATTCCGATTAAGCTCCAATCGTAAATTATATGGATAAGATAGGTTACTGTAAGATTTTTAGAAATAACATAGGACATAGATAACCCCGTTCTTATAATTGAAATAATCAAAACTGCTTGTAAAATATTATAATTATATGTGGAAAGGTGCATTGCTCCAAAAATCACCGATGAAAGTACTATTGCAAAAATTGTTTTTAAAATATTATTTTCAGATTTTATTTTATTTATCACAAATAAAAAGGGAATTATAAAAATTATTTCTTCTGCAATAAATTGTATTAGCGTCGATATAAAAAAACTCTTAAAATTGTCTGGAGTCAATACGTCAAAAATCGGATTAATATCTGCCTTTATTCCCAGCTTTTCTACTACAATTGATGATATTATAACTGCGATAATAGAAAAACCAAGCCCAATAATTATATAAAATAAGTCCCTCATTTTTAATCGCAAAAATATTTTAACTATAAAGTATTTATCTACAATTACTAGTGAAAGTAGAGAAATTATGCTAACTGCAAGAGCCATTATTATTTCATTTTTAATATCAAAAATATAAAATAAAAGACTTACTCCATAAAAAGAGCCTATGGAAATCATAAGTGCAAGTATCCACTTCCATGTCTTTGCTTCTATTTTAGGATATTCTCTTTTCATTTAGCACCAAACCTTATAAAACCCTCATCTGTCAAAAGATAATTTAGCGGTATATCATATTCTTCATGTGCTAATTTCCCTAAAATTTGCTCAGAATAACCAATACCCATTCTTATTGTTTCAACCTTTGCAAAAAATTTGTCGTAAAATCCTCCTCCATAGCCTAGTCTATAACCATCTTTGTCAAAGGCAAGTCCTGGTGTAATAGTTAAATCTACATCTACTACCTCTTTGCCCTCCTTAGGTTCCAAAATTCCCATTTTGTTTGGCTCTAAGTCATCTATCCCCTTAACTTCAACTGCAATCATCTCCCTATTCTTTACAAGTGGCACCAAAAGCTTTTTACCATCCTTTAAAATCATGTTTATAATTTCTTTTGTGTCAACTTCACTTTTATAAGATATAAAAATAAATACAGATTTTGCATTTTTATAAATTTCTAAATTTTTAAGACTTTCTCTAATCTTTTTATCTTTTTCATCTCTATTTTTAATTCCTTCTCTAAGTTTTGAATATTTTTTCCTAAGTTCCCCTTTATCCATTTAAATCTCCTTATTTTCACAAATTTCTGTATAATCACAATTTTTGCAGTCGCTCCTAGAATTATAATCACCAGAGGTAATACTATTTGTCATTGCAATTATTTCAGCTTCAACTTTTTTTAGAAGTTCACATAGTTCATCTTCTGTAAAGTAATTCCTCCTTTTGTCATCTCTCGGCAAAATGTCAGAATTTTTTATCACAGTTGTAAGTTCTGCTTTTTTTACAGATCCATAAATTGCACTTGCTATTTTTTTACCCACTTTTATTCTAGAAATAGCATAAATTGGCATTTGAAAAGATTTTAAATCTTCTATTTCCTTTTTAGTCCTAATATTTGACCTCTTATAGTCAATTAAAATCTCACTCTCGCCCAAGGAATCAATCCTATCAATTCTTCCCTTTATTTTTATTCCAGAAATATCTGTATCTATTTTTTCTTCAAAATATTTTGGCATAAAACCATATTTTTTTTGCTCCTCTAAATCACTTTTAATATATTCACTTAAAGTATTGAAGGAATTTATAACAGAAATTTTTTCTAAAAAAGAAAGATTATTAAAATCCCCCAAATTTTCTTCTTCTAAAATCAATTCCTTTAGAGTTTCAATCTTTAAATCCCTTTCCCTCTTGAAATATTTTTCTAAAATATGATGATACTTATCGCCAGTCCTCTGATAATATTTTTCATCATAGTCCTTTTCAAGTTTTTCAATTTTATAAACTTTCTCAAATAAAAATCTCCTTGGACACTCCTTTAAAGTGTCAAAATCTGTAACATAATAATTTCTCTCCCTTATTTTTTTGTTAATTCCAGCAAGTTCTTCCCTTGAAACATTATAATTTAACTCCTCACGTGAATTGTTAAAGTCAATATTTGAAGTAGAATAAATTTTTTCATGCTCTTGTATTTTTAACCCTAAATCAAAAATTAATTTGTTTAAAAGCTTTGAAAGGCCTTTATCATAATCATCTATTAAAATAAAAACTTTCTCTGACATAATTAAATCGTAGATGAGATAGATGTAATCCCTCGTAAAATTATCTTTGATTAGTCCAATTTCCCTCATGTCCTCTTCAGATTCTCTATTGTAAAGGAAGTTGTTTTTTACATTTCTCTCAAAATTTTGATCAAATCCAATTAAAAATAAATTTTTAAATTCTCTATAATAATTTGATGAATAGTTTGAAATTTCAATTCCCTCTAAGTTTTGAATCGCATCTGTCTTTGATTTTTCAATGTACTTTTTTGTGATCAACACAAAATCAAAGAGTGAAATCTCACTATAAAGCGAAGAAAGTTTTTTCATTTTTGAGAAACTTTCTTCCATTTTTTCGAGAAACCTTAAATCTCTAATTGCAAAAGTTTCGGGATTTGTTTCTACCTCATCTGCAATTTTTATTTTTACACAATCTAAATATTCGCCGAAAAAATTTAGGTAGTAATCTATATTTGCAGTCTCTTTTATGACTTCATCCTGTAAAATTTCAACTCCCCTTAAAAAATTATCTATTGAGTTAGAATTTACTGTAATACTTTTTACCTTGGAAAAATCTATATCATATAAATTATTAAAATCATAGGACAAAAAGGCCTTTTCAAGGTCGATCAAGTCGCATTCAAGGGGAAAATATGAAAGTCTCACGCGTTTTATTGTGTTTTCCCTGCTTTTATCTTTAAAATATTCCAACAAAGTCATAAATTCGCTTTCTAAAAGAGATCTCTCACTGCATTTCACATTAAACTCCAGATTTTCAAAATTTTCACGAGATTTTATTTTATAGGCAAGTCCTCTTGAACCAGTTAAAACTCCTATGTCCTCAACTTTTTTATTTTTAAGCGTCATTTTTATTTTAGAAAAAAATAAATTGTAGAAATCGCCCTTTGACGAAATTGCATATATTTCCTTGGCCTTTAAATACTCTTTATAGTCCAAAAATGTCTTTTCTTCTAAAATAAAATCAAGATCCTTTAAACTTTTTATAGTAGAAGAAACTAATTCTGACTTAAAAAAGTTAAAAGGAATATCAATGTAAATATTTTTATTGGAAATTTTAGATAATTTCTTTATAATTTCTTCTTCACTTTTTCTAAATTCCAAAAATCCTGAGATGATAAAAGTATCAAAAAGAGTTCCTTCCATTGACTGATCCTTTATCCTGCCATAAATATCATATCCTCTTTTTTCAAAATAATCTTTGTAAATTCGAAAAACTTTCCCAAGATTTTTAAAAATTTCACCATCTATCGTTAAAATATCTTCACTGCATAAATTATTTTCTACTATGTCGTCGAAAAAATCCAAGATGATATCCACAGTTTCAGGGAAAATTAACCTATCGCCAAAATTATCTTTTAAAATTTTAGAAAGAATTATGTATTTTAAAATTGAATCGGGTTTGTACCTGCGTATTTTCTTGCCAATGCCATCAAAAGTATCAAACTCGGTCTTTGTGATATCTACTTTATTTTCTAGCATATCTCTTATATAAAAATTTATTGCAGATTGAGAGGGCAAGATTATCAAAGTTTTCTTGCCCTTTAAATTTGCAAAATCAAATTTTTCCCTTGGATTTCTAAAAATTATTTTTTTCATTTAAAATCTCACCTAAATTCACGTCAAAAATTTCTTCTGCAATATGCATCATTTTTTCTCCCGGAAGGTAAATAAATTTCTTTCCTAACAAATTTTTTAGCTTATCGCTCTCAAAGACAAGAGCGTAATTGTGCAAAAATTGACTGTTCAATCCCTTTTCTATAAAAATTTTATTAGCTTTATCATCTCCATACTTTCTATCGCCAATAATAAACAAGTTTTTTTCCTTTAATGAAGCCCTAATCTGATGCGTCCTTCCCGTAATTAAATTCACAGAAAGAAGAGAATAACCACCTCTATTTTTTAGCACGTGGAATTTTGTAATTGACCTCTTGCCTTGGTCGCTAGATTTTTTCATCACATTGTTTTTTGTCTTAACTAAGTTTATATCCACATCAAAATCACTTTTCACATTTCCAGAAACAATGGTGATATAATACTTTTTTATCTCGCGATTTTTTATAGCTTCATTTAAAATTTGTAAAGTTTTTAAATTTTTAGCTCCAATTAAAATTCCAGAAGTATTTCTATCAAGTCTATTCACAAAGGCAGGTCTAAAGGATTTTTCAAGTCTTGGACTGTATTCCCCCTTTTCAATTAAATAGTCCACCATTCTGTCGAGAGCATTATCTTGATAGATGCTGATATCGTTGTGAGTTAGCATATTCACTGGCTTTTTTACCAATATTATATCCTCATCTTCATATAAAATATTGGGAAGCTTTGAATTCTTAGATTTTTTTATATCTTTTTTAAATTTATTAATTGTATCTTCTGACAAGAATAATTTTATCCTGTCCCCTTCATCAATAATATCCTCTGGTTTTGCCCTTTTGCCATTTAACACAATATTTTTCTTCCTTAAATTTTTATATATAAAGGAAAGTGGCGCCTTCTCAAAATAAATTTTAAGAAACCTATCTAGCCTTCTTCCACCATCATTTTTATTTACAATAATTTCTCTCATAATTTCTCCAACTTTTATTTTTTCAACTTTACTGTTATAATTATATCAAAACAAGATGAAAAGAGGTTTATTTTGAATAATTTTAATAGAGGCAAGCTCTTTTTTATTAAATTTTTACAAATTTTATTGTCAATTTTGTTTTTCTTAGCCTTGGTTTTCATAATCAAGTGGAGAATTGACTCTCTTTATCTAAACTCAATTTCAAGTCGCAAGGTACGAATAAGCATTATAGACGAGTTTACAAATACCGCAAATGAAATTTTCATTGCAACTGGACTTAAAGATGAAAAATCTGTAAAGCCAATTGTTGCTTTAGACGAGAGCAAAGAAAAAGAAAAGAAAGAATCTGACAATACCACAACAAAAATCACAGTTCCTGAAGGCACAAATGTTGATGAACTTGGCGAAATTTTAATGTCAAAGGGTTTAATAAAAGATTTGAATGCTTATAAAACATTAGTTGACGATATGCAAATTGGAAATAAAATTGTTCCCGGCACTTACGATTTAAACAAAGGATTAAAGGTAAGGGAAGTTCTTGCTAAAATTTCTAACACAAATTTAAAGACCTACAACATAAATATTGACACAGGCGCAACTCCAGCCGATGTTGCAAAAACACTTATGGAAAATGGAGTAATAGTTTCACAACAAGCCTTTGTAGATTCCTGCAACAACCTTGGCGTAACTGCCTTTGCACCTGGAACACACGAAATTTTAATGCCATCAAAAGTGGCAAATATAATTAAATCACTTACTAAAAATTAATCTGCGGGAAACTGCAGATTAATTTATTTTTACCAATGGATATTATAGATAAGTTGTGATATATTTTAAAAAAGAATGGAGGATATTATGCACAAAAGTAGAATTAATAGACTAATAAAAAATATGGAAGAAAATAATCTGGCTCACATGATAATAAGCGACCCTTATGCAATTTTTTATTTTTTAGGCAAAAAAATTGAACCTGGAGAAAGAGCCCTTGCACTTTACATTCATAAAGACGGAGACATTGAGCTTTTAATAAACGAATTATTTCCACAAGATGACGAAATTGGAGCACATCTAATTTGGTATAACGACATTGAAGATGGTATCGAAAAGCTTTCAAAATACATTAAAGACGACAAGACAATTGGCATAGACAAGTTTTGGTCTGCTAAATTTTTGCTTCGCCTTCAAGAAATTTTCCCCGACAAAAAATACATTAACGGTTCAAACATTGTAGACGCAGTAAGACGCATTAAGGACAAAGAAGAAATAAAATTGATGCGTGAATCTTCTATGATAAATGACAAGGTTATGGAAGAACTTATACCTTGGGTTTCAAAGGGACTTAACGAAAGACAACTTAGTGCAAAGCTAAAAGAAATATATAAATCACATGGAATTGAAGAAGTTTCCTTTGAACCAATCACAGCTTACGGAAGATCAGCTGCAGACCCTCACCACTCCACAGATGACACTTATGGCAAGCTTGGCGACTGCGTAGTTTTAGATATTGGCGGAATGTATAAAAATTACGCATCTGACATGACGCGCACAGTTTTCATAGGAGAGGTAAGTGACAGAGCAAGAGAAATCTATGAAATCGTGAAAGAAGCCAATCTTCGTGGTATTGCAGCGGCAAAACCTGGCAACAAAATGTCTGATGTGGACAAAGCTGCAAGAAATTATATCGAAGAAAGGGGTTACGGAAAATATTTCACTCACAGAACTGGTCACTCCATTGGACTTGAAACTCACGAAGCTGGCGATGTTTCATCTGTAAATGATAGCATAATAGAAATTGGACAAATTTTTTCTGTTGAACCTGGAATATATTTATTAGACGAAGGCATTGGTGTACGAATCGAAGACTTGGTGCTAATAACAGAAGATGGTTGCGAAGTTTTAAACCACGTTTCAAAGGATTTAAAAGTAGTACCAGTAGAATAAACTTTATATAAATAGGCTCTATAATATCTGTTAGAGATTACTCACAGCAAATATTATAGAGCCTTTATTTTAAGTCTACTCAATGTTTAACATAAAGTCTTTTAGAATGGTGACCCATGCGCGATTCGAACGCGCGACACCTTGATTAAAAGTCAAGTGCTCTGCCGACTGAGCTAATGGGTCTAAAAAATATTAAATTTTCAACAAAAAATCTGTGATAATCACAGATTAAAAAATGGCGGAGAGGAAGGGATTCGAACCCTTGTGGGCTTGCACCCTAACGGTTTTCAAGACCGCCCCGTTATGACCACTTCGGTACCTCTCCATAAATATAAATTTTTAAAATGGTGACCCATGCGCGATTCGAACGCGCGACACCTTGATTAAAAGTCAAGTGCTCTGCCGACTGAGCTAATGGGTCTAACTAATTTGGCTGGGGTGGCAGGACTCGAACCTACGCATGCCAGAGTCAAAGTCTGGTGCCTTACCGACTTGGCTACACCCCAATATCATTGGGTTTGGCGCACCTAGGAGGATTCGAACCCCCGGCACACGGATTAGAAGTCCGTTGCTCTATCCTACTGAGCTATAGGTGCTTATATGGAGCGGGTGAAGGGAATCGAACCCTCGCAACCAGCTTGGAAGGCTGGGGCTCTACCACTGAGCTACACCCGCATAGGATTTTTAGTTTTATTGGTGGAGGAGAGTGGATTTGAACCACTGAAAGCTAAGCTAACGGATTTACAGTCCGTCCCCTTTGGCCAACTCGGGAACTCCTCCATGAAATCCCCTACAAGTCTTTTGGAGCTGGTGGGAGGACTTGAACCCCTAACCTACTGATTACAAGTCAGTTGCTCTACCAATTGAGCTACACCAGCATCTCTTGCTTACATAATATATTTATACTATATTGGCGACCTGGATCGGGCTCGAACCGACGACCTCCAGCGTGACAGGCTGGCATTCTAACCAACTGAACTACCAGGCCATTTTGGTGGACACAATAGGGCTCGAACCTATGACCCCCTGCTTGTAAGGCAGATGCTCTCCCAACTGAGCTATGCGTCCATCTGGTGACCCTGCCGAGAATCGAACTCGGGATACCACCGTGAAAGGGTGGTGTCTTAACCGCTTGACCACAGGGCCTTATATGGTAGCGGTTTATGTAACACAAACCGTATTTTAAAATGGTAGCGGCGAAGAGATTTGAACTCCTGACACTACGGGTATGAACCGTATGCTCTAGCCAACTGAGCTACGCCGCCATATGTTTTTATGGTAGCGGGAGAAGGATTTGAACCTCCGGCCTTCGGGTTATGAGCCCGACGAGCTACCAGACTGCTCCATCCCGCGTCATTTTTTACCCGGCTACTATTCTTCTTTTTGGTGCCGAGAATCGGAATCGAACCGATACGGTGTTTTACCACCGCAGGATTTTAAGTCCTGTGCGTCTGCCAGTTCCGCCACCCCGGCTTATCTTTTTTACTGGCTCTCAGGGTGGGACTCGAACCCACAGCCTACCGGTTAACAGCCGGTTGCTCCACCATTGAGCTACCTAAGACTATTGGGACTTTTGTCCCTTTCTGGCGATAACTTACTCTCCCAGGTCGTTGCCAACCAAGTACCATCAGCGGACTAATGCTTAACTTCTGTGTTCGGCATGGTTACAGGTGTGTCCATTGTCCTATTCTCACCAGATTTCCTTAAAACTAATCGCCTTTCTTTTTTGGTCAAGTCTTCGACCTATTAGTACTCGCTAGCTTAATGTATTGCTACACTTACACTTTGAGCCTATCTACCTCGTTTTCTTCAAGGGGTCTTATCTTTCGAGGGAAATCTCATCTCGAGGGGGGCTTCGTGCTTAGATGCCTTCAGCTCTTATCCCTTCCAAACTTAGCTTCCCAGCTATGCACTTGGCAGTACAACTGGTTCACCAGCGGTTTGTCCATCCCGGTCCTCTCGTACTAAGGACAGCTCCTCTCAAATTTCCTACGCCCACGACGGATAGGGACCGAACTGTCTCGCGACGTTCTGAACCCAGCTCGCGTGCCTCTTTAATGGGCGAACAGCCCAACCCTTGGGACCTACTTCAGCCCCAGGATGAGACGAGCCGACATCGAGGTGCCAAACCTCCCCGTCGATGTGGACTCTTGGGGGAGATAAGCCTGTTATCCCCGGGGTAGCTTTTATCCGTTGAGCGATGGCCCTTCCACTCGGTACCACCGGATCACTAAGTCCTGCTTTCGCATCTGCTCGACTTGTTGGTCTCGCAGTTAAGCTCCCTTCTGCCTTTATACTCTTCGCACGATTTCCATCCGTGCTGAGGGAACCTTTGAACGCCTCCGTTACTCTTTCGGAGGCGACCGCCCCAGTCAAACTGTCCAACTGAGAGTGTCCCTTCCCCAGATTCATGGGGTTAGGTTAGAATTCTAGCATTAAAAGAGTGGTATCCCAACGGCGGCTCCTAAGATACTGGCGTACCTTATTCTTTGCCTCCCACCTATTCTGTACATTTAATCCCAAAATTCAATCTCAGCCTACAGTAAAGCTCCACGGGGTCTTTCCGTCCTGTCGTGGGTAAGCGGCATCTTTACCGCTACTACAATTTCACCGGATCCTTTGTTGAGACAGTGCCCAAATCGTTACACCTTTCGTGCGGGTCGGAACTTACCCGACAAGGAATTTCGCTACCTTAGGACCGTTATAGTTACGGCCGCCGTTTACTGGGGCTTCAGTTCTAAGCTTCGCTTGCGCTTACTCTTTCCCTTAACCTTCCAGCACCGGGCAGGTGTCAGCTCCTATACTTCGTTTTTCAACTTAGCAGAAACTTGTGTTTTTGGTAAACAGTCGCTTGGGCCTTTTCACTGCGACCCCCTTTTACAGGGGTTCCCCTTCTCCCGAAGTTACGGGGTCATTTTGCCGAGTTCCTTAACAAAGGTTTTTCCGCTCGTCTTAGGATTCTCTCCTCACCTACCTGTGTCGGTTTGCGGTACGGGCGATACTTCTCTTGTAGTGGCTTTTCTTGGCAGTGTGGAGTCTTAAGCTTCTCTACTTGTTTTCGATCCGCATCACGCTTCATCTTTTTCGAAAAGCGGTTTTGCCTACTTTTCAGACTTTGCGCTTGCACGCCTCACCAACTGGGCGCTCTTATTATCCTCCTGCGTCCCCACTTCCTTTTTGACGATTGTATCGGTACAGGATTTTCCACCTGTTGTCCATCGACTACGCTTTTCAGCCTCGCCTTAGGTCCCGACTTACCCTGAGTGGACGAGCCTTGCTCAGGAATCCTTAGGTTTTCGACGGGTGAGATTCTCACTCACCTCTCGCTACTCATGCCAGCATTCTCTCTTGTATGTTGTCCACAATGGCTTTCGCCTTTTGCTTCTTCCTTCATACATTGCTCCTCTACCAACGTTTGACGTTCCATAGCTTCGGTATATAGTTTAGCCCCGGTTATCTTCGGCGCAGAGTCACTTGACTAGTGAGCTATTACGCACTCTTTAAATGAGTGGCTGCTTCTAAGCCAACATCCTAGTTGTCTCAGTAACTCCACATCCTTTCCCACTTAACTATTATTTTGGGACCTTAGCTGATGGTCTGGGCTCTTTCCCTTTCGACTATGAAGCTCATCCCACATAGTCTGACTCCCTAGTTTGTGATATGGTATTCGGAGTTTGATAGGTCTTGGTAACATATGCATGCCCCTTGACCATTCAGTGCTCTACCCCCTTTTCACTTATCTAGAGGCTAGCCCTAAAGCTATTTCGAGGAGAACCAGCTATCTCCGTGTTCGTTTGGCTTTTCACCCCTATCCACAGGTCATCCGATAGCTTTTAAACGCTACCCGGTTCGAGCCTCCATTGAATTTTACTTCAACTTCACTCTGCCCATGGATAGATCACACGGTTTCGGGTCTACGACTACTAACTTTTGCCCTCTTTAGACTCGCTTTCGCTTCGGCTCCACATCTGTAATGTTTAACCTTGCTAATAATCGTAACTCGCTGGCCCGTTCTACAAAAAGTACGCGATCGTAGTTCTTGTCTACTTTCGCTGCTTGTAAACACTAGGTTTCAGATTCTTTTTCACTCCCCTCTCGGGGTTCTTTTCACCTTTCCCTCACGGTACTTGTTCGCTATCGGTCACCAAGTAGTATTTAGCCTTAGGGGGTGGTCCCCCATATTCCCACGGAATTCCTCGTGTTCTGTGGTACTCTTTTGTGCTAGATATCTTCGCTTTCGTCTACGGGACTTTTACCCTCTTTGGTTCTTCTTCCCAGATGATTCGACTGGCTATTTTTTCTTTCTGCACTTTGGGCTCTTCCCTGTTCGCTCGCCGCTACTTTGGGAATCGAGTTTTCTTTCTTTTCCTCAGGTTACTTAGATGTTTCAGTTCACCTGGTTCGCTTCCTATACTTATTTATTGGGTATGGGATACCTCTTACGAGGTGGGTTTCCCCATTCGGATATCTACGGTTCTTAGGATATTTGCTCCTACCCGTAGCTTTTCGCAGCTTGTCACGTCCTTCTTCGCCTCTTGGTGCCTAGGCATTCTCCTAGTGCTCTTCTTAACTTGACCTTTGTTTTAAACATTTCTGTTTTTCCAGTTCATTGTTTTTTTTGAAATTTTGATTAGTTTTAAGTTGTTATGGTTCAAAACTTAGTAAAACTAAGTTGTGGTGGACCTGGGTGGACTCGAACCACCGACCTCACGCTTATCAGGCGTGCGCTCTAACCAGCTGAGCTACAGGTCCATATATAATTAAAATAGTGTGAAGCTTTTTCCTTAGAAAGGAGGTGATCCAGCCGCACCTTCCGATACGGCTACCTTGTTACGACTTCACCCCAGTCACTTATCCTACCTTCGACTGCTGCTCCCTTGCGGTTTGCTCACAGGCTTCGGGTATTACAAGCTCCCATGGTGTGACGGGCGGTGTGTACAAGACCCGGGAACGCATTCACCGCAGCATTCTGATCTGCGATTACTAGCAACTCCATCTTCATGTACTCGAGTTGCAGAGTACAATCCGAACTGAGAGAGGCTTTTTGAGGTTTGCTTAATATCTCTATTTCGCTTCCCTTTGTACCTCCCATTGTAGCACGTGTGTAGCCCAGGACATATAGGGCATGATGATTTGACGTCATCCCCACCTTCCTCCGATTTGTCATCGGCAGTCTCTTTAGAGTCCCCATCCTAAATGCTGGCAACTAAAGATAAGGGTTGCGCTCGTTGCGGGACTTAACCCAACATCTCACGACACGAGCTGACGACAACCATGCACCACCTGTATTGAGGCTTCCGAAGAAGACGGTATATCTCTATACTTGTCCTCAGTATGTCAAGCCCTGGTAAGGTTCTTCGCGTTGCTTCGAATTAAACCACATGCTCCGCTGCTTGTGCGGGTCCCCGTCAATTCCTTTGAGTTTCATGCTTGCGCACGTACTCCCCAGGCGGAGTGCTTATTGTGTTAACTGCGGCACCGACTTCTGCCGACACCTAGCACTCATCGTTTACAGCGTGGACTACCAGGGTATCTAATCCTGTTTGCTACCCACGCTTTCGTTCCTCAGCGTCAGAATGAGCCCAGTAAGTCGCCTTCGCCACCGGTATTCTTTTTAATATCTACGCATTTCACCGCTACACTAAAAATTCCACTTACCTCTACTCTTCTCAAGATATGCAGTTTCAAATGCTTACAGTAGTTAAGCTACTGCCTTTTACACCTGACTTGCATTTCCGCCTGCGAACCCTTTACGCCCAGTGATTCCGGACAACGCTAGCCCCCTACGTATTACCGCGGCTGCTGGCACGTAGTTAGCCGGGGCTTTTTCTTATGGTACCGTCATTATCTTCCCATATAAAAGAACTTTACGACTCGAAAGCCTTCTTCGTTCACGCGGCGTCGCTGCATCAGAGTTCCCTCCATTGTGCAATATTCCCCACTGCTGCCTCCCGTAGGAGTTTGGACCGTTTCTCAGTTCCAATGTGGCCGTTCACCCTCTCAGGCCGGCTACCCATCGTCGCCTTGGTAAGCCTTTACCTTACCAACTAGCTAATGGGACGCGAGTCCATCTTAGACCACCGGAGTTTTGATCATTGTTGCATGTGCTTCTATGATTTTATTTGGTATTAATCCCAGTTTCCCGAGGCTATCCCAATGTCTAAGGTAGGTTACTCACGTGTTACTCACCCGTCCGCCGCTAATCCATTTTTGCTTCTCCCCGAAGAAAGTTGCTAAAATTTCATCGCTCGACTTGCATGTGTTAAGCGCGCCGCCAGCGTTCGTCCTGAGCCAGGATCAAACTCTCAATTAAAATTTGTATGACTCATTTGTTTTTTCAACTAAACGAATTTCTGGTTTGCTTTGTGATTCTTTTACGAATCTTGATTCTTTATGAATCTTTTATCTTCACACTATTTAATTATCATGTTTCTCGCTACTCTTTTGAAGTAGCTTATTTATTGTACTCTTGTAAGATTTTTTTGTCAAGTATTTTTTTACATTTTTTCAAATTCTTTTTTACTCAACTTTTACAAAAGTTTGCTGTATTGCGATACAACTATTATAGTTTAGCATCTTATTTTTTTAATGTCAACTGTTTTTTGGTTTTTTATTTTAATTTTTTTTAAAAAATAACAGCTGAATTGATTACAGCTGTTATATGTTACTACTTTTATTTTTTTATGTCAAGTATTTTCTTATAAATATTTACTGATTTCTTTTACACTGCTTTTACATTATAGTTTAGTTCTTTAAATCTTTCCATGTCTTCTTCTATGCTTATTCCCTTTGTTGTTAGAAGTACTCCAGATATTGCAGCATTTGCTCCTGATTTTAATGTTGATGTGCCAAAGTCTTCCATTAAAGCTCTTCCTCCAGCTAGTCTAATTAAAGCTTTAGGGAGAATAAATCTAAATGTGGCACAAGTTCTATTTACTTCTTCCATAGAAAGTGGTTGATTGTTTTCTAAGGGTGTGTTTTTTATTGGATTAAGTAAGTTTACTGGAAGGGAGTGTACCTTTAATTTTCTTAGTTCTAATGCCATGTCTATTCTGTCTTCATAATCTTCTCCAAGTCCTATTAATCCACCTGAACATATTTCCATTCCCGCTTTTTGCGCTGCTTTTATTGTCTCAATCTTTTGATCATAAGTATGTGTTGTGCATATTTCCGGGAAAAATTTCCTTGATGTTTCAAGGTTATTGTGTATTCTTTTTATTCCTGCATCTTTTAGTTTTTCAAAGGATTCTTCAGAAATTATACCTCCTGACAGGCATATTTTAATGTCTGGTGCTTTTTCATATATTTTTCTAGTAATGCTGCATACTTTGTCTATGTCTTTTGGAGTTAGTCCCTTTCCACTTGCTACCATTGAGTATCTTGGAATACCTCTGTTGTATTTATCTAGAGCGTCCTTTACAATTGTTTCTTCATCTAATAGATCATATTCTTTTATATTTGTGTTGTAATGTGCTGATTGTGCACAAAATTTGCAATTCTCAGAACATCTGCCACTCTTTGCATTTATTATGGTACAAACATCAAAGTCGTTACCACAGAAGTACTCTCTAATTTCGTCTGCAGCTTCTGTCAACTTAACATAATCGCTATTATAAACTTCAATAGCTTCATCCCTTGTTATAACATATCCTTTTTTTACTTTTTCTTTTAATTCAATAATATCCATCTCTTCAGCTCCTGAAGTAATTATATGTTTTACATGGTTTATTGTCAATTAAAAATAAATACTAGTTAACATAATGCTCGAATACGCCAAATTTTATTTTTTGATTTAATTTTCTAAATTTTCTTTCATATTCTGTCACTATATTTTGTGGATATTCATCGAGTTTCATATCAAAATCTTCTACTAATGTAGAAAAGCCACAGTCCTTAAAGTAATCGAGACTCTCTTCAAATAGCTCTAGGTCATCTGTCTTAAAATATATCTGTGATTTTGGCCTTAATATTATTTTATATTTTTCCAAAAATCTCGGATAAGTTAATCTTCTCTTTTTATGTTTTAGTTTTGGCCAAGGATTGCAAAAATTTATATAGATTCTACTTATCTCTTCTTTGTCAAAATAATCTAAAATATTTTCCGCATTTATCGGCATTGCCCTTACATTTGTTAAATCTTCATCTAAAATTTTTCTAGTTGCGTAAATAAGGGCATTAGTTTCAATGTCCACCATTATATAATTTATATCTTTATTTCTCTTTGCTGACTCTATAGTAAATGTACCCTTTCCTGCGCCTATTTCAAGATAAATTGGATTGTCGTTGCCAAAAACTTCACTCCATTTTCCTTTATTTTTTTGTCCGTCAAAAAATACATAAGGATTTTCACGCATTTCAGGGATTGCAAAATGTTTTTTTCTAAGTCTCATAATACTCTCCTTTTTTTGCTTTAAGCATTATAACACAAGTTATACAACTGTCAATAAGTCTTATGATTTTTATCAAACTTTATTATTTTGCAAAAATCAACTATTATAAATACATAAAAATAAAAGCCACAGTGGGCTTTTTAAAATTTTTCTTATTATTTAATAATATTATTTTTATCAATTTTTGTCCTTCCAGTTTTATAGTCTATTTTTACGCCTTCTTCAATATTTCTTACAAAAACTCTGAAGTTAATTTTTTTGCCTCCATCTTCAATGCTATAGGCTTCCATAATTACACCACGTGCCACTAATTCGTCATCGACAAAAATCGGCGTTACTCTATATCTAACCTTTTTCCCAGTGTCTCTTATATAATTTGCAACAGAGTTTTCAAAGGGAAGCATTCCTTTAGTATTAAATGATCTCGTACCCGTCATTAGATTTTTCCAATTGTCATTTTCTCCCGTTAACTGATATGCGATTAAGTGACATCTATTGTAAACTGCTCCACCATCCACAAATTTATAAAATTTTTGATGCCAACCAGTTGGATAAACTTTTGAAATATCTCCTCTTGGAGCCTTTGGCATGGAGTCTGGCCCAATAAGGGCATTGGCTTGTCCAACTCTATTGAGTTCATCTAATTCCGAGTAATTTGAAAAATCAGGACTCATTTTTAAATCGTCTTCTGAAAACTGTGGTGGATTCTTGTCTATTTTATAGTAGGGACTATTAGCAGTTACTTCATATTCATTCCCAAAAATATCCAGAAATTCTTCAATTTTATTTAAAAAACTTTCATTATAGTTACTATCATGTTGAATAAAATTTTCGTCAACAAATAAAAATCCAACAAATAGGAAAAGTATAGTAGCAATAAATTTTAAGTTTTTGTTTTTCTTCAATAGCTACACTCCCAAAATTCAATATAAATGCCGCCTTTGCTTTAAACAACAGCTTTTCTATAATGTATGCTAGGTTCAAAATTTTTAAGGTCGGTTTAAAAAAGTAAAACCCTCTACTAAACTATTTGTTAAGAGGGTCTTGGTCATCAAATTAAATATTAAATTAAAATTCACAAATTATAATTTTTCCTATTCCCTTTATCTCAACTTTTTCCCCTTCAAGATATATTGCAGAAAATTTCTCAAAAGCTTTTTCATCTACTTTTAAATTTGCGTCATAATTAAATATTACTGCTCGAGCTCTTGTGGTAAATTCAAAGTTGTTGATGTTTAGGGCATACATTTTTGCTTCAAGTCCTTTTTTATAAATTAAGTTAAAATCTCTAACATCGCCTGATGATTTTGTATCATCATCTCCATTAAAGAATAAAACTTCAAAGGGGTTTAATTTGAACTTTTCACCAGCAGTTTCTATGTTCATCACATTATCTATTGGCGTGATATATCTGTTAAATCCTTTGTAAGGTGTGTAATTTGAAACTTTTTCATTACAAGTTGCACTGGATATTCTAAAATCAAAATTTTTTTCGCCAACACTTGCATTTTCTGGGTATATAAAAACTTCTGTAGTAACTCCCGCAGACCATTTTGAATCTTTGAATTCTTCTTTTTTTAGAAATTTCATTTAGCCCTCCAATAATTCTTTTAGCTTTCCAGTAACTTTATAGTCAACTTTTTGTAATTCAGCTATGTTTTTTGCACCTGAAAGCATCATTAACATCTTTGTTTTTTCGATTATTCCGTCGACATATTTTAATGTATATTCATAACCGCCACGAACGATATAAGAAAGTACTTCTCCACTAATTGCAGCCATAGAAGCTCCTGCTACTATACTTTTTACTATGTCCATAGAATTTTTTAATCCACCTGCAGAAATTATACATAAATCTTTTAGGTTAAGTCTTTTTGCTTCTATTAGCGACAAAGCAGTAGGTATTCCCCATGAAAATAAATCTGATATATCGGAGTTTGGGTCTCTTAGGTTTTCTATTTCAAAAAAGTTTGTACCTCCATAGCCAGATATGTCCACATATCTAACTCCTATGTCATATAATTTTTTTACAGTTTTTGGAGACATACCAAATCCAACTTCTTTTACTATAACTGGTACTTCAGATTTTTTTACGATTTCTTCAACATTTTTAAGTATTCCACAAAAATTTCTTTCCCCTTCTGTTTGAACCAATTCTTGTGCAGGGTTTAAATGAATTTGAATTGCATCTGCTCGCAAAAGTTCTATAGCTTTTTTAGCGTCTTCAACACTTGAAAAACCACTTAAATTTGAGATTACAATCCCGTCTTTTATAATTTCTCTTACTATTTCAAAGGATTTTCTAGAATCCTCATCTTCTAGTGCAATTGTCTGTGAACCAACAGCCATTGGCAAGTCAAATTCTAATGCAACATTTGCAAGATTTCTATTTATTTCCTCTGAAAGATTGCTGCCACCTGTCATGGCATTAATCATTAATGGGAATTTTACTCTTTTATTTAAAAAATCAACACTTGTATCAATTTCGTCGTAATTTATCTCTGGAATAGAGTCATTATACAAAAAGATATCAGAAAAAAGTGCATCGCCGACATAAGTGGAGCGAAGAAAGTTTTCTATATGTTCTGTCTTTCTATATTTCCTCATTGTATCCTCCTTTAACAAATAAATCATATCATTTTATAATTTTTTTTACAACAATGAAGCTTTAAAAATACTGGCTCCTATTTTGTTTCCATCATGTCTAATAAATCCATCCTTTATTTCGATAAAGTCTCCCTCAGTTAACTCTACATTTTTCTCTTTGAAATAAGTCCTGTCATCATCTGTTGCAAAAATTGGCGTGGATTCTTCTTTAGTATAATAATACTGATATACATCATTAGTTGCTCTAAAGTCGTTGGCAATTACTTCGTCTATAAATTCATAATTTGAATGTTTTAAAATTGCATCGAAATGATCCTTTAATGAATAATTTTTTGTCTCTCCCCTTTGTGTCATTGCATTGGCAATATAAATTACATGAGCCTTTGTATCTCTTAATGCTTCATCTATTCCTGCAATCAAAAAATTTGGAATAATAGATGTGTAAAGTGAACCGGGTCCAATAATTACTATGTCGGCATCTAAAATCGCCCTTAAAGCCTCTTTGTTTGCCCTTGGGTAATGAGGAATCATGCTCATTTTTTCGATTTTAGTATTAAGTCTATAACACATTTTCGGGATATAAGACTCACCAACAACTTTGTCTTTAGAAAGAAATTCTGCCACTAGATGAGTTTCGTCTAAGGTAACAGGTATAATTTTCCCAGTAACATTAAATACACTGCTCATTTCGATAAGAGCCCTATCAAAGGATCCAAAAATATCAGTCAAGGCTGCAATCAAAATATTTCCAACATTTTGATTTTTTAAAGTTCCTGAATTAAATCTATAATTTAATAAGTCTTTTAAAGTTTCATCGGTGTTTGAAAGTGCTATGAGGCATCTCCTTACATCACCTGGTGGCAAAATATTAAGTTCTTCTCTCAAAATTCCACTTCCGCCTCCGTCATCAGACATAGATACAATTGCAGAAATGTTTTTTGTATGATGTTTTAGTCCACGCAAAATAGTGGAGATTCCTGTACCTCCACCAAGAACTGCTATCTTTTTTTCCATAAATTTTTCTCCATATCTCTGTGAGATATATAAGTAGATTTATATTCCTCTTTCAAAATTCTTCCAATTTCTTCAGCAATTACTACTGATCTATGAAAGCCACCAGTACAACCAATTCCAATTGTAAGGACCCTCTTTTGCTCCGCCATATAATTTGGAATCAAAAATTCAAGTAAATCAATAGTCTTTTTGATAAACTCTTTTGTAACATCCCTTTTCATTACATAATTTTTTACTTCTTCGCTTTTGCCATTTAAACTTTTTAGTTCTTCGACATAAAAAGGATTTGGCAAAAATCTAACATCTAAAACAATGTCAGCATCTTTTAAAATTCCTCTTTTATAACCAAAACTAGAAACTTCAATAGCAAAATTATCCTTTTCATCATAAGATATAAATGCCATAAGTTGTGTTCTCAAATTTTTAGTAGAAAGACCCGTTGTATCAATTACAAAATCGGCATCTTTTTTTACTTTTTCAAGGGTCTTTTCTTCAAATTTATAACCTTGGACAATGGAACTACTCATTGGATGAGGTCTTCTAAGTTCCTTATATCTTGCAATAATAGTTTCCATGTCTGCGTAGAGGAATAAAAGCTTAGTCTTTACATTCATTCCCTTTAAATCTTCACAGGCAGAGAAAAAAGAATTAAAAAACTCCCCGCTTCTAAGATCGACAACAGCAGCAACTTTATCAAAGTTTTTGTTCTTTGCATCTAGAGCCATTTCACAAAATTTTGGAAGTAGCGCTGGCGCTAGATTATCCATTGCATAATATCCCAAATCTTCAAAAACATCTAGAGCATAGGACTTGCCCGATCCACTCATCCCAGTAATAATTATAAGTTCCATTTAATCACCAAAATTCAAATCAATCACCAATGATTTTAACTTCTCGCTCCATCTTTACGCCGAATTTATCCTGCACAACTTTTTGCACAATTTCAATAGTTTCAAGGACATCTTTTGCACTTGCATTGTCTTTATTCACAACAAATCCACAGTGTTTTTCACTAATACCTGCACCATTGTGAGTAAATCCTCTGAGACCAGAATCATCAATTAGTTTCCCGGCAAAATATCCCTTTGGCCTCTTAAAAGTTGAACCCGCTGAAGGCTTGTCGAGAGGTTGTTTCTCTGCACGCCTTCTGTCAAATTCCTCATACTTTTCTTTTATCTCATCTTTGTCGCCATGGGAAAGAGCAAAGGTTGCTCCTAGAACAATTAAATCCCTTTCTTGTACTAAAGAATGCCTATAAGAAAAATTCATGTCTTCGCCTGAGAGTTCAATAATCCTTAAATTTTCATCAAGAAGTCTCACGCTTTTAATCACATTTTTCATCTCGCCATCGTAGGCACCAGCATTCATGACAACACCACCGCCTAGAGAACCAGGTATGCCATGTGCAAATTCAAGACCCGTTAAAGAATTTTCCATTGCAAATTCACTCACTTTTTTTAGGCTCACTCCAGCACCTGCATAAATTTCTGTATTTCCAACTTTTTTTATATCCCTTAACTTGTTTTTAAGTTTAATAATAATGCCATCAAATCCATTGTCCTTTACAATTACATTTGTGCAATTTCCAAGAATATAAAATTTATAATTATTTCTTTTAATTTCCTTTATAATTTCAACCAGGGAATCCTCGTCCTTTGGCTTTATCAACAACTTAGCAGGCCCACCAACACAAAAGGATGTATGATTTAGCATTGGCTCGTCATAAAAAAAATCTCCCAAATCTTCATTTATATTAAAATCCATAAAACACCTCAAAGTATTATTAAATTCATTATATCATTAAAGAAGATAAATAATAAACCTTAAAGGAACATGGAGTTTAAATTTATCTCAAAATAATATTTCTTTTCTTTTATAAACTATGGATTTTGCTACAATCTTTCTAATTATTGAATTAAATAGAGAGATTAAAATTTTATTTTTCCATTAATTTTTCAAATTCTTTTTTCAAAGAAATTTTCGTTTTAATGCCAAGTTCTTTAAACACTTCATCTAGCTTTTCATAAAGTTCCAAGAAATTTTCATAAGAGATATTATTTCCCATATGCCCTATTCTAAAAACTTTTTCAAAGATATTTCCTGCTCCCTTTGATATTAGTATTCCCCTTTTTCTCAATGCTTCTAATATGTCTTCTGCTATAAAACCTTCTGGCACCATTACTGCCGTTAATGTATTAGCTCTTGAATCCTTTGCATAAAGTTCAAAACCTGCATCTTCAAATATTTTTCTAGTTACTTCTGCGTATTTTTGTGTAACGCTACAGAGTCCCTTTCAAAGAGCTTATCAAGCGCAAGATCTAATGCATAAGTTAGATTTTCATTCATTGTATAGGGAAAGGCAAACCCGTCGGAATAATCATAATAGTTTAAAAAATTCATGTAGTAGCTTGGCACTGGTTTTTTTCTATTTGCTATCACCTTTTTTGCATCTTTAGATATTGTTACAAGTGTTAGCCCAGTAGGTGCTGATATACATTTTTGACTTCCGCCAATTGCTATGTCCACTTTATAATCGTCAAAATCAAAATCTTCTCCACCCATGCCTGATACCGTGTCTACAACTGTGAGTATTCCGTAGGAATTTAGTAGGTTGCAAATGCTCTTTACATCATTTGTTATCCCTGATGGAGTTTCACAATGCACCATTGTAGCAACTTTAAAGTCGTGATCCTTTGCTAAAAAATTTTTTAATTTTTCTATATCAAAACCACGCCTAAAGTCATCTTCATAAATTTGTGCTACACCATCATAAAATTTTACGAAATCGGCAAAACCTGCTCCAAAAACTCCATTGTTTAGCACAAGCACTCTATCTCCTGCTTCCACTAGGTTGCATATAGCTGCTTCAAGTCCAATCATGCCTTCTCCAAGCATTATAAAAGAAGTTGCTTCCGTCTTTAAAAGTTTAGATATCTTTCTTTCCACTCTCCTATGTATTTTTTCATACTCGGGATCGATGTCTGGGTTTGTAAAAGATTTTCCCATTAATGCCATTACTTCATCGTCGATTGATGTTGGACCTGCACATAAAATTTTCATTTTTATACCTCTCCTTTTCCTTTTGATTAAATTATATTATATGAAGACAAAAAAACAAGTTGTCAAAAGACAACTTGCATAAACTTTATTAAAAACCAATTAGTTTTTAAATAATGGGCTAACTTTTTTATAAACTAACATCATCACAGCTGATGTTGTAAATCCCTTAATTAAATTAAAAGGTAGCACAGAATAAATCATCATTGTAAAAAGTCCTGTGATTTTCGATGTTATGGCTGAACCCATTGCTATTATAGCTTCCATTGGCATTACCTTGCCATAAAGTGGAAATACTATAAAGTAATTTGACATCATGGCAAGTACTGTCATAAAAAGAACTCCTACTGTTAGTGAGACAACTGCCCAATTATATGTTTTATGTTTTCTATAAATATAGCTTGATACAAAAGCAAAAGTTGCTGAAACTATAAAGTTTGATAGTTCGCCAACGCCCGCTGTAATTGTTCCCTTAAATATTAATGCAAGAATGTTTTTCAATGCTGCAATTATTATTCCAAAAACTGGTCCCATAGTAAAGGCACCAAGGAGAACTGGCAAATCTGATATATCTAGCTTCATAAATGGTGGTGCTACAAAGGTAAGTGGCAATTGAAAATACATTAATATAAAACCAATTACAGATAACATTCCAATTTTTGTCATGTCTTTCGTTCTTATCATTGTGCTTGAGTTTACTTTATTCATTTTACCTCCTGTTGGGGCATAAAAAAACCCCGAACCTTCGGGGTGTGAAAGTTTAAATCATTCTCTCATCCAGACTCTACTGTCGGTATTGGAATCTCACCAATTCGGCTTTCGCTCGCGGACTTTACCGCCGGTTGGGATTTGCACCCTTCCCTGAAGATTTAAAATTATTATTTATTTCTTAAATTAATTATAACACTTGTTAAATTTTTTGCAAGGATTTTATGTTCAATCTATATTAATTATCAATTGACTTTTATAATTGTCATTGTACCTGTCCTTGATTTGTTTGTGTCCCTTCCTGTGTAGCTATTGTATCAGGAACTTTTTGCGTTGCTGAATTATAAACTATAACTGGCATTCCATTAAAAGTTTTGTCAAAAAGATTTTTCATAACTGCTGGTGGAATATTTATACAGCCATGAGATCCACTAGATAAATAAATATTTCCTCCAAAGTTTGATCTCCATGTCGCATCGTGAAGTCCTATTCCAGACCAATTTATTGGAAGCCAATAATTTACCTTAGAACGATAATTTTCTCCCGTTAGAAATCTGTCTCTTTCACGAGACCAAATTCTATCTGTACCCGTTGGCGTTCCATTTCCAAGAGTTGGATTTCCCGAAACTATATTAGTTTCTAACTCAAGATTGCCCTTGTTGTAATACCATAACTTTTGTCTCGCAAGATCCACTTCAATATAAGTGTTTCCTATATCGTTTACTGTTCTTGAAACTGCATCTTGTCTATAAATTGGTTTTATTGTAACAACTTCATCTTTATTCAGTGCCGCAATAACTTCAGCTCTTGTCTTTGGCCTATCTGTCAACCAACCATAAATTCCCCCATCGACTTTTACCTTGCCAATGCCAGTTGTGTTAAAAATTCTTGAAGTTCTAAAAGTGTCGTACTTTGCTGCAAGATTTTCCACAAATTTCGCAACTTTGTTTTCATCAATAACAAGTGTTCCATCATCAGATTTTGAGTACATTGCTATAATACTCTGTCCCGTAACTTCCTCTTTCCTATCGTCAAAGTCAAAAATTATTTTCTTTGTAAAAAGATTTTTATAGGATTCCAATTGATTTTTGATGTACTGGCTATCAGCTATAATGCTTGGTTCTATATAAAGATTTTCTTTTTCAAGATTTAACTTTTCTTTTTTGTCTGCGAAATGAGATATTATTGCCCTTCTTAATTCAGCCTGCTTTACGAAATCTCCATGAACTTCTTTCTCTACCTTAAATTCACCCTTGTCAAAAACAACTTTCGCATCTTTAGAATGAATTGATTCGTTTTTAACTGGATTTAAATTATTTAGTCTTTCAGTAAGTGCCACATCATCATATTTTAAATTTGTGTCCAACTGATATTTTTTGTCGACTAAAGATGCCACTGGCCAATAAAGCGGAGTTTGTTTTATAGATCCACCGCCAATATTATCTTCAAATTTTATTTCTTCTGCTGTGATTTTGTCGTTATTTTTCTTGTCCTTTGCGACAATATCTAACACAAAATTTTTAGAAAGTTCGCTATAATTTTTCTCAAATTCAGAAATTTTCGTAAGTCCAAAATCGTATCCATTGATGTAAGTTCTCGGCATAAATCTATCTCTAAAAAAATACAATCCCGAAATATATATGAAAATTAAAATTATAATTATAAATGCAAAAAATATTTTAAATGTCTTCCTCATGATTCCTCCCATTACCTTTATATTATACTCCATAGAAAATTTTAAAAAAGATATTTTAGTAGATTGTTATAAATGTAATTGAATTGTAAATATTTATAATTATATGTTTTCGCCAACTTTCTCAATATTTTAAAAGATTTTATCGACAAAATAATCTATAAAGACAAAAAAATAACAGTCCAACTAAAAATGTTAGACTGTGTGGATATTGATGGTGCGGGAAAGAGGACTTGAACCCCCACTCCGTTGGAACTAGATCCTAAGTCTAGCGCGTCTGCCAATTCCGCCATTCCCGCATGAAGTTTTAACAACAAAATATATTATACGCACCAAATAAAATTTTGTCAATACTTTTTTATAAAAATTTTATAAACTTTTTACAATTTACATAAATTTTAATTTTATTTTTATTTTTAATGTATTATAATATGAAATTAAAAGATAAGCGGATTTATTAAGATTAAATGGATTTTTTTAAATTTAGATAAATTTTGTATGATTTTTAAAAATCTAAAATCTGTAATCCAAAGGAACTGATAAGGAAGGAAAAAGATGAAACTAGGAATAATTGGAGCGGGATCTGTTGGAGAAATTGTTGCTTATACTTCTGCTTTAAGAGGGATAGCAACTGATGTTATTTTAAATGATATAATAAAAGAAAAAGCCATTTCTCAAGCAATTGATCTTAATGACGGAAGACCTTTTTACCCAAAGGATGTGAAATTTAGAGCTGGAGAATATGAAGATATGAAAGACAGGGATGTTGTCGTAGTATGTACTGGCAAAATTCCAGAAAAAGACAGACTTCAAGAACTTGAGGGAAATAAAAGGGAAGTTGCAAATTTTACAAAGAGGATTGTTAATGCAGGTTTCAAAGGAATTTTTGTAGTTGTTACAAATCCCGTCGATATTATTACTTATGAAATTTATAAAGTTTCCGGTTTTGATGAAAAAAGAGTAATTGGATCTGGTACTGCTCTTGACAGTGCAAGATTAGAAGTTATAATTGCAAATAAACTTGGCATCTCTCCAAAATCTATAAATGCAACTGTCTTAGGCGAACATGGTGAAAGTCAGTTTGTCCCATGGTCCCAAGTAAAAATAGATTCCCTTACTATTGATATGTACGAAGAAATACATCCAGAACTTTTTGAAAATTTCAATAGAGATGAAATTGAAGATGAAACTCGCCGTCGTGGTTGGGATATTTTTACAGGAAAGGGTTCAACACAATATGGTATAGCAAATACAGTTAATAACATTATCCAAGCAATAGCAAATGATGAGAAAATTGTTCTAAAGGGTTCTTGTCTTCTAAGTGGTGAATATGGGTTAAAAGATCTTTATATTTCAACTCCAATAAAAATTGGAAAAGATGGAATCGAAGAAAAGCTAGAATTAAGTTTAACCGATAAAGAAATGGGTAGATTAAAGGAAACGGCAGATGTAATTAAAAAACATATAAAAGTTTTAGATTTGTGATTTAGAAAGAGTGATTTTTTGAATTTTAAAGAAAAGATTAGAAGTTTTATGCTTGGGAGATATGGTCAAGATGAGTTGGGCAAATTTATTTTGTTTCTATCCTTAATTCTTCTAATAATTAATCTCTTTACAAAAACTGCTGCCCTTTCCTTTGCAGCTTTGATTTTAATATCATATTCCTATTATAGAGCTTTTTCACGTGATATAAGTGCAAGATACTCTGAAAATAAAAAGTTTTTGGACAGCACCTATCCTTTAAGAAGAAAGTTTTTTTCATCAAAAAGTAAATATGATAATAGAAAAATTTACAAGTACATAAAATGTCCAAATTGTAAATTAGAAATGAAAGTTCCAAAGGGAAAGGGCAAAATTAGAGTTACTTGTAAAGAATGTGGCAATAAATTTGTCGTAAAAAGTTAAAGCTTCCCGAGATCTTCTCAGGAAGCTTTTTATTACATATTTGATTTGTATTCTTTGAAATCTTCAATCGATTTTTCAATCAATTTTGGATCTTCAATTAAATCATAAACTGTTGTTGCAATAATTTTTGCACCATATTCTATACAATCATGGGCTTCTTTAGCCTTCCCTAAGTCTAAAAATTCTTGTGAATGTGATGATGTGCCTTCTGGTACAAAGGCAATTCTCGCACAGGATCCCGGCATTAGATATGTTACATTTCCAAAATCTGTAGACCCTGTTTTTTCTCTTGCACCTTTTATTCTTGGTGCTCCAAGTTCTTCTGCATTTTTCATTATCAAGTCATTTAAAATATAGGCTGGTATTTTTGATTCAAGTCTTCTATCTTCTTTTATTTCATAAGTTGTTCCCGTCATAAGAGCTGCCCCTTTTACTATATTGTCAAATCTTTCTACAACTTCATCTAAATATTTTGAATTATAAGATCTCAAAGAGAAGTGCCCTTCTGCTTCACTTGGAACTACATTTGCAGGTCCTGGAAGTGTTTGTACTGTGTAGTGCATTCTAGTATCCTCTTTTACATGCTCTCTTAAAAATTCTAATCCTTGAAATGTCAGTAACAATGCATCAAAGGCTGATCTACCATCTTCTGGTTTCAATGCTGCGTGAGATGATTTCCCAAAAAATTTTACAAATCTTGATGACAATGCCATTGACTTTACATCTACTTGCGTAGCTGGCCCAGCATGCATCATAAGAGCTATGTCGATGTCTTTTATATATCCTTCCTTTAACATTATCATCTTTCCGCCGCCACCTTCTTCGGCTGGAGTTCCATAGACGATTAAATTAAAGGGGAGATTTTTTACAGCATTTTTTATAGCTACTGCGGCACCAATTATTGAAGGTCCTTGCATTTGATGTCCACAACCATGACCCATGGGAAGTGCATCGTATTCACATAAAAGTCCAATATTGTATTTTGCATCGCCCTTAGAATATTTTGCTCTAAAAGCTGTGTCAAGGCTTCCCAAGCCTCTTTCTACAACAAAGCCCTTTTCTTCAAGATAATCTTCTAGTAGATTGCTTGCAAAGTGTTCTTCAAAACATAATTCTGGCTTGTCGTAGATTTCATCTGACATTTCAAATAATTTTTCTTTTATTTTATCTATTTCTTCTACTACTAAATTTTTCATTTTTCTCCTTTACATAGGTCCTAAATGAATGACTTGAGCTCCAATCATCAATATCGATCCTACTAAAACCCAAATTCCAAATAATTTGCCCATAAATATCATCCACTTGTCGTATGGAATATCTGTTGCACCTAAAATTCCCATTAAAGCCGTTGATGTTGGAAGGATATAATTACAGAATCCATCGCCAAAGTTGAAAGCTAAAACTGCCGCTTGTCTTGTAATTCCAATTGTGTCTGCAAGTGGTGCAAATATTGGCATAATTGCTGCTGCTTGTCCACTACCTGATGTTATAAACATATTTACTATTATATTTACAATAAACATAACAGGTCCCTTTAATAGTTGTGGGAAAAAGTTAAGCCAACCTGTCATTGCGTGGATACTTGTATCCATAATATTGCCTGCATCAAGAACTCCTGAAACTGTTCTTGCAAGCCCGATTATAAGAGCAGCTCCCACCATTTTTTTAGCACCTTCAACAAAGTATTTTGCTATTTGTGATGGATTAAATCCTGCCACAAGTCCTGCGATAATAGATAGCCAAATAAATACTACTGCCGTTTCTTCTAACTTCCACTCTAATTTTACTCCGCCATAAACTATGACTCCTAATGCAGCAAATAAAGTTAAAATAACTAGCCACTTTCTTCCATTCATTGGAGAATTAAATTCGTCATGAGAATCAGTGTCTTTGATTCTTATTTTGTCTATTTCATACATAGGACTTAGTTCTGGACTCTTTTTAACTTTTAGGGCATATTTTACTAAATACAAATTTGTTACTATATAAAAAACTAGAAAACAAAATGCTCTGTAACTTAATCCTGAATAAGGCGGAAGCCCTGCAATTTCTTGTGCAACTATTGTCGTGTTTACATTTAATGTACCCGTTGAAAATCCAACTGCTCCTCCAAGTAAAATTATTGAAGCTCCCACAATTGAATCAAATCCCATTGCCAAGGAAATCATGACCATTATTGGAGCAAATCCTATAAAAGTATTAACACCTTGAGTCGTACATATAAGTCCAAATATAAAAGTTAAGATTGGAATAAATAGATATTCTTTGCTTTCAGTCTTCTTTGATACTACCCCTATAAGAGATTGTAATGCTCCACTTCTTGTAATGATGTTAAAAGACGCTCCTGAAAATAATATTAAATATATCAAAGTTGCAGCTTTTTTAAATCCATCTAATCCAATATTAAAAATCTTCAAAGGATTTACTGGACTTTTTTCTATGTAGTGAAAAGTTTCGGGATCGATTACTTTTACACCTTGAGCATTTTCCACCCTTTCATAAGCACCAGCTGGAATAATCCAAGTTAATGCAACTGCACACAGTATAATTACTAAAAGAATTACCAATGTGTGGGGAACTTTCTTTTTCTTTACTTTTTCCATAAAACACCTCATTAATAATAAAATATAAAACCAATTACAGCTAGATATGAAAATAATAAGTAAACATTTTCATTATCCTTAAATTGATATTATCACGCCTTGCTTTAATACAGCAAATACATAATATGCTATAGTTATTATATAATTTATGATATAATATCCATGGTGATATAATGCTAGATAATAAAAAAATTAATATTTTAAAAACTATTGAAAAATACAATAACATAAGCAAAGCCTCTGAAATATTATACACTGCTCAACCTAATTTAAGCAGGTCACTAAAACAAATCGAAGATGAACTTGGCTTTAAAGTTTTTGAAAGATCAAGATCCCCCCTTTATTTAACTAAGGAAGGTAAAATTTTATTTGAATACATAGAAAAGTTTGAAGACCTTGAAAAAGAAATGAAGGAAAAAATCAAAGAATCAAATAATTTAAAAGATTCTTATCTTCGCATAGGTGCACTAACTTTTATGTCTCAATATATTATTCCAAATATCCTTCCAAAGTTAACGCAGCTCTATCCAAATTTAGAATTAAGCCTTACAAAATATGATTCTACTTCCTTTGAAGATGCACTAATAAAAAATGAAATTGATTTATTTATAACTAATAGAAATATAAATAATAGCAAGCTAAGTTCCATTTATTCACTAAATGACAAGATCTACCTCATGATACCAAAGGCAATTTACTACAAAGGCAAGGATAAACTAGAAGATTATTCTAATGAAACTTTTTTCCTGTTAAAACCTCAAAAAAATTTGCGAAAATCTGTTGAAGATATTTTTAAATTTACTAATTTTTATCCACAAAAAATTAAGCTAACATCAAGCATTATGGATTCTGTCAGTTTTGTAAGGGCAAACAAGGGCGTAACTTTTATTTATGGTTCATCTATTAAAATGATAAACTCAACTTCTTGTTGTGAATTTATAGAAATAGAGGGGAATTATGCAACTATAAACGTAATTTATAAAGACTTGTCTTTTAAGTCAATTGCAGAAAATTTAAGCACTATTATTAAAAATTATATATCAAATTCATTGGTAAATTTAATCTAGATAAGTGAAATTGTCGATAAAACTTATATTTTACTAATGTTTTACCAATAATTAATATTACAAACTTATTAAGAATATAAAAATAAATCTAGATTTAACAGATTGTAATTGAATTGTAATTGATTTCCAATAGATTTCTTGTATAATAAATTTAACTTATATTTTTAGGAGGAATAAAAATGAATAAGAAAATTATATCACTATCTTTAGCAGGAGTTATGCTTCTATCTACAGCAAGCCCTGTTTTTGCAACTACTGAAGCTAAGGCTGAAGTTAAAGAACCTACTAAGGCAGAAAAAATTGTAAAAGATGCTAAAGAAGCTACGACTGAAGCTAAGGCTGAAGTTAAAGAAGAAAAAGTTGCTCTTACACTTGAAGAAACAAAGGAAGCTATTAAAAAAGAAATAGCTCAAGAAAAGACTGTTCGTGAATCTGAAGCATACAAAAATGCAAAAGATGATGTAATTACTAATTACGAAAATGCAATTGCAGCTGGAAAATCACTTCTTGATGACGACAAAGCTACTAAAGAACAATTTGAAAACGAGCTTTTCAATCTTAAAGATGCAGTTAAACAACTTGGTCTTAAAGCAGATAAAAAAGTAGAAGAAACTAAAACTGTTGACGTTAAAGCTACTACACAAAAAGTTAAACTTGACGGTAAAGATGTTGTTATCTACGGATACAATATTGAGGGTTACAATTACTTCAAATTAAGAGATTTAGCTAGCGTATTAAAAGACACTAAAGCAAAATTTGGCGTTGAATACAAAGATGATGTTGTTACTTTAACTAAAGGCGGCGACTACAAAGTTACTGAATCTGATCAAAAAGAAGTTAAAGCTGAATCTAAGGGTATGCTTACTAATGATAAAGTTTTAGTTGGAGATAAAGCTCTTACTGCTACTGCTTACAAAATTGATGATAGCAATTATTACAAATTGAGAGATCTTGGTGAAGCTCTTGGATTTGGTGTTGACTTTGACAAAACAAATAACACTGTTCTACTAGTTTCAGAAAAAGAAGAAAAAGCTGCTCTTACACTTGAAGAAACAAAGGAAGCTATTAAAAAAGAAATAGCTCAAGAAAAGACTGTTCGTGAATCTGAAGCATACAAAAATGCAAAAGAAGATGTAATTACTAATTACGAAAATGCAATTGCAGCTGGAAAATCACTTCTTGATGACGATAAAGCTACTAAAGAACAATTTGAAAATGAACTTTCTAATCTTAAAGACGCAGTAGCAAAACTTGGCTTTAAAGCAGATAAAAAAGTAGAAGAAAAAGCTGAAGAAAGCAAAAAAGACACTAAAGAAACAAAAGAAGAAGTTAAAGAAACAAAAGAAGAAGTTAAAGAAACAAAATAATTTTAATATTTTGCAAAAAAGCCATGGATTCTCTTTGAATTCACGGCTTTTTTTATGCTGTTTTCAGTAAGTTTCAATATCATATGTGCCTTTGTTTGAAAAATTCTATGTTCTCAATCCTTGTTATCTGCTTATTGCATACCTATAATTAGTTTTCCAATAATTAGCAAATAAAATTATATCCATTGTTTTATTCTTTGCTAACAGCCCATGCTCCTTTTATCTGCTTTTTTATTTTTTCATAATTCCATTTATTTATTGAATTATAAACTGAATTTGGATCATTTAAAATCATCCTACCTGCATCATCTAACCCACATGCCAAGAGTATATGCCCCTTATCTGTAAAATATCCTGGTCCTAGAGACAAAATTACATAATTTCCCTTTTCAAGTTCCTTTAATATTTCACTTTTCATAATTCCATATACATTTACACCTTGATCCTTAAGATAATCACAAACAAGACTCCAGGAGCTCATGCCACTATCCACATATCCATTTTCCTCAGCATACTTTGCAATTTCTTTTGGGCTTTTATCTATCCCACATCCACTTAGAACCATTGATAGAGTAGTTGGCATACAACCTCTTGTGCCGATTATTCCGCCTGCATATTTATAATATCCCCAACGTTCATCATATTGAAGATAAAATTTTACAGGATTATCGACACCAAATTCCTCGCTTTTCTTTGCAAGGCTCTTATCGTCTTTTAAATACCCAATAATAAAACTCTGTGCCTCTTCTCTTTTTGATGCAAGCTTGACTAAATCATCTGGCAATTTATCTATATTTTCATAGATATATTCATAATCTTTATTGTCCTTTGCCTTGTCTTTTATCACTTCAATGTTACTAGAAAGGTCATAATACCTTTCAAAATTCTCATCTTTCTCTAAATTAACTTCATTTGAATTGTTTTCTTTTAGATGAACAAATCCCCTAGCAAAAAAATTATTAAAAAAATAATGATTACAGTTCTAATCTTTTTCATATCATCACCATAATCATTATATAAAATCATTTATACAACTTTATTTCAAATTTCTTACAAATTTTCTAAATACTATATTCATAATTTAAAATTTTTGCTCTTGCCTCGCTTACAAAGTAAAGAGATCCTGTTATTAAAATTAAATCGCCCTCTTCATATTTTTCTTTGTAATAATTTATTGCATCTTCCACTTTCATTGTTTCTGCTTTTAGTCCATAATTCAATGCCTCTTTTTTAAGTTCCTCTGGATTTGTTCCCCTTTTGTAATCTAAATTCACAAAAATAACTTCATCTGTAAAATTTGAAATTTCCTCAAGCATTTTTTTATGCTCCTTGTCAGATAAAATTGACATTATGAGAAAAAGTTTTTTGAATTTAAAATTGTCAATTGCTTCTACTAGCTTTCTTATTCCGTCAAAGTTATGCGCACCGTCTAAAATAATTAGTGGGTCTTTTGATACAATTTCCATTCTTCCCTTCCATCTTGAAGATTTTATTCTCTCCCTAATTTTTTCTGTGGAAATTTTTAAAATTCCCCTTTTATTTAAAAGGTAGAGGGCATAAATTGCTCCAAGGGCATTTTCAACTTGGTAATCGCCAATTTGTGTGAGGGAAAAGTCTTCCCAATTATCTAATTTTACCTTGAAATCTATTCCTTTTAAATCAGATTTTAAAATCTCACTCTCTAAATCCTTTGTGTAATAAATTTCTGCTGACCTTTCTTTTGCTTCCTTATCTATCACGCTGAGGATTCTTTCGTCTTTATTTGTAGTTACTACAAGCCCCTTTTCTGTAATTATTCCTGCCTTTGCCTTTGCAATTTCCTCTATGCTGTTGCCAAGGTATTCCATATGGTCCATGGAAATTGATGTGATTATGGAAATTAATTTTTCACGACTTGTAAAAATATTTGTGGAGTCGGCACGACCTCCCATGCCAACTTCCAAAACTGCTACATCAACCTTTTCTCTTTCAAAATAAATTATTGCCATAATTGTCAAGAATTCAAATAGGTTTAACTCGCCATACTCATCGATTATTTCTGGCTCTCTATCAATTATAAATTCTCCAATTTCTGCAAAATCTTCTCGTGAAATTTCCTCGTCGCCAATTTTTATTCTGTCGCAATAGCTTATCAAATGAGGCGAAACAAAAGAGCCAATTTTATAATCTTCCTTTAAGATGTCCTTTATAAAATTAACTGTAGATCCCTTGCCATTTGTACCTGCAACGTGAATTACTTTTAAATTCTTATGGGGCGAGTCATTTTTTTCTAAGAACTTTTTTATTCTAACATTGCCCTTAGACTTAAATTTGCCAATTCTATGCTCAATATTCTTTACAACTTCAAGATATGTCATAGATTTTTTTCTACCTTTGCAATTTGTGCTTCCACTGTCTTTAATATTTCTTCGTACTTTGTAACTTTTTCTTTTTCTTCTTCAATTAATTTTTCTGGAGCTTTTGAAACAAATCCTTCATTTGAAAGCTTGCCCTTTGCTCTTTTTAATTCAGCCTCTGCTTCTTTTTTATCCTTTTGAAGCCTCTTTAATTCTTTTTCAAAATCCACAAGTTCCTTTAGTGGAAGTTGTATTTCTGCTTTATCTAAAACAATGGCGATATTTTCTGAATTTTTTCTTCCTTCATCATCAGTTATCTCAACAGAATTTGAATAGCCAAGATTTAGTAAAATTCCCTTCATTTCCTCAAAGATTTTTTTCACTTCATCGTCCTTTGTGTAGACAATGGTATTAGATTTCTTTGAATTTTCGATATTCATTTCACTTCTTGCATTTCTAATTTCCCTAATTGCATTTTCAATATATTCCGTTGCTGCCTCTTCCTCTTCAAATACAAATTTTTCATTGTACTCTGGCCATCTAGAAACAATTAAAGCATCCTCTCTATTAGGAAGTGCCTGCCAAATTTCTTCTGTAATATATGGCATAAAGGGATGAAGAAGTTTCAAAATATTTTCTAGTACATATAATAAAACCTTTACTGTATTAGTTTTTTCACAAACATCCTCAGAATATAAAACTGGCTTTACAATTTCAATATACCAGTCACAGAAGTCAGACCAAATAAAGTCATAAATATCACTTGCAGCAAGTCCAATTTCGTATTTTTCTATTTTATCAGTAATTTTTCTTATAACCTTTTGTAATTTTGAAATTATCCACTTGTCTTCATAGCGAAGTTTTTCTAGATCAAATTTTGAATCCTCAATTTCATCAGACATATTCATCATCAAAAATCTTGTAGCATTCCACAATTTATTGGCAAAGTTTCTATTTGCCTCAACTCTTTTTGTATAGAACCTCATGTCATTACCTGGAGTATTTCCAGTTACAAGTGTAAATCTTAAAGCATCTGCACCATAATCTCTTATAATGTCAAGAGGATCAATTCCATTGCCAAGAGATTTTGACATTTTTCTTCCTTGAGAATCTCTTACGAGCCCATTTAAAAGAACATCTTTAAAGGGAAGTTTTCCCGTTTGTTCAAGTGCAGAGAATACCATTCTAATTACCCAGAAGAAAATTATGTCGTAACCCGTTACAAGTACATTTGTTGGATAAAAATAATTGTATTCAGGAGTGTCCTCTGGCCAACCCATAGTCGAGAAAGGCCATAGTGCAGATGAAAACCATGTATCCAATGTGTCTTGATCTTGCGTGTAAGTTTTGTTTTCATGTCCCTTAGTATTTGATGGATCTTCTCTAGAAATTACAATTTCATCGTCAGAATCAGAATACCAAACTGGAAGTCTGTGTCCCCACCAAAGTTGCCTTGAAATATTCCAGTCACGAATATTTTCTAGCCAATTCTCATAAATTTTTCCAAATCTTTCAGGAATAATATTTAAATTTCCCTTTCTATACTCTTCAAGAGCTGGCTTTGCAAGTGGTTCCATTTTTACAAACCATTGCTTTGATATAAGCGGCTCTATTACAGTTTTACATCTTTCACAATGACCAACCGCATTGTGATGATGTTTCTTGCCAATGTAGAAGCCAAGTTTTTCAAAATCTTCAATTATTTTCTCTCTCGCTTCATATCTCTCCATGCCTGCATAAGCACCTGCATTTTCATTTAGATAACCCTTGCCATCCATAATGACTAATTGACCAAGATCATGGCGAGCTCCAACTTCAAAGTCGTTGGGATCGTGAGATGGAGTGATTTTTACTGCACCAGAACCAAAGTCCATTTCAACATATTCATCGGCGATAATTGGAATCTTTTTATTTTCCATTACTGGAATCATTACATATTCACCAATTAAGTCAGTGTATCTTTCGTCCTTAGGATTTACTGCAATGGCAAGATCTCCCGGTATTGTCTCCGGTCTTGTAGTTGCAATTTCAATTCCACCTTCTCTATTTGCAAAAGGATATTTGAAATACCAAATATTTGAATCTGTTTCAATATGCTCCACTTCCGCATCGGAAATTGAAGTTTCACAAGATGGGCACCAGTTTATAATTCTATTTCCTCGATAAATAAGTCCCTTTTCGTAAAGTTCAATAAAAACTTCTTCCACTGCATGAGATAAATTGTCATCAAGCGTAAAACTTTGTCTCGACCAGTCGCAAGAAATTCCCAACTTCTTGAGTTGATTTACAATATTTCCGCCGTATTCACGAGTCCATTCCCATGCACGCTCCAAAAATTTTTCTCTACCAATATCTTCCTTATTAATTCCTTCAGACCTTAATTTTTCTACAACTTTTGCTTCTGTGGAAATAGACGCGTGGTCAGTTCCCGGAATCCAAAGTGTAGAATAGCCTTGCATTCTCTTTGTTCTAATTAAAACATCTTGAATTGTATTGTTTAGCGCATGACCCATGTGAAGATTTCCCGTTACATTTGGAGGTGGCATTACTATTGAATAAGGTTTTTTATTCTCGTCTACCTCTGCCCTAAAATAATTATTTTCCATCCAATAATCGTAGATCTTTTCTTCAAAATCCTTTGGATCATAAGTTTTATTTAACTCTTTCATCTTTCCTCCTAAATTATTTTTATTTATTATTTATATTTTAAAAATAAAAAAGCGTCCTCCATCCATAAGGACGAAAGACGCGGTACCACCTTAATTTTTATTTTTCAATAAACACTTTAAAATCTTTAACGAGATAAGTCGTCTCTGGCTACTAAATTCACCAAAGAAGCAAAAAAGCTACAATCGTAAAGTTTATAAAGACCTTCCAGCAAATGGTCTCTCTCTAAATATAAATTTTTACAATCCTCTTTTTTATTGCTTGTTTTCTATTATCAAATTTTGTATAGGAGTGAGGTAACTTGTACAATCATTGTCTTCTACAACTTCTACTTGCTTGAAAAATATGATTACCTTTTCGTACTTATCAATCCCACCAATTTCCTCTCTTACATTTTGATGATCTTCTGGCTCTGAAGAATTTATTCTCACCTTTAGTTCTTTGATTTCTTTTCCATTTTCATCTTCAAATCCTAAAATGTAAGTAGATTTCATTAAACTTTTAACATTGGAATAGGTGTTAATATCTAAGACTAATTTGTCACCACTAAACCCCTTTGAGTTTATGACTGCTCCAATAATTGTCGCATCTTCTATCTTGTCAGCCTCTTCTGGTTCTTTGGATTCACTTCCAAAGCCAAAAGCTCTTGCTGCATTGTCATAATTTTTTTCAAGGTCACTTTTTACTGATGAAGATTCAAAAATAAAATCCTTGACCCTTAAAAAATCAGAAGCTTGGAAGGTAAGTTCAGTATCTGGATCCACCTTTGGATATAAGACCTTAGAATCGTCAGCTCCACCAATTATTCCTATAGCACTTGCTTGGTCTGCTTTTTGATTATTATCTTTTTCTCCATCTTTATCTTTGTCTGTCTTTTTATTCTTTGTGGTAAAAATAGCTGTCGGTCCATCTGCCCTGCCAATAATTTCTACTCCAGGGTTTTGCCTCTTAAATTCTGCTTCTAGCATTTTGTTTCGAATCTGTGGATAGGCAAAAATTCCTCCCACAATAAGGACTCCCAATAAGATTATAATTTTCTTCTTCATTGAGCACCTCCCAATTAATATAAAAGATACCACAAAAATCCTTTGAAATCAATAAAAATTCGATTATCTAGGGATAAAGCCAACCTTTTTATAAACTTTTCTTAGAGTTTTGTTGGCAAGGTAGGATGCCTTTTCTGCTCCTTCCTTGTAGACAGATTCAAGATAAGCCTTGTCATCTCTAATTTCTTTAAATCTCTCTCTAAGTGGTCTTAGTCCTTCAACTACAACTTCCCCCAAGTCTTCCTTAAATTCTCCGTAACCAAGATTTTCGTATTTCTTGACAATTTCTTCTGGACTCATGCCGGAGAAGGAAGCGTGAATGTTGATGAGGTTCTTTAGTCCAGCTTGCTCGTCAGAATATCTAAATTCGCCAGAGGAATCTGTAACTGCTCTTTTTATTTTCTTTCTAGTGTTCTCTTCTGAATCTAAAATTAAAATAAAGGCGTCCTTATTTGAATCTGACTTAGACATTTTTGATGAGGGATCTTTAAGGGACATAATTCTAGCACCAACTTTTGGCGTCAAAATTTCTGGAATAGTAAAAGTTTCAGAATATCTTGAGTTAAATCTTTGTGCCAAATCTCTCGTAATCTCAATATGTTGCCTTTGATCTTCTCCCACTGGCACATAAGATGCTTGGTATAATAAAATATCTGCAGCCATAAGCACAGGATAATTCAAAAGACCTGCTTGCACATCAGTATATTTTTTTGCCTTGTCCTTAAATTGTGTCATCCTTTGAAGTTGTCCAAGCCCTGTCATTGTGTTTAATACCCAACCAAGTTCAGCATGAGCTGGCACATGAGATTGAATGTAAATTATGCTCTTCTTAGGATCAAGCCCTGCTGCAAGATAAAGTGCAAGAACATCTAGGGTATTTTTCCTAAGTTCCTTTGGCTCTTGTGCCACAGTTATTGCGTGCATATCAACTATACAGTATAAACAATTGTATTCATCTTGAAGCTCGATAAAGTTTTTAAGTGCTCCAATATAATTTCCAATTGTTAGAGAACCAGAAGGTTGAATTCCAGAATAAACTATTTTTTTCTCATCCATTTTTAACTCCCTTTCTTTTTTCTAAATAAAATATAATAAAAATGCTTATGATTTCAATAAAAGTTACTACTATGCTGCCCTCTGGCCCATAGGTTTTGTCGTACAAGTTATAACTTAAAATTTTAAAATTAAGTAGGCTGTCAAAGCCACTAAAGCCACTTACATTTAAGCCGTAAATCATTGCCATGGAAAAGTTCCAGCCTGCGTGGGCTCCAGAGGTCACCATGATATTGTCTGTGTAAAATAATAGTTTTGCAAAAAATATTCCCACTAATATTGTATTTAAGGTAGATAAAACTGTCACGCCCTCATTGCCAAGATGCAAAAGTCCAAAGAAAATTGATGGCAAAATTATTGCAATTTTCTTTCCAAATTTATCAAATAAGGCTCTTGTTAAAAGACCTCTCACCAAAACTTCTTCTGATGTTGATTGGATGAAAAAGGCTATGAAGTAGGCTAAGAAAAACAAGTTAAGATTTCCCAGATTCATGCCTTGGTAGCCAAGGACTCCCCTTCCTAAATCTACTAATACATAGATGGAAATTTGCAAAAATCCAAAAAATAAGCCAAGAGCAATGTTTTTTGCAAGCTTATCTCTTTTGAAAAAGATGTAATCAAGCCTCTTCTTTAAAATAAATCTCACAAATAATATTGCTGCAAACAACTGACCCGTAGTTCCCATTAACATTACTAGGTTTGCATTCTTATAGTCGCTGTTAAAGTAGGTCTGTCTATAAAAAAATAATGACAGGGCAAGCATAATGCCACCAGTGAAGATGGCAATCATCACAATCAGAATCAAAAGCTTTAAAATAATTTTAAAAAAATTTTTTACCTTATCTTTTTCTTCCATAATTTATCTGCTTTTTATATCTTCCCATCTCTTATTTACAATTTCTCTAACCTTTTTTTCATCTACATTTACAAGCTTTCTATCTTTCATAATAAATTTTCCGTCACAAATTACTGACTCAACATCATATGAATTTGCTGAGTAGACAAGCGCTGAAATTAAATTGTTTTTAGGTGTAAAGGAATTTGATTCTAAATCAAAAATCGTCAAATCGGCGATGTAATCTTCCTTTACTAGCCCAAGTTTTTCAAAGCCAAGGGCTTTTGCACCATTTACAGTTGCCATTTTTAAAATTTCAATTGCTGGAACAGCTTTTTCCTTCATGGTAACAGCTTTATTTACAATCCCACCAAGGTGCATTTCTTCTACAAAGTCTTGATTATTATTTGATGAATCACCATCAGTTCCCATTGCCAATTTCATATTATTTTTTAGCATCTTATCCACTGGCGTAAATCCACTTGCAAGTTTTAAATTTGATGATGGATTGTAAACTGGGTAAAATTTTTTATTTTTTACAATTTCTATTTCTTCATCGGTTATGTGCACACAGTGGGCTGCAATTACTTGACTGTCCAAAAGTCCCAGCGTGTTTACATATTCAATTGGCGTCATGCCGTATTCTTTTTTTGAATTTTCTACTTCAGTTATTGTTTCCGACAAGTGAATGTGAATTAAACTGTCGTAATTTTCCCTTGCTCTTTTTGCAATTTCTTTTAAAAATTCTGTAGAACAAGTGTATATTGCGTGAGGTGCAGGCACGACTTTTATTCTACCGCCACATTTATTTTGATAGTTTTTGTAAAGGTCGTCAAATTCCTTTAACTTTTCTTCGCCCTTGCCATCCACATCTGTCATTCCACGAGTTAAAACTCCACGAATTCCAGATTCAATTGCCGCATCTCCAACTCTATCCATTTCATAATACATGTCACAAAAAGTTGTAACCCCTGACTTTATATTTTCTATAATAGAAAGCATTGACGACCAATAGATGTCTTCTCTATTTAATTTTGCTTCAATGGGCCAAATTTTATTTTCAAGCCAGTCCATCAGCGCCAAGTCGTCGGCATAATTTCTAAAATAGCTCATGCCGAGATGAGTGTGTGCATTGACAAATCCAGGTGTCAAAAGTTTATCCTCGCCATTAATTATTTCATCTGAATCTAAATTTAGATTTTCGCCGATTTTTTTTATTTTATTGCCTTCAATAAAAACATCTGCATTATCTACTATTTTTTCCTCTTCTAGATCTAAATAGGAAATATTTTTTATTAATACGCTCATAATTCCTCCAATAGTATTATTATAACAAAGATTAAAAAAAATTTTTAATTTATTGAAATTTATGCCCTATAAAAATAAACTTTGATATAATAATTTCATGAATGGAAATTATTTAGAATTTAATGTGTTTTTCGACATCATTGGCACAATTGCCTTTGCAATTTCAGGCGCCATACTTGGATGCAAAAAGAAAATGGACATTCTTGGTGTAATCGTTTTGGGACTTGTTACGGCACTTGGAGGTGGATTTATTCGTGACCTTGTCCTTGGAATAACGCCGCCAAAGATGTTTCAAAACTCCACTAACGCTATTATATCCACCTTATTTTCAATTTTAGTTTTTATTTTTTATTTACAAAAATCTGGATTTAAAAACAAAAACTGGATTAAAATAATGAATAAATTTATGATTATTACAGATACCATTGGACTTGCCTCCTTTACCATAACGGGAATGGCTACGGCAATCTCCCTTGGCCACCATCAAAAATTTCTTTTGATTTTTGTAGGATCAATAACTGGCGTTGGTGGCGGAATGATTCGCGATGTATTAGCAGGGACTATTCCCTTTATCTTTCGTGAACAAATTTATGCCGGTGCCTGCATATTAGGTGCCACAGTTTTTTTAATAGCAAGGCATTTTTTAAGTTATCAAATTTCAATGATAATTTGTTTTTTCACAGTTTTAATATTTAGACTTTTAGCCGTGAAGAAAAATTGGAATTTGCCCAGAATAGTAGATTAGGAGGAAAAAATGGCAGTAGCAGAATTAACCCTTGTACCTATAGGAACAAATACCACATCTGTTAGTAAGTACATTGCAAATGCCCTTGATTCAATTGGTGAAATTAAAGGGCTTACTTATGAACTTAACCCAATGGGAACAGTTATATCTCATAGCGATCTATCAGTTCTTTATGATGTTATAAGAAGAATGCAAGAATCAGTTTTTGAAGCTGGAGCAAATAGAGTTTACTCTGTTATTAAAATTGACGACAGACGTGATAAAAATTATACCTTTAAAGATAAAGTAAAGTCTGTAAATGAAAAGAGAAGAAATTAGATTATGTACTTTAAAAAAGTGTTGGCAAAAGACCAACACTTTTCGGTTTTATATATTTCTTATTATAATTTTTACTTAGAATATCATTTTTCACGTATTTTTTTTACTAAAAAAATTATTATTAACACTATTACAATTATTTTTAATATTAAAAGAATAATTGGTATGTAGAAAATAAACAACTTAGAGTCCTCCTCTTGTTTCAGTCCATATTCTATTTCCATTTACATGTGCTCGTACCCACATAAGTAAGATATAATAAAAATTTTTTATCTAATTATAATTTTAATATATTAAAGTTTATTTTTCAAATAAAAAATTAATTATTATTAAACTAAGAAGAGAACTCATATAAATAAAATCATTAATTTTTATAACTTCATTTCTATGTTAAAATATTTTATAATATTTATAATTTTTAGGAGGAAAAATATGTACGATGGATTTTTAACTGATGTCAAGGGAATAAAACTTGGTCACGCAGAAGATTCTCATGCTCTTACTGGCACAAGCGTGGTCTTGTGTGAAGATGGTTTTACTGCAGGAGTAGATGTTCGTGGCGCTGGGCCAGGCACTCGTGAAACTGATCTTTTGCGTGCAGAAAATTTAGTGCAACAAGTTCACGCAGTTTTTTTAACTGGTGGCTCTGCCTACGGACTTGATGTTGGCGGCGGTATTATGAAATTTTTAGAAGAAAAAAATTGTGGCTTTGATGTTGGAGTAGGTGTCGTGCCCATAGTTCCCGGTGCAGTTTTATTTGATCTTGCAATAGGTGATGCAAAAGTCCGCCCTGACTTTAATATGGGTTATATTGCAGCAAAAAAGGCAAGGGATAAAGATAAAACAATGGGCAACTTTGGTGCAGGTTGTGGTGCAAGCGTTGGAAAAATCTTAGGCAATGATTTTGCAATGAAATCGGGCATAGGTCAATCCTCTGTAAAAGTTGGCGAGCTTGTCGTATCCTCCATAGTCGCACTAAATGCCTTGGGAGATATTTTTGACTATGAAGTGGGAAAAAGAATTGGAGGAGTTTACGACAAAGAAAATAAAAAATTTTTAGACACAAATACCCTTTACGAAAGCAAATTTAAAGACTATAATCTATTTAGCCCAGCCAATACAACAATATCTGTAATTGCAACAAATGCAAAACTCACTAAAGCAAATTGTAATAAGATCTCACAAATGGCTCATGACGGCTATGCAAGGAGCATAAATCCAGTGCATACAATGAACGATGGAGATACTATTTTTACACTTTCTAATGGTGAAATCGAAGCAGATATAAATTTAGTTGGCATACTTGCTGCAAAAACTATTTCAAGATCTATTGCAAATGCAATTTATTCTACAAAGGATGCAGGCGGGCTTGTAAGTTATAATAGCATCAAATGATGCGTGAAGGGTATCTTTTTGAACCCTATCTGGAGGTAAAAATGAATAAAAGTATTGAACGTAACAGAAAGCTAGTAATAGCTGCTATGCTCGGTGCAATAACTGTTGTGCTTAGTATGACACCACTTGGACTAATTCCCCTTGGCGTTATCAACGCAACGACTATGCACATACCAGTAATTATTGCAGCTATCGCAGAAGGACCTGTTGTTGGTGCACTTGTTGGACTTATCTTTGGAGTTTCTTCACTATTAAATGCAATTTTAAGAAATGCCAGTCCCGTTGCCTTTGTCTTCTACAATCCACTCATCTCAGTTGTACCTAGAGTTTTAATTGGGATAACTTCTTATTACAGTTACACTGCAATGAAAAAACTTGAAGACAAAAATTTGAGAACTCTTACAAAAGTTTTGTGGGGACTTGTTACCCTATTCTTGGCATATCTACTTTATAAAAATATTAAAACTGGTGGAACAACTCTTAACATTACTTTTGTAATAATACTACTTGTATTATGTCTAGGATTTTTAATCTATTCCTTTAAGTCAAGCGAAAAAGACTTTCCTATCGCCATAGGAGCCTTTGTAGGTTCAATGACTAACACAATTTTAGTGCTTGGCGGAATTTATTTAATCTATGCAAAAAAATATGTAGAAGCACTAAACATTCCAATGGAAAGTGCAAAATCAGCAATACTTGGAGTATCTGTAACATCAGGAATACCTGAAGCAATTCTATCTGTTATAATCACTACAGCAGTTATAAAAGCATTAAAATCAAGAAGGGGTTAATATGTTACTTGCAATTGATATAGATAATAAAAATACTGACTTTGGCATATTCGATGAAGATAAACTTGTTACGAAATTTTCCATAATGACTGACAAAAATAGATCTGCTGAAGAAATTAAACTAACTATTAAACTTATATTAATGGACAAAAAAATTGAATTATCTGATATAAAGGACATGATTCTTTCGACAGTAGTTCCTGAACTCAACTCAAACTACGAAAATATTTCCATGGACCTACTTGGCAAAAGTCCAATAGTTATTTCTGCCGGAGTAAAAACTGGCTTAAATATAAAATGTGAAAGTCCAAGAGAAGTTGGCACAGACAGAATTATAAAAGCAGTGGCTGCTACTAATAAGTATAAAGAAAATATTATAATTATTTCTGCCTCATCAGTTACTACGATCGACTATATCAATTCAAAAAAAGAATTTCTCGGCGGACTAATTCTCCCAGGTATAAATCTTCTTCAAGAATCACTAGTTAAGGGCAGCGCAAAACTACCTCATGTAGAAATAAAACAACCCCAAGACATAATTGGCAAAAACACAGAAAAAGCCATCCAAAGAGGAATTTATTTTGGATATAAAAAGGCTGTGCTTGGAATAGTCGACGAAATTGTAAACAACTATTCCCTAAAAAAAGAAAACACAAAATTTTTAATCACAGGTTCCTTTGCCAGTCTATTAAAAAATGAAACTTATATCTTTGAAGAAGATCAGACTCTTGGAATTGTTGGATTAAAAATAATTTATGACCTTAACAAAAAAAGGGCTTCCTAACAAAGGGAAGCCTATTTTTTATACTTTTCTAAATCTTCAATTTTAACATGATGAAAACTAACATCGAAATCACTTAAATCTGCTATTTTATCCATTGTGAAGTGAAACTTGTCGACATCACCAGTAATATAGAAATCAATAGTCCTATTTTGAATTTCTTCCTTATCATTATCTATATTTAAAATATTAGTAGCATCTAAAACAGTTTTGTAAGCTGGGTCCACCACAAAAACCTCTCTGCCTTGCCTTTTAAAAATCCTATTAAAAGAATCTTCAACAATGGGATAATGAGTACAGCCAAGGATCATAGTATCAAAATCATAATCTCCAAACTCCCTTAAATAACTTTTAACAATTTCATCTATATGATCCTCTTCCAACTCCCCTCTTTCAATAGCAAGGGTAAGATCTGGGCAGTAGACTGACTTTAGTTCAATAGATGGATCTATATTTTTTAAAACCCTATCATAAATTCCACTTTGTACACAAGACTTTGTAGCCACTAAAGCAACCTTCTTGTTCTTAGTCCTTTCAATAGCATTCACGCTTCCAGGTTCAACCACACCAATAATTGGATAATTATAAATAGAATTTGCCTCTTTAAGTCCATAACTTGTAGCAGTGTTGCAAGCGATGATAGAAAGATCCACGCCTAAATTTTCAAAGAAACCCATAACTTCAATCGTGTATTCTCTTATTTCCTCATCTTTTCTCGCACCATAGGGCATTCTCAAGGTATCGCCAAAAAAGACAAAATTTTTATTTTTTATTTTATTTAAAGCAACTTTTAAAACAGAAAGACCACCTACGCCACTATCATAAAAGCCAATCAAATCTTTTTTCATTGAATCACCAACTCTTTTATTATAATACTATAAATGATGAAAAACAAAAATAATATAATAATTGCTAAAATATATAATTCTTCTTTAAAAAAAGTCTGTAAACATTGAATTTACAGACTTCTAAGTGGTGCACCTTTACGGACTCGAACCGTAGGCCCACTGATTAAGAGTCAGTTGCTCTACCAACTGAGCTAAAGGTGCAAAATTTACAATTCAACTATGGAATTTTTACATTGCCGATGCAACAGAAATAATTATAAATAAAAAAATTTACATTGTCAAGTGTTTTTTTAATTTCTAAACATTTTGTAATCTGCTTGTTCTTCAAACATGCAATATAAATTCTCAATAGTTTTTTCACTTGCCCTTTTCGCCTCAGCAGGCTTCTTTTCCTCTATTAGTTTATAAATTTTTTGTAAATTATCATAATGCTTTCTATAATTTTTATTTTCCTTAAATATGAAATTTCCAAATCTATAAAGTCGCTTGTTAATCATATTCATGACTTCAATTAAAACTTCATTGTTGAGAGAACTAACAAGTGCCATATTCCACTCGATAATTAATTTTTGAGCTAGCTCATCATCTTCATTGTCAATTGCAATTCTAAGATCCTCATTAACCTTTTGAAAATACTCAGTTTTTTCATTAAAACCCTTACTCGCAAGAAGTTCCACTGCAAGAGGTTCCAATGACTTTCTGACAATATAAAGATTTTTTGCCTCTTTCACAGAAATTTTAGAAACAATAAAAGACTTTCTCGGAAAACTTGTTACAAGGCCATCTTCCTCTAATTTTTTTAACGCTTCTCTAACTGGAGTCCTGCTGACACCAAGATTAGAAGCAATTTCCATTTCTATTAACTTATCACCTGGAAGTAATATATTTTTTAAAATTTTTTCCTTTAAATTTCTATAGACCAAATTGCTAAGAGATTTTTTATTGTTTCGAAGATCCAAAAAATTCACTCTCCCATTCCTTAAAATGCTTTTCTTTATGTCGATATAACTTTTTTTAATTATATCACAAAAATGTATTTTTAAACTAAAATAATTATAAAATTTACAAAAAGTTTACTAATTTACTTATTGGGTAAAATAAAAATATTAACAATAGGAGGAAATTTAATAATATGAAAAAGAAATTTTTAGTTACAACTTTAGGACTTGCCTTATTGCTCATGTTATCAGCATGTTCTGGCGGAAAAAATAAAACTACAGGAGAAACAAAAAATAACGCAACAGTAAACACTAATAATAAATTAGAAAAAAATGAAAAAGCAGAAGATGCTAATAAAAATAACACAAAAGCAGCTCCAAACAATAGCAAAATGAAATCTCTTTCAGATGCAATAATGACAAAGGAAGAAGCCTTTGACGAATTTAAAAAATTGCACGCTGACGCAAAAATTGAATCTCTAAAATTAAAAACTGAAGGTACAAATTTATATTATGAAATTGACGGATACGATGCAGAAAAAGAATACGAAGTTACAATTAATGCAGAAACTAAAGAAATCATTAAAGACGAATTTGAAGCAGAAAAGAAACATGACAATGTATCTGACCTTCAAAAAAACCTATTATCATCAGTTGACGGATTAATAGAAAAATCAGCAGCAGAAGCAGGCGAAGGCTATATTTCAAAAGAGTATTCAGTTGATTACGACGATGGTAGATATGTAGTTGAAGTTGAAGTTGAAAAAGATGGCAATGATATTTCCTACAAGTATGACATAGCATCTGGCGAATTAATTGAAAAAGATATGTAAAATAAAAAGAGGGGTTGCCCTCTTTTTTACTTTAAATAATAGGATGTAAAAACCCTCCACAAAAAGTAGAGGGCAATACATTACTTTAACTTTTTATATCTCTGCAAGGCATCTTTATAAGCTGTAATTATTGCCTTAGTAGAAGACGCATTATATCTTTTTAAAATTTCATCCGTAATTAAATCTTCATCAGCAATATTTTTGCCAATGAAAATTCCCCTTATAAAATCACGAGTAAGTCTAAGAGTAGCATTACTGTCCATATTGACAATAACTCCATTTTTTTCTATTTCAAAAGCCATATAAAAAGTTCCGTATATCTTTGTAATGGCATTGTCTAAATTTGTCCTAGCTTCTCCTGTGAGATACAATGTGTTTTTCATTTTATACTCCAATACTATTATAAATTTTTAGAGAAATTTTACCAATTAATTCTTTTGCAAGAATATTGGATTTTGCTTGGTTTACCAAAACTACGAGAATATAATTTTTATTTTCTGTAAAAAATATACCTCCATCATTTTCCAAATTATCTAAATCTCCAGTCTTATTTGCAATTTTTAGATCTTCTTTTAGATACCTTTGTAGTCGATCTCTTTCCTGTTGTTTCAAAAGAATATCAATAGCAAGCTTAGACATGTCTTCACCTAAAAAATTTTTTTCATAAATACTTTTTAGGATTTTCAAAATATCATCTGAAGATGTATAATTATCAAGTCCTCTTTCTTTGGCATCTAAATCCATCATATTTCTTTGAAGTATTGTTTTTTTTAGTCCAAAATCTTTTGCAGTTCTGTTTATTTCGTCCATTCCAATTTTTCCAATCAAAATATTTGTGGCAAAGTTGTCGCTTATTATTATCATAAGCGTCAAAAGCTCTCTTATAGAAAATAAATGATCGTAGGAAAGTTCCTTTAATATTCCAGATCCTTCTACTCTTTTTTCTTTTTCAAGTTTTATCTTTTCGTCAAGAGAAATTTCCCCTTCTTCAACCTTTTTCAAAAGAGTAAGCATTATCAAAAGTTTTATCATGCTTGCTGATTGCATTCTTTTATCTCCTTCAACAGAAAAATGCTCTCCATTATCCAAGTCACAAAAACTTATAGATACATTAAAAAAACTTTCATTTATAATATTTTTTACTTCATCTTTTAATTTATTATAGTTTATCATATCATTTCTTTCTTTTCTATTAAACTTAGCTTAAAAGCTTTAATATTTGTCCCATTCCTATCCCAAAGAAGTTTCCAATTGCCGCTCCCAGTACTCCCATTAGTACTCCTATACCTGCATAAGATGCGTCATAAGCACTGGCAACTATTGGAGCTGATGCTGAACCGCCTATGTTTGCAAGTGACGCTGTGGATACCATACATAGATCCCAGTGGAAAATTTTTGAAAGTATATACATAAGTATTACGTGAATTGTTAGGATAAATAATCCGTACACTACCCACATTGGAGCAGAAATCAAATCTACAACTGATGCTGTTGATGCTAATAGTGATACTACTGCGTATAGATATACGTTTGATAATTCTTCTACTGCGGGTAATTTTCCTATTGGCGATAATGCACAAATAAGCCCTAATATTGTTACAAACAATGTTGTTATTGTCCCTTTGTCGAACATTGCTAACCCAATATTTGTAAAAGAATCTGATAATTTTTCTCCAACTAATTGAGATAGTGCTGATACCATTAGCGATAACCCTATTAAAAAAATCCAATCTGCTGAGTTAGCAGTTTTTCTGTCCTTTGATACTTCTTCTGCTGCTGCATCTGCTACTGCTTGTAATTTTGTTGTGTCTGCTTTTGTTGATTTATTCCACTTTGGTGCATATCTTACTGCAAGTAATAGTAATGCAATCCATAGTGAATAACATACTGTATCAAGTGCTAATGCACAAGAATAAGCTCCTGCATCTACTGGTAGTGCGGCTTGCATAGCTGCCATGTTTGCTGATCCTCCCACCCATGATGCAAATAATGCTGCTACTGCTGCCCATGTGTCCGTTCCCAATGTATGCTTAAATATTGGATATCCAATTACAAATCCTACAAATAGCGTTAGTGAACATCCTAAAAATATTGTTATCATTCTTCCGCCAAGTTTTGCTAATTTTCTAAAATCGCAACGAAGTAACATTACGAAAATCATTGCATAAAGTAAGTTGTTTTTTAATGCTGAGTATGCGTTGGAACATTCTTCTGATGCATATAGTCCAATTGTACAGAAAATCATATTTAATACGTAAATGAATACTAGTGGTGGAATTACGTTAAATATTTTCCATTTTGTGTATTTTTCTAATGCTAGTAATGATCCTGCAATGAACATTAGAAATGCTATATAAGTAAATCCATTAGTTATTACCATAATTTTCCCCCTTCAATTTTATTCTTAAACATTTTAAATATCTAAATACTTTATACCCTTTACAGATTTTATTCCTAGTCCAATGTCCTTTGAAACTGTGATTTCTTTTTCATTGAAAATTGCTCCGCCTTCTATTGGATCTTCCGAACAAAGCACTGGTCCATCCAAGTCTATCTTTGTTATTATCTGTTTTGCACATGCTAGATGAACCGCTGCATTCACTGATATTTTTGCTTCTAACATACATCCTATCATGCATTCTATTCCGCAAAGTTCTGCTATGCTAATTATTTTTAACGCATTGTAGAGTCCTCCGCACTTCATCAATTTTATGTTTATTAAATCTGCTGCCTTCATATTTAGTATTGTCATTGCATCTTCTGGTGAAAATACGCTTTCATCTGCCAATACTGGCACTATTGAGTGATCTGTTACATATTTTAATCCTTCATAATCATGTGCCTTTACTGGTTGTTCTACTAATTCTATATCTAGTTGTTTTTCTTGCATTGAGTCTAAAATTCTAACTGCTTCTTTAGGCTTCCATGCTTGATTTGCATCAATTCTTATTCTAACATTTGGTCCAACTGCTTTTCTTATGGCTTCAAGTCTTTTTACATCAAGTGTTGAATCTATCCCCACTTTTACTTTTAAAGTATCATACTTCCTTTTTACTGCATCTATAGCATCTCTTGCCATTTCTTCGGGATCGTTTACAGAAATTGTTATGTCTGTTACTATTTTATTTCTTGATCCACCCATTAATTTATAAACTGGTATTTTATAAAGTTGTCCATATAAATCCCAAAGTGCCATATCACAAGCTGCTTTTGCACTTGTGTTTTTTACTATGCATGAATTTAAATCTTTCATCAAATTTTCAAAATCATCTACATCTCTTCCAACTATTGCTTTTATTATGTGATCTTTAAAAGCACCAATAATTGAATCTTGTGTTTCGCCTGTTACTGCTCCTGTTGGAGGTGCTTCTCCATATCCTACTTCCCCAGTATCTGTATGTATCTCCACTATTATGTCTTCAACACTATTTACAGATCTTAGTGCTGTCTTAAAGGGTACTCGTAGTGGTACTGATAAAATCCCCAATTTTACTTTCGTTATTTTCATTTTTACCTCCTTCTAAATTTTCATCTTAAATTTAAAAAATTATACTTCTAAATAAAAAGACCCAGCAAAATAAAAGTTATTTATTTACTGGGTCTCAAATTGTTTCTTGAGCTACTGTAATAGCTCATGCAAAATGAAGCAGTTGTTATTTATTTGTGAAAACATTTTATAATATATAAAATATTTTGTCAATATATTATCGTGTTAAAGTTAAGAAAGCAAAATAAATAAAAATTTGCCAACAAAAAGACTCTGGCATTATAGCAGAGCCAGAGCAAAGATAAAACTACGGAACAATCCATTATTTTAATTTTTCCTAAATCAATAATCTATTTTTTCAAGTATACCCTTAAAATATGCAATGGCAATGCCATAATTTGTGATGGGAATACTTTTTTCTTTTGCAATTTTTATCCTATTTCTTATATTTTTCGCATTTAACATACAGCCGCCGCACTGAATAATCAAATCATAGTCTGAAATATTTTCAGGGAAAGCCGATCCGCTACTTACATCAACTTTTAAATTTTCTCCAACTTTTTTACGAATCATATTTGGTATTTTTATCCTTCCAATATCTTCTTCTGCTGGAGCATGAGTGCAACATTCGGCGATTAAAATTTTTGAATTTTCATCTAAAGTTTTAAGGGCTTCTACTCCCCTTAAATACTCCTCAATGTCGCCCTTTAACTTTGCAAATAAAACTGAAAATGAAGTGAGTTTTACATCCTCAGGTTTCTTTTCATAAACTTCCAAGAAAACGGAAGAATCAGCAATGATTAAGTCCGGTTTTTTATTTAAAATTAAAAGTACATCGGAAAGTTCCTCTAGCTTTACCATCATTACAATCGCATTTCTGTCCAAAAGTTCACGAATTGATTGCACTTGTGGCAAAATCAATCTATTTTTTGGTGCTGCAATATCCTGAGGAATTACAAGTAGTACTAAATCTTTTTCCTTCACCCTTCCATCAAAAAGTTTTTCTTCTTTTTTTGGTTTGAATTTTAAAAGTTCTTCTAAAAATATATCAAAGCCAATTTTCGCAGTTGCAGAAACTTCCACCACGGGAAAATCCCTAAAATTTTCTCTAATTTTTTTAACTTCACTTTCACGCAAAATATCAATTTTATTTATCAATATAATAACGGGCGTGTCCTTAAATTTTTTTATCAGCTCTTTTTCCCTTGAATTATCGGTATCAGTCACTACCACAACTGCTATATCAGTCTTTAAAATTACCTCTTCAGTCCTCTTTAGCCTTTTTTCTCCAAGCTCCGTTGTATCAGTTATGCCAGCTGTGTCCATTAAAAGACAAGGCCCTAAAGATTTTATTTCCATAGATTTGTACACAGGATCAGTTGTAGTTCCCTCTTTATTTGACACAATAGATATATCTCTATTTGCAAAGGCATTTATTACAGAACTCTTCCCCGCATTTACTTTCCCAAAAAAACCAATGTGAATTCTATTTCCAGAATTAGTTTTGTTAAGCTCCATTAAAATCTAAAATCTCTCTTTCCCACAGTTTCCATTTCATTGATGTATTCTGTCGCCCTTTTCTTCACAACTTCATTGGGAATTTTTTTAAGCTCTTCCTCGATTAACTTCTCGCTAAGCCCTTTAGTCCTTTCATTTCCGTAATCTAGCATATATTCCTTTAAAGTCATAAGAGCATTAGGTTGACAACAATTTAAAATTTGACCTGACTTGCAAAGTTTCATAAATCTGTCGCCAGTCCTTCCCTCTCTATAACAAGCTGTACAAAAACTTGGAATGTAACCAAGTTCAATTAACCAGTCTATAACCTCCTCCAAAGTTCTATTGTCGGAAACATCAAATTGTTGTGAATTATCCTCTTCTTTTTCCTCTTCAACATAACCACCAACAGAAGTTTTTGAACCGCCAGAAATTTGACTTACCCCTAGTTGAAGCACACGCTCCCTTACCCTTTTTGACTCTCTTGTAGATATAATCATTCCAGTGTAGGGAACGGAAACCCTTATAAGTGCAACTATTTTTTCAAAAATATCATCAGAAAGTTGATTTTTAAACTCATGAGGGTCGATGTCGTCAGCTGGTTGTATCCTTGGCACAGAAATAGTATGAGGTCCCACTCCAAAAGTCGCTTCCAAATGTTCCGCATGCATTAAAAGTCCCACGAGTTCATATTTATAAGTTTCAAGCCCAAATAAAACTCCCATGCCAACATCGTCTATGCCAGCTTCCATAGCTCTATCCATTGCCTCAGTATGATAATCGTAATTGTGTTTAGGTCCCGTTGGGTGCAGCTCTTCGTAGGATTTTTTGTTGTAAGTTTCTTGGAACAAAATATAAGTTCCAATTCCAGCATCCTTAAGCTTCTTATAATTTTCCACAGTAGTCGCTGCAATATTGACATTGACTCTTCTTATTTGACCATTTTTATGCTTAATAGAATAAATAGTTTTTATAGAATCTAAAACATATTCTATGGGATTGTTCACAGGGTCTTCTCCAAGTTCAATGGCAAGTCTTTTGTGTCCCATGTCTTGAAGAGCAATTACTTCTTTTTTTATCTCTTCTTGAGTTAATTTTTTTCTTCTAATATTTTTATTTTTTGAGTGATAGGGACAATAAGTGCAACCATTTATGCAATAATTTGAAAGATAAAGTGGCGCAAAAAGTACAATTCTATTGCCATAATGGTCTTCCTTTATTTTCTTTGCCAATTTATAAATTTCATCTTGTATAGCATCATCTTCACTTAGAAGAAGGACAGCCGCCTCTCTATGACTTAACCCCTTTTCCTTTTTTGCCTTCTCTAGAATTTTTTCAAGCACCTCTCTATTGTTTTTGTTTTCTTCAGCAAAAGCAATAGTGTCCATAATCTCATCGTGATTAATAAATTCTTCTGCAACTCTTGAATCTACCTTATACATTTCTGCCTTCTTTCTTTTCTACCTATAATCTCCCCTTGAAGAAGAGATCTTATAACCAATCCTCTTTAATTTATCCTCTAAACCTTTAAAATCATCAGAGTTTTCAACTTGTGTCCCAATTTTATTGTCATAAAGTTTATAATTTTTCCTGAGCTTTTCTGCCCCTACATTTGGCATCAAGACATTTGCCCCTGCTAGTATTCCCTTTTCTCTGCCAAAATCATCAATGCTTCCAAGAGCAGTAGTCGCTGGCAAAAGCAATTTTTCATCTGAAATTCTAATAATAGCGAGCATTTTTAAAACATCGGAAAGCTTTCCCCTCTCATAATTTCTAAAGGGAGTGTCCTGCTGTGGTATGAAAGGCCCAATACCAACCATTTGAGGTTTTAACTTTAAAATAAAATTTAAGTCGTCATATAAATTTTCTAAAATTTGAAAGGGCGAACCAATCATCATTCCACAACCCGTTTGAAATCCCAGTTCCTTTAATTTAAAAATAGAGCTAATCCTATTTTCAAAACTCATGGACTTTGGATGCAGCTTTTCATAATGACTTTTAGAAAAAGTTTCGTGACGAAGAAGATACCTATCAGCACCCATGTCCTTGAGTTCTTCAAAATCGCAAAAATCTCTCTCTCCAAGGGAAAGAGTAATTGCAACATCTCCAAACCTGTCCTTGATTTCTCCAATAATTTTCTTTAGATAGCTAAGAGTATAAAAATCATCCTCGCCACCTTGCATGACAATGGTCTTAATGCCAAGAGAAACAGAATGCTGTGCCAAATTTAAAATTTCTTCCTTGGACAATCTAATTCTCGTAGCATTTTTATTTGCATTTCTAAGGCCACAATAAAAGCAATTATTTTTGCAATAAGTGCTTATCTCTATTAGACCTCTTATGTAGATTTCCCTGCCAAAGTTTTTTACTGCCAAATTTCTCGCAAAGGCATAAAGCTCTTCTGCATCTTCATCCTTTAAATTCATCAAAAAAGAAAAATCATCAAAGGAAATATTTTTAGTTTTATAAAAGTTTTTGCAAATTTCTTGTATTTTTTCCATAATATCCTATCTTGGTTAAAAAGTTCACAATCTATTATAATACTTATAAAATTAATATCAAGTAAATAGCACAAATTTATTAAATTACATTTTTTTGATGTATTATAAAAAAATTTTTGAAATAAAAAATTAAAAAATAAAAATTGTAAAGCATTGCATAAAAAAACATTGATTGAATTCAACCAATGTTTTTTCTATTATTTATTTTCTTTAAAACCTTCGTATAAGTTTCCTTCTTCTTCGTCAATGTATTTTTGAGCATTCATAGCGGCAACAGCACCGTCGCCCGCAGCATTTACAACTTGTCGAACGCTTTTCTTTCTAATGTCGCCTGCCGCAAAAACTCCCTTCACATTTGTCCTCATCTCATCGTCAGTCTTAATGTATCCATCATCAGTGATTTCAAGCTTTCCCTTAAACATTTCAGTCTTGGGAATATATCCTATAAACACAAAAATTCCAAAGGGGTCATGAGACTTAATTGACCTTTCTTCACCAGTTTTAGTATCCTTTAAAATCATTTCCTCGACAATTTTGTCGCCCTTGATTTCCTTAACAGTTGAATTCCAAATAAAATCAATTTTATCATTATTAAATGCCTTTTCTTGAAGAGCCTTTGTCGCTCTAAGTTCATCCCTTCTGTGAATGATGTAAACTTTTTTTGCAAAATTAGCAATAAAAAGTGCCTCTTGAATAGCAGAGTCCCCTCCACCAACTACATAAACAGTTTCATCTTCATAAAAAGCAGCATCACAAGTAGAACAATAGCTTACACCACGTCCCTTGTATTCTTTTTCACCAGGTGCACCAATTTCTCGTGGAGAAGCACCTGTCGCAATAATAATTGCCTTTGCTTCATAAGTATCGATGTAACCCTTAATCTTTTTAACTTCGCCTTCTAGTTCAATATCTACAACTTCATCCATGACAATTTTTGCACCAAACTTTTTAGCTTGGTCTGCCATTTTCTTTCCAAGTTCAACACCAGTAATAGAATCAATGCCGGGATAATTTTCCACATTAGTAGTTTCAGCTATTTGACCGCCTTCGATTCCCTTTTCTATAATTAAAGTTTTCTTTTTACTTCTCGCTGCATAAAGACCCGCAGATAAACCTGCTGGACCTCCGCCAATTATAATAATATCGTACATTGTATCCCTCCATTACATTTATTATACCCAAAATATTTTTTTTGTATATAATATAAATAGGTGATCACATGGATTTTAAAATAAATTTATCAAGCACATACTTTTTACTAACAAATATCTTACTAATAATTTTATCCTTTATCATGAGCTATCTCCTCATGAAAAAAAAGCCAAAGTCCCAGAAAACAAAAACATCGACTTAAAATTTTACGAGAAGGGCTACCTCTACAAAGGACCTAATTTTATTTACAACACAATTATTGCCATGATACTAAAAGTCTATGAAAAGGGAAATTTAGAAATCGAAAAAAATTTTTACAAAAATAAAAAAAATGAAGAAAAAGTAGAATTTAAACTTAAAAATATAAACTTTCCTGCCCTTGATATTGCAGAAAAAAAACTTTTTGACATACTTTTATCCTTTGGCAAGGATGAAATCTCAACGAGAACCCTCGACAAAGTAAGAAGAAGAGAACCAGACGATTACAACAAAAAATTTAACGACTTTATTTGCTTTTTAGAAGATGAAATGATTGCAAAAAAACTTTTTACAAGAGAAAAGAAGACCTTCAAAATTCTACTTTCCTTTGTCATCTTTTCCCTACTATTTTTCCTTGGAATTATCACAGTCTATAATAAAAACTTTTTTGGAATTGCAAGCATAATTCTATCACTATTTTTTTACGCAACATTAATAACAAGCTTTTCCAAAATGACTGAACTTGGCAATGAAAAATTTAGAGAACTAGAAAAAATAGAAAATAAACTTTTAAAATCCTGTGGAGATACAGAAGAAGAATTTCTCCTCGCAATATGCTTTGGACTAAAAAAAGAAAATATAAAAATAATTTATAAAAATTTTATAGCAAAAACCAAGGACGAAAACTGCTATAAAATATTTTTTGACCCCGACTTTTACAAAACCTTTAAAGTAGCACTAGTTGGCGACCATCTATTAATTAGAAACTAAATAAAAAAGCCTTATATTTGCACAAAAAAATAAGGCTTTCGCCTATGTAAAAATTTAATTAAATAAATCAATTAAATTAAATAGCATTACTTGCTAAACTTTTCAATAGCATTACTTAACTTCACAATAACTTCCCTTAGTTCCTCCATTTTTTTCTCTAACCTAACTAAAAGGTAACAAGAAATAGCAATGGGAAAACCAATATTTGAAATACTAGTCAATAGATCTTCCATAATTAAAGATCTCTTTCAGTTCTAGTAATCATAGTAGCACCATTGAAAGTTTTCACAAAACCTTGCTTGCCATTGATGAGATCATTATTAGTGATAACATCTCCAACCTTCTTTGCTTCCTCTCTTGTAACCTCAGCTTTAGGATTTAAAATAGAAAGATTGTAAGGATTGCCACCCTCATCAGCAAAAGCAATTCTTAGTGTATTTGTACTTTTCATTGACCTTCTCCTTTCTCAATAAATAAAATTATACTTGCTCTTCAAAAACTTCTTCAGTAACCTTAGAAGCAGAAGCAAATACACCATCAACTAAATTGCCAATACCCTTGGATAAGTCATAAAGAACCTCATTAGCAGCATCAGCATTAATATTTCTAATAGTAACACTTCTCTTCTTCATACTACCGTCATCATTAGTCTTAGTAGTAACAGTCTTTAACATTGCCTTCTTTTCGCTAACTCCAACTGCCATTATTTTCACCTCCTACTATATATATAGAAAAAATAGTCAAAAGTTGCTATGACAAAAATAAAAAATTTTAAACTACAAACTTTCCTTGAATTCCCACCACTTTTTCCAATTATTATCACTCATAGAACGAGGACAAATCTTGTGGGAAGCATCAAAATGCCTTACCACTCCTCGCCACAGGAATATTATAAAAAGCTATGAGAAACCTAATGACAATGCGTGCATTCTCAAGAGCTTTCTCATAATTGCCGTCACTATTCACGCAGATTTCCACACCAATGGAATTAGAATTAGTGATGCCGTACTTGCCATAGCCATCGCCACAATGCCACGAAGCATTAGTAGTCTCCACAGTTTCCACAATCCTCTTGTCGTCCACAAAATAATGAGCAGAGGCCTTTCTATTGCCACCATTAAAATACCTATAATGAGCCATGGCATCAGCACCAGCGTTGACATTACCAGTATCGTGCACCACAATATAGATAGGCTTTACCATGCCCCTTCTCTTAGAATAATTAAAACTAATAAGTCGCTTTTCAATTAACATAATTCACCTCCTAGAATATAATCCTAATAAAACTAAAATATCCCTACTTATAATAACAAGAAATAAAATTACGCATATTATTAATAGCATTTCTCTTGAGATTTATCACAGTCCATTTAGAAATACCTAGAAAATTTGCAATCTCAGAAAGACCAAATCCCTCGTAGAAAAAAAGCCTAACCACAGTCTCCTGCCTTGGAGTAAGAGAATCCATAGCTTTCTTCAAAATTCCAAGCCTCTCACCCTCCAAATAGTCGCCCTCAATATCCACACCAGCATCAATAGAATCGAAAATATTTAAACTCTCTTCCTCATCATATGTAACACCCTCGTGGACATCGCTATTCACCTTCAAAAGATATTTATAAGTGTCGAGATAATAATATCTGAGATAGGACTCTACATATCTTAAAAAAGATCTCTTGTTGTCAAAACTTTCGATGCAAGAAAGCACAATTGCCCTCCCATCAGAATAAAGATCCTCAAACTCATTAAACACTGGACAATACCTTTTAATAGAAGATCTAATTAGAGGATCAAGCATATCAAGAAGCTTTACCTTTGACCTCTCTTCACCCACAAGGGCAGACCTCAAAACTCTATTAAAATCTTTATAATCATTCATCATAGCTCCCTCCTATTTAATCTATGATGTAATTATAATTCTTTTCTTACACTTTGTCAAACGAATATTTAAACTTTTTTTTAATTTTCCCCGTTTTTTACTAAAAAAATTTTTGTTGGAATAGAGATAATAGAATAAAAAAATTTTTTCAAAAAGATAAAGACAGGTACATGCAAAGGATTTATGTTAATTAAATGTGTAAAATATTGAAAATAATGTGTAATACTTATATAATTACATTGAGAGGTGATGAAATGAGCAAAGTTAATTTAACAATAAGCATTGACGATAAAGATAAAGAGTCCTTTAACAAATTAGTTGCAGAAATTGGGATAAATACATCTTCGGCAATAAATATGTTTATAAAACAAGCTATAAGAGAACAAAGACTGCCCTTAAATTTATCGCTAAATGAGAAAGAGAAAAATTTTATAGACACAGAAAAAGTTTCTGAAAAAATTATGGATAAGTATGATTTTGCCTTTAAGGAATTAGCAAAATGAGGTATATAAGTGCAAAAGAAGTTATAAAAATCCAAGAAAAATTAATTAAAAGATATGGGGGTTCTTATGGCATTAGAGAAATGAATTTATTAAATTCATCAATAGAAAGTGTATTTCAAACCTTTGACGGAGAAGAATTATATCCAAACATATTAGATAAAATAATACAAATTTCTTATTCTCTTATAAAAAATCACTGTTTTATAGATGGAAATAAGAGAATTGGAATAATGATTTTATTGTATTTATTAGAAATAAATGAAGTAAAACATAACTTAACTAATGAAGATCTGATTGAGATAGGTTTGAAAGTTGCAAGTGGTGAAATGGACAAAACAAATTTTAAAAAGATTATTGAAGATAATATTAGGTAAAAATAAAATTATTAATTTTTACAAAAATGAAAAAAGTAAAAGAGCAAAATATGTAAAAAAAGAAAACCCGAGGTTTCCCTCGAGTTTTTTCTTTTATTTAACATTTAGACTAATTATTTAAAATTAACAGTATAAATGTCAGTTGCTGTAGCTTTATCTGTTGCAAGATAAACTTTTACACTAATAGTTTTACCTTTAAGATCAGATAGAGTATCTAAGTTTCCATCATCAGCTTTAAGGGCTTCAGCAGCAAATAATGTGATAGCTTCTTTAAGTTCATCAGTTGATCTTCCTGCAGTTTCAACTTTTTTACCATTTACTTCAAATGCAGTAAGATTCTTAGCAGTTGCTAACTCTTGTAAAGCAACCATAGCTCCAGTATTTTTGATTTCGCTAATTTTAGCATTTCCATCAAGAACTGTTACTGTTAATGTTTTATTATCTTTATTATAGTCTTTTTCAGCTAATTGTTGTAAATTAATTCTTTCAATTGCTGGTTCAACTGAATCAGCTAGTTTATCTCTTAAAAGTTGTGCGTCAACTCTTGGTTGATCAACACTGTTGATGTGGAAATCATAAGCATAGTCTTTGTTTTGGTATTTATTTAAATCTACTTTGAAAGTAACATCCATACCAGCTTTTAATTGTTCAAGATCTGCCTTATCAACTTCAAAGAATCTAACTGTGTGAGCTAAACCTTCATCCCAGTTAGCTTCTTCAACTCTAACTTCGATACTGCTATCTTTAACTGCAAGAATTGTACCTGTTACAGTTTTTCCTTCAATTCCTTTTACTACGTTTAGTAAAGAACCAGATTCATCAAATAGATTTCTTGTATCTTTTGTATCATCAAGAATTGAAACTATGTCCATTATTCTAGACATTTTTTCTGCTGGTTTGAATTGTAGATAATCACCCTTAGCTAAATCTTTGTATTGTTTAGCATTAAAGATGTCTGCATCGCCAAAGTATAGAAGTGTTTCATTATTAAATCTATCTTCTACTCTAACTTCATCATTGTCAAATATTTCAACAACTCTAACTACAGGGAATGCTCTCTTATCGCTGTGGTCAAGAAGTCTTTCAATAACATCTCCACGAATTTCGATAACGTCAAGTAGGTCACCATAGTTTAGTGGGAATTTAGCTTTATTAAGAACATTGTCTCTGTCATAAAGTTTTCCATCAGTATCTTCTAATGTAGTAGAGAACTTTGAAGAAGAAGAGTTAATTACTCTGTAACGATCTCCATCATTATCTTTAGATACTACATTAAATACGATAACTTTAGCAGTATTTCTTTCAGAATCAAATCCTTTAACAGCTGATTTGTGATCATCTGTGTCAAATCCTGCATATACATTAGGAATCTTGTATCCATTATAGTTGTGGAAACCGATTAATGAAAGTGCTTCGTTAATGTCTTTTACTTCTCTCATAATGTTGTTATAAGGGTTAGCAACATAAACTTCAGTTTTGTCATTAATCTTAAGAGTTACATCTTTTTGACCATCAAGGTTTCTGAAAATGATAGAGTCACCTTTAGTGTTTGTAGAATTTAATTTAACTTCAGCATAAGCTTTGTTAACTTCTTTTTGATCAACATCCTTTAAAGATTTGATATTTCCATAGTAGTTTGTTTCTACTGTAGCATCAGCAACGCCTTCCCAAACTGAGTTGTCAACTGCTCTTGCATATGGGTTGTTCATAGCAAGTTCTTCTGGATTACCTAGTTCGATAATGTGAGTAACTTCGTTTTTGTCGTTAGTAAGAATTCTTACTAGAGATCCTTTGTAAAGATTAAGGTTGTTAAGGCTGCTAACTTTAACAATTTGTCTTCTTTCGTTGATACCATCAACGATAACTGTAGAGTTAGTTATATCATAAACTTTGTCGTTGTCTTGGTTAAGAGTAAGTTTTCCGCTAGTTAAGTTAGAAACAATACCTCTAGTTTCGTTAGCAGGTACTCTCTTGAATTCTTGCATTTTGTATAGAGCATTGTAAACCATTGTGAATGCATCTGCTCTGTTAGCTGCTTTGTTAGAATCAGTGATTGTTACATCGTCAAGAATTCCAAGTTCAGCTGCCCAAGTCATCCAAGAAGATGCCCAAACTGCATTTTTAACCATGTCAGCAGTTAAATCTTTTTTAGCAAGAACTACTAACATTTTTGCTAATTCAGCGTAAGTTACGTCGTTTTCAGGTTTGAAAGATCCATCTGGATATCCTGCTAACATAGCAATTCCGTTAGCATCAGAAGGAACTGTTGTACCTACTGTGATAACTCCGTTAGCCCAGTGTTTAGCATCTACGTCAGAGTAGATTTTCATTGAACCTTGAAGTTTTTTAGATAGTTCTTCATTACCATTAGCTAATACAAGTAATCTTGTAATTTCGGATCTCTTGATGTTTTTATCAAGTCCGTAGCTTCCATCTTCGTAGCCTTCAACAAGTTTTTTGTCGATAACGTATTGGATTTTATTATCTTTTCCAACTACTTTTTCAACTTTTTCAGAAGCTTCTGGTTTTTTAGCTTCTTCTTTCTTTGTTGGTTCAGCCGCGAAGACACTTGTGAATGTTCCTAGTACCATTACTAGTGCTAGTACTAAGGAAATAATTTTTTTGTTCATTTGTCTTTCGACCTCCTTAAAAATTTTGTAGATTCTACAAAAGTCTCAAACTTTTGTCGCCGAGACTGAACAATCTCGACTCAGAGGTGACAAATAAATATCGCCTTACTTTTGGTTTTATTTAATTGTCATGTTCCTCTTATGTTTCTATTATACACTAGAAACTTCCTTTGTAAAATTACAATTACATTACATAAATTTAGTGCGTGATATTGTTCTGAAATATTTATGTAATATTGATTTTACTTTAGTTGTTTTTAGCGATAATAAAAAGGGTCCTTCGACCGTAAGTAAAATTATAACAAAAGGGTTACTTTTTTGCAATTTCTTTTTTGTAAAGGGGTAATTTTAAGGATTTTTTTAATATTTAGTCTTTATTTTTAATAAAATGCTCTATAAAAATAATAAAAAAAGATACCCTAGGGTACCTTTTAATTTCAAATTATTTATATTATTATCTTCTGCCAAGTTCTCCATCGTAGATATATAGTCCTGCCCAACTTTCGCCAATTCTTTCAAGTCTTTCGATAATTCCTCTAAAGTTATCTTCTTCTTCAACTTGTTCGTCGACATACCATTGTAGGAGTGATGTTACTCTGTGGTCCTTTTCTTCTGCTGCTAAGTCTACAAGTTCATTGATTCTTCTTGTTACTTCTTGTTCATGCTCATAGGCTGTCTTGAAAGTTTCTGTGAAGTTTCCAAATTCTACTTGAGGTTTTTCTATACTTTCAAGTTCTGGTCTTACATCTACTTCAAATAAGAATTGTCTTAATTTTTCTGCGTGTTCAAATTCTTCTTCTGCTTGTTTGTTGAAGAAGTGAGCAAAGCCGTCCATGCCCTTGTCCTTCATGTAATTAGCCATTGAATAATAAATATATCCTGAAGATATTTCAAAATTGTATTGTTCGTTTAATTTTTTTAATAGTTTTCCCATATTAAAACCTCCTATGTTTATATTGTTTTAGTTTCAACTCTATTACTCATGCTTTTATATTACCCTTTTTTTCCCTTTTTAAACAATTAGTTGGAAATACCCAAGTTATCTATTGATATTTTTGCATTGTCTTTAATTTGAAATTCTATTTTATTTATTTCATCTAATTTTATGTTGCTATTTTGCTTTTTAAAATCTTCCATTGGGATTAATACTGTTTGTGGGCTATATCTCTTTAGATAGTCATCTGTGAGATAATCTGTCTTGTAGATAAAGGCTTTTGTCATTGGTGTAATATTTTTGTATTTTGATAGGTTTAGCAAGGCACTGCTGCCCCAAGTGTCCTGAATTTCTATGTCAATTGACTCAGAATTCTCTATTAGGTTTAAATTTTCTATGTCAAATTGCAAAAACTTTCCAGTTGGTATTTTTTCTGTAAATCTTATTCCATAGGTTGATTTTTCTTTGCCCTCTAAAAAAACTGCCGTTGTATTGGATTTGCTTTCGCCATATTCGTGGCTGTGTTCATAGATATCCTTTAAGTTGTCAAAATTTATTATTCCGCCCCTTATTGATGTTGTGGTCAAGTCATAGTCTTCTTCAAAATCTGCGATTTTCAAAAAGGTTGAGTCCATGTATCTATTGTAGTAATTTGTTTTTGGCAAATCTCCGTAATCCTTTGGTCCTTCTCTAAAAATTTCTCTGTTGTAACTTTGTTCAAAGACATTTTCTAAAAAGTTTAGAGTATATATTGAAAGAATTTCTCTTTGGTCATCTCCGTCTAAGAGTTCTCTTCGATTTAAGAAAAATCCCTCAACTGGGTCTATGTCGTAGTCGCCCCAAAGTGAATTGAAGTTGCCGTGATTGCCATAGCCGAGATATATTGCCGCCTTAAATTTGTCCTTTTCTCCCGAAAAAAACACATTGTCGTAGAGTAACATACCTTCAAAGCCATCTACGTCAGCATCGTTGCTGCCGCCAATTGTGAGATAGTCCACATCCTTTAAGATTATGCTCTTGTCTGATGGTTCGTATTGGTCGTAAGTTGGCGAAACTGTTATTATTCCCTTGATGTTAAAGTTATATTTGTGGGAAATGCTTCCATCGTCAGGGTGAAAATGGAGCTGGTTAAAATTATAGGCTATTGCTGCTGCTTCTCCGCCACGAGAATGTCCAAGTAATGCAATATTTTCTGGGTCAAATCTATTGTAGAGGATGCTATCTTCTCTTTTATTTCTCGTCAAAATATTTTTTATGTTTTCAAGTAATAGGACTGCTCTTGCGTCATTTTCGTTGGAAAGTCCAAATTTTAAAAATCCATTTAACATATTTTCGTCCACTGATACTACTGCAATACCTCTCTGTGCGAGATAATGACCAAGATAATCGTAGCCCAAATAATTTTTTGTTGTAAATCTGTGATTGCCGTGAAGGACAAATAAAAGTGGTGCTCTCTTTAAATCCTTTGGTGCATAAATTCTGCCCTTGACTTCTGTTTCTTTTAAAGTTTTGCCAAAAAATCTATCTCTAACTTTTTTTGTGTTGCCGCTATAATTTACAAAGTCACGTAAATTTACGGGCTTGCCTTCATAATCTATTACTTCTACTTTGTATTTTTCTGGTTCTGATGCAATTTTATTTTTTTCGCCCTTTATTTCATATATTTCTCCGCTGTCAAATCCTGGAAAAAACATAAAGTAAAGGGATGCAAGAATTATTATTGTGCTAGGCATTAGAAATAGTAGTGCTTTTTTCTTTTTGTTTTTTGTTAAGCTAATTAGGGACTTTGAAAAGGCAAGGATTGTTAAAAAAGTCCCTAGTGTGAATATTATTTCAAAGTGTTTTAGGTCTACATAGTATAGGCATTGGTCGTAAAAATATTTTATTCCGTAAATTAATATTGCATAAAGAGCTAGATTTTTGGCTCTAATTCTTTTTATCAAGATAATTATAATTTTTAGCAAAAATTCTGCTATGGTGTAATTTATAAAAAATAATGCTATAAAGATAAGAAGAGCTAGCACCCTTGGTACATTAAAGTCCTCTATGTAGTAATAAAAAAACATTGCTGAAAAGAAAGACATTATCGCCAATACTATTAGGCTAAATCCCCTCGCCCTTCCAAAATGTTTTTTGAAAAAATTATTTATTTTGTTTGATATTTTTATTAAAAAATTATTTATTTTCATAATAATAGGATAAGCTCTCACTTATCCTTAATCCCTCTCTAATTCTACAAGTTCACTCTCGTCATATTCTTCGACATTAAGTGATATTGATTCAGCTATAAAAGTTTTGTTAAACTCACGAGTTCGCTTTATTTCATCAAGTTCTAAATAGGCTATTTCTTTTTCTTCTTCAAATTCATACATGACTTTTACAAGTTCTTGTATTGTGTAAGTTGAAACTACTGTCGCCTTGCCTCTATTTGTCTTTACAATTTCGCCGGCTCTTGGCATTTTCTTGTTAATACATTCGTAACCCTCTTGTTCGTATTTTAGACAACACATAAGCCTGCCACAAATGCCAGAAATTTTTGTGGGATTTAAGCTTAAATTTTGGTCCTTTGCCATTTTTATTGAAACTGGTGAAAATTCGCTTAAAAATGTGGAGCAACAAGTTTGTCTGCCACAGCATCCAAGTCCACCCACGAATTTTGCTTGGTCACGAACTCCAATTTGTCTAAGTTCAATTCTTGTTTTAAAAATTGCGGCTAGATCTCTTACTAATTCTCTAAAGTCCACTCTGCCCTCTGATGTGAAATAAAACAATAGTTTTGAGCGGTCAAAGGTGTATTCGCAGGAGATTAGTTTCATATCAAGTCCATGTTCTTTTACCTTTTGCTCGCAAATTATAATTGCTTCTTTTGCTTTATTTCTATTTTCCACATTGATATTTTCGTCTTCTTGATTTGCAATTCGTATTACTGGTTTAAGCTCGCCCTTAATGCTTTCTTCTTCTACTTTTTTTAAAAGTTTTACTGTGCCAAATTCAAGTCCACGCACAGTTTCTACTATTACATAATCGTCAATTTTTAAATCTATATCAATGGGATCAAAATAATAGATTTTGCCAGTTCTTTTAAATCTAATTCCAGCTATTTCTATCATCTAATTCCCCCTAATTCCATTAAAAGTGTTTCTACATTTAAGTCAAAATTTATATTATTTTCATTGCGTTTAAGTGCATTTATAATTGCGTCATAGGATTTTATTATTTGCGATACATTGACATCTTCTATTTTTAATAAGTCTATTTTATCTATATTTGCAATTTTTTCTTCTCTGCCACTTTTTATATATATTAAGTCCATGTACCATGTGAGCATAAAATTCAAAATATTTTCAAATTCATTTTTATTATCCTTGAAAAATTTTATTTCGTCAAAAATAAATTCTGTCTTTCTTATAATTTTGTCAATTAATTTTATTACATCTTCTCTCTTGGACAGAAGTTCAGGATCTTCGTAATATCTAAGGGCAAGGCTTACACTCCCCTTGGAAAGTCGTGAGAAAAGTTTTGCATTTTTTTCTGTAATATTTTTTTTAATCAAAAAGTCTTCTATTCTATCTCTTGTTACATCTGCAAATTTTAAAATTCTGCATCTTGAAATAATTGTGGGAAGAATTTTTTTCATGTTGCTTGAAATTAATATTAAAATCAAGTAATCCATTGGCTCTTCCAAGGTTTTTAAAAGTGCATTTTGTCCTTCTACTGTTACTTTGTCAAAATCGTCTATGATTACAACTTTGTGGCTACTGTTATAGGGTTTTGAGAAGGAATTTTCGATGATTTCTTCGATTTCTTCTTTTTTTATTATGCCTCCTCCCTTTACTATGAAAAGGTCGGAGTCTTCGTATTGATTTATTCCACTAAAAAATCTGAGGGATTCGCTATTGTCCTTTAAGATTGCTCTTGCAAAATTTTTTGCATGTGAAAATTTCCCTATTCCCTTTGAGCCGCAAAAAAGATAGGCGTGGCTATAAGATTTCTCTTGTAAATCTCTTTCTAAGCTATTTATTATTTCTGGGTTTTCTAAAAACATTAAATTCTCTTTGAGTCTTCCAAGTCAACTACAAATATTGTGGCTCCAGAAACCTTGAAGTCCCCTTCCTTTATGTGAATGTCTTCGGGTTTAGTGAGTTCCTTAAAAATTGCGTAAATCCTATCTAGTTCCCTTTCTTCGCAGCCTAACAAAAGTGTGGTATTTCCCGATTTGAAAAAACCACCTGTTGAACTTAGCCTTGTAACATATATATCTTCGTCTAAAAATTTATCTATTAGTGCATCTGTGTATTTTTCTTGCACTATTGCTATTATCATTTTCATAATATCACCTAAAACTTTTTAAAATCAAATACTTCAACTACAAAAATTGTCGCTCCACCAACTTTTACGCTTATTGGCACTGGAATCATGGCTTGACCAGGAATATTAATTGGTTGGATAGTTCTTTTTACTTCTCTTGTTTTTGAGTTTTCTTCTAAAATCTTCATGAACTTATCTTTGTCTTCATCGTCAATCCCTGAAAGGATTGTAACATTTCCCGATTTTAAAAATCCACCAGTGGAACTTATTTTTGTAACTTTAAAATTATTCTCGTTAAGAGTTTTTATTAAATTTTCGCTATCTTCATCTTGAATTATTGCGATTACAAGTTTCACACAACCATCCTCTCTTTTAGAACTTTCATGCAGTCGCAAAAAACTTCTTCTATACTTTTATTTACATCTATAAAATAATAATTGTCTTCTTTTTCTAAATTATTGTAGTAGTCTCGAACTTTTTTGTGAAATTCGTCTGGTTCTCTCTCTAATCTGTCATAGCAGGATTTATCTTTTCTGTGAAGAGTTACGCCACTGCTTCTAAAGATAAATACAATGTCGGGTTTAATCCTTCCCGTTGCAAAATTATTTATGCTTAAAATGTCTTCTATTTTTTGTCCCCTTGCATATCCTTGGTAGGCAAGAGATGAGAGTACGTACCTCTCACAGAGAACTGTGATTCCCCTTTCTAAAGCGGGAATTATTTTTTCGTAAGTATGCTGGGCTCGTGATGCAGAGTATAAAAGTGCTTCTGTCCTCATGTCCATTTCCCTTAAATCTTCGTCTAAGATAATTTCTCTTATTTTTTCAGAAATTCTCGTGCCACCGGGTTCTCTTGTCTTTATTGTATTTACTTTCTTCTTTAAAAGTTCTTCATAAATTAAATTGCAAATTGTTGATTTTCCAGACCCGTCTGGTCCTTCAAATGTAATAAATGCACTCATTTAACTACCTCAATTTTATCTTCGTGAAGTCCTATTATTTCAATTCCTTCATTTAAAAACCTATCTATACTTTCTATAATTTTATCGTCAATAATCTCGCCAAAACTCACTAGGGGTACTCCTGGTGGATAGGCTGCTATTATCTCTTTGGAAATTCTGCCCTTTGCATCCTTATATGCAAGGTATTCGCCCCTTGCTAAAAAAGCTTTTTTTGGCATCATTTTTCTTTTTGGGATTTCAATTTTTAAGGGCGAAATCTCCTTGTATTCATTGTTTTTGTAACTTAAAATTGCATCTTTTAATTTTTCTATTTCAGCTTTAGAATTTATTGGAGAAATTAGGGCAAGAGCATAGTATAAATCGCCCATTTCAAGCCTAATGTTTTTGTTTTTTAAAAAGTCCTTTAGGACTTCTTCGCCACTCATGTTGCCAATTCTAAATATAAATTTCATTGGATCTAGTGCTATTATAGAGTCGTGGCTTAAGTCTAGGTTATAATTTATTTCTCTTTTTAGGCTCTCAATATCTTCTATTCTATTTTTTAACTCAAATCGTCCAACTTCGTCCATGTATTTTAGCCCCGCTTCGATGGAAAGCATAAATAAATAGGAGGGCGATGTGCTATTATAAATATTTATAAATTTTAAAAGTTCATCGTGAGAAAATCTATTTGTACCTCTGTGAATTAATGCAGTCTGCGTAAGCGAAGGTATCATCTTATGCGTTGAGTTTATAACTAAGTCGGCACCTACTTCTATTGCTGAATATTTTTTTAAGTCTGAAAAATATAAATGTGCTCCATGGGCTTCATCGACAATCACTGCAATGTCATTGTCATGCAAAATTTTTACGATTTCCTTTAATTTTAAAATTCCGCCAAAATAATTTGGGCTTACTAGTACGCAAGCTTTTATATTATTTTTTTTGATTTTATATTTTAGTTCTTCTTGGTCTATGCCAAAATACATGGCACGATTTTCATCGTAAATTGTATTTAAGTAAATTGGGTCTAAGTCATTTAAAAGAAGGGCGTTGTAAATGGACTTGTGTGCGTTTCTCTGTATTAAAATTTTGTCGCCCGAGGATGTAGCCATGGAAATTGCAATGTGAAGTGCTCCCGTAGATCCATTTGTCGTCATAAAGGATTCTTTTGAGCCAAATATTTTTTTTATCTCTAAGTGCAAGTCCTTTATTGCTCCCCTTGGATTTAGGAGATTGTCTGTGTCTAATATCTCAGTCAAATCACTTTTTATATCCAAATCAAAAAAGTTCTTGCCTTTGTGAGCGGGCATTCCAAAAGAGATTACATCTTTAATTTTATTGATTTCATTTTTTAAAGGGCTCTTCATATTTTCCTCAACTTCCTTTAATTATACTATAATTTATAATCATTTAAAAGTTAGGCCTTTTCATAAAAATCTCCCTTAATTGAAACTTCGCCACTTGAAATGGTGATCTTTTCTTCTCCAGTATCCACTATTAAATTGCCCTTTTCGTTTATGTCGATCCCCTTTGCCGAATATTTTTTGCCATTTAATTCAAAGGAAAGTTCCCTTCCAATTACTAGTGAATGTTTTTTGTAATAGTCTATAATTTCGTGGTCTTTTTTTCTATAATTATTTTCATAAAAGGCATTTAAGATGCTAGATAAAATTTCATTTCTTATGGTATCAGTTTCAATATATCCTGCAATGTCCTTTAATTCTTTGAAACTATCGTCCTCTGGTTTGTTGACATTTATCCCAATGCCAACAATTACGGACTTCACGCTCCTTGATTCAAAGTCTGCATCAAGTTCTGATAAAATTCCACAAATCTTTTTGCCCTTTAAAAATAAATCGTTGACCCATTTTATTTGAGGTTCTTTCCCCGTAGACTCTTTTATACCTTGAAGAACGGAAACTGCCGCCTTCACTGTGATTAAATCAAAAAAAGAAAAATCAAAAAATTCCTTTGGATGTAAAATTATGCTAAAGTAAACTCCGCTTCCCTTTGGCGATTTAAAAGTTTTGCCCGTTCTTCCACGTCCTCCCCTTTGCATATCAGATACAATTACTGTAAAATCCTTGACCTCGCTAGAATATAGCCTTCGCTTTGCTTCGGTATTAGTTGAATCAATTTCATCAAATACAATTATGTCAATGTCCTTTAATTCTTCACGAAGTCCCTTTCTTATTCCTTCTTCAGATAATTTATCGTCTGTTTCTAAAAGTTTATAGCCAAGTTTTGTTTGAGCTTCAATTTGAAATCCGCTTTCCTTTAAGCTATTTATTGCCTTCCAAATTGCCGTTCTTGAAATATTTAATTTTTCTGCCAATTCTTGACCAGAAATATAATTTGCTCTGTTTTTTTCTAATTCTCTTAATACAATATCCTTTGTTTTCAATATATCACCTTCTTGACATTTTTATAAATCTACTGTAAAATGATTTTCTAGGCTATGGAGAGATGTCCGAGTGGCTGAAGGAGCCCGCCTGGAAAGCGAGTATACATGAAAGTGTATCGGGGGTTCGAATCCCCCTCTCTCCGCCATCGCCATGCTAAGCGGGAAATTAGCGATGTCCTGTACCTGCAATTCGCTACAGCAGGGCTGAATTCCCTATCTAGGATTTTAATTTTATCGCCTGCCCCATATAAGTGGTGTTGATGATTGGGTCCTGCGCAACAGAAACTTATGAACCGTGTCAGATCTTGATCGAAGCAGCACTAAGTAAGATCTTTTGTGTGCCGCAAGGGTCGCCTGATTTGAGCTAACTGTATGGGTAACGGATGAGGTTAACTTTCGACATAGGGTGCATGGCTACATATTAGTCCCATTTATTTAGGACTTTTTTCTTTTTTAATTTTGATACATTTAAGATTTCTTTATCCTTCAAAACCCCTTTTTCTCTCAAGTATTTTTCACTTCTAGAATAAAAGCCTCTCTTTGAATTTGTTACATAGAAATAATCTCTTATGTAATTTTCCTTTTTATACTTATAATCCTCTAAAAGGGCATCTGTGTTTGAAAAAATTTCTATTCCCTTAAAATATTTTTTGAAAAAATCTTTTTTTAGGTGAAGTCCACTTGACGCCAGAAAAATTAAATCGTAGCCATTAAAATCAAAATCTTGGAAATATTCATCGCAAATTTTTTTTATAATTTCATCTGCTATTGTGTCATTACATGCGTTTATAAGTAGTGGAGCGTTAAAGTATTTTACATAGGATTTTGTGAAATTATCTAGAGTTTTTTCTTCTAAGGTAAGCTTTGATGAAAGACACAAAATTTTTCTGTGGGCAAGTTTATTTTTTAAAGATTTTTCTCCAAATTCCGCATTTTTAAAATCTTTAAAATAATTTATGGCGTCAAAGTCCATGACATAGACTTTTTTGTCCTTTTTAAAAAATTTTTTTATATATTCAATTCGTTCATTTACGGCGTCCCTTTTGTAAAGCCCGTAGTATTCAAACTTGTCGTCAATATAATAGTTTAAAAAGTCACGATGTTCTTGGTATAGACCTACTATGCCAGGCCCCGTGTCAAAAACTGCCAAATTCTTCACCTACTCTCACTTTGTATACTTGTTTATAAATTTTACTAAAATAAAAATATGCTTCCTCTAAAGATTTTTTGTCTTCAAATATTCCAAAAATTGTTGCGCCGCTTCCACTCATTAATGCCGCAGATTTAAAGTCAATTAATTTGTTTTTAATCTCCAATAAATCTCTGTGCATATTAAAAACTACATCTTCCATTTTATTTCTCAGAAGAAAATTTAGTTTTTCTATGTCTAATTTATAAATTGCATCTAAAATTTTTTGAAAATCTATTCGCTCATCATCTATCTTTGCTTTTTTGTAGACCTCCTGTGTTGAGATGCCATATCCGGGATTTATGATTAAAATATTTTCAAGATATATTGGCCTTACATCTTCTAAAATATCGCCAATGCCACTGGCAATTTTTGTCCCACTAGTCATCATATATGTAAAATCTGCTCCAAGATCCTTTGCCATTTCTATTAGCTCCTCCCTTTGAAAATTTAAGTCATAAAGTTCATTTAGTGCGTAAAAAGTAGCTGCTCCATTGGAAGTACCGCCAGCAAGCCCTGCTGCAATTGGAATTTTTTTATTTATTTGAACTTTAAAGGGAAGGTCATGTCCAGCTTTATTTTTTAAGGTTTCATAAGCTTTGTAAATTAAATTGTCCTTTATGTCAAAGTTAAAGTCTTGTGAGATTTCTACTTTATTGCTTTTTGAAAAATTCATCTCATCGTAAAGATCTGTCATTACCATTAGGGTTTTTATGTCGTGGTATCCATTTTCCCTTTTGCCAATTATATCCAGTGATAAATTTAATTTTGCGTGGGCATTTTTTTTAATCATAATACACCTCAAATTAATTATAATTCATAATTTATTTTTTTGCATCAATGTATATTAAGGCTTCTTGCTTTATTTTTCTTTTATTATAAAATTTAATCTTCTCTTAAAATTTTTCGATAAATTTAGGCAAAAAAATAAGCTGCCTAAGCAGCTAATATTTTATGAAATCATCTTTGCATCTTTATAGCTTACATCTTCGTCTAAAACTGTAACTTTCACAGTTGATGTCAGTACATCAGAATATGTGTAGCTTGCAGTTACAAGTTCCTCTCCGTTAAAAACTTCAAGTACAAAAAGACTTGGATAAATTGCTTTTAATACTCCTTTGCGAGTAACAATTTTTTTTCTGCCCTTGTTGGCTTGTACAATAACTTTCTTTCCAATATGATTTTCAAGTTCTTTCTTGATTAATTGCATTTGATTCATTTGATATCCATTCCTTCCAAATACTTTTAATACTAATTTATTATATTATAAAAGTCTAACTATGTCAAATAAATTTATTATTTTACTCCATAAAAAATTTTTTGTCAATGAATATTTCAACAATTTTGAAATATTTTTTTTCCCTAATTTTTATTCTATAACAATAATTTTTATTTCAAAGTTATTTTATAATTTTTTTATTTCTTATTCAAAAAGCCCCTAGAACTTGTATTTTTTAAATAAGTCTAGATTTTTCAACTCAACTATTGTATAATTATGTATTGTTATTAAGTGGATTGGAGGTATTGATGCAAAAAAACAAAAAAGTCATTCTAGGAATGAGTGGCGGCGTAGATTCGTCTGTTTCTGCAATTCTCTTAAAAGAAGCTGGCTACGATGTTACAGCTGTTTTTATGAGAAACTGGGCTGAAGATGACGGAATGTGCACGGCAAGAGAAGATTACATTGATGTAGTTTCTGTATGTTCTCAACTTGATATAAAATACTTTACTGTCAATTTTGAAAAAGAATATAGAGATAGAGTTTTTTCTTACTTCCTTAGTGAATACAAAAAGGGCAGAACTCCCAATCCAGATGTAATGTGCAATACTGAAATTAAGTTCAAGGCATTTCTCGACTATGCAATGGATTTTGATGCTGATTATATTGCAATGGGTCATTATGCTCGTACAAAAAATATCCATGGTAAAACTTATCTTTTAAGGGGAGCCGATCCTAATAAGGATCAGTCTTATTTTTTGTCAAGGGTTAGGTCTGATGCACTTGCAAAGACTCTCTTTCCCGTTGGCGAGTTAAAAAAGGACGAGGTAAGGAGCATTGCAAAAAAGTATAATCTTTCTACTGCTTCAAAAAAGGATTCTACTGGAATCTGTTTTATTGGCGAAAGAGATTTTAATGAATTTTTAGACCAATTCCTTTTTACTAAACCTGGCAAGATTGTGGACGAAAGGGGCAATGTAATTGGAGAACATTCTGGTCTTATGCACTACACAATTGGTCAAAGGCGTGGAATTGGCATAGGTGGCGTTGGAAGTGGTGAACCCTTCTTCGTTGCCGACAAAGATTTGAAAAATAATCTTTTAATTGTAGCACAGGGAATTAATAACCCTGCACTCTATAAAGATGAGTTTGAAGTTGAAGATGTTTTTTGGATTACAGAAATTCCTTCTCTTCCCGTTGATTTATCTGTTAAAATAAGATATAGAGCAAGCGATGAAGATGCGATGCTTGAAAATAATAATGGTAAATATATTGTTAAATTGAAAAAATCACTCAAGGGTGTTACGCCTGGTCAAGTATGTGTTTTTTATCAAGGCGATGTATGTCTTGGTTCAGGTATTATAAAATAATTTTGGAGGTATATATGAAATTAGTTTTAAACAAAAGAGATGCAAAGGGCAAAAACAAAGTTGATAAACTTAGAGTTAAGGGTGAAGTTCCTGGAGTTCTTTATTCAAAGGGAGAGGAAGCAAAGTTAGTATCTGGTCTTGAAAAAGATTTACTTAAGGTTTTTTCTGATGAGGGATTTTCAAATATTTTTGAAATCGAAGTTGATGGAGAAACTGTTTCCGTTCTTTTTAAAGAAGTTCAAATGCACCATATTAAAAATGCAATGGTTCACTTTGACCTATTTGAAGTTGATATGAACACTGAACTTACTGTTGCAGTTCCTGTTGTTCTTGAAGGTAGAGAAGAAGTTAAGGTTCAACCATCTTCATTAATCCAAGTATTAAACGAAGTTGAAGTAACTTGCCTTCCAAAATATCTTCCTTCTGAAGCTATTGTAAATGTTGTTGAAATGCAAATTGGCGATGTTAAAACTGTTGCTGACCTTGACATTTATGGCGACGAAAATATTAAAATTGACATTGATGCTGAAGAAACTGTTGCAACTCTTGTTGAACCAACAGAAGAAAAAGAACCTGAAGAAGGTGAGGAAGAAGTTTCTGCAGAAGTTCCTACTGTTTCTGAAACTGAAGAGGACGCTGAATAATAATTTGTATTTTAAAAGGGCTCGAGAAGCCCTTGTTTTTTTGTCAATTTTTAGTTTTTTACTCTATAAAAATTTTAAGACTCCCCTTGGATCTTCTAAAATATTTTCAGTGTATTTTTCTAACATCTCTCTGGAGCCAGTGCCACATAGTACGCCTAATTTTAGGGTGTCCCTTCCAAAAATCATATCTACTTTTGAATCTCCAACAATTATAATTTCATCATCTTTAAGGGAATACTTGTCCTTAAAAATTTCTAGGCTTTCTGTACTAGGTTTCTTTTCATATAAATCTGCTGCTGCATAAAAGTCAATAAATTTGTCAAGTTCTAAATACTCCATAGAAAATTTCGCCTGCCTATAATTATCGGAAGTGAAAAGTCCTATAAGAATTCCTCTTTCTTTTAAGTCCGCAAATAAACTTTTTAGGTCGCAAGTTTCCTTTATTCCATCTTTATTGTTTTTTAAAAATTCTAGCAGAAAATCGTCAATTTCTTTGTAAATTTCCTCTATGCTTTCCTCCATAAATTCTGAAAATATAATCGCCAAATCCTTTACAGTTTCAGAAGAAAGAATAGAGTTTTCATCTACTTTTTTATTTTCTTTTACTCCTATTTTTTTTAAAAGTTTTTTCTTTGAATCTTCGCTTAAATTTTTCACCTTTAAAAATTCTACAATTGATTCCACCCAAATTTTAGAAAATTTAAGTAGAGTTCCATCTTTATCAAATAAAATTGCCTTGATCATACTAATTTTTGAAGTTCCTTCCACCTTTTTATCTTTTTAACACTTTTTTCTAAATTATAGAAGTAGGGATTAGTGAATCCGTAGAGTTCTCCATCCTCACATCTTACATTTGCCCTCACATAGTGATAATTTTTATCTAATTTTAGCTTTACATGCAAATTATCTTCGTAAGTTTCATAAATTTCTCCATCTACTATTAATTCTATATGAATTTTTTTATTGTGAAAAGTGTTTTCTTCCAATTTCATAGTAAATTCATATTTGCCTATTTTTTTTAGTTCAATTAATTTTTCACGAGATACAGAAATTTTTCCTTGGAGCATGGCTTTTTTTATTTCATCTTTTGAAAGATTTTTTGCAAATATAAAGGTCTTTGGATCTCCAAGAAGCGATGGATAATTTGAATTTTCATATTTTTCATAGGGATAAAGGTGTGAATCACTGCCGCCAATTCCATAAACTACGTAGCCATTTTTTAGAAGAATGTCCCAAGCAAGAAGTGCTTTTTCCATTGCGTCAATTGAAGTCAAATATGTTGGGTCATTTATAATTTCCATAAATTTTAAGTCAGACAAATTATAATCAGAAACTAAAAATTCAAAGGTTTCCATAAAGGGATGATTTATAGAGTAAATTTCCCCTTTAATATTTTTTAAAACTTCCTTTAGCCAATCTTCTGTATTTAAACCTTTAACTGAAAATTTAGAAAAAATAGATTCATTTGTGAAAAATAAATTTATATGCCCAAACTTTGACGTGATTTCCGTTCCTTCGATAATTAGCAAATCACTTTTTGGAAATTTGCTATGATTAAAATTGTGATCCGTTGGAGCAAAAAAGGAAAGTCCTCTATCCTTTGCAATTTTTATATTTTCTTCTCTTGAAAGTTTTCCGTCAGAGTAAAAAGTGTGGGTGTGAAAATCTCCTGCGTACCATTTTTCCTCTTCACACTTAACTTCATCTTCTGTGATTGAAATTTCATCCTTTGAATTTAGGTCGCTATTTTTTTCTTCAATTTTTAAAATTACGTCACTTTTTTTATGAAGAATATAGGCTATTTTGTAGTCGCCACTTTTTAAGGCTTTAAAGCCATTTGAAGATTTTAAAATATTTTTCGACATATATCTTTCGGTATCTCTATTTGTAGTGATGCTACCCACAATTTCATCTTCTGCATATACAAATAAAGTTATAAAAAAATCTTCTCCTTTTATGCTAAGCTTTAGTGAATTTTCTTTTAAATCTTCTAAATTTATTCTTAAAATCAATTCATTGTAGCCATCTTTTAAATTTTTTGTAATGTTTTTCATTTTTCTCCTTAAAAAAGCTCTGGGCTTTAACCCAAAGCTTTTTTTTAATTTTATTATTTGTTAATTTCATCAAGTGCTGCTTGTGCAGTCTTTGCTGCTTCATCAAGAGCAGTTTTTGCATCTACATTTTGAAGTTCGACTTTATCCGCTGCAATTGAAAGTGCGTCTGTGATTTTTCCATCTGTTGGGTCAATAAAGGCAGGTGAAGCGTGCATTGCTTGTTCATAGGGAACTCTTGCATAAGGATTTTCTTCTATAAATTTCTTGTATTCATCGACATCTTTTGCAGACTTTCTTACAGGAATATATCCAATTTTTTCTGACCATTTTGCTGAAACTTCTGGGCTTGTGAAGTATGCAATCCATTCGTAAGCTGCCTTCTTTTGTTCTTCACTTGCAGCTTCTGGCACAAGAAGTGAGTGAGCTCCTGCAACTGGTCTTGCTGGATTTCCATTTAAGCCCGGTTGTGGAAGTGATGCAATTTTTGTAAAGTCAAGGTCTCCCTTATCTCCCGATGAACCTGTGTAGGACATCGCTTCACCATTCATTACATTGTCAATAGTTCTATACCAATATTCCCAACCTTGTCCTCCTGATTCGATTTTTGTAGTTTTGTTTTCAAAAATTTGTTGTCTTATAAAATTCCAAGAGTCAACCCATTCTTTACTATTTATTAAAACTTTTTTGCCATCGTCAGATAAAATTTTTCCTCCATTTGATAGAGCTATATCCCTTAAATTTTCGTGATTGTACATTACAAGATGTCCCCATTTTGCGATTTTCTTGTCTTGTATTTCCTTTGATGCTTTAAATGTGTTTTCCCAAGTGCTGTAAACTTCCTTTGGATCCATGCCCGCTTTTTCAAGGAGATCTTTTCTATAATAGATTACTTGTGTAGTTCCATAAGCTGGGAAGCCGTAAACTTTTCCATCAATCATTGCTGGTTTCATAAATACATCTAGATAGTCGTCAATTGGAGTTCTGTCGTCCATGTATTTTGTTAAATCAGCTAACATTCCATCTTTAACTCTAAGTTCAATATTTGATCCAATATAAACTGCTGGTGGTTCATTAGCTGCAATAGCTGCTTGTACTTTTTGGAAGGTTTCGTCATAGTCAGCTTGTTGAACTCCAACTACCTTTACTTTATCTTGCGATTCGTTAAATTCTTTGATGATTTCTTCCATAGTTTCGCCGGCAACTGAGCCAAGTCCGTACCAAAATTGAATTTCAGTTTTACCCTTGGATTCTTCTGTTTTTTCTTCTGTCTTCATTGCATTTTTCGCAGAACTTGAACATCCTGTAAAAAGTATAAGTGCGCATAGCATAATTAATACTGTCTTAAATGTTTTTTTCATTTCTTCTCCTTTAAATATTTTTTATTAAAATTAAAATTTTAACCTTTAATGCCGCTATCAGAAATTCCCTTTATAAACCACTTTTGTAAAACTATAAATAAAATTAAAAGTGGAAGAACTGATATGGTGTTTCCTGCCATTAGAAGTGGTAAATTCTCGCCAAAATTCCCCTGTGATGTGAAAAATTTATTTAGACCAACGCTTATTAGATACTTTGATTTTGAATTTGTGATAAGTGATGGCCACATATAATTGTTATACATTGTAACAAACTGGATCAACGCATTTGTAAGTATTGTAGATTTTGAGATTGGAAGTACAACTTTTAAAAGTATGTCCATATCACTTGCGCCATCCATTTCGGCAGCCTCAATTAATTCCTTTGGAACTTCTTTAAAGGTGTTGTAGAGCATATAAATTGTAAAAACTGCCACTGCATTGGAAATTATAATCCCTGAAAGGGTGTCGATTAAATTTAATTTTGCAATTATTACATAACTTGGCACATAAGTTGTGGCAGCTGGAAGCATATAAGTCAATAAAATTGCCTTAAACATAAAGCCCTTTAGTTTAAAGGAAAATCTATACATTCCATAGGCAAGCAGAACTCCTGTTATAATTTGCAAAATAACTATTACAATTGATGTTACAATGGAATTTATGATGTATAAGTCAAAGGGTGCTAAATTCAATGCTCCCACAAAATTCCTAAAATCTAAAAAATCTGGCATAAAACTAAGAGGCTTGCGCATAATAGATTCTGTACTTTTAAAAGAATTTGACATCATCCACATTAGTGGAAAAAAAGTAATTACCGATAAAATTATTAGCACAAAATGTCTTCCTATTTTTTTCATCATGATTCCATCTTCCTTCTCATAAAAATCATAAATAGTGAAAGCATTGCAGTGATTATCACTATAATTAGGGATATTGCACTTGCCTTTCCCATGTTAAACTCTTCAAAGGCCATTTGATAAAACATATATAGAAGAGTTCTAGTTGAACCAGCAGGCCCTCCTCTCGTCAAAACTGAAAACTGATCATAAGCTTGAATTGATGTTATTAAATTCATAATCAATAAGAAAAAAGTTGTGTTTTTAGTCATTGGAAAGTAAATATATTTTATTTTTTCAAAAATATTTATCCCTTCAAGCTCGCCAACTTCAAATAAACTACTTGGGATTTTGCTCATGGCATCTGTGTAAAATAACATCGCCCATCCAGAATTTTTCCAGATAGTTACCATAATTACTGCAATCATAGCTGTGTTTTCATTTGATAACCATTCGGGGCCATTTATTCCCACCATGGCAAGACATCTATTTATTAAACCGACATCGCCCCTTAACATCCAAGACCACACAATGGACATCGCAACCATGGGAGTAACCCACGGTGAAAATAAAAATCCTTGATAAATTAATTTACCCCTGAAATTTCCTTGCAAGAAAAGCGCAAAGACAAAGCCGAAAAATAATACAGGAATAACTGTGCCAATGCCAAAGACAATTGTATTTTTTAAAGCTTGCCAAAAGAAATTACTTCGCAAAATATATTTGTAATTATCTACGCCAACTACATCAAAGTTTGGACTTACATAATTCCAATTCGTAAAGGAAATTAGAAATGATGCAATCATTGGCAAAAACCAAAAAATTATCAGTGGAGCCAAGGGAATTAAAAAATAAATTAAAAATTCCTTAAATCCAAGCTTTCTCTCGTAACTTTTTCTTGCACTAATCTTCATGCTTTTCACCTACAAAAATTCTATCTCCTGAATCTCTGTCAAATAAATAAGTTTTTTCCAATGGAATTTTTACAAATAATTCTCCATTATTCTTTGGATTTTTTTCAAGATCACATTTTAAAACAATTTTATTTTCAAAAATTTTTCCAGAAATATCATAATTAGATCCCAAAAGTTCAATTAAATTTATATTAAAGGGAAGATCCCCCTCTTTAGAAAGTTCAATTGACTCAGGTCTAATTCCAAGAGTTACCCTTCCGTCATGTGAATTTACTCCACTTATAATTTTATTATTGTCATCATCATAAAAAATTTTATCCTTAACTTTACCTTCAATAAAATTCATAGATGGTGAACCTAAAAATCCTGCCACAAAAGCATTTATTGGATTAGTATAAAGTTCTCTCGGTGTTCCAATTTGTTGGATTATGCCATTATTTAAACAGACAATTCTACTTGCCATTGTCATAGCTTCTGTTTGGTCATGAGTTACATAAATTACTGTGGAACCTAATTTATTTTTTAAATTTAAAATTTCCTTTCGCATTTCAACTCTAAGTTTTGCATCTAAATTTGAAAGTGGTTCATCCATTAAGAAGATATCACTTTCCTTTACAATTGCTCTTCCAAGGGCAACTCTTTGCATTTGACCACCAGATAGCTCCTTTGGCTTTTTCTTTAAGTAATTAGTCAAATTTAAAATTTCTGCAGTCTTTTTAACTTTATAATCAATTGTTTTTTTGTCTAGTTTTCTAATTTTCAATCCAAAAGCTATGTTGTCGTAAACGGTTAAATGAGGATAAAGTGCATAGGATTGAAAAACCATTGCTATGTTTCTATCCTTTGGTGGCACATTATTTGATAATTTTCCGTCGATGTAAAGCTCACCACTAGTTATATCTTCAAGACCTGCAATCATCCTAAGGCTAGTGGACTTCCCGCAACCTGAAGGGCCAACGAAAACAATAAATTCACTTTCATTAATTTCTATAGAAAAATCCTTTACTGAATAGTCCTCATTCTCCTCGTATCTTTTACATATATTATTTAAGCTGATTTTGGACAACTTTCCTCCTCCTTTCGCTCCAACTATTTTACTTATAAATTAAATAAAAGCTATGTATTGTGAGTAAAAAACTTGTAAAGTGGAGAAATTATTTTAAAAATAAAAATTCCCAATAAAATGAACTGACCTTCTTAGTTAGTTTATAAGTCTAACTCTCAGTGTCAGTTCAAAAATCAGCTGTAATAAAATATTTGTATTATTTCTTTTCAAACCATTCTTTCATAGTCCTCATGACTTTTATAAGCTCTTCTTCTCCAATTACATAGGGGTGGAGTAAATATATTTATATTTAATTTTTTATAAATTGAGTAGGACTAATTTAATAGCTCTATCACCACATAATGAGAATAACCTTCTTTTCTCCTGCATATCGCCATGTAAAACTTGCTAGTCGCTATGGTATTCGTCGACAACTACGCTCCTTAGGGAATTCATCCAGCATTAAGACATTCCGTCATACAATAAAAAAGTCCATGAGAAAATCCCATGAACTTTAAAAAATTCTTATTAACTTACTGAAATTCTATTTTTGTGAAAATAGTACACTCCAAGGAGAAATAATATAGTTTCTACTACTAATAGCATTAAAAATCCTACTCCTCTAAAATTAACAAATACATCTCCATTATTCATAACTAATTCCATTTTTGTGAAGAGGTCAAAAGTGTCTAGCAATTTAATTGCAAATCCTTCTAATACTCCTAGAATTATAAACGCTAGAACTGAACCGCCAAATCCAAATCTTCTTAGTTTTTTGCCACCACCAAGGCTTATTGAAAATACTATTCTCGCAATGCAATTAAATAAGAATATTATTGCTATGCCTATTGATATTAATAAATTCTTTGCTCCAATCTCATTTATTACACTTGATATTTCCTTCCACGGAATTGTAGAAATTCCTGTGCTAGCTAATGTTAATATTACAAAAATTGCTACAAGATACAAGGAATAAATTGTAAACATCACAAAGTAATATATAAATCTCGAAAATGTCTTTGCCAAAGGACTAATTGGTATTGATTCATAAAATAATGCACTGTCGCCAAAAAACATATTGTAGTCGCCAACTATTACTGTTACTGCTGCTACAATGTATCCACAGGACAATGCCGTAATGCCAATAGTAACTGAATGCATTGCTAAATTGTAATAATTAATACTACTAAATAGCAATCCAAACACTATGAGTACAAGGGGCAAAACTGGTATGAACCAATTATTTTTAAAATGACTTTTTATTTGATGTCCTAATAATTTTCCCATTAAAATACCTCCGTAAAATAATCTTCTATGCTCATGTTTTCTTCACTTCTTATCTCGTCAACTCTTTTATTTATCGTAATTTTTCCATCGGATAGGAATAATACTCTATCGAGAAGTGGTTCAATTTGATTTATTAGATGAGTTGACAGGATTATTAAATTGTCTTCTTTAAAATTATTTAGTATAGTTTGTATAATCATCTTTCTAGCTGATGGATCAACGCCAGAAATTGGCTCGTCTAGTAGAAATATTTCAGCATTTCTTGAAAGACTTAGGGCAATTTGCATCTTTTCTCTCATTCCCTTACTCATTTCCTTTACTTTAGACTTAATTGGCAATTTAAATTCTTCGTAAATTTTGTAAAACTTATCCTCGTCAAAATCTTTGAAGAATAATTTATAAGTATTGACAACTTCTTTTACTGATAGTCTATCACTTAATGCAAATTTGTCCGGTTGATAAGACAAGATGTCTGCCGTCTTATATGATATTTCTTCGCCATCTATCAATACCTCTCCTTTATAAGTTTTTTCGAGTCCTGCAAGTATTCTAAGTAATGTAGATTTTCCCGTGCCATTTGGCCCAACTAGTCCAACTATTTGTCCCTTATCTAACTCTAGGTTTAAATCGTCAAGTACTTTATTTTTGTAGTTAATATTTAAATTTTTTATTTCTAATTTGCTCATGACTCCCTCCAATATTCATCTAAAAGCGTAAGTGATTTTTCCTTTGTCAAGTTGAGTTCTTCTGCAACTTCAATTAATTCATCGCAGGATTTATAAAAAGCTCCCCTTGCAATTTCTTCTATTAAACTCTCGTCATCAGTTATAAATCTTCCCATAGTCCTATTTGATTTTGCTAGTCCTTCTCTTTCTAGGTCTTGAAGTGCTCTTTGCACTGTATTTGGATTTACGCCATAAATTTTTGCCAAATTCCTTACAGTGTCCATCTTTTCTCCACTTTTCCACTGACCGCTTGAAATTTTTAATTTAAAGTCTTCGAGAAGTTGTAGATAAATAGGTCTGTTGTTATCAAATTCCATAAAACCCTCCTTATATGTAGAGTTATTGATTTTACTTTAGTCTTGACTCCATAAATTTTCTTATTTTTAATCTTATAATTTTAAGTTTAATTAAATCAAAGATAAATCTTAAACTTAATAATATTAAAATAATTTTTGTATCGTTGTATCAACTCCTTAATACAATAATTATTATATAGTTACCTTTTTAAAATTGCAATAGAAATTTTAAAAAATTAAAATTTTTATTTTATAATCCCTCTTTATTTAATATTGTGATTAAATAAATTTTTATTTGGATAAATATAATTTGTATGTATAATGCTTTTATGGTAATATACTAAAATCATTTATTTAGGAGGTATTATTTTGGAATTATTTACAATTTTTTTAGTCATGTCCTTAGGTTATCTAATTGGACGAATTAATTTTTTTGGAATTAAGTTTGGAGCTTCAGCGATTTTGATTGTCGCACTATTCTTTGGTCATTATGGATTTGAAGTACCTGCTTTTTTATCTAAAATTGGTCTTGTTTTATTCTTAACGCCTATTGGTCTTATGGCTGGCCCCGATTTTGTAGAAAATATTAAAAAAAATGGAGTATCTTTTCTTTTAATATCTATTGTCGCTGCAATAGTAGGAGGCCTTACAATTATAGCATCTGTTAAGATTTTTAAACTCCCTGTTTCTCTTTCTCTTGGATTAGCAACAGGAGCTCTTACTTCAACTTCTATGTTGGGAACAGTAAATGAATTGACAGATTCTATTTTACCAGGCGTTGGTTATGGTATTGCTTATGTTTTTGGAGTTGTTGGCGTTGTGCTCTTCGTTCAAATTGTTCCTAAACTTTTAGGTGCAGATAGAGAAGTTGAAAATGCAAAACTTGAAATTCATAGTTCTAAATCTTCCAACAAAAAAATCGTTGATGCTTCTAAACTCATCACAATTGAAAAAAGTGGACTTTTCTCAATTGCAATTGCAGCATTTCTTGGCATTTTAATTGGAATGATTAAAATTAAAGCTGGCTCTGCTAAAATTTCCCTTGGAAGTGGTGGAGGTTCTTTAATAGGTGGTCTTATTTTAGGACATATTGGCAATATTGGTAAAATTAATCTTCGTGCTGATAAGGGTATATTATCTGCTATTCGTGACTTAGGACTTGCATTTTTCCTTCTCCCTTCAGGTTTAAAAGCTGGGGCTGGATTTATTGAAGTTGTAAGTCAATATGGTATAAAACTATTCTTTGTAGGAGTTCTCATGACTCTTATTACTACAATCGTGTCATTTTTACTTTCATATAAAGTATTTAAACTTCCTTTGTTTGGAGCACTGGGAGCAACTACTGGAGCTATGACAAGTGCACCATCTCTTGGAGCTCTTTTAACAGTTACAGAAGATGATAGAGTATCTTCTTTTTATGCTGCAACTCAACCAACTGCAACAATTTTTATGGTATTCTTACCACAAATAATTGCACTTCTTATTGGAATTGATTAAAAATATATTAAAAATATATGGAAGACAAAATATTTTATTGAACTTAAAAAATTTTGCAAAAAGAAAACTCCCAAAGCTTTAAAACTTTAGGAGCTTTTTTATTTATTAACTTTTTCTTTATTTTTTCTATTCTTTTTATTCTTTACTTTTTTAAGTCTAAAGAAATCTTCTCTTTCCTTTTCTGCTAAAGTGTCTTCAATTTCCTTGATAATGTGATTGTACTTAGGTATTTGAATTTTATCAAGGGCATTTGCCCTCTTGGCAGTCTTTTTTATTTCATTTGCAAGTCTAAAGACTGATGTTTCAATCTCTGCAAGCTCATAGATAACTGGCAGAATTTCTGAAATATTTATCTTTGCCCTGTCAAAGGCTGCATTTGATTGATGAAGGGAATAATCTGCCTTAACTACTTTTTTTTCATATTTTATTTTTGGAAGTTCAAGTCCCATGACTGAACGAGATATTATTTCATATTCCTTTTCCAAGGGAGCAGATTCTCCCATGTCTTTTAAGGAAAGTGCTCCCATGGAAATAGTTGCCATTACAAGTTCAGAGTAGGAATCTGCGAATTTACCTTCTATCTCAGATTGAAGTTTCTTTGCATTTTTATTTAAGTCCATCATTTCTTTAATTAGGACAGTCCTCTTTTTGTCGAGAAGGTCATAACCCTTTTCTGCGAGGACAAGTGCATTTTTTGATGCGATTAAATTTGCCTTAGTTGGAGTAACTTTAATTGCCATTCTTATCACCTAAATATTTTTCTTTTAACTTAGGATCAATTCTATCAATCATTTCAGGTGGAAGAATCTTCAATAATTCCCAACCTAAATTTAGTGTTTCTTCTATATCTCTGTTTTCATTTTGGTCTTGCGTCAAAAATCTTTTTTCAAATTCATCTCCAAATTTTAAAACTAATTTTTCGTCATCGGAAATATCATCTTCGCCAATTATTTGTGCAAGGGCTCTAGTTTCTTGTACCTTTGAGTATGATGCAAAAAGTTGTGAAGATAGATCTGGGTGGTCTTCTCTAGTATATCCTTCTCCAATGCCATCCTTCATAAGTCTTGAAAGTGATGGAAGTACGTCTATCGGAGGATAAACTCCCTTTGAGAATAGATCACGACTTACTACAATTTGACCTTCTGTGATATAACCTGTGAGGTCAGGGATCGGATGGGTAATATCGTCATTTGGCATTGTTAAAATTGGTATAAGTGTTACAGAACCCTTGGAGTCCTTAATCATCCCTGCTCTTTCATATAGTGATGCAAGGTCAGAGTACAAGTGTCCTGGATAGCCCTTTCTTGAAGGCACTTCTTCTCTAGATGATGAAACTTCTCTCAATGCTTCTGCATAGGATGTGATGTCAGTCATTATTACAAGAACTTGCATATTCTTTTCAAATGCTAAATATTCCGCAGCTGTAAGAGCACATTTTGGCGCAATTAGTCTTTCCATAATTGGATCGTCAGCATAATTTATATACATTACTACCTTGTCTATTACTCCAGAGTTTTTAAAGCTTTCCCTAAAGAAATCGGCTTCGTCATGCTTTACACCAATGGCTGCAAAGACAATGGCAAAGTTATTTTCTCCACCTTCGTCGACAATTTTTGCTTGTCTAACTATTTGAGCAGCGACTTCGTTGTGAGGAAGTCCTGATCCAGAAAATATTGGTAACTTTTGACCTCTAATAAGAGTCATTAGTGCATCAATTGAGGATATACCTGTTTGGATAAAGTTTCTTGGGTATTCTCTAGCTGACGGATTAATCGGTCTTCCATTTATGTTATATACATTCTTGGAATAAATTGCACCGCCCTTGTCAATGGGCTTTGCCGTTCCATTAAATACTCTTCCTAAAATTTCTTCTGAAAGTGGAATTTCAAAGGGATGTGCAGAAAATTCTACCTTGGTATTTTTTGTCGAAACACCTAAGTTATTGCCAAAAACTTGAACAATTGCCTTATCCTCGTCAATTTTTATAACTTGCCCAATTTCTGAACTCTTGCCATCCTTTGACATTATTTTTACAACTTCACCATAACTAACTCTGTGAAGATTTGAAAGTTCTAGTAATGATCCTTCAATTCTATCAAGTGTTAAATATTCTTTTTTCATTCTACATCACCATAAGTTGTGCTAAGCTCTAAATAAAAATCGTTGATTTCATTGTTTAAGCTTACAAATTTCTTTAAATCTTCATTTTCTATATCGTATTTCATGTTAATTACTTTTCCGTAAATAGCATCGTTCTTTATTACTGAAATTGGAATTTTTAGTTTTAAGGCTTCCTTGCCTCTTTCGTAAAGATTGTCTATTGTCTTTAACATTTCAAATTGTTTTTCAAGTGGCACAAAAGTGTCAATTGGGTTAAAGGCATTTTGTTGTAAAAATCCAACTTTTACAACACGACAAATTTCAAGAACAAGCCTTTCTTCGTCAGGAAGCACATCTTCTCCAACTAACATTACAATTTCATTTAACTTAGCTTCTTTGTGAAGTAAATCTAAATATTTTATTCTAAGTTCTGGCAAATCTCCATCAAGTCTCATGTCGTAGTAATTTTTTAATAATGGTATATAACCTGAATAGGAATTCATCCAGTTAATTGCAGGATAGTGTCTTGAATAGGCAAGTTCTTTATCCAATGCTAAAAATACATTTACGAATCTCTTTGTATTTTCTGTTACTGGTTCGGAGAAATCTCCACCAGCTGGTGAAACTGCACCGATAAGAGTTACAGAACCTTCCTTGCCTGATAAAGTCTTTACATAACCAGCCCTTTCGTAAAAACCTGCAATCCTTGATGGAAGGTAAGCGGGGTATCCTTCTTCTGCTGGCATTTCTTCAAGACGACCAGAAATTTCACGAAGTGCTTCTGCCCAACGAGATGTTGAATCTCCCATTAATGCAACGTGATATCCCATATCTCTAAAGTATTCAGCCATAGTTACGCCTGTGTAAATTGATGCTTCACGAGCTGCAACTGGCATATTAGATGTGTTGGCAATGAGAATAGTCCTATCCATAAGAGCCTTGCCCGTATTTGGGTCAATTAGCTTTGGAAAATCTTCCAAAACTTCTGTCATTTCGTTACCTCTTTCACCACATCCAATGTATATGATTATGTCGGCATCACAATATTTTGCGATTTGATGTTGTGTCATAGTTTTTCCAGTACCAAAGCCTCCTGGAATTGCAGTTGTACCTCCCTTGGCAATTGGGAAAAATACATCGAAGACTCTTTGTCCAGTTACAAGTAATTTATCAATTGGAAGTCTTTCCTTAACGGGTCTAGGAATTCTTACTGGCCAGTTTTGGTACATCTTGACTTCATTGATTTTTCCTAATTCATCCTTTACCTTTAATAAAACTGTTTCAATATTGTATTTACCATCTTCAAGGATTTCTACAATTTCTCCCTCTACTCCTGGTGGAATCATAACTTTGTGAGTTATAATATCAGTTTCTGGAACTTCTGCAAAAATTTGTCCTTGGTGAACTTTGTCGTGTAGCGAAACTTTAAAGTTTACATCCCAAAGTTTTTCTTCATCGAGGGAAATAAGCCCAATACCTTCTGGCATAAAGGATCCATGTTCTTTTTTTATAACTTCAAGGGGTCTTTCAATCCCATCGAAGATTCCTCTAATCATCCCAGGTCCAAGTTTTACAGAAAGAGGTGCACCAGTGGAAATAATGTCTTCATCTCTTTTTAGTCCTTCAGTTTCTTCGTAAACTTGAACTGTACCAAGATCTCCATCAATTGAAATAACTTCACCAATTAATTTTTTTTCGCCAACAAGAACCATTTCTCTGATTTTATAATCTGCCATGTTCTTTCCAATTACTACTGGTCCGTCAACTGATTTAATTGTTGCCCTTTCCAATGACTTCACCTCTTTCTTTTAATTTTTCGTGTAGCATTGATCCAATTTCATATATCATGTCTTCCAATTTATTTTTTAAAGACATATTGATGTTATAAGTTTGTTCTATATCAGAAATTATAAATCCGCCAATATGATATTCAAAAAGCTCGTCGATTTTTAACTCAACTCCCCTTTTTTTTGCAATTTCTTTAAATTTTTTAATGAGTTCTTCATTTTCATTGTTTTTTACATAGAGATAAATGCTTTTTTCATCTATTTCTTCTAAAATATTTTTAAAGTTTTCAGTTTCCATATTCACATATTCTTCTGTTTTAGTAAATTCTAAAAGCTTTTGTGAAAGTGTTTCAAGGAGTTCTTTTAATAGCTTTTCATCTTCTTCTAAAAATAAAACTCTCTTTTGCTCCTCAACAGAGGCAATGAGTTCATATCCTCTCCTATTTGCAAGAGTTATTCTCCTATCTATAAAAGCTTCTTCAGCTTTTTTTAGAGATTCAATTTTTTCAGATAAAATCTTTTCAGCCCTTTCTTTTTCTTCTCGAATCCTCTTTTCACATTCTTCCTTTTGCTTTAAAAAAACAATTTTGTTAAATATGGCAATTTTGTTTTCAAGTAAAATCATTTAATCACCTACAGCTTTCACACCGACAGCTTCTCTGACATATTTTAAAATAAAATCATCTTCCATTTGTCCATCTAAATCGGGAATAGTTACCACTAGTGGAAGTTCTCCACTAAGTTTAAATTCCAAGACTTCTTCCTTGATTTCTTTGAAGGAAGAATATGTCAAAATAATTATTCCTATATTTTCAGTCTTTGTATATATTTTAAAATTTTTTAAAAGTTCAGATCTGTCATTACATTTAACAGACCTTACACCTGCAAGGCGAAGGCCGTTAATAATATCTTCGTTGGATGTTAAAAGAATTGATCTCATTATAGTCTTCCAAGAATCATAATTGAAATGATAAGACCATAAATAGCAATACCTTCTGCAAGTCCTAGGTAGATCATTGACTTACCAAGAATATTTGGATCTTCTGATACAGCTCCTATTGCTGCAGAGCCTACATTTGATACAGCGACACCAGCTCCAAGTGATGCAAGTCCAGTTGAAAGACCTGCTGCTAAAAATCCAAGTCCATTACCACCTGTTGAAGCAGTTGCTGCAGATGCCATTTGTGGCACAAGAGATATTAATCCAAAAACAAAAATTGGTGCAAAAACAAATAGGTTTAATTTCATAAAGGCACGTGCAAACTTTCTATTTGCATCTGTTCCTTTGTAAATAAAATAAAAACCTGAAACTACCATTGAAAAAACTGTCAACACTGCGAAAATAATAATTTTTTCCATCTTTAAACTCCTCTTCCTCTTTAATAAATTCTATCGGCTTCAAAAAGTACGCCGTCACCACTATAATACTTGCTAAACATTTCATAATACTCAAGTCTTAGAGATTGAATAAATACAATTAGACCTTCTAGTCCCAAAATCAAAATATTTCCAAAAATTAAAACTGCAATATTTCCTCCACTTGAACCAACCATTTCTCCAAGGGTCTTAAATGCCAAGAACAAACCAACGTGGTTTATGGCAAAGGCACCAACTCTTATAAAAGAAATAATTGAACTCATGGTAGATAATAAAGCCTCTAATAGTCCAAAGGAGGACTCAATATAATAATCTGCGGCAGAACCCTCTGCCTCTTTATTAAATAAAATTTTAAGAATAGGCCTTTTTAGTAGCATGATTATTAGACTTATCACCAATATTCCTAAAGAAATATTCATAGGTATAAGTGATTTTGCTCCCATTACATTCATTCCAATATTAATCATCGCTACAAAAATTAGAACTCCCAAAAAACCTTCTTTAGAGAAAAAGGCTTCATCAGGTTTTCCACTTTTTAATCTATTGTAAATACCTATACCATAAGCTATGGCAAGTAGAATAATGCCAAAATATATTGCAATTACAAGAGTGTCGTTTATATTCTCAAAGGGTCTAAACCACATTGCCTGAATGATTTCTTCACTTCCAAAAACTGATCCATACATCAAACCAAAAAACATTGAGGATGCACCCATTCTAAGAAGAAGTCCGCCAAAATCCTTGTTCTTCTTTCTTAATATTAGTCCGGCAATTGCAAATACAGCCCCTTGACCCAAGTCGCCAAACATTGCTCCAAAAAGAATCATGTAGGTAATTCCAAAAATTACAGTTGGATCAAATTCGCCATAATTCGGCGTTCCGTACATATTTATTAATAGCTCAAAGGGCTTGAAAAAATTTGCATTTTTTAACTTTGTCGGTGTCTTCATGTTTTCGCTTTTTGGGTCGAAATACTTAATATCAATGTCTCTATATTTGGATAATTTTTTTTCTAATTTGCTCTTATCAGAGTCACCAATCCAGCCTGAAAGATAGAAGTACTTGTTTGATTTAAGCATATATCTCTTAGCTTTTTCAATTCCTTCATAGCTAAGCATGTGAGCGAGGGTAGTCTTTAACTCCTCATTTCTACTTTCCAAAAGATTTTTTTTATACTCTTCTATTTCAAAAATCTTTCTCTTTACATTTTCCTCTTCTTCTTCAAGGTTCTTATAAATTAAGTTTGCAGTACCCTCTACATTTTCACCAAGAAGTTCCACTTCTGTAAAGTTTAAGCTATTTAGCAGTCTATCGACATCTTTTTCAGCTTCCCTTGGATAGATTACAAGGAAAAGTTCACGATTATCCACAGTACCTGTGTGATAAATCATGGCAAGGATATTGCCATAGTTTTTCTTTAATCTTTGTCTAGCATCTTTGTCCAAGAAACCAAATCTAGAGTTGAAATATTTTAAATCTGCAATGTCTTTTAAGTCAATATCAACATTTTTAAATAATTCATAATTCTCTTTTAAAGTATCAAGTATTTTTAAATTTTCCTTAGTCTTTTCGTACTCATTGATTTTATCACTGATGTTTTTTACGAAAGAATCTATGTCTTCCTTTACATTTACCTTTTCAAAGTAAGACTCATCAATCTTGTCAAAGCCTAAGAAATCCATAATTTCAGTGGCTTTCTTAGCTGTGGATTTATGGGATTGATCTTCTTCAATAGGAGAAATATAATTAAGTTCAAGATTTCTCTCTAAGTTTTCTTCATTGTCCAAACTAAAGGTGAATTTATTTTCTGCTATATTCGCTTCAGTGGACATAAATTGCATACATTTTAAATTCAAAATGTCTAGGACAACTGAATCCATATCACTAATATTGCCAATGATATTAGCGACCTTCATTTTTTCAACGGCCAATTTCTTCACTTCCCTCTCTATCAACAATCATGTATTTTAACTTTTCCTTTTTATTAAGACCAAATCTAGTGCCTTCAAGAATTCTTTCGATATTGGCAATTTCATAATCTAAAAGAACCAAAAAACTCATAAACTTACCTATACCATCGGTCCTTCTAAAATTTTTCCTTACAATAGAATACATAATCTTTTTAGCAGTTCTACCAGTAACAATAACTCTTCCCTGTGCAAAAAGGGCTCCATATTTTGAATTTCTTATTTCTTCTTCAAATTCCCTTTCATCTAAATAAGAAAGTTTAAGAAGTTTTTCTGAATTATAATTTCCACCAAAAATAGTGAAGTTGAAAATTTCTTCAGGTGAAATATTATAATATTTCTTTGCTCTATAAATCCAAATAATATTGAGCAAATCAATTTTTACGCCAAAAATTTTTTTAAACTCTTCTACATCCTCTTTGGAAAAAGATTTTGTTGTCTCAGTTAAATTTCTGTAATAAAATTTTTCTAAATTCATCTCAATAGAAAAAAGAGCATCTTCGTCCTTAGATGACTTATAGTTTTTTAGATACTCATAATAATGTGTGTCCTTTAAATTGTCTATAAAAGATTCAAAGGTTTCCTCTTTAAAGTTGATTTTTTTACCTAAAATAACAAGTTTATCAACCTTTGGTTCTTTATTCATCCTCAAAGACCTCAAAATCTTGACGATCTTTTCAATATTTATTCTCTCCAAGTAGGCCTTCAAAAAATCTGCATATCTCAGCGGCAAAAATCCACGAAGTTTTGCAATTTCACTTCTTCTGTACTCTTCCAAAAAGACTTCAATTTCATAAATATCCGAAAAAGAATCTATATTAGGAAATTTTTTTTCTTTTAAATAGGAAAGGCAGAATCTAACATTGTCACCATCTGCCATTTTTTCAAAATCCTCATAGGCTAAAAATTCTGAATACATTTTTGAGATTTTAGCATTTAAAGCCTTTAAACCATCAAACATTTGATTTACTTCCAATCACCATTTCAAAGGCATTTTGAATGAGTTTATCGGAATTTTCACTGTAAAATTCTTCAATTCTCTCTAAATTCTTTTCATTTTCTTTTTTTAAATCTTCAGCTTTTTTTTCAAAATCAGCTAAAATTTCATCACTTTTTTCTTTTCCAATAGCCTTCGCCCTTTCTATTGATTCATTTTCAATATCAGTTAACTTTTCTCTCAAGTCTTTTTTAATATTTTCAATTTCTTTTTCAGTGCTGTCGACAAGTTCTCTAGTTTTTTTATCTATTGCTAAAATACTATCTATACTTTCTTTCAAAAATATCACCACTCTTTTCATTACCTTGTGCATTTCTCATTATATTACTTTGAAATTCTAATTCAAGGGATTTGCTTTAGATTTACAAATTTCACTAAAGTTTCACATTTCATATGATGAATAAAATTTTTATATAGTGAAAATCATTATTTATAAATTTTTTCCAATGATTCGAAAAATAATTTTCTATTAAAATATATTTTTTATTCTAATTTTCCTTGTTTTAAAATTTGTAATAAGGAATTTATAAAAAGCTAAATTTTTATTACAAATTTAAAATTTATTTAAGGAAAGATTTTAATTAGGAAAGATTTTAATTAAAAAAACCACAAAAAAAGAATACCTGCTAAGAGGTATTCTTAAAATTTATTTTTTCTTTTCACCTAATGAACATGCACTGTGACATGAATTGCATCCACAATCGCATCCACCTTTTTTACTTATTACCCTTTTTGCAGCAAAGACAATTGCTAAAATTATTACAAGGGCAACTACAACATTAATTGGATTCATACTTTACCACCTTGTCCCTTTTCTTTTTAAATTCTTCACCTTGTAATTTTGATCTATCTTTTCTAAACAAAAGATAGATATATACCAATAAAACAAGTACTGCAATTCCTGTCATTATATTAAAGGATCCTCCTTCTAACAATCTTCCAAATTGATAAATCATAAAAGCAATTGTGTAAGAAAATACAATTTGATACCCTACAGCAAATCCAAACCATTTTTTAGATCCCATTTCTTCTTTTATTGCTCCCATGGCTGCAAAGCAAGGAACTGTAAGTTGATTGAAAAATACAAAGGCAAAAGCTGATGCAACGGAAAATTGTGAAGCTACAAGTGATATCATGCCGCTATCCTCTGCTCCTACTTCTCCAATTCCTGCTAAGACTCCATAAGTTCCAACGACAACTTCCTTTGCAACAAGTCCAAGAATTGTAGCAACACTTGCAATCCAATTTCCAAAACCAAGAGGCGCAAATATTGGTGCAATGGCTCTACCTATTGCTGCTAGAATTGAGTCCTTTGCATCTGATTCAAAGTCCACAAATTGTCCTGTAACTGATATACTCTTTAGTACCCAAATTACAACTGTTGCAAGAAGGATAATTGTTCCAGCTTTTACTACGAAGGCCTTACATCTATTCCAAGTTGCTTTAAAAACATTGTGAGCACTTGGCATGTGATATTCAGGAAGCTCCATTACAAAAGGAGCAGGATCTCCTGAAAAATATTTTGTCTTCTTTAAAATTATTCCTGATACTACTACTGCAATAATTCCACCAAAGTACCATATAGGTGCATACCACCAGCTGCCACCTAAGAAAGCCGCAAACATTGCAATTATATCAAGCTTTGCACCACATGGCATAAAGGATGCAGTCATAATAGTCATTCTTCTGTCATTGTCTGACTCAATAGTTCTAGTTCCCATAATTGCAGGTACTGAACAACCAGTTCCCATTAAAATTGGAATAAAGGATTTACCGGATAAACCAAATTTTCTGAAAATTCTATCTAGTATAAAGGCTATTCTTGCCATATAACCAATGTCTTCTAAAATTGCTATAAATAAAAATAGTACAGCGATTACTGGTAAAAATCCTAATACTGCTCCAACTCCTCCTATGATTCCATCAACTAATAATGATGTCAATACAGGTGATGTGCCAGCATTTTCTAAAAATCCCCTAAAGTTTTCTCCAATTATTTCTCCAAAGAAAGTATCATTGACCCAATCAGTAACTGGTCCTCCAACATAATTTATTGCTAAAATATAAACTAGGGTAATAACTCCAACGAAAATTGGAATTGCCAAAAATCTATTTGTAACAACTCTGTCGATTTTGTCAGAAGTGGTCATTCCCTTTCTACCTTTTTTAACAGAATCTTTTGTAACTTCTGATACAAAATTATACCTTTCATCTGTGATTATGCCTTCGCCATCGTCGTCGTATTTTTCTTCAGCTTCTTCTATAATCTCATTTAATCTTCTAATTTCTTTTCCATAGAGAGGAAATTCCTTTAAGATTTTTTCATCTTGTTCAAAAAATTTAACGGCAAGCCATCTCTTTGCAGGATTGTCTTTTATAACGCTAAAGTTTTCTATTTCTGTAATATATTTTTCTATTTCACTGTTAAATTCATAGCAACAATTTGTGTTTGAATTAACAGCTCCCTTTGCCGTCTCAATTAATTTTTCAATGTTTTCATTTTTTAGTGCAGAAATCTCAACAACCTTGCATCCAAAGTTTTTCTCTAATTTCTTAATGTCGATGAAGTCATTGTTTTTTCTAACTACATCCATCATGTTAAGTGCAATTACAACTGGAATGCCAAGTTCTACAAGTTGTGTAGCCAAAAATAAATTTCTTTCAATATTTGTACCATCTACAACGTCAATTATTACATCAGGTCTTTCATTTACAAGGTAATCTCTTGATACAACTTCTTCCAAAGTATAAGGAGAAAGAGAATAAATACCCGGCAAATCTGTAAAATGTACTTCCTTGTCTTTTTTATACTTACCAGTCTTTTTTTCAACAGTTACTCCAGGCCAGTTTCCAACGTATTGGTTTGAACCAGTTAAATTGTTGAATAAAGTAGACTTACCACTATTGGGATTCCCGGCAAGTGCAATAGTTATAGCCAATTAGATCTCCTCCTTTTCTATTTCTTCAATTAAAATTAACTCAGCATCTGCACGCCTTATGCTAAGTTCATAATTTCTAATATTAATTTGAACCGGATCGCCAAGAGGTGCCACCTTCCTTATGTAGATTTTCGAATTTTTTGTAATGCCCATGTCCATTATTCTTCTTTTTAAAGGCCCAGAACCATTTATTTTTTTTACAATATAATATCTACCAACAACTGCATCTTTTAATGTTTGCAATTCTACATCTCCTCTACTAAAATTTTTTTTGCAATGTCTTTACCAATTGCAACCCTTGCATCTTTAATAGAAACTATTAAATTGCCATCATTCTCGCTTATAACTTTTATAATCGCCCCTTTAACAAACCCAAGATTTGCAAGGTGCGATTCAGTTACGTCACTATTTCTTAAACTTTTAACTTTAAAAACTTTAAAATTTATATTTAGAGGCGCCATTATTAAACTAAGCATCTTAACACCTACCTACTTTTATAAATACTTTTCAATATTTGAATTTGATTATCAATTTCTCAATTAATTATACCATATCTAATTGAAAAATTAAATCAATTTGAGTATATTTTTAATTTAATTATATTAAGATTTATTTTTTAATTTTTATATTTCATATTAATCGGCAAACTATTTGAATTTTCACACTTTAAATTTTGTATCTACTGTTCACACTTTTCTTTCTAGTTTAAAATTTTTAAAGTTTTAAATAATAAAAAGTATTAATTTTTTGCAAAAAAAGACAGCTCTTCGATAATAATTCAAAGTAAACTGTCTTAAAATTTTATTTTATTTCGCCATTCAATGTCCTATAACTAATCCATCCATTTCCAATATTGCACCAAGTTCTGCCATTTGCTCTCCTAGTGTCGTATACGTAAACAGAGTCGCCCTTGTAAAGAGTAAATTCAATTCCATAATCAAAGCCCGGTCCACTTCTTACATTGGCCTTTCCCGCAGTTACAAATTGGTAAGTGTCGATTAAACTTGATGCTTCTACTCTTTTTAATCTTACAATTTGTGCTTCCAATTCATCAGCTCTCGCCTTTTCTTTTAAAATTTCACTATTGTCCTCATCTTTTTTGTCGCTGTTTTCCTTTTGTGAATTTACATCTTCAAGCATTCTTTTAAATTCACCATTTTCGGGATCAACTGCTATATAAGAATTTAATCTATTAATTGCGCCGCTAAAATTATTATTTGCTACTAATTGTGCAATTTCAGATTTAATTGCAGAATAATTCTTTTCAACAAGTGCGTCCTTCTTTGACTTTAGCTCCTCGTCATCACTTTCAAAATCCTTTAAATAAGCAAGTGAGGATTCGTAATTCCTCCCTTCAAATTTTTGATTTGCCTTGTTTATTAAATCTTTGGATTCCATGCTCTTGTCTATTTTATTTATTTCATCTAAATATTTTTTATCTGAAGACTTTTCGTAGAGTTGACTGTATTTTTCTCTTGCCTCTTTGTAATTTTTTGCTTCTAAATTCGCCCTTGCAGAATTTTCCAATTGTTTAATTTTATATTTTCCAAATCCAAAATTAAATATTAGAGAAAAGGCAATAAGTCCAATTACCACAAAGACGAAAACTATTCCCTTCTCTTTTAAGCCCATGGAATTATCATTAATGGAATTATTATTTACAATTTTTTCTTCATCTTCATAGTCATAATCTCTTTTTATTTTTTGAGTTCTTGAAAAATCTAAATCTTCCCGCAAGTCGTGTCCACATTCCATGCAAAATGAGGCATCCTCTGCATTTTCTTTCCCGCAATTTTTACATTTCATTTAAGACCTCCTAATTATTTTCATTAGATATATCTCTTTTAAATTCTTTAAGCTGATGGATAATCTCTTCGTCAAGAGCACTGACTTTTTCTTCCTTTAATTTTTTTGCAACGTGAATAATTTTGTTTTTTGAGTTTTCAACTTCAGCTTCAAGTTCTCTTGCAGAAATTCTAGTGCCACCACGAGATAAAATAATTTGCTGCTCCACATTGTCGCTTGTGGCAACACGCACATTAGTGAGCTTTCCTATTTCGTCAAGCTGTCTTTCGATGTAATGATCCGCCGTCTCAAATTCTTTAGTAAAAATAATGTCAATTCCATCTCTGTGATAAGTCTTGCCTCCTGATTTTTTCACCAAGTAAGCATCAAAAACTAATATTATATGTTCCTTCGTGCTATGAGAAAATTCAATCATTACATCTATTAATTCCTTTCTCGCATCTTCTAGAGAAATATTTTTTAATTTTATTAAATTTTGCCAGGAATTTATAATATTGTATCCATCTACAAAGAGATAATTTACATCCCTTTTGTACCTGTTTGCCTGCCTTTTCATTTTTATTATCTAAACATTTCGTACATTACAATTGCCGCTGCAACTGATGCGTTTAAGGAATCGAAATCAGAAAAATTTGGAATGGTGATAATTTTATCAGAATTTTTTAAAACATTTTTGGAAACTCCCTTGCCTTCGTTTCCTATAATTATGGCAACTTTGCCCGAGAAATCGCAACTTCTTATGTCTTCACCTTCTAGGTCTGTTGCGTAAATCCAAAACCCTGCGTCCTTTAATTTTTCTATAGCTTGAGAAATATTTGTAACCTTTGAGACATCTATGTCGTAAATTGCTCCAGCCGATGCCTTTACCACTGTGTCGTTAACTGTGGATGCCCTTCTATTTGGAAAAATAATTGCATCTACTCCAAAAAAGTTTGAGCTCCTTGCAATTGCACCAAAATTGTGAGGGTCTTCAATTTTATCTAAAATAAAAATTTTCGCATTTTCTTTGCCTTCAAGTTTATTTATAAGTTCTTCCAGTTCAATGTATTCAAAATCACTTACTAGAGCCACAACTGCTTGGTGATTTTTTGTGCCAGCAAGTTCTTCCAATTTTTCATTATCACTTGTAACTGTGGGAACTTTTAAATCTCTTGCCATTCCAATAATTTTTTTTATGGAACCAGTGGCATTTTTACCAATATAAACTTTTTCTACTTCTTCATTTTTTAAAGCCTCAATAACGGGGCCTCTTCCATAAATATATTTCATTTTAAATTCTTAAACTTCTCTCTAATTTCTGTTGCTTTGCCGCAAGTCATTTTGCCTTCTGGGCATGGACCTGTAACACATGCTGGTCCCTCGTCTTTAAATAAAAGGGGTGCAACTTCCTTTACCTCTCTTAACATCTCTGTGGCAAGTTCTCTTATTTCCCACTGAGCTCTTTCGCAACATCTAACTGCAAAGAAGTGTTGAAGTGTTCTCACATTCATCGTTACAACAATTTTTGTCTCACAAGCATTTGGAAATACATATCTCGCATCTTCAATAGACATTTTTTCCACAGATTTTTTTGCCTTTTCTTCATCCATTCCCTTTTCTATAAGAGGTTTTGCATTTTCGTTTACGAGAATTTCTACTAATTTATCGTAATCTTCTTGGTCTCTTTTCATTGCTTCTATGAAAATTTTTTTTGCCTCTTTATTTTTTTCGATTTGTGGCGGAATAATGTATTCAAAGCTATCGAGTTTTACATATCTTTGTGATTGTTGTGAATAGGATGCAATTCTATGTCTTACAAGTTGATGGGTAAGTGTCCTAGAAACACCTTCAATTGCAAAGGTAAAGCTGACATGTTCAAGTGGCGAAAGGTGAGAAAAAGACATAAGTCTATTTAAAAATTTTTCCGTAGATTCTTCTGTCAAATTTTCTGTAATTTCTTCAACTCCAACTCTTGAATAGCAAAGTTTTGCTGCTGCAGCAATGGTCTTATCTGGGTCCATTGTGTGCGAAATAATTTTTACCTTCATTTAGTCATCTCCTTAAATATTTCCCTAATTCTTTCGTATTTCTTTAAAAGATAGAGATATCCAAAAAGCGCTTCAACTCCTGTTGCTATCCTATAATCTATTGGGTCAGCATTTTTAGGAATTGTATGAGATTTAGCATTTCTCCCTCTTTTAAAGATTTTCATTTCTTCTTCTGTAAGTTTGTCTTCTATATTTTTAAAAAGTTCTCTCTGTGATTTTGCACGGACAAATTTAATGCTTTCTCTGTGGAGTTTATTTGGATTTTTACGAGCATCTAGTATTTCACTTCTAACTAAAATTTCAAAACAAGCATCGCCAATATATGCAAGTGCAAGGGGACTAAGCTCTCTAACTTCGCCCTCTGTATAATTTTTAACCTCTAAAAAACTTAAATTCTCTTCCAAGTTGTTCCACTTCTCGTATCTTCTATTTCAATTCCCATTTTCTTTAACTTATCTCTAATTTCATCGGATTTAGCAAAATCTTTATTCTTTCTCGCATCATTTCTCTCTTTAATTAGATTTTCGATGTCCTCAGAAATTTCTTCTCTCTCACCTTCCATAATTCCCAAAACTCTTGTAAGCTTCTTCAAAAGTTCTAAAGTTTTTTCTAACATTTCTTTAGAATTATTTTCATCAAGATTTAAGTTAATGTCCTTTACCAAGTCGAAAATTGCAGTAATAGCATCAGCTGTATTTAAATCATCATCCATTGCATTTTCAAACTTTTCAACATGTCTGTCAAAGGATTTATATAATTTTTCTTCCTCTGCCGAAATTTTTTCTACACTTGACTTTTCAATTGCATCTTCAAGTTTATACTTTGCATTGTAAAGTCTCTTGCTTGAATTTTTTGTTTGTTCCATAACTTCTCTTGAAAAATTAATTGGCGAACGATATTGAGTTGTCAAAAGGAAAAATCTCAAAACCTCTAGGTCAAATTCCTCTGCAATTTCCCTTACTGTAAAGAAATTGCCCTTGGATTTAGACATTTTTTCGTTATCAACTGTGATCATGCCATTGTGCAGCCAATAATTTGCAAAGGGTACTCCATTGCAAGTTTCTGATTGTGCAATTTCATTTTCATGGTGAGGAAATTGTAAATCTTCACCTCCAGTATGAATGTCAATATTGTCGCCAATAAGTGTTTTTGCCATTACTGAACATTCAATATGCCAACCAGGTCTACCTTCACCCCAAGGTGCTTCCCAGAAAGGTTCCCCCTCCTTTTTATTTTTCCAAAGTGCAAAGTCCATTGGATTTTTTTTGTTGTCGTTGATGTCGACTCTGTGTCCAGAAATTAAATCTTCAATATTTTTCTTTGAAAGCTTGCCATAATCCTTGGCATAACTTATGTCAAAGTAAACATCGCCATTGGATACATAGGCAGCTTTCTTGTCTATTAAAGTTTTAATAAAAGCAATGATTTCATTTATATGTTCTGTTGCCCTTGGATTTAGTGTTTCATAATCGTAAAGGTGAAGTCCCTTTGCATCTTTTTTAAATTCTTTTATATATCTTTCTGAAATGTCAGAAACTGTTACACCTTCGTCCTTTGCCTTATTTATAATTTTATCGTCAATATCTGTAAAATTAACAACAAATTTTACCTTTAAACCTTTATACTCAAAATGTCTTCTCAAAGTATCAAATACAACAAGGGGTCTAGCATTGCCCACGTGAATAAAATTATATACAGTTGGACCACAAGTATATATTCCAACTTCGCCCTCTTTAATTGGAACAAAATCTTCTTTTTTTCTAGTTAAAGTATTGTATAGTTTCATAAATCCTCCTATAAAAAAACGCCTCAATTGAGACGATTATTTAAAAATACCTCCGAAAAATTTTTCGTAGTAATCCAGTCCTATAAAAGTTTTGTCTTCAACCATTTTCTTTATCTTTATTGGATCCGCAATATCAACGTCCATTACCTCTTCAGCTTGAAGGGTAATGTCATCTAGGGAAATGTTCTTGTGTACTAGAAAAATATAAAAAATCGTATTTTTATCTATTATGATCCTCTTTAAACGAAGCTCATCAACATCTATGTCGATGCCAAGTTCCTCCTTAAACTCCCGAACCATGCCTTCCTTTGGCGTTTCCCCTGAAATAACTGAACCACCTGCAGAGCAGTACCACATTCCCGAAAAGGATTTTTTCTCAAGAGCTCTTCTTTGAATTATAAAATTACCATCATCTCTTAAAATCCAACCTTCAACAATAATATGGTATTCATTGTTTTTTAGCCGCTCGCCCTTTCTTATGGCACGCCTCTTCCATTTTCCCTTTTTATTATATACATCCCAATATTCCACGACAAAACTCCTTATAATTATTTTACACTATTTGATGGCTTTTTAAAAGATTAAGAATTCTTTATTTAACTAAAATCCCGCAGCCAAATAAAAAAATGCTGCAAAGTCTTTACTAAGCAGCATTAAAATTATTGTTCTTTATTAAAGTAGATAAGGATCACTTTCCCAATCAATTAAAGTCTTGGGATCTTTTGCATTTGTATCTCTTCCTTCTGGCGGAAGATTCTTTGCAGACTCTGGCTCTGCCGGTTTAGTAGGGTAGTTAAGTTCCTTGTCCCTTGCATTTAATTTTTCCCACTCTTCACGAGATTTTGGTGCCTTAATTTCAAGGTCAACTGTGTCGATGTCAATTCCAAGAGCCTCTGCAACTCCTTTGCCATATTTTGGGTCAGCTGCATAACAATTTCTGATATACCTATGCTTAATTTGCATAGTTGAATCGCCCATATTTCTGGCAGTGTTTTCGAATAAAACTAATTTTTGTTCATCAGTCATTCTATTAAATAGCATACCTGGTTGAGTGAAATAATCGCTGTCGTCAGCTCTATAATCGTATCTCTTAGTTTCTCCACCTTCATCGTGTGGAATTTCAAGTGAAGGATCATCTTGCCATGCTCCATAAGAATTAGGTCTGTAATGAAGTTCCGCTCCCTTATTGCCGTCTACTCTCATTTGACCATCTCTGTGAAAATCGTGGGGATGTTCTACTCCAAGTGGAGAATTTACAGGAATTTGGTGATGATTTACGCCAAGTCTATATCTCTGTGCATCAGAATAGAAAAATGCCCTCGCTTGAAGAACTCTATCTGGTGAAAGCGCAATTCCCGGAACTATATTTGCTGGTGAAAAAGCAACTTGTTCAACATCTTGAAAGAAGTTATCAGGATATTTGTTTAACACATATTCTCCAACTGGAATAAGTGGATAATCTTCCTTTAGCCACATTTTTGTAAGGTCAAAAGGATTTGTTGGATGATTTTTAGCTTGTTCTTCAGTCATAACTTGAATATACATTTTCCACTTTGGAAAATTTCCATTTTCAATTGCTTCATATAAATCACGTCCAGAAGATTCTCTGTCCTTTCCATTTACCATTTCAGCTTCTTGATCTGTATAGTTTTGGATACCTTGTTGACTTCTAAAGTGAAACTTAACCCAAACTCTTGTGCCTTTTTCGTTATACATAGAATAAGTGTGCGATCCAAATCCGTGCATATATCTAAAGGAAGATGGGATTCCTCTATCACTATTTATAATTGTAGTTTGAAGTAATGATTCAGGAAGAGATGACCAATAGTCGAAATTTGTGTTTGGACTTCTTAAATGAGATTTTGGATCTCTCTTTACTGCGTGGTTTAAGTCGATAAACTTCATTGGATCTCTAAAGAAAAATACTGGAGTATTATTTCCTACAACATCCCAATTTCCCTCTTCAGTATAAAATCTTATAGCAAAACCACGAATATCTCTTTCAGCATCAGCTGCTCCACGTTCCCCTGCTACAGTCGACATTCTTGAAAATACTTTGCATTTATTTCCAATTTTGCTAAAAATTTTTGCTTTAGTATATTTTGTAATGTCGTGAGTTACAGTAAATTCTCCCCAAGCACCCCAACCCTTGGCGTGCATTCTTCTTTCAGGAATTACTTCTCTATTAAAATGTGCTTGTTTTTCAAAAAGCCATAAATCTTGAACTGAAAGATGCCCATTCATGCCTGCTGTCATGGAATCTTCGTCATTGTCGACTACTTGTCCACCAGCACGTCTCATTGTGGGATCGTCACTTACATTTTGATTTCTACTTGGAATGGGATCTCCTGCCATATTTTTTTCAGTAGGGTCTAACTTTTTCTTATTTTCTGCCATTGTTACCTCCTGTTTGTAGTTGTGATTAATGTTCTTTTTAATTAAATACCCATTTATATTCAAAATTAATTAAAATTTAATATTTAGTATATTTTGTAATACATAAATTTAATAAGATAATTTACTTTTATTTTTTACAACATCTTTTATAATCTAATTGTAAGTTTTAAGAAATTTTTTGGGTGTTTATTTTTTAATATATTTTTGGAACTGATTAAAAGAAGGGTTAATCTTTGTAGTATTTTCTATTATTTATTACTTTTTACATAAATAATAGAAAAGGGCTTTTAAATTAAAGAAAAATTGGCTTTAGAAGATGTCAAAAATAAGCACAAGCTCATAAAAATAAAAAAACATACTATGCTCTTTAGTCTATTGCTAATTATTTTATATAAAGTATCTATACTTAGCCTTTACCTTTACAAAATAAAGTAATAAAAAACTCTTCGCTGCAAATTTTAACAGCAAAGAGTTTAATTTTCTTTTAGCGACCGCCTCCGCCGCCTCCGCCGAAGGATCCACCGCCTCCTCCAACAGAAGTTGCGCCACCAAAACCTGCACTATTAAAGCCAGTTGCAGCTTGGTAAGAATTATTGATGTCCTTTGAAAACTTCCTTGAAGTCATTATGTGAGTGTTGTAGAGGGCATAATTATTAATATATGCCGGGTAGGCTGATGCTCCCCTTACAAATTCTTCATCTAGGAAAAATATTGATGAGTATATTAAAAAGTCCTGCCACTTTTCAAATTCAACTTCATCTGTAACTTGGTCTTTATAATCTTTCAAATAATTTTTGAATTTTATGAGATTTTCCCAAAGGTCTTTCCCCTTTTCAGTGACTCTAAGTTCTGTTCCAGTTTTCTTAGAGAATAAAAATCTCTTTTCGTATTTGTAATTCTCTAAATATCCTCCAGCCTTTAGGGCTTCAATAGACTTATTTTCAAATTCATCGTAATAATTTTCCATGTCTTCCTTGTTTGCCTTTACATATTTTTTGAAGTCCTTGGCTGTCATGTAGTCCTTGCCATTATCTTCATTGGCTCCAGCAATCATATCAAAAAGTTCTTCTTCAAGGGGACCCATATCCTTTGGTCTAGAAATAATTTTTATTTTATTTTTAGAAAAAATTTCATCATCTTCAATAAATTCTATAGCTCCATGGAGACTCCACTTTAAGATAAAGGCGTTTATATAATTTCCCACTAAGTCACTTATCACCAAAGAGGATTGACTAATGAAAAATGCTAAATCTTCAAGGGGACCATGGTAGGGCAAGTCCTTGTAATATTCTCCCTTTAAATCCTTTATACTTGCAAGTTCTTTTTTATTTTCAATTTTCTTCTTGCTAAAGCCAAGAGCAATCAAACGCCCTACAAAATAAATCACGCCAAGTACAGCTAAGCCAACTATGACAAGACTTGTCTTTGCCACATTTGACATTGGCTTTTGGTAAGCTTCCCCTTCTCTATCTTCCCATTCAGTACCTTTTGCTGCCTGGTTGGCATAGTCCTGAAAGTCCTTATCGATCTTATAGGTCGTGTTAAAGTATCCCTTTGGGAATTTTAGCATAACCGTTGCATAGTCAACATAGCCTGATGAAGTCATGAGGATTTCTCCATCAACATTGTGGATTTCTCCTTCCATGCCAAATCCCCACATTTTAACATCCTTAAAGGGTTCAAAGCCTTTAATTTTTATTTTCACGCTTTTAGGTTTCGGATCAAAATTTTCTCCCATGAATTTAAAAAACAACATGTCGCTGTCATTAAGTCCCACTACAAGAGGATTTATCTTGTAGTACAAGTTATAAGTGTTGTCACTAAATTCACTGATGCCCCAAGTTAGTTCAACCTCATCATCTCCATCGATCCTTCCATAGTGGTATGCCTTGTCCTCAAAACTTGCATCAATATTCCAGGGCATAATCTCTGTAAAATCTCTTCCAAGAGCATTAACAGAAAAATCTTCAATTTTAATTCCTTGCAAATTGTTTATGGCTTTATATCTCTCTGTGTAATCTTCATTGTCTTCGTCAATTTTCCAAACTTCCTTAACTTCTCCTATGCCCTTTTTATCTATACTTACATCAAGGTTCATTTCTTTAAAATCTTCTGCAAATACAAAAGCTGGCATGAAGAAAAGCAAAAGTGTTAAGGCAAAAATTTTTCTAAATTTCATAAAAACCTCCCAATTTTTTATACCCAAAATAATTATTTCAGTAAAAAATAAATTTTTCAAGAAGATTTTATTCTTTCAAAAATTTTTTATTGCAAGAAAAAGAAGTTCCATAATGGCAACTTCTTTTTTATTTTATATTTCTTCTAAATATTTATTTAATAATTTGTAGGAAGCTTCTTCGTCTACGGTACTAATTAGTCCAGCTGATGATAAAATATATCTTTTATCTAAATAATACTTTATCTTCCTATTGATTAGATATTTATCGTCTAAATCCTCTATTGCTGAGAGAATTTTTTTCGGCTCATTAGAATTAATAAGCGATCCACCAGTTCCGATAAACATTTCAGCTGGTCTTAAATCCTTTCCGTATTGTTCATAAATAGTTCTAGTAGGAGTTTTAACTTTTTTTATGTGGCCAATATGTCTCATAAGTGAAGTGTGAGTAGCAATATAACATAGGACATTGTCAAAGAATAAATCTTCGTCATTATCTGGAATATAGCTTGTGTGATTAAAGCGATACTCCGTCTTTTCCTTTGCATCCTTTATTCCAAAGGCAAGGAAAGGTTCTTCGCCAACTGATTCATAAAGAGCAGTTGCAGAATACCTCATGCCCATGTCGCCTTCTACAGTTCTCTTTTCAAAGGGTTCTTCAATTGGAGGTGAGATTACATTTTCTTCTCCATAATATGTTTTGCCAATTGAATGAATGTCTGTCGTTGCCCCTCCAATATCCACAGATAAAATAACTTTATCCAAATATTTTGCGTAGACTGACATCGCCTTTTGAACTGCAACTGGAGTTGGCAAAAGTATTTCAAAATTTTTGCTTAGTAAATCAATTCCCTTAGCGTGAGCAATTGTCTTTATAAAAAGATCGCCTATTGTCTTTCTAAGAGGTCTATAATTTATTGTATTTGTAGTTGGCATTACATTTTCTGTGAATTTACAAGGAACATTTCCTCTTTGGAAGATGTCCCTTATTTCTTCATGAGCGTCAATATTACCTGCCACTACAACTGGCGTTTTAATACATCCCTTTGCAAGTTTTTTTGCATTAAAAATGATATTGTCACTATTTCCGTGATCAGTGCCTCCACATAAAACTATTATGTCCGCACCAGAATTTTTGATCTCATCTACATACTCGTCTGTGAGTTCATAAGAATATACTTTTAAAATTCTAGCGCCACTTGATAGTGATGCAAGCCTTGCAGCATCAGTAGTAAGATTTTTTGAAAACCCTATTGCCACAACTTTTAGTCCTCCAGATGCTGAAGAGCAACCTAGTATTTTATCATATTTTACTTCAGTAACTTCACTTAATTTTTTAAAGGCATTGTTAAAGCCTTCTCTGACATCAGTTTCTACAGTAGTGTAGCTCGATGCACTCCCGAGAATTTCATTTTTATCAGTATCCACTAAATTAAGCTTAGTATAAGTTGATCCAACATCGACTAAAAGATATTTCATATCAATTTTTCATCTACCACTTTCATTATTTCATTGTGATTTTTTTCTACAACTTTTCTTGTAGCAGCCATTTTTTCTTCTAATTCATGTCTGTAATCTTGGTCTTTAAGTGAGTTTAAGTTGATGATTACATTTAAGAAAGCTCCGTGAACTGCAGCTTCAATATTTAATAAAGCCACTGCAACGTCTGTGATTGCATTTGAATTTCCCTTTTCAGCTAATTCTCTTGCATAGTCATAAAGTTCTGTAACTTTAACTCCAAGTCCTAGAGGTACATCAATTGCATTTCTGTAACCTTCTTGAATTTTTTCAGATCTAGCTTTCTTTTCTTCTTCAGTTTCCTTAGGAAGTTTCATAGCGTCCATAACTCCGTTAAAAGAGTTGGCATCTTTATCAATACCACTTACAAATTCGTCTTTATACTTTAATAATTCAGCTTGAATTTCTTCCATTCTATCGGAAACATCTATATATTTTTTCTTTCCAATAGTTAAGCTTGCAACCATTGCAAGAAGTGAAGCCGCCATTGATGCATTAAGTGCAGCAATGGATCCACCTCCTGGTGCTGGTGAATTTGATGCAGTTTCATCTGCAAATTCTACTATAGTTAAATCTTTAAGCATTTTTCCTCCTAGAATAATCCAGTGATAACTCCGTCATTATCTATATCCATCTTGTTTGCTGCTGGAATCTTTGGAAGCCCAGGCATTACCATGATGTTAGAAGTTTGAACAACTATAAATCCTGCTCCTGCGGAAACTCTTACATCTTGTATTTCGATGTCAAAGTCAGTAGGTGCTCCCATTATGTCTTTATCATCAGTAAATGAGAATTGTGTCTTAGCAACACATATAGGAAGTTTATCAAGTCCAAGCTCTTCAAGCTTTTTAACTTGCTTTTTAGCAGCTGTAGTAAATTTAGCTTGTCTACCTCTATAAATTTCTCTAACAATTGTATTTACTTTATCAACTATGCTGTCATTTTCATCATAAATAGGTTTGAAATCAGCTTTTTCTTCGTCGATTAATTCAACGACTTGTTTAGCTAAATCTTCTGCACCTTCTCCACCCTTTGCGAAACATTCACAAAGTGAAATTCTAACGCCAAGTTCTTTACAAAGTTCTTCTAATTTTGCTATTTCAGCTTCAGTGTCATCAGCAAATCTGTTTATTGCAACGATAGCTGGTACACCAAATTTTTTGACATTTTCAACATGACGTCTTAAATTAGCAAATCCCTTTTCAAGAGCTTCAACATTTTCAGTCTTTAGTTCTTTTTTGTCTACTCCACCATGCATCTTAAGAGCTTTTATTGTAGCCACTATAACTACAGCATCTGGAGAAAGACCAGACATTCTGCATTTAATGTCCATAAATTTTTCTGCACCAAGGTCAGCACCGAAACCTGCTTCTGTAACAGCATAATCACTAGTATTAAGTGCAAGTTTTGTAGCTAATATTGAGTTACATCCATGAGCAATGTTTGCAAAAGGTCCACCATGAATAAATGCTGGTGTGTTTTCAAGAGTTTGAACTAGGTTTGGTTTTAATGCGTCTTTAAGAAGCATTGCAACTGCTCCTTGGATTTCAAGATCTGCAACTGTAATAGGATTTCCATCTAGATTGTATCCAATGATCATTCTAGCCAATCTATTTTTTAAGTCTTCAATGTTTTCAGAAAGACAAAGAACAGCCATAATTTCAGATGCAACTGTTATCATGAAGTGATCTTCTCTAGGGAAGCCATCAGCTTTCTTACCAAGAGAAATAACTACATTTCTAAGAGCTCTGTCGTTCATATCTATAACTCTCTTCCAAGTAATTTGTCTTGCATCAATTCTTAAAGCATTTCCTTGGTGGATGTGATTGTCAATACAAGCGGAAATAAGGTTATTTGCAGCTGTCATTGCGTGAAGATCTCCAGTAAAGTGTAGATTGATATCTTCCATTGGAACTACTTGTGAATATCCGCCGCCTGCTGCTCCACCTTTAACTCCAAATACTGGTCCAAGAGATGGTTCACGAAGTGCTACTGCAGATTTTTTTCCAATTCTATTAAGACCTTGAGTAAGTCCAATGGAAACTGTTGATTTACCTTCTCCAGCTGGTGTTGGACTGATTGCAGAAACTAGAATTAGTTTTCCATATTCGTTTTCTTTATCAATTTTTTTGATAGCTTCCCAAGAAATTTTTGCTTTATATTTTCCATATTGTTCTAGATCGTCTTTTTCTAGACCGATTTTAGCAGCAACTTCTTCAATAGGAAGCATTGTCGCTTCATCAGCTATTTGTATGTCTGTTTTAAATGCCATATATTTAATTACTCCTCAATTAATAATGTTTCAAGAACTTGTTCTTGTTTAAATCCTTCAATTTGCATATAGTAAGCTGCTGAATCAACTAGAGCTTGTAGTGGAAGAAGACCGATAAGCTCAGTGTTAACAACAGTTACACCGTATCTCTTAGCTTCTGATTTTACCATTTCAAGAGCTTGATAAATTGCAGTTTTTTCAAAGTTTACAAGGTTCATTGATACTTGAGTTTGACCCTTTTCTTCAAGTTCAAGTCCAATAGCCTTAACAAATCTGAGTCCTCCACCAATGTGACGAACAGTTTTTGCGATTTTATCAGCAATAGCTAAATCGCTAGTGTTTAAATTAACATTGAATGCAATTAAGTGGAATCTTGCTGCAACAGCAGTAGCTCCTGATTTAACATTCATTTCTTGAGGACCAAAGTCAGGTTTCCATTCTTCTTCCTTAATTTTCTCGAAGAATCCTTCGTATTGTCCTTTTCTAACTTTTGCTAGATTTTTTCTTTCTGGAGTGGAAGCCGCATCTTCATATAGATAAACAGGAATTCCCATATCGCCAATTGCTTTGCCAACTCTTTTAGCATATTCAATACATTCTTCAGTAGTACATTCAGTTACAGGAACGAAAGGCACAACGTCAACAGCTCCCATTCTTGGGTGAGCTCCCTTGTGTTTTGACATATCAATAATTTCAGTAGCAACTTTTACAGATTCAATAACTGCATCGATAACTGCTTCTGGTTCACCAATTACTTCAACAACTAGTCTGTTGTGGTCAGCATCTGGTTGATAATCGATTAATTTAATATTTTCTTTTGCTCTAAAGCATTCAGTGATTTGTTCAACTTTCTTAAGGTCTCTGCCTTCAGAATAGTTTGGAATACACATTACTCTTTTCAACTGATTTCCTCCTATTGGTTATCTAAACTTTTTTCTTACCGTTATATTATATATTATATTTTTTAATTATTAAAGTTCTACTACTTTTTCTACTTCTTCAAGAAGTTTTCCAGAGTTAACTAATTCTTGAGCTTTTTCAAGTTCTTCGTAAATTTCAATCTTAGAATCTTCTTCTATAAATTCAACTTTATTTCTAATTACATCGTGAGCAACTTTTGTACCCTTGCCAAGTTCAAATTTGTTTTCTTCCATTTCCATTCTGAAGTCAAGAGCTTGAGCAGCTATCATAAGTTCAGTAGTTAAAATCCTTGCAGTGTTTTTAACAACTTCTCTTGCCTTTCTTGAACCCCAATTACCCATAGAAACAAAGTCTTCTTGATTTTCACAAGATGTTATAGAGTCAACACTTGCTGGGTGAGATAGTGTTTTGTTTTCAGATGCTAAAGCAGCTGCAGCATATTGAGTAATCATAAATCCTGAGTTAAGTCCTGGGTGTTTAACTAAAAATGAAGGCATTCCAGAAAGTGTAGTATTAACCATTCTTTCAATTCTTCTTTCAGAAATATTGCCAAGCTCAGAAACTGCAATTGCTAAAAAGTCAAAAGGTTGAGCCATTAGTTCTCCATGGAAGTTACCTCCAGAAATTACTTTTCCATCATGAGTGATAATTGGGTTGTCAGTTGCAGAATTAAGTTCGATTTCAACTTTTTCTTTAACATATTCAAGAGTATCCTTAGAAGCTCCGTGAACTTGTGGCATACATCTAAATGTATAGGCATCTTGAACTCTAAGCTCAGCAGTGTGAGTTACATAAGTTGAGCCTTCAAGAATATTTCTTAAATTTTCAGCAGTTTTAAGTGAACCTGCATGTGGTCTAATTGTATGAAGTTCTTCCCAGAATGCATCGATAATTCCCCTTGAAGATTCACAAGACATAGCTCCTGCGATGTCAGCGATTTTAGAAAGTTGAAGTGCATCGTAAAGTGCAAGTGCTCCAGTTGCAGTAAGAACTGTAGTACCGTTGATTAATGCAAGACCTTCTTTTGCTGCAAGTGCAATTGGTTCAAGACCTGCTCTTTGCATAGCTTCTTTACCTGGAAGAAGTTCACCTTCATAATAAGCTTTGCCAAGTCCAAGCATTGGTAGAACCATATGTGCAAGTGGAGCTAAGTCTCCTGATGCTCCAAGAGATCCTTTTTCAGGAATAAATGGAACAACATTTCTATTTAACATTTCAAGAAGTAATTCAACAGTAGAAAGTCTAATACCTGAAACTCCCTTTAACAATGAATTAATTCTAATAAGCATAACTGCTCTTACTTCGTCTTCAGGAAGTGGATTGCCAAATCCAGAAGCGTGAGTTCTAATAATATTTTCTTGAAGCTGAGCGGAATCTTCTTTAGAGATACTTACTCTTGAAAGAGAACCAAATCCTGTGTTTATTCCATATACTACTCTTTCTTCTTCTACAATTTCTTCAACGTATTTTCTTGATTTTTCTACATCAGCAATTGCTTTTTCGTCAATTTCAGCCTTTACATGATTTCTAGTTACGGCTACCAATTGTTCTAGGTCTAGATCATTACCTGTTAATACTACTTTGTTCATAATTGTACTTCCTTTCCTTTAATTGATTACATTTTACTTACTAATTCAAAAGAAAATATAAGATGAAAAATTATGTCATCCTTTGAAAAGCAGCTCCTATAAAAAATTTCCTCCCATAAGCAAATCTCATTTGTTTGCAAATGTTTTCTATCATGATTTTATTCCAAATATAAATCATTGTCAATAATTTTACCAAATTTTAAACTCTTTCATTTAAAAAAATACAATGTTTTATCTCTTTTTTTTAGTAATATGCTCCTCTGATTTCTAGCTTGAAACAATACTCAATCAATATTTATAATGAATATTTATATTTTAAAAAATAATTTAAAAAAAACTAAAATATTTTAGTAAATATTTTAGTTTGATTTATTTTAATCTATATATTGATTATTTTAATTTTATCAAAATTATTGCAATAAAAAATGACCTAGCCTCCTAAGTCATCTTAATTAAAAGTTTTAAAGCACTTTTGCTAAAAAATTTTTAGTTCTTTCATTTTTTGGATTGCCAAAAACTTCTTCTGGGCTTCCTTCTTCAACGATGTATCCATCGTCCATGAATAAAATTCTATCGCCAACTTCTCTCGCAAATCCCATTTCATGAGTTACAACTACCATGGTCATCCCTTTTTTTGCAAGATCTTTCATTATATCGAGGACTTCTCCTACCATTTCTGGATCAAGAGCAGATGTGGGTTCGTCAAAAAGCATTACTTTTGGATTCATAGCAAGTGCCCTTGCAATTGCAATTCTTTGTTTTTGTCCACCAGATAAGGCTTTTGGATAGGAATCTCTTTTATCTGGAAGCCCAACACTTTCTAAAAGTTCCATCGCTTTTTTTTCTGCTTCATCTTTTTCAATTTTCTTGACAAGAGTTGGCGCAAGAGTTATGTTGTCAATTATATTTAAGTTGTTAAATAGATTAAAGGATTGGAATACCATTCCCATTTCTTCACGTACTTTATTTATATTGATATTTTTTGAAGTAATTTCTTCATCATCGACAAAAATTTTGCCACCTGTTGGCTCCTCTAAAAGATTTAAACATCTAAGAAAAGTTGATTTGCCCGAACCTGATGGCCCTATTACAACTACTACTTCTCCATCTTCTATAACTTGATTTATTCCCTTTAGAACTTCAAGTTTTCCAAAGGATTTAGTCAAATTTTCTACCTTAATCATTTGCAAGTCTCCTTTCCAAAAGTCCCATTGCCTTAGACAAACTAAAGGTCATTATGAAATAAATGCAAGCTGTAAATATGAAAGGTCTTACAAGATCAAAGGTAGCCGAAGATATGCTTTTGCCTGCGTACATCAATTCTCCAACACCAACTGTGTAGGTTATTGAGGATTCTTTAATAAGAGTTATAAATTCATTTACAAGTGCAGGCAAGATATTTTTTATTGCTTGGGGCATTATTACATTGATCATCGCTTGTTTTTTATTAAGTCCAAGTGACCTTGCAGCTTCCATTTGTCCTGAGTCAACTGAAGATATTCCAGATCTTATAATTTCTGCAACATAGGCTGCTGAGTTTAAGCTTATTGATAATGCACATAAAAACATCGGTGCAGTTAAAAGTGTAAATTGTTCTGGTATTATTTTTTTAAGTCCAAAATAAACTATCATAATTTGCACTAACATTGGTGTACCTCTTACGATTTCTATATAGATGCTCGAAAGTATATTTAATATTTTTATTCTTGATATCTTCATTAGTGCAAGTATTATCCCTATGGTAAAACCTAAGAGAACGCCAATTATCGAAAGTTCAACTGTGGTTACTGCTCCCTTTAAATAGGTTGGAAGATATCTACTTGCGAAGGCAAATTGTTTTGCTATAATTTCCATATTATTCCTTTCTATTTTAAAAATAAAAATTCCCCACAAATGTAGGGAATATTTAATTACTATTTAATAGCTTCTTTGTTAGATAGTTCAATATACTCATCAAACCATTTTTCCATTTGGCCTGAATCTTTTAATCCTTTAACAATTTCGTCAACGGCTTTTGTCAAATCGTCATTGCCTTTTTTTATAGCTACTGCAAAACCACTTTCATCTGGAATTCCTAAATTGTCTATAATAACAAGTCCATCTGTTATTGAAGCAAATTGTTTTGCTGGAAGTTCTGATAAGAAAGCTGCATCAATTGATTTGTTTTTAAGTTGTTCGATGATTACATTGTTTAAATCAAATCCCTTGCAGTTATCTCCAAACTTTTCTTCAGCAAATTTTTGTTGAAGTGTACCAAGTTGTGTACCAATAATTTTGCCCTCTAAATCGTCAAAAGTTTTGAATTTATCTTTGTTTTCTTCAGTTACTAGTAAAACTTGCTTTCCCTTTGAATATTCTTCAGAAAAGTCGACTTGTTTCTTTCTTTCTTCATCTGCACCCATTCCTGCAATAACCATGTCGACATCTCCAGCTTTAAGAGATCCAAGAAGTCCTTCAAAAGCCATGTTCTTTACCTCAAGTTCAACTCCTAGTGAATCGGCAATTGCTTGTGCAAGTGCAATGTCCACACCTTGATATTTTTCTGAACCATCTTGGTAAGATGTCCATTCCATTGGTGGAAAATCTGCTGAAGTTCCAAGAACTATTTTTCCCTTTTCTTTAATAGAATCAATTGTAGGTCCAGTAGTTGCCACTTCAACCTTTACTGCTTCCTTTGCTTCTTCCTTTTCTGAATCTTCTTTTTTTCCACAACCGAATAAAAATAAAGCTGCCATTGCTACAATCACAATATTAAAAATTTTCTTTTTCATAAGTCCTCCGATTTCATAAATATATTTAAAACTCTCGCTTTAATTTTAAAAAACATTATAACTCAAAAACTATTCAATTTCAATTGCTTTTATTGCTTTATTTAATTAAAATTCTAAAAGATCCTGTGCTGGAATTTTTTCTATAGATTGAGTTGGATTTTCTTCTGCTGGTTTTTTCTCTTCTTTAGGTTTTTGTTTTGCCGGCGGACTTACCTCTTCTTTTTTAATTCTTGAATATTGATAAACTCCCCAACTTTCAAGCTCATCATCTGTTCCTATCCAAACTGGTGCACCTACATACATATTTGGAAACACATAGTTTTCTACATCGTAGTTAAACATTCTTATGCAGCCATTAGAATAATAGCCTCCAATTTGATTAGGTTTAATATTGCCGTGAATTCCATATCCATTTGCTCCAGTAATGTTTAAACCCATCCACCTTTCTCCTAGAGGATTGTTGGGATCATCCGCTTTTGCAGGTTGGTATTTTCCATTCATTCCACCCCACGCTGGGTTTTTGTGCATATTTTGAATTTTACCCTTAGCCGATGGAGTTGGTGTGGCATTTGTCCCCAAGGTTACGGGATATTTTCCAAGGGATTTATCCCCGATATACATAGTAAGAATTCTTCTTGATTTATTTATTGCAATCCATTTGCCTTTAGTAGGTGGATTGGTAATCATGTCGTAAGCTTCATAATTTTCAGTATATAAAGCCTCCTTAGTCTTTTCATTAATTATTCCAGTAACAGGCAAATTCATACTAGCTTGCCATCTTTTTAATTCATCTCTTTTTTCCACGCCACTTTTATTCATAAAATTATTTTGTCTAACAAAGCCCTTTGCAAATACAAAATTTGGCAATAGACTTGCAGCTAAAATAAAAATTCCTATTTTTTTAATTTTATTCAAATTAATCCTCCAATTTATTTTTTAAGAATTTTCCAGTATATGAATTTTTGCATTTTATAATTTCTTCAGGTGTTCCAGTGAATATAACTTCTCCTCCACCTTCACCGCCTTCAGGTCCAAGATCTATAATGTAGTCAGCACATTTAATTACATCTAAATTATGTTCAATTGTAATTACAGTGTTCCCTCTGTCTACAAGTTCCTCTAAAACTTTTATAAGTTTATTTATATCTTCAGAGTGAAGACCTGTCGTTGGCTCATCTAAAATGTAAAGAGTTCTGCCCGTAGCTTTTTTAGAAAGTTCTGTTGCAAGTTTAATTCTTTGTGCTTCTCCACCTGACAAAAGTGTAGAGCTTTGTCCAAGCTTAATATAGGATAATCCAACATCTCTTAGAGTTTCCAATTTTCGCAAAACTCTATCGTAATTTTGAAAATAGTCAATGGCTTCTTCCACAGTCATGTCAAGCACATCGTAAATATTTTTGCCCTTGTACTTAACTTCAAGAGTTTCACGATTGTATCTCTTTCCGTTACAAACTTCACAAGGAACATACACATCGGATAAAAAGTGCATTTCAACTTTTAATATTCCATCACCCTTACAAGCTTCACATCTTCCACCCTTTACATTAAAGGAAAATCTTCCCTTTTTGTATCCACGAATCTTTGCTTCGTTAGTGTTTGCAAAAATATCTCTTATTATGTCAAAGGCACCAGTATATGTGGCAGGATTTGATCTCGGAGTTCTACCTATTGGAGATTGGTCTATGTCTACGACTTTGTCAATATTCTCCAATCCCTCGATTCTTTTGTGCTTTCCTGGTTTTATTCTCGATTTATTTATTTTTTGCGCAAGACTTTTATATAAAATTTCATTTATAAGTGAGGATTTACCTGAACCGGAAACTCCAGTTACGCAAATAAATTCACCAATGGGAAATTCTACATCTATATTTTTTAAATTATTTTCACTTGCACCAATTACCTTTATTGATTTGCCCTTGGACTTTCTTCTCACCTTTGGAACTTCAATTTTCTTTCTCCCACTTAAATAGGCTCCAGTAATTGATTCCTCCACTTTCATAATTTCTTCAGCAGTCCCCTGTGCAACGACTCTTCCACCATTTACTCCTGCAAGTGGTCCAATATCCACTATTTCATCGGCGGCAAACATTGTGTCCTCGTCGTGTTCCACAACTATTAAAGTATTTCCTATATCTGTTAAATTTCTCAGTGATTCCAAAAGTTTTGCATTATCCCTTTGATGAAGTCCAATGCTTGGCTCATCGAGTACATAAATAACTCCCACGAGCTGTGAACCAATTTGTGTTGCTAGTCTAATTCTTTGAGCCTCTCCTCCAGAAAGAGTTCCCGCCATTCGTGAAAGTGATAAATATTCAAGACCAACATTTACCAAGAATTCAAGTCGTGATTTTATTTCCTTCAATAATTCTTCGGCAATGATCCTTTCGTTTTTTGTGAGTTTTAGCTCTTCAAAAAATTCCAATGCCTTGCTAATTGAAAGTTCTGTGAGTTCAAAAATATTTAATCCACCAACTTTTATGGCAAGAGAAGAATCTTTAAGTCTTGTTCCATGGCATTTTGGACAAGGCACTTCTTCCAAAAATTCATCTATTCTATCGAGCATTCTATCTGAGCTTGATTCTGTGTATCTTCTCTTTAAATTTTTTAAAATTCCTTCGAATCCTCCAGAATATTTTTTCTCTCCCGAAAAAAAAGAATTAAAAGAAAAACTTAATTTACCACTATAACCATTAAATATTGCATCTATAAATTCTTCTGGTGCATTTTTTATCGGTTCCTTAGTTGAAAATTTAAACTTTTTTGCAATTCCAGAAATTATTTCATAATAATATGTTCCCTTGGAATTTGAATAACAAGCAATGGCTCCTTCATCTATTGAAAGTTCCTTGTTTGGAATTACTAAATCCCTTGAAACTTCTTTAGAAAATCCTAGTCCCTTACACTCGTCACAAGCACCAAGTGGCGAGTTAAAGGAAAAGGACCTTGGAGTAACTTCTTCTATTATAATGTTGCAGTGAGGACAAGCAAATTTTGTTGAGAAAATTAAATCTTCTCCATCAATTACATTTATTTTTGCAATTCCGTCGCTTAAATTCGTTGCAATTTCAAGTGAATCCGCAAGCCTAGACTCAATTTTTTCTTTTATAATTATTCTGTCGACAACAATATCTATGTCGTGGTTTTTGTTTTTATCCAGGTCAAATTCTTCAGAAATATCATGCATTTCTCCATCGACAATTACTCTTAAAAAGCCTTCTTTTTTTATCTTTTCAAAAACTTTTTTATGTTGCCCCTTTCTATGTCTTACAACTGGTGAAAGAATTTGAATTTTAGTTCTTTCATCTAATTTCATAATTTCGTCTACCATTTGGTCAATTGTGTAGGAAGAAATTTCCCTGCCACATTTAGGGCAATAGGCATGTCCTACTCTTGCGTAGAGCAATCTTAGATAATCGTAAATTTCTGTAACTGTCCCTACTGTTGACCTTGGGTTTTTTGATGTCGTCTTTTGGTCAATGGAAATTGACGGACTCATTCCTTCAATATAATCCACTTCTGGTTTATCCATTTGTCCCAAAAATTGTCTCGCATAGGAAGACAGTGACTCAACATATCTCCTTTGACCTTCGGCATAAATTGTGTCAAAGGCAAGGGACGACTTTCCCGAGCCAGAAAGTCCAGTGAAAACTACAAATTTATTTCTCGGGATCTTTAAGTCAACATTTTTTAAATTATTGACTCTCGCTCCCTTTACTATTATTTCATCTTTCAATATAACACCTCATTAAAGAAGGGCAGTCTTTTTCTTTTCTTTTAAATCCTTTATCTTATCCCTAATTTCAGCAGCTTTTTCAAAGTCTAATTCCTCTGCCGCCCTATACATTTCAGGTTTTAAAGCATTGATCATTTCATCAATTTCATCTCTTGTAAATTCATTTTCTTGATCTTCAATACTTTTAAAGTCCACTACATCTTCTGCTGCAATAGTTGTATTTATTACTTCACGCACACTTTTTACTATTGTCTTTGGAGTAATGTTATGCTCCTTATTGTACTCCTCTTGGATTTTTCTTCTTCTAAAAGTTTCATCTATTGTTATCCTCATTGATTGAGTAATATTATCGGCATACATTATAACTTTTCCACCGGCATTTCTTGCAGCACGACCTGTGGTTTGAATAAGAGAAGTTACAGAGCGAAGAAAGCCTTCCTTGTCTGCATCAAGTATGCAAACTCTTGAAACTTCTGGTAGATCAAGTCCTTCTCTAAGAAGGTTAATTCCAACAAGGACATCCACCTTTCCAAGCCTTAAATCTCTTATAATTTTCATCCTCTCCAAAGTATCAATATCGGAGTGCATGTAGGTTACATTATACCCAATTTCTTTTAAATGTCTCGATAAATCTTCGGACATTCTCTTAGTTAGAGTTGTAATTAAAACTCTTTCCTCTCTCTCGATAGCTCCATTTATTTCATTTATTATGTCGTCAATTTGATTTTTTATCGGTCTAACTTCGATTAATGGATCGAGAAGTCCAGTAGGTCTAATGATTTGTTCTACTTGTTGTTCAGTGTGTTCAAGTTCATAAGGTCCAGGAGTGGCAGAAACATAGACACATTGATGCATCATTTCTTCAAATTCCTCAAACCTTAGAGGCCTATTGTCAAGAGCAGAGGGAAGCCTAAACCCATATTCTACAAGAGTTTGTTTACGAGATCTATCTCCGTTAAACATCCCTCTAATTTGTGGAATGGTTTGATGAGATTCATCTATTATAGTCAAAAAATCCTTTGGAAAATAGTCTATTAGCGTGTAAGGCCTTGAACCTGGAGCTCTGCCAGAAAGATGTCTAGAATAATTTTCTATTCCAGAGCAAAAGCCCATCTCAGAAAGCATCTCCAAGTCGTATCTAGTCCTTTGTTCAAGTCTTTGAGCTTCCAAAAGTTTTTCTTGATCCTTTAAAACCCTTAATCTTTCTTCAAGCTCCTCTTCTATTGTTACAATTGCCCTCTTTACCTTCTCCTCTGAAGTAGCAAAGTGAGATGCCGGCGTGATATAGGCATGATTTAAGTATGCAATCACTTGACCTGTTAAGGCATTTACTTCCGTAATTCTATCTATTTCATCGCCAAAAAATTCGATGCGAAGGGAATTTTCAGATGAAGCTGCTGGAAAAATTTCTAAAATATCGCCTCGAACTCTAAAAGTTCCACGTTTAAATTCATAATCATTTCTCACATATTGAATGTCAACGAGTTTACTCATTACATCATTTCTATCCTTTATCATTCCCGGTCTAAGTGAAATGGCAAGTTTTTCGTAATCAATTGGATCTCCCAAACCATAGATACAGGAAACTGATGCTACAATAATTACATCCTTTCTCTCGAAAAGTGCCATAGTTGCAGAGTGACGAAGTTTATCTATCTCATCATTTATAGAAGAATCCTTCTCTATAAAAGTATCTGTTCCCGGCACATAGGCCTCTGGTTGATAATAATCATAGTAGGATACGAAAAATTCCACTGCATTCTCCGGAAAAAATTCCTTTAATTCAGAACAAAGTTGGTAGGCAAGAGTTTTGTTATGTGCAATTACAAGAGTTGGCTTTTGCACTTTTTCAATCACATTTGCCATGGTAAAAGTCTTGCCAGATCCAGTAACCCCCAAAAGATTTTGATGCTTGTATCCCTTTTTTATACCTTCCACTAATTTATCTATCGCCTGAGGCTGATCTCCCGTAGGCTTATAATCTGAATGAATTTTAAATTTCACTTAACCACCTTCTAAAAAGCAAAAATATTGGAGTCTGTCCTCTTTTCTGTTCCACCAATATATACATCATCCTTTTTCAAAATAATTTGTCCACGACCCATGTCTTTAAAATCACTTACTATATTTACATCATGTCCAAGTTTCTTTAGACCATCAATTATATCACTATCAAAGTCGCATTCAACATCTATTTTTTTATCATTAATCCACATAATTCTCGGTGCATCAAGTGCAGCTTGTGGATTTAAGTTAAAATCAATCATATTCATAAGGACTTGAACATGAGCTTGTGGCTGCATAAAAGCTCCCATTATTCCAAAAGCTCCAAGAGCCTTTCCATCCCTTGTCAAAAATCCCGGTATAATCGTGTGATAAGGAAGCTTTCCTCCTTCAAGGGAGTTCGCAAGCCCCTCTTCAAAATAAAAGTTTTCAATGCGATTATTTAGTGCAATGCCAGTTTTTGGCACAACTATCCCTGAACCAAAATCAGAATAATTTGACTGAATCATGGATACCATGTTTCCAAATTTATCCGCAGTTGCAAAATAAACTGTATCCGATGATTTTATGGCATAGGACTTTGGCAGAATTGCAAAATCTTCTATATCCTTTCGCCTTTTTTCTGCATATTCATCTGATAAAAGCTCCTCTATTTTTATCTTCATAAAGTCCTTATCTGCCACAAAAGTTTTTGCATCAGTTAAAGATAGCTTTATTGCCTCAATGACTTTATGAATAGTTGACACATCGCTTCTATCTTTTATTTCCATTTTACTTAAAATATTTAGTGCCATTAAAACAGAAATTCCATGACCATTTGGAGGTATCTCCCATACATCTATACCCTTGTAATTTGTAGAAATTGGATCTACATATTTAGGCTCAAAATTTTTTAAGTCTTCTGCATTTAAAAAACCTCCAAGTCTTTCTACTTCCTGCGAAATTTTTTCTGCAATACTTCCCTTGTAAAAGGAATCTCCCCTTGTGTCGCAAATTTCTCTCAAAGTTTCTGCCATGTCAGGACACTTAAATACTTCTCCCGCCTTTGGTGCTCTTTTATCTATTGTAAAAGTTCTAAAAAATTCATCAAACTCATCTCTAGCTATTTTTTTATATTTTTCTACACTTTCTTCCCAAAGCTTGGCAATTTGTGGAGTAACTGCAAATCCTTCTTCAGCGTAAGAAATTGCAGGCTCAAAAATTTTTTCAATTGGCATTGTTGCAAAATCTCTATAAAGTTTCATTGCACCTCCAATTAGTCCTGGCGTGTTAATTACATTTACGCCACAACTTGGCATTTTAAGATGTCCTTTGTTTTTCAATGCTTTAATTGAAATACTCTTTGGACTTCTACCACTTGCATTCATTGCATAAAGTTTGCCCTCAAAATAAATGATTGCAAACATATCTGAACCAAGACCATTGCCTGTTGGTTCAACGACTGGTAGAGTCATAGAAATTGCCAAGGCGGCGTCAATTGCATTTCCGCCATTAAGTAAAATTTTTGCACCAGCACTTGTGGCATAGGGAGATGATGTAGCCACCATTCCATTTTTCCCAAAAATTACTCTTCTAGTTGAAGGATGTGGATAATCATTATAATCAAATTTCATTTTTTACCTCATTTATTTTATACAAAAGAAAATTTACAACTTTCTATTATAAATATTTAACTAAAGATAATTCTATAATTAAACATAAAATAATTCAACTTTTACATCTTTACAAAAGCACCAATAATTTTTAATAAAAAAAGGCATAGATGCTTTGATCCATACCTTTAATCTTTGAGATTTAGTTAAAAGGAAAATTTTTCCCTTAAAAATTAATTTTATGATAGTACTACTGCGCCAATAACTCCTCCAATAACTAGGAATACGTCAAAGGCTATAAATGTTGGCACGCAAGTGTCCCAAATGTGATCGTGTTGACCGTCTGCATTAAGTCCTGAAGTAGGTCCCATAGTTGAGTCTGAAGCTGGTGAACCTGCATCTCCAAGAGCTGCTGCTATACCTATTAATAAGATGATAGCTGACTTACTAAATCCTAATTGTTGTGCCAATGGAACGTAAATTGCTGCAACTACAGGAATAGTTCCAAAGGAAGTACCAATACCCATAGTAATTACAAGACCAATTGCTAAAAGAACTATCGCTGAAACTACAAGGGATGCACCTTCCATTAGTACAGCTGTATCGTTTACTAAGTGAACTACTGCACCTGATGTATTAAGAACATTTGCATATCCACCTGCAATTAACATTACAAAAGCAATGAACGCCATTAAATCAAGTCCGCCATTAACCATTTCGTCAATCTCTTTCCATTTAATAGAACGAGTGATTAGCAAGAAAATAATACCAACTAAAGCTGAGAATGGTAAACTTTTAGTTATGATTTGTGCAATAAGCATTGCAAGAGCAGCTACAAGAGCACCCCAAGCTTGTGGTGTCATGTGAACTTCTGCATCTAGTGGAACAACACCTGGGATTTCTACATCTTTATATTCTCTGTCCTTTCCATAGAGAGCAAATACAACAAAAATTAAACCAACTAACATTGAAAGTCCGCCGATCCACATTACCTTTTGTGTTTCTGCTACAGTTGTAGGCATGCCTGCATCTGTCATATTTGACGCAATGATTTTGTGGAATATAAGTCCAAAACCTGCTGGAATAGAAATATAAGGTGCTTTTAATCCAAAGCAAAGGGCTGATGCAACAGCACGTCTATCAATCTTTAACTTATTCATAAGTCCTAGAAGTGGTGGAATTAGAATAGGTATAAAGGAAATATGCACTGGTAAAAGGTTTTGAGAAAAAATAGATATAAATGCTATCAAGAAAATTAAATAAAATTTGTTTTTTCCTACAATTTTAGAAATTTTTTGAGCAAGTATAGTTATAAGCCCTGATTTCCCAATTGCATAAGCAAACATACCTATCAGTATATAGGCAAGTGCCGTTTCTGCCATTGAACCCATGCCGCCGATGATAGTATTTATAATACCTTCACCTTCAGTGCCAAAACCTGGTAGACTGCCTAAAATATTTGCTTGCCAAGTTCCTTGTTCAAAAACCCATATTGGCATTCCTGCAGTAAGACCTGCCACAATACCTGCAACAAGTAAAGAAAGTAGTACATTTAATTTAAACATACATAGTACTACAAGTAGTAATACGGATACTACTACGGGGTTAAATAATAACATATTATTCCTCCTTATTGAAAATGTTTTCTTTATTTTCTCATATTAATTTATTTTTGTCAATGCGTTGATTTAATTTTATAAAAAATATTCTATAGTACCGTATATATTAGGTATTTGTTTACTACGATAATTTGTTATCTAGTATTCTATTTCTAACATTCTTTATGCTTATAGATAGCTTTTAAATTACTCCTTTTTATAAATGAATATATTTCTACAAGGATTTTAATATTCATAATTATTAATAGTACATTTCCTTGAGGCTTGATTTATAAAGCTTCACTAATTTTATTAAGTTCCTTTAAAATATTTAAGGGAGTTTAAAATTTTCGACAAAAAAAAGACAAGATTTTCTCTCGTCTTTAAAAATTTAAATATTCAAAAAATAAAAGTCATTTCTTTTTATTTTTGCGACCTATTCTATTGGAAATTTTCATTTCTTTTTTAAATTTCTTGAGATTTTGTTTGTATTCCCAAGCATCGTAAATTTTTATCTTTTTATTGTGCTTGCGAGCTACTTCAAAAACTCTTTCTTTGTCTTCTTCAGTAAAGAAAAATCTTTTTGTAATATCTCCCTTTGTGAAATACAAAAGTGTAAGCTTGGGCTGCTCAGGTTTTTTCTCATAAGTAATTGCTTCAATCTCTGACCAATCCCAGACATTGTAGGTCTTTGTAATCTTCATATCCGTATACATTTCCAGACCTTTGGCACTTGCTGCCACATATCTTTTAGTCAGTAAAGATAAGAGAAGGAGTCCTGCAAGGACAATTGTAAGTTTGTACTTTGTAAAAATACCCAACAAAATCAAAATAGAAGTGATTATGTAGGCATATTTTTCAGAAAAGCTTTTTCTAGGATTAACATATACATATTTAATTGCTTCGCTGTCATCATCCCAAGGTAGTTTTATATCTGACACATAATCACTTCTTTCTCTTTTAAAATTTTTAATTTGTTAATTTTTTATCGTCAATTAAGCTGTAACCTTTGGTGCTTTTCCCTCAGTCCTTAATTTTTCAAGTTGAGAAACAGCATATTTATGTGCTTCTTCAGGAGCTGCAGCAGCTTTCTTCATAACAGTTTTGCCAAATAAATTTGTGTAAGCACCGTCAGCCCAGAATATATTTTTGCCCATAAATGCAGTTATGCAAGCATAAATAGGGTTTAATAGATTAACAAATGCATATGGGAAATATACAAATGGATTCATTCCAAGTACACCGCTTTGATAAGCTCCGCAAGCTGTCCATGGGAACATACAAGCCCAAAGTGTACCGGCATCTTCAAGTGTTCTTGAAAGCATATTTCTTGCAAGTCCAAGTTCGTCATATTTGTCATCATAAAGTGGAGCAGGAACTCCAATTCCTAAAAATTGGTCACACATTGCTGCATCACAGAAAATTGATGTAAGCATTGTTGCTAAAACAAGTCCTCCAACAGAGTGAATCTTGTGTTTAATATTTCCAAAGATTCTTTCAACAGTACCACATTTTTCAAGAGCACCACCAAAGGATACTGCAAGTAAAATTAGGTTAATTGTCCACATTTGATTGTCCATACCACCCTTAGCAAGAGCCTTATCTACAAATTCGTTTCCTGTTTCAATAGATGGTCCATAGTGAAGAATACTAAAAATATCTGCAACATTATGTTGTCCTTGGAAAATAACTGCAAACAATACACCAGTTACAACTGAGATAAGAACTCCAGGAAGTCCAGGAACTCTTAGAATACATACTACAACAATTACGACTATTGGTAGAAGTACAAGTGGATTTAAATTGAAATTAGCTGCAAGTGCTTCTTCTATACCTTGTGCAATTGTAGGATCATAATTTACAACATTAATTCTTGAACCGAGAATTGCATAAATAATAAGTGAAATTAAAAATACGGGTCCTGTAGTAGAAACCATTGCCGTTACGTGATCAAATAATCCAGTATTTGAAACACCAGCTGCAAGGTTTGTAGTATCAGATAATGGAGAGAATTTATCTCCAACATAGGCTCCAGAAATTACCATACCTGCTGTAAGTGCAGGTTTGATTCCAAGACCAACTCCTATTGTCATAAATGCGATACCAATTGTACCTGTTGCTGTCCATGATGAACCACAAGCTAGTGAAACAATTGCTATAAGTATACAACCTATAGGCAAAAATAATTGTGGTGTAAGTAATCTCAATCCATAATAAATAACTGCTGGGATTGTTCCTGAAATCATGAAAGCTGAAATTAAAAGACCTACTGTAAGTAAAATTAAAATTGCTTCAAGAGTAGCTGTAAGTCTTTCGATCATTCCTTCTAACATTTCAGAAAAGCTGTGTCCACATGCTGCTCCAACTGCACATGCAACACAGATTGCAATTATTAGTGGCATATGAGCTGCGTCATATTTTTCGTCACTAAAGTTGAAAACATATACCATTAAACAAACCATTGTAATGATCGGCAAAAATGCTTCAACAAGACTAGGTAGTCTAACAGTCCTTTGACCGTCGTTCTTCATATAATTACCTCCTCGACATATCATTTAAGCATATTAACTTTACATAAATTTTTCTAATATGCTTAGGATACAATTTTAAAAATTTTTGTATCTTTGAAAATGTTTTCTGAGTAAATTTTAACTCTGAGTAATAAACAAGTCAATCAATTAATTTTAAAAATGGCAGAATTACAAGAAAAAATACAATTTATTAATATCGTTACATGATAACTCATTATCATGGGTAATAATCTTTCTTGTGAAAATTTATTTTATCGCAAGTCCCATAATTATTTAATTAATAGCATTAAATAATTGAATTTACAAAAAACCCTTTAAGAAAATAAGAGTCTAAAGTGTTTTTTGTAAATTTATTTAATTCTTCCCCTTCATTAAAGATAAAGTTTTTACAATTAAATAAAATGCAAGTAGAATTTTCCACCTGCATTTTATAAATCATAGCTTTACAAAAATTATTTAACTAATTTTCTATCTTCAACTACAAGTTCTCCATCTACATAAACTTGTTTGCATAAATTTGTTGCAAAGAAGTAAAGCGTGTAGTCTATGTTGTGAGCATCAAAAATTGTTATATTTGCTCTCTTGCCCTTGTCAAAAGATCCAATAGTCTTTGCTCTGTCAACTGAATATGCAGCATTAATAGTTACTGCGTTAAATACTTCAATTGGTGTTAATTTCATTTCAAGACAGCCAAGTTGCATAATGAATTGTAAATTTGCTGTTGGACAAGATCCTGGGTTTGAGTCTGTACAAAGTGTAATAGCCATTCCCTTCTCGAGCATTTTTCTTGCAGGTGCATAAGTGTCAAGCATTAGTGAGAAAGTTGTTCCCGGAAGTAAGTTTCCAATTACATTTGCCTTAGAAAGTGTTTCAATTTCTTCTTCATCTACCACCATTAAATGTTCCGCAGAAACTGCTCCAACTTTTGCTGCAACATCTACTCCACCAATATTTTCAATTTCATCAGAGTGAATTCTTAATTTGAAGCCTTGTTTTTTTGCAGCTTCTAAAATTCTTTCAGATTGCTCGGCAGTGAATACTCCCTTTTCGCAAAATACATCACAAAACTCGGCAAGATTTCTTTTTGCAATTTCTGGCATCATGTCTATTACAACATCAACATATTCATCAGAATTGTCTTTGTATTTTTCGTGGATTACGTGAGCTGCCATAAAAGTTCTTACAAGTTCTACTGGAAAGTCTTTGTTTAGCTTTTCAAGAACTTCAAGTTCTTTAAGCTCAGTTTCAAGAGTAATCCCATATCCGCTTTTTGCTTCAACAGTAGTTACACCATGAACTAGCATATGTTCAAGTAAATCTCTAGTCTTATCATAAAGTTCATCAAAACTTGCAGATTCAGTTGCCTTTAGCGTAGAAAGAATCCCTCCACCTGCTTCAAGAATTTCAAGATATTCCATTCCATTGAGTTTCATTGCAAATTCATTTTCACGACTTCCACCATAGACTAGGTGAGTATGAGCATCAATAAGACCTGGAGTTGCAACTTTTCCTGTAAGATCAATTATTTCCGTATTGTCGTCTTTTAGTTTTTCGTAGCCCTTGCCTTCGCCAACTTCTAAAATTTTTCCGTCTTTAATTGCAATATAAGCATTTTCTAAAATATCCGCTTCATTCATTTCTTCGCCTCTTAAAGGTCTGCCAATATCCTTAGGTGAAAAAACTTGGTTTAGATTAATTAATAATTTATCCGCTTTCATAAATCCTCCTTATTTTTCAAACATCGTATTTTTATTATACCCTAGTTGATTTTAAAATAAAGAAAAACTGTATTTTTAATTTTATAAGTTTTAATATTTAAGATATTTCTATATCGATGTTTTTATTATAATTTTATGATGAATTAATTTTCTTTCTTTTGGACTTTTTGCAAAGGTTTTATTTTTAATTTAGTTTGATAAACTTATCAATCGATAATCTGATTTTTAGTTGCTCCATTTGCTTTAAAATAGTAAATTTCTCTATTTTAATTAGTATTACTAAAAATTTTTATTTTTTTAGGAAATTAATTTCCCTATGTATTTACTTTTTAAAAATTTTAATTTATAATGGCTTATAAATGGAGGTTGATAAAAGTGATAAATAATCATAATGCAGAAGTTCAAAAGATCATGAAGGTACAAATTACGAATCTTCCAGAAAAAAAATCTTTTGAACAAGGAATTAGGAGAGCTCCTGATAGAGGATTTAGACTTTCAAAGGCACAAACTAAAATTGCCCTTAGAAATGCTCTAAGATATATCCCAGAAGAATATCACGAAGAACTAATTCCCGAATTTTTAGAAGAACTTACTACTAGAGGAAGAATCTATGGATACAGATTCAGACCAGAAGGAAGAATTTACGGCAAACCAATTGACGAATATAAGGGAAATTGCTTAGCTGGAAAAGCTTTCCAAGTAATGATTGATAATAACCTAGACTTTGATGTTGCCCTTTATCCATATGAACTTGTAACTTACGGAGAAACTGGTTCAGTTTGTCACGACTGGATGCAATACAACTTAATCAAGCAATATCTTGAAATTATGCATGATGATGAAACTCTTGTAATGGAATCTGGACATCCCCTTGGACTATTTAAATCAAGAAAAAATTCTCCAAGAGTTATAATCACTAATGGACTTATGGTTGGCGAATATGACAATCTTGAAGATTGGGAAATTGCAGAAGAAATGGGAGTTGCTAACTACGGACAAATGACTGCTGGTGGTTGGATGTACATTGGACCACAAGGTATTGTCCACGGAACTTACAACACTATCCTAAACGCTGGTAGACTAAAATTAGGTCTAAGCGAAAAAGATAACCTAGCTGGAAAATTATTCGTTTCATCTGGACTCGGTGGAATGAGTGGTGCTCAAGGTAAAGCTGGAGACATCGCTGGCGCTGTTTCCATCATCGCTGAAGTTGATATCTCAAGAATAGAAACTAGACTTGAACAAGGATGGATTAAAAAACTTGCTGAATCTCCTGAAGAAGCTTGCAAACTTGCTAAAGACGCTCTTGAAAAGAAAGAACCCCTTTCAATTGCCTTCCACGGAAATATTGTTGATCTTCTTCACTATATGGATAAAAATAACATCCACATTGACCTACTTTCTGACCAAACTTCTTGCCACAATGTATACAATGGTGGATATTGCCCAGTAGGTATTACTTTTGAAGAAAGAACTGAATTATTAAGAACTGATATTGATAAATTCCACAAACTTGTCGATAAAACTCTTAAAGAACACTTTGAAGTTATTAAAAATCTTACTGCTAAGGGAACTTACTTCTTTGACTATGGTAACTCTTTCTTAAAAGCTATTTACGATTCTGGAGTTAAAGAAATTTCAAAGAATGGTAAAGACGACAAAGACGGATTTATTTGGCCTTCTTATGTAGAAGACATTATGGGACCACTTCTATTTGACTATGGATATGGACCATTTAGATGGGTTTGCCTAAGTGGTAAACACGAAGACTTAATTGCAACTGACCACGCTGCAATGGAATGTATAGATAAAGACAGAAGATATCAAGATATGGATAACTATATCTGGATTAGAGATGCTGAAAAGAACCAATTAGTAGTTGGAACTCAAGCAAGAATCCTTTACCAAGATGCTAAGGGCAGAGTTGACATTGCTCTTAAATTCAATGAACTTGTTAGAGAAGGAAAAATTGGTCCTGTTATGATGGGTCGTGACCACCACGATGTATCTGGTACAGACTCTCCATTTAGAGAAACTTCTAATATCAAAGACGGTTCTAACGTAATGGCTGATATGGCTACTCAATGTTTCGCAGGAAACTGTGCTAGAGGTATGTCACTTGTTGCTCTTCACAACGGTGGTGGAGTTGGTATTGGTAAATCAATCAATGGTGGATTTGGTCTAGTACTTGACGGATCTGAAATGGTTGACGAAATCATCAAACTTTCACTTACTTGGGATGTAATGAGTGGCGTTGCTAGACGTAACTGGGCTAGAAACGAACACGCAATTGAAGTAACTAAAGAATTTAATGAAGACAATAAATACGGACACATTACAATTCCTTATCTTGTAAAAGATGAATTAATTGACAATGCTGTTGACGCACTTGACATTGACTAAGTTTGAATAAAAATTGCCCTGCATATCATGGAAAGCAGGGCTTTTTTCATTTTTTTAGGCTCTATAATATCTGTTTGGGAGTAAATCTCTAACAGATATTATAGAGCCTCTTTTAATAACAATACTTACAGACAAATAAATAAAATAAACTAAAAAACATAATTGCCATAAATTATTTCACACCAGTTAATTACATAATATAATATAATTAAAAATAAACTTTAATGCAGAAATATATGATATTATTTTAATATGAGTTTTCACACATAAACTATTTCAAAGTCTCATTTAATAAAAAAGTGATTACACAATAGGGTTATCTATTGTACAACACTACTCCAAACTATTTTATAATAGTCTTTTATATTTAGTAATTCCATATAAAATATACGCTAAAATTTTAATTATTAATTTCAAAATCTTTTAAAATAACTTCGTTATACGCATTAATTACTTTAAAAAAAGATGAAATATCATCTTTACTAACTTTTTCTTGCAAACTATTTAATGTTTTAGAAACATCAACTATATCAAATTTTCTATGTTCTTCATTAACCTTTTTTCCTTTTTCTGTAACATATAATAATTTAAAGCGTTTGTTTTTAACGGATGCTTCTTTTCTAATAAGCTTGTGTTCTTCCAATCGTTTTAATATTTGAGAAATAGAACTTTTACTCTTATGCCAATATTCAACTAATTCTGTAGAAGTAATTCCAGGATTATCTTCAATATATGTCAAAGTATGAACTTCTATCATTGAAAATTTAATATCTACTCCGTAAGAATGAGTTGAAAATATATAATCATTATATAAAAGAACAAATTTATACATTTCTGAATAGACATTATTTATAGAGTGAAAAACTTCATTAACGCTAATTTCACTAAATTCAAACCCTTTAGATTTAATGTCAGAAATATTATTAAATAATATTTTTAGTAATTCATTAAATTTATCATTATCCATAAATTGCCTACTTTCTAAATATTATAAGGACATTTAAGTAATTTAACATGGATATAAATAAAAGTCAAGAAAAAGAAAATAAGCATTGACAAAATAAAAAAAGTTGTTAAAATGAATCATAGTATAGTTTATTAACTAAACTATTATAAGGAGGTTTATATGAAAAAATATAATTTTGACGAAATAATTGATAGAAGAGGAACCAGTTCATTAAAATATGATTTTGGCATTCAAAGAAAAGGAAGAGATGATTTATTGCCTCTGTGGGTTGCTGATATGGATTTCAAACTTCCTAGTGTTGTTTTGGATGATCTACATAAAAGAATCTCTCACGGAATTTTTGGATATACAGACCCAGATGAAGAATATTTTGAAGCTCTTAATTATTGGTTTAAAAAATATCATAATTATACTGTTGACCCTAATACCGTTACACTTGGTTGTGGCATTGTATACGGAATTGCAACTGCTGTAAAATCGTTTACAAATAAAGGTGATTCTGTTATTATCCAACAACCTGTGTACTATCCTTTTAGAGAATGTATAGAAGACAACGATAGACTGTTTGTTAACAATCAATTAATACTGGAAAATAATAAGTATAAAATTGATTTTAAGGATTTTGAAGAAAAAATTATAGATAATAATGTTAAGATGTTTATTTTATGCAACCCTCACAATCCTGTGGGTAGAGTTTGGAATAGGGATGAATTAACAAAATTACTTGATATCTGTTATAAACATAAAGTTGTTGTTCTATCTGATGAAATCCATTGTGATTTAATATACAAGGGAAATAAATTTACTTCGGTATTTAATTTAGACGATAAATATAAGGAAATAATTGTTTTAATGACATCTCCTTCAAAAACTTTCAACATTGCAGGATTTCAACCTTCTAATATAATTATTCCCAACGAAAATTTAAGGATGAAATTTCGCAAAGAAAAAGCTAAAACAGGTTACAGTCAAGGTTCTCTTATGGGTCAAGTGGCATTAATTGCTTGTTATAAAAAGGGTGAAGAATGGTATTTAGAGTTATTAGATTATTTAGAAGATAATTTAAATTATTTTAGAAAATTTATTAAAGAAAAACTACCTATGGCAAATTTAATTGAGCCTGAGGGAACTTACTTATTATGGGTTGACTTTTCAAACTATAATTTTACTGCAGATGAATTAGATGACATTATAATTAACGATGCTAAATTATGGCTAGATTCAGGAAAAATTTTTGGAGTTGAGTCTGAGAAATTTCAACGTTTTAATATTGCTTGTCCTCGTTCTACCCTTGAGAAAGCACTTGAAAGCCTTCAAGTTGCAATAAATACAAAAAAATAATATTTAGTTAGATTTTAGGAGATAAAAAATGAAAAAAATATGGAGTGTATATGGTTCTTCGTTAATTTTATTTTTTTCAATGGTGTTTGGAGGTGTTATTGGATATTTTGTTGGTCCAGAGATAAAATTCTTACAGCCATTTGCTGACATTTTTCTTAATTTATTATATGTAAGTGTAGTCCCTCTTATCTTTTTTTCTTTGACAACTTCAATTGCAAAGATGACAGATATGTCTAAATTAAAAAAATACTAGTCTATTTTATTATCGGTGTATTCATTACAGGAATATGTGCTTGTTTGTCAATGGTTCTTCCAATGATGTTTATAGATCCTATTGGAAATGCTGAAATTTCATTAACTCAAAATGACATTGAATTAAACGCTTCATTTAACGTATTATCAATGTTTACCGTTAATGATTTTCCTCTGCTTTTTTCAAAAAATAATTTAATGGCTTTAATTGTATTTTCAGTAATTTTATCTTTTTCATTAATACGTTCTGGAGATAGAGGAAAAAACATTATTGCCTTATTTGATGATGCAACGGAAATGATTTCGCAATTTATAAGCATTGTAATGAAAATAGCTCCAATAGGATTAGGTTCATATTTTGCAATCTTAATAGGAGAAAATGGGTCAAATTTAATTGGTCCTATGGCGAAGGCTATATTAATTTATTCAATAGTTGTTGTTATTTATTATATAATTTCTCAAACATTATATGCCTATATTGGAGCTGGTTCTGAGGGAGTCAAGGCATGGTGGAAAACTGGAATTACACCAACATTAACCGCACTTGGAACTTGTTCATCAGCAGCAACATTACCTTCAAATTTAAATCAAGCAAAACAACTTGGAATCCCTGATGAGATAGCAGATTTAGTCGTTCCACTAGGAGCTAACCTTCATAAAGACGGAGCCTGTATTATACAAATTTTAAAAGTTGCATTTCTGTGTTCATTATTTGATGTTAATTTTGTTACAGTTGAAAACATATTTTTATCAATACTAGTAGCTGTTATTGCATCCATTGTAATGGGAGGAATCCCCGCTGGAGGTTACGTCGCAGAAATATTTATTATATCAGCTTTTGGATTTCCACAATCAGCAATACCAATTATGGTACTAATTGGAACTATAACTGATGCTCCAGCAACAGTAATAAATGTTACAGGAGACACTGGCTTGGCAATGGTAATTGCAAGGCTTGTTGATGGCAAAGACTGGTTTTCAAGAAATTATGATAATAATAAATTATAAACTTTACAATTTTGATATTTTTATTATTCTATAAAAATTTATTGGATATAAATATTTCTAATGCTAAGTCTTAAAAGGAATAAAATTGGCTCTATTTCAAATTTGGGGGAGGCTCGATAATATCGGGTCTCTTTTTACCATAAAAATTAATAAATATACACAAAATAATTCTAAACTATAAATAAAAATTATATATTTTTAAGCATTGCAAATAAAACCAATAGGAGTTTCAAAATTCTTTCTTTGCACTTATATGCACCTCCAAGCTTTTTGTTATTTAAGTTTAGGACTTAGTGAGTTTAAGTGCAATTTTTTTACATAAAAATATCTGTTAGAAATTACTCTCCAACAGATATTATAGAGGCTTTTAAACAACTCCTTATTTTATAATAGAATATGGAGTTGTTTAATGTTTATGGCTTTTTATTTTTTAAGAATTTTTTCTAAATTGCTAATTATCTGTACAATTTCTGCCCTTGTTGCTGGCTTTTTAGGAAGTACTCTTCCCTGTTCGTCGCCTTTTATAAGCCCAAGATTATATGCTATCTTCATATCTTCTATTGCCCAGTCTGAAATAGTATTTACATCTTTAAATTTCATCTTAGAATCAGATTTTATATCTACATTTTTCATCTTTAGATATCTAACAATCATAGTAATTACTTCTTCTCTTGTTATATTACTATTAGGTGAAAATTCATCTTCCATTCTACCCTTTACTATATTATTTAGGACTAGTTTTTTTACATCCTTATAGTACCAGTCAGATTTATTTACATCTTTAAACTTGATATCTCCTGCTACATCATCTAAATCAAAGGCTCTATTCAAAATAGATACATATTCTGCCCTTGTTGCCGGATTGTCAGGTCTAAAGGTATTGTCAGGGTAACCACTTACAATTTTTCTTTCGACTGCTTTCAGTATAATATATTTCGCCCAATGATTGTCTATATCCGTTAATTGTACAGAAATATTCTCCTTCTTGCTACTTTCTTTAGTTGTTTTTTTGTTCTCAACTGCTCTTACTTCATTTACCTTTGAAGGTTGCCTATATCCACTCATTCTTGAATAAGTGTGGTCTGAATAATAACTATCACTATCTAATTTTTCATCTTTTGAGATAGGTGTTATTGGAGTGCTTGGTTTTTCCGTAGGTGTCGAAGGCGTTTTTAAAATATTAAGAGTATACTCTTTTTCTACTTCATTTCCGTAGCTATCACTTATTATAACTATTATTTTCTTCTTGTTCGGTCCTTCATTTTCACTGCTCTTTAAGGAAACCTTTATTCCCTCAGGTATTTCAAATAAATTGGCTATATTGTTTAATTCTTCCTCATTAACATTTAGTTTGATCAATTTCGCATCAGGAATTGGAAGAATTTCAATATTATATTCTTGTCTATAAGTGTTTCCGTCTTTTGTAAATTCAACTTTTACAAGAGTTTTACCAACTGTTTTAGCGTCTATAGGCTCTACAAGTTTTGCACTTACTCCTTCAGGTAAATCAAATAATACATCTATTCCTCTTAATTCTTTTGCTAAAAACTTGTCTTTTTTAAGTGCTATATCCAAAGTTTTTTCGCCATAACGACCTGGACGTTTTTTAGCCTTTAAATTTTCTTCTGTCTTAATTCCAGAAGCAACTCCTTCTACTTCCTCATAAATAGCTTGTTTAATAGGAAGTGTATATTCTCTTGTCTTATAGATGTTTTCTTCATTCTTTATTCTTATTTTAACCTTTGCTACTTGCTTATTTCCTTCTACTTGTTCAATTTTTGCTTTCTCTAAAACTTCGGCGCTATAACCTTCAGGAAGTTGAAGGATGGCATTTGCATCGGTCAAGTCACTAAAATCAAAGGCTTCTTTTTTCGCTGGTATTTCAGGGAATTGAACTTCCTTATCTTCTTTTTTGCTTGCGTCAATAATCTTTTCAGAAGTATTTCCCGCTCTGTCGGTAGCTATTACTTGGATGATATATTCATCTCCATATTTTGAAAGCTGGCTTCCACTTTCGTAAGGCTTACCATTTACAAGGATAATCTTTGCCTCATCTGCTATACTTCTATCGTCTTTGATTTCAATATCGAGTACATCGCTGCCATTAAATGTTTGATTCTTGACATTTATTGTCGGAGGAACATTATCAAAGGCAACTCTATATTTTAAATTCTCAGTCTTGTTGTGATGTCTATCCTCTGCATATAATGTTATTAAATCGCCATCTTGTACAGATATTTCACGATTAAATTCTGCCTTATTATCTCCCATCATACCTGGTAAATTTGCACTTGCTACATTATCTCCATTAATATACATAGACCAATTGTCATTAGAATCCCTTACCGTACCCTTTATAGTGATAGTGTCTGAATTTGTAAATATATACTCACTAGAGTCAAAAATATTTGAATCGTCTCTTCCAATTCTTGACTTGTCTATTTTAAATTCTGGTGCTTCACTATCTAGTAGTATAATATGTCCCCTACTATATAAAATCTCATCAGGATTATCTTTCTTATAGACAGTGACATTTATAATATTAAATCCTTCTTGAATTTCAAGACGCTGACTTGGAACTCTTCCACTTGTTCCCAAACCTAAAATATCTGTCATTGGATTATATCCATTTTTGCCATAATTATAAGATGTCAATCTCATTCTATAGTCTTTAGTACCCTCAGGCATGTTGAAAAACTCTGTATTAAAATAAATTTTATCTTCGATTTTTGATATATCTTTTATACTTAAATTTACTTCACGCCAATTATACATTATTTTTGATAATTCTGGTCTAAACTTAGCTTCAGTATCATCGTCAAGCTCCGTATAGACTAAAGCACCTGGTCTTGTATCTGCTTTATGAGAACCCGATGTGCTTTCTTCTGTACTTTCTGCAACATTTTTATTTAAGTCTACATTGTAGCCTTCCATAATATTTCCTGCAGTATCCATTGCCTCTATGCGCAGTGTAGATCTAGTTAAATTATTGATATGCTCGTCTAGATTTTCAATTTTATATTCATCATCACTAATTTTTTGAACTGGAATTATTTTTCCATCTATACTTGCTCCAACAAAAGCAAGTCCATGTTCGTCGTTGATTTTAAAGCTAGCTGTATTTGATCCAAAGGTTGGCATCATTGTCATCTTAGGACCTGTATTGTCAATTCTAACAGGCATATATAACTCTTGATAAGGTGCATTTTCCTTAACGCGAGCCCTTATTCTAAAATAGTATTGTCCTTCATCGGCAGGAGTCATTATTCCCTGATATGCTTCTTCATCTTCAAATTGACCATCTCTACTTACATATACCTCGCCATCCCATTGTAAAAGTGGATTTGGCGCTAAGAATTTATTATCATATTGCCATTTATTTTCTAGTGGAAAATGTCCAAAAAACTTTCTGAAATATTTAGATGTGGACAATGTCCTCACATGTTTCTTATCTTTATCAACTATTGCAACTTCTAAATCTCTAGCTTCTCTTAACGGAATGATCCTTGCGGCTACTCCGTCCCATGCTCTTATCCCTTTATTTGAAAAAGCAATTTTACTAGGATCTATATTCCCATTCTCATCTTTTCCAAGCTCAATGAAACCTTGTGAATCATCGTGATGTGCTTCCTTTGTAGCGATTACTGTCGTTAATTTATAAATGGAATCTGCTTCCCATGCTGGTGAATCGATGATTTTACCTGCATTCCAATCGCCCTTATATCCAAAATAAGGAATTGATAATCCTGGTTGTTTTTCTGGATTTTCGGCATCGAGATAGATAAAGCCTTCTACAAATTCATCCTTTGATTTTCCTGTATTTAATGTTACAGTTATATTTTTTTCTTCCTTAGGCTTTAACTCTACATATTCCATATTTGAGTTTATACTTGCATCTACTATTGCCTTTGAACGTGTTTCATAAATAGTATGGTTCTCAAATTCATCTTCAAAATCTTTATATTTTCTCGCCGAATCTGCCATATTAGGCTTTGACATCTCTTTTACTGTTTCTCCAAGCACAGGTCCAAAGTTCACTTGAAATTTTTGAGCTTCATTGGAATAGTTTTTAATTTTTAAGTTAAATTGTACAGTGTTTTTTTGAATCTCCTTTAGTTCAACAGCACCCTTATCATTGTGCGTAACTAAAACATTGGTCCTTAGTGCATCATAGGCATTTACCATGCCCGCACCCTGTCTACGAGGAGAGGATTCCGTGCTGGAGTTTGCTGTGTCCATAAGAGGCTCTGCAGTATTCATCAGTAGAATCTTGTTTAGTTTTACCCTGCCTCCCTCATAATTAGCTCCACTATTTATAAGTTCTGTTACCTTATTTTTAAGAATTGCTGAAATTCCCGCAATATGAGGTGTTGACATTGATGTCCCTGACATTAGTCCGTATTTCCCATTGTGGTAGGTTGAATAGACGTTTTCACCCGGCGCTACTATTTCCGGTTTTAATTCTAATTCTGCATTAGGTCCCCAACCCGAGAAACCTGATATCTTTGTATCTTTGTTAATAGATACCAGTGTTTTTTCCTCTTTAAATTCTACTTTTTGTTTCGGAGATTTTTTTATCATTTCCCTAAGGATATCTCCTTGCGTGCCGTCAATACTCGTAATCCACATTTTAGATGTATTGATTCTATCTATTGTCAGCTTGTCTGTATCATAATCCATTATCGGATATTGTTTGTAGTGATCTCTACTATAATATATAGGTGCATTTATAAGAATATATCCTACTGCTCCCTTTTCTGCTGCATTTTCAAACTTATCATATATAGTTCCGCCACCTCTAAGACCAACAGCAACCTTTCCCTTTAAATCGAGATCCTTTACGGCTGTTTTTCTGCCATTGCCGACAAAGACAAATTCATACTCCTGATTTCTTATAAATTTCTTATTGTCTTCATCACTTCCCATGTATTTATGATGGAAATCTGTACCACCAATTTTTACAGTATCTAGTGGAACTTTATTATTAGTTGTAGAACCAACAGAAAGTCCTTCGCCAACAGATGCAATATATGTCATAGCAGAGTTGTCGATCAATTTAGCATTATTATCTGGATAAAAACCATAAGTGTCTCCTGATGCCGATGAACTGTAGTTTCCAATAGCCGATACGACGACAACGCCCTTTTCTGCTGCATTTCTAACGGCTTTGTAATAAATATCTCCCACATAGCCATTGCCCGCCTGACCTATGGACATACTGATGACATCGGCTCCATTGTTTACAGCATCTTCCATAGCATGGTAGACTGCATCGTCGCCACCATATTCGAATTGTGCATAATCTTGTGTCCATTCTCCTTCTTTATCCTTAATTGGGAAGGTTCTATCTGAAAATATTCTATACATAAATAATTGTGCATTTGGTGCTACTCCTTTAAAATCTTCTGAATTAGCAGCCACAATACCAGATACGTGCATACCGTGAGCTCTTGGAGTTCTTTCCATTAAATCAAAGGATCCCCCGAGATAATTAAAACCATGGGGTACTTTTAATGTAAATCCCTTTTGTATTTTATTTTCTTTTATTTTCACAAAGGGTTTGGCATCATCATCTATTTTCATTGCAGGATGATTAATATCCATGCCAGAGTCTATTACCGCAACTACCGTTCCACGACCGTCAAGCTTTTCACCCCTAACTTCCTCTGCATATTTTACCGCCTCATTTACCTTTGTCATATCTCTTGCATTTAAATTTTGCGGTACAAAAGTCCCATTTTCTTGGATGTTTTTTATTCCATCAATTGCTTTCACTTTTTCAAGTGTATCAGTAGATATTTCTACAGATACACCATCGAAAAGGGAATTATAATTATATTTTATCTTTAATCCTTCAATTTGATTAAGTTTTGCTATTATAGTATCTCTCTTGCCCTTTTCAAATTCTAGTATATATACTCTTCTCTGTATATCTTTTGCAGTATCTACCTTTCCGTCTAAAAATGCCTCTACTAGAGGATAATTTTCTTTAATTGAATTACTTGAGCCTTCACTTTCAGGGCTCTTTGCCATAACTGAATATGGAATAGTCCCCAAAAATAAAACAAGTGCTAAAATAAAGCTTAAAGCTCTTTTTGATATACTTTTCATACTTCTCCCTTCGAGTGTAGTATTTCACTTTTATAAAATATTATTTTATAATTCTATACTTAGTTTAAACCAACCTCCAATTATTGAAGGTTGGTAATTTTATTTGTTTTTATCTTGTCTTCTAATTTACTACTTTTACAGCTTCAATTAAGACATCACTTGCCGGCATAATAAAATAAGTCTTGCCTTGTCCGTCTGTCTTAACTTCTACAGTTTTACCCTTTGCAGTTATTTTCAACTTGTACTTAGTTTTTCCAAAATTAACTGCTTCTACATAGATTTTAGAACCTGAAATACCTTCATCTAACCATTCATTTTTACCAAAGGTAATTGAACCCTTAGTTTCAATTTTATATGTTTTAGATTCTGAATTTGAATTTTCATCCACAGGCTTGCTGCTACCTTCGCCTGGATTTCCTATACCGGCATAGATAAAAATATGAGCCTTGAAGTTTGTTTCATTATACTGATCAGACTCCCTAGATACATAATCTAAAAGTTCTTGATAACTATTTGCCGTCTTATTGAATAAAACATCATTATGCTTCTGAGTCTCATTTGTCTTCTCTCTTGCAATATAGAAATATCTAAAACCAGGTGTTTCAGATAATTCTTTTAGTTTATCTAACATATTTTGGTTTAATAAGGCATATTTTTGACCCGTTTTGAAGTTTTCCTGAGTCAAATGATAAGTTTGCTCTTTTTTTACAATATTCCAATCATAAATACGAACTTCGGCATCAATAGCTTTTTCATCTACTAGCTCTGGTTCTTCCGGATCATTTTCATCTACATAATTTGGATCTATGCTGGCATAAATATAGACTTGACCTTTATATTGATCTTCATCATATTCATCAGATTCTTTCAAGCTATAAGCTAATAATTTTTCCAAATTTCCAATAATTGTGTCATTTCTTGTGGCAGAAGATATAGGTTCTCTATGGATATAGAAATACTTAAATCCCGGTTTATTCGCCAACTTTGTCAATGTCTCTTTCATGTTTTCATTTAGATTAGACAAGGGTTGATCCGTCATAAACTCGTCCTGAACATTTTCTTGGTCAACTGAAAATATAAATACTTTCATCGGCACAGACTGTTTTACTTCTTCTTCCTGTTCATCTACAAATATAGTTTTAATTGTAGTATCCTTATCTATTTTAATTTTAATAGGTTTAGTCTCATAGCCTGCTATGCCAGTTATCGGATCTTTTTCCCCTTCAAATACTATTGGTTCATTATTTACCAGAATTTGTTTTAAAGTTTTCCCATCTCCAGTATTCAAAGCTACCCTAATATAGATAGAACTTTCAGGGCTTACATCTAGTGTAGTCCCTCTCATAAAGGACATTTCTTTATAGTGAGCCGTTCTATATTCTCCAGCAGGACCTCCTGAATACTCAACATTGGATTTTTTGTCGTCATTTATCTCATAGGAAGCATCCTTCCACTTTCCTATATAATCATCGCTTCCATATAGACAATAGGTATATGGATTCATTTCTGTCGAAGTGAATCTAATTGTATGTTTATTGTCTTTACTTACTAAAGATTTTTCAAATTGTTCCAAGTTAAAGAGCTCTACACCTATTTCTGTAATTGCAGGTTTCTCAAGCTTAAGAATTTTTTCTGCTCTTTTAATTGTTTCTACTAGTCTATTTGCACTATCTGATGTGTATCCACTTAAATCCAGACTTTTAGCGCTTTTAACTTTAGCTTCTAATGTCGCCTTATCTGCTTTTTGTCCCTTTGCTTTAATCTGTGGATTAAGATTCATTACATAATCATCATAATTATCTAACACAACCATATCCTTTGTAACTTTTAGGTTTAATAATTCTTCCGTCGTATATGTTTTGCCCGTCTTTTCTATTTGCCAAGCAGCTACTTCCATGCCCTCTCCTGCTTCAAAATTTAGAATGGCATTTTTAACCTTGTCAACATCAGAAAATTTTTGGTTGATTCGGATTTCTAAATTTTTGTTAATATTAGGATCTATGCCGCCGTATATATAGACAGTTTCGCCTAACTCTACGTCTTCACCTGGTTCAGGTTGTGGTTCAGGCTGAGGTGCCGGTTCTGGTTGTGGTTCAGGCTGAGGTGCCGGTTCTGGTTGTGGCTCTGGTTCTGGTTGTGGTTGTGGCTCCGGTGTGGAATTTTCATCTATTAATATCGGACTTATTGTTACATCAGATTTCGGCATGATGAAATATGGCAAATCTCCTTCAGGATATTCCACTTTAATATCTCTACCATCTGCATTAACTACTTTCCAACCGTCAACTTTCTTTCCGAAAGCTGTCATATTGGAACCAAATTTTATCAAAATCTTAGAGCCAGCTTGATAATCAAACTTTCCTTGTATATAATTTGTCTCATAATCAGCCTGGATAGTGAACATTATCCCTTTTCCATCTATCTCTATATTGAATTTTTCTCCATCGGCTATTTCCGGTGGTATAACTGGTGCTACAGGATCTCCTTTATTGTCTAGGTTTGCATTATATGGGTTATCATAGAAGTATATATAGATGTTAGGATTTCCCGCTCCATATCTATGTTCATTACTTGATGTCATTGCCAATAGTTCCTTGAGATTTGCAGGTCCATTTCCTAAAGATTCAAATCTTATATCTCTATACTCTCCATTAGGACCTTTAGCTCTTGCAATATAGATACTGTGATGTCTATATTGTTTAGATAATTTATCCATTACTGCTAATGTCTTTTGATCTAATTGACTATATGGCTTGCCTATAATGAATTTATCCTGAACATAGATTTCACCACTGTCATAATGGCTACATCCTGCACGTGTTGTTCTCCAAATGTTGACAGATACCTCGTTGGATAATTTATCCGTCTCTAATTCTGGTGCCACATAGTTTTGATCTTTTTCAGTCACCATTTCTATATTGATATACTTAAATCCAGTTGGGCAATCCTGAATCATATTGGATGTCAATGTTAATTGTAAAATTTCATCTATGGTATATTCTCTACCGGTTTCTTTTAATTTCCATTTAACAAATTTATATCCCGGTGCCGGTTTTGGATTTTTTAAAGCGGTTTTGACATCTTCTCTTGAATCAAATTTGTCCCCTAAATCCAATCTTAGCCCATCGAGGCCCGCGCCATTAAATGCTGGTTTGCCTTTTTCGAATTTTGATTTTATTTCAGTAGAAATTTCAGTAGGATCTTTTTTGTCTGTTCCTGTAGGATCTTTTTTGTCTGTTCCTGTAGGATCTTTTTTGTCTGTTCCTGTAGGATCTTTTTTCTCCGGTTTCTTTAATGTATTATCATAGGCATAAATGTAAATATCTGTATAGCCTCCACCATATCTATGGTCTTCTGTAGATTCCATTGCTTTTAATTCAGCTAAAGTCTTAACTTCAATATCCATATTTCCCTCAGATGGATATCTTCCAATATAGAAGTTTTTATGTCCTTCTACTTTGGATAGTTTTTCTAGCTCTGTTAAAACCTCTGAATTTAATTCACCATATTTTTTACCTATTTTAAAATCCTTTTGAAGAGCTTTTTCTTTTATCGCAAAGTGTTTGCAACCCAATCTACTATAGCTATAGACATGGACTGACGCTTTTCCTTCAAGGTCTTGATCTTTATAGTTCGGGTCAGCCTTGGTAATAGGCTTTAACTCTACATAATGGAAGCCATAGGGACATTCATAAACCATGTCCTTAGTTAGCTTTGTACCTAATAGCTCCTCTATTGTGTATTGCTCTCCTGTTTTTACCGATTGCCATTTTTCAAAAATTTGTCCCCTTCCAACTTTTGGATTTGATAGGGCTTCTTTGATTGCTTTTACGTCTCCAAATTTTTGATCTATGTCAATTCTCAACCCATCTAAGCCTTTAATTCCTGTGCCTAGTAGTGCAGACTTCCCTTTTTCATATTTACCTGTCTGGTCTAGTCTTGGACTTATCGATTTTTGTATTTTATCCCTATCTTCCTTTGGCTCCACTGGTATTGGCTTTGGATCTGGTTTTTTTATTTTTGAGTCCTTTGAACTACTACCACTATTATAATCTCTAGATCCACTGCTACTTATAATACTAAAAGATGATGCTCTTTTCCCCAGTGTTTTTTTAGAAACATCGCTCTCCTTTTTTATTTCTTGGTCTTGTTTATTCAAGAGTTCTTTACAATTATATAAAGCTACAAAAGCATTTTCTCTAGTTGCCGCTTGATTGAAATCTTTTATTTCAAGTCCAACATCATTTCCAATGATTTTTTCTTCTTTAGCCCAATTAATATAAGAATCAGGCCATTTGGCATTTTTTATCATCTGATCACTGAGATCTCTTTTGCTAGCCACTACTAATATCTTGATTAGTTCCGCATAAGTAATATTATTCTCTGGTTTGAAAGTCCCATCTGGGTAACCTTCTATCAAATATTGACCATTTGGCATTTTTATTTTGCTTGCTGCTTGAATCACTCCCTTTGCCCAGTGATTTGAATTAACATCTGAATATTTAGATTTTTCTGATTGAAATTTTGCCGCCTCGTCTTTATATCCCAAGGAATATATTAGGATTTTTGTAATCTCACTTCTCTTAATTGGATCGCCAAGGTTTAAATTTCCTCTTTCATCTCCTTCAACTATTTTTGCACTAACTAATTTGTCAACTTTTTGTTTATTAGTTAATTCTTCTTTAGCAAAGACCTCAAGAGGCACAGTGCCAATCATCATTAACATTGCCATCATTAGCACAATTAATTTCCTTTTCATATCTACCTCCTAAATAGAATTAATGACACAAAATATCATTTTATAGTAATCTTGCTTATCATAGCCTTGTTTTGCTATATGTTTTTATCATAAGTTCTACTCTCTTTTGAATTAATTCCATTTTTTTGCAAAATTTTATTATTGCAAATATTTTATTGTGAAAATGTTTATCTCTTTTGACTACCTCCCTTTAAAAAATAAAATCCCAATCAAAATCTTCATTCATGGACATGCTATAGCTTGTAAAGACTTTGATTTAATAGAAATATCCCTCATTAGAGTATAATATAATTGATTATTATTATCATATAGATAATTATCGTTATTTTTTTAATTCTTGAAGATAAAATTAGTTTTTATTTCTCCACAATTGATTGCAATATGTGTAAATTTTTTAATTTGCCTTTTTACTTTAATTTAAATTTTAATAGCAAATGTTTTTACCTATGACTTAATGTGTGAGTGTCTTTTTGCTCCACATGATGGTACAAGAAATTGAAAATTCTTAAAAAATAAGTTTAAAGAAGTTTATGTATGTGAAAATGTCTTTAGAATTTATTTTAAAAAATACGTACTTTTTCGATTATGTTTTAATTATTGTCTATTTAATTAAACTCATACAAAAATTAAGAGAGTTACAAGAAATTATTTCGATAGGATAAATTTTCCAGAATTTGAAAAGGAATAATACTTGTTTATAAATATTTTGAAGAAAAGAAATCTGCAAAACATTATGCTTTTGTTTTTATGCTAAAAACATCTAATCTTTATTTATAGCTTAGAATTGTTTTATGTATTTATTTTTAAACAAAAAAAAGACTCGACATATCGAGCCTCCCCAAAATTTGGCATAAAGCCAAAAATCTCCTATAAAATTATAGCATTAAATTGCTTTTCCCTGTCAAGGCATTATCCTAACAGGTAGAATGATCGAGTCTTAACTCCCCTCAGCATTTGCTCCCATAATCTTATTATAAATTTTTAATAAAAATATAATAGTGGTTTTTCAAATCAAATATCCAATAATTTTTAGATTAAAATTATTCCTTAATATTTTATAATTGATTCCACTTTTACGCCCTTTAAGGTTTCTCTTCCCTTTAAATCTAATAACTCAATTAAGAAAACTATAGAAGACACTTCGCCCTTTAATCTTTTTACAAGATCAACACATGCCTTAGATGTACCACCAGTTGCAAGAAGGTCATCTACTATTACAATTTTTTCACCAGGGTTAATTGCATCCTTGTGAATTTCTATAGAATCTTTTCCATATTCAAGCTCATAGGATTCTATCAATTTGTCGTAAGGAAGTTTGCCTGGCTTTCTTGCTGGCACAAAACCCTTGTTTAATTTATAGGCAAGTGCCGCACCAAAAATGAATCCCCTAGCTTCCACACCAATAATTTTATCCACATCTTTGTCAATTTTTGTTGCCATTTCATCCACTGCTTTTTTAAAAGCATCTTTGTCCTTTAAAAGGGTAGTAATATCTCTAAAGATAACTTTCTCTTTTGGATAATTTTCTATTGCACGAATTGTGTCTTTTAATTCCATAATTTCCTCCATTCCTTTATAGTATAACATCTTTGTTAATTAACTAAAACTTTTATTATTTTAATTTTAATGATATAATATGTTAAATTTTTAAATTTACACGAGGTGTTAAATGAATAATAAAAATATTAAAAATATTAAAAAATATGATAAAGATATAAGAAAAGCAAATTTTGGCGAGGCAATTTTTACTTTCCTTTCTCTTGTAATAATTATGTTTGTGAGCATTATAAAATATGAAGAAAGTCCTCATATCCCCATGTTAATTGGTGTTTTTATAGCATCTCTCGTTGCATTAAAAATAGGCTATAGTTGGAAGTTTATTGAAAACTCAATGATAAAGGGAATCTCTCAAGCCATGCAATCTATTATAATTTTGGCAATTATTGGAGTTTTAATTGGCATTTGGATTTTAGCCGGAGTTGTTCCAACTATGATTTACTACGGACTTTTAATTTTAAAACCTTCAATTTTTCTTGTAGCTACAGTTTTAATAACTTCTATAACTTCACTTGCTACGGGAACTAGTTGGGGAACAGCTGGCACAATGGGCATTGCCCTTATGGGAATTGCAAAGGGTTTAGGCATACCTGCTCCAATAACTGCAGGTGCAGTTTTATCTGGATCCTACTTTGGCGACAAAATGAGTCCCCTATCTGATACTACAAATCTAGCACCAGCAATGGCTGGCACCGATGTATTTACGCATATCAAGGCAATGTTTAAGCCAACTGTTATAACATATATTTTAACTCTTGTAATCTTCGGATTTTTATCAATGAAATACAGCGGAAGTTCTGCCGATTTATCTAGTGTAAATGTAATTACTAATGGTTTGAAAAATAATTTTAATATATCTCCCCTTCTTTTAATTGCACCTTTAATTGTAATACTTTCCATTGCAAAAAAGATTCCCGCAGTCCCTGGAATAAGCCTTGGCATAATTGCAGCTGCCATCTTAGGGCCAATATATCAAAATATAAATTTTGGAGATATCTTGTCTGCTGCACTAAATGGTTTTGTTTCGGAAACTGGAGTTGAGTCTGTGGACAAGCTTTTGACAACTGGCGGACTTAACAACATGATGTCTTCTATTTCACTTACTATTATCGCCATGATGTTTGGTGGCATTGCAGAAGAAACTGGAATCCTAGAAGCAATAGTGAAAAAGTTCCTTCACAAAATAAAGTCCACTGTTGGAATAGTAACGGCTACAATTTTAACTTGCTTTTTTACAAATGCAACTATGCCCGAGCAGTACATCTCCATAGTTGTGCCTGGAAGAATGTTTAAAAATGAATATAAAGATAGAAACTTAGATCCAAAACTTTTATCTTCAACTCTTGAATCAGGTGGAACTGTTACATCTGCAATGATACCATGGAACACTTGCGGTACTTATATGACATCTGTACTTGGAGTTCCAACAGTACATTATCTTCCCTTTTTGTTTTTCAATCTATTGATGCCAATTGTACAAATAATAATTACAGCAATTGACGCAAAAAAATTCAAGCTTTCTACTGACAAAGATACTTTCACCAATTGAAAAACTGCCTCTTTTTGATATAATGTTTAGTGAAATAAAAAGAGGTGTAATATGTATAAAGATATAATAACTGGACTTATAAATTCTGCAAGCAATAAGAAAAATTTACTTGAAGCTTCTTTCTTCAAGTACATAATTTCCTCAATGCTTGCAGGATTTTTTATTGGTATAGGAATGCTCATAATGATACTTTCGACAAATGTATTTTCTCCCCTACCAATTGCAGCTGTAAAATTTATTAATGGGTTTTTCTTCTCTCTTGCATTATCCTTTGTAGTTTTTGCAGGCGGCGAACTCTTCACTGGAAATGTCCTCGTTACAACCCTTGGAAGGCTAAATAAAAAAATTGAAACGTCTACATTTTTAAAAATTTTAATATTTTCCTATATTGGAAATCTTTTGGGCTCAATTTTAATCGCATTCTTATTTAAAATGACTGGTGTATCCCCTGAATACAATGAAACTCTATTAAAACTTGTAGCCGGGAAAACAAATTTCGACTTCACTGCACTTTTATTTAAGGGAATTATGTGCAATATCTTAGTATGTATAGCAGTTTTAATATGCTCAAGAAAAATCTCTGACTCAGCAAAATTAATTTTAATTTTTTGGTGTATCCTAGCCTTTGTAAGTCTCGGTTTCGAACATAGCGTGGCAAATATGACTTGCTTTGCCCTTGCAAAAATATTAAATCCAGAATTTAGCTTTGCATTAATTCTTAAAAATTTAATACCAGTTACAATTGGAAATATTGTTGGTGGTGTGCTCGTTGCAATAACTTATAATATTATAGGTAAAGACAAATAAAGAAGACAGGTTTTTATTTTCCTGCCTTCTTCTTATATCTTTAATTTTAAAATTAATTTGTAGATAAAAAAGGTCATCACCATTACAAAAATTGTAACTGTAAAAAGTCCCAAAATATAATTTGGAAATACATTTTTTATCACTTCAAGAGGAGAACCAATATAAGGTTCTTCAATAAAAAAATAATTTGCACTTAACTTTTTATTTAAAATTCTTATAATAGGCAACATGGCAATTATAAAAATTGCTGGATAAATAATATCAATAAGCTTTGGTTTGTATTTCTTTGAAAGAACAAGATATATGGGATAAAAGGAATTAGCTCCGTGAATTATCCACGAAATAATTGCAACATAGGAATACCTATTTACACTAGTCCACCCTGGTGTAATTAAACTTAAAATGGCAGCCGGCATAAATAAAAAGAAAAGCGATGCCCTTATAAATTTACTTTTGAAAAAAACATCTAATGACATAAACTGTGCTCCAAACAAACAAAGATGAAAGGGTAAGTAGGAGCTGTCATAATGTCCCATTATTAAAACTATAATAAGCCTTATTATCTCCAGTGTAATTGGCATTATCGCAAAAACTTTTCTAAAGTTTTTATTATTTTTCCAAGGTTTATATAAAATTATTGCAAAAATAAAAATAATAAATATGCAGGTGAAGTGATACCTTCCAAAAAACTCAAAGCCAACTTCACCATAATTTAAATCCCAAAAATTTCTCATTTAATTAAAATCCTTTATAATTTTCTTTAGAATATTTTATCATAGAACTTTAAAAGTTTTTTTATTTTGAAATTAATTTTCTAAAAATTCCCTTCCAGTGATTTCAACTTTATCCAAGATAAAAAGCGTGAAACTTCCCTTTGCAATTATTTTGTTCTTGCACATGGCGACAACTTCAATCACTTCTGTGCTTTTTCCCACGTGAATTATTTTTGTATTAGAGTAAATTTCTTCTCCATAGCTTATGGAGGAAATAAAATTGACACTCGAATCTAATGTAACAGCTTTTTTTCCATTTATGATAGAAAGGCAACCTGCAGCTGTATCCATTAATGCAAAAATTTCTGCTCCGTGAAGTATATTATAGGCATTAAATTGATTTTTCTCTGGTTTCATTTTTAAAACTAAATTATCGCCATCTAGTTCAAAAAATTTTATATTACTTTTTTTAACATATTCATCATCTTTAAATAAATTTTTTAAATTAATTTTTTTCATTTTTCCTCCTACTAAAAAAAGAAAGCTGTCTTATGTTTAGATCTACTAAATTTGAAACTGTGATGCCAATAAGCCTTAGCTTCTCGCCTTCATAAGCTTCATCAAAAATCTCCATACTTTTATTTAGTATATCTCCTTCTTCATAAATTGCATTGTCATAAGTTTTTGACCTAGTCTTAACTTTAAATTTTTCATTTTTCATCTTTAAAGTTAAAGTGTATCCAGAAATCTCCTTTACAATTAAATCTTCTGAAACTTCTTTAGAAAATTCTTTTAAATAATTTATGAGTTCTTCTTTGTTTTTTGTAGCTTCAAAGGTTGATTCCGTGCCAAGACTTTTTCTCATAGTGTTTGGCGTTACTTCCCTATTATCCACTCCTCGAATTCTATTGTAAATTTCTTCGCCACTTTTCTTAAACATATTTGCTAAAAATTCATAGGAAAGTTCATAAAGATCCTCAACTTTATTTATTCCAATATTGCGCAGTTTTTCCTCCGATTTTCTCCCAATACCGTGAACCTTTCTTATATCCAGTGGAAATAAAATTTCTGGAATATCGGACTCTCTAATAACCATTACGCCACTAGGTTTGTTCCAGTCGCTTGCAAGTTTTGCTAAAAATTTATTATAACTAAGGCCAACACTCACGCTTAACCCTGTTTTATTAAAGACATCTTTTTGTAGTTCGTAAACAATATTTTCGTCATAACCAAGTCCTGTTACATCGAGATAGGACTCATCTATGGAAACTTTTTCGATTTTGTCTGTATAAGTCCTTAAAACTTCAAATACTTCTCTCGATTTTTCCAGATACCTATCTCTTCTCATGGGCTTAATTATTAAATGATCGCAAAGATTTTTCGCCATATACATGGGCATGGCAGAATGAATGCCATATTTCCTCGCAACGTAATTAGCCGTTGTTACAACTCCATGATTGGATTTACCCCCTACAACTACTGGCTTGCCTATTATTCTATTGTCGTCAAGTTCTTCTACTGATGCATAGAAAGCATCTATGTCAACATGTATAATAATCCCCATAAATATCACTACTTTAGTATATCATATTAACTTTTTATAATGAAGAAAATTTGATATAATTACATTGAGGTGAAATCTTGAAAAAAAAGTTGCACTCTATGATTTTGACAAAACTATTGTTGACTGTGAGTCTATATTGGAACTTTATAAATACGCATACAAAAATAAAAAAATAAATATTTTTAAAACTCTTTGGAATTTAATTTCTGCATATATCAAGTCAAAAATTAATTCCGACTTTGAAATAATGAAAAATGAAATGGTCTCTGTTATAAAATATTTTTCAGAAGATGAACTCAAAAGCTTCGTTACAAATTTTCTCTACCCCAAATTTTTCTTTAAAGAATTTGAAAGTGAATTTAATTCCTATGACGAAGACACTGTTAAAATCCTCTGCTCTGCTTCTGCCACAAATTATTTAATCTATGTAGGTGAACTCTTTTGCTTTGACTACATAATTGGAACGGATCTAGACGAAGATTATAAATTAATTCGTGGCAATAATAAAAAGCAAATCAAGGTAAAAAATATCAACGAAATTTTAAAAAGAGATGGAATAGATATTGATTACGAAAATTCCCTTGGCTACTCCGATTCTTATAATGACGATAAATATATGCTCAGGCTTGTAAAAAATAGATTTTTAATCAACTCTAAAGTAAAGAAAAAGGGATATACAAATTTAACTTGGCATAAAAAAACTGAGGGTTAATTTTCCTCAGCTTTTTTTAAATTTCTAAAATATATTTTTCAATTAGCTTGGCAATTTCGTCATAGGATTTTTCTCCAATAAACTCGTAAACTTTTTCGCCCTCTTTATAGAAAGAAACTCTAGGCAATTGGAAGATTTCATATTTTTCTGCAAAGTCTTTATTTTTGTCGAGATCCATGTAGTAACAGCTAATCTCTTTGAATTCTTCTTCTAGGAGAACTTGCATTACTTCCATAAGTGGTTCACAGTGAGAACATCTATCTGCACCAAAGATAACTATGGCTGCTTTTTGTGATTTTATCGTGTCGCCAAAATAATTTTGCATTACATATTTTATTACTGATTCATTTCTCTTAATTACTTTCTTATTTTCTTCAAGATCTAAAACTGATTCTGATTCTTGTGAAAGTGGATCTATATCGTTATTTAGTTCACTTCCATTTACATTTGTAACAGCAACAGACTTGAAACTTCCTGCTCCCTTTAGCTTGTAATAAGATGCATCTTCAATCTCTTCAATTTCATTTTCACTTTCATCTACGTCTAGATAATCGTAGGGATATCTATAAACTCTGTAAATCATGTTATTTTTCAAAACATTTTCTGTCGTAGTTCTATAAGGGCAGGTCCATTGCCAAACTATTTCCTTTGAAGGTGTGATTTCAATAACCATACCCTCTGTCGCAAGGGTTATTAGAGTGTTTCCATTGGGAAGTCTTTGAAGATTTCCGCCATAGGGTGAATAAAATTTGTAGCCATTCATTGGAATTGAAAAACCAAAATCCCTTGGATCTACGGACCAATTTACAGAAAGTGTTACTGGATTTATCTCTAATATTCTGGAATAATTTCTAACAAAGGGCAGTAGTCCTGAAGGTGATGTGAGTGTTGGTGAGCCGTAGCCACATCTTCCTCCATTGTCAAAAATCAATAGATTGCCCTCGCCTTCCAAACCTCTTGGAATTATACTTGCAAAGGCAGAGCCAACTACTGGATCTATTTTCTTGAAGTCTGAAAATTTTGGTCCCAGCTTGTAACAAATTCGTGACCTCTTTTTGTCGATTATGCCAATAATATTTGCAGCTCTCGCAGTAAATAAAATATTGTCTGGATGAAATCGTGGATCGCCCTGATCGTACCACTTGTTTTCGCCAATTGTAGAAATTGATGTCACGTCTAAATAATTTCCAAGAGGTCTTTCCGTAATCCTAAGATTTGGATTTCTGTATAAAACATTTTTTGCCTCTTCGGAAAATCCAAGTTGGTCAAAGTGTTCACTAAAGGAAAATTTCCAAATAATATTTCCCCTTTTGTCTACTTCTAAGATTACATCGTCAAGCAAAGTCTTGTCAGAAATTCTATTGTCCACGATGGCATCGTGAACTAATATAAGCGTATTGCCACCTTGGATGATTTTTTCTCCAGGGTAATAATATCCAAGTGAGTTTCCTTCTCTTTGAAAATCAGAATGTGCTCTAGCCATCCACTTTGGTCGATAACCTCTGTCCTCTGTGAACTTAAATTTGTCGAAGTCAAATACAACTCTTCCATCTTTGTCAAATTCAACTAATTTTATACCGTCACTGACTCCAAAATCTGATGATCTAAAAGAAGAAATACTCATAATATTTTTATTTGGAAGCATCTTTGCAGGCATTGGGTTCACAGAATACCTCTTAAGCTCCCTGCCGTCCATTTTTGTAATTAGTGCTCCGTCCTTTGCCGTTGAAATTAAATTTATACCATTGTATGCCTTTTCTTTATTGTAGACTACAGTTCCCCTTGGATAAACTCTCATCTCACACCCCTATTTCTAATGTATCTCTCTGCATAAACAGTAGCCACTGCACCATCACTTGCTGCTGTAACAATTTGTCTAAGAGGTTTTTGTCTTATATCTCCTGCAGCATAAATTCCTTCTATAGATGTCCTCATGCAGTCGTCCGTTACAATAAAGCCAAAATCATCTAAATCTAAATAATCCTTTACAAATTCTGAATTTGGACTCATCCCCGCAAAAATAAAAACTCCATCAGAAGTCACTCTAGTATTTGTATTGTCAGATAAATCTAAAATATCAAGACTATTTACTCTGTCATCGCCGTAAATTCCCTCGAGTTTTGAGTGCCATGTGTAAGAAATTTTTGGGTTCTCCTTAATTTTTTTAACTTCCAATTCATTTCCATCGAAATTTCCTTCTTCGTGAATAATAATCATATTAATTGAGTTTGCATAATTAGAGAGATAATCTGCCTCTTCTAGTGCAAGATCACCTGAACCTAAAATATGTATGTCTTTGTCCTTAAAATAATCTGCATCACAAGTTGAACAATAGGACACACCACGACCAGCAAATTCAATTTCTCCAGGAACATTTATCATCTTTGCATAAGTTCCCGTTGCAATAATAATTGCCTTTGCAAAAAATTCTCTTCTCCTTGAAGTAATAAGCTTGAAACCCTCGTCTATCTTTTCGATCTTTGAAACAGTTCCATAAGTAAACTCGTTAGTATTAAAATTTTCTGCTTGCCTTCTAAATTCATTTATCAAATCTCTCCCAGAAATTTCTTTGAATCCTGGATAATTAATAACCCTAGGAGTATCGTTAACCCTGCCGCCAAAGGAAAATTTTTCGATTACCAAAGTGTTTAAAAGAGATCTCCCCGCATAAATAGCAGCACTCAAGCCAGCTGCACCTGCGCCAATTATAATTAAATCATAATTCTTCATTTAATCACCTCAAATAGAATCCACAGGATTTTGTGGTGCCTTTTTTATAATTTTAAATTTACCATCGTGATAATCGGCGATATTAAACTCTCCATTTCGCCTAACTCTATTTATCCAAAACTTTTCCATGGGAATATCTTCCATAATAGAAAACATAGCTACAATAGTTACGCCGTGAGCCACAACTAAAATAGTGTTGTCAAGTTCTGGATAAATAGCAAATTCAAAGAATTTTTCCACACGTTTTCTAAGATCGTATAAACTTTCACCATCAATGCGGTTGTATCTATGTGGCTTATTAAAATAAAGTTTGTGAAGCCATCTATCACTGTCTTTAACATCCTTAATGTTTTTGCCTGACCAATAACCCACATCAATTTCACGAAGGAGTGAGGTCTTTATAATATGCCTGTTGGGACAAATTAATTTTGCAGTATCATAGGCACGACCAAGGTCAGAAGAATAAATCTTATCGAAGTGAATATTCTTTGACTTATCGTGAAGCGCCTTTCCCATCTCAATACCTTCTTTAGTAAGGGGCGAATCATCTTGCCCTTGAATTATATTAAGCTTGTTCCATTCAGTCTCACCATGTCTTGTAAAATAAATCCTCATACTACCCTCACAATCTGTATAAAAAATATATTCTTAATAATATTATATATTATTAAGAATAACAATTAAAGAAAGAAAAAATTACTCCTTAAAGAAACCACTGAATAAAGCAGTCTATCTGTTTTCCATTTCCTTTGAAAGAATTCTTGCCTCATTTATTATTTCTTCTGGGTAGTTTAGACTATCCAAAATTGCTATGGCATTCCTCGTAGTGGCAGGTCCTTCTTTTATTAAATAATCAAACTTTATGTCGCCATCTTCTATTTTTTCTTCAAAGTGTTTATTATTAAATTCATCCTTCAATAAAATTGTAAGCTCTATATCATGAGTCGCTGCCACCACATGATTTTTCTTTGCCAGGTATTTTAATGTCGATGTAGCAGATGCAATTCTATCAATAGTATTAGTTCCTCTAAAAATCTCATCTAGCAAAATTAACTTTTCTTCCTCATCTTCTATCATCTCTCCAATTGCCTTGGACTCTGCCATAAAATAGGAAAGATTTTTCATTATTGAGTCGCTAATGTCAATAGCCGATGTTACTTTAAGAGGTTTTATTTCAAATTTTTCGCCAAAGAAAATGCCAAAGCTAAGTGCAAAAACTGCATTGATGCCAATGGTTCTAAGATATGTCGACTTACCCGATGCATTAGAACCCGTTAAAATTATTGATTTTTCCAAATTCAAGTCATTTGGCACAGCATCTTTTAATAATGGATTGTACAAATTTTTGCCACAAATTTTCTCACTAAAAATTGCCTCTCCTGTTTTATATGCCCTTTCAATGGAAATAATTCCTATTTCACAGTCGATTTTTCCCAATAGATAATATAGTCTAAAAATTTCATCTTTATACTCTTTAAAGTATTTTTGTGACTTCGAAAATTTTCTAGCTTCCGATAAAAATAATACATTTTTGTAAGTTTCTGCAAAATCCATTTCCGCATTGCCCGTCAAAAAACCAAAGGATTTCAAAGTTTTCTTTAGTGGAGAAATCCTTTTTAAAATATTTTCTATCTCTTCTAACTCTTCTATAAAGACTTTTCTTTTATTTTTCATCAAATTTTCTGAAACAAATAAAATGCTTTTAAACCTAACTAAAGTTTCTAATTTACCAAGGGTTATGTCATTAAATTTTTTATAAATGTAAATATTTATTCCAAGTAGGACAAAAATAAATAGAAGCGATCCAGCTCTTAAAAAGATAAAAAGAATTAAAATATAAAGTGCTGTAAAGGAAAAAATTCTCGCTCCAATTTCAAGCTCTCTATCTATTTCAATTTCTTCTTCAACTAAACTTAACACATCTTCTTTGAAAAATCCAATTTTGCCAAGCTGAAACTGAAGATCTAATAACTCATCTTCCTGCTTTTTATAAATATTTCTATTGTTTTGAGACTTTATCAACTCATCCTTATCTAAAATTAAATTTCTAAGTCTGTGATAAAAATATTCAAGCCCAAGCCTCGACACATTGTGATTTATTTTCTCCGTTATTTTGTCAAAATTCAAATCATTGGCTGTGATTTCTGTTAAATTTCCACCAATCCTTTTATGTAATCCGTCAATTTTCCCCTTAAATTTTTTTGAGTGAACCTTTCCAAAGTCTTTTATTATTTCTTCTCTCAAAATTTTTTCATTTCTCACTTTTATATAATAATTGTAGAAAAAAATTATTGCAGTAAATACAAGTAGTAAAATAATGGGTACATAATAATCCTTCATATCAACCTCCCCCTTTAATATATTATAAAAAATTTTAAAGAGCAATGTTATTTTGCATAAAAAACCTGCCCACAATTGTGAGCAGGTTTCTAATTTATTTTAGTCTTAACTCTATATGCTATCTTAAATTAGCTATTGTATTCTTATTTTCCGAAAAGTTCATCAAAATTTCTTAGTACTACATGTCCAATATCGTCTTGAGCATCGATAGTAGAGCCACCAATATGTGGTGTTACATAAAATCTATCTAGTTCAAATAATTTACTTTCAACTGGAACATCTTGAGTGTCAAGTCCACCAGAGCCAAGTTCATTAGAAAGTGTATCTAAGTTAGCTCCACCTAATTTACCATTTTTAAGGTAATCATAAAGTGCATCTTCATTAACAATTCCACCACGTGCAGCATTGATTATGCAAGCTCCATCTTTCATCTTTTCGAATTCATCACTAGAGAATAAATCCTTAGTATCTGGAGTAAGTGGCATGTGAAGAGTGATAATGTCAGACTCTTTTACTATTCTATCAAAATCAACAAGTTCAACATAATCGACTTTAATATCTTCTGGCTTTAAGAATGGATCATAAGCAAGAACATTCATGTGGAATACCTTGGCGATTTCTGCAACTCTTCTACCAATTGCACCAAAACCACAAATTCCTAGAGTTTTATTTCTAAGTTCTCTACCAATCCATCTGTACTTATTCCAAATTCCGCTCTTAACTTCATTTTGAGCTTGTACAGAGTTTCTATAAAGATCTAACATTTTTGCAAAAACAAGTTCAGCAACTGCATTTGCATTTTGTCCTGGAGAGTTTTTAACTGGAATATTTTTTTCCTTTGCATACTCAAGATCAATGTGATTAGTTCCTGTTGAACCAACAAAAATTGCCTTTAAATTTTTAGCCGCATCGAGAACCTCTTTGTTGATGAATGGATCAACTCTCATAAATAAGAAATCATAAGGTTCAATAATTTCTGCTAGCTTTTCAGAAGTTGGAAGCATAACCTTATCGAGTTCAATACCTCTTTCTTCAAGTCCCTTATCAATTACATCTGACATATAATCTACCATTAACGCTTTCATTTACATCCTCCTTAAAATTTTATGTACTTTGCTACATCTATATTGTAGTTGAAATCATACTCTTTTTCAAGTTCATTTGTAGCCTTAATATAATTAACACTTTTTTTTAAAAAAACCCTTTCAAAATTGGCGTATATTTACTTTAAGTTAATATTTTTGTCAAAGGCTTTTTTATTTTTATATAATTTTAAATTTTCAATTAAGGCTTAATTAGTCCAAGTATAAATAGATGCAAAGACAAGTTTTAAGTGGCTTTAGCTTACTATTTGCTCTGACTTTTTCACTGGCTTTTCTTTTCTATATTTTAATTCTTTTCTTTAAAACTTCTCTTTAACTTTTCGTATTCCTTCATTATATTTTCGATTATTTCTCTTGCACTCTCAATTTTATTTAGGTACTCAAATCCTTCACCCGCCAAAACAGAACCCCATTCTACATCTCCATCTCTTACAGCTTTTTTCCCTGAACCACGAGCATATTTTTCAAATTCTTCTTCTCCAAGATTGTTAATTTCTATCTCCAAAAGTTTTTCTGCCAATTTGTTTTTGTAGCATCTTATAGGATGATTTGTTGTTACTCCCGTTACAATTGTATCTCTATCCTTTGCTTCTATTAAAACTTCTTTAAATTTTTCGTGGACTGGTGCTTCTCTTGATAGCAAAAATTTTGTTCCCATTTGTACGCCACTTGCCCCTAAAATTTCTGCCGCTAAAATATGTCTTGCCGTGTAAATACCACCCGCAGAAATCACAGGAATCTTTACAGAATCGCAAATTTCTGGGAGAGCAGGAAAGGTGTTTAGCTTTCCAATATGTCCTCCCGCCTCTGCGCCTTCAAATACACAAGCTATTGCCCCGAGGCTCTCAACTTTTTGTGCCATTTTTTTATTTGCAATAATGGGAATTACTTTTAATTTGTTTTTTAACCAATAGTCAAAATATTTTTGAGGGTTTCCTGCTCCACAAGTTATTATCTCAACTCCCTCTTCAACGACAACTTTATTTAATTCTTCAATATCTGGATGAATCATTACAAGATTTACTCCAAAGGGCTTGTCAGTCATTTTTTTTATTTTTCTAATTTCCCTTCTAACTTCGTCAGGGCTAAATCCACCAGTTGCAATCATCCCGAGACCGCCAGCAGTAGATACTGCACCGGCAAGCTCTGCTGTTGAAATATTTGCCATAGCACCTTGAAAAATTGGATATTTAATATTTAAAATCTCATTAATCTTCATAAATCCTCCTATTTATTTTCTTTATTATTTATTTAAAATATTTACCCAAAAATATTTATTCAACCAAAATCAAATTACAAAATACTTATAAATCGTTTTCAATAAAATTTTCGTACAAATAAAATGCGACTTTTCAGGATAATTAGCTTTTTATTTAATTGACAATTAATATTCAATAATGTAATATAAAATTATCGGATAAACATTTTCATAAAATTTTAGTTTATTTGAATAATGTCAAGGAGGGTTATTATGACTAAGAAAAAATTTATGACGCTAATCATGCTTATTGCTTTAGCTGCAGTTGTTTTGACAGCTTGTAGTGGTGGAGGAAACAAAAAAGAAGATTCTTCGGCAAACGCTACTAAAACTGAAGAAGGTGCAAAAACAGAAGAGGGTAATAAAGCTACTGGCGACATCAAAGCCGAAGGTTTAATGGAAACTAAGGGCGGATTTATGTCAGTTGCAACAGGCGGTACTGGTGGTACATATTACCCATTAGGTGGAGCACTATCTAATATTTTAAACAATGCAGGCGTTAATTATACTGCTACTGCACAAGCTACTGGCGCATCTGTTGAAAACGTGGAACTAATTACTAAGGGCGATGCGGAAATCGCATTCATACAAAATGACGTTGCCTATTATGCAGCAAATGGTACTGATACTTTTAAAGGAAATCAAAAATCTTCTCTAAGAGGTCTATGCTGTCTATATCCTGAATTCGTTCAAATAGCTGCTTCTGATGATTCTGGAATCGAAACTATTGAAGACTTAAAGGGTAAGAAAGTTGCAGTTGGCGCTCCTGGCTCTGGCGTTGAAGTTAATGTTAAGCAAATCCTTGAAATTCATGGAATTACTTATGATGATTTGGGAAAAGTTGACTTCTTATCTTTTGCTGAAGCTGCTGATCAAATTAAATCTGGTCAAATAGACGCTGCTTTCATTACAGCTGCTATTCCATCATCAGCCTTTACTGAACTTGCTACAACTCATAATATTCACTTAGTTCCTATAGCTGAAGATAAAGCTGCTGAACTTATTAAAAAATATCCATTCTACGTTAACCTACACGTTACTCCAACTGAATATAAGGGACAAGACAAAGAACTTTCTCTTGTAGCAGTTCAATCAATGTTAGCAGTTGACGAAAAAATGGCTGATGAAGATGCTTATAACATTGTTAAACTTTTATTTGAAAATCTTGATACAATGAAAGAATCTCACGCAAGAGGTGGCGACATCGCTCTTGATAAAGCTCTTGACGGTATGAGTATTGAAGTACACCCAGGTGCACAAAAATATTTCGATGAAGTTAAAAAATAATGAGTGGCAGAAATAAAGAGGGCATTGGAAAGAAGTTATTCTTTCCAATACTCTTTATTATATTAGTTTTTTTTATTTTATCCTTTATTATTTTATCCTTTATTAAAATCGATGCAATTTTTATAAAATCTTATTTTAATGGAAATATTAAAAAGATTGAATATTTAAAGGATAAGGATAGGTTTGGCATAGTTTATACTCATTCAGTTGAGAAATCTCAAACTAGCGAATGGTATGAAGCTCGTGATGGAAAGTTGATCCTTATGGAACAAAGGTATCGCGACCAAGGTGCAGGACTACCTGTAAATTTAATTTACAAGTTTAAATATGCTGAGGATGGAAGTTTCTGTCTATATGATATGAATGTTCCCTTTGATACTGTTGTTTATAGAACAGGAGCTGTTATAGCAAATCATAAATTCGTAATTAATGGCAAAGCTACTCCTTTCTTGGAATTTTCTGAACCTAGAGAAGCTTTAGAATTTTCTACCAAACATATATCGCTTTTACAATATGCACTAAGGAGGTGCCAAATTGAGCAATAATAATAATAATAATAATAATAATAATAATTTAAATGAAAATATAAAATCTGAAAAGATATCAGATGCTAGTGTTACAAAGTCAACAGATGATCTCGGCGCTATGAATGTCGATGAATTAATGGAACAATATGATCTCGAAACTAGTAAACTTCGTAAGTTATCTGGCAAGGTTGCTTTATTTATTACAATCGTTGCAATTTTAATGTCTGCTTTCCATCTATATACTGCATGGCACGGAACATTATTAGCAATGAAACAAAGATCACTTCACTTAATCTTTGCTTTCACTCTTGGTTTTGCCCTATATCCTGGTTTTAAGAAGTCATCTAAGACTAAAATTGAAATTCTGGACTGGGCATTGATGATTTTATCAATTGGTGTATGGAGTTACATATTCTTTAATGTAGAAGCTATTGCCTTAAAAGGTGGTCAAATGTCCACACTTGACATGGTAATGGGAGTTCTTGCAGTTCTCCTTACTCTAGAAGTTACAAGAAGAGTTGTTGGCCCAGAGCTTCCGATTGTTACTATAATATTTCTAATTTTTGCATACTTTGGCAGACACTTGCCTGGAGTTTTTGCTCACAGAGGCTTTAACGTAACTAGAATTGTTTCCCACATGTACATGACTACAGAAGGTATTATGGGTACACCTCTCGGAGTATCTTCTACATTTGTATTTATGTTTATCTTGTTTGGTTCTTTCCTAGACAAGACTGGTGTCGGTGAATTCTTTATAGACTTTGCTTATGCCCTTACTGGTTCTACGAGATCAGGTCCTGCAATGACTTCAGTTCTTTCTTCAGGTCTTATGGGTTCAATCTCAGGTTCATCTGTAGCAAACACAGTTACCACTGGTGCTTTTACAATTCCATTAATGAAATCAGTTGGCTACAAGCCTCATTATGCAGGCGCCGTTGAAGCTACTGCATCTACTGGCGGACAAATTATGCCTCCAGTAATGGGTGCTGCTGCCTTTATTATGGCGGACTTCACTGGTTTTCCTTATATTTCAATTGTTAAAGCTGCTATTATTCCAGCAATTCTATACTATATAGCCGTTGGTACAATGGTTCACTTGGAAGCTTGTAAACTTGGTCTTAAGGGTATGCCAAGAGAATCTCTTCCAAAGGTTTCAAAAATTTTAGCTAAACAAGGTTATTTAACTCTACCTCTTATCGCAATCATCTTTATGTTGGTTAAACAATATCCTCCAACAATGGCTGCTTTAACTGGTATTATCATTGGAGTTATAGTTGCCTTTGTAGCATCTCTAATTAAAAAAGATAATTCTTTTACTGCAAAAGATATTCTTGAAGCAATGGAAGCCGGTGCTAAGGGTGCTGTTGGTGTAGCTTGTGCCTGTGCATGTGCTGGTATGATAGTAGGTGTGGTAACACTTACTGGATTTGGTCTAAAGATCGCAGAAGTTATAGTACTAATAGCTAAAGGTAAACTTATTCCAACATTACTACTAACTATGGTATCTTCAATTATCCTTGGAATGGGACTTCCAACAACTGCAAAATACATAGTACTTGCAACTATGGCTGTTCCAGCAATAACAAAACTTGGTGTAAACCTAATGTCAGCTCACTTATTTATTCTATACTTTGGTGTAGTTGCTGACGTTACTCCTCCAGTAGCACTAGCTGCTTATGCAGGAGCAGGTATCGCAGGTGCAAACTCAATGAAAACTGGATTTCAAGCTTTTAAACTTGCAATTGGCGCCTTCATAATACCTTACATCTTCGTTATTAATCCACACTTAATAATGGTTGATTCCGTTGTTGGAACAACAGTAAATTGGCTTCCAATAACTGCTGCAATACCAACTATTGTAACTGCTCTTATTGGTACTTTCTGCTTGGCAGGTACAGTTGAGGCCTATCTATTTGGTAAATTAAGAATTTGGCAAAGAGTAATACTTCTTTTAGCTGCCTTTGCACTTTTAGATCCAAAACTTCTTACTGATGTTATTGGACTTGCAGCTCTAGCATTTATCTATATTACTCAAAAAATATTAAACAAAGATAAGCCAGCTGCGGCTGTTTAAATTTTAATAAAAATATAAAAGGACTTTGCAAAAATCCTAAAAATAAAAAAGGCGAGGATAAAAAATTCTCGCCTTTTTTGATACAATGTATATACTAAAAAACAATATTTTCAAGAATATAAAATAAATTTATATATAAGATAAATAGAAGTGGATATATAAATATAAAATTAATATGAGGAGGAAAGCTATGAAAAAGATATTAATAATAGAGGATGACAAACATCTAAATAAAGGCTTATCCATAGCTTTAGAAAAAAATTATGAAGTCATTTCTACATTTACTATAAATGATGCCCAAAATTTTATTGATGATTCTGATTTGATTTTACTTGATATGAATTTGCCCGATGGGGATGGTCTTGAAATAATAAAATATACAAGAAAGATTTCCACAATTCCAATAATTGTGTTGTCAGCTATAAATTTAGAAGCCTATATCATCTCCTCAATTGAGTTAGGTGCAGACGATTATCTAACAAAACCTTTTTCTTTGGGAATCTTAGAAGCAAAAATAAAAAGAACCTTCGAAAAGATAGCGTCTTGTGATTTAAACCTTTTTAAAAAAGATGGTCTAGATTTTAATTTCAATGAAAATACTTTCTATGTGGATGATAAAAATATAGAACTCACAAGGACGGAGGCAAAAATTTTGTACTATCTAATAAAAAACAAGTCTCAGGTTATAACTAAAGAATTGCTATTTGATTTTGTTTGGGGAATAGATGATGAATTTATTGATCAAAATACTTTGAGCGTCAATATTTCTCGAATCAGAAATAAGTTAAAACCCTATGACCCTATAGGGACAGTCTTTGGAGTTGGATATAAATGGCAATTTTAATAGGTCTTTTAGCTCTTATAATTGGAATTCTTTTATATAAATATATTGTCTTGAGAAATGAGGTGCGTGAATTTTCAGATTATATTGATGATGCAATAGATGGAAATTTAGAAATTACTAAATTCGATGAGAAGGAACTTTCTAAAATAAAATCAAAACTCATTAAATTTTTATATGCAAGTCAGGTAAAAGAAGTGAAAATCAATACAGAAAAAAATAAAACAAAGAATTTAATAGCAGATATATCTCATCAAACCAAGACGCCAATAACCAATCTTTCGTTATATATTAGTCTTTTAGAAGATAATCCAAAAGATGAGTATATTGAGATTATTAAGTATGAATTAGATAAATTAAAATTTTTGATTGATACCCTCGTAAAATCTTCTAGGCTTGAATCTGATATTATAGTTTTGCAAAAAAATCCAGCAAATTTAAAAGATTTAGTAAGGGATGTTCTAGAAGAATTTAAAGCCCTATTAAGGGAAAAAGATATAAAAATTACTTTAAAAGATGAAGACTTAATTTTCGATTTAGACGAAAGATGGCTCAAAGAAGCTATCCACAATTTAGTTGACAATGCCATAAAATATTCGCCAAATAGCACAAATATTAATATTTCAGTTTATAAATCTTATCTAAATTATAATCTAGACATAGAAAATAAGTGCATAGACTTATCAGAAGAAACTTTGCCTAAAATATTTGAAAGGTTTTATAGAGGAAGAAATTCAGTCTATAAAGATGGACTTGGTTTAGGACTTTTTATAGCCAAAGAAATTATAGAGAAACATGGCGGAAATATAAAGGCATCTTTGAAGGAAAATAAAATAAAGTTTTCAGTAGACTTCCCCTTGTGAGAAGTCTTTTTTCTTACAAAACTGTAAGAAGTCTTGTAAGTGTTTTGTAAGATGAGGATGTTATATTAAATGTAAAGAGGTGATAGATATGTTAAAAGTTGAAAATTTAAAAAGATATTATAAAACTAATGAGGTTGAGGTAAGAGCTCTCGATGGTGTATCTTTCGTTGTTGAAAAGGGAGAATTTATCTCTATAATCGGAGCATCTGGTTCGGGGAAGTCTACCCTATTACATTTAATGGGAGGACTCGATTATCCCACAAGTGGTAAAGTTATAATTGATGATACAGATATTTATGCTTTAAAGGATGATGAGAGAACCATCTTTAGAAGAAGAAATATTGGTTTTGTCTTTCAAGCATATAATCTTTTACCCATGCTAAATGTATATGAAAACATAATTATTCCCTTTGGTCTTGACGGCGACAAGGTTGATAAAAAATATGCCCAATATGTAATGGATATTCTAGAGATTAGCGATCAAAAAAATAAAATGCCCAATGAATTATCGGGTGGTCAACAGCAAAGAGTTGCCATAGCAAGAGCCTTGGTCACTAAACCATCTATAATTCTAGCTGATGAGCCTACAGGAAATTTGGACTCAAAATCATCTTCACAAGTTGTTTATTTATTAAAAAAGATTAATAAAGAGCTTGGAAATACTATTCTTATGATTACTCACGATGATTCCGTGGCTCAAGCGGCAAATAAAGTTATAAGAATTGAAGATGGAAAATTGGTGGTAGATAATGAAAGTCAAAAATAAAGCTTATATAAGGAGGCTTGCAAAAAACATTTTAAATGCGAATAAAAATAGGAGAAATATTCTCTTAATTGCCATTGCTTTGACTTCTATACTATTTACAAGTCTGTTTTCCGTAGCCTTAGGTTTAGGAAAAAGCATGGAAACCCAAAGGATGAAAACTATTGGTACAATCAGCCATGGTTCTTTTAAAGATATTTCTGACGAAGATGTAGAAATATTAACTCAAGATAAGGATGTAAAGGATTTTTCAGTAAGAGAGAAAGTTGGAATACTTGATGATGAAAAAATAAGTGCAGAACTATCCTATATGGACAAAAAAGGATTTGAATGGTCTCTAATAGAAAAAGTTAAGGGGAAGTTTCCAGAAAAAGAAAACCAAGTATTTATAGATATAGCAACTGCAAAAAAGTTAGGTTATAAAGGAGAAATTGGAGAAGAGATAGAAATTCCTTTTAAAATAGAAAAACCTTACACAGGAGAGATTATTGAAAAGAAAAGTGATAAATTTATTATATCGGGGACTTTTCAAAATCCTATTGACTCCAACGTTGGTGTAGGACAAATCTATTTATCAAAAGCTTATGTAGACAAATTATCCCTTCCAGAAAATAATAATGACGTGGAAGTAATGCTAAAGAATTCCTTTATGATAAGGGATAAACTTATAAAAATTGCAGAGAGAAATGGTTATAAAGTGGTAGATGACCCTGGAAATCTATCCGACAAAGAAATAAGAACTGGTGTTAACTTTGCCTATCTTTTATCTGGTGATTCTAGTTTTGATTTTAAAACATTTCTACCCTTCTTATCTTTTTTGATTTTGGTAATAGTCGCGGGATATTTGATAATAAATAATATTTTTAAGATATCCGTAAATGAAGATATTAAACTTCTGGGACTTTTAAAAACAATTGGAATGACAAAGCCACAAATCAAAAGGCTTATTCATCTTGAGTCTTTAGCAGTCGCACTTCCGTCAATATTAGTTGGAGATTTAGTAGGAATTTCTATCGGAAAAATTATTTTAAATAAAATATTTGCAAATAATGAGATGTTAACGGATGTAAAATTATCGCTCATGGTAATAATCTTAATTATAGTATTTTCGACAGCCTTTACTTTGCTTACTGTATTTCTATCGGTGATGAGACCTGCAAGATATGCAGCAAAAGTTTCTCCAATAGATGCCAGCAAATACAACGAAACCACGATAAAAAAGAAATATAAAAGTGAAAATATTTCTCTGGGAAAGCTTGCTAGAAGAGAGGTTTTCTCAAATAAATTTAGATTTATCTCAATTGTTCTTTCTATAAGTCTATCGGCAGTTATTTTAAATAGCGTTTTAACTTATACCGGCAATATTGATTTAGAAAAGGGAATTTCTGATGTAATCGTAACGGACTATAATATAGCAAGCCCAAAATATTTTAGATATATGTATTTAGGTAGTGAAGAAGGAATTGAGAAAAAGTTTATTGATGAAATAGAAAGCTATAAGGGTTTTAAGGGTGGGGGCGCCTTATACTATTATGGTTATGAGTACGATTATCCAGATATTAAAATAGAGGACAAAAAAGTTGCACCAATTTTATTTGGTATAGATGAATATCTAATAGACAAACAAAAATTCATAGATGGAGAGTTTGATAAAGAAAAATGGCAAACAGGAAATTATGTTATTATAGGAGAATATGGAGATAAAAAATCTGCATTTAAAGCTGGCGATAAAATAAAGATTAATGTCAAAAATAAAGTCAAAGAAGTCCAAGTGATGGGCAAGGTTGAATATAATTTTTCCAATGGACTTAGATATTTCCCTGTAATTAAGGAAGATATAAACGACGAATCTAGTCCTACTTTAGGTTTGGAATATATTTATATGAATCCGAATGAGTATAGAGAGCTCACAAGAGATCAAAGTATAATGTCCTATGGATTTGATGTGGAGGATATTGAAAAGGAAAATTTTGATAATCTATTAAAAACTTTTGAAAATGAGCCAGACTTTTCCTATGATTCAAGAGACCTTCAGATCAAATCTACAACGGAATTCAAAAGCCTAATAGAATTTGCTGGCTACAGCTTATCTATAGTATTGTTCTTAATATCGGTGCTTAACTTTATTAACGTTATTGCTACTGAAATTTTAAAAAATATGGTCAACTTGTCAATCCTTGAAGCAATTGGAATGACAAAGAAAAATATTAAAAAATATTTGGTGAAAAAGAATTTGATTTACTCTTTTTGTGGCTTAATATTTTCTTTTCTCATTATGCTTCTTGTAAATAAATTTATATTAGTAGATTTCATGGCACAGACTAAATGGACTTCCTATAAATTCGTGATTATGCCGCTTATTCTCGTAAATATTATAAATATAATTATCGGGATAATATTTACTGGTAAGTTCTATGAAAGGCACAGCAAAAACAATCTTATTGATAGGATAAGAAATTTGGAATAATGGAAGAGAACAATATATTTATTATACTAATTCTTATTGATTTTAATTCTGCCCATAGATATATTTCGTAGTTTGTAAATGCATAAGAGTTCTATATAAAATAAAACCGACATTTATCTTAAAAAATAAGTGTCGGTTTTTGTTGACTCTTAATATCTCTTGGAAAATAAAATCTCTAACAAATATTTTTAAGAAATATTATCTTCTAAACTCGCCATGCCCAAATACTATATATTTGTAGCTTACAAGTTCTTCCAATCCAACTGGTCCTCTAGCGTGAAGTTTTTGTGTTGAGATGCCAAGTTCTGCACCTTTTCCAAATTCTCCACCATCTGTGAACCTTGTTGATGCATTTACATAGACACAAGCTGAGTCCACTTCTTCCAAAAATTTCATTGCTCTTTCATAGGATTTTGTTAGTATTGCTTCAGAATGCCCCGTTGAATATTTTGTAATATGTTGAATTGCTTCATCAACATTGGAAACTGTCTTTACAGAAAATTCGTAGTCTAAGTACTCCCTTCCAAAGTCATCTTCAGTTACAGCTTCTGCATTTTTAAATTTTGAAATAGATTTTTCATCTGCATGAACTTTTATATTATATTTTTCTACAACTTCATTTAACATTTCAAAAAATTTATCTGAAAGATTTTCATTTAACACAAGTGATTCCATGGCATTGCACACGCCAATCCTTTGTGTCTTTGCATTTTCTATGATCTTTACTGCCTTTTCAATGTCCGCTTCATCGTCTACATATATATGGCAATTCCCCACTCCAGTTTCAATTACAGGAACTTTTGCATTTTCCACGACGGAACTAATTAAGGATGCCGATCCCCTTGGGAGCAAAAGATCTATATATCCCTTTAATTGCATAAGTTCTCTTGAAGACTCTCTAGATGTGTCCTTTACAATTTGGACGAAATTTTCATCATAACCTGAATTTTTTATCCCAAGTCTAATTGCATCTGCTATTGCAATATTTGAATTTATAGATTCCTTGCCTCCACGAAGAATTATGGCACTAGATGCTTTAAGCGACAAAATTGAAGCATCTAGTGTTACATTTGGTCTTGATTCGTAAATTATTGCAATAACTCCCATGGGAACAGTTTTCTTTCCAATTAAAAGTCCCGCATAATTTTTTTCCATTGACAATACCCTTCCCACTGGATCCTTAAAGTCGATTACATCGTCAATAGATTTTGCCATAGCTTCTATTCTTGCATTATTTAAAAGAAGTCTATCTATTAGACCTTCTGGCATATTATTTTCTCTACCCTTTTTTATATCCAGTTCATTTGCCCTTAATATATTTTCACTTTCAGACAAAAGTGACTTCTTAATTGAAGCTAACATTTTATTTTTTTCTTCTGTATTTAATTTTTTTAATTTATAGGAAGCTTCCTTTGCTATTTCCCCTAATTCCTTAACACTTAAAATAGGTTCCAATTTCTTCTCCTTTAACTATATCTCTAATTATCTTCATATTTTCACCAGATGCGATTACAACTTCGATATTCTTTTCCATGGCAAGCTTTGCCGCCTTGATTTTTGTGAACATTCCTCCTGTGCCAACATTGGACTTTGTTTCCTTTGCCATTCCTTCCACATTACTTATGTCTTTAACTTCACGAATAATCTTTGCCTCGCTATTTTTTCTCGGATCGTCAGTATAAAGTCCCTCAATATCTGTTAGCATAATGAGAAGATCTGCCTCTGTAATTCTCGCAATCACAGCAGATAATGTATCATTGTCGCCAAATTTTATTTCGTAAGTAGAAATTGTGTCGTTTTCATTTATTATCGGTATGGCATTCATCCCCTGCAATTTTTCAAAAGTATTTTTTGCATTAATTCTCATCTCGTCATCTTTTTCTATTTGTCTAGTTAAAAGAATTTGCGCAGAGTTGTAGCCATAGCTAATTAAAGATCTATCGTAAATATTTGTAAGTGCAACTTGACCCACTGCTGCAGCAGCTTGTTTATCGGAAGTTTCCCTTGGCCTTTCTTTTAAATTTAATTTCGCACGACCTGCTGCAATAGCACCACTAGATACTAAAATAACATCTATTCCTCTATTTTTTAAGTTTGCAATTTCATAACAAAGTTCATCGATTTTTTGTAGATTTATCTTTCCATTGTCGTGAGTAATAGAAGAGGACCCAACTTTTATCACGACTTTTCTTATTTCTTTTGAAAATTTCCTCATTTCAATCACCTTAAATATAATATACTTTAAATTTTTACTTTAGTAAATATTTTTTACCCTTTATAACAAAAAAGTATATTTTAAATAAATAATCCTAACATTTTAAATTCCTTTTACCTTAATTTCCCTTATGCTATAATAATTGTGGAGTGTGATTATTTTGCCAAAAATTTTAAGAAAAAAATTACTTGCGCCAAATATTTATTTATTTGACATTTATGCACCTAAAATTGCAGCTTCTGCAAAACCAGGTCAGTTTATTATTTTAATTGCAGACAAATATTCCGAGAGAATTCCTCTTACAATCTCAGATTACAATGTAGAAAGGGGAAGTGTTCAAATAGTTGTACAAGCTTCGGGAGAATCTACCAAAAAAATTGTATCCTTTGAAGAGGGCGAAAGCTTTAAGGATTTCGTTGGCCCCCTTGGTCACGCATCCGATTTTTGCGACATGCCCCTTGAAAATTTAAAAGATAAAAAATATTTATTCGTTGCCGGTGGTGTTGGAACTGCTCCAGTTTATCCTCAGGCAAAGTTTTTTAAAGAAAAGGGTCTTAGCTGCGATATTATTATTGGAGCAAAGTCAAAGGAATTTGTAATCTTAGAAGATGAGCTTAAATCTGTCTGTGATAATTTATACATAGCCACAGATGACGGAAGTTACGGTTTTAAAGGTTTAGTAACTGATAAAATCGTGGACCTAGTTGAAAATGAAAATAAAAAATACGATCATGTAGTTTCCATTGGACCTATGATTATGATGAAATTTGTATGTTTAACTACAAAAAAATATAATCTGCCTACTACAGTTTCCCTAAATCCAATTATGGTGGACGGAACTGGAATGTGTGGGGCTTGTCGTGTAAGCATTGGCGGCAAAACTAAATTTGCCTGCGTCGATGGACCAGAATTTGACGGTCACTTAGTTGACTTTGATTCTGCAATGAAAAGGCAAAGACAATATGTAAATAACAAAAAAACTAAAGCAATTGCAGACCACCACTGCACAATGGACCTTGCCATATCTGATCACTTGGCAGAAAAATCTGTACAAGATAAAAATTTAGAAGGCGAAACTATCGAAAACTTTACAATAAAAAAAGCTAAAGATAGATTTAAAAGAGTTCCAATTTCTGAACAAGCACCTGATGAAAGAAATAAAAACTTTAAAGAAGTATGTCTTGGCTACACTGCAGAGGAAGCCGTAGAAGAAGCGAGCAGATGTCTTAATTGTAAAAACCCTGGATGCGTTGGAGGCTGCCCAGTTTCTATTGACATCCCTGGCTTTATTAAAGAAATAGCCAATGGGAATTTCAAGGAAGCTTACAAAGTTCTTTCACTTTATACTTCTCTTCCTGCAGTATGTGGTAGAGTTTGTCCTCAAGAAACTCAATGCGAAGAAAGATGTATCCTTGCAAATCGAGGCGACTCCGTATCCATTGGTAAGCTTGAAAGATTTGCAGCTGATTATGCAAGACGTCACCAGATTAAAGACAGTGGTGATATTAAAAAACTAAACAAAAAAGTTGCTATAGTTGGTGCAGGTCCTGCTGGACTTACTTGTGCAGGAGAACTTGCAAAGATGGGCTATGACGTTACAATTTTTGAAGCTTTGCAACAATCTGGCGGAGTTTTAATTTATGGAATACCTGAATTTAGACTTCCAGACGAAGTTGTTGAATACGAAGTAGAAAATATTAAAAATCTCGGCGTAAAAATCGAAAATAACTTTGTAATTGGCAGAACTATGACTATTGACGACATTATAAAAGAAGGTTACGAAGCAGTCTTCATTGGATCGGGTGCAGGTCTTCCTAAATTTATGAATATTCCTGGAGAAAACTTAAATGGAGTTTATTCTGCAAATGAATTTTTGACAAGGAACAATTTAATGAGATCCTTTGACGAAGAATACGACACTCCAGTAAATGTTGGCGAAAAAGTTGCAGTAGTTGGCGGTGGAAATGTCGCAATGGACGCTGCAAGAGTTGCAAAAAGACTTGGAGCTGATGTTTCAATTGTATATAGACGTACTGAAAAAGAACTTCCTGCGAGAGTTGAAGAAGTTCACCACGCTAAAGAAGAAGGAATCAAATTTGAAATGCTAACTGCTCCCGTTGAAATTATTGGTGACGACGAAGGCTGGGTTAAATCCCTTAAATGCGTTAGAAATGAATTAGGAGAACCTGACTCATCTGGCAGAAGAAGACCAGTCCCAATAGAGGGTAGCGAATACGAAGAGAAATTTGAAACTGTCATTATGGCACTTGGCACAAATCCAAATCCTCTTATTTCTTCAACTACAAAAAATCTAGAAATTGCAAAATGGGGCGGAATTATTGTAAATGAAGAATCACAAACTTCTCGAGAAGAAATTTTTGCCGGCGGAGATGCAGTAACTGGCTCTGCCACAGTAATACTTGCCATGGGCGCAGGGAAAAATGCCGCAAAATCTATTGACGAATTTCTAAGAAATAAATAATAATAAGCTAGTGATAAAAATTTCTATCACTAGCTTATTATTTTATATTATATTAATAACGAGTACCATCTACTTAAATGTAAAACTTAATTCTAGGTTATATGCCCTTGATACATTTAGTATCCTGTAATAGTTGTGCATCATATATCTCTAGCTGATCTAGATTTTTCCTTTGCTTTTCTCCAAAAATTTCTAATATCTTTTTTTGTAAAACCATCTTTAAGCATTAGATTAAATATTTCCTTATGAGAAAGTAATTTTTCATCCTTTAAAACAAGTGAATTATCTACTATGAATTTTTCACATAACAATTATTAATTTTTTAATCTAATCACCTTAAAAATTTTATATAAAACCATTGTACTAAAAGAATAATTAAGAAAATCAACTGTTGATCTAATAATATTTATTATTAGATTAAATATTCAAATAAACCATTCTCTAAAATCACTTTATTTTTAAAATTTCAAAATTATTTATATTTTCTAACTTAATCTTTCCACTGCTAATGAGAGCCTCTAATTTATTTTCGCCAAAAATAATTTTAATTTCATTTTTTAAAACTAAATCATAGGATTTTATATAATCTAAAATTTTTTCTTCTTCACTTAAATTCCCTTGAATCTCTTCAAGCTCCAGATTTTCTAAAATGAACTCTTCAACTCTATCGAATTTCATAATATTTTGTAGAACTCTATGATTTTCTGTAATCAAAAATCCCGGCAGTTTCTTTATTCTGTAATCAAAGGCTTCCATTCTATTTTCTAAAAAGATTTCATGACTATTTTCATAATTAAAGACAAATTCATCAAAATCAACTTCAAATTCTTTTAAAATTTCTCTTTGCACATCTAATTCATATATGTTTTTCCCAAATATTATTGCCTCTTCTAAAATTTTTCTCATATAGTCCTTTGAAGATTTCTCGTCTAACTCTTTAAAGGCTAAAAAATATTTATCTAAAGGATAACTTGATTTATATTCCTCAGTAAAAAGCTTAGGCACTCTTGCAAAGCCCGGCATATTTGTTACCGTCGCCGTAGCCCTATACATATCGTATAAAATTTTGTTTCCAAGTTCCACAGAATTTTTTTCTCTAAAATTTTGTGGCAAAAACTCTTCATAATTTCCTATTAATCCGCCCATTACAAATTTATAACTAAAATTTTTATATTTTCTTTCAAATTTTCGCAAAATTGGAATAAATCCCCACAAAAAGGGGTCCAGTACATCTGTAAATATTTTTAACATAGAACCTCCTATAAATATTAATTTCATTATATCATTAACTACAAACATCTTAAAATCAAGATCTTCTAAAACTATAATCTTCGTATACATACTGTATATAGTAGATTTTGATTTACAAATCACACAATATGTTGTATAATTTATGTATTCGCAAAAGAAAATTCTTTTGCTTTTAAATTTTATTTAAAATAATTTTATGGAAAATATTACATATTTAAAAGAAAGGATGAGTAAAATGCCACAAGTTATTAAGAGAAATGGCAAAAAGGTTGATTTTGATAGAAATAAAATCATAATCGCCATAGAAAAAGCCATGCACTCAAGTTCTGGCGTATATGTAGAAAATCAAGCGCTAGAAATTGCAAAGGAAATTGAAGCCCTTGCAAACCAAAAGGAACTTCCTCTTTCAATCTACGACATAGAAAGTGAAGTTTATTACCGTTTAATTCAAAATGACAATCCTGCCACTGCAAGATCCTATGAATCTTACAAATCTGTTCAACAATATAAACGCGAACAAAATACTACTGATGAAGATATCCTCGGTCTATTAAACGAGACCAACGAAGATTTAATGGATGAAAATTCAAATAAAAATGCAATTATTGCATCTACTCAAAGAGATTTAATTGCCGGAGAAGTATCAAAGGACATTGCAAAGAGAAAAATGATCCCTGCCGATTTAGTTGAAGCACATGAATCTGGTGCTATTCACATTCACGACATGGATTATTTTATCCAACCTATTTTTAACTGCTGTCTAGTAAATATGAAGGACATGCTTGACAATGGAACTGTTGTCAATGGCAAGATGATCGAAACTCCAAAATCCTTCCAAGTTGCCTGCAATGTTATGACACAAATTATTGCACAAATTGCATCAAACCAATATGGCGGACAAAGTATTAATATCTCTTGTCTCGGCAAATACCTAAGAAGATCCTATGAAAAGAATTTAAATTTAGCACTTGATACTTTAGGCGACATTGAACTTGCCGAAAAAATGGCAAATAGAATGACTAAAAAGGATCTTGAAAGTGGCATTCAAACTATTCAATATCAAATAAATACTCTCATGACTTCAAATGGTCAAGCACCTTTCGTAACACTTTTCATGTGGCTTGAAGACAATGATCCCTATGTTGACGAAGTTGCCAAGATAATCGAAGAAATTTTAAAGCAAAGAATTCAAGGCATAAAAAACGATGCAGGAGTATATGTAACTCCAGCTTTTCCAAAATTAATTTATGTTCTCGACGAAAATAATATTAACAAGGACTCAAAATATTATTATTTGACTTCCCTCGCCATTAGATGTACTGCAAAGAGAATGTACCCTGACTACATCTCTGCAAAGAAAATGCGTGCAAATTACGAAGGCAATGTATTTTCTCCAATGGGCTGCCGAGCTTTCCTTCCTCCATACAAGGATGAAAAGGGCAATTACAAATTTGAAGGCCGATTTAACATGGGCGCTTGCTCTATAAACTTACCTCAAATTGGAATTTTAGCAGGTGGCGACGAAGAAAAATTCTTTGAAATTTTGGAAAAAAGACTAGACCTTGTCAAAAGAGTTGGACTACTTCGCTATGAGCATTTAAAAAAAGTTACTAGCGATTCATCCCCAATTCATTGGCAACATGGTGCCATTGCAAGACTGGGAAAACACGAGTCCATTGCACCACTTTTATTAAATGGCTATTCCACAGTTTCCCTCGGCTACATTGGAATTTATGAAGCAACTATTTTAACTAAAGGTGTAAGTCATACAGACAAAAAGGGCTATGCCTTTGCTATGAGAATAATGGATGCACTTAACGCCGCTGTAAAAAAATGGACAGAAGAATATGGAATTAAATTTACACTTTACGCAACTCCTGCAGAATCACTTACACAAAGATTTGCAAATATCGATAAAGAAAGATTTGGAATAATAGAAAATGTAACTGATAAAGGTTATTATATCAATTCCTTCCACGTTGATGTTCGTGAAAAAATTTCTGCTTTTGAAAAATTCGCCTTTGAAGCAAAGTTCCAAGATAAATCCACTGGTGGATGTATCTCTTATGTAGAAATTCCAAACATGGGACACAATTTAGAAGCACTTGAAACTATCGTAAGATTTATCTACGACAACATTCAATATGCAGAATTTAACACAAAATCTGACTACTGCTCTGAATGTGGCTTTGATGGCGAAATAAAACTAAACGAACATGGCGATTGGGAATGTCCACAATGTCATAACACAGATAGATCCACACTAAGCGTCGTAAGACGTACTTGTGGTTACCTTGGTGAAAATTTCTGGAACGAAGGACGCACAAAGGAAATTAACGCAAGGGTGCTACACATCTAATGAATTATGCACAAATAAGAAAGTATGATGTTGCAAATGGACCTGGGATTAGGAGCACAATTTTCGTCACAGGTTGCACTCACAATTGTTACAACTGTTTTAACAAAGAATATCAAGATTTTAATTACGGAAAAATCTGGACTGATAAAGAAACAAGAGAAGTAATTGAATATTTGAAACTAGATGAAGTAAAGGGGCTTACCCTACTTGGAGGTGAGCCCTTTCAAAATGAAGTAGATCTCTTAAAAGTAGTTAAAGACATAAAAAAGAAGTCCAAAAGGGAATTTGGATCTTCTCTGGATATACTTACGAAGAAATATTAAAGAACGAAAACAAAACAAATCTACTAAAAGAATGTGATGTCTTAGTCGATGGTAAATTTGTTGAAAACTTAAAAGACTTGAGTCTTAGATTTCGTGGCTCCTCAAACCAAAGGATTATCGACATAAAAAAATCCTTAGCTTCAAATAAAATAATTTTATTTGACTTAAAGTAATTTACACAATTTTAAATTTTTATAAAAACCTCAGTGAATTTACTGAGGCCTTTTTTTTCTATTTAGTTTCCGGTGGAATTGGCTCTTCTAAATATTCATTATCAAAAAAATCTGTACCATCATTTGCATTGTTTTGGAAAGTTCCAAAGATAGAAACATAGTCCACATCATCAATAGTATAATAAATCTCCACTATAAGATACTCCATAAAATATTTTTCATATTGCGTGCTATACCTTTTAGTTTCATAAAAATAAGTACCATCATCAAGCCTATCAAGTTCTCCCTCTATAATGCGCTTTTTATTTTTGTCCTTATAACTAGAAGCATGAGCATTAATTCTAATTTTTGGAGTTTCAGGATAATAAATCTTCCCATCTTTTTCAAAAGTAAAATAAATTTTACTATCCTTATTTAAATGAATAGAAGTAATATCCCCCTCTATCCTTCCATCAATCTTATCTTTTACTCTCATAATCTTATTTTCAGGCATATTTTCATATTCTGATTTTTTAAAAGTCCTTACAATGGGTTTTCTATCATCATTGGAAACCTGAATACTTATCTTAACACCATTAATGGAATTATTTCTCATAAAATTTGGCGTTGGAGAAAAATAGACATGTATAGAAACAAATAAAATCACTATAATAATAAAAATAATAGAAAAAATTTTTATTATTCTATTTAACATATAATCACCTTGTAAATAAATACCCTAAAAATATTAAAATTACCAATAAAAAAATCTTCCAACTAAGGAAGATCTTTCTATCTTTAATATGTAATGAGATAACTCATTGTGGAATAATTAAAGCAAAATATTTTACTAATTTTAAAAGGAGTATTTAAAATAAAAAGTCTATTGATAAAGAAGATCTTGCATCAATAGACTTTTTAACTGGCGATAACTTACTCTCCCAGGTCGTTGCCAACCAAGTACCATCAGCGGACTAATGCTTAACTTCTGTGTTCGGCATGGTTACAGGTGTGTCCATTGTCCTATTCTCACCAGATTCCTTAAAACTAATCGCCTTTCCTTTTTGGTCAAGTCTTCGACCTATTAGTACTCGCTAGCTTAATGTATTGCTACACTTACACCTTGAGCCTATCTACCTCGTTTTCTTCAAGGGGTCTTATCTTTCGAGGGAAATCTCATCTCGAGGGGGGCTTCGTGCTTAGATGCCTTCAGCTCTTATCCCTTCCAAACTTAGCTTCCCAGCTATGCACTTGGCAGTACAACTGGTTCACCAGCGGTTTGTCCATCCCGGTCCTCTCGTACTAAGGACAGCTCCTCTCAAATTTCCTACGCCCACGACGGATAGGGACCGAACTGTCTCGCGACGTTCTGAACCCAGCTCGCGTGCCTCTTTAATGGGCGAACAGCCCAACCCTTGGGACCTACTTCAGCCCCAGGATGAGACGAGCCGACATCGAGGTGCCAAACCTCCCCGTCGATGTGGACTCTTGGGGGAGATAAGCCTGTTATCCCCGGGGTAGCTTTTATCCGTTGAGCGATGGCCCTTCCACTCGGTACCACCGGATCACTAAGTCCTGCTTTCGCATCTGCTCGACTTGTTGGTCTCGCAGTTAAGCTCCCTTCTGCCTTTATACTCTTCGCACGATTTCCATCCGTGCTGAGGGAACCTTTGAACGCCTCCGTTACTCTTTCGGAGGCGACCGCCCCAGTCAAACTGTCCAACTGAGAGTGTCCCTTCCCCAGATTCATGGGGTTAGGTTAGAATTCTAGCATTAAAAGAGTGGTATCCCAACGGCGGCTCCTAAGATACTGGCGTACCTTATTCTTTGCCTCCCACCTATTCTGTACATTTAATCCCAAAATTCAATCTCAGCCTACAGTAAAGCTCCACGGGGTCTTTCCGTCCTGTCGTGGGTAAGCGGCATCTTTACCGCTACTACAATTTCACCGGATCCTTTGTTGAGACAGTGCCCAAATCGTTACACCTTTCGTGCGGGTCGGAACTTACCCGACAAGGAATTTCGCTACCTTAGGACCGTTATAGTTACGGCCGCCGTTTACTGGGGCTTCAGTTCTAAGCTTCGCTTGCGCTTACTCTTTCCCTTAACCTTCCAGCACCGGGCAGGTGTCAGCTCCTATACTTCGTTTTTCAACTTAGCAGAAACTTGTGTTTTTGGTAAACAGTCGCTTGGGCCTTTTCACTGCGACCCCCTTTTACAGGGGTTCCCCTTCTCCCGAAGTTACGGGGTCATTTTGCCGAGTTCCTTAACAAAGGTTTTTCCGCTCGTCTTAGGATTCTCTCCTCACCTACCTGTGTCGGTTTGCGGTACGGGCGATACTTCTCTTGTAGTGGCTTTTCTTGGCAGTGTGGAGTCTTAAGCTTCTCTACTTGTTTTCGATCCGCATCACGCTTCATCTTTTTCGAAAAGCGGTTTTGCCTACTTTTCAGACTTTGCGCTTGCACGCCTCACCAACTGGGCGCTCTTATTATCCTCCTGCGTCCCCACTTCCTTTTTAACGATTGTATCGGTACAGGATTTTCCACCTGTTGTCCATCGACTACGCTTTTCAGCCTCGCCTTAGGTCCCGACTTACCCTGAGTGGACGAGCCTTGCTCAGGAATCCTTAGGTTTTCGACGGGTGAGATTCTCACTCACCTCTCGCTACTCATGCCAGCATTCTCTCTTGTATGTTGTCCACAATGGCTTTCGCCTTTTGCTTCTTCCTTCATACATTGCTCCTCTACCAACGTTTGACGTTCCATAGCTTCGGTATATAGTTTAGCCCCGGTTATCTTCGGCGCAGAGTCACTTGACTAGTGAGCTATTACGCACTCTTTAAATGAGTGGCTGCTTCTAAGCCAACATCCTAGTTGTCTCAGTAACTCCACATCCTTTCCCACTTAACTATTATTTTGGGACCTTAGCTGATGGTCTGGGCTCTTTCCCTTTCGACTATGAAGCTCATCCCACATAGTCTGACTCCCTAGTTTGTGATATGGTATTCGGAGTTTGATAGGTCTTGGTAACATATGCATGCCCCTTGACCATTCAGTGCTCTACCCCTTTTCACTTATCTAGAGGCTAGCCCTAAAGCTATTTCGAGGAGAACCAGCTATCTCCGTGTTCGTTTGGCTTTTCACCCCTATCCACAGGTCATCCGATAGCTTTTAAACGCTACCCGGTTCGAGCCTCCATTGAATTTTACTTCAACTTCACTCTGCCCATGGATAGATCACACGGTTTCGGGTCTACGACTACTAACTTTTGCCCTCTTTAGACTCGCTTTCGCTTCGGCTCCACATCTGTAATGTTTAACCTTGCTAATAATCGTAACTCGCTGGCCCGTTCTACAAAAAGTACGCGATCGTAGTTCTTGTCTACTTTCGCTGCTTGTAAACACTAGGTTTCAGATTCTTTTTCACTCCCCTCTCGGGTTCTTTTCACCTTTCCCTCACGGTACTTGTTCGCTATCGGTCACCAAGTAGTATTTAGCCTTAGGGGGTGGTCCCCCCATATTCCCACGGAATTCCTCGTGTTCTGTGGTACTCTTTTGTGCTAGATATCTTCGCTTTCGTCTACGGGACTTTTACCCTCTTTGGTTCTTCTTCCCAGATGATTCGACTGGCTATTTTTTCTTTCTGCACTTTGGGCTCTTCCCTGTTCGCTCGCCGCTACTTTGGGAATCGAGTTTTCTTTCTTTTCCTCAGGTTACTTAGATGTTTCAGTTCACCTGGTTCGCTTCCTATACTTATTTATTGGGTATGGGATACCTCTTACGAGGTGGGTTTCCCCATTCGGATATCTACGGTTCTTCGGATATTTGCTCCTACCCGTAGCTTTTCGCAGCTTGTCACGTCCTTCTTCGCCTCTTGGTGCCTAGGCATTCTCCTAGTGCTCTTCTTAACTTGACCTTTGTTTTAAACATTTCTGTTTTTCCAGTTCATTGTTTTTTTTGAAATTTTGATTAGTTTTAAGTTGTTATGCTTCTCTTCTCTTTGCGAGAAGTTTTAACTAACTTTTTTGTTAGTCTGGTGGAGATAAGGAGATTCGAACTCCTGACCTCCTGCTTGCAAGGCAGGCGCTCTCCCAACTGAGCTATACCCCCATATATAATTAAAATAGTGTGAAGATTTTCTTTCCTTAGAAAGGAGGTGATCCAGCCGCACCTTCCGATACGGCTACCTTGTTACGACTTCACCCCAGTCACTTATCCTACCTTCGACTGCTGCTCCCTTGCGGTTTGCTCACAGGCTTCGGGTATTACAAGCTCCCATGGTGTGACGGGCGGTGTGTACAAGACCCGGGAACGCATTCACCGCAGCATTCTGATCTGCGATTACTAGCAACTCCATCTTCATGTACTCGAGTTGCAGAGTACAATCCGAACTGAGAGAGGCTTTTTGAGGTTTGCTTAATATCTCTATTTCGCTTCCCTTTGTACCTCCCATTGTAGCACGTGTGTAGCCCAGGACATATAGGGCATGATGATTTGACGTCATCCCCACCTTCCTCCGATTTGTCATCGGCAGTCTCTTTAGAGTCCCCATCCTAAATGCTGGCAACTAAAGATAAGGGTTGCGCTCGTTGCGGGACTTAACCCAACATCTCACGACACGAGCTGACGACAACCATGCACCACCTGTATTGAGGCTTCCGAAAAAGACGGTATATCTCTATACTTGTCCTCAGTATGTCAAGCCCTGGTAAGGTTCTTCGCGTTGCTTCGAATTAAACCACATGCTCCGCTGCTTGTGCGGGTCCCCGTCAATTCCTTTGAGTTTCATGCTTGCGCACGTACTCCCCAGGCGGAGTGCTTATTGTGTTAACTGCGGCACCGACTTCTGCCGACACCTAGCACTCATCGTTTACAGCGTGGACTACCAGGGTATCTAATCCTGTTTGCTACCCACGCTTTCGTTCCTCAGCGTCAGAATGAGCCCAGTAAGTCGCCTTCGCCACCGGTATTCTTTTTAATATCTACGCATTTCACCGCTACACTAAAAATTCCACTTACCTCTACTCTTCTCAAGATATGCAGTTTCAAATGCTTACAGTAGTTAAGCTACTGCCTTTTACACCTGACTTGCATTTCCGCCTGCGAACCCTTTACGCCCAGTGATTCCGGACAACGCTAGCCCCCTACGTATTACCGCGGCTGCTGGCACGTAGTTAGCCGGGGCTTTTTCTTATGGTACCGTCATTATCTTCCCATATAAAAGAACTTTACGACTCGAAAGCCTTCTTCGTTCACGCGGCGTCGCTGCATCAGAGTTCCCTCCATTGTGCAATATTCCCCACTGCTGCCTCCCGTAGGAGTTTGGACCGTTTCTCAGTTCCAATGTGGCCGTTCACCCTCTCAGGCCGGCTACCCATCGTCGCCTTGGTAAGCCTTTACCTTACCAACTAGCTAATGGGACGCGAGTCCATCTTAGACCACCGGAGTTTTGATCATTGTTGCATGTGCTTCTATGATTTTATTTGGTATTAATCCCAGTTTCCCGAGGCTATCCCAATGTCTAAGGTAAGTTACTCACGTGTTACTCACCCGTCCGCCGCTAATCCATTTTTGCTTCTTCCCGAAGAAAGTTGCTAAAATTTCATCGCTCGACTTGCATGTGTTAAGCGCGCCGCCAGCGTTCGTCCTGAGCCAGGATCAAACTCTCAATTAAAATTTGTATGACTCATTTGTTTTTTCAACTAAACGAATTTCTGGTTTGCTTTGTGATTCTTTTACGAATCTTGATTCTTTATGAATCTTTTATCTTCACACTATTTAATTATCATGTTTCTTGCTACTCTTTTGAAGTAGCTTATTTATTGTACTCTTGTAAGGTTTTTTTGTCAAGTATTTTTTTACATTTTTTCAAATTCTTTTTTACTCAACTTTTACAAAAGTTTTTGTTGCCTCAAGTGACAACTTTTATAGTTTATCATTTTCAAACTATCTTGTCAACCGTTTTATACTTTTTATTAAAAAAATAACAGTTATTTTTTTCGACAACTGTTATATAATACTATTTTAATTTTTACTTGTCAATATTTTTTCTAAATTTTTATGTCGTTTTTTTAATTTTCCCTTTTATTAGTATTGCTGTATTGATCCTTTATTCTTTGTTTTAACTCTTCATAATTTCTTTGTGTATCCTCTAGTCTTTTAGTTAAATTTGGATAGGCTCTTAATAGTCTTCTTTCTCCTAATACTTTTTTCTTTTCTCTTAGTTCTTTTATTCTACTTTCAATTTCTACTATTTCTGCTTTATTTTTTAAGGCTTCTTGTTTATTTTCGATCTCTACAGTTTTGTCGTAAACTTTTATTCCTATCATGTCTGATATTTTCCTTATATCTTTGCTAATCTTATCTATGGTTTTCATCTTTTGGTTTAATCCTATAATAGTATTAACTGTAGCTATTAAATCTATTGTCATTATTATCGCTAATCCTATATCCAAATATTTTAATGCGACAAAAGGTGTTAAATCCACTAAATTTCTTACAACTGGATGAACTGCTTCGTATAATAAAAAACAAAACATCCCCCAAATCACCGAAAATTCAAGACAAATATAACCTCCTATATTTAGTTTTCTGTCTGAATAATCCCACCATCTTTCGTGAAATATTTTCTCTAGCAAAAATCCTGACAAAAACTCTATTAATGTAGCAATTAACATTGAACCCAAGAAAAGCACAAATTTATTTTTCTCTGCTATGTCTGTTAAAAAATATATTACTGATATAGCGCCAAAGCCGTAAATTGGGCAATAGGGTCCTGATAAAAATCCTCTATTTATAAATTTTCCAACTGTTACTGCGTGATAACTAACTTCTACAACCCAACCTACAAAGGCATAGATAAAGTAATACATTAGGTACAATAAAAAATATTTTTCCATTTCTCCTCTTATCTATTTAAAAATAATATTTTCTTTTTCCATGCTCTATTACTTTTATTAAATTTCACTATATTTTTTAAAATTTCTCTTCTTCCACTGACTTTTAATTTTTTGTATAGTCCTGTGAGATTGTTTTTTATAGTTTTATCGCTAATATAAATTTTCTTGGAAATATCCTTATTGGTTTTGCCCTTTAAGATTTCTTCTAATAAGTATTTTTCACGTTTTGTAAGAGATTCTATGTTTTTAATTTTTTTATTTCTATATTTTTTAAATTCATCAAGGCTCTTTTCTATATAGTTATATCCCTTTAAAGTTTTTTCTACTGCTTCAAGTATTTCTTTTTCACTTGTCCTTATACTTATTAAAGAGTAGTCAATGTTAATTGGAAGGTCTTTTTCATTTACTATTCTGATTTTTAATTCTCTTCTTTTGGCTAAGTTTTCATCTTCAAAAAATAAAAGGTCAAAAACTTCGTCTATTCCCTCATAATAATCAAGGACTTCATAATCCTTTAAAATGTTTTGAAGTCCTCTTTTTACAATTTCACAATTTGATTCAATAGCGATTTTAGTCATTTAAATTTTTTACACTTTCTCTTTCAAGAATTTCAAATGGAAGCACTACATTTTCTGAAAAGTCGCTATCTTCTTTTGCTATTTTCTTTAAAATTTTTCTAATTGAAACTGCGCCAATGTCATAATAAGGTATTTTTACAGTTGTTAGTTTTGGTCTATAGATATCTGAAATATAAGATCCTCCAAAGCCTGTTACTGAAATATCTTTTGGTGTCTTATAATTATTGTCTAAAAGCAAATTAATTAGGTGAATTGCAATTGTGTCATAGGATGTGAAAAAAGCTGTAACCCCTTCTTTTTTAACTGCTTCAATAATTTGTGCTTCTTCCTTTTCAACATCGCTTGCTTTGCGACCTTCTACAAATAGATTGATTTTCTTTAAGCCATGTTCTTCTATAGCTCTATTGTAACCTTCAACTTTTTTCTTTTCAAAGGTTCTATCGTAATCCTTCCTAATTCCTAGAGATGCAATGTTTTTATGACCCTTTTCAATTAACAAGTTGACCATGTCATAGCTAGCTTTTTCGTAATCTATTGTTGCCGAGAATTTTTCTACGTCGTAGAAATTGCTAATGATGACATAAGGGATTTTGCTTTCTTCCAATTTGTATTCAAGTTTTGGGTTGTGAAGGTTTGAAATTACAATTATCCCTTCTACTTGCTTTTGTGCCAATAGGTTTGCAAATTTCATTTCAGATTCAGCATCGCCATAGGAACTTGATAAAAGTATGTCATATTTATACATTCTTCCAACTTCTTCCACTCCTCTTAAAATCTGCGAAATAAAGTTAGAGCCAATGTCTTCTACAATTACGCCTATTAAGTTAGATTTTTTTGTGACTAAACTTCTAGCCACTTCGTTTGGCTTGTAATCCAAAACATCAATGGCGTGCAAAACTCTTCTTCGGGCCTCTGGGCTAACGGGTTTTGAGTCATTAATTACCCTCGATACTGTAGAAATGGAAACATCTGCCATTTTTGCTACATCTTTAATTGTAGATGCCATATTTTCCTCCTTATGGTACTATTATTTTTAATCTATTTTCCAACACCTTGAAATTCATTGGCAGTGTTGAAGTTTTTTCTCCATCAACGTCTATTGTTACATCGTCAGTTGATTCTATTCTTATATTCTTTGTCTTTAGGTAAATTATTTTATTATTATCTAAGTGCTTTCCTCCTACTAAGGATGCAAAAAGTTCAGGCACATCAGAAATTTTTATCTTCTTAAAAATTAAAACATCTAAATATCCATCAGAAACATCAGCAAAGGGCGCCATTTTTTTAAATCCACCAACTGAAGTTGAGTTAGTTATTAAAAATAAAAGTGCATCCACATTTCCTGACATTTCTTCACTTTCAACTCTCAAATTCATTGACTTTTGATATTTGAAAATTCTCTTTTCCAAAAGCTCTCTGGCGCCTTCAAGATAATATGCCATATTGCCAAGACTTGCTTTTTTTTCAGCTGTAACAGTGTAGGCGATTTCAGTTAACATACCTCCTGCTGCTACATTAATAAAGGCTCTATCACCAGCAAGCCCCAGATCAATAGTTTTTACATTGTAGTTTTTTATCATTTGATAAAATTTAAAAGGTGAAGTTGGAAGTCCTTGTGCGTTGGCAAAGTCATTTACAGTTCCACTTTGAAGAATTGCAAGAGGGGTATCTCTCTTTGAAAGATATATTCCATTTACAACTTCATTTACAGTCCCATCGCCACCGCTACATATTACAAAATCTTCTCCTGTGTAATTTGCAGCAAAGTTCTTGCCATCACCCTCTTCATGAGTAAATAATAATTCAATTTCATATTTATCATGGCTCATTAACTCAACTAATTCTAAAATTTTGCCAAGAGCTGCACCTCTCCCTGAATTGGGATTTGCAATTATCTTAACTCTTTTCATTTTTCTCCTTTTATGTAAGAATCATTATATCAAAATAAGATGGATAGTGATTCTTATACTTTGAAAATAAAAGAAGACGAAGCAATAACTCCGTCCCCTAGATCATTTTAAAAAGACTTCTTTAAGTGTCTTTGCAACTTCTTTTATAATATAAAAATAGTCGATGGCGTTATTTGAACTAAGTGAAATAGTTTTTGCCGTATCAGAAATAACATCCGAAACATTCATAACAGTATTTGATACTTTTAAAGATGTATCATCGACCTTTCTTGTAATTCCATTGACAGTATCTGAAACTGATCCAACTGTAGCTACAACTTTTTCGATTTCTGGCTTCACGTCATTTACGAGCTTTGTGGCATCAGTTGAAATTGAATTTACATTTGTAGAAATATCCTTTGCATTGTCCATTATTGAAGGAAGTGTTTTTATAGTATGATCGATTTCACCTTGGTTTCTTTCAACAATTTCATTGATATTTTTTAGAATTTTAAAAACATTTATTAGCACTAAAAATAGTGCAACAAGTGCAGCTATCCCAGCTACATATAATAAGAAACTAAGTAGGCCACCTATTGTAAATGCTTGTTCTAACATTTTATGCCTCCCATCTTATTTTCTATTAACTTCTCTTTCTGCCTTGTTTTTTGTTTCCTCAACAGTTTCTTTTACATTTTCAGAAGATTTTTTAACCTCTCTCTTTATGTCTTCTGCACCTTCTTTTAAGTCTTCTTTAACATCATCAGCGGTACCTTTAACTTCTTCAGTTGTGTTTTTTACATCTTTTTTAATATCTTCAGCTCCAGCTTTAACAACTTCACCAATTGCCTTTGCTTTTGCTTTTGCTACTTCAACATCTTCGTCAAATTCATATTTTTTAAGGACAGCTCTATCTCTTAAATCATTGTAAGTTTTTTTAGCTTGTTCGCCAGCTTGATATGCCTTAAATTCAATTGTATCTCTTGCATCATTAGCTGCATTTATAGCTTGATTAGCTGCTTCCTTGGATTTGTTCACAATATCTTCACGAGTCTTTTTGCCCTCTTGTGGTGCAAATAAAATTCCACCAATTGCTCCAAGTGCAATACCTGTACTTATTTTAGAAATATCCTTTAATCTTCTTCTTCTAGCTGCTTCGTTGCGCTTTTCTTCTAAATAATCAAATAATCCCATAATAACTCTCCTCATTTATTGATTTACTAATTTTTTACCCCTTTTATTTAAAAGTCAATCAAAATGTGTTCAAAAACAATAAATTTATAAATAAATAGTAAAAACCGCAATGCCGTTACCTAATTAATTCACCCCGCCCATTTTCATGGTGGGTCAAAAACTTGATAGTGTCTTCTGACTTCCGCTCAAAGACGGCTTGTCATATCTCACTGATACACAGTTTCCCGTGTTCTATTTGTCGGTTGAATTAAAAAGGATTATTTCGCACATCGCAGAATTTACCTAATTAAATTATAACTCAATGAAATTGTTTTTTCAATAAAGAGCAGGAAAAAAATGAAAATCTCCGGGAACCTTTGCAAATATTTCTATTTCTTTATTATTCCTTGGAAGTTTAAGCTTTAAAGAGTAGGAATGAAGTGCTTGCCTATTTATAAGTTCTGATCTTTTGCCATAAAGACTATCTCCAAGAATTGGATGACCAATATAACTTAAATGCACTCTTATCTGATGTGTTCTTCCCGTGTGAAGTGTTAACATTACAAGGCTCATGTTTTTATACTCCCTAAGAACTTTATAGGAAGTAAGGGACTTTTTGCCAATTACATAATTTATTTCTCGCTTAATATTGTCTTCACTTTTGGCAATAGGGGCGTCAATTATTCCCTCTTTTTCCTTGAAAGTACCCTCGCAAATAGCCAAGTATTTTTTCTCAACGCTTTCTTTAAATTCCCTTGAGATTTTATCTTGTGAAAAGGAATTTTTTGAGACCACAACTATACCCGATGTATCTCTATCCAATCTATTTATAAATCTAACTTTTCTATTTATATTATTTTCTTTAAAATATCCGCATAGATAATTAAGAAGTGTACCCTCACTGTCGTCCTTGGCAGTGTGTGTTACCATAAAGGGTTCCTTGTTTATTAAAATCAAATCCTCATCTTCATATAAAATATCTAAATTTTTATTTTCAATTTTTCCATTTGGAACTTCATCTTCAAATCTAAGGGAAACTATATCATTTAATTTTATTCTTTTATTTGTTTTAACACTTTTACCATTTAGGTAAATACTTCCACTATTAACAGATTTTCTAATCAAGCGAGAGGATACTCCACACTCCTTTAGGTATTCATTTATCTTAACTTCTTTAGTTGCTCTAAAGTTTAAAAAATCCTTTTGATTTAATCTATACATTTTACACCTCTAGTCAAGGGAACTTTATTCGTTTATAATATAAATAATAAAGAAAAAAATCAAGGGGGTTTAACCTTGTCAAAAATTATAAATATACTTACAAATGCAAATTTTGAATCTAAAAAAACTGCTACGAATTTGCACAAGGTTTTAACAAAATATGGCTACGAACCATTTAATGGTTTCAAAAAAAACGCCTTGCTTTCTATTTGCATTGGCGGCGATGGTTCTTTTATAAAAGCAATTCATAAAAATGATTTTCCCGAGATGCCCTTTGTCGGGATAAATACAGGGCATCTTGGATTTTATCAAGAAATAAAACCAGATGAAATCGAAAAGTTTGTAAAAGACTATAAAAATGGCCATTACAGTATAGATGACATAAAATTAATTCGTTCAGACATTTACACAAAAAATAAAGTTTACAAATTTTATTCAATTAATGAAGTCGTATTAAAGGCAACTCACTCAAAGACTATTCATATGAATGTTTTTATCGATAGAAATCATGTGGAAAAGTTTTCTGGAGATGGCGTACTAGTTTCCACTCCATCGGGCTCTACTGCCTATAACTTTTCTAGCGGAGGGGCTATAGTATATCCAAGTTTGCACGTTCTTCAAATGACACCTATATCTCCAGTTAATTCTTCTGCCTACCGTTCTCTTGGCTCTTCTGTAATCGTGCCAGGTTCTCACACAATTTCTCTAGTTGTTGAAAAGAGATACAAGGACTCAAACTTGCTTTTAGTTGACGGATCAGAATATTTCTTCAACAATTTACACAGAGTAAATATTAGGTTGTCAAATAAGACAATAAAAAAACTCGTCTTCTCAAATAATTCCTATTGGGATAATTTAAAGGACAAGTTTCTATAAAGTTCCAAGAAAAATCTTGGACTTTTTTTATTTAAATTTTGCAAAAATCTCACCCACATATTATATGGATGAGATTTTTATTAGTTTTTATTTTTTATAGCTGCTTTTACAAAGCCATTAAATAGTGGATGAACCTTTGTTGGCCTTGATTTAAATTCCGGATGAAATTGACAAGCTACAAAGAAGTCATTGTCTTTAAGTTCTATGATTTCTACAAGATCTTTGTCTTCATTTATACCAGAGAAAACAACGCCAGCCGATCTAACTTTTCCTCTAAAGTCGTTGTTAAATTCATATCTATGTCTATGTCTTTCTTTTATTTTTTCTTCTCCATAAAGTTCATAAACTAAGGTGTTTTTTTCTATTGTGCAGTCGTAATTTCCAAGTCTCAATGTTCCACCAATATTTTTTACATCTTTTTGATTTTCCAAAAGGTCGATTATGGGATAATTAGTTTCTGGATTTATTTCCGTTGAGTTTGCATCCTTAAGTCCTAATTTATTTCTCGCAATATCTATTAATGCAATTTGCATTCCATAACAAATGCCAAAGTAGGGTATGTTTTTTTCACGAGCGTACTTGCTTGCCATGATCATACCTTCAGTTCCACGAGAACCAAATCCTCCTGGCACGATTATTCCGTCAAGTCCTTCTAATATACTTACATCTTTTTCAATTTCTTCGGAGTTAATCCACTTTATATTTACTTTATATCCATTTTCACAACCTGCATCAGTTAGTGCTTGTGTAACAGATAAATATGCATCGTGAAGGCTTACATACTTCCCTACAAGACCAATTTTAACCTCACCCTTGACGTCTTTAAATCTTTTAACCATTTCCCTCCACTTGCCCTTTGAAGTTGGTCTGTCTTCAAGTTCAAGTTCTTTTAAAATATAATCATCTAAATGTTGTTCATGGAAAACTAGTGGAACTTCGTAAATTAAATCTACATTAGTTGATTGGATAACTGCTTCCACTGGAACATCACAAAATAGAGAAATTTTCTCTCTAAGATCCTTTGTAACAATGCCATTTGATCTTACGATTATTACATCTGTTTTTATTCCATTACTCATAAGTTCCTTGAAAGAATGTTGAGTTGGTTTAGTCTTAAGTTCGTCTGAACCAGGAATGTTGGGAACAAGAACTGTATGCACAAATAATACATCGGACTTATTGTTTTCTGAGTGAATTTGTCTTATTGCTTCTAAAAATGGAAGGGATTCAATATCACCAACTGTTCCTCCAATTTCTGTAATTACAACATCGGCTTTTGATTCCTTTGCCGCTTTGTATACTGCATTTTTAATTTCATTTGTTATGTGTGGAATTACTTGAACAGTTGCTCCGTCATAATCTCCACGTCTTTCCTTTTCTATAACTGTGGAATAAACTTTCCCAGTTGTAATTGACGCACCCTTAGTTAATTCTTCGTCGATAAATCTTTCATAATGTCCAAGGTCTAAATCAGTTTCAGCACCATCCTTAGTTACAAAAACTTCTCCGTGCTGGTATGGACTCATAGTCCCTGGATCCACATTTAGATAGGGATCAAACTTTTGCATAAATACCGAAAGTCCTCTGTCCTTTAAAAGTCTTCCAATACTTGCAGCAGAAATCCCCTTGCCAATTCCTGAAACAACCCCACCTGTAACAAATATAAATTTAGTCATAATTCCTCCTAGCTTAATGAATTAAAAATATCTTCATAGGATGGCAGCGTAATATTTTTTCTCGAAATCAATTTTTCCATTTTATCTGCAACTTCCCTCGTGGCAAGAAGCTTTGTTGCAATATTTCTTTCAACATACTCCGCCTTTTCGTAGATGTCATCTATTTTCTTCGAATGTGAGAGCAAAATTTCTATTTCCCTTTCACATTTAATTAACTTTGTAATCATGCTATCTATTTTAGCATACTTGTCAGAAAGCATTTCATTATCCTTAAAACTTAAAACTTCTGACAAATCTCTCAACTCGGCAATCCCCATTGGTACAATGTCCTTTTCAATCATGGACACCATAGTCTTTGCCTCTAAAGTGTGGTAAATCACAACTTCTTCTAAGTTTACTTCATAACTTGCCTTTATTTCTTTTTCTGTGTAAACTTCTCTTTTTAAAAAAATATCTGTAAAGTCAAAATCCTTTAGGGAAACTAATGCTTCAAAATAAGTCTTGTGATTGGCAAGACCTCTTCTCTTCGCTTCTTCTCTCCACTCATCAGAATAATTGTCTCCATCACAAATAACTCTGTCGTGTTTCTCCATAATTTCCTTTATGGTTTTAAGGACAACTTCTCTTAATTTATTGTAATCATCTTTATAAGGTTCAAGTTTTTCATAAATTTTTGATAAAGAGTCTGCAATGGCACAATTTAATGCAATATTTAAATCAGAGCCAGTCTTTGATGATCCAAGCATTCTAAATTCAAATTTATTTCCAGTAAAGGCAACAGCTGCAGTTCTATTTCTGTCGCTAGAATCCTTTGGGACGCTTAAAAGATTATAGCCACTAAAAATATTTTTATTTTCTTTTTTGTATTCAATTTCTTCCTTTATATCTCTAAAAAGTTCTTCTAAATCACTTCCTAAAAACAGTGAAACTATGGCAGGTGGCGCTTCATCTGCGCCAAGTCTAAAATCGTTAGAAGTTGAGGATGCACTTACTCTTAAAAGATTTTGATATTTGTCAATTGCTTCTATAAGTGCTGCTACAAATAATAGGAAAATATTGTTATTATAGGGATCTTCACCTGGATCAAATACATTTAATCCATAATTTGTAACAATGGAATAATTGTTGTGTTTTCCAGAGCCATTTACAGTTGCAAAGGGTTTTTCGTGGAATAGGCAAACTAAATTATTTTCTAAAGCCGTTTCCTTTAAAATGTTCATAAGAAGTTGATTGTCGTCAATTGCAACATTTACATTTTCAAATAAAATTGCCATTTCAAATTGATTTGGTGCAACTTCATTGTGTTCTGCTTGAGAATAAATTCCAAGCTCGTAAAGTTTTTCGTCCACCTCTTTATAAAATTTTTCAACTCTAGCGGGAATTTGGCCAAAATAATGATCGGACAATTCTTGTCCCTTTGGGGAAGGAGCTCCAACAATAGTCCTGCCAATATTTTTGAGGTCGCTTCTCTTTTTATAAATTTCCTTATCCACCAAGAAAAACTCTTGTTCAAGACCAACTTTTACTCTCATTCTGTAGGCGTACTCATCTTTGTGAAATAAATTTACAATTTTTACGCCTTCATTGCTTAAAATTTTTGTAGAGTCAATGAGAGGCCCTCTCTTGTCTAATTTTTCGCCCTTATATGACATAAAAATAGTTGGAATATAAAGTACATTTCCAATTATAAAAGAATTTGCAGTAAGATCCCAATAAGTATAGCCCCTTGCCTCAAAGGTAGACCTCATGCCTCCACTTGGAAAAGAAGATGCATCAGGCTCTCCCTTTACAAGTTCCTTACCAGAAAATCTGTTTATTGGTTCTCCATCAGATGTCCTTGAAATGAAGGCCTCGTGTTTTTTTGCAGTATGCCCACTTAATGGCAAGAACCAGTGGGCAAAGTGAGTTGCTCCATTTGCAAGTGCCCAGTCCTTCATCGCATGTGCAATGGCATCTGCCGTTTCTCTGTCCAAGTCCTTTTCATTTCTAAGTGCATCCTTCCACTTTAAATAAATTGGGTATGGAAGTGAGTCCTTCATCTTTTTTTTGTTAAAACTTTTTATACCGAATTTTTCAATCATAATTTCCCCCATAAAAGTTCTGAAAATAAAAAAATGGCAATTAATTAAAATTGCCATTATGAAAAACCTGTGGTTTCTTTTTATTTTATTTCAAAAATTATCCTTTGTCAATAAAATATAATCACTCTGAATCCTTTAAAAGGAGTACGTGCACATCAAACCACTGACCGTGAATTGAAATTTTTACATCGCCTCCAAGTATTTCAGAAAGATTTTTGACGATATTTAGGCCAAGACCCGAACCCTCAGAATGTCTTGATCTATCTGCCTTTAGAAGTTCTTCAAAAAGTTCATCGCTATTCATATTTAATTTTTCGCTCATAATATTTTTTATATAAAATTCAACTGTGGACTCTCTTTCAATTACACCCGCAAGAACTTTTGTCCCATGCTTTGAATGTTTTGCGGCATTTGACAAAAGATTTTCCACAATTCTAACAAATAGATTGACATCTGTATAAACTAAAATTTCATCACTTGTAGAGTTGTACAAAAAATCTAAATCCCTTTGCTTAAAAAGTGAGTCATAGTCGCCATAAATTTGTAAAATCATTTCATTAAGTTCGACTAAAGATTTTTCCACAGAAATGTTCCTAGTGCTAGTCTTTGAAGCAAAAACTAAGTCACCAATTAAATCCTTAAGTCTTGTTGAGTTTCTTTTTAAAACGCTCACAAATTTTTTTGCTTCATCATCAAATTCATCTTTCTTAGATAAAAGATCTGCATAATTTATTATAGAGGTAAGGGGAGTCTTCAAGTCGTGAGAAATATTTGTGATGAGTTCTACCTTTAATTTCTCCGACCTAAAGTTTTCTTCCAATCTCTTTCTATCTCTCTTTTTGAAATCTTCCATTAAAACTGTGATTTTTTCCAAGTATTCATTTTCGAAGGGCTCTGGGATTACAAAATCATATCCATAGAGTATTGATTCCACAAGTTCAATGGATAAAGTATTTTGTGCAAACTGAATTTCCACAGTGAAAATTGCTCTGAGAATCATAAAGAGAAGGACATTTAAAAGGACTATTCCCTTTGTTAAAAGACTGTAAAATAAAATGTATAGAATAAATAATGTCACATTTAAGGTGCCAAAGAGCCTGAAATTTTTAAAATGTCTATATTTAAAAAGATTGTATGTGAAACATGTATCCACAAGTTTTTTTCTTTTAATTTTTAAAATTATAATTAAAAGCGTGACAATCCAAGTGATAATGAAGTGTTTGTTTATGTTTAAAAGTTCAAAAATAATTACGCAAGACGCAAAAATATTTTCTACAAAAAAATTATCTGAAATATTTATAAAAATGTCCTTAATATATTCTCTTATATCAGAAAACATCATTTTGCCTCAATCTTATATCCCATGCCGTATACTGATTTAATTAAATCTGGTTTTCTTGGATTTATCTCTACCTTATCACGAAGATGAGAAATATGTACTGAAATAATCTTTCTAACGTCAATTGCTTCTTCTTCCCAAACCCTTTCGTAAATTTCATTAGAAGAAAAAACTCTTCCTGGATTTTTTGCCAATAGGTATAAAATTTTGTACTCATAGGGAGTTAAACTTACGACTTCATCTTCAACTCTGACTTCCTTTGATTCATCATATATGCTAACTCTACCTATTTTTAAATCTCCCGTCTTTATTTCTGATGCACCAAGGGAAAAATATCTTCTTATTAGAGAATTTACCCTTGCAGTAAGTTCCACTGCATTAAAAGGTTTAGTTATATAATCATCTGCACCTACATTTAATCCAACAATTTTATCTGTAACTTCGCTTTTAGCCGAAAGCACAATAATTGGAATATTTGTAATCTCACGCATTTTCATAATAAGTGTAATGCCATCCATCACCGGCATCATTATGTCTATTATAGCAAGGTGTATTTCATTTTTTTCTACGATTCCAAGAGCAGTTGCTCCATCTTCCGCCGTAAAGGTTATGTAACCTTCTGCCTTTAAGTAAATTTCTATTGCATTTAAGATGTCTCTCTCATCATCGCAAACTAATATGTTATAATTCATAATCATCATCCTTTACTCTATTTTATCATGTAATGAATTGTTATCACACAAAAATTAATATATAATACAAAAGAGGTGTTTAATGAAATTCTTAAATAATTATATAGATAAAGTCAAAAATAAAAAAACCTTTATCTTTTTTGATAAATTAATATATAGAATAATAAATCACGACACTTTTTCCTACGGAGGAAGTCTCTCTTATTTTTTAATTTTATCAATTTTTCCCTTTTTAATTTCTTTGATAAATGCGATTAACTTTTCAGGGCTATTAAACCCAGATTATATTTTTTCACTTATAAAGGTTTTGCCAACTGAAGTCCAAAATATTGTATCAAATTTTTTAGTTGAAATTCAAAATTCATCTTCAGGCTCTTTTTTCACAATTTCCTTTGTAGTAGGTCTTTTTACTGCATCTACTGCCGTTTTTAAACTAATAAATATTATAAATTTATCCTATGGTTTTGCTGAAAAAAGAGGTTTTATTAAATTAAGACTTCTTGCATTGTTTTTTACAATTGCACTTATTACAATGTTTTTTTTATTAATATTTACTCAAATCTTTGGTGAAATTATTTATGTAAATGTGATGAAGTATCTCGGCATTAAAAATGAATTTTTTGACAAAATGTGGCGAATAGCAAAAAATACAATACCTATTTTATATATGCTAATTACCTTTGTCCTACTATATAAATTTTCACCATCTAAAAGCAGCGAAAATATGGTTACTTTTAAGGGCGTGCTTCCAGGTGCAATTTTTTCTACAATTGGTGTAATAATAGCCTCCATTGTATTTGGGTTTTATGTAACAAATTTTGGAAAATACTCCATAACCTATGGCTCTCTTGGGGGTATTATTATATTTTTGGTTTGGTTATATTTACTTTCCATAATTATCTTAATTGGTGCAGAGATAAACTCCACTATCTACTCCATGAAATACTTTAAATCGTTAAATCATTGGCCAAGACATGATTCAATATTTAAAAATTTTAATAATTAAACAATTTCTGTGGCTGCAATAAGTGCAGTCACTTTTTTTATGCCCGAAGCTCTAGCAATTTTTGCAAGTTCCCTTATTGTAGAACCCGTTGTGATTACATCATCTACAATGATGATCTCTTCTGGAATTTTTATAATTTTAAAGGAATCTTTTAAATTTTCTTCACGTTCATGTCCCTTTAGACCAACTTGAAATTTTGTATCTATTACTTTTTCAAAGACGCCCTCACATTTTAAGTCTAGCTTTCTTGCAATATCTTCTGCCAATATTTTTGATTGATTGTATCCTCTTTCTCTTTCCCTATATCTATGCATGGGTACATAGGTCAAGATTTCACCACTTAAATTTTTCTCCAAAAGCTTTTCTATCATAATTTCAGAAATAATTTCCCCATATGCCAGCTTCCCCTTAAACTTAAAATCAATTATAAGCTTTCTCATTATCCCAGAATAAGTTGAAGATACAATTAAATTCTCTAAACCATCGATGTCATAGTAAAAGACTGGATCTTTATCGATTAAATCAAAACAATCACTGCAAAGCCCATAGTTTCTTACAATTTTCCCACATATAGGACAATTATTTTCCAATAATTTCATTTTGTCTCCTCAGTTTTTCTGCCAAATTGGAATATCTTTTCACAGTTCTATTGTTTTCAATCATTTTTACTAAATATTCACTCATGCCCACAAGGACAACCGCCTTTGATGCTCTAGTAATTGCTGTGTAAATTAAATTCCTAGTAAGTAGCATTGGCGCTGCTCTATAAAGTGGAATTACAACTACTGGAAACTCACTTCCTTGAGATTTATGGATAGTCATGGCATAGGCAGGTGCCAGTTCATCTAAATTTTCAGAATTATATTCCACACTTCTCACATCGTCAAAAATTACTGTAACTTTTTTGTTTTCCTTGTCAATTTTCGAAATATAACCTAAATCTCCATTAAAAACTCCCTTTTGTCTATCTTGATAAAACTCATTTTCTACCCTTGACTCAAGTTCATAATTGTTTTTTGTCTGAAGAACTCTATCGCCAACCTTGAATTTTTTTCCGAGAATTTCTATAAATTCTTCATTATTGTTCAAGTGATCTTGGAGCACTTTATTTAAATTAATTGTACCATGACTTCCCTTTTTAGTTGGAGTTAAAACCTGTATATCTGCCTCGCTTACATTAAAATAATTTGGAAGTCTAGTCTTTACTAGGTCCTTAATAATTTCCAGACCCTTCATCTCTCCTCTTTCAGAAATCATAAAAAAGTCGCCCTCATTTAAAATTGGCATCTCGCCCTTATTTATTAAGTGAGCATTTTTTACTATCATTGATTTTTCTGATTGTCTAAAAATTTCCTCTAAATTCACAGATTCTATTATTCCAGATTTTAAAATATCCGATAAAACATTTCCTGCGCCAACAGATGGAAGTTGATCCTTGTCGCCAACTAAAATAAGTCTAGTGGGACTCTCAATTGATTTTAACAAAGTTTCCATTAAAATAATATCAACCATGGACACTTCATCGAGGATTAGAACATCGCACTCAAGCTCTTCAATATTTGAAAATCCTATGTCTCCTGCAAATCCAATTTCAAGTAGCTTGTGAATAGTAAAAGCATCTCGTCCTGTCTGTTCCTTCATTCTCTTTGCTGCACGTCCCGTTGGAGCTGCAAGTTTAATGACTTTGCCCATGGATTCAAAGATGTCGATTAACACTTTTAGAGTCGTGGTCTTGCCTGTTCCAGGCCCACCAGTTATTACAAAAACTCCTCTATTTATAGCCTCTTTAACGGCCTTTCTTTGCGTCTTCGAAAGTTCAATTTCTCTAAACCTCTCTGTCTCAATAATTTTTTTATCTATGTCAATTTCTTCTTCAAAGGAAATATTTAAGTCCTTTAATTTTCCCGCAACATAATTTTCTGCGGCAAGATATCTCGCAATATAACAGTTGTAATTTTCGCCATCTCTTTCCACGAAAAAGTTTTTCTCAAGAGTTAATGTCTTCGCAATTTCGTCTGTATTTTCAAACTTTAAACCTAAAATATTTTCTGAAGCTCTAATTAATTTATCTAGCGGCAAATAAGTGTGTCCATCTCTATTTGCAAGCATGAGGGCGTACTTTAACCCTGCAATCTTTCTAAAATCAGAATCCTTTTTTACACCAATACTCTCTGCAATTTCGTCAGCCTTTTTAAATCCAATGCCCCTAACTCTTCCGATTAAGTCATAGGGATTTCTCATGACAATTTCTATGGATTCGTCGCCATATTCCTTGTAAATTTTTAAAATTATGGCTGCCGGCAGATTATACTTAGAAAAGTATAGGAAAATTTTGCGCATTGCATATTGTCTATCTAGCGCTTCCTTTATGTCCTTATATTTTTTCTTTCCAATTCCCTCAACAGACAAAAGTCTTTCAGGATTCTTTTCTATTACGTCCAAGGTTTCATCCTTAAATTTATTTACAATTCGCTCTGCCATTTTTTCACCGACATGAGGTATCATTGAACTTGAAAGATAATTTATTATTGCAGCTTCGCCTTCTGGCATAATTTCTTCCATTTCTATAAAGGCAAACTGCTCTCCATATTTGTTGTGATATGTAAAATCTCCCGTGAATTTATATTTTAAATTTGTTTTTAAAATAGTAGCAGAACCAACTATTACAAGATCTCCATCTGTTGAATTTATTTTTGCAACAGTGTATCCATTTTCTTCATTTCTAAAAATAATTCTCTCCACAATTCCTTCAAGAGTAATCAATTAAAACACCTCGTGATTATTGTATCAATAATTTGCGATTAAATACAGAAATAAATACAGAAATAAATACAGAAATAAATACAGATATTAACACAGACTTTAATATAATATGCTATTATAAAAACTTTTTAAAATAAAACTAAGAGTATTTTGCAAAAATAAAAAGAGACCCGAAGGTCTATCAGGTCTCTCTTAATAAAAATCTTCATCAGATTTTTTCTTTTGTTCTTCATAGGTGTTTCTGTAATTTTTTTCATAAGAATCCGTCTTTGGTTCGCTAAATTTCTCCCCATAACTCTCATCAATTATATTTCCATGAGGTTCCGGTGGAATAATAATTGCAAGTGCAATATAAACCCAAATGCTAAGTCCACCTGGCACAATTAATAAGAAGGCAATAATTCTTACGATTGTCGAATCAATCCCTAAATATTTCGCTATACCACCGCATACCCCTGCGAGTATCGCATCATCCCTAGATCTATATAGTTTCTTCATTTTACACTTCCTTTGTACATTAAATAAACTAATCCTTTTTTTTAATTACCCAAGAAGAAATTTTTTATTCAAAGGACAAAAGTAGTTCTCCACTTTCCACCATGTCGCCCTCTTTTACAAAAACATTGGCTACTTTCCCATGGATATTGGCAACAATATTAGTTTCCATCTTCATGGCTTCTGCGATAAATAGTTTGTCGCCCTTTTTAATTTCATCGCCTTCTTTTACCAAGACTTTTACAATTTTACCTGGAATAGAAGATCCAACTTCCCTTTCATTTTTTGGATCGGCATAAATTTTTTCTTCTCCAAAATTTTCTTTGTCCTTAACAGTTTCGTCCTTGATATTAATAGTTCTCCTTGAGCCATTTATTTCAAAAGTTAAATTTCTAGTGCCGTTGTCCAAAAGTTTTCCAACTTCAATTAATGTTACGATTAAAGTTTTGCCCTCTTCAATGGAAATTTCTGTACTTTCACCTTCCATTAGTCCGTGGAAAAATACATCTGAACCAATTTTTGTAACTTCGCCATTTTCTTTTATATAGTCGATATAATCGTCAAATACCTTTGGATAAAGTGCAGAAGAAATTAAATCTTCTTCCCTTGGCTCTATTCCCTTTTCTTCTAAATGCTTTTTGATTTTATCAAAGTCTTCATCTTCCAAAAGCTCACCAGGGCGAACTGTAATTGGCGTTTCTCCCTTTAATATCATCTTTTGTAGTTTTTCTGGAAAACCACCATAAGGTTGACCCATCATTCCTCTAAAATAAGTCATTACAGAATCTGGATAGTCTAGGTTTTTGCCCTTTTCCAAAATATTTTCTGGAGTAAGATCATTTTGTACCATGAAAATTGCAAAGTCGCCTACCATTTTTGACGAAGGAGTAACCTTTACAATGTCGCCTACCATTTCATTTACACGCTTATACATTTCCTTTACATCTTTAAATTTGTGACCAAGCCCAAAACTTTCAACTTGCGGTTTTAAGTTTGAATATTGTCCACCAGGAATTTCATATTTATAAATTTCTGTAGTTCCAGATTTTAAATCAGATTCAAAATTTTCATAGACAGGTCTTACTGCTGCCCAATATTTTGAAATATCTTCAGCTTTATCTAGGTCAATTTCTGTATCTCTGTCTGTATTTTTAAGAGCAGCTACAACAGAATTTAGCGCAGGTTGTGAAGTAAGTCCACTCATGGAGTTTACCGCAGTGTCTACGATGTCGACGCCAGCTTCTGTTGCTTGTAAAATTGTTGCAACCCCATTTCCAGTAGTGTCGTGAGTGTGAAGATGAATTGGCAGTCCAATTTCTTCTTTCAAATTTTTTATCAACTTCTTAGCTGCATAAGGCTTTAGTAGTCCTGACATATCCTTTATTCCAATTATATGTGCACCAGTTTTTTCAAGTTTCTTCGCAAAGTCCACATAATATTTTATAGAATACTTGTCTCTATATTCATCTAAAATATCGCCTGTATAGCACATAGTTGCCTCTGCAATTTTCCCATTTTTAAGAACTTCATCAATAGAAAGTTGCATACCCGGTAGCCAATTAAGGGAATCAAAAATTCTAAATAGATCAATTCCATTTTTGAAGATTGCTTTATAAATTTAACTACTACATTGTCAGGATAATTTTTGTATCCAACAGTGTTGTTGCCACGAATTAGCATTTGTAAAAGCATATTTGGCATCTTTTCACGGAGAATTTTTAATCTTTCCCATGGATCTTCGTGCAAAAATCTGTATGCAACATCAAAAGTTGCTCCGCCCCACATTTCCACAGAAAATAATTTGTCCATGTTGTAGTTTAGTGCCTCAGCAATCTTCACAAGGTCAATAGTCCTCATTCTAGTCGCCATAAGCGATTGATGAGCATCACGCATAGTTGTATCAGTGAGAAGAAGTTTTTTCTCCTTTAAAATATGTTCCTTTAATTTGTCCCCACCAAGCTTGTCAAAAATTTGCTTGTAGCCTTCAAAATTTTTCTTTTCAAATTCTGGAACTTGTGGCACATCAAAATTCTTTTCCAAAGTTTTGTTGTCATTTACAACTCTTTCGCCAATAATCTTCATAAGCCTTAGTTCTTTGTCCTTTGAGGATTTTATTTCAAAAAGTTCTGGATGCTCTTCGATAAAACCTGTATCACAAATTCCCTCTTGAAACTCCTTTGTATTTAAAACATTTAACAAAAATCCAATATTTGTCTTTACTCCGCCAACTTTTAACTCAGATAAGGATCTCTTTGCCTTTCTAATTGCATCCTTCCAAGTCCTTGCTTCAGTAATGACTTTTACAAGAAGTGAATCGTAATAAGGAGAAATTACTGCACCAGTAAACCCATTGCCGCCATCAAGTCTTACTCCAAACCCAGATGATGATCTATATAAGTTAATTTGTCCCGTGTCTGGCATAAAATTATTTAGCGGATCTTCCGTTGTAACACGACATTGAATAGAAAAGCCTCTGTGTTCAATTGAATCTTGTCCCTTTATTCCAATTTCTTCGCTGTCAAGCCTGTATCCCATGGCTATTAAAATTTGCGACTGCACAATGTCGATGTCCGTGCACATCTCTGTAACAGTATGTTCAACTTGAATTCTTGGATTGACTTCTATAAAGAAGTGATCTCCCTTTGAATCCACTAAAAATTCCACAGTACCTGCGTTAGAATAACCAATTGATCTAGCAATTTTTAGGGCATCTTCACAAATTTCTTCCCTAAGCACCTTCGGTAGCGAAAAAGCTGGAGTGTACTCAATTACTTTTTGATGTCGTCTTTGAATTGAACAGTCCCTTTCATAAAGGTGGACAATATTTCCATATTCATCGCCTAAAATTTGCACTTCAATATGTTTTGGCTTGTGAAGATATTTTTCTATAAACATCGAATCGTCACCAAAAGCTTTTTTCGCCTCATCCTTTGCAGATTCAAATTTTTCCAAGAGCTCATCTTCACTTTCAGCAATTCTCATTCCTCTACCGCCACCACCAGCAGCAGCTTTTATCATTACAGGGTAGCCGCAAGACTTTGCAAACAAAATTGCCTCTTCCTCATTTTTTATTGGCCTTTCAATACCAGGAATAGTTGCAACTTTCGCTTTTTTTGCAACAATTTTTGAGGTTATCTTGTCGCCAAGCTTTTCCATTACTTCTGATCTTGGACCTATAAAAGTAATTCCTTCTTCTTCACATTTTCTAGCAAATTCAGGATTTTCAGACAAAAATCCATATCCTGGGTGAATTGCATCTACGCCCTTTTTCTTTGCAAGACTAATTATCTCATCGATGTCGAGATAGGCATCAAGGGGCGACTTTCCCTTGCCAATTAGATAAGATTCATCAGCCTTAGTCCTAAAAAGTGCAAGCTTGTCTTCTTCAGAATATATTGCAACTGAGCGAATCCCCAATTCTCTAGCAGCCCTAAATATTCTAATTGCAATTTCACCACGATTTGCCACTAAAATTCTTTTGAACTTCTTCATAATATCCTCCCTTTAGTTTTACATATTATACATCAAATATGAATTAAAGTGTAGAATCAGCAAATAAAAATCTGAATTTCCCTAAACTTGCAATAAGTATCCAAAGTTCAATTTTTTATTTTGAATTTTCAAGTCTAAATTATTATCTACTCCAAAACTAAAAGAGTTTAAAATTAATTTGCTTAAAATAATTTCTGAAAAATCATCGCCTTTACAATGATATAATAAAAAATTTTTGCATACATTATTAAATGTCCTTTTTATCTATTAGGAATTTTACTCTCAAGCATTAAAATTATCATTATATTAAAAGGCTCTATAATATCTGTTGGGGAGTAAATCTCTAACAGATATTTTTATGTAAAAAAAATTGCACTTATACGCATTTAGTCCTAAACTTAAAATAACAACAAACTTTGTTAGGAGGTGCATATAAGTGCAAAATAATAATAACATGAATTTGTTGGGTTTTAAAGATGTAATTTTTGATAGTTTTTGTGAGGATAAGGAATTTGTTCACATTTATGCTTCTGTTACAAAGATGGATACTTGTCCTCACTGTGGTTCTACAAAGATTTGGGTTCATGATCATAGGATTCAAAAGATTAAGGATACTCATATTCATGGTAAGAAATGTCTTATTCATTTAAAGAAGACTAGGTATGATTGTAAGTCTTGTGGTTGTCGTTTTGAAAGAGAACTTGATTTTATTGCTAAGGGTCACACTATGACTTATAGGCTTGTTTTTGCTATTGTTGCTGAATTTAATGAACTTCATTCTAGCTCTTCTATTGCTAGTAGGTATAATGTTTCTTCTAATACTGTTTTGAGAATTTTACATTGTTTATATGTTTCAAGAGCAAAACTTTCAAGTGTATTGTGTATAGATGAGTTTAAAGGTGATAGTGGAAATATTAAGTATCAAACTTCTCTTCTTAATGGTGATAAGCACTCTGTCATTGATATTTTGCCTACTAGGGATAAGAACTTTTTGTTTAAATACTTTAAAAAAGTTCCTAACAAGGAGAGACAAGAAGTTAAGTTTTTTGTAAGTGATATGTCCAATACCTTTAAGTCTGTTAAGAATAGGTTCTTTAAAACTTCTATCCATATTGTTGATAGGTATCACTTCATAAGACAAGTTTCATGGGCTTTAGAGAATGTTAGAAAGAGGATTCAAAAAGATATTTCTTCTAAGCTTAGAAAGTATTTTAAGAGAAGTAGGAGTCTACTTACAAAACCTGCTTCTAATTTAACAACTGAACAAGCTAAAGAAGTTTCTTTAATGCTTGATTTAAACAACGATTTGAAGTTAGCATATAGGTTAAAGGAACTGTTTTACCAATATGTTCTAAGTCAACCCAATAGAGTTAGAGCATCTAAATCTTTAAGGGAATGGATAAGAAGAGCTGAAGAATCTGATTTAAAAGAATTTAAATCTTGTATCACTGCTTTTAATAACTGGTTTGATGAGATATGTAATTCTTTTGATTATCCTTGGTCTAATGGTCCACTTGAAGGTACTCATACTAAGATAAAGACTTTAAAAAGAAATTGTTTTGGTATGAAAAATTTCAATTTGTTTAGAAAGAGAATCATGTTTGCTTGTAAGTAATGATATGAAAATGGGAAAATTTTGCAAAACCCCTAGGGGTTTTGTTTGCTATACCTATTTTTAGTAATTTTTTAGTTATTTTAGTTTTGATATTCTAATAGCGCCTAAGTATTGATTTTTTAATGGAAAGAGAGACTCGAATTAACGAGTCTCCCCAATATTTGACATAGAGCCTATTAAAAAAGGAACCAAGCATTAAGCTCAGTTCCTTTTTTAATTGTCGCTAATATTATTTAGCAATTTCTCTTGTTATGACAACTTCTTTTGTAGTTCCATTCCAGATGATATCCTTGCCATCTTCATCTTTTACAACAACTTTTATATTGTCAGTGTTCTTAATAATTACGCCTGTACCTTTATCTTCGTTAATTGGAAGGATAGATTTTTTATTAGTAACATCTATCTCGTCATCAAGACTTGTGCTAGGCGTTGATGGTGTTGATGGGTTTACTGGTCTTACTATTTCGGGATTTGCTGGTTTTACTGGTGGCACTGTTTTTGCTTTGTAAATTGCAACAAATTCTTGTGATACTACTTCGCCAACTGTTGGAACTGTGCTATCCCATTTTTTAAATTCTTTTGTTGCATCTTTGCCGATAGCTTTTGCTGGAATTGCTTTTATTACTTTTTCGTTATTCCATGTTGTTCCTGTTAGGATATCTAATACCTTGTATCTATTTGTTCCGTCTATTGTTCCCTTTTCTGTTGCGTCAAATGTCACTCTTGTATATCCTTCTGGCACTTCACTGTTTTTAAAATCAAAAATGGAGTCACCCTAGAGATAACTCCATTTTAAATAAACCCTATAATTATTTTCCTATTATATTAAAAGTCTTATCTTTTATAAATATTATCTAACAAATTAGAAGCCATATTTATTGCACATATAAGAGATATACCTCTACAAATAACAGCTCCATCAACAGATAATTGATATCCTTTTGTAACGAATACTTCAGGATTCAAAAACAAATAGATTGCTACTATAATAAAAATTATTTTTGCTATAATATAGGAAGTTGAACTTAATTTCATAAAATATTCTCCATTTTAAAAAGCAATTACTTAATAATTTATAAGCTTATACTCCCCGTATTGTGGAGTTTTTACAGTATAACTATCTGATCTGATTACTTTTCCGGTAACAATATCGTAATACTCATTTATACCTGTTTCAACTTTATAGTACACTCTGTAACCCATATAAACTCTCTTATTCTTGTCCACATTTAATGTATACCCTATTGAACTACTAACTGAACCATTTGTAGATATATTTAATCCACTAATGTTTCCAGAAAAACTACATCCAAATGTAACTGATATATTCGATGATATAGAACCTCCTGCATTCCCTGTTTGAATATTGTCGGAAACCCTTTTAAAAGGAGACCATTCGTTATAAGTTCTAACATTCTTTTTTCTATTTCTAAAATCATTTACAAAGCTAGGTTTAATATTTTCTTCTATCGTTGGATGTTCCAATTCACTTGACTCAATAACAATTATATCTTTTTCATCAACATATTTTCCTTCTTGTGCAAATACATTATTAGTTGGTACCATCATCAACCCTGCCATCATATAGTCGCTAACCCTGTAGCAAATAACTTTTTCTTTAACATTTTCTTTTCCTCACTTTCGATTTTATTTTTATAAATTTTTAAACTCCACATCGAAAAGTAATGAATCTCCGTTTTTATACCTTTGAGGATTATTATAGTTCATAAATTCCACTTCTCTTTTTCTTGATGTAGTCATATAATTTTTAACAACAATTATGACTATGACACTTATATGTTTCTTCTCCGTCCAAATCAAAAATCTGATACATACAAATCCCTAAAGCATTTGCTATATCATTTGCAGTTTTTAGACTTGGTATTGTTTTTTCTGTTTCTATCTTATTTATACTTATTCTTGATATTCCAATTTTCTTACCTAGCCTATGTTGTGATAAACCTAATGGTTTTCTATATTCTTCAATTCTATTTCTCATTCTTTAGCCTTCTTTTTTTGGTTAAGTTTAATTTACCCTATTCTTTTGGAAAAGTCAAAGATTTTAATTAGTGTTCTTTAATTCTTTTCATTTTTATTTAGTTGAATATTACCTATAAAGTTAAAGCACACATCAACTTGTTGTTTTCTATCCTTGCCTTTTCTTCTTTTGCAATTAAATAATTAACTACTATATTTAAAATAAGCTCCATAATATCTATTAGAGTTTTTACACCCAACAGATACTATAGAGCCTCCCAAAATTTGACATAGAGCCTAAATTAGAGCAAACAAAAAAGCCCTGTTTCCAAGGCTTTTGTAAAATAATATAAAATTATCTTTTTGAGAATTGTGGAGAACGTCTTGCTTTTTTAAGACCGTATTTCTTTCTTTCCTTCATTCTCGGATCTCTTGTTAAGAAACCTGCTTTTTTAAGAACTGATCTGTATTCAGGATCAACTTCAAGAAGTGCTCTTGCAACACCATGTCTTATAGCACCTGCTTGTCCTGAGTAACCGCCACCGATTACTTTAACAATTACATCAAAAGATCCTTCTGTATCAGTAAGTTCAAGGGGTTCTTTTGCAACTGTTCTTAGAGTTTCAAAATCAAAGTATTCTTCAATATCTCTTCCATTAATTGTAAATTTTCCATTGCCAGGTAGAAGTCTAACTTGGGCGATGGATTTTTTTCTTCTTCCAGTACCTCTATATTGTATAGTATCCATTCTTACCTCCAATTAAAATTCGTATACTTCAGGTGTTTGCGCTTCGTGTGGATGTTCGCTTCCAGCATAAACCTTAAGTTTCTTGATCATCTTTCTACCAAGTCTGTTTTTAGGAAGCATTCCCTTAACAGCCAGTTCAATAACTCTCTCTGGTCTTTTTTTAATCATTTCAGAATAGACAATTTCTTTTCTTCCGCCTGGATATCCTGTGTGATATGCGTGAATTTTTTGATTTAATTTATTTCCTGTCAATACAACTTTGTCCGCATTAATTACAATTACAAAGTCCCCACAGTCCACATGTGGTGTAAAGATAGGTTTTCTCTTTCCTCTTAGTACGCTTGCAATTTCAGATGCTAATCTACCAAGGACTTTGCCTTCTGCATCAATTACATACCATTTTCTTTCAACTTCATTTGCTTTAGCCATGTAGCTTTTCAATGAATTTTCCTCCTAAATAGTTTAAAAAATTATTCCGGGGCTTTTTAAACATGACCTATATTTTAGACTACGTAGCCTAGTTTGTCAATATTTATGGTGGATTTTTTTATTTATTTTTACAAGCTTTTGGATTAGATAGTTTGTAAAATTAAATACTTAAATTCCTATATATTTTCTCTCTCTTTTTCTATATTTACATTTTCTAAAGGAGTTTGATAAATTGATTCTTTTTTGAATTTTTCAATTTGCTTTTTAACTCTATTTACGGATGCAATAGTCCCCACACCTGCGATACATCCGCCAGGGCATGCCATACCTTCTAGTAAATATCCATCTAACTTTCCAGCCTTTGCAATTTTTAGCATCTTCATACATTCAGAAAGTGTGTGTGCTCCTTGAATATGAATATCCCTGTCTGGAGCAATTTTTTCTGCGACAACTTTTACAGATTCGGCAACGCCACCTGCAATTGGATACCCTCGCCCAAGTGCTGAACCATCTTCAACCTTTTCTTCAACTTTTATTTCTGATGGTTCAATATTTTTTGCTACAAACATTCCCATAAGTTCTTCAAAAGTTATTACAAAGTCAACATCGGATTTTACTTTTGTATCAATTGCCTCTAATTTTTTCGAAGTGCAAGGTCCAATAAATACTACTACTGCATCGGGATCCTTTGCCTTTATATGATTTGCCGTGTACCTCATTGGCGAACCTGAGTCAGAAACTTGATCAAAAAATTCTGGAAATTCATTTTTTATCATAAGCGTCCATGAAAAGCAACAACTTGTACCCATAAATGGTATATCTTCAGGCACCCTTTCGAGATATTCCTTTGCTTCATGAAGAGTTGTTAAATCCGCTCCAAGAGCAACTTCTACTACATCTTCAAAACCAAGTAATTTTATTGCTTCTATTATTTGTTTTGCACTTGTATTCGCACCAAATTGTCCTATGTATGAAGGTGCAATAGCTCCATAAACTTTTTTGCCAGCTTTTATTGCCTTTATCAATTGGAAAATTTGTGTCTTGTCAGAAATTGCTCCAAAGGGACATTCCGCAATACACCTTCCACATGCAACACATTTATCTTGATCTATTTCAGCTCTTCCATATTCATCTGAATCAATTGCATTTACACCACAGGCTGCTGCACATGGTCTTTCGTACTTTACAATTGCAGAATATGGACAGGCATCTTGACATCTGCCGCACTTAACGCACTTGTCCTTGTCAATTATAGTTCTGTCCTTTCCCATAGAAATTGCATTTACTGGACATACATTTATGCATGGATGTGCAAGGCATTTTCTACAATTATCCGTAGTGTAATATGCCTTAGTTGGACAAGCTTCACAACCAAATTTTATTACATTTATAAGAGGTTTTTCATAAGCATTTGTGTCTATGTCTACTTTGTCAAAACCATCAGTTACATTTTTAAATACGCCAATTTTTCTAACATCTAGACCCATAGCTAGCCTAAGTCTCTCGTCAACAACTGCTCTTTCTCTAAAAATATCACTTCTATATCTCGCCACTTCGCCAGGCACAATTTTGTAGCTGGACTCTTCTAGGGCGGAAATATCTATATCATTATATGCAATTCTTGCAACTTCAGCAAAAACTTTTCTTCTGATATCGACAAGTGTTCCATATGTTTCTTTCATCTCTTCCCCTTACTATATCCTTAATTTATCAATAATTTTTGCACTAACTTCCTGAGCGGTAGCCTTTAGCATAATTTCGTCATCTACAATAACAACTGGCGATGCTTCGTTGTTGTGAATCTTGCAATAATTTAAGCAATGTGCAAATTCAACTTCCAAATTTTCTGCAGAACAAAGTTCAGACTCAGGCCCACACAAATGGTCTTGTAAGTACTCTACTGCGTCGTATATAGCATTAGCTCCCATAAGAGTGCACCTAGCACCCATGCAAATAGTAACTTTCATATATCCTCCTAAAGATTTCTATATAGATAGTTTAACATTTAACAATTACTTCTTCAATAATCATGTGATTTTTTTAATATTATTATCCCTTTAATGTTAAAATATAGATGAGGTGTTATATGGAAATTTCAAATATACTTACAAATCTACAATTATTCAACAATTTAAATGAAGTAGAACTTGATGAAGTTAAAAATTATCTTTCAGATATAAAAGTTTATAAAAATAAAAGTACTATCTTTAGCGTGGGAGATCACATAAATTACTTTGGCATACTATTAAAGGGACAAGTGGATCTAGAAATGGACGATGTCTTTGGCAACAAAACTATTTTATCAAAATTATCTGCGCCTGCACTTTTTGCCGAGTCAATTTTAATCAAGGGCGTAAGGGAAATTCCGCTATCCGTAGTTACAACTATGGATACAGAAATAATTTTCTTCGACTACAATTCTTTTTCAAGTAAAAATTTAAAATCAAAGGAAAAAGTTAAGGATAATTTAATAAAAATTCTTGCTGGCAAAAATTTATTTATGCGCGACAAATTAAATCTTTTGACCCTTCCCACTTCTCGTGCAAAAATTTTGTATTTCTTGTCAACGCAAGCCCGTAAAAGTCACTCAAAATACTTTACCATTGACTTTAACATAACAGAACTAGCACAATTTTTAAATTTAAACCGCTCCTCCCTCTCCCGTGAACTTTCTAAACTAAAAAAAGAAGGTCTCATCGATTATCACAATAAAACCTTCCGCATTTTATAATTATTTTCTATTTTGATGTGCTATTCTTGCAGATGCAGCTGCAGCAATTGCTGCCACCAAGTCATCTGCAAAGGTAGTTACTCTTTCCGCTTTTTTCTTTTCATCAAGTTCTTTTATTATCCCAATTTTTTTCTTGTCGAGATAGCCAAAGTTTGTAAGACCAATTGTGCCATACATATTCACAATTCCAAGAGTTAATATCTCATCAACTCCATATAATCCTTCGTCGTCGTGAATTATTGATTGAATTGGTTCCGGTAATTTTCCTTCATTTGCCAAGTCATCAAGGGCAAGTCCAGTTAGAATTGCATGAACGGAATCCCTCTTTTTTATTACACTCTTTACACTGTCAAGACATCTATCAAGATCAAGATTCTCGATATATTCGCCCTGCAATTCCTGTACCAACTTTGCAATTTCTATTAGTTCAACACCAAAATCCCTTAATCTATTGACAGCGTGATTGTAAAGCTCTTCACTGTCGTATTTGTAAATTGAATTTTTCATGTATCCTCCTATTTTCTTCTGTTTTTAAGTCTATTTCTTTTAATCATCTTTGCTCTAGAAATTTTTATGCTGATTCCATAAATAAAACTCGGTATTAACGTAGCAATAAGAAGACTTATGGCATTGTAATTTATTCCCAATACCTTAATAGCATAAACTTCTGGCATCAAAAAGAATTCCAGAGGAAATTTCCAATAACTCCCTCCAACTGAAGCTTCAAAAATTTTTCTTCCAAGCCCTAAAAAACCAAAGGCAAATAAAATTAATCCTATTAAGAATATTAAATTACCTGCAAAAAAATCAATACTCCTTGCATTTCTCTTTGAAAGCAGTTTTCCAAAATTGTAATATAACAGCAAAATTGCGGCAACTAAAATATATTTAAAAAAAATATTCCCATAAACTAAACTTCTCACGCTGCTACTTATATTAATTATAGCAGCCATGGCAAAAGTTATAAAAATTATTAAGATGTGAAAAATTAAACCTCTAGTGTTATTTCTCATGATAACTCCTAATGGTCAATGTACTTAGCTGCATTTTCTGTCATCTTTAAGTTCATGTCCTTATCCACCCAGATAATTGCAGAATTAGTTTTTTCTGACAAAGACTCTATACCTTCACCTGTGGAATTAAAAGCAGCTGTAGATAAAAAGTCAGCAAGTCCTGAATCTTCCTTAATAATAGTTACAGATTTCAAGTCTGTTGCGGGCTTTAAAGTGTCAGGGTCTATTATGTGACAATATCTCTTGCCATCTAAATCAAAATATCTTTGATAATCGCCACTAGTTACAATAGAAGTGTTAGTTACATTTACAACGGCAATAATTGAATTTTCACTTTCCATATCAGGATTTTGAATCCCAATTTTAAAATTATCACGACCATCAACTGGCTTTCCAATTATTCTAACATTTCCACCAGCAGAAATTACCGCCGACTTAACTCCTCTTTCCTCAAGTTCCTTTGCTACAATCTCAGTTGCAAATCCCTTGGCAGTTGCACCTAAATCAAGCTTCATACCCTTGTCAATATAGACTTCTCTTGTATCTTCATTTAGTTTTATGTTCTCTACCTTTATGAAAGGACGTAGCTTTTCCAACTCCTCATCGCTAGGAATTGCCTCTCCCTTTAGCTTTATAACTTCTTCTTTAGTCTTTCCAGACTCATAAAGATCTCTGTACTCATTCCAAAGCTTGGTTACAGGCCCAAGGGCGATATTAGTTTTGTGAGAAATATTATTATAATCGTCGATGGAGCTTTTTATAAGATTAAATAATGTCTTATCTACAGCGACTGGCTTGACACCTGCGTTGTCATTAATAGTTTTTACATTTACAATACCATTATAATTTTTATAATTGTCAAAAAGTTTGTGGAGTTCTTCGTACCTTCCCTTTGCATATCCCAAATTTTCATTTGCAAAATCATCGGAATCAGAAAAAATTGCAATATTTATAACAGTATCAAAGGTATCGTAAAATTCCAGTTCGTGTTTTTCTCCATCTTTTTTAACTTCTTGAGAAATTGAATTATTGTTTTTTTGATTTGAATTTTTATTATTAACATTTTTATCGCCACAACCGGAGAAAATTAAAAGTCCTCCCAAAGCCAAGGCAAGTATTATCTTTTTCATAGTATCACCTTCTATATGATACCATTTAAGGTCATGTTTTTACAATATTTATTGCTTCATACATACTTCAAAAATTTAAAATTCAAAACTATATAACAATAAATTTTCATATGATGCTATAATTTTTCATATCAATATTCTTTATAAATATCTACATTTTTAAGTGCTAATTAGACAACATTAAATTGCGACTATTATAAAGAAAACCAGTCCTTTTCAGAACTGGCATTCTTTCTTTTTTATTTTTAATTTATCTTTTAAATCAAATTATATTCTTTAAGCATTTTTTCGATTTCTGTGCCTGCAATTTTCTTTCCTACAATCGCATCTGCACCAAAAGGTAGATCTAATTCTGGCTTTTCACCATCATTTAATACGCTTACTCCTGCCAATACATATCTAATATCATATCTTGATGCAAATACCTCTGGTACTTTCTTTTCTACACCTGTTAATACATACACTGCTTCCATTGCACATCTTGCAGAGTATTCTGTTGTAAATACTGTATCACGACCTGGATTGTCAAGTGTTTCAACAAATTGTCCTAGAAAAGCAAAGTTGACTGCATTTTTAGGAACAACATAAGGTCTGTCTCCAAAACTTCTTGGCATAAATTGTGCTGTAATATATGGCATGAATACAGGAACAGTTGAAGTTTCTTTTGCAAGCCTATCAATGTCGCTTTCAGGTACTCCAATATGGTATAGCCATTCTTTTGCAATTTCTTCACCAGTACAGAATTTCATAGGTTTTTTAATATAATCTCCCTCTTTATCAGTAAAGAGTGCATATACCCAAACAGCTATTTCATCTTCTGGTTGTCCAATATATTGTCCTTGACGATTAATTGTCCAACTCATTAACCAATTTGAATCAAGTACAGATACAATTCCACCAGTTACAACTTTTCCCGTGTAAGGACTTCTCTTAGTTATTTTTTCAATATAAGATGAAATTTCTTTGCTCTTTACAGTTACTGTTGCTGATTCCCAATTTGTTTTGTCAATATCTGATGTGAAAACTTCTGGATGTCCAAAATCATCAGATTTTTTAGCAATATTTTTCCACAATTTAAAGCTTTCTTCTGTATCAATGTCAATGCTTGGTGCCTTATTATTGTTGCCATAAACTGATGATTCTACTAAAGAACCTGTAGTTACAAATACAAGATCATTTTCTGTAAGTGAAATTGACTTATCTTCACCTGTCTTTGAATCAGATGCGATAATTTTAGTAGCAACTTTTTTATCCTTTGTAATATTAAATTCTATATCACTAACTTCAAAATTGTATTCAGTTTTAACACCCTTATCCTTTAACCATTTCATCATAGGTACTACAATAGATTCATATTGATCATATCTTGTGAATTGTAATGCTGAAAGGTTAGGCAATCCACCGACTAAGTGAATAAAACGATTTATATACAATTTTAATTCAAGTACTGAATGCCAATTTTCAAAGGCAAACATCGTTCTATAATATGTCCAAAAATCACTTTCTAAAAATTCATCAGATAAAACTTCTTCAACAGATATACCTTGTAATTTTTCATCTGGTGTCAAAATTAAATGAATAATTTCTTTAATTACATCTTTTGAAAGATTAAATTTTCCATTATCATAGCGTTGACCATTGTTTTTTGTAATACGACAATTGCTGAAGTTAGGATCGTCAAGATTAGTGTAATATAGATCATCTAAAATTGACATTTCAGGATTTTCTCTTGAAGGAATTACACTTAAAATATCCCACAATGTTTCAAAGCGGTTACCCGTTTCACGACCACCCCTTGCAACATAGCCACTGTTTAGAAGAACTTTACCATCAAGTGCTCCACCAGCTATATCATCTTTTTCTAAAAACACGATCTTTGAAGGATCCATTTTTGCGTCTTTAATTAAAAAGCCAGCAGTTGATAATCCAGCGATTCCTGTACCTATGATATAAGCTTTCTTTTCATCAATTCCCTTAGGTTTTCTAGAGTTTACAAGTCTGTCATAATCTCCATTACCAAGTTTTAGTCTTTCGTCAAATGTCTTAATTTCCATAACTTACCTCCATTAATTTTATTTCTTTTTCTTTATCTTTATTCTACCCTGGAAATATTTGGTTCACATCAGATAATACTTCTGCTTTGTATTAATTTAAGATAGTAAAGTTGCATTGACTAGTTTTTAGACAAATTATATATTTTGCACAAGTTCTCACTATAAAATTTAAAAAATAAAAAAGCTTGAGAGTGTACTAAACTTCTAAACCCGAACAATGATTATGTCCTCAGTACATTCTCAAGCAATTATAGTTTTTAATTTTATTAAACTTCATCTAGATCCTCGCTAATTCGAAGAGATCTCTCAATATTTCCATCAAAGAGTTTGCCAATGCGATAAATCATATCTTCGGGCGACTCCTTCATTCCATCCTGAATCCAATTATCTAATAATCCAACAAGCGCTGCACGATAAAAATCTGTCACTAGTCTTTTGTCTCTTTTCTTTGCAGAAATATTTTTGGATTTACATTCGTTCTCCACATATTTTTCCATTACAGACTCACAAACTTGGTAAAGGTAATTGTCTCTGTCACTTTTTTCAATAGATTTGAAAAGATTCTGTGCTGCTTTTTTGTTCTCCATTAAGAAAGAAGAGGCGTGAATCAAGCTTTTTTCCCAAGAAAAGGTTTCATTAAATTCTTCATCAACTTTTTCTAGTTCATCACTTAAAATTTCCTTCACTAGAGTGTATATATCTTCATAATGATAGTAAAACGTGTTTCTATTTATCTCGCATCTTTCTGAAAGCATAGATATCGTAATACTGCTAAAACTTTTTTCTTCAAGTAGTTTCAAAAACTCCCTCTTGATTAGATTTTTGGTGTATTGCTTCGCCACTTAATCACCTCTCTATGTAATAAATTACCCAAAAATATTAAAACTATAATTAGACTATTTTAAAAGAATTATATCATATTTGAATTTTGTATCTTTTATTTTTAAATAAATATTTTCAACAAAAAATCGGCATAGACAATAAGCTACACCGATTTCTATAAGTTTATAAAATAAAAATCATTTTATATAAATATTTAAAATTTTTATTTGCCATAAACTGGTCTCAATGAATCTTTGTATTTTTCATTTCTACCATGTGTTATATCTGCAAAAAGTTCCTTTAACTTCATACAAACTTCGCCTGATTTGCCATCAGCAACTTTTATACCATCGACTTCAACTACAGGTGCAACTTCCATTGCTGTTCCAGAGAAGAAAACTTCATCTGCATTGTAAAGTTCAGTTCTCGCTATTGACTTTTCTACACATTCAATTCCAAGTTCTTCCCTTGCAAGCTGCATTACTACATCTCTTGTAATACCTTCTAATATATCGTCTGAAGCAGGTGGTGTAATTAGTTTTCCCTTTTTATAAATAAAGATATTTTCACCTGGACCCTCACATACATATCCATTTCTATTTAGCAATACAGCCTCATCATATCCCGCTCTCTTAGCTTCTAGCGATGCAAGTGCTGAGTTAAGATAACCTGCCGTAGCCTTAGTTCTTGGTGGAAGCATATTGTCTGCAATTCTTACCCATGACGAAACTTTAACTCTAAATTCCTCTTGTTCCATGTACTTGCCCATTGGTTGCAAATAAATTGCCACTACGTCATCTTCATGTCCTTCAATACTAACTCCAACTGTTTTAGTATCTTTATAAGCGATAGGCCTTATATAAGTGGTTTGTTTATATCCATTTTTTCTCAAAAGTTCAATTGTAAAGTCTGCAAGTTCTTCTGCAGTATAATCTATTTTTAAATTAACTACCTTTGCTGATTGTAAAAATCTTTTGTAATGTTCAATTAATTTAAATCCATAAAGTTCTTGATCTTCATCGCTCCAATAAGCACGAATACCTTCAAAAACACCTAGTCCATAGTTTACAACTCTAGATCTAATGCTTACTGATACCTTTTCCTCTTCAACGATTTCTCCATTATAAAAAACATAAGACTTATCCATTATCTTCCCTCCATTTGTTACACTAAAATAAAAATTATTGAAATAAATTTTACCACTTTTGCACGCAAAATCCAAGTGCTTTTAAGTATTTAATATATCTTTTCCTCAACTTTTATAATCTGAATAAAAAAGAGGTTACGAAAAGGTAACCTCTAAATTTATTTAAAAATTAAATTTCAGCTTTAATTCTTTGTTCTCTTTCAATTGCATCAATAAGCTTTGGAACAACTGCATTAATGTCGCCAACTACGCCTAAATCTGCAACTTCAAAAATTGCTGCTTCTGGATCCTTGTTGACAGCGATAATAAGGTCAGAATCTTCCATACCTGCAACGTGTTGGATTGCTCCAGAAATTCCCATTGCGAAGTAAAGTTCTGGTCTAACTGTCTTACCAGTTTGTCCAACTTGGTGATCTTTAGTTATCCAGCCTGAATCTACAGATGCTCTTGATGCAGAAATTTCTGCATCTAATTTATCAGCAAGTTCTTGAAGAGGTTTAAATCCTTCTGGTCCACCAATTCCACGACCACCAGATACTAATATCTTAGCTTCTGTGATATCTTTCTTATGAGACTCTTGTTTAGCAATTTCTTTAATTTCAATATTCATATCGGCATCAGTAAAGTCAACTTTGATTTCTTCAATTTCACCTTTTCTAGAATTGTCAGAATCAAGTGCTTGCATAACTCCGGGTCTAACTGTCGCCATTTGTGGTCTAAAATCTTCACAAAGGATTGTTGCCATTAAGTTACCGCCAAAGGCAGGTCTTGTCATCATAAGATTTTTAGACTCTTCATCTATTTCTAGTTTAGTACAGTCAGCAGTAAGTCCTGTGTGAATTCTTGCTGCTAGTCTTGGTGCAAGGTCACGGCCTATTGATGATGCCCCATAAATTACAATTTCAGGGTCTTTTTCCTTTATAATTTTTGTAATTGCTTTAGCATATGGTTCAGTAACATATTCTTTAAGCATTTCATCTTCTACTACAATAACTTTATCGGCTCCATGTCTGATAAGAGTTTCAGCATGATCTTTAACTTTTTCACCAAGCAACATTGCAACGACATCTTGTCCAAGATCGTCAGCAAGTTCTCTAGCCTTTCCCAAAAGTTCTATTCCAACTTTTTCAAGTTTATTGTCTCTTTGTTCTACAAATACAAATACATCTTTACTCATTTTTAAACCCCCAATTAGATAATATACTTTTCTTGAAGTTTAGCAACGATAGCTTGAGCTGCTTCGTCAGCAGTAAGGTCAGTTAAAAGAACACCTTTACCTTTTCCTTGTTTAGGGAAGGATTTTTTAACCTTAGTAGGTGATCCCTTAAGCCCTATGTTTGCCATATCGAGTTTGTCTTTAATATCTTCAAGACCCCAAACTTTGATTTCTTTTTGGTAAGCTTCAAAAACTTTACCAATCGTCATATATCTAGGTTCTGCTAATTCTGCAATTGCAGTGATTAAGCATGGGAATTTAACATTGATTATGTGATATCTATCTTCAAATTGTCTTTTAACAGTTATACCCTTCATATCTTTGTCTAGTTCAAGTTCTTCAACATAAGAAACTTGTGGAATTCCAATGTGTTCAGCAATTTGTGGCCCAACTTGTGCAGTATCTCCATCGATAGCTTGTCTACCACAGATAATTAAATCATAATCTAAGTGTTCAAGTGCTGCAGTGATTGTACAAGATGTAGCCCAAGTGTCAGCTCCACCAAAGGCTCTATCACTTACAAGGATTCCTTCATCTGCTCCCATTGCAAGAGCTTCTCTTAATGCAACTTCAGCTTGTCCCGGTCCCATTGATAAAACTGTTACGTGGGTATCTGGATTTTCATCTTTAAGTCTAAGTGCAACCTCAAGTCCTGATTTATCATCAGGGTTTATAATACTTGGCACGCCCTCTCTAATAAGAGTGTTAGTAACAGGGTCAAGTTTAACTTCATTAGTATCAGGTACTTGTTTAATACATACTACTATATTCATCTATAATACTCCTTCCGATTATTTAACGCCCATCCAGCCAGATACAACCATCTTCATTACTTCAGATGTACCTTCGTAAATTTCAGTGATCTTAGCATCTCTCATCATTCTTTCAATTGGATAATCACGAGTGTAGCCGTATCCACCGAATAATTGAAGACATCTTCTAGTTATATCACTTGCTGCTTCTGCTGCAAATAATTTAGCCATAGCTGCATAATGTCCGTAAGCTTCGCCATTACCTTTAGCATCAGCTGCTCTATAAACTAATAATTGAGCTGCTTCCGCAGTAGTTTTCATATCTGCAAGTTCAAATTGAGTGTTTTGGAATTGAGAAATTCTTCTTCCAAATTGTTTTCTTTCAGAAGTGTATTTAACTGTTTCGTCAATTGCACCTTCTGCAATGCCAAGAGCTTGAGATGCGATACCAATTCTACCACCATCAAGAGTTTTCATTGCAAGCTTAAATCCTTTGCCTTCTCTTCCTAAAAGATTTTCTTTAGGAATTCTACAATCTTCAAAGATAAGCTCACAAGTAGAAGAACCTCTGATACCCATCTTGTCTTCTGGTTCACCAACTGTAAATCCTGGAGTTCCTCTTTCAACTATGAACGCAGAAATTCCGTGATTTCCCTTAGATCTATCAGTCATTGCGATAATTACAAATACATCAGCAAATCCTGCATTTGTAATAAAGATCTTTGATCCATTAAGTACATATTCATCACCATCAAGTACAGCAGTTGTTCTTTGACCGCTTGCATCAGTACCAGCACCTGGTTCAGTAAGACCAAAGGCACCGATTTTTTTACCTGCTAATAAATCTGGTAAGTATTTTCTCTTTTGTTCCTCTGTTCCATTTTCATAAATTGGAGCACAGCATAGTGAAGTATGAGCAGAAACAATTACACCAGTAGTAGCACATTTCTTTGAAAGTTCTTCTACTGCCATAGCGTAAGCTAAATAATCTGCACCTTGTCCACCATATTCTTTAGGAAATGGTATTCCAAAGAAACCATATCTGGCCATTTTTTTAACATTTTCCATAGGAACTTCTTCTGTTGCATCTACATCAGCAGCAACAGGTTCAACTTCAGTTTCAGCAAATGCACGATACATTTGTTGTAACAATAGATGTTCCTTGTCCATTCTAAAATCCATTTAAAATCCCCCTAACAATTATTATAAAGAATGTTATTTAATTAACATACGTTATTTCTATTATAACATTATGTGCTTGTTTTTCAAGGCATCTTTAACTAAAAAAACAAGCAATAAATAAATTTGCCACAAATTTGAAATTGAAAATAAAGTAAACTTTTTCTAATTAAAAACAAAAAATACAAGGTGTTTTTTATCATTGTTTAACTAAAAGTATATAAAACTAACTTTGAGTTTGAAAAAATATAAATAACAATAGTATTTTTATAAAATTTTACAAAATATTAATTGAAATTATTTTCTCTCTTAAAAATCAAAAAATAAAAGGCGGATAACCGCCCCTTATTAAATATCTGACTTAACTACAAGTACAGATTTCTTTGAATGATTTATTACTTTATTGGATACAGAACCTAAAAGCGTCCTAGAAAAAGCACCTAGTCCCCTATTGCCCATTATAATAAAGTCAACATCTTTTTCCTCAGCAAACTTACAAATTTGTTCACCAGGATTTCCAGAAGTGTAAAAAGTTTCAACTTTGTTTGGATATCCGCTTAAATCCGTTTCTGCATCTTTAAGTATCATCTCTGCTCTTTCAACATTAGCCTTGTCTATTTCAAGTGTAAAATTAAAATTGGCTGGATATTGTTCAAAGATAGAAGTTTCTGGAGTAACAGTCAAAATAATAAGATCTGCCCCTAGTTTTTGTCCCATATCTCTTGCTACCTCTATTGATTTTTTTGAACTCTTTGATCCATCGATTGGCACTAATATTTTCATAATTACCTCCTATAAAATATAAATTATAAGTATTTGTTATCTATACTATACCCAAAAATAGATGCTTTTAAAAACTCTTGTAATTCTTTATAAAGATAAAGTATTAACTTTGAAGTTTCTTTGATTTTTAAGCTTTTTCAAATATATTTAACATCACCATATATCAATAACTTTTTCTGTGATTTTTATTTCTATAATGTGTTGATGCCAAGGAAATAATTAAAATTTTAAAACTTTTATCTTCTTTTATCTTCTATTTAAAATAATTTAACTTACACTCACTTAAAATATAAATATTTTCTAGTATATCATCTATATCAATTTAATTTATTTGCATTTATCCATTAAATATGTTTAAAGCAAAAAAGCGGCAAGATATCCTGCCGCTTTCTTTATTAAATTTTAATTTTTAAATTTAAAACTTAATTTATTGCCATACACTTACTTCGTCTGAACTTCCAGTTTTAGCTGCATTGTGTCCATTAGAAGCATCTAGGATTTCATAATATGCCCAGTGGCTCTTTGGTACATCTGTAAATTTCTTTAATCCGCTTTCACTAACCTTTGTGAAAGATGTTGATTTAGTATTTCTGCCAAATACAGAGTTTAAAATTGTTACAGCTTCTGCTCTTGTAAGCTTTTGATCTGGCTTAAATGTTCCATCAGAGTAACCTTTGATGTTCTTATTTCCGTAAAGTTCATTGATTGCATCAGATGCCCAGTGACCTTTTACGTCTTTAAATGATCCAGTTCCTGGATAACCATCTTTAACAAATACAGAAATCATTTGTGCAAATTCTGCTCTTGTGATTGCTTGATTTGGTTTAAATGTGTTGTCAGAGTAACCCTTGATAAAGCCCTTAGAAACTGCGTAGTTAATTTCATCTGAATACCAAGCATTGTTTGCGTCTTTAAAACTTGTCTTTGGATTGCTTGGAAGTTCTTCTCCATTATTTACAAGTTTAACAAACATTCTAACAGCTTCTGCTCTCGTAACTTCCTTAGATGGTTTAAATGTTCCATCTGGGAAACCTGCGATATATGAAGGTTGGTTAACTTTTTCTGTAGAAACAGCTACTCCACCAACTTTATATTCAGTACTTCTTGAAACTTTGCCAGATTCCTTAGATTCAACTTTAATAGTTTCTCCAGCTCTCAATTCTCTGTTTAATACTACATTGTAAATGCCAGTATCTCCTGCAGTTGTACTTCCAAGTGTATTTCCACTTGCATCATATACAGTTACAGTTGCATTAAATCCTGCATTACCTCTTACATATTTTGCTCCAGCTGAAACTGCGTTAACAGTTGGAATAATTGAATATCCATTATCTGCTTTGTAAGTTCCATTTACATAATAGTCTAAAGTTCTTCCAGTAGAAACATAAGGACTATTCCAAGTTACTTTAAAGTATCCCTTTGAGTCAATTACATCGCTGCCAAGATAAGTTCCATCGTCATATACATATACAGTACTGTTGCTATATCCCTTTAGATATCCACTAGTTGAATAATTTGTTCTAGAGATATCAGTTGGATAAACTTTTTTGTCGTATCTGTCATAATATCTATAATCTCTGTAATATCCGTCCCAATATCTTCCGTCATTTAGATAATATTTAGAAGATGTTTCATAATCATCGCTAGTTGCTAAAAGATATCCACCATAATATCTGCCATTATAGTATCTATCATTGTAATATCTATAATTATATGGAGTATAATTTATATATTGTCTGTCTCCCTTAGAATCATAGTAATAGTATTTATCTTTTATACTATCATAGCGATAATATCCATAATAATCGTCATCATAATATCCATAGTAGTAATCGCCTACATAGATATCAAAATATCCATTAGCATCTGTTACATCAGATTTTCCTGTATAGTCTCCGTCATAATCATATAATTTAACAGTAGCGCCTTTTACTGCATCTCCATCCGCAGTTACTTTGCCATAAAATCTTCCCTTGTCATAATATCTTTCAGAAATAGAAAGAACTTTTGTAACTGGTACATCTTTTTCCCATTTTGCTTTTAAAGATTTGTCTCCTGTAATAGCAGTGTTGAAATCAAATTTTGTATCTCCATCGTACCAACCTTTAAAAGTATAGCCTTCTTTTTTTGGTTTTAATGGTTCATTTGCTTTTTGTCCACTTTCAACATCCTGAGAAGGTACTTCACTTCCACCATCTGAATTAAAAGTAACTGTAAATTTTTCTGCCCATTTTGCTGTTAAAGTTACACTTCTTGTGACTTCATAAGGGAATGTTACTTTTGTATCTCCATCGTACCAACCTTTAAAAATATAGCCATCTTTTGTTGGGTCTTCTGGTTTAGTTACTGTTTCTCCACTTTTAACAGGTTCTTTTTTCACTTCACTTCCATCTGAATTAAAAGTAACAATAAAAGGATCTTCTTGTGATGCCCTTAATGCTTCAGGAACTTCTTCTTCACCAACTTCAAGTTTTTCAGGTTCTTCAGCAGACGCTGTTACTTCAGTATTTGGTCCTTCTTGTACCTCTTTAGTACCTGCAAATACATTAAATGGAATTGCCGTAATCATTACTCCCGCAAGTAATAGACTAAGTACTTTCTTGTTTTTCATAAACTCTCCTCCTCGTTATAAAATTAAATGATATAAAAACATTTTCTTTAGTGCTATTATACCCAATATCAACAAAAAGTTTTAGCACTTTATGAAATTTTAATAAATTTAATATATTTGTAACATTACTTAAATAAAATCTATAGACAATTAATTTCAAATCTTAAATTTTGTTTAAGTTGATAATATGATTAGATAACTAAAAAATGTATTAATTTACAATAAATTTGTCTTTTTCTATTGACCTTTTTGCATAAATTGTTATAATAAAAAAAATATCTTAATTAAACAGTTGATATATGTTAAACACTTATTAGTTGAGATGAAAATTTTTTAAGAAGGTAGGTAAGAAAGATGACGACGATGAAAAAAATATTATGTGTCCTTTCACTTGCTGCATTACTTACAGCCTGTGGAGGCGGAGCTGAAAAGACTTCTGCTGCTCCCGACAATGGAGATGTTATTAAAATTGGAGGAATTATTCCAAAGACTGGTTCTGCTGCTGTCTATGGTAATTCTGCTGACAAAGGTGTTAAGCTGGCAGTGGAGGAAATAAATGCAGCTGGCGGTATTGGCGGAAAACAAATTGAATACCTCTCTGAAGACGACAAGGGTGATCCAACTGAAGCAGTTACTGTTTACAACAAATTAGTTGAAGGTGGTAATAATGTCATCATCGGCGCTATTACTTCGAAACCTTCCCTTGCAGTTGCAGAAAACTCTTCTCAAGATGGAATTCCTATAATTACTCCAACAGGAACTAGTGCTCCTATAACAGAAAATAAAGACAATGTCTTTAGAACTTGCTTTACTGATCCTCTTCAAGGAAAAATTTTAGCAAACTTTGCTTGTGACAACTTGAAGGCAAAGACAGTTGCAATCCTTAGAAATACTTCTAACGATTACTCTAATGGTGTTGCTGATGCTTTCATTGAGCAAGCAAAATCTAAGGGACTTGAGGTTGTTGCTGATGAAGGTTATGGCGATAGTGATGTTGACTTCAAGGTTCAACTTACAAATATTGATAAAGAAAAACCCGATGTAATTATAGTGCCTGAATACTACGAAAAAGATGTTTCAATTATTAAGCAAGCTAGAGACCTTGGCATTGAGTCTAAAATTATTGGTCCTGATGGATGGGATGGAGTGCTTGCTGTTATTGACGAAGGTTCAAAAGACTTATTAAATGGTGTTTACTTCACTAATCACTACTCAGTTCACGATACTAGCGAAAAGGTTCAAAACTTTGTAAATGCTTACAAGGAAAAATATAATGAAGATCCTTCTGCATTCTCTGCTCTTGGATATGACACAGTTTATATTTATAAAGAGGCAATAGAAAAGTCCGCTTCTATGGACTTTGCTGAAATAGTTAAGGCTCTAAAGTCTGTAGAAGTTAGTGGCGTTACTGGAGATTTGAGGTTTGGTGAAAACAACAACCCTGTAAAATCTGCAACTATTATAGAAATTAAGGACGGCTCATATACTTTTAACAGTTTAGTTTCAGCTGAATAATAAAAGCAAAGGCAAGCTTATGCTTGTCTTTTTTATTAATTTTTAAGGAGGCTCTATGAGTTTTATAAATCAACTATTAAATGGACTTAGTTTAGGTTCTGTATATGCTCTTGTTGCGCTTGGCTACACAATGGTATATGGCATTGCTCAACTTATAAATTTTGCTCATGGCGAAATTATAATGATTGGATCTTATACTGCTATCTATGCTATCTCTGGTCTTCTTCTAAGTGCTGGTCTTCCCTTTTATCTTGCTATTATTCCATCAATATTAGTCTGCATTGTTGTTGGCGTATTAATAGAAAGGCTTGCCTATAAACCGCTTAGAAATAGTCCTAGAATTGCAAATTTAATCACTGCTATTGGCGTGAGTTTACTATTACAAAATTCTTTTATGAAAATTTTTGGTGCAGGTGCAAAATCTGTTCCTCCAATTTTTAAATCAGGTATTATTAATATTGGAGAAATAAACATTGCTCCTTCTACTTATGTAACTATTATTACCACAGCCATACTCACTGTTATTTTGCAATTATTTATGAAAAATACAAAATATGGCAAGGCTATGATTGCCACTAGTGAAGATTATGGTGCTGCAAGTCTTGTGGGAATTAATGTTGACACTATACTGTCCCTTACTTTTGCAATTGGATCTGCCCTTGCTGGAGTGGCCTCTGTTTTATACATCAGTGCCTACCCACAAGTTTATCCTTTAATGGGATCTATGTTAGGCATAAAGGCCTTTACTGCCGCAGTTATTGGCGGCATTGGTCTTATTCCCGGTGCCGTTATTGGTGGAATCATCATTGGAATTGTGGAAGCTCTTATAAAGGCCTATGTTTCTTCAAAACTTGCTGATGCAATTGTCTTTGGTCTTTTAATTGTAGTGTTACTTGTTAAACCTAATGGCTTACTTGGCAAGAATCAAAAGGAGAAAGTATAATGACTAGAGAAAAAAAGGGAATAATGGTTTTAAGTGTAATACTTCTTGCACTATTTTATTTTATAGTTATTGGTCTAAATTATGTCGGCATCTTAAATAGATATGCCATGAGTGTTTTAAGACTTGTCTTAATAAATATAGTCCTCGCCGTTTCTCTTAACATCACCGTGGGAAACCTTGGACAAATAACTTTGGGGCACGCAGGTTTTATGTCAATAGGTGCTTATACTGCTGCCCTTTTTACAAAAGCTGGAATTATACCAGGACTTGGTGGTTATATCATGGGAATGCTTTTAGGTGGAATTTTTGCATCTATCATTGGAATTTTAATTGGCATCCCTGCCCTTAGATTAAAGGGCGACTACCTCGCCATTGTAACTTTAGCCTTTGGTGAAATCATAAGGGTTTTAATTGAATACTTTGGATTCACTGGTGGTGCACAAGGTTTATCTGGCATTCCCGTTATGCAAAACTTCTTAGTTATTTATATAATTACAATAATTTCTGTTGCTATAATGTTTAGCACTATGACATCAAAACATGGTCGAGCAATTTTATCTATTCGTGACGACGAAATTGCAGCTGAATCTTCTGGTATAAATATAACTTATTTTAAAACCTATGCCTTTGCACTATCTGCTTTCTTTGCGGGTATTGCTGGTTCAATGTATGCTCACAACATAGGTGTAATTGGTGCAAAAGTTTTTGACTACAATAGAAGTTTTGACATCTTGGTAATGGTTGTCCTTGGTGGTATGGGTTCCTTTACTGGTGCAATTTTTTCTGCAATAGTTCTAACTATAATTCCAGAATTTCTTCGTCAGTTTGCAGAGTACAGAATGATTTTCTATTCTCTAGCTTTAATTATTGTCATGATATTTAGACCTAATGGCTTACTTGGAAGAAAAGAATTTACCCTTACTGGACTCGTTTACAAATTATTAAAGATAGATAAACACTATGAAGGGAGTGAGGACTAATGACTTCTGTTTTGAAATTAAATAATGTTGGAATAAATTTTGGCGGTCTTAAAGCTGTTGACGATTTTAATTTGGAAATAAATGAAGGCGAGCTCTTTGGACTAATTGGACCTAATGGTGCTGGCAAGACTACTGTATTTAATATGATAACAGGCGTTTATTCTCCCACTGAAGGTGAAATCCTTTTAAAGGGCGAAGGAATAAATGGTCTTCAACCTCACAAGCTTGTGAAAAAGGGAATATCAAGAACTTTTCAAAACATAAGGCTCTTTGGCTATATGTCTGTCCTTGACAATGTTCGTGTTGCTCAAAATGATGAAATAAAATATGGATTATTAGATGGAATGTTTAGGACAAAAAAATTTTGGAGAGAAGAGTACGAAGGCATCACTCGTGCCATGGAATTTTTGAAAATTTTTAATTTAGATAGGTTTAAAAATTTCTCTGCCAATACTTTGTCCTATGGCGATCAACGAAAATTAGAAATCGCCCGTGCCATGGCATCTAATCCAAAACTTCTTCTCTTAGATGAACCTGCCGCCGGAATGAATCCTCAAGAGACAGAAGAGCTTATGGAGACAATTAGACTTATTCGTGACAAATTTAATATTACAATTTTATTGATTGAACATGATATGAAACTTGTACTTGGCATTTGTGAAAGGATTGCTGTGTTAAATTATGGAAGGATGCTAACTCAAGGTCTCCCTCGCAATGTTATAAATGATCCTAGAGTTATAGAAGCTTATCTTGGAGGTAGCAATGCTTAATGTAAAAGATTTAAATGTATTTTATGGAAATATACACGCACTAAAGGGCGTAAGTTTTGAAGTAAAGGAAGGTGAAATAGTTTGCTTAATCGGTGCCAATGGTGCTGGAAAAACTTCCACTCTTCAAAGTATATCGGCATTGATCCCCAAAAAAAGTGGTGTGCTTAGATTTTTAGACAAAGATATTACTAAGGCAAAGGCTCATGAAATTACCAAAATGGGAATTGCACAAGTGCCTGAAGGTCGAAGAGTCTTCACAGATTTATCTGTTTTAGATAATTTAAAGCTTGGTGCCTTTGCTGTGAAAAATCCACGGGAAAGCGACGAAGATATTTTAAAAGTTATTTACGAAAGATTTCCAATTCTTGAAGAAAGAAAAAATCAAAGAGCAGGCACACTTTCTGGTGGCGAGCAACAAATGCTTGCCATGGGTCGTGCCATGATGACTAGACCAAAATTAATTTTATTGGACGAACCTTCTATGGGACTGTCTCCTCTCTTTGTTGAAAAAATTTTTGATGTAATAAAAAATTTCAAAGAGATTGGAGTAACAGTTCTATTAGTGGAACAAAATGCAAACCTAGCTCTTAAAATTTCTGATAGAGCCTATGTCCTTGAGACTGGAAAAATTGTCAAGAGCGGATCTGCAAAGAAACTTTTAAGTGATCCTATTGTAAAGGCAGCTTACCTTGGTGCTTAATAACTAACATTAACTTTTTAATAAAATAAATATCAAAAAAGAGTACAAGTCGCAAAATTACTTGTACTCTTTTTTATATATTAGTCTTCTGCAAATGCCGTAATAAGAGCAATTAAAATTACTATTATATTTATTGTTATTATTAAGGATGAGCTTATCCCCGTAAATAAAGGAGAATGTATTTTAATTTCTATAGCCCTTTTTATAAATGCTAAGGGTATTCTCAATATATTAGCTAATAATAAAAGTTTTAATATTCTAATACTTTTTTCTTTTTTATTCAATTAAACATAGCCCTCCATCATCAACATAAAAGTTTTTATGCAATTCATTTTTTCTTTATTAGAATATCAAGAAAACTAACTAAAGTCAAGTTCTCCATTTATATTTATCGTTTATATATAGGAGCTTTCAGTTATTTTAAAAATATATTGATGTATTCATAAAATTTTCATTATTCTATAAATTATTTTACAGGACTATTTAGAATATTTTCAAAATAGAGTTGACGTTGCCTTGAATTTATTATAATATTAATTTGAATTTGGAGTTTAAATTTTTGAAGATATAAAAGCAAGGAGGCAATATGATTAAAATAGAAAGTTTAAAGAAATTTTTTGCAACAAAGATTGCAGTTGATGATCTAAACTTAGAGGTGCCCAATGGTGTTGTCTATGGTTTCTTAGGCCCCAATGGTGCAGGCAAAACTACTACAATTAAAATGATAGTTGGCATGTTAAGACAGGACCAAGGAAAAATTGAAATTGATGGTGTCGACACTTTATATGACCCAATTGAGGCAAAGAAAAAATTTGCCTATGTCCCAGACAATCCTGACATCTACGACAATATGACTGCGAGGCAGTATATAAATTTTATCGCCGATGTCTTTAAACTTAGTTTAGAAAAGCGAAATGAAAACATAAAAAAATACGCAGAAATTTTTGAGATGGAAGAAAATTTAGATGCGACAATTTCCGCTCTCTCACATGGAATGAAGCAAAAAATAGTTTTAATTGGCGCACTTATTCACGAGCCAAAACTTTTAATTTTAGACGAGCCCATGGTGGGACTTGACGCAAAAAGTTCCTTTAGACTAAAAAATATTATGAGAGAATTTGCCGAAAGGGGCGGCACAGTTTTCTTCTCAACTCATGTCATGGAAGTTGCAGAAAAAATGTGCGACGAAATTGCAATTATCAACAAGGGCAAATTAATTGCAAAGGGAACTCTCGAAGAGATTAGGGCTTCTGCAAAGGATAGTGGAAGTCTTGAAAAAATATTTTTGGAACTTACGGAGTGATTTTATGGACAAATTTTTAGAATTAAAGACTCTTTTAAAAAAAGACCTCTATTTGAATTTTATTGCTCCCCTTAAAAAGCCATCAAAAAGGGGTGGATCTTTTAAAGCTTTGTCAGTATTTGGACTTGCAATTCTATTTATCTACCTTGGATTTCTATATTTAATGCTAATTCTCGCTTTTATAATACCTATGGCTAAAAATGGCATGTCAAATACAGTGCTAATGGCATTTTTTGGATTTGTTTCCATTGGAGTGTTAATTTTTACAAGTGCAAATATTATTTCTAAAATTTATTATTCAAAAGATGTGGAAATACTTCTTCCCCTTCCAATTAGGCGAAATAATATTTATCTTTCAAAAATTTTGGGCTCTGCTCTTCCTTCCTTGGTTATTAGTTTTATAATTTTTGTTCCAATGGTATTTCCCTTAATAAGATTTGCGAATTTAAGTTTTTTAAAATTTTTTTCAATTATCTTTTTGAATTTATCAAATATTATTTTTACTATTTTAATTTTGTCTACTCTATTAATTTTATTTATGAGGGCTTTCGCAGGTATTGGCGGTTTGAAAAATTTATTGCAAACCCTTGGTTCTATAATAATTATTTGTGTAACCTTATTGCCACAAATTATGAATAGATCAGAAAATTCAAGTATATTTAATGAAAATAATTTAGTACATTTTATAAAACTCCTCTTCCCCCAAGTTCATTTATTAAATAAAATTTACGGAATGAGTGATTTGCCTGCCTTTTCTTTAAGCTTTTTTATACTTATTGCAATGGCAATAATTTTGTATGTACTCAGTTTCCCTCTTTCAAAGATAATGATTGCTGGAGTTTTAAAAACTAATGTGCAAAGTTCAAGGGTTTGGCACAGTAGAGAAAATAAAAATACATCAATTGTTCTTTCACTGGCAAAAAAAGATGTCGTCAATGTATTAAGGACGCCTGTTTACTTTTTTAATTTGGCATCTGCTTCCTTTATGCTTCCATTTTTTATATTACTTTCTTTTTTTAAGAGAAGGGAAAATATAAGTATTGTTCAAAACTTCTTCGACAATATAGAAATTTATGGCTTTGACAAAATTAATTTATTCTTTGCCTTTATGCTTACAGTATTTTTCTATGCAGCTTTTATGACTCCACTGTCTTTAACAAGTATTACTCGTGAAGGCAAAAATATTTATATTATGCAGACTCTTCCCATAGCCTACGAAGATCAAGTGAGTGGAAGACTTTTAGGTTCAACTATTTTTCAAGTTGTATCAACTCTTCCCATAATAATATTTTTATCCTACCTTACAAAATTTAATATACTATATATTTTATCTATGCTGTGTGGTGCCATATTGGGTTCCTATGCTTCTTCAAGCTTTGGAATTTTCTTTGGGATAAAGTACCCTAAACTCAATTGGGAAAATCCACAAGATGCTGTTAAGAGAAATTTCCCAGTGTTTATTTTTGGAATACTTAACATGATTGCAATAGCACTCAATGCCTTTTTATTTTATTTGATTTTTAAGAATTTAGGCTCAATAATTGTTTTTAAGTTTATAGCTACTTTCTATTTAGCCTTGGCAATATTGCTTTCAACTGCAATAAAAAATCAGGCAAAAATTTCTCTAAAAGAAAATTTGCCTGAATATGATTCATATTTTTAGCTCATCAATTGGTGAGCTTTTTTTAATTTTACCAAATATTTATAAGTAACATGGAAATGTCGTCAGTTTGTTCTCCATCGTTAAATTCCTCTAATTTACTATTTAAAATTTCTAGCACATCTTTATTGTTTTCTAATATAATGTTGTAAATTCTATCGTAGCCAAAGGATTCTTTTTTTGAGTTTCTAGCCTCTACAACTCCATCTGTCATAAATAAAATATAATCGCCTGAATATAGTTTTATCTCTTTTTCTTCATAATCTGGCTTTGCAAAAAATCTAGAAATTGGATATCCCCTAGACTCTAAATTCATATATTCTCGGTCACGAACCATTATCGGCAACGGCAAGTGGCCTGCATTAGAAAAAATAATTTTCTTCTTTTTTATGTTGTAAACTCCGTAGAAACAGGTAAAATAATTTTCTATCTCAAGTCTAAGACTAGTGAACCTAGTACAAAGTTCTGTTAAAGTTTTTTTAGGAGATAATAGTGTCAATTTATCTAAAGTTCTTATCACAGATTTTATAAACATAGTTACCATAGATGAGGCAAAACCGTGACCAACGGAATCAGCTATATAGACTGCTATATTCTCATCGTCAATTTCAAATACATCAAACATATCGCCACTTAAAATAGTGGAGGGTTTGTAAATATAATTTACCTTTAGATTTTTTATAAATCCCTTTTCTGGCAAAACTTTCTGTTGAATAAGTGATGCAGCCACAGTTTCGCTAGTCATAAATCTATTTTTCTCGATAATTTCCCTTTGAAGCTTTCTTGCCATAGTAACATTTCTAAAAACTTCAACTACGCCTTTGATTTCTCCCTTTTTATTGGTAATTGGTGAACATTTTACAGAAAAAATCATATTTCCAATATTTTCTTCCCTTTGAATAACTTCGCCACTTAAAAGTGCACGCCTAGTTATCTCTGGGTCAAAGAGATCTTCGCCCAGAATGCAAACTTTTTTGTCGCTGTCATACCCAAGCAAGTCCTCCATAGCTTTATTTACAAAGACAACTTTTTCGTTATAATCTAAAACTCGCACTAAGTCTGCAATGGCATTTAGAACCTGAAAGTCAATTTTGTCATCATTTATTTCCTCAGCTAAATAATTTTCCATATTCACCACCTATTATTGTTTACAGTATAACAAATTAAAATTAAGTAAACAATTATCTTTTTGGCTTTGGTCCATAATATTGGTAATAATAAGTTTTAATTCTACCATTGTATAGTTTTCTATTTCTATGCGCTTTTCTACCAAAATTTTTTTCAAAATTTTCATTTGCAGTAATTATATAAAAGGACCAAGTCTTTAGCGTCTTTGCAAGTTTGCCTAATTCTATGTTTAGCTCCTCAACATCTTCTTTTCCAATTCTCTCACCATAGGGTGGATTGGTTATTATTACACCATAATCATCTGGTAAGTCAATATCTTTTATATCCTTTTGGAAAAAGGATATATCTTCATCAAGCCCAAGTATCTCTGCATTTGATTTTGCAATTTGAATTGCCTTGTAAGATACATCTGAAGCCAAAATTTCCAATTTTACATCGTATTTTATTTCTGAATAACATTTTTTCTTTTCTTCTTTAAATATATCTGGATCAAAAAAAGTAAAATTTTCAAAGTCAAATTTTCTCATAAGTCCCGGTGCAATATTTTTTTCTATCATCGCAGCTTCAATTGGAATTGTGCCTGAACCACAGAAGGGGTCAGATAAAATTCTATCTTTGTTCCAAAAAGTTAACTTTACAAGACTTGCTGCAATAGTTTCGGAAAGCGGCGCTTTGTAATTTACTTCTCTATAACCTCTCTTGTGAAGTCCATCGCCCGATGTGTCCATGGTAATTTCTGCAATATCATTTAATAATGAAACTTCGATTTTTACTCTTGGACCACTTTTTTCAAACCAAGATATTTTATATTTCATCTTTAATTTTTCGATTATCGCCTTTTCAGTAATCCTTTGACAGTCGGAAATAGAAAATAACTTTGACTTCCTACTTCTTCCTTGGATGATAAAGTTGTCATCTTTAGCGATGTAGTCCCACCATCTTATTTCAAAAACCTTGTTAAAAAGTTCTTCAAAGGTCTCTGCTCTAAAGGAATCAATTAAAAGTAAAACACGCTCTGCCGTCCTAAGTTTTAAGTTTAAAATTGCTATATCCTTTAGCTCACAATTTATTTCAATTTTTCCGTCACTAACCTTTATGTCCTCGTAACCCAAGTCAATTAGCTCTCTTTTTGTAACTGCTTCAAGACCCATATTTGTCGTGGCGATTAATTTTATTTTTTCCATTTTACACCTCTTTTTTATTATACTAGATATGAAAAATTTTTTCTTTGTTTAAAATTAATGAGTTAATTAATTTAAAAAGGGTATTTATTTTATGTAGTAAAAAAATATAATTTGGGGGTAATAAAAATGAAATTAACTGAAACAGTACAAACTGCTGATTTTAAATCTGAAAAACACGTTCCTGTAATCCACGTAGAAAAGGCTGATGGTCTTTTAAAGATAAAAGCAATTGTTGGAGAGGAAATAGAACATCCAAATACTTTAGAACACCACATTGCATGGATTAAGGTATTCTTCAAACCAGAAGGAGAAAAATTCCCAATTGAAGTTGGTTCTTATGAGTTTAAGGCTCATGGCGAAGGTGAAATCTTTACAGTTCCTTGTGTTAAAACTGTTGTGAAGACTGACAAAGGCGGAGAAGTTTACGCACTAAGCTATTGCAATATCCATGGACTTTGGGAAAATTCAGTAGAAGCATAATTTAATTTTAAAGAGCTATGACCTTAAAATCATAGCTCTTTTTTATTTCTATTCTATTGTATTCAAATTAAAGAGAAGCCTTATAAATTTCTAAGATATCATCTTTTTTAAGTTCAACAACACCCTTTATTGAACCGCCAGAATGCCTTGCTGCCGCTTCTGCCATCTCTTCTAATTTTTTATCATCAATTCCCACTTCGCCAAGAGTCATTGGAATATTCATGTCTTGTTCAAAAAATTTGTGAAGATTAGCAATAGCTTTTTTAGCGTCGTTAAATTTATCCTCGCTTGGCTCTACTCCAAAGACATTCACTCCAAAATCTCTAATCATATCTACTGTGTCCTCATTTAAAATATAGCTCAAAAATCTTGGAGTCAAAATTGCAAGTCCAATGCCATGAGTAATATCATAAAAGGCAGAAAGCTCGTGTTCCATTGGGTGAACTGACCAAGGTGTCGCCTTTCCAGTTGATAGAAGTCCATTTATCGCCCAGCTTGATGCCCACATAATATTTGATCTTGCTTCGTAATTTTCTGGCTCTGCCATGGCAATTGGTCCATAGTGAATGCAAGTTTTTAAAATTCCCTCTGCAAGTCTATTTTGCATATAAGCTCCATCCTTTAATGTGAAGTAATTTTCCATTGTGTGACTCATTATGTCAGCGACACCTGCAGCTGTATGCTTTGCATTAACTGTGTAAGTTATTTCTGGATTTAAAATTGAAAATTTTGGAAGAGTGTAAGGTGACCCAAATGCAAGTTTTTGTTTAGTTTCGGGATTTGTAATAACCCCTCCGGCGTCCATTTCAGAACCAGTTGCTGCAAGTGTAAGAATAGTGCCAATAGGGAGTGCCTTTTCAATTTTTGCCTTTCTAATCACAATATCCCATGGATCACAATCTAAAAATACTGCTCCCGCAACTAATTTTGATAAATCAATTACAGAACCACCTCCAACTGCCAAAATAAAGTCCAAATCATTTTCTTTAAGGATTTTTACGCCTTCTCTTGCTGACTCAACTCTTGGATTGGGTTCAATGCCAGAAAGTTCTTTGTAGAAAATATTGTTTTCTTCAAAAATTTTTATTATCTCGTCATAAAGCCCACTTCTTTTGATAGAGCCTCCTCCATAGGAAAGCAGAACTCTGCTGCCATAATTTTTAATTTCCTTTGCCAAATTTTTCATTTGGTCCCTTCCAAAAAGAATTTTCGTACTCACATTAAAAATAAAATCTCTCATAATAACCTCCTAGTTCTTAAATTGTGAATTGTATAATTCCGCATAAACTCCATTTTTCTCAATTAAGTCGCTGTGACTACCCTTTTCAACAATGTCCCCCTTGTCTAAAACTAAAATTAAATCTGAATTTACAATTGTCGATAACCTATGTGCAATTACAAAATTTGTCCTATCGTGCAGAAGATTTTTCATCGCCTTTTGAATTAGCGCCTCTGTTCTCGTGTCAACAGATGAAGTCGCTTCATCTAAAATTAAAATTTCTGGGTCGGACAAAAGTGCCCTTGCTATAGTAATAAGTTGTCGCTGTCCCTGAGAAATATTTGTAGCCTCTTCATTTAAAACTGTATCATAACCCTTGGGCAGTTTCTCAATAAAAGAATGACAATAAGCCCTCTTTGCTGCATCAATAACTTCATCTAGCGTGGCATCTTCACGTCCGTACAAAATATTTTCATAAATTGTGCCGTGAAACAACCACGAATCTTGAAGAACCATTCCAAAAAGAGAGCGCAAGTTTTTTCTCGAAACATCCCTTATATCCCTTCCATTTATCTTAATACTTCCCCTATCAATATCATAAAACCTCATGAGAAGATTTACAATAGTAGTTTTGCCTGCACCAGTAGAACCTACTATGGCAACAGTTTTATTTTTTTCAACTTCAAGATTAAGATTATTTATTACAGGTTTTTCTTTGTCGTAGGAAAAACATACATTTTTAAATTCAATATCCTCCACAGGTTTTTTTATTTCATCTTTTACAATTTCAACTTCAGCTTCTTGATCCAAAAATTCAAAAACCCTTTCAGCAGCTGCAATAGATGCTTGAAAAATTGACGCCATCTCCGCAAGCTGCTCAATAGGATTTGCAAGTCTTCTTACGTATTGAATCACAGCTTGAATATCTCCCACAAATAACTTGCCAGATAGCACTAAAAGCCCGCCAACTATTGAAAGCATTACATATCCAATATTTGAAATAAAGGTCATTATAGGGAGCATGATGCCCGTCATAAAGGAAGCTCGATAACTTACTTCATAGAGGTTTTCATTTATCTCTAAAAATTCTCTCTCAGCCCTACTTTCATAATTAAAAGCCTTAATTAGTTCAGAACCAGAAAAGTTTTCTTCGACAAAACTTACCATAGATCCTATACCCCTTGACTTTCTTCTAAAATATCCTTGAGATTTGCTAGAAATAAATTTTGTAGAAAAATAAGTCATAGGAAGAGTAAATAAAAATACCAAAGTTAAAATTGGTGAAATTTTTATCATCACAGTCAAAATTCCTACAATTAAAACTATAGAAGATAAAACCGAAGAAATCGTCTGTTGCAAATTCTTTCCGAGAGTCTCCACATCATTGGTCATCCTAGATAAAAGGTCGCCGGTTTTATTTTTGTCGTAATATGCTGTGGGGATGTACTTAACTTTCTCAGAAATTTCCCTCCTAAATTTTGCAATTAAATCCTGCGTCACATCTACTAAAATCCTGCCCTTAAAAAATTCAAAGGCACCTTGCAATAAATAGACCACTGCCATAATTATACAAATTTTTATTACATAATCAAATTCTATAGCTGTATTCATCTTCAAATTTTCAAAAATACGCGTAGTGATATTTCCCATTAACTTTGGTGAAACTATCTCAAAAATAGAAGAGCCAATAGTTAGAAAAATGGCGAGAAATAAAAGACCCTTATAATCTTTTAAATATGAAGTTATCCTTAAAATTGTATTATTTTTCTTCATATGCTTGCCCCTGACTTGTCGCAATTTCCCTATAAATTTCATTTGTCTTCATTAAACTATAATGATTTCCATAGCCCGCCACTTCACCATCTTCTAATACCAAAATTTTGTCGGCATTCAAAATAGTAGCAACTCTTTGTGCAACTAGAATTACAATTTTATCCCTTAAATTTTTCTTTAAAGTTTGTCTAAGTTCATAATCAGTTTTATAATCTAATGCAGAAAAGGAATCGTCAAAAATATAGACTGACGCATCACGAGTAAGTGATCTTGCAATTGCAAGTCGCTGTCTCTGTCCTCCCGAAAGATTTTTTCCTCCCCTTGCAATTTTTTTGTTCAATGGATCTTCGCCCAAAAAACCATCTGCATCAGAATTTTTTATTGCCGCAAGCATTTTTTCTTCCTCAGCATTTTCCTTTGCATAGGATAAGTTTTCTGCAACAGTTTTTGAAAAAAAGAAATTTTCCTGTGGCACATATGAGATTTTATCTCTTACTCCATAATTATTTAAACTCTTGATGTCTATTCCGTTTATAAAAAGTTCGCCATCTCCCGGCTCATAAAATTGAAGCAAAAGTCTTAAAAGAGTCGACTTTCCAGAACCCGTTCCACCAATTATGCCAAGAGTCTCTCCCTTTTTGACCTTAAAACTTATATCCTTTAACACCTTTAAATTTGCATCAGGATAAGAAAAGGACAAATTTTTTGCCTCAATCTCATAAATTTCACCTGATAAATCTTTTTCGCCACCAGTTTTTGTAGAATTAAAGTCTAAAACTTCGTTGATTCTCTCCATAGAAGCAAAAGTTCTAGGTAAAAGCGTTAAAAGAAAACTCATCATAATCATTGCGGATAAAACTTGTGTAATGTACTGAATAAAAGCCATGAGTTCTCCAATGCCTAAATCTCTAATGTCAATTAATTTTGAACCAAAAAATAGCACAAAAATAATTCCAAAATTTAAAATAGTGCCAAGCATCGGTCTAACATTTACAAGAAGCTTATTTACCTTAATAGCCATCTCTTGATAAGATATATTTGCCTCATCAAAAATTTTCTCTTCATATTCATCCTTTGAAAAAGCTCTTATGACCCTAAGACCTGTAAGTCTTCTTCTAAAAAGTTCATTTAGTTTATCAAGTCTCTTTTGCAAAATTGGAAAATAGGGAAGTCCTATTTTAAAAACATAAAAAATTCCAATAGCAATAAAGGGAATGGTAATAGGAAACACAATGGAAAGCTTCACATTTGTAGAAAGTGCCATAATAAGTCCACCAATAAACATAAGTGGACCTCTAATTAGCGGTCTAAGTCCCATTAAAACCATTTGCTCCACTTGATCTACATCATCCGTAGTTCTCGTTATAAGTGATGAAATGGAAAAATGTTCCACATCATCAAAGCTGAGATAATTTATCTTTTTAAAAAGTTCATACCTAAGATCGCGCGAAAAAGCCATAGCAGTTTTTGAAGAATGATAGGCAGCAGAAGCTCTACACATAACAGTGAGTATCACAACAAAAATCATAACTGCACCAATTTTTAGCACATAACTTGTGTCGCCATAAGCCACGCCCTTGTCAATGACAAGACTCATAAGTTTTGGCAAAAAAAGTTCACCTAAAGCATTGCCAAAGGTAAGCAAAATAACTACTATTATTCTAATTTTATATTTATTAAGTCCTTTATATATACTCATAAATCCTCCATCTTTCCATTATAACATATAGATATTTAAAAGATAATCAAAGGACTTAATAAATAAAAAAATCCCAGCTTTATACAGCTGAGATTTTATCAAAGAGATTGCTTAATTAAATTTTTCTGCTATTTCCTTTGTAATCAATAAGAATTCTCTTATTTCATCAAAGGTATTGCAGTGAAGTGGAGATACTCGAATTGCCCCTGTGAGATTTAAGGCTTCAACTATTCTCTTAGAATACATTGAATCGTTAGTCCTATTAAATAGTGTTACTCCTCTTTCCGCATACTCAAGAACTACATCTTGGAAGGAGATTCCCTTTATCTCAATAGCACTTATTAGGTCCCTATTATCTAGATTTTCATCATCGACAAATACTGTAACACCTTCTATGTGTCTCAAACCAGATATTTTTTCATCACCTTCTAGCATGAAGTATAGAAGAGCCTTTTCTTGTGCTGCAATTTTATTAATTCCTTCTACAAATTGTTCTCTCCTATTTTCTGTATTTATAAATTCTTTGCCAATGTCACAAACATAGTCTATTACTTTCCTCATTGACAAATATACTGTTGGAGCTGGTGTCCCTATTGTCCACTCGTCATAAGGTTTAGCAAGAAGTTTATCATGATTTAATTTTGACAACCTATCTGAACAATATCCAAAACCTACTCCCCTATTTGCAAAAAATTTATAAGGAGCAAAGTTAGTGAAGTCTAATCCGTCTTTTACAACATCAATTACACCATGAGGTGCGTGTTGAACAGCATCAGAGATGAAGTAAACATCGTTTTTCTTTTCTCTAATTAACTCATTAATTCTTTCTAAATCCATTATGTTTCCAGAAATATTTGAAGCCGCAATTACGCTTACTACTACTGTGTCTTCATCTACAAGCTTGGCTACTTCTTCAGGCTCAACAAAACCAGTTTTTGGATTTACCTTTGCAACCCTAAATTCAAGATTATTTTTTTCTGCTGCAATCTTTAAAGAGTCATAAGCAGAAGGGTGTTCAACATTTGTTGTTACAACGTTCTTACCTTTAATATTTTCACAGATAATTCTGGTTGCTTTAAAGAAACATGATGAAGCAGAAATTTCAGTCATAATAGATCCATCTTTTGCACCAAAAACGGTTTTCAAAAGATCCTCCATTGTGCCATTGACAAGTTTAGTTAAGTCTAAAGCCCTCTCATGATATCTCAATGGGCAATCAGGGAAAAGGTCCCAAGAAACTTTTTCTGTAATTGATTCTGTCAACCTAAGAGATCCACCTGCATTATCCATGAATAATCTCTTGCCATATCTTGGGTCATAGTTTAAATAAGCAAATTTAGATCTCAATTTATCTAAATACTCATCAGAAAAAACATTCTTATACATACTTCCACTCCTAACTTTAATAAATTTCTACTAACTTCTTTTTTATCTATAACTTGCAACAAGTTGGACTTCCACAGGCGCATTACCAGGAAGTGAATATACTCCAATTGCAGCTCTTGAACAAATTGCAATTTCTCCTAAGTTCTCTACAATATATTCAGATGCAAAGTCAGCAATTTTTGATTGTGATGTGAAGTCTTCTTCAGCGTTTACATAAACTGTCATAGTTACAATAGAGTCTATCTCTTGATTTTCTTCAAGTGTATTTTTTATAGCAACGAGTGCATTTTTTGTTGCTTGTCTCACTCCATCTCTGAACTTATTGAGATCATCAGATAGCATAATCCTACCTTCTATAATTAATTTTCCATCTAATCTTGGTGTCATACCTGCTGAAAAAATTAAATTTTGTGATTTCTTAGCTGGTATATATTTTCCTTGAGGAATTGGGTTCTTTTCCATTATTTTGACCTATACCTTTCTATCATTTCTACGATTCTATCTACTGCATCTGATGCTTTTTTAGGATCTTGAGAGAAGTTAAGTCTTATGCAATCATCAAACTGTGGTCCAAATTCAGTACCAACTGTTACTATTACATTTGCATGAGCTCTTAAAATCTTAACAAAATCTCCAATACTTACATCCAGTTTAGGTAGTTTAGGAAAGATGTAAGATCCACCTTCGGTTGGTCTAATCTTAACTCCTTCAACACTTCTAAATTTAGCAACTAAGTCATCTCTGATTTCTTGATGTGCCCTTATCCTATCTTCTAACCATCCTTCAGGTTCATCAAACCATAAATCTAACATTGCTTGGTTATAACCTGGAGCCCTAAGGGATACTATAGCTTGAAGTTTTTCCATTCTATCAATAATTTGCTTAGATCCATAAGCTATACCAAGTCTAAATCCACTCATTGATTCAGTCTTTGATGGTCCCATAATAGTTATTAGCTTGTCAAAATCTACATCTTCATTAATCATATGGTGGTATTCACGTCCATCAAAAATTTGTCTTGAGTATAATTCGTCAGCAAGTAAAGTAACTTCATACTTCCTGGCTAATCTCGCTATTTCTTCAAGTTCTTTCTTTGAGTAAACAGCACCAGTTGGATTACCTGGGTTTGTAAATAAGAAAACTCTTACTCCATCTTTAAAAGCATTTTCTAGAGCATTAAAGTCAATCCCTGAACTTCCTGAAGGCGCATTTAGATAGTCTAATTGGATTGGATAAATGTCTGCTTCCAGAAATTCTGCTAATTTTCTATTATCAAAATAGTCTGGTTCTAAGATTGCTACCTTATCATCTGCAGCAATTAGAGAACTCATAGCTAAGAATAATGCTCCCTGCGTGCCTGGAGTTATAATTATATTATCATTAGGATCTATTTTTACTCCTGTGAAATCTTCAATATTCTTAGCAACTTTTTCACGAATAAACTTGTGACCTCTATATTCAGAGTAAGCTTGCTTTCCACCAGCCTTATAGGACTCAATGAATCTTTCTAAGGAACCTGGTATAGGCGGATGAGCATCTACATCACCATGTGAAAAATCAACAAACTCTCCTTCAAGTTTTTCACCCCTTAGCTCAAGTTTTTCTTCAGCTTGAAGCCCTTCTTGACCTGGGGCATTATCAATACCTAATTTTTTAAATTTTTCTTCAACTCTAGTCATTTTTTATCTCCTTATATTTTATTATGAATTTAATACTTCTCTATCTAGTTCACCAACTGAGTGAGCTACAACTATAGTTCCGGCTAGGTCTCCTGTGATATTTGCTGTAGTGTGACAAATATCAATTACAGGCCATATCGCTGCTAATATAGGCACCAAAGTCAATGGCATTCCTAATGTTTGTAGTAAAACAGTTGACATTACAATTCCAGCGCCTTTAACACCAGCAGCTCCTATAGAGAGCACAAGACCCATAAATACAAATTGTATTAATGCTCCTGCAGTAATATCATATCCATATAAATTTGATGCAAATACAGAAATAACACCTAACGCTACTGCCATACCATTCATGTTACAAGTGTTTCCTAAAGGAAGTGTAAATCCATATATTTTTTCTGGTATTCCTAATTCATTTTTCGATAAATCAATAGATACAGGTAAAGTTGCAGCTGAAGATGTTGTAGATGCTGCTACAATCATTGCTGGAGCAATTTTTTTCAAGAAAAGGAAAGGACTTATCTTTGCTAAAGCTTTTACTAGTAGTGGTTGAAGTATAAAAATTACCACTAAACAAGCAACCCAATCCGTAATTATCATATTTAATACTTGCATTAACATTGATCCAGAAAGTTTTGTCATCATATCAGCTATTAAAGCAAATATTCCAAAAGGAGAAATCTTCATAACAAGTTCTGTCATTTTTAACATTAAGTCTGCGCCTTGTTCAATAACCTTAACTAAAGTCTTTGCACTATCACCTAATATTAAAAGTACAACTCCACTGAATAAAGCAAAAACTATTATCTGTAATGTATCTCCATTTGTTAAAGATTCAAATATATTTGTCGGAATCCAACCTATCATATTCTCTACGAAACTATACTCTTGAGCCTGACCGACTTCTGAAGTTAATAAATCAACAACACCTTTACCCGGCTGACTTATTAGTGCAAAACCCATTCCAATAGCTGCAGCTATTGTTGATGTAATAATGTAAAATAGAACTATTCTTATACCTACAGTTCTTAGTTGTTGAATATCTCCCATCTTTACTACGCCACTAATTAGAGTAGTTAAAACAAGTGGTGCAATGAGCATCTTTAAAAGTCTCAAGAATATTTCGCCCATAAACTTTATGTAAGGCACTACACTTGGACTAAATATTCCAACCAATGCACCTAATACTATGGCGATTACTATCTGTTGCCATAATTGTAACTTTTTCATAATATACCTCCTTAATTTACCTATATATTATGATATAATCATAACAGTAAAACCTTTTCACTGTCTAATACGTATTCTTGTATAAGATTATATGAGTTTGATTATAGGAGATATTATGTTTGATTATAATGAATATGTTTATGAAGTTTATGTGCATAAAAGTTTTTCTAATGCAGCAAAATCATTGTTTGTTTCTCAGCCCTCTCTCAGTAACATTGTAAAAAAAGTTGAGGATGATTTGGGAGTTGTCTTATTTGATAGGAAGTCAAACCCAATTCAATTAACTGAAGCTGGAAAAATTTATATAGACGCAATAGAAAAAGTTATGGAGTTAGAAAAAATAACTTCTGAAAATTTAAAAAAATTAACTGACTCTAAACAAAATATTTTTACTCTTTGCGGATCAACTTATTTTTGCACCCAAGTATTCCCTGAGATTATTGAAAAATACTCTGATATTGATCCCGAACTAAAAATTGCAATAATAGAAATTGGAACAGGTGAGATTGATGACTTTTTAAAATTTAACTTGGCCGATTTAGGCGTCTGTGTTGAAAATTTAAATCCAAAATTATTTAACTCAAAAGTTTGGTTCAATGAAGAATTAATTTTGGCCGTACCTAAGTCTAATTCAATAAATGATGATTTACTTGAGTTCGCTTTAAGTTATGAAGACATAACTAATTTGGATAATGTCAGCCAAGAAAAGTGTGTTGATTTAAAATTATTTCAAAATGAAAATTTTATTTTCTTGAAAGAAGGTAATGATTTACATGATCGTGCTATGAACATTTGCTACGAGTATGGTTTTAGACCAAATATTTTAATTTATATGGATCAGCTCCAAACTTCCTACGACATAGCAAAATCTGGCAAGGGAATAGTATTCATTAGAGATCGTATTGTTAAACAGGATAAATTTAATGACTCACTACTTTATTATAAATTGAAAAGTGATAATGCAAAAAGAAGTGTTAACTTATTTTATCTGAAAAATAAAGTCTTCTCTGACAAGGAGAAAGAATTTATTAAATATCTAAAAAGTTTTCAACTTTAATTTCTTATATAATAAATCATATAAAAATATGCAATTATTCCTATGGTCAATCCCTTGAAGTCATCCTTCTTTCATGCTAATTTAATCTTATAAAATATTTTATAAGAAGATAATTTATGAGAATTGGAATTATAGGATATGGAAATGTTGGAAAGGCTTTTGTTAAGCTTTTAAAAATAAAAAATAAATATCTTGAGACTTTGGGTATAAATCCTATCTTGACTTATGTACTTGATAGTAAAGGCGGAATTTATAATTCCAATGGAATTGACTTTGATAACGTGATTATTTCCGAAAGCCTAAAGTCTAATGAACTTTATGACAAGAAAATAAATTTTGATTTTTTGATGTCTAATAAGGATATTGATGTTCTAATGGAATAGAAAATCTAGATGCCGAAGAAGTTATTGCCGCAAAAAATAATAATATGCGATATAAACTAGTGGGATCTTGTATCAGAAATGACGATAAGATAAAAGCTGAAGTTGGCTTAAAACTAGTTAATGAAGATGACACTTTATATTCAATTAACGGAAAAAATAAAGGCGTTAAATATAAAACAGACACCATTGGAGAATTAGTTATTATAGGGGCTCTATGTCAAATATTGGGGAGACTCGTTAATTCGAGTCTCTCTTTCCATTAAAAAATCAATACTTAGGCGCTATTAGAATATCAAAACTAAAATAACTAAAAAATTACTAAAAATAGGTATAGCAAACAAAACCCCTAGGGGTTTTGTAAAATTTTCCCGTTTTCATATCATTACTTACAAGCAAACATGATTCTCTTTCTAAACAAATTGAAATTTTTCATACCAAAACAATTTCTTTTTAAAGTCTTTATCTTAGTATGAGTTCCTTCAAGTGGACCATTAGACCAAGGATAATCAAAAGAATTACATATCTCATCAAACCAGTTATTAAAAGCAGTGATACAAGATTTAAATTCTTTTAAATCAGATTCTTCAGCTCTTCTTATCCATTCCCTTAAAGATTTAGATGCTCTAACTCTATTGGGTTGACTTAGAACATATTGGTAAAACAGTTCCTTTAACCTATATGCTAACTTCAAATCGTTGTTTAAATCAAGCATTAAAGAAACTTCTTTAGCTTGTTCAGTTGTTAAATTAGAAGCAGGTTTTGTAAGTAGACTCCTACTTCTCTTAAAATACTTTCTAAGCTTAGAAGAAATATCTTTTTGAATCCTCTTTCTAACATTCTCTAAAGCCCATGAAACTTGTCTTATGAAATGATACCTATAACTATATGGATAGAAGTTTTAAAGAACCTATTCTTAACAGACTTAAAGGTATTGGACATATCACTTACAAAAAACTTAACTTCTTGTCTCTCCTTGTTAGGAACTTTTTTAAAGTATTTAAACAAAAAGTTCTTATCCCTAGTAGGCAAAATATCAATGACAGAGTGCTTATCACCATTAAGAAGAGAAGTTTGATACTTAATATTTCCACTATCACCTTTAAACTCATCTATACACAATACACTTGAAAGTTTTGCTCTTGAAACACATAAACAATGTAAAATTCTCAAAACAGTATTAGAAGAAACATTATACCTACTAGCAATAGAAGAGCTAGAATGAAGTTCATTAAATTCAGCAACAATAGCAAAAACAAGCCTATAAGTCATAGTGTGACCCTTAGCAATAAAATAAAGTTCTCTTTCAAAACGACAACCACAAGACTTACAATCATACCTAGTCTTCTTTAAATGAATAAGACATTTCTTACCATGAATATGAGTATCCTTAATCTTTTGAATCCTATGATCATGAACCCAAATCTTTGTAGAACCACAGTGAGGACAAGTATCCATCTTTGTAACAGAAGCATAAATGTGAACAAATTCCTTATCCTCACAAAAACTATCAAAAATTACATCTTTAAAACCCAACAAATTCATGTTATTATTATTTTGCACTTATATGCACCTCCTAACAAAGTTTGTTGTTATTTTAAGTTTAGGACTAAATGCGTATAAGTGCAATTTTTTTTACATAAAAATATCTGTTAGAGATTTACTCCCCAACAGATATTATAGAGCCTTTTTATTTTGTAAGCCAAGGATTAGTCAAGAATCTTTGATACTACTCCTGATGCTACTGTTCTTCCACCTTCACGAATGGCAAATCTTAGTCCTTCGTCCATTGCTATTGGTGTGATTAGTGTTACTGTAAATGTGGAGTTGTCTCCTGGCATTACCATTTCTGTTCCTTCTTTTAGTTGGATATCTCCTGTTACGTCTGTTGTTCTGAAGTAAAATTGTGGTCTGTATCCGTTAAAAAATGGTGTGTGTCTTCCGCCTTCTTCTTTTGTTAGTACATATACTTCGGCTTCAAATTTTGTGTGGGGATGTATTGTTCCTGGTGCTGCTAGTACTTGTCCTCTTTGGATTTCTTCTCTTTGTACTCCTCTTAGTAGTGCTCCTATATTGTCTCCTGCTTGAGCTTGGTCTAGTTGTTTTCTAAACATTTCTACACCTGTTACTACTACTTGTCTTTTTTCTTCTGTTAAGCCTACTACTTCTACTGTGTCCCCTACTTTTACTACGCCTTGTTCTACTCTTCCTGTTGCTACTGTTCCTCTTCCTGTGATTGAGAAGATGTCTTCTATTGGCATTAGGAATGGGTGTTCTGTGTCTCTTGCTGGTGTTGGAATGTATTCGTCTACTGCTTCCATTAGTTTTACGATTTTGTCTCCCCATTCTCCGTCTGGATCGTCTAGTGCTTTTAGTGCTGATCCTACTATGATTGGTGTGTTGTCTCCGTCAAAATCGTATTCTGATAGCAAGTCCCTTACTTCCATTTCTACTAATTCTATTAGTTCTGGATCGTCTACTTGGTCTTCTTTGTTTAGGAATACTACTATCTTTGGTACTCCTACTTGACGTGCTAGTAGAATGTGTTCTCTTGTTTGTGGCATTGGACCGTCAGCTGCTGATACTACTAGGATAGCTCCGTCCATTTGTGCTGCTCCTGTGATCATGTTCTTTACATAGTCAGCGTGTCCTGGGCAGTCTACGTGTGCGTAGTGTCTGTTTGGTGTTTCGTATTCTACGTGAGATGTGGATATTGTGATTCCTCTTTCTCTTTCTTCTGGTGCTTTGTCAATGTGAGCGTAATCTACGAATTCTCCACTGCCATATCTCTTGTTCATTACAAGTGTGATTGCTGCTGTTAGTGTTGTTTTACCGTGGTCAACGTGACCAATTGTTCCAATGTTTACATGTGGTTTATTTCTTTCAAATTTTGCTTTAGCCATGCTATTCCTCCTAGGATTTTTTAAATTAACTTCATGATACATCAAATTTAAATTTTTTTCAACATTTAAGCCATTTTAAGACTTAAATATGCTCTAATTTTTTCTAACAAAAGTGTTCATAAAATATATTACAAATAATATTGAAGCGAATTCTGCGATTACATATCCCCACCATATTTCATTGACTGTGAAAAATTTTATTGCAATATATGCTACTGGTAGGAGCACAATTATTTGTCTTAATATAGAATCAAATAATGCTAAAATTCCATTGCCAAAGGCTTGAAAAACTGCTACCCCAACGATTGATATTCCAGCAAATATATATGATAATGCACATATTCTTAACATTGGTATTCCAATTTCGAGCATCTTGCCACTTGCTGAGAATATGGAAAGTAGTTCTCGTGGGAAAATTATTATAATTGCCGATACAATTATCATCATTCCTGTTACTGCTAAAAAGGCGAGTTTTATTGATTTTACAATTCTCTCTTTATTTTTTGCACCATAATTGTAGGCAACTATTGGCACCAATCCGTTATTCACTCCAAAGACTGGCATAAATACAAAGGACTGTATTTTGAAATATGCTCCAAGTGCCGCAATTGCAGAAGTTGATATTGCTGAAAGCATTTTATTTAGCACATAAATTGTAAAGGATTGAATTGTAATTGTAATCATAGAAGGGACTCCAACTACGTATATTCTCTTCACTATATCTAAATCTAAAACTGGTTTCTTAATTGTTATCTCTTCATTGAATTTATATTCGAAAAAGCATCCAAAGAGAGCTCCTATAATTTGTCCCATTACAGTTGCAATTGCCGCTCCCTTTACTCCCATGGCAGGAAGTCCAAAATATCCAAATATAAAAATTGGATCAAGGATTATATTTAATATTGCCCCAATGAGTTGCGTGAGCATTGTGAATATTGATCTTCCCGTGGACTGTAAGAGCCTTTCGAGAAAAATTTGCATAAAAACTCCCATAGATAGACCCATTACAATTTGGAGATAATCTACTCCATAATTTATTATATTCTCGTTTGTCGTCTGTGCTGACAAAAAAGGTCTTGGCAGAAACCTTGAAATTATTAGAAGTATTATTCCGTAAATTATTGCAAGAGACAAACCTGTCTCGGCAACCCTATTTGATTTTTCAAAATTCTTTTCTCCCAAGTACCTTGATATCAAAGAGTTCATTCCTACACCAGTTCCCACTGCCATTCCTATCATTATATTTTGAATGGGAAAGGCAATTGAAATTGCTGTAAAGGCCTCTTCGTTAATCTTTCCAATGTAATAAGAATCCACTAAGTTATACATAGATTGTATAAACATAGAAACTACAATAGGAAAGGATACTTGAAATAAAAGCTTTGGGATTGCCATTGTCCCCAATTTATTTTCATTACTTTGCACCTAATCACTCCCTAACTTTTTTATAAGCCTATCTATTATATATTAGATTTTAAAATTTTTAAAGCTTATGCAATTTAAAAAGAAGTTAGAAATTATAATTTCCCAACTTCTTATAAATTTATATTTTATTTTCTCTTACAAGTAATTATATTTTGAAAACAATAATAATTAATTAGTATTAAGTCCACTAATCTTATAAAATTCTATATGTATTTACAAAAAATTATAGGTTTTTGACTTTTGATTACTTCTACACCGATAAGAAATACAATGTCATTTAATAAAACAACTATACTCCTAAATTCAGACTCTTTATATTTTGAAATATTTCCAAATAACATTATAATCAATGATGTTATTAAAAATAAAAAAATATTTGTATATCTTATCAATAATTTCTTTCATTTTTTGCTTAATTCTTATATCTGATAAAAACTTTAGAATAAAATAAAACGTCCCACAGAGATATTTTATAAGAATATAATTTATCATCTGATTTTTCCATAGGATAAAATACAGCCATTACTCGAAAATCTCCTTTACTATTTAATTCATCTGTACATGGATTTTCTATTAAAATTTTCTTGTCTAATTCAGTATTTATATAAAATACTCTATCTCTTATTATCTGTCCTTGATTATCTTTTATAAAAAATATAGCTAAACTAACTAGTATATTTTCTTCAAAATTAATATCATTTATTAGTTTATCAAAATATGGTGAATTATTTAACTCTTTTTCTATATCTATAAATATATGTTTTTTCAGATCATCTTTATTTTTGAAATTTTCATCTAACTCATCAAATTTATAATCTAATAGTGCTAAGTTTTCTATCCATCTAAGTTTATTTTTTTTATTTTTCTATATAAATTTTTTGTATATGTCGGCTCTATTTTTTGTGTTGACTTTGTTCCATAATCTTGAACTGTGAATCTAAAATGTTTAATTATGTCAATTTTATTTTTGTTTAGTTCCCAAAAAAATCAAAATATAATCATTTAAATTTAAACCAGTATTTTCTGTTTTTATTAAAATGTTTGAAGATGCTTTCTTTGTTTCTGGGAACTTTATTCTCTGTATATTTGAACTCTTTAATTCATTAATCGAAAATCTTTTATTTTCGAAATTGTTAATCAGCACCGTATTAAATAACAATTCTTTATTTGTTGAGAAGTTAATGTTTAAGTTTATTTCATTATTTACATTTTTCCTTTGTCGTTTAATGCTATCGTTCTGATATTATTTTCTGATCCTAATATTTGAATATTGGTGCATTCATAATTAACTAAATCTTCATTTTTATAAAATTCAAAAAAATTTAAAAATAACAAAACGGTCAATAAAATTCCACTTAGTATAAGCTTTTTAAGTGATTTCATATTATTTTTACAATCATGCCTTCTCTTATTTCTATCATATTATTTTTTTCAAGAAATTCTATCATGTGAGCCGCAATATTATAACTATAGGAAAGCTTATCTCTGATTAAAAGTATATTCTCTTCTAGATTATATTTTGTTTCTAAAGCAAAATATACATCTGGAACCAATTCTGAATAACTGAAATTTAATATCCTCCTATAATTACTATTATATAATCTAATAGTGCCTTTTTTATTAAAATTTTGTTTAAATTCAGCAATATAATTTTGTTTTTCTATGTTATTTATTCTTTTAATTTTTTTCATTGTTAAAGGTATAAATTCTTTTGTTATCTCTGAAGTCCTTTTTATATCTATAATAAGATTATTTAAATACAATACATCGCTACCATTGATTAAATAAATATTTTTATTATTAGTTTTTCTTAACTTATAAAGAACATATAGCATTCCACAGTACTCATTGGAATCTTCTGAATACCAAATCACAAAATTCTTTAAAGTAGTACTCGCTACTAAATACTCAAGTTTGTCTAAAATACTTCTTATATTTATTTCATTTTCCACATAAGGATCTAAGCATACCTGAAACTCAAGGTTTTCTATTTCTTGTAAATTTCCAATGTCAAAGGAAATTGGTATTGATAGTATTTTTAATTCTCTATTAAAATCCTTTAAAACTCCTTCTAACGACTGAGAAAAACAAATATTAATAGTTTCTTTTTGATTCATAGCTATAAGTTTCTGGATATATACAAACTATCATTAAAAACTTTAACACCCGCTGAATTCCAACAGTTATGGAAACTTCTAAATTCAAAAACATCTCCTTTTTTATAATCAATATAAGGAGAGTTGGACCTAACATTTCCATAACCTCTTGTAGAAGATGCTGAATTTATTGAATGATAATTTTTGAACATATCTCCTCTTACACTTACTTCATATTTTTCAGGTGCTGATGTAGATGCCCACCCTCTTATTTTCTTAGTAAATCTATTTACATTAAAACCAGAATAAGCTAATGCTATATCGGGGATAAATGACTTACTATTTATATCAGACTCAATTATATATCCTTCTTTATACCCATCATAATTATATCCTTCTAAATATTTAGAAGAAGTTATGTCATAGAATTCTTCCGTATAATCTGTATGTAATTTTTCCGCACATACAACATTTATAGTTCCAATTAATATTATTAATATTAAAATAATTTTTTTAATAATAATCTCCTTATATAATACATTTAGGTTTTTAAAGGTAACCTATAAACCTTGAAAACACCTCCTATGTTTAATTTATTTACTTATTTATATTTTTAACACTTTAAATTATTTGTTTAAAAATATTGCACTTTAGTTTTTTTGTCAATACATTTTATCTTTCTCTATTTCTTTTTCTTCTTTTAACAGTAATAATATGTTCGTAATAGTATAGATAAATAAGGCTAAACCAATAAGACTTATTATATTTTCAACAATTTGAAAAAAAGCTAAATACTTTATGCTTTGACTTATATCTCCTGTGATTTTCCATTTAATATGATTTATAAAATAAATTATAGAATCAAAACCTAATCCCCTACTTCCAAATAGCATCATTACTATCGAACTAATTAAATATAAAAAATATTTTAATATTTTATAAATTTTTTCCATATTATGTTTTTCCTCATTCAAGGCTATCACTATGCATAAAATGCTATACTCCTAAGGTTATGTTGAAGTCATAAAATTTTCTAGCAAACCAACTTTCTGATTTTGTTACAGAAAATCCAACTGACTCTAATAATTCTACATCAAAATAATAATTTTTTTCATCGTAATCTTCTTTTTATTAATAAAAACTATGTCTACACTAATCTCTTTTATTAATATAATATGAACATTGGAAACATCTCTTCTCTTTTAGCTTAATATAACATTTGCTTGTTTTTTAGTCAATACGTTTTCCTATTTTTTTCTTTTATACTATTTTTTGTCACGAATGTTTGATGAACCTAGACTTTTCCCCTTTATAAAATTTTTATCATCTTTTAATATATTCCTTAAATATGTTAAAATAAGATTATGAGGTGAATAAAATGAAATTATTAATTACGAGTAATATTCCTGAAAAAATTTATGACGAACTAAATAAAAATTTCGAGATAACTTATCACGACTCCAATATGCCTTTAAAAAAAGAAGAAATTATTGAAAAGATAAAGGGTCAAGATGCACTTTTGTGTCCTCTATCTGATAAAATTGATAAGGATGTAATTGACGCAGGAAGTGACTTAAAAATTATTGCAAACTACGGAGCTGGTTTTGACAATATAGACATAAACTACGCAAGAGAAAAAAATATTGTTGTTACAAATGCACCGGCACCTGCATCTGCCGTTTCCACTGCGGAACTTGCCTTTGGACTAATGCTTGCTGCTGCAAGAAAAATTGTGTCAGGCGACAAAGTTACAAGAAGAGGAGAATTCTATGGTTGGAGACCAACTTTTTACCTTGGAAGTCAACTTAAGGGAAAAACTCTTGGCATAATTGGTCTTGGAAATATTGGCAAAAATCTAGCAAAAAGAGCAAGAGCCTTTGAGATGAATGTAATTTATTATTCACGCACTAGAAAAGAAGATTTTGAGAGTGAATACAATATTGAATATAGAACAAAGGATGATGTAATTAAAAATTCTGACTTTTTGAGTCTTCACACTGCCTATGTGCCTGAACTACATCATATGATTTCTAAAACGAACTGGATATGATGAAAAAAAGTGCTATATTAATAAATGCTTCAAGAGGTCCAGTTGTGGATGAAGATGCCCTTGCTGATGCCCTAATAGAAGGAAAAATCGCAGGAGCTGCTCTTGATGTATATGAAGAAGAACCAAGAGTTAATGAAAAACTAATAGACCTAGACAATGTAATCCTTGCTCCTCACCTTGGCAATGCTACTTTTGAAGCAAGGCTAGAAATGGGTGAAAATGCAAAGGACAATTTAATTGATTTTAAAAATGGAAAAACTCCAAAGAACAAAGTAAACTGAGGTGTAAGATGATAAATTATTACAGTCCCCAAGAAATGAAAATTTGGTCGGGTAGAATTGACGACGAAAAGGATTATGAAAGCTTTAGATGGCATCAATGGGTTAAGCCCCTTGACTTAAATGACGATAGCCTAACTCCCTTTGACGGTAAACTTGGTTTTGGAATAATTGGTTTTGAATCAGACCAAGGTATTGAGCTAAATAAAGGTAGATTTGGTGCTGCTGCAGGCCCTGCTGAAATAAGAAAGGAACTTGCAAAACTTCCTTGTCAGTTTTCTAAAGATCTTAAAATTTATGACTGCGGTAATGTTACAAGTAAATACACAACTCTTGAGGCAAGCCAAGATGAACTTGCAAAGGCTGTAAAAAAAATTTTAGAATTAAATTTATTCCCACTAGTTCTAGGCGGCGGTCACGAAACTGCCTTTGGTCATTACAAGGGAATTAGCACATATCTCGACGATAGAGAAGACAATAAAATAGGCATTTTAAATTTCGACGCTCACTTTGACCTACGACCTTACGAAAAAGGTACTGGAACAAGTGGAACAATGTTTAGACAAATCGCCGACTATACTCGTGAAAAGGGAACTAATTACGCATACTATGTTATTGGAATCCAAAAACATTCTAACACTCTTGCACTTTTTAGAACTGCTGAAGATTTAGGAGTAAAATATGTGTTAGGAAAGAATTTTGTCAATGGAAATTTTTTGAGATAACTCATGAACTTGATGAATACATTGCAGAACAAGATCATCTATATATTACAATTTGTATGGACTGCTTCACATCTTCCTTTGCACCAGGAGTTTCTGCACCACAACCCCTTGGAGTTGACCCAGAAAAAGTAATACTTCTTCTAAAACATATCTTTTCAACGGGCAAGCCAATTAGTTTTGACATCTGTGAAGTTTCTCCAAGATTTGACCACGACTCTGTAACTGCTAACTTAGCTTCAATTTTAGTCTACACAGTTGTATCAACTATGGCGCAACGCATATTGGGCAAGGAAAATAAAAAATACATCCCTCGATAAAATTTAATATAAGTGTCTCTTATTTATTGATTACCCTCTTTACTTGGAAAATAGTAAGGAGGGCATTTTTATGGATATGCTTAAAAATGATTGATAAAAACTTGTGAAAGCGTTATAATTTACCTGAATGAACTGCTAAATTTTTATCAAGGGATCATTATATGACTAAAAAAGTTCTCATCTTGACTTTTATTTTAATCTTTACAATGGCTTGACAATGGCTTGCTCAAAAGCTAATTTATATTCTTTAAAAACTGACTTAAGCCACGAGGAAAATGTCGAGAAATTAATCAATCAATTGGATTGGGAGAATAAGGATTCCTACAAAATAGAAATAAAAGATAAGACAATTACTATAATTTTTGACAATAATATAGATTATTTTAATGCCAATCTAAAACCTTATTTTGTAAATGGAGTTTATTTATTGATCTTGACAAATGCTGATGATATCAATTTCAAAAATAAAAGAGGTTCATTTTTTGGTATCGATAAAAAAATAGCAAATGTGTTTTTATATGCTCAATGTAATAAAAGTTTAGATGATATTAAAAATAGCGAAGAAGAATTCCACAAATTAGAAAAATTTATGAAAAATTTAAAAGTCGATTCATAATTCTATGTTTTAGAAATGCAAAAAATATTTTATTGGAGGTGGTAGTATGAAAAAGTTTTTCTATTTTTTATTAGTGCTTTTAATTAGTGTGCCTTTCATAGCTTTTGCTCAAGATAAAAATGCAGAAAGTCCTAAAGTAAAGAAAATTGTTACTGTTGGTTATTCTTTAAAGGATAAATCAAAAATTTTTGGCGATAAGTCTATTGAAGAGATAGACAAAATATTAGATTCAAAGTGCAGAGAACTTCTTGAAAATGATTTTGATTCTACTTTATCCCATAATTCTTATAATGATTATGATGGGCTAATAATAACTGTTAGCTATCCTCAATCTAATAATCACTAAAATATGCCTTAGTCTTCCGATAAAATAATAAACCTCTCTTTTCTTTGTGATTGAGAGGTTTATTTGAGTTGTTTATGTTTTATAAAGAGTTTCCAACTTCAATACTTATTTCGTAAAACTTATCTAGTATATCTTCTAATTTTAAATTTTTCTTAATCTCTTTAGATTTATCCATGACTTTATTTCCCTTGTGCATCATAATTAGCCTATCTCCATACTTTAAGGAATACTTTAAATTGTGAGTTACCATTAACGCTGTCAAGTTTTTTTCTCGCACTATTTTATTTGTGATTTGCATGACTATATCTGCAGTCTTTGGATCAAGTGCTGCTGTATGCTCGTCTAAGATTAAAAAATCTATAGGCACGAGAGTCGCCATAAGCAGTGCAAGGGATTGTCTTTGACCACCAGATAAAAGTCCAACCTTGTCATCTAACTTGTCCTCTAGTCCAAGTCCAATTTCACTTAACATTTCTCTATAAGCTTCTTTTTCTTCTTATTTATTCCACGAGTTAAATTCCATGATTTATTTTTATTTTCTGCCATAGACAAGTTCTCTAATATTGTCATATTTGGAGATGTGCCAACTTTTGGGTCTTGAAATACTCTTCCAATTTTTTTATATCTTTTGTGTTCAGGAATTTTTTTAAGATTTTCATCATCTATTAATATTTCTCCACTATCTTCTCTTATGGAACCACAAATAATATTTAAAAGAGTGGATTTCCCCGAACCATTGGAACCAATTATGGATACAAATTCTCCCTTTCCAACCTTTAAATTAAAATCTTTAAATAATTTATTCTCATTTATTGTTCCAATGTTAAAGGTTTTGTCAATTGATTTAAGTTCAAGCATTTTTAACCTTCTTCCTACTTCTTCCAGCAATTAAAATTACAAGAAAAATAATTGCCGTTATGAGTTTCATTGAGTTTGCTGAAAATCCAATTGCAATTGCCAAGGCAATGGACGCCTTGTATAAAATTGATCCAATTAAAACTTTTGTGGAATCTTTAATAAAATTAAAACCCTCTAAAAGTTTTATTCCAAGGACAACTGCCGCAAGTCCCATGACCATGGAGCCCGTTCCCATGGAAACTTCAAAAAATCTCTGTTCCTGAGCTACTAATCCGCCACTTAATGCCACAAGTCCATTTGAAAAGGAAAGTCCTAAAATTTTTACCGTCCCTGGATCCACTGCCATAGTCCTAACTAGAATCTCGTTGTCACCGCAAGCTTTTAAGATAAATCCTGCCTTTGTCTTTAAAAATTCGTCCAATAAAATTTTTATGATTATAACCGTGGGAATCATAACAAATAATACTGTGAACTTCGATAATTCATCGGGAATAAAATTTGCCATTCCCGTAGTAAAAATAGTGTCGCTGCTAAAAATTGGAACATTGGCTTTGCCTGCAATTTTTAAATTAATAGTCCAAAGTGCAGTTTGCATTATAAGCCCTGCCAAAAGGTCTTCTACTTTTAATTTTATGTGGATTAGTCCAGTAAGAGAACCTGCAATTGCACCTCCAAAAAAACTTATTAAAAGTGCAAGTGCTGGATTTATTCCCTTTAAAATTGCAAAAACACTTATGGCAGCACCTAGTGGAAAGGAGCCGTCCACAGTTAAATCGGGAAAATCTAAAATGCTATAAGCTATATAAAGACCAAAAGCTAAAAAACTATAAGTTAGCCCTTGTTCAATTACTCCCATTAAAATATCCATTTTATTTATTTACCTTCTGCTAAATTTATTTCAGAAAAATTTTCCACAGCTCTATCAAGAAGATCCTTTGGAATTTTTATTCCAAGATTTTCCGCAACCTTTGAATTAAGATATAAATTTGGCTCTAAAATTGTTTCGTAGGGCATTTCCCTTGCCTCTTTTTCGCCCTTTAAAATTTTTGACGCCATCTTACCAGTTTGATTTCCAAGAGAAATGTACTCAATACCCTCTGAACCAAGACAGCCCATTTTAACTTGCTCAATTTCTGAACCAAATACAGGAATTTTCTTTTCATTTGCCTTGTCAAGAATAGTTGGAAGTGAATTTACTACTGTGTTGTCTAAAAGATTTGTAATTGCATCAACCTTTGACAAAATATTATCTGTGGCAAGTGGTATGTCTGCTGTTGTGTTTATCGCTTCATCGACAATTTTAAAATTATATTTTCCTGCAAGATCCTTGTAAATTTTTAACATTGAATCAGAATTTGCCTCACTTGATGTGTGGAGAATTCCAATATTTTTTGCATCGGGAAGAATTTCTCTAATCATTTTTAGCTGCTCTTCTACGGGAAGAATATCACTTGTGCCAGTAATATTTCCCACTGGATTTTTATTTTCATCTGCAACTTGTGCCGCTACTGGATCAGAAAGTGCTGTGTATACAACGGGTATATCTGTGTTTAATGTCGCATTATAAGCACTCATGGCAGCTGGTGTCGCTATTGCAATTATCATGTCAACTTTATTTGACACGAAAGAGTTTGCAATTTGGGCAGAAATCCCCATGTCTGCTTGCGCATTTTGGTAATCAATTTTTAAATTTTTACCTTCAACAAATCCTTCTTCCTTTAGTCCTTCAATTAAACCTTCTCTACAATTATCTAGCGATGGATGTTGCGCAAACTGAAGTATCCCAATTTTTAAAACATCATCGCCCCTAGAAGCACTTTCACCTTTTTCGCCTTTTGCACAACCCACTAACAACAATAATGACAATACTAACAAAATTTTTTCATTTTTTTCTCCTTTTCATCAAACTATGAGAGAAGGATGGAAATAAAAAAAGACTTCCATCCCTAATGGGACAAAAGTCTAAACTTCTGCGGTACCACCCAATTTTGCATAAAGCACCCTCTCATCAATACTAACATATTGGTCTTATTTTAACGGCTAAGTCCCGTCGGGCATTACTCTAAATTAAAAAATTTATTTCTTCCCGCCCTCAGAAGTCCATTCACTTAATAATCACATACAACTCTTTCACCAATTAAGTCGCTCTCTTTGATGTTCATAAGAAGTTACTACTCTTCCTTATCGGTTTATTATATATAATATAGACTCATCTAAAAACTTTGTCAAGGGTTTTTTTATAATTTGTAAGTGTATAGTGTAGAGAAGTCAAACATTTATGACACACCCAATAAAATAACTTTTATACACCCCTTTCAATTTCATATTCCAAATAAAAATAGTGCCGATGATTTATCACCAACACTATTTTTATAACTTTTAAAACTATTACATTTTTGAGAACATTTGGTCAGCCCACCATTCTTCCTTATAGATTTCGTACTGACCTGTTACTTGTTCTAATTGGAAATTTTCCCAATATTCTAGTTCATCATATAGTTTATTTGCTTTTTTATCCTTTGTATTTTCCTTTGCCTTTTTATAAAAAGCAATAGAAGAGTTTTTGATGTCCTTTGCAATGGCAAATACATTAAGTGCAAGTCTTGCCTTTTCTTGGTCGACTTTTCCCCAATCGTATTCTTCTCTCTTTGTAAGTTTTGCCTTGATTTTATCTACAAAAGACGTTTCGTCCTTTGACTTCAAAGATTCTTTTAGCCCCTTTAAATAAGATATATGTTCTTCTGATTGCTTTGAAAGTGATGCGAAAATTTTTCCTGCATCGTCTCCCTTTAACATTTCAGCTGCCTTGTTGCAAAATTTAATAGATTCTTCTTCTATAAAAAGTGCTTCGTCAACAATTGTCATTTCATTTTCAAAAATCTTTTCATCATCTTCTGCTGAATATTTTTTGATCGTCTTTAGGTATTCAATATTTTCAAGATCTGTTCCACTAAGTTCAACATTAGCTGCAGTTTGTCTTGAATAAGAACTCTTAACTTGAGAATTAGTCTTTTCTGGAAGAATTTGACATACTCCACCTACGCAACCTGCTTCTTTAATTGAATTTTGTCCAAGGGCAATTGCTTTTTCATTTATTGGAAGAAGCTTTTTCTTTGAATCTCCATAAACTTTTGTAAAAGCTTTTATAACTGATTCTGTCTTAACTGTATTTGTAACTTGTAAAAATGCACCTAGCATTACCATATTTGCTACTTTTGCATTCCCAAGTTCATTTGCCAAGTCATTTACTGGAATAGAAAAAACATTTACGTCATCTCTTGTTGATGCTTTTTTAACAAGGGATGAATTTATAAATAAATTTCCACCTGGTGCAACATATTGTTCAAATTTTTCTAGAGATGGTTCGTTCATTACTACTACATCTGTCGCTTGTGAAATTACTGGAGAGCCAACAGGTTCGTCTGAAACTACTACTGAGCAGTTTGCTGAACCTCCACGCATTTCTGGACCATAACTTGGAAGCCATGATACAAATTTATTTTCAAGCATTCCTGAATAAGTTATAAGTTGACCCATTGCCATGATACCTTGTCCGCCAAATCCTGCGGCAATAATATTTCTTGTAGCCATTATTCATCCCTCCTAAAGTTTCCAAGTGGATAATATGGAATCATATTTTCTCTTAACCATGCAAGTGCATCTGCAGGAGGAAGTCCCCAGTTTGTTGGACAAGATGATAATACTTCAACTATTCCAAAGCCCTTGCCTTCTAGTTGATATTTAAAACATTCTTTAATTGCCTTCTTAGCTTTTCTAATATTTGCTGGAGTATCAACTGAAACTCTTTCTACAAATTTTGCTCCATCAATTGTAGCAAGCATTTCAGAAACTTTAATTGGTTTACCACACCATGCTTCATCTCTTCCATAAGGAGATGTAGTTGTAACTTGACCAACTAAAGTTGTAGGTGCCATTTGTCCACCAGTCATTCCGTAAATTGCGTTGTTTATGAAAATTGTTGAAATATTTTCTCCTCTATGTGCTGCTTGAACTATTTCTGCAGTACCAATTGATGCCAAGTCTCCATCCCCTTGATATGTGAATACTAAATTATCTGGATGTACTCTTTTTATTCCAGTTGCAACAGCAGGTGCTCTTCCGTGAGCTGCCTCGTGCATGTCACAGTTAAAATATTTATATGCTAGAACTGCACAACCAACTGGTGCAACTCCAATTGCTTCGTCTAAAACTCCTAGTTCAACTAAGGATTCAGCCACTAATTTATGGATTACACCGTGAGTGCAACCTGGACAATAGTGAGTTTCAGTTCTAGTCAAACCTTCTGAATATTTATATAAAACTTGTTCATTAGTTTTTTCCATTATTTGAGACCTCCTAAAACTTTAAGAGCAGCTTCTTTAATTTCTTCCACATTTGGAATTACGCCACCTTGTCTTCCAAAGAAGTGAACCCTTTGTCTACCTTCAACTGCAATCTTAACATCATCAGTCATTTGACCTTGATTCATTTCACAAACTAAAATGTCTTTGCAATTTGGATTTATTCCCTTGAAAGCTTCATATGGATATGGCCAGCAAGTAATTGGACGAATAAGCCCTATTTTATAGCCTTCTTTTCTTAAATGTTCAATTGCACTTTTTGCAATTCTAGCTGTAGTTCCATAGGCACTGATTACAAGATCTGCATCCTCGATGCCATCAATTTCTACTCTAATTTCATTTTCAGTAACTTGTCTATACTTTTCAATTAAATGTTTATTAAGTTCTTCAAGTTCATCAGCAGAAAGATAAAGTGAGTTTATAATATTTCTCTCTCCGTGATTTTTGCCCTTGCCTCTTGTTGCCCAAGTCTTTTCAGGAAGAACCATTTTTTCTTGCATGCCAAACTCAACTGGTTCCATCATTTGTCCAAGTACACCGTCACTCATAATTACAACAGGATTTCTATACTTGTCCGCTAAATCAAAACCAAGTTCAATTAAATTTACAAGTTCTTGCACAGAAGATGGTGCTAAAGTAATAGTTCTATAATCACCATTTCCGCCGCCTCTAGTTGATTGAAAGTAATCTGTTTGAGAAGGTTGAATTGATCCAAGTCCTGGACCACCTCTCATCATATTTACTATTACGCAAGGAAGTTCTGCCCCTGCCATATAAGAAATACCTTCTTGCATTAGTGAAACTCCCGGAGAAGAAGATGAAGTCATAACTCTCGCTCCAGATCCCGCAGCACCATATAGCATATTTATAGCTGCAACTTCAGACTCCGCTTGCAAAAAACATCCGCCAATCTTTGGAAGTTCCCTTGATAAGTATTCAGGAATTTCAGATTGAGGAGTAATAGGATAACCGAAAAAATATTTGCAACCAGCTTCAATAGCTGCTGCACCAACTGCTTCGTTTCCCTTCATAAGTACTTTTGTCATGTAAACACCCCTTAAGAAATTTTATAAACTGTAATAATTGAATCAGGACAAGTTATTGCACAGTTTTGGCAAGCAATACAATCTTCTGGTCTTTTTGCCATTGCAGGTGCATAACCCTTTTTATTAATAGTGTCAATGTCAATTTCAATTACATTTTTAGGACATACAGTTACACATAGTCCACAACCCTTACATCTGTCACTTTCAAACTCAACTCTACCTTTAGCCATTATTTACCTCCTATAACATCCAATCTTCTCTAAAAAATAAGTCAATGGGAAAAACTTCCGCCGCTAAATTTAAAGCTCTAACTTCACTCTCAATACTCCTTAGGCAAACTGCATATACATAGGGAAGATTTAATTTCTCTGAAACTTCCCTTGCAAGCTCATCACCATACAAAATATCATCAGCTGTGGTCTCTTTTAAAAAATGAGTAGTGTTTATAATCCCCGTAACCCTAGTTTGTGAATGGCCTTCCACTTGTCCGATAAATTCTCGCACGGACTTAAAGTCCCTAGTCTCTGGTCTATTTCTATTTATTACAAAATAGTGGTCATAACCCTCTCTTTTCAAAATGTCTCTATACCTTCCAAGAGAAAGGGAGCCCTTTGGATTTCCTCCAACATCTAATACAGCCATGTAATTTTTATTTTCAAGTGGCTTTAAAATTGCTGGATCTACTGCTGGTATGTCCAAGGCATTTTTTTCACGCATACTAGATGAAAATGATTCCACGCCCTTTTCGCTTAAAAGATCCATTTTCTCTCTCAGCCTAAAGTATGTATTAATAATATCCAGGTCAACCGCTGCAACATTGTCAAAATACTTTTTTAAATATAAAGCATAATTAATTGAAAATTCAGTTTTTCCACTGCCAAAGTGTCCTGTAATAATTTTTATTCTATTGCCTGTTTCTACTTCTGTATACATTTCTCCTCCCTTCTAAAAGACCAATTATATTATACCTCAATTGCAAAAAATTGAAAACAATTGCAATATACTTTTTACTTCATAAGTTTTGGAAATCTATATTTAATGAGTTAAAAGCTATGTTTTGTTTTAAATTTTTAATTAAAATATTTTTAAAAACATAAAGATTTTAATAAAACTTTACTATTTAAATTTGACTAATTATTAGAAAAGATATATATTATTAGCAGAGGCATAGAATGAGTGCTAATAAGGAAAGGTGATTACATGAAAAATAAAAAATACAATGCCGAAACTGAAAGATTAATGGACTTAATGATTAATTCCATTTACACAAATAAAGAAATATTTTTAAGAGAATTAATTTCAAATGCATCTGATGCAATGGATAAAATGTACTACATCGCCCTTAATGACGACAATGTAAAATTTAACCACGAGGACTATTATATTAGAATCACTCCAGATAAGGAAAAAAGAACAATTACAATAGAAGATAATGGAGTGGGCATGACTGAAGATGAATTAGTAGAAAACTTGGGCACAATTGCCAAGTCAGGCTCTCTTGATTTTAAAAAATTAAATGAAAAAAATGAAGAACACGAAATTATTGGACAATTTGGCGTAGGCTTTTACTCTGCCTTTATGGTTGCAGATGAAATTAGCGTCTTGACAAGATCCTATAAAGAAGATGAAGCTCATATTTGGAAGTCAAAGGGTGCAAAGGGCTACACAATAGAAAGTGGAAAAAAGGATTCTCACGGAACTATTATTACTCTTCACTTAAAAGAAAATTCTAAGGATGAAGATTATGACAAATACCTTGATGAATACAAAATAAGAGAACTTGTAAGCCATTACTCAAATTACATTAGCTATCCAATAAAAATGGAAGTCGAAAAGAAAAGACCTGCAGCTGACTCAACAGAAGATGACCCAAAATTTGAATCTTATAGAGAAGATGACATATTAAATTCATCTGTGCCAATGTGGAGAAAAAATAAAAACGAACTAAAGGAGGATGACTATAACAATTTCTTTAGACAAAGACATTTTGGATTTGAAGATCCCCTAGCTCACATACACATTAGTGTAGAAGGCGTGATTTCCTTTAAGGCTATTTTATACATTCCTTCAAGAAGACCTTTTGATTTCTTAAATCCAGATAGGAAAGGCGGACTTGAACTTTATTCCAATGGAGTTCTAATAATGGAAAAATGTGAAGACCTTCTTCCCGATTATCTAAACTTCGTCAAAGGTGTAGTTGACTCCGAAGATATTTCTCTTAATATTTCTCGTGAAATGCTACAAAAAACTCGTGAATTACAACTTATAAAGAAAAATATAGAAAAGAAAATCCTAGAAGAACTTGCAAAAATCCTTAAAAATGACAGAGAAAAATACGCCCAATTTTTCAAAAACTTTGGCATAAGCTTAAAATCTGGTGCCTATGAAAATTATGGAGCAGATAAAGACAAGCTAAAGGATCTATTTATATATACAACTACAAAAAGAGAAAATATAACCTTTAATGAATACAGAAAGGACATGGCGCCTGACCAAGAATGCATCTATTACGCAAATGGAAATTCCATAGAAAGCGTGAAAAAACTTCCACAAATAAAGCACTTTATGGAAGAAAACATAGAAGTCCTTGCCTTAACAGATCCAATTGATGAATTTGTCATAAAAATGCTAGAAGAATATGACGACAAAAAATTTAAATCAATTTCTGAAACTGATGCTACAAAAGAAGAAGATGAAAAAAATCTTGATGATTATGTAAAGAAAATGAAGGACATCTTATCTGGTGAAGTTTCATCAATAAGGGAAAATCCAAATTTAAAAGATGATGCAGCTTATCTATCAAGCAAAGGTGAAATTTCCATAGAAATGGAAAAAACTCTAAGCCATATGCCTAATAACCAAGGTTTTAAAGCCGACAAAGTTTTAGAACTAAATCCAAATCACCCGGCAGTAAAAAAATTAAAGGACATGGACAATGATTCAGAAGAATTTAAAAATTACACAGAATTGCTTTACGATGGCGCAAGACTAATGGCAGGTCTCGACATAAAAGACCCAATCGCTTATGCTAGAAATGTATCAAAACTTATGTAAGCAAAGGATTTTATAAAATTCAATTACAAATATTTTGCAAAGTAAAGGCTCTTTTCATTGTGAGAAGAGCCTTCTTTATGAGTTTTTAATTTGAATGCTTAAACATTGCAGTTTTGATGCTAAACGAAAAATTATAAAGATCTATACCATCACTTTGAATTTTCAATATTTTCATCATCCTTGGCATTTAATGCTTTTTCTAAGTTATCAAGCTTTTTCAACATATCGTCAAACTTTTTGTTAAAGATAATGTGTTGAATTATTAGCATTATATACATTGAAATGCCAAATTGCGTTCCCCAACCCAAAAATTCGGAATAAGGTAAACTGAAAGCTACTACAGAACCTACAACTGCAATTATTAAAAATTTAAAAATATTTTCTATCATCATTGTCCCCTTAATATTATGGCATAATTATATATCATCGCCCATTTCTCTAGTACTTGAACTTAAAGAAACAGAAATTGTTCCTGAGCTTGAAATATTTATACTTGGAAATACATTTTTATAATTATGAAGGTATTTACCATGAACTTCAACATAATCCTTGTTTTCTCTATTATCTATAACTAAATAAACTTTTCCACTACTTAAAGATCTTAAGGCACCTGGCGCATAGCTTTGTTCAAAATCAAATCTTACACCTTGAACTAAACCACTTGGATAATAATATTGTTCACCTTTGTAATTGCCATCTAAATCTCTATATGTTACCTTCATTACTGTTCTATTTAAATTAACTGTAAATCCGTCGCTCCATCCAAATACAACAGTATCTCTTCCTGCCCAAATAGGAGAAGACTCCCATGCCCAATAAGCATCGACAACTGCGTAATCTCCATATTCAAATCTATTCTCGTACATGTTGAATCTGAAGTTTGCACTTGCTCTTCTTGCAACGTCATTTGAAACATCTTCCGCACTTAATCCTTTAGTCGATAAAATTGCATCAAATTCGTTAATTGTTTTTGAACCTTTCATTTTGGATAATTCTGAAAAATCTAGAGCTGGAGAATCCATGAATTTTTGAAAATCCACATCTGTGCTTTTTGCGTAAACGCAAGATGAACTGATTAATACAAAAAACAAAAGTATCAAGCTTACTAATTTTTTCATAAGATATCTCCTATCACAAAAGATAACGTTCTCAAATTAAATAAGATCTTATTTAATTTGAATTTACCACATAAAGCTTTTTTTATCAAGAAAATATTATAGTTTTAACTCACATTATTTTACAATTTGAATTTGTTTTTCTCTATAATTTCTAGATTTATTGAATATTTTTAGTATTTATGTTATATTACTTGTCATCTAAAAAGTTTAGGAGGCACAATGGAAACACTTTTATCTGGAATTTTAAATCTCGAAGTTAAACACTTAATTATGTTTGTCATTGGTGGAATTTTAATTTATCTTGCCATTGAAAAACAATATGAACCTTCACTTCTTCTTCCCATTGGTTTTGGAGCAATTATTTCTAATATTCCACTATCATCTGCAGTTGGAGAGGAGGGTTTCTTGACAATTTTATACAATGCAGGAATTGCAACAGAACTCTTCCCAGTATTAATTTTTATCGCAGTAGGTGCTATGATTGATTTCAAACCACTTATTTCATCGCCCTTTATGTTATTTTTCGGTGCAGCGGCACAGTTTGGAATTTTTGCAACTATGCTCTTTGCAATTTCAACAGGCAAATTCACGCTTCCCGAAGCAGCGTCAATTGGAATAATAGGAGCAGCTGATGGCCCTACATCAATATATGTCGCAAAGGTCTTTGCTCCAAATTACCTTGGTCCAATTTCTGTTGCTGCCTATTCTTATATGTCTCTCGTTCCAATAATTCAGCCACCAGTTATAAAACTTTTAACTACTGAAAAAGAGAGAAAGATTAGAATGAAGTACACTACAGTTCACGTGCCAAAAAAAGTTGAAATTTTATTTCCAATTGTAATTACAGTTATAGCTGGAATTATTGCACCAATGTCTGTTGCCCTTATTGGTGCTTTGATGTTTGGAAATTTAATCAGAGTCTGCGGAGTTCTTGAAAGACTTTCAACTTCTGCACAAAATGAACTTTCAAATTTAGTTACAATTTTGCTAGGCATAACAATTGGTGGCACAATGTCTGCCGATGCCTTTTTAAACATCCACACACTTATGATACTTGCCATGGGACTTGTTGCCTTTATTTTCGACACAGCAGGCGGTGTTCTTTTTGCAAAATTTTTAAATTTATTTTTAAAAAACAAGGTAAACCCAATGATTGGAGCTGCTGGCATCTCAGCTTTTCCTATGTCTGGTAGAGTTGTGCAAATGATGGCAGCAAAGGAAGACCCAACTAACTTTATCCTTATGCAAGCAATGTCAGCAAATGTTGCCGGTCAACTTGGCTCAGTAGTTGCAGGCTCAATGATCTTGGCTCTCGTGCCAATGTTTATGTAGGAGTGATAAAATGGATATGATAGTATTTATGCAGGGAGTGGAAGTCGCACTTTGGGGACTGGTTGGAGTTTTTGCAGTCCTAATACTTTTCTACATCTTTACAAAAATAATGCTAAAAGTTTTTAAGGAAAAATAAATTTAATTTTAAAAAAGCTGATGTGCAAGATAGATAAATCTATTCCACACATCAGCTTTTTTAAAATAAGAGTTTTGTTGTGTTTCATAACCAGAAGCCGCAAAAGTTCTTCCTAGTAACAAAAAAACAAAACCTTAGTATTAAAATAGATTTTTACTATAATTCATGATTTTGATGTAAAAACAAAAAAATATTTTCTCCTATAAGCAAGAAAAAATACAAGGCATTAAAATCATAAAGGTAGACAAAATTTTCTTGCAAATAATATTTTTTTATGACTATATAAATTGCAAATATAAAAATTTCAATTAATAAAAATATTCCAAGAGTCTTTTTCGATAGTTTGCATGAGAAATTAATATAATAGGCGAGCATAAAACCCAAAAATAAAATCATTAAAATTTTCACAATATCTAAGATAATCATATATTTTATGTCAAAGGTCGCTTGAATTCTCCCATTGATGTATCCAAAAACTTTTATACAGATTAGATTTAATATTGGAAATAAGAATAATGATATTAAAAAATTTATATATTTTTTCAAATACTTTTTCATATTCCCCCCCTCCTTTTATTCCTTTAACTCGCAAAACTTTTCTTACTTATATTTTAATTAAGTTTCATTTTATTGCAATCTCTTGTTATGATTATAAATAATTGGATATAAATGTAGTGTAAATTAAAACAAAAATAATTTTAGGAGGAATTAAAATGGATATAACATTTGGCGGAAATAAAGTAACTCTTGAAGGTAAAGAAATTAAGGTTGGAGATATAGCTCCAGAATTTAAGGCAGTTAAAAGAGATCTATCTGATTTTAATTCAGAAGATTTAAAGGGCAAAATCGTAGTTTATTCAGTTGCTCCATCTATTGACACATCTGTGTGTGCAATTCAAGCAACTACTTTTAACGAAGAAGCTGCAAAATTATCTGACGATGTAAAAATTGTAACTGTAACAGTTGACCTTCCTTTTGCACAAGAAAGATTCTGTTCAGTAAAGGGAATCGAAAGCGCAGACATCGTTTCCGACTACAGATACAGAGAATTTGGCGAAAAATATGGCTTCATGATTAAAGAGCTTAAACTTCTTGCTCGTGGCGTTGTAATTGTCGATAGAGATGGAAAAGTTGCATACGTTGAATATGTTCCTGAAGTAACTCACGAAGTAAACTTTGAAAAAGCTCTTGAAGAAGTTAAAAAATTAAGCTAAAAATGATAAACATCAATCTAATCGTACTTGGCAAAATCAAGGAAAATTATTTTAAAGATGCCATAAATGAGTATAAAAAAATGCTTAGATCCTATGCCGATTTAAGCATTTTTGAAATTATAGACGAACCATGCCCCGAAAATTTATCTGAAAAAGACATGGAGAGAGTGAAAAATACTGAAGGCGAAAAAATTTTATCAAAGATAAAAGATGACGCCTATGTAATCGCCCTTGCTATTGACGGAAAAAGCCTTGACTCTGTCGCCTTTGCCGATAAAATAAATGAACTTATGATTGACGGCTACTCAAATATAACTTTTATAATTGGAGGAAGTCTCGGTTTATCTAAAGAAGTTTTAAATAGAGCCGATTACAAACTTAGCTTTTCAAGGATGACCTTCCCACACAAACTTATGCGTGTAATTTTAATGGAGCAAATTTATAGGGCCTTTAGAATAATAAACAATCACCCTTATCACAAATGAGGTAAATATGAAACTAAATTTATTAAATCAGGTTTTTTCCCTTCACGATTTTCATTTGACAAATCTTGAAGTTTTTGACGACAAATTTATTTTGTCCTTTGATGAAGGAATTTATTTTGAAAAAAAGGACGACAAAGAAATAGATTATGTAATGACAAATCCCAAACTCATCCTAGAGAAAACTGATACAAGCTTTACAAAGGTAGAACTTGAAGAAGTTATAGAAAATATTATCCATTCCTTTGATTCTGATTTTTATGAAAATATTGAAATAGATGATATTGAAGGGGGAATAATGGATTCTGTGGAGATAATTCTCTTTAAAGATGGAGTCTACAAAAAAATTTCAATTGAAGAATTTTTAAAACTTAATTTTGAAATAATTAACGAGTCCTTTGGTTATGGCTACATGAGATTTTACGGGATAGTAACAGGCTTTGATGATAAAGAAGAATGGCAAAATGCATCTCTTGAAATTTTTTACAATAATGAATTGGAACTTATTTATGACTCCTTAGAAAAATTATAATAACTTTAATTAATGATCGAGGTGCTAAAATGATTTTTAATTTTGACTCTTATATGATTAATGTAAATAATTATAGAACAGAAGAGTTTATGAAAAAATTAGAGACTGTGGATATAAAATTAGACGAAAAAATAATTGCGATGCTAAAAGAAATGTCCATTGACTATAAAAAACCAAGCTACATAAAAAATTTTGGCGAAACTCTTCTCTTAAAATACCACGCAGTTGGAGATATAATTTCCTATGCCGATGTGAGAATAAATAAAGAATTAAAATTTGTCGACGGCATCCATCCAATATATTTTATAGATGGTGCAGAAATTTATTTCACAGAATCAGTGGAGCTTCGGGAAGAATTTTTAGATGAAAATTCCTTTGAAATAAATATAAATGTTAAAATAAAATAATTTTTATTTAAATTAAAGAATCCAAAAACATCATAAGTATAAATCCAAAAATTACGCCATAAGTAGCCAATCTTTCGTAACCATTTGAATGAGTTTCTGGAATTATCTCATCACTAATTACAAAGAGCATCGCTCCCGCTGCAAGGGCAAGGATAAACCCAAGCGTTGCAGAAAAAATCGACACAAGTCCAATTCCCATAAAGGCTCCTATTGGTTCAACTAGTCCAGTTAATGCTGCTACTGCAAAACCTTTTTTGCGAGAATAGCCTTCACGCACAAGGGCAAGGGCTACTGCCAACCCTTCTGGCATATTTTGAAGGGCAATTCCAAAGGCAACAGAAAGCCCATTGGACATGTTTTCTCCTCCAAAGCCAACTCCCGTGGCAAGTCCTTCTGGAAAGTTGTGAATCGCAATTGCAATTACAAAGAGCCAAATTTTCGAAAGATTTTTTACATCTTTTCCTTCATATCTCTTGTCAATTAAATGTTCATGTGGGGCATATTTATCTATAAGATCTAGCATTAGTGCACCAGTAAATATTCCAAGTCCAGTTATTAGAACTGCCCTCTCCCCTTCTCCTATTTCAAGGCTTGGTATTACAAGAGAAAAGCAGGTCGCCGCAAGCATTACTCCCGCTGCTGCTGCAAGAAGCACATCTAATACTTTTTGGCTAACATCTTTTGCAAAAAATATTGGGATTGCACCAATCCCCGTCATAAGTCCTGGCACTATACAGCCTAGGATAATAAAAGTTAAATTCATTTTCTCACCTTTTTTTATTATAACATAGTCCATAAAAAAATAATTTTAATAAATTCTATGCAAAAAGGCGACAATAATATCCCTTAAATTTTAACCTAGTACATTAGCAAATCTTATGCGATCTCTAATATTTTTTGCCACATTTTTCTTGCCACATTCTATTTTGTTAAATATCCTATTTTTATTCTTTACTCCTTGTGATATTAATATATTTTAGCTATATATTATCCTTTATGGATTATTGATTTTAAATTCTGTGCTGTATTTGCATTTAAAAACTGACCTCCTTAGTTAGTTTTTTAGTCCAACTTTTGAGGTCAGTTACCTTTCTAATTCTATTATTTTAATTCGTGTATGAAAAGACCTGAGAGAGGCTTTGGTTCAAACCATGTTGATTTCGGCGGCATTACTTCACCTGCATCTGCAACTTCAAATAGTTCTTCAAGTGATGTAGGGTATAGCGAGAATGCTATTTGCATATCTTCTCTTGTCCTCTCTTCAAGTTCATAAAGTCCTCTTATTCCTCCAACAAAGTCTATTCTCTCGTCTGTCCTTGGATTTTTTATCCCTAAAATTTTATCTAGAACTAGATTTTGTAATATTGAAACATCAAGTCTTTCTATTATGTCATCTTTTACAAGTTCATCTTTTACTTTTAACTTATACCATTTATCACTGAGATACATTCCAAAGCAACCCTTGCCCTCTGGCTTATATGGCGAAGTCTTCGCTACTTCTACTTCAAAGTTTTCCCTTAATTTTTCTAAAAATTCCTTTTCAGTGAAATTATTCAAATCCTTTACAACTCTATTGTAGTCCATAATCTCAACTTCCTTTGAAGGAAATATTAAAGATAAAAAATAATTAAACTCTTCATTACCTGTGTAATTCTTATTTTCTTCACGCCTTTTTAGTCCAACTTTTACGGCAGAAGCACATCTGTGATGACCATCTGCGATATAAAAATTTTCTACATTTTTAAATAAAGTGATTAATTTTTCTATTGTATCTTCATCTTCTATTGTCCAAATTTTGTGATTTACGCCATCTTCCGTCCTAAAGTCTATTTCAGGTATTTCCTTAATTTCTGAATATATTATCTTATTTATTTCATCTAAAGACTTATATGTCAAAAATATTGGCCCCGTATTTGCATCAAGCTTGTCAACATGATCTACTCTATCTGCTTCCTTGTCTTTTCTAGTAAATTCGTGTTTTTTAATCTTGCCCTCTAAATATTCATCTATTGATGCACAGGCGACAAGTCCAACTTGAGTCTTTCCCTTCATTGTAAGAGAATAGATATATAGTTTATCCCTATCTTCTTTATAAAAATATCCCTTCTTTTTTAAATTATTAAAATTTAAAAGGGCTATTTCATTTAAATTTTTAACTTCATCATCTACAGTTGCCGCCGGAAGATCCACTTGCAAAAAGGATTTTGGGTTTTTCTTTATTATTTCTCTAGCCTCTTTTACAGAATAGACATCGTAGGGAAGTGCTGCAATTTCACTTGCCAATTCTTTCTTAGGTCTAATGGCTTTAAATGCTTTTATCTCCATTATGCACCTACTTGATTAGCCTAACTCTAAGGACGCCTTTAATTGCATATAGTTTTTTTCTAAGATTTTCATCAACCTCTGAATCTATATCAATCATTGTCGCTGCAAATTTCCCCTTGTGGCGATTTAATAAATCAGAAATATTTACCTTTTCATCTGCAAGAATTGTAGTAATTTGTGCAATCATGCTTGGTATATTTCTATGAAGCACGAGAATCCTGTGGACACTGTTACAAGTTCCCATATCCATATTAGGAAAGTTTACAGAATTTTTTATATTTCCATTTTCTAAATAGTCTATTAATTCTTCAACAACCATCTTTGCAGAATTTTCTTCTGACTCTGGTGTTGATGCACCTATATGAGGCAGATTAATTGTATTTGGAAGTGTAATTGTTTCCTCGTCAGGGAAGTCGCATACATACTTTTTAACTTTGCCATTTTCCAAATATTCTTTAAGAGCAGTAATATCTACAAGTCCACCTCTCGCAATATTAAGTAACACTAGACCATCCTTTGCAATTTCAAGAAGCTCTCCATTTACTATATTTTTAGTTGCTTCGCTATAAGGAATGTGAAGAGAAATATAATTTGAATTTTTAAAAATTTCCTTTATGTCCTCTGTATAATTAACTTTAGTGTCTAAATGAAGTGCGTTTTTAATTGAAAGAAAGGGATCGTATCCAATTACTTTCATTCCCATTTCAACACCAGCTGATGCAACAAGTTGTCCCGTTGCACCAAGTCCTATTACTCCAAGTGTTTTGCCCTTTAGTTCAGGCCCAGCAAAAGCCTTTTTGCCAGCTTCCACATCTTTTTTTATATTTTCATGACCCTCTAGATTGTTTGCCCAATTAACAGCACCAATAATATCTCTTGATGCAAGGAGCATTCCCGTCAGAGCAAGTTCTTTTACAGCATTGGCATTAGCACCTGGAGCATTGCAAACTACAATTCCCTCTTCAGCACATCTATCTACTGGAATATTATTTGTTCCAGCTCCAGCACGACCAATGTATCTCACACTTTTAGGAAATTCTACATCGTGAAGGTCGGCACTTCTAACTAATATTGCATCGGGATTTTCTTCCTCTGCACTATATTTAAAATTTTCTGGCAAAAGTTTAAGTCCCTTATTAGAAATATTATTTATTGTTTTAATTTTGTAAATTTGTCCCAATTTTATCACCTATTCTCCCTCTCAAAATCCTTCATATAATCTATAAGAGCCTTTACGCCCTCTATTGGCATGGCATTATAAATACTTGCCCTCATCCCACCAACTGTGCGATGTCCCTTTAGATTCTCAAGCCCCTTTTCCTTTGCTCCCTTGACAAATTTCGCATCTAGTTCAGCATCTCCTGTTACGAATACAATGTTCATAAGTGAGCGGTCTTCTAGTTTAACATTATTTTTGTAAAGAGAAGAATTATCTATAAAATCATAGAGAAGTTTTGACTTTTCCTTGTTTATCTCTTCCATTGCTTCCACTCCACCCATTTTTTTTATCCACTTAGCCACAAGTCCTGTAACATAAATTGCAAAACATGGAGGCGTATTGTAAAGTGAGTTTTTGTCGGCATGAGTTTTGTAAGAAAGCATTGTAGGAATCTCTTCCCTAGTTTCTTTAATTAAGTCTTTTTTTAGAGCTACAATTGTAACGCCTGCAGGCCCGAGATTTTTTTGAGCGCCTGCAAATACTAAATCAAATTTATTATAGTCGTATTTTTCAGACAAAATATTTGAAGAAATATCTGCAACAAGTGGCTTGTTTAGCTTCCCAATTTTTTCTGGAGAAATTCTCGTTCCATAAATTGTGTTGTTAACACAAAGATATAAAAATTTTGACTTTTCATTCATTTTACTTTCATCAATTTCTGGAATATAGGTATAAATATCTTCCTTAGAAGATGCTAGAATTTCAGGTTTTGCAAATTTTTTAGCCTCTTTATAAGCCTTGTCAGCCCAAGAACCAGTGATTAAATAAGATGCAATATCATCTTTATTTAACAAATTCATAGGAATCATTGCAAATTGAGTTGACCCTCCACCTTGCAAGAATAAAAGTTCATAGTCCTCATCAAGACCCATTAATTCCATTAAGTCCTCTTTAGCTTCATTATGAATTTCGTCATAAAGGGAGGAGCGGTGACTCATCTCCATAACTGACATTCCTGAGTTTTTATAGTCTAACATTTCCTTTTGTGCTTTTTCTAGAACTTCTACTGGTAGAGTAGATGGTCCTGCAGAAAAATTATAAATTTTTTTCATTTCGTCCTCCTCTTTCAAAATTATTTACTTAAGTAAAAAAGTAAATTGTATTAATTATAATGAATAGTTTTGCAAAAGACAAGGCTAAATTTTCATGAAAACCTTTGATTTTTAAAATTTTTTTATAAACTTATATTATTAATATATTTTCCATAAAAAAACTGACCTCCCTAGTTGGCTTTAGTCCAACTTTTGGCGGTCAGTTCAAAGGCTTTCTTTTATAAACTATTTACTGCCTTCTTTATACCAGATACAAGTTCATTTAAAAAATTTGATATTTTGTCAAAGAGGTCGCCAAGGTTAAAATTCCTTACGCTTTGAATAATTAGGTGTTTATCTATTTTTTGATTGCCAATAAATATTGAAATATTAAATAGTTTCATGAGTATTATCACTATTGCAATTATTGCTAATATTTTCAATGCCTTTTTCATTTTATCACCTATCTCTTTAGCTCTCTTTCAATTTCTTCATAATTTGGCATATACTTTTTACACTCATTAATAAATTTTTCATCGTGATAAAAATATTTTAAATGCACAAGTTCGTGTAGCACCACAGCTTCAATTTGTTCAATTGGTCTTTCTGCAAGATATAAATTTATCTTTATGTCCCCACTTTTTGGATAACATGTACCCCATCTTACTTTCATCTTTCTTATTTGAACTGTTTTTGGCGAAAGTCCCGTAATTTTTTCATATTTTTCAAAAATATTATCTAGTGCTTTTTCTAGTTCTAATCGATAAATTTTTTCTATTTCTTTTTCAGATTTTACTTCTATTTTTTCGCCAAACAAGTGATTTTTGTACCTCTTTTTATATGAGTCCTCTTCCTTTAGTCTTTCAATTGTATCTAAATTATTTTTTATAATACTCTTTATTTCTCTTTCACTTGTCCTTTTTGGTGCTGATACTTTTATTATACCATCTTCTACTTTTATTCGAAGATTTTTAATGTCTTTTCTATTTATTTCTATTTCCATTTTATAAAAGTGGAGACAATAGTCTTGATATTGACTCTCTAAACTTAGTGAATCTCGATCTATTATTATACATCTCTGGAGTTATTTCTGTACAAGATTTTAAATCTTCTTTAAAGTCTTCCTTTAATTTTTTATTTAATTCTTCGTCATATAAAAAGGCATTTACTTCAAAATTTAATTCAAAGGATCTTATGTCGAAATTTGCAGTACCAACACTTGATAGATAATCGTCTGATATAACTATTTTTGTGTGAAGAAATCCACCTTCATATTGATATACATGTGCTCCCCATTTTAAAAGTTCTCCCATAAAGGAAAGAGATGCCCAATGTACAAAGATATGATCTCTCTTTTTTGGAAACATTAGATGTACCTGAACTCCACTTAATGCCGCAACCTTTAAGGCTTTTAAAAGTCCTTCATCGGGTACGAAGTATGGTGTTTGAATATATATTTCCTTTCTAGCTGATGTTATTAACTTTTCGTATCCATTTCTTATGGAATCTGCCTTGGTGTCTGGCCCACTTGTTACAATATTTATGTCAATTCCATCTTCTATTTCGGGAAAAAGTTCTGTGGTAAATCCCTTTGTATAATCATCTGATGCAAATTTAAAATCCAAAAAAAATCTCCACGCAAGTCCATTTACTGCTGGGCCCTCAATTCTAAGATGTGTGTCTCTCCAAAATCCCATTGGTCCCTTTGATACATATTCATCCCCGACATTAAAACCGCCTACATAGCCAATTCTCTTGTCTACTACTACAATTTTTCTGTGATTTCTATAATTTATATGGGTGTTAATTTTATAAAAAACCCCTGGAAAGAATATAGCAAGTTTTACTCCTGCTTTTTTTAAATCTTTTCTATCCCTTAGTTTCATCTTCCTAATGCCCATTCCATCAATTAAAAGATAGACGTCTAAACCTTCTATTGCCTTTTCTTTTAGTATATTTGTAAATTCAGTGGAAAGTTCATCAGACTTATAAATATAATACTGTACATAAATTGTGTGTTTTGCATTCTTCAAATCCTCAAATAAATCTTTGAATTTGCTTTTACCTTCATTGTATTTTTTTACTCTATTATTTGTGTAAAGAATTTCCCCTTCTGCACGATTAAACATTTCAATCATGTCAACGTGATTCTTTGTCCTCTCCTTTGAGTAAACAAAGGTACCATCTTTTATAGCTTTAAGTTGTGCCACTGATTCCTTTTCCAAAATTTTATCGGCTGTGCTTTTTCCAGCAAATATCTTAGATTTTGAAATATCCTGCCCTATAAATAGATATAATATAAATCCTATTACTGGCAAAAAGTTTATAGCCATTACCCAAAGTAGTGTGGAAACTGGCTTTTTATTGTCGTATAAAACTATGAATGCTGAAATTAATACATTTGCTATAAATAGGAATGAATAAACCTGAGCAAAGTTTTTTAACATTCCAAAATAGGTATTAAGCATAAAACACCTCTATTATTTATTTTTCTTTGATTTATATCTTTGTTGTGAATCTAAAATTTTCTTTCTAAGTCTAAATTCCCTTGGCGTTATTTCTATTAATTCGTCATCCTCAATAAATTCAAGGGCTTCTTCAAGACTCATCTTCTTAACTGGAGAAAGTCTTAAGGCATCATCAGAACCCGAAGCTCTGACATTAGTTTGCTTTTTTGCCTTTGTAACAGAAACTTCTATTTCAATTCCCTTTGGAGATTCGCCGACAACTTGACCTTCATATACATTCTCGCCTGGCTCTACAAATAAAGTTCCACGTTCCTGTGCATTATTAAGTCCATAAGTTGACGCAACACCTGTGTCAAAGGATACAATTGATGCATTAACTCTTCTTGGAATCTCGCCCTTAAAGGGTACATAATCTTCGAATATAGAATTTAAAATTCCACTTCCCTTTGTATCAGTCATAAATTCTGTTCTATAACCAATAAGTCCTCTTGACGGAATTATGAACTCAAGTCTTTGATAGCCACCATTAGGTTCAACTATATTTACAAGTTCTCCCTTTCTTCTTCCAAGCTTCTCTATTACAGTTCCAGCATAAACACTATCTACATCAATAGTAACTCTTTCAGTTGGTTCAAGTTTTTTACCCTTTTCGTCATATTTATAAAGAACTTGTGGTTTAGAAACTTGAAATTCGTAACCTTCACGTCTCATATTTTCAATTAGTACAGAAAGGTGAAGTTCTCCTCTACCACTTACTTTGAAACAATCCGTAGTATCAGTTTCTTCAACTCTTAGTCCTACATCCGTTTGTAGTTCTCGATTAAGTCTAGCTTTGATTTGTCTAGATGTCAAAAATTTGCCAACTCTTCCTGCAAAAGGTGAATTATTTACAGAAAAATTCATAGAAATAGTTGGCTCAGAAATTTTTACAAATTCAAGTCCTTCAGTGTCTTCAGTTGATGTAATAGTATCTCCAATGTTGATTCCTTCTATTCCCGTAACTGCAACAATGGATCCAGATCTCGATGAATTAACCTCTACTCTATTTAGACCCTCAAATTCATAAATTTGTGCAATCTTAATATTTTCTTTGAAGTCAGGTTTTAATTTATTTACTCTAACAAGCTTGTCATTTTCTTTTATAACACCTTGCTCAATTTTTCCAATACCAATTCTTCCAACGTATTCATTGTAGTCAATTGTTGAAATCAATAGTTTAAAAGGTTCATCGTCTCTATTTTCTGGCGCTGGAATGTACTTAATAATAGTTTCAAAAAGTGGATCCATGGATTCCATCTTATCATCTAAATCAAGTGCAGCCACACCTTGTTTTGCTGATGTGAATACAAAAGGACAGTCCAATATGTCTCCATCTGCTCCAAGTTCAATAAATAAATCTAGAACTTCATCTACCACTTCAAGAGGTCTCGCTTCTGGTCTATCCACTTTGTTTATGCAGACAATTACTGGAAGGTTTAGCTCAAAACTTTTCTTTAGAACAAATTTAGTTTGTGGCATTGGACCTTCAAAGGCATCAACTAATAAAACTACGCCATTAACCATCTTTAACACACGTTCAACTTCTCCCCCAAAGTCAGCGTGTCCTGGAGTATCAATTATGTTGATCTTAACACCATTGTGATTTACGGCAGTATTTTTGGAAAGGATAGTAATACCTCTTTCCCTTTCAATATCATTGGAGTCCATAACTCTGTCGTTTACTTGTTGATTTTCTCTAAAAATTCCTGATTGTCTTAGCAGTGCATCTACAAGTGTAGTCTTGCCATGATCGACATGGGCAATAATTGCTATATTTCTAATATCTTCTCTTTTCAAAATCTCATCTCATTTCTTCAAACTTCTATCCTATTTTAATCTTAAATAAAAAAAAGTGCAACAAAAGTTGCAGCTTTTCTTGTATAATTTGGGATTCTATTAAAATTAGTCCCTATTAATTTTTAAATTTTTCAACTAGTTCATCAAAGGAAACTTCAACTTGATCTCCGCTCTTCATATTTTTTAAACTGTATCTTCTACTCTTTACTTCCTCTTCGCCAAGGACAATTACATAATCGACCTTAGTTTGATCGGCGTACTTGAATTTTTTCTTTAACTTTGCAAATTCTGTGTATACAGAAACTTTTAGTCCCTTTTCCCTTAATTCACTGAGTAATTTTATTCCCTCATGTATACAGTCGTCCATTGGAATTATTAAAAGATCAACTAGAGATTTTTCTTCACTAGAAATAATTTTTGCTTCATTTAATTGATAGAAAAGTCTTGAAAGTCCAATGGAAAGTCCCACTCCAGGAAGAACTTTATCTGTGTAGTAACTTGCAAGGTCTTCATATCTTCCACCAGAACAAACTGATCCAATATTTGGATAATTATCAAGGGTAGTTTCATAAACTGTGCCAGTGTAATAATCTAATCCCCTTGCAATTTTTAAATCAATGTCAAAACAATCTTCATCAATTCCAAAATCCCTCATATAACCAATTACTTGTGTTATTTCGTCAAGCCCTTCAAGGAAAATTTCATTTTCAATCTTTAAGTCTTCTAATGATTTAATAATGTCGTCTACGCTTCCCCTGATTTTTATAAAATCTAAAATTTTTTCGCCGGATTTTTTCTCCACGCCAAGTTCTGTAAGTTCAGATAAGACATTTTCTTCGCCAATTTTGTCGATTTTATCTACAACTCTTAAAACATTCATTGAGTCTTCAATGCCAAGAGAAGCAAAAAAGCCCTTTAAAATCTTTCTATTATTGATGTGAATTGTAAAATCAGTAAATCCTAAATCCTTAAATGTATGATATATTACAACTGGAAATTCTGCATCATTTACAAGAGAAAGCTCTCCCATTCCAATTGTATCAATATCGCATTGGTAAAACTCTCTAAAACGTCCCTTTTGAGCTTTTTCACCTCTATACACCTTTCCTATTTGATATCTTTTAAAGGGAAAGGATAGGTCGTTCATGTGTTCTGCGGTGTATCTCGCTAATGGGACTGTTAGATCAAATCTAAGACTCATGTCAGTGTCGCCCTTGCTAAATCTATAAATTTGTTTTTCAGTTTCTCCGCCACCCTTTGCTAGTAGAACTTCAGATTTTTCTATAACTGGCGTGTCTATTGGCAAAAAACCATGTTTTTCAAAATTTTCTCTTATTATATCTCTCATCTCGTTAAAAAGCATTTGATCCTTTGGGAGTAGTTCCATAAATCCCGGAAGGGTTGAAGGTTTAACTATACTCATGATATCACTCCTCTTTTTATTATTAGTATTTCTTATAATTTTTATTTTATCACATAATCTTTGCTTTTTGTACTTTTGTTAATTATTAAAGAAAAGTGTATTTCATTGATATATGTATAATTCTTAATTACAAAATCTAAATATAAATTTCTTTAAGTAAAGCTTTTTACTTAACTCATTTTATTTGGACAATTATTCTTCTTAGCACTTAAACAAACAAGTGTGAATATTCCTATACATGTTTGTTGTATGCTCGGGGGAATACTAGTGAGATTGTTTCTAGATAAAAGCCATAGAGTTAATGATAGCTTGCTAGAAGCAATTGATACAGTTGGAGATTTTTCTCTAGCTCTTTTCGTATCAATGTCAATTGTAACTATGAAGTTATGGCAACTTGCAGATTTAGGTCCACAATTAATGGTTCTACTAATTGCACAAGTTATCCTAATACTAATATTTATTTACTTCTTAACATTTAGATTACTTGGTAAAAACTACGATGCTGCAGTTATGGCAGTAGGTCACTTAGGCTTTGGCCTTGGTGCAGTTCCCGTATCTATGACTACGATGAAAACTGTTTGCGACAAATATAGATATTCAAGGCTAGCATTCTTTGTAGTACCAGTAATAGGTGGATTTATAAGTAACTTATCTAATGCCATTATTATTACTACTTTCTTAGACATAGCTACAAAAATGGGCGCAGGTATGTAATTAAAGAATTATATTTATAAAATTAAATTAAAACATTTTAAAAGGGCTATAGTTTAGACTACTAGCCCCTTTTATATTTTACTTTTTATTTTGTATTAATAAAGTCCTGATGGCTTTTCAGAAATATTTATGAAAATATTTTTAACTTGTGAATAAGCATCAAGCATCATCTTATGGGTTTCTCTACCTATGCCAGATTTTTTATATCCACCAAAAGGTGCTCCTGCAGGAAGTTGGTTATAAGTGTTAACCCACATTCTTCCAGTTTCAATTCCTCTAGCAACCCTAATTGCCCTATTGATGTCCTTAGTCCAAACAGCACCTGCAAGACCATACTCTGAATCATTTGCCATTTTTATAACTTCATCTTCATCTTTAAATTTAATTACAACAGCAACTGGTCCAAAAATTTCTTCTCTCGCAACTTTCATATCATTACTTGCATTTGTTATAAGAGTTGGCATTGTAAAGTATCCCTTTTCTGTACCATTCTTTGTAGCCCTTTCGCCACCAACAGCAATTGTTGCGCCTTCTTTCTTAGCAATTTCAACATAGCCTAAAACTTTTTCAATTTGAGCTTTATTTACTTGTGCACCAACTTGAGTATCTTCTTCCCAAGGAAGTCCAACTTTAATATTTTCAAACTTTTTAATTGCCCTTTCAATAAATTCATCGTAAATATTTTCGTGAACAAAAACTCTTGAACCTGCACAACATACTTGACCTTGATTAAACAAAATTCCCATAGCAAGTCCATCTATTGCAAGATCCATGTCGCAATCATCAAAAAAGATATTTGCTGATTTTCCACCAAGCTCTAATGTTGCAGGAATTAATCCATCTGCTGCGGCACTTGCAATTTTATATCCAACTTCAGTTGAACCAGTAAAAGCAAGTTTAGAAAGTCCCTTGTGATGTTGCAAATATTCGCCAGATTTTGAACCAGAGCCAGTTATAACATTTATAACTCCCTTTGGCACAACATCTTTAATTAACTTCATTAACTCAAGAAGTGAAAGTGAAGTTGTTGAAGATGGTTTAATTACAACTGCATCTCCCGCTGCAAGAGCTGGGGATAATTTCCACGCTGCCATCAAGAATGGAAAATTCCATGGAATAATCTGACCTACAACTCCAAGTGGCTCACGAAGAACTATTGAAAGCGTGTTTTCATCAATTGCATTTGCAGTTCCCTCTTCCGCTAAAATTGCACCTGCAAAATATCTAAAGTGTTCAGATGCTAGTGGAATATCTATATTTCGAGTTTCTCTAATTGGCTTGCCATTGTCTAATGTCTCAACCATTGCAAGATGTTCAGCATTTTCATCAATTATATCTGCAATTTTGTTTAAAATTTTTGCTCTTTCATATCTATTAGTCTTTTTATACTCTTTGAACCCTTCCCAAGCAGCTTCAACTGCATTGTCAACATCCTTTTCAGATGCTTGTGTAATGCTTGATAAAAGTTCACCATCAGCTGGACAATACACATCAAGCATTTCTCCACTTTCTCCTTGGACAAATTCTCCACCAATAAATAGTCCATATTTTTTATCTAAATTAATTTTTGGTTTACTCATAATACACTCCTTACTTTTAATTTAATACATCATAAAAAGCTTACATATAAAAAATACCCCTCATAATTAATTTAAAACGCATAATGCTTATATTTTAATAATAGATTATTTTTTAACGATGTTTTACACTGTGAAAAAATTTTTGTTAAAATGTAAACTTACAAAAATAAAAAGACCATGTCGGTCTTTTTATCAAGTATCTCCTTTTAAAAATAAAATCTCGCACTTCTCATTGTCGATTACAAGAGCGATGTAATTTCCATATGGATTAGTATTATTAGTTGACTTAAAATATTTTTCATTACTTAAATCTATGGAAGTATCAAATCCTCTCCTCTTAACACTATTATAACAAGTTTCTATCGCATCAATTTTTTCGACCTCCCCTTCAACTTTACAATCTTTCAGTTCACTTTTTATTTTATCAATATCATTTTTATCTACAGAAAATAAAATTGCAGCCTCTCCATCTCCGTGAAAACTCGGTTCCTTTTTAAGTTCTCTAATTCTTTTTACGCTAGGTGGAAATTTTATTTTAAACTCATTTTCCACTTCTTTCACAGACTGTTCTCTATTGTCAGAAAATAAAAATAAAACAGGAATTAATCCGAGAAAAATCACAAAGATTAAAATCAAAACTCTTTTAAACCTTTTATCACTCATCTTTATCACCTTGATACCTTAAAATATCGCCAACTTCACAATTTAAAACTCTACAAATTTCTGAAAGAGTGGAAAATCTTATAGCCTTTGCCTTATTCGTCTTTAAAATAGATAAATTTGCGATAGTTATACCTATACGATCAGATAATTCTGTTAGAGTCATTTTATTTTTTGCAAGTTCAACATCTAAATCAACAACTATTTTACCCATGATTCACCTCAAATCGTAAGATCATTTTCTTCTTTTAAGACAATACCTTCTTTTATCAGATCACATAAAAGGAGAAAAATTTGTGCAATTAACATGGATAAAGTCCCACAACCAATGAAAATTAAATTTGTGATCGAGCCATCTAGGTTAAAATTCGTGTAAATTATTGAAAGAATTGAAAGGAAAAAAATTCCAATAAAACATAAAGCGATAACTTGGAGGTCAAATAGTGTTCCCTTTTCAAAAACACTATTCCTCTCATACTTTTTTAGAGCAAAAAGTCCAAATAAAATTGCAAAAATTAATGCCAAAATTATCCCTTCGCACAAAAATAACATGGGATATTTCATGTTCATAAACATGGGATATATTTGTCCCATTAGCTTTGCAAATTTAAAAATTCCATAGGATGCCATAGTCAAAATTACAATTGCAATAATTAAAAGTAATTCTATAAATTTAACTCTAAGCGATTTCATAATTACCTCCCTTTGTCATAAGTATATCATGGTATTTTATGTTTTACAATAAATATTTATTGTTTTTCGATAAAAATATTGTAAAAATAGAAATAAAAAAAGTCTGCAGAATTATTCCACAGACTTTTTAGGAGAAGATTTTTTCTATTTGATTATTTTACTGATTATTTTACTTAGTTTTTTTAAGAGCAGCTATTTCTTTCTTCAATTCTTCGATTTCTTTTTTAACCGCTTCATCAGCTTCCACTTTTTTCTTTGCGTTTTCTTCTTTTAATTTTTCTACTTCTTCTTTAAGAGCTTTGATTTCTTTTCAGAATCTGTTTTAATCTTAGTAACTTTTCTTTCTAGGTTTGTTTTAGCTCTTTTTTCATCGTCAAATTTCTTAGTAAGTCCTTCAACTTCACTAGTTAAATTTTCTGCGTCCTTTTCAGTAACAATTGGAAGATCTGCTAATTTTTCAACAAGTCTTTCCTTATAAGCTTCTTTGTTCTTTTCAACTATATCTAAAATTTCTTGTGCTTTTTCCTTGTATTCTTCTGAATTAACAAGTTCTTTATAAGCTTTTTCAAAATTGTTAATATAGAAATTGTAAAAATCTGCAAAATCCTCTAATGAAGCTTCAGTTTCAAGTCCATCTATATAAGTTCTTTGTGCCTTCAATGCTGTTTCTTGATTTTTCTTTTCAAGGAATAAGTTAAATTCTAAAAGTTTAAGTTCAAGGTCAATATAATTTTGTAATTCTCTCTTTGACTTTTCCTTTTCTTCAGAGCTTACACCAATAGTTGGCATTTCAAAGATTTTGTCTAAAATTCCTTGATAAAAATCTCTTACATCTGCAATTAAAAGTTCTGGTCTGTTTTTTATGGCATTTTCATAAAAATCAATAGATCTCTTTGAATTTTCAATAACTGGTTTAATGAATTTTTCTAAATTAAAGTTTTCAAGAATTCTGTAATAACTATCTGGAATTAATTTATAAAAATATTTTTTGGACATTTCAACTAATTCATCGCTATATAATTTAAACAATTCAATTAGTTTATTTTGTGCAGCCACAAGATCAAAATCCCTGTAAAAATCGTCGTAAGCAAAGTAAAGTTTATTCAAAAATTCCATGTTTTTCTTGTAATTTTCCAGTGAATCTTCATATCCCGGCACTTTTGAAAAGAATTCTTTAAAATTTTTTTCAAATTTCTCATTCATTTCCTTATAATTATTGAAAAATTCCATTGGATTTTTAAAATTATTTACAAACATATTCGTACCAAAGGGCTTGAAGTCTCCGAACTTAAAAGATTCCATAAATTTGTTATAAGCTTCCTTTTGATTTTCAAAAATATTTTTTTGCATATCCACTATTTCTTCAAAAAAATTTTTGTTTTCCATTTTTTCCTCCTTTTAAACACTATTCCACTATTATCTTAATATTTTACTTAGATAAATTATAACGACATTTTTTTATATAGTCAAATTATGACTACCTTTTCCTTAAAAATATTTTAAATTTTACATTTTCTTGACACAAATTAAATTTAATTTCTTCTTATATAAGATATATTACCCAATAAACAATCTATTATTTATATTTAGTAACAAATTTTATTTAATTCAATCTTTTAGTAAAAAACTTCTTTTTATTTATGAAAAATGTTCATCCTTTCTCTATTTTACAACCTTCCTTTATAAATTCTCTCCACTATGTTATAATATAATTAAGAAAAATTATGTAGAGGGGGATACATATTATGGAAAAACCTTGGGAGTTTGACGATTTTATATTTGATGGCGATGTGCTTAAGGGCATGACGAGAAAGGGCAAAGACAAGATCAAAAATGAAGAATTATTTGATATGGTAGTGCCTACAGAAGGACCAGATGGAACTAAAATTAGAGTTATAGGAGAGCAATGCTTTTTCAGAAGAAAACTTAATTCTATTGTAATTCCAGATACTGTTGAAGAAATTCAATATGAAGCTTTTGGAGTTAATAATTTAACTGAAGTAGAAATTCCTGATTCAGTTAAAAAACTTGATGCTTTTGTATTTTATAGAAACAAATTGACTGATGTTAAATTACCTAAAAATTTAGAATACATTGGCGATAATGCTTTTTCTCTAAATGAAATTGGAGAAATTGAAATTCCTGATTCAGTTGAATTTATTGGCGTAAGTGCTTTCTACAAAAACAAACTTGAAGAAATTAAATTACCTAAAAATATCAAGGAAATTGACATGTATGCTTTCAGAAAAAATAATATAATGGAAGTAGAAGTACCAGCTGGTATGGAAAAATTTGACGACAGAGCTTTCGAAGAAAACACTGTTGTTAAAAGAGTATAATAAAATTTATTTTTAGCTGTTGCTATTAAGCAGCAGTTTTAAAAAAAGAGCTGCCACATAAGTGACAGCTTTTTTAATATTCAAAATCACAATTCTATTTTTGTACCAATGTTTTTTTCTACTGCTAGTTCATAAATTTTTTCTGCTGCTACTAAATCAAGCCCTGCAAATCCTACAGTTTTAAACCAAGTTATTTCCTTTTCACTTTCTCTACCAACTTCTCTACTTAAAATTAAGCTTCCAAGTTCATGTGAAACTTTCTCTCTTTTTAATTTTCCCGATTTAATTGGAATTATTACATCGCCTGACTCCTTTAAAACTCCTTCCTTTGTGTCCGTAAAAATTTTATCGGCACGAATTAAAAATTCTTCTGGGGTTTCTTGCATATCAGGTGTGTAAGATCCAACTCCATTTATATGAACGCCCTTTTTAACTTTTTTGCCGTCAAAAACTGGTTTTTTTGAAGTAGTAACAGTTGTGATGATATCTACATCTCCTATTACTTCTTCAGAATTTTCTATTGCAATAATTTCCGCACCATAATTTTTTAATTTTTCCTCCATGATTTTTGCAAATTCTTTTGCTCTTTCAAAATTTAAATCGTACACATAAGCTTTTTTAATTTTTCTAACTGATAGCACTGCTTCAAGTTGCCTTTCTGCTTGTCCTCCAGTTCCTATGAGCAAAAATTTATTTGCATCCTTATTTGATAAAATTTCCGTAGCAGCACCTGAGACTGCTCCAGTGCGGAGTCTAGTCAAAATCGTTCCGTCTAAAATTGCCTTTACAAATCCATTTTCTTTATCTATTAAGATCATTGTTGATGGTGATGTAATTAAGCCTTTTTCAATATTTTGTGGATATATGTCGATTATTTTTATGCCAAGGGCATTCTTATCTTCTACAAGCCCTGGCATAAAAATTGCCGTGCTAGAATTTTTCTTATCAACGTCTATTACAGTCCTAAGAGGGATATCGCACTTTCCCCCACTATAATTTTTTAGTGCCTCTTTATCTGCCTCAATAATGTCTTTTATATTTACAGCATCTAAAATATCTCTTTCTTTTAAAATTAAAATTTCCATTTCAACCTTCTCTCCAAATATTTTTTATTTTAGTACTCCAAAGTCTTTTCTATATCTTTTATTATAACAAATGAAACGTAAAGTTTAAAAATAATAAAAAAGACGCCGATTACTCGACGTCAAAAATTTATTTTAATTTTTATTACATTCTGTTAAGCTCAACCATTTCGCTAAATGTTTCAAGTTGAGTTTTAGCTTGACCAAAGTCAGTCATTTGTTGGTCATAACCCATTTTAATTAGAGGAATGCCTGCTTTTTCGTAAGCATTTTTAAGTGATGGATATTCCATTTCTTCTGTATCATTAAATGTCATCATAAATACTAGACATCCATCAGCATTGTTATCAATTGCTAAGTCAACAACATATTTTGGTCTCTTCCATATATCTGGGTCGTAAAGAATTGGATCTTCGTCCATTCTTGCAAATTGATCTGCTAGAGCCATATATGGATCTTCTATTGATGTATCTACATCAACTTTAAGTCCTCTTGATTCACTTGCAATGTCATCTGCTACTACACAAATGTTAAAGTTGTCAAGTACTTCAAGAAGTGCTGGGTTGTCAGCGATAATACCAGAAGTTACTACTCTTGGTCCTGTGCATTCTTCTTTTGGCATTGCCTTTAAGGCTTCTATAAGCTCTTTAAGCATTTTGTTGTGTTCATCTTTTAACATGTGGTAAGAAGATTTTAGAACATTACATCTGTCAGAGGCTTTTATAGTCTTTGAATAATCTCCAACTAATTTGATGAATTCCCTCTTTAAAGCTCTATTTTCATTATAAACTTCAAAAGCTTTCTTTAGATTTTCGTCTGTAATTTTAACATCACAAATTTCTTCTAATCTTTTTGCAGCTTGTTTAAAGATTTTTGCATTGTAAGTTTTACCAAAGTCTTCTTTTCTATGTTGTGCGTGGTTTAAAAATACCATTGGAATTTTTCTACCAACAGAAACCTTATAGTTTTGAGAGAATGGTCTTAAAGTGTCGTCAAGAGTTGTAACCATTGATGCACTAAGTCCGTCAAGAGATCCGTCAAGTCCCATTTCCAAACATCTAAGAGCTAATGAATAATAGAATGTTGGAAAATATTCTTTAGCTTTGTCAATTGGACCTTGTCCTCCCCATACTCCATAAGGTACAAGTCCACCTGCATAAATAATTTCCTCAGGTGCGTAGTAAGGGAATACGCCGACAACTTTTTTGCCTTCAGCAAGGTATTTGTCAATTTGTTCTCTTCCATTTTCTGCAATATATTTAAATTCTTTTAATAATTCTTTTATATCAGTCATCTTGCACCTCAATTAAATTGTAGTTTTAGACCAGTCAGTTTCTTTAGTGTTTTCGAAATTAGTGTAGACTTCTTCGCCTTTAGCCATTCTATCAGCTTTTCTTTCGTTCATAATTTCTACTAAACCTTGAACTCTAGTCTTGTATTGTTCTTGTGAGAAGTTCCTTTCATCAGCTTGGTCTCCGTCAAAGTGAACTACTGGAATGTCAAGATCTTCTCTCCATCTTCTTTCGATTTCAGGCATTGCTCCTGACCATGGTTTACATGATCTGTTGTAATTGACAAGTGCTCCAGAAACTCCGTTTTCTTTTGCCATTGTTTCTCTCCATTCAACACCATCTTCGATACATACTGAACAAGGTGCTTTACAATAAGCTGCAGCCATTTCTCTAACAGTAGTGTATTGGAATCCAAATGCAGGCGCATATACAACTGCAGTTACGTTAACTCCATTTTGTTTTAGTGGTTCAAACAATTGTCTAAGTCCTGGCCAACAAGGTATCCCTTCAAATAGAATTCTATGTTCTTCAGGATATTCCCAAGTTGAAGTTCCTTCTCTAACAGATTGCTCGTATTCAGCTGCTAGAAGTTCAAATCCTTCAGCTGCATCAATTTCACATCTTGCAGCAACTATATCTGCCATGTGGTTGAATAGGTCAAATCCAGAAAGTGGAGATGGTTCATATGCCATATAAGAGCAAGCTTTAAGCCATGCAGCAGCTGTTCTATTAGCAATTTGACATGCTTCTTCAAATTTCTTTTCATCAAATTTCTTTCCAGTTAATTTTTCAAGTTGGTGAATAGCATATTCAAATTGTCCCATTAAATAGTCAACTTTTTCTTCAGGTACATCAACAGTATTTTGGAAAGGAATATCGATCATTATCATTGGAATATTATGCATTCTTGCAATATTTTCATACCATTTAGTCATCATGTTACAAATATTGTTACAGCAAAGTACAAAATCTGGTTGTGGCATCTTTCTTGAATCAGTTGGTTCTCCAGCTGCATAAGCAAGCGAAATCCTTGCATAACCACAAATATCGTTATCGTATCCCATATCTTCAGCAGCTTGGCAAAGTCTTAGACCGTCCTTTTTAGCTGCAGTAGTAGCTGCATGATTTTCTGGATATACTGCGTGTAATCCAAAAGCCTTTGCAAGTTCAATAGGGAATTTAGATGATGACCATCCAACTAGTTCTCCTCTTTTTTTTGCATCCCATGCTGCTCCATAAACTCTATCAACAACATTTCTTAGAGCTTGAGCTGCTGGGATATGTCCTTCGATTGGTCTTGGTTTTTTACCAGGTATCTTTTTAATTTGTTCAGCCATAGTTTACCTCCTAAAATAAATTATGCATTAGCCTTTTCTTCTTTTATTTTTTGCAATTTACATTTTTGATATCCAAATAGTGCCGCTCCTAGTGCACCATTTAGCTGACATAGTGGTGAAGTCAATATCTTATGTCCAGTGTTTTCTTCAAGAGCTCTAACCATACCCTCGTTAAGAGCAACACCACCTGTGAATACTACATCGTCATTTAATCCAACTCTTTTTGCAAGAGAACCAACTCTTGCAGCAATGGAGTCGTGAATCCCCTTAACTATATCTTCAATCTTAGTTCCACTTGCAAGTTGCGAAATAACTTCAGATTCAGCAAAAACTGTGCAAGTAGAAGAAATAGTTACATCTTTTGTAGACAATTTATCTAACTCTTCAAGCTTAGAAACATCAACTTCAAGAACCTTTGCAATTACATCCAAAAATCTTCCAGTACCTGCGGCACATTTATCATTCATAACAAAGTTTTCAAGCATGCCATTGTCTCCAATTTTTAAAGCCTTGGCATCTTGTCCACCAATATCAATAATTGTGCGAACATTAGGAAATAAGAAGTAAGCCCCCTTTGCGTGACAAGAAAGTTCAGACATTTGGAAGTCCGCTTCCTCAAGAGAAGCTCTACCATAACCAGTTGCCATGACATAGGCAATGTCCTCTTTTTTCATGTTAGCCTTTTTAAGAGTCTCACTAATTGTTCTTGATGGACCACTTGTTCCAGCTCCTACATCAATAACAGAAGTTGAAATAATTTCTTTACCATCTTTTAAAATAATACTCTTTGAGGCAGTTGAGCCAATGTCAACTCCCATTGTATAAATAGCTTCTGCCATACAATCTCCTCTTTAATTTAACAAAAATATCTTTCTCTATTTAATTCTACTATAATTATGTATCTTTGTCAAAATTTACAAGCCAAGATACTTGAATTTCCAATGTTTTAAGAGTTTTTATGTTTTACTATTTATTACTTTTAAAAAGTAAAATTTACTTATAGTAAACAAATATATCGCATACAAAAATATTGGATAATCCTTTACAGATTATCCAATAAAATGTCGTGTTTTGTATTATTTAATGTTATTTAATCTGTCGTAATCTCTAATAATTCTTGGAGTAAGCATTTGATGAACTGGACAAATTGAATCTGGATCTTGGTATGCACTTTCAGTAAATGCAATAATATAGTTTCTCAAAAGATTCATATTTACAATTTCATCAACTAAACCATATTTAGCACAAGAGAAAGGTCTTGATTTTTCTGCATAATCTTGAATCAATTCATTCATCTTGTCAATAGTTGGTTGAAGATCTTTTCCTGCTTTCTTATCCTTTGCAAGTCTTCTAGAGTACATTGCAGTAGCGGCAGTTTCTCCATTCATTACATTGATTTCAGTTGCGGCAGTTCCTAGTGAAAATGCATTAGTATCATTTCCTTGTGGTCCACCAAGTACATAGTGAGCAGCTGCAGTTCCCTTTCTCATTGTAATTTCCATTTGTGGAAGATCAGATTTTTGTATTGAATAAATAAGTGATTGACCAAGTCCTAGTAGTTCAGCCCTTTCTGCATCATCACCTACATCTATACCAGTAGTATCTTGTAGCCAGATTATAGGAAGTCTGTCTCTAGCACAAAGTGTTACAAATTCATTCATTTTTATTAGACCTTGTCTATAAAGTTTACCACCAATAGAAATATGTTTTGGATCATTATAGTATTCTGGATAGCCCATTAATAAACCTTGAACATTGGCAACAACACCAACTAAAAGCCCATTAACTTTTGCAAGTCCAGTTACCATTTCTCTGCCATAGCCCTTTTTGTATTCCATAAATTCAGAACCGTCAAAAAGTCTAGCGATTACATCATATATATCATAAGCTTTTTTGCCATTAATAGGAATTAGTGAATACATATCATTAGGATCGTATAGCGGATTCTTTGGATCGTCTACTCTAAAGAATTCTCTTTGATATTTTGGAAGCATTGAAAGATATTTTCTAATTCCTTCAAGTACTCCTTCTTCTTCAACATATACTTCTCTCATAAAACCAGTCTGTGCAAAATGAACGCTAACTGATCCTGGAGGAGTAGTTTTTTTAGCATTTGCAGTTTGATCTGCAATTTGATTTGCTCCCTCTTCGTCTATATATCCCTTAGGATTCATGCCGCTAAGGATTCCAGCTCCACCAACAGCCATGTTTGCATCTTTATGTGCAATTATAATTGTAGGTGAAATTGAGTGATATCCACCACCAGCAGGGTTAGTTCCATAAATTCCAACTATTACAGGAACTCCACATTGGTTTAGTCTTGAATTTCTATAAAATGGAGTACCGCCTCCACGTCTGTTTGGATAAACTTTTTCTTGTTCATCAAGTTTTACGCCTGAACAGTTTAGTATATAAACTAGTGGAATTCTAAGCCTTTCAGCTGTATCTGATGCTCTTAAAAGGTCATCAGCTTGTCCAGCAATCCATGCACCCGCAAGTTTTTTATTGTCGCTGGCAACAATATATACCCATCTGTCGTCAACTTTTGCAAGCCCTTTAACAACGCCAGTTGTACCGTGGTCGTTATCACCAGGGTTGTAAATCGTGTTAAGTGGACACCATGTGCCTTCATCGATAAGTCCAGCAATTCTTTGTAGTGCTGTCATTTCTCCACGTTCATTTACTTTTTCATCTGGTTTTCCAGCAGCAAGAGCTTTTTCTGCAAACTCTCTAATTTCTTCTTCAATTTCTCTTAATTGATTAAAATTGTCTTCATCAACTGCTCTTAATGGCTTTCCAATTGTCTTCATATTTTGAAAATATGAAGCAAGTGAATATTGAGTCATAAATCCTCCTTATTATTCTACAGGTCTCTTAATGAAAGCTTCGCCTGGATCTATTTCTTCTCTTATTAATTTAATTACATTTTCATCTGGTGCTTCAAGTTCAACTGCACGAGATACATCGATATCGAATCCTGTGTTTTCAAGAACATCTTCTGGTGAAGAAGAAGGATAATATCCAGCAAGATACATTCTCTTAGTATCTTCGTCAAATTTTAATATACCCTTATCAGTTACAACCATTTGTGGACCAACATTTTCAGGAATTCCAACTCTAGTTCTTCCACCAGGACCATCTATCCAACCAGGAGAAGTAACATAATCAACTTTTTCAATAAATCTTCTCTTTTCATGTTGCATCATGATAATAGTATTTACATAAGTTGCAATACCATTAGCGCCACCTGAACCAGTAAATCTAGTCTTAGGGTGGTGGTAATCGCCAATTACTGTTGAGTTAACATTTCCAAAGGGATCAATTTGAGCTCCACCAATAAATGCTATCATTCTCTTCTTGTCATGTCTCCACTCATTAGCTTGGAAGCCAACATAAGTTGCATTTGTCCAGTGAACTGCACAATGTGCCATAAACCTATTATCACCAACGGATCTTGGAACTTCAATTGGATCACAATCCATAAGTCCTGATTCTACGATTAGGTAACAGTCAGGAGCATAAACTGCTTTTGCAAGAGAAGCTCCAATTAGAGGTAATCCTGTTCCAACAATTGCTATTTGACCATTTTTGATTTGTCTAGCAATTGTTACTGCTTGCATTTCCTTATTTGTATAATTATCATATCTAGCCATTATTTATCTTCTCCCTTCTTTAGTACGTCTGTTGCGTAACCAAATCCTGGAACATTTCTAAGACCAATTATTCTTGTAGCTCCAAGTTTGTCAAGGTATTCATCATGATCTTCAACACCGTAAACCCATTCGTCCAAGAATGCGTTGAAATCTTCTTCTGTCTTTGATTTAACATTGTACATCTTGTAGAAATCAGCATCGTAATCATAATATTCATAACATTGTGAAGGGTGAGCTCCAAAAGGTACGTGAACTACTGCATCAACACAAAATCCTGGAATTTTATTGTCAGCTGCATCAAAGTTTTTAATGTATTCGTCAGAAACAAGCTCTTCACAAGTTACAATAACTTTTTTAGCTGCAATTGCAATGTCAACATCGTGGAATGTGTTTCCAAGAATTCTTGTAGTTCCATCTGGAGAAGCCATTTGTACGTGAATTATTGCAGTGTCAATTTCGGGAACTGGTGCTGCAACAAGTTTTTCGCCTTTTTTGAATGGATTTTCTACATATATATACTTGTCGTTTGGAAGTTTGTCGATTTTTTGTCTTTCTTCTTTGGATATTCCCCATTCATCAACTAAACTTGAACCCATCATTAATCTACATGGTAAGTATGGAAGGCCAAGTGCAGCTGCGTGAATTCTTTGCATTTCAACGTCTTGAGAGTAGTCTTCCATAAGAAGTTCTCCCTTTTCAACTGCTGCTCTAAATCTTCTTGAAACATTTGTGTATCCTGAGTTAGCAGTATAGCAATTTATGTATGCCTTTACTCTGCCCGCTCCAATTAATGTGTCCCAGTCTCCTCCTGCAGGTCCTGCTTCAACGATAAAATCCTTTTGACCTTGACGCAAAATTTCGTTTACTGCTGCGTAAGGTTTCCTATTAGTTGTAAATCCCCCTAGTGAAATTACATCGCCATCTTCTACATATTTTGCTATGGCGTCTTTAAGTTTCATTACTTTACTCAAGTTAAAACCTCCTTTTGTTAAATATAACTTGATTGCATAAATATTCAGCCCACGGTGGAGCTGAATAAATTAATTAGTGACTAAATAATATTAAGAATACACCTGCCGCTACGGCTGAGCCAATAACTCCCGCAACATTAGGTCCCATTGCGTGCATTAATAAGAAGTTAGTAGGATTATATTTTCTACCTTCAACTTGTGATACACGTGCTGCCATTGGAACTGCTGATACCCCAGCTGAGCCAATGAGCGGATTTATTTTACCACCTGTTACAATGTATAAAATTTTTCCAAAAATAACACCGCCTGCTGTTGCAAAGCAGAATGCCATAAGTCCTAGAGCGATAATTTTAATAGTTGCAGGTTGTAGGAAAGTTGTTCCATCTGCAGTCGCTCCTACTGTTGTGCCAAGCATTATAGTAACAATGTTCATTAACGCATTTTGTACAGTGTCAGATAATCTATTAACTACTCCTGATTCTTTAAATAAATTTCCAAGCATAAGCATACCAAGAAGTGGTGCTACATCTGGAAGAAGTAGTGATGTGAAAAGTACTACTACAACTGGGAAAATTATCTTTTCTAGTTTAGATACCTTTCTTAATGATGTCATAACAGTTTTTCTTTCTTTTTCAGTAGTAAGTGCCTTCATAATTGGCGGTTGAATCATTGGAATAAGTGCCATATATGAATAGGCTGCTACTGCAATTGGTGCCAATAGATGTGGTGCAAGTTGTGATGTTGTAAATATAGCTGTAGGTCCATCTGCTCCACCGATAATTCCAATTGACGCTGCTTCTGGTCCAGTAAATCCAAGTTTTACAGCAACAATAAATGCAACATAAATGCCAAACTGTGCTGCTGAACCCAAAAGTAATGAAATTGGATTAGCGATAAGTGGACCAAAGTCAGTCATTGCTCCTACGCCCATAAAAATTAGACATGGGAATAAGTTTGACTTAACTCCATTATACATGATAGCTAAAACCCCAGAGCTTTGCCATGGATCCCCAACGTCCATTAAACCTGCTAATGGTAAATTCCTTAAAAGCATACCAAAGGCAATTGGAAGTAATAGTAGTGGTTCAAATTCTTTTTTTATTGCCAGATAAAGAAGAATAAAAGATACGATAAACATTACTACATTTTGCCACTGTAATCCTGCAAACCCCGATTCACTAAGAATCCCTTGTAATGTTTCTAATAACATGTTTCGACCTCCTATTATTGAACACTTGCTAGTAATGCGTCAGTATCTACTGTTTCTCCCGCTTTTACATTAAGTGTTACCTTTCCAGCACATGGAGCTACGATTTCATTTTCCATCTTCATAGCTTCAAGAATAAGAATTACATCTCCTTCTCCTACAGTGTCTCCATCCTTAACATTTATTTTAAGAATAGTTCCTGGCATAGGTGAAATTACATCTCCACTTCCGCCTGATGCTACAGGTGCTGCTTGAGGCGCTGGTGCTGGTGCTGCTTGAGGTGTTGGTGCAGCTGGAGCTACTGGAGCTTGGGCTGCTATAGGTGCTGCTTGAGGTGCTGGTGCTGCTGTAAGTGAGCCCGGTGTAAGTGTTTGGTAACCTCCACCAACTTTTTCAACTTCTACTTCAAAAACTTTTCCATCTACTTTAACTTGATACTTCATTAATTTCTCCTTTTCATAAATAATAGAATAATTTTTAATTTATTTTTTCGTTTATTTTTTTTCGTTTATAGAAACAATTCTAAAACTTTCAACTCTTGATCTTTCTTCCATATTAATAGCTCCAATGATTGCTGCTAATAGTGCAGGATCCATTGAATTATCAACTACTTTCTTTTGTGGTGCTGCCTTTGCAGGCGCTACACTTGGACTTGACTCTTTTTTACCTTCTATACTGTTAACTACTTTACTAATTATTTTTATTGCTATTAATAAAGATATGAGGGCCAAGAATACTACTGTAAGTCCTGTCAATGCTACACCAAAAGCTTCTCCAAGGGTAAGAGTAACATCTCCTAACATTAAAACACCTCCCAATGTGGTTTCATATTGCGGAATCCATTCCAGCTTTTAAGATTATTATAACAAAGACCTAAGATTAATTCAATTAAAATATCTATGTATGATTAATTAATCTAAATCTTTTCTAAGGTTAATTATACATGAAAAAGTGAGTAAAATAAAGGAAAGCCTGCTTATTTATTCTTTATAATAAATAAATTCCAACTATTTTTTAATTATAATTACATTTGTTAAAAAAAGTTATAATTATAATCCTTTTTTTTATAAAAATTAATTTTTAAAGGAAAATCTTTGACTAAATGAAACTTTAATTTTTATATGTTTCTATAAAAAAGTCTTTTTTCTTCTAAATTGCAACAATAAGTTAGCCACTTTCTAAGTCTAAAGTAAACCAAGTGATATAACATCCCTAGCTAGCTAGGGATGCTTTTTCTATTAAGTTTAATTCTTTCATAAATGCTTCTTCAGCAGTCATATATCCTAAAATCTTTCTTGGATAATTATTCATCCAAGTCATTATTCTTTCTATTTGTCTATCTATGTACTTGTTTATTTCTTCGCCTTTTTTTATGAATCTTCTTATTAACTTGTATTGATTTTCACTTGTTCCTCTTTCATAGGAACTGTAGGGATGACAGTAGTATATTTTTACATATTCACATATTTTTGTTAGGCTAGAGAATTCAAGTCCATTGTCTGATGTTATTGTTTTAAAAACTTACTCTTTTAATGGATTTTTATCTTTTAGAAAACTAAGTCCCTCTTCTACTGCTTTATTTGTTTTTGAGTTTATCTTTATTATCAATTCGTATCTTGTTTTTCTCTCTGTCAATGTTAGTATTACTGGATCTGTTTTTTTCTTGCTTCCTATTACTGTATCTATTTCCCAGTCTCCAAATTTTTCTCTGGTTTCTATTTCTTTGGGTCTAGTCTCTATTGATTCTCCTAACATCATCTTGTTTTTTCTATTTTTTTGTTGTTTTTGCTAGTTTTTCTTTTTAGTTTAAGTTCTAGATCTATATTCTTTGTTTTCATCAAACCCCTATCTATCCAGTTATACATACTTTTTACTGATGGGATTTCATTTTCGTTAAAGAGCTTATTTCTCTTTGCAGAACCTACACAGGCATCAACAGACCACTTCTCTTCAAGAATCTTTTTATCTGCCCAATTTAAAAATTTTTCACAAGCTAAAAATTTAGGTTTTCTACCACAATTTTTTCTATTTTCAAGATATATTCTGTGATTTAGATCAGCAAAGTATTTTATATCTTCATAAACATAAACTTCATTTTTTTGAACTACTTGTCTCTTTTGAATAACGCTAGCTTTTTTTACTGCATTATTTATCGTCTGATGGCATCTACCTAATTTTTTTGCAATTTGCCTATTGCTATATCCTTCGCCTTTATATGCTTCTATTAAAATCATTTCTTTTTCTGAAAGATGGCTTCCTTTAATGTTTCTCTTTGTGTTATTATTTAGATGAGTCATGTAAATCTCCTTTGTGAATTTGGTTTTTTGGTCATTACTAATATATCACAAAGTTTACATGACTTTTTTAGTTTTATTTGGCTAACTTCATTCTACAATCTTCCAAGTCTTTTTTCTTTATTTTTATGAAAACAAGTAAAAAATATAAATAAAAGACGTTTCTAGTTATAAATTTAAAGAGAGTTGATTCTGATTATTTAGTAAATATTTTTTGCAATTCTTCATATCAAAAAAGTGCTGATAATTTCTCGTCAGCACTTTTTTTACCATTTTTTTGAGTGTGTTATTAATAATTATATTTGTCTATCATATATTCGTACGCTGCCTTAGAAATCTTTGATATTGTTTCTATACCTTCATAATCTTCAGCTAATTTTTGGCTAAACACAGATATTACATATCTTTCTCCTTTAGGAAGGATAAAAATACCTACATCATGTTGCACTTTCCAAAGATCTCCTGTCTTATTCGCTACTAATACTTTTCCTTCATCTGGCAAGTCTGCTGTAGCTTTTGCATCATAAGAAGTAATAGCTGGTATTAGATTAGGTAATTTTTGTCTAAATTGTTGCATCTTCATCATCTTTAGCAGTAATTCAGATGACTCTTTAGAAACACATTCATCTTTAGCTACTAGAGAAAGAATAGTTCCTAGATCTTTAGCTGTTGTAAAATTATCTTTACCTTCTTGTAGAGACTTTAAGTCTAGCATTTTTCTTTGAAATTTTGTGTCATTTAAACCTAGACTTTTGCTAAATTCGTTTATATTATCAAAGCCACCAACTAAATCTACAAGTTGATTAGTTGCAACATTATCACTAACTGTTATAGCTAAGGTCATTAAGTCTGATACAGTTGGTTTATAGTTTCTATTTAATGTTTTTAAAACTCCTGTCCCTCCAACTCTATTTTCTGGTTTGATTTCAATTTCATCATTTAAACCAAATTTTCCTTCTTCAGATAGTTTTAAACCTAAAGCTACTAGTGGAATTTTTATTGTACTAGCTGCTGAAAAAACTATGTTTTCATTTAGTAATATTTTTGTTCCATCTACAGTATCTTCAAAATAAACTCCAAATTCACCTTGAACTTCATTTATTAATGATTTTATTTTCTCTTCTAATAACATCTTTACACACTCCTTTTAAAGAATAACTGCCATTATAACTACTAAGGTCATAGTAACTAATATTATTGAATATCCAAGTTTGAGCATTGATTTTATATCTTTAGATTGTGCTAAGCCCATTGCGCCCAACATATCTACTCCTGGATAAGCAAAAGATGTAATTTGGTGACCAACTAATACTAATAGACACCATAATCCCATGTGCATTCCCATGCCTCTTATCATTTCGCCAAATAAATTATCCATCAAAACAGCTTGAGCTACTGCTGCACCATTTATTCCAAAAACTCCTATTAGTGCTATAACAACAGATGTGATTACTTGTCCACTTGAAATTACTAATGGTTCTAATAGTTCAAATAAAGCAGTAAATGCTCCTGAAGCTTCTACAAATCTTAGGAAAGGTTCAAATAATATAAACATACAGAACATCCAAACCATTTTTTGCATACCTTTAAAGAAATCTTCTGCTATATCTTTCGCTTTTAGCCCGAAACTTAATCCTGTAAGCATTGCCACAGTTATCATTATGAAAATAGCGTAAGATGCTCCTCTTCCTTTAACTACACCAAATACTAGTAGAGTAAAAAGAGATACTAGAAATACAATTGTTGCTCTATTTGTTTGCTTTGTAGGTTTGTATTCTTTGTTATCTGTGAATTCTTTAAGATCAAATTTTGAAATACCTTTAGTTGACTTTTGAACATGTTTTGCTACAAAATATGTAACAATCCACATAGATAACGCTACAGGAATACCTGCATACATTAAAACTTGCCCATATGTTAGACCTGTTATTTCTTTTAATGTAACCATAGGTGGACTAAATGGACTTAAGAAAAGACCTGCTTGTCCAGCACCTTGGAAAATAACAGCTAGCGTACTAGGTGTAATACCTACCGCAGCAACTAATGAGATAACTATTGGTGCAATTACAGCATTCGCACCTGCTAGAGTACCCAATAAAGTAACTAGAATTACTGATGTTAACATAGTTGCTAAGATTGCTTTTCGTTCAGTATTAATTCCAATTTTATCCATTAAAAAGTGTACAATATTTTCTGCAATTCCTGTTGTTTGCAAAACAGAACCAAGTCCTGAACCTAGCATGATTATTAAACCAACTAATGCTAAAAAAGAGCCCATTGCTTCCTTAATAACATCACCTAACTCCAAAAGAGGTTGCTTTACTAAAATAGCGCCTAAAATAACACAAATTCCAACATTTACAACCGCATTTGAATTTTTCTTAAATGATAAGAAAACATACAATAGTAAAGGTAGAAGCCCAACTATAGGTGGTAAGTTAAATAATAGTTCTTTCGTTTCCATAAATTCTCCTCCAAATCAATAATAAAATATTTATTAAAATTTAATATCGATATTAATTTTTAATCAAAAATGTCGTCGTTTATTTCTACTCCTAGCCCTGGTCCTTCAGGAACAGTTAAACATCCATTTACTAACTCAAACTTATTCTTTATTATATCGTTCTTATGAAGTATGTTACCTAAATAAAGATCGTTTGGAATATCAACATATTTAGAGCTTGCAACAAAGTGTAGGCTAGCTGCTGCTCCCAATCCAACTTCAAGATTACTTCCTGCTGTAGCATGTAGACCATTTGCTTCTAAATAGTTTGCTATTTTTTTAGCTTGTGATAGTCCTCCAACTTTACCAACTTTAATATTTGCAATATCACATGCATCATTGTTTACAACATTTACAACTTCATGGAAATTTGATATAGCTTCATCTGCCATTATAGGTGTGTCTAATCTTTCTCTTAGCATTCTGAGTCCTTTAATGTCATTCCTTTTAACTGGTTGTTCAATACTTTCCAAATGAAACTCTTCTAGTTTTTTAAATGTTGTTAAGGCTGTTCTATAGTCATAACCTTGGTTAGCATCCAATCTAATTGGGAATCCATATCCCAATTCTTCTCTAACTTTAGATAATAACTCTATGTCTCTTTCTGGAGAAATACCTACTTTAATTTTAATTACTTTGTATCCTTCAGCTAATCTTTCTTTTGCTTCTTCTATAGAGCCTTTTAAGTCTTGCATTCCAACAACCCAACTAAGTTCTATTTTATCTCTGTATTTACCTCCAAGTAATTTATAAACTGGAACATTTAAAGTTTTTCCCATTAGGTCGTAAAGAGCGATATCTATTGCTGATTTAGCAGCATAGTTACCATATATTGCTGTGTCTAATTTATCGTGGATATTGTCAATGTTAAAAATGTTTTCACCAATTATAGATGGTCCCAAATATTTATTTATTGCTAATTCCATTGTATATCCAGTTTCACCCATAAATGCTGGGGATGGAGCTGCCTCTCCGTATCCTACAAGACCATCTTCTGTAATTATTTTTACAATACAATGCGGTCTTGTCTTTTGTTCATACAATGATATTTTCCAACTCTTTTTTAATTCAAGTTCTACAACTTTAACTTGAAAGTCTTTGATAATGCTCTTCAAATTATACCTCTCCTTTTATTTCAAATATTTTTCTGCCACTTTCGCAAATAGGTATGAACCCATCCAAATGTTTTCTTCATCAATATCAAAAGTATCTGAATGTAGTGGTTCATGATTTCCATCAACACCAAACCATATAAATGAGCCTTTGTACCTCTTTAGATAATAACTAAAATCTTCTGCTATTGTTGAAATTTCGCAACTATCATCAACAACTTCTTCTTCGAAAGAACTAATGGCAACACTCTTAATAAAATCAGTTGCCTTCTTGTCATTTACAACAACGGGATATCCCCTCTTGTATATTAATTCACATTTGCATCCATGTTCAATTTCTTTCGATTTTAAAATTAAACCTAATTTTTCTTCAATATAGTCTCGAACATCTTCATTAAAAGTTCGAACCGTTCCTTCTAATTGGCAAAAGTTAGCTAGTATATTGTATCTAGTTCCACCTGTGATTTTACCTACAGTAATAACCGCTGGACTTAAAACATCAATATTTCGACTAACTATAGATTGAATTTCTTGTAATATTTGAGATCCTATTAGAATAGAGTCTATTCCAAGATGAGGTTTTGCCGCATGAGAACTTTCCCCCCTTATGTTTATATAAAAATGATCTGATGAAGCCATTATTGGTCCGCTCAGTATTCCAAAAGTTCCGCCTTTGATAAAAGGCCACATATGTAAACCAAAAATATAGTCTAAATTTCCTATTTTTTCTGACTCTAAAATACCTTGTGCTCCACCTGTAGGAGAAGCTTCCTCTGCTGGTTGAAATATTAACTTAACTTCTCCGTTAAGGTTTTCTTCATGATTCTTTAAAGTTTTTGCTAATCCTAACAATATTGTCATGTGTGCGTCGTGTCCGCAAGCATGCATTACACCTTCATTTTTAGATTTGTAGTCATAATCATTTTTTTCTACAAGAGGTAGTGCATCCATATCTGCCCTAAATCCTATTTTTTTATTTGTTTTTTTATTGCCTATAGTAGCAATAATTGCATTGCTATAAAAATTGGTTTCATATTTTATGTCCAATTTATCTAAATATTCCATTATCTTTTTTGATGTTCTTTTTTCCTCATAAGACAAATCTGGATTCATGTGAAAATCCCTGCGAATTTCGATTAACTTATTATTAATTTTTCTTACTTCTTCTTTCGATATTTTTTCTATATTCATTTTCTTAAAAATCACAACCTTATATTCAAAATAATTTACTTTAGATTATAAAATGTATAGGTTAATTGTCCTCAAAATCTTCCAAATATAATCCCAAATCATCAGATGCTTCATTGTGGCGACTGTAATAACATAAGCTTTTTTCTTTATCTAAGTTCGCATAGTATAATACTAGGGCATTTATAACAACTATTGTTGAAACTACAGTAAAAGTTTTAGAGCTGTTTTTTGCTTCCAACACAATATCTGAATATTTAGCAATAGGCGAAATTTTTGCATCCGTAATAGATATAATTTTTACATTCTGTTTTTTTAAATGTTTAATTATATTAAACGTAAGCTTTGTATATTTTGGATAGCTGATTGCTATAAAAACATCATTCTCTCCTAACAGATCTAATTTAAATGAAATATCATCATTTATATTTTCCAAAAAATATACGCTATTGGAAAATTCGCTTAACATATAATATAGAAATAAAGCAGGTGACCTAGATGTTCTTGAACCAAATATAACTATCTTCCTTGATTTGTGTAATAAATTTGAAGTGTTTTTTAAATTTTCCTCTAATTCTTTGCTATATAAAGCATTCAAAGCATCTAAACAATTTGATATTTCATTGTATAAAAAATTTCCATCTTCATTTTTTAAATTGTTTCTGATTTCTTCGAATGAAAGAGAACGTTTTTTCGTATATTGTTCAAAATCTTTTTGGAAATCACTAAAAGATTTATATCCTAGTAGTTTTGGAAATCGACTTATTGTTGCTTCACTAACTCCTATTTCCTCTTTCAAATCCATGATTGTTCTTAGAGGAACCAAATCATAATTTTTTAAAATATATTTAGCAATTTTTTTATTAGATCTTGAAAAAGAATTATATTTTTCTCTAATTAAATCTAAAACATTTTCCTTCAATAGTTAACCTCCTTTATCAAATCTTTACATAAGTATATTAAAAATTATTTCAAATGTCAATATATTTGAAAAATTTTTTTCATTTTTAATCTCGTGATAAATCGTTATCTAAAAAAACTCCAATAAAAAACTCTTAGCAAAAGCTAAGAGAGTTATGGTTTTATTAAATTAAAAGGCGAGTAGGCCTAGATGCTCAACTAAAATCTTTAAGCCAAGCAGAATTAGTATTAATCCTCCTGCTACCTGTGCCTTGTCCTTTAAGGCAATTCCAAATACCCTTCCTATTCTCACTCCCAAAAATGAAATTAAAAAAGTTGTAAGGCCTATTGCAAGTACGGCAATAAATATCTTTATTTTTAAAAAAGCAAAGGACACTCCCACTGCAAGTGCATCAATTGATGTTGCAATAGAAAGCATTAATAAGTTTTTAAGATCTAGTCTATCTTCTTCAAATTCACAAGTTTTATCTCTTGATTCTCTTATCATATTAACCCCAATAATTGACAAAAGTACAAAAGCTATCCAGTGATCTACTGCTTGAAGTTTTTCTGCAAAAATTGAACCCAATAAATAACCTATATAGGGCATTAGTGCTTGAAAAAAACCAAAAAATAGTGAAATCACAAAGGATTTTTTTAAAAAATTTCTTTTTATGGAGAGTCCCTTACAAATTGCCGCTGCAAAGGCATCCATAGAGAGTCCAACTCCAATTAAAAATACTGATACTAAATTCATCTTCACTCCCAAAAAAATAGATGCTTTTCAGCATCTACTTCTAATTTTAAAAAATTATTTTAATAATTCGTCTAATCTATTTTTATCGAAGCCAACAATTTGTTCATCGTCAACGCAGATTACTGGCACTCCAGTATAGCCCATTGCCATTAATTCATTTCTAGCTTCTTTATCTGTTTGGACATTCTTTTCTTCAAATTCAACTTCTCTTTCTTTTAAATAGTCCTTTGCCATTGTGCAATAAGGACAAGTATTACTTGTATAAACTGTTACTTTACTCATTTTATTCCTCCTCATTAGTTCTTTTATTATACTCCAATAGTATAAGCGAATCAAATAATTTAAAATTATTTACAAAGATTTAATTTTATAATTTATGCTTTGCATGATCTAATCCATCTTTAAAAATACATAGAACATGTTCATCGTCTAAGGAATAGTATGCTCTTCTACCCTTTCTCTTCACTTTTATTAAGTTTTGATTTCTTAAAAGTGCAAGTTGATGTGATATTGAAGATTGACTCATATCAAGTAAAACTGCAATATCAGATACACATAATGGCCCATTCATAAGCGCATAAATAATCTTAATCCTCGTAGGATCAGATAAAGCTTTGAATATTTGAGAAATTACTTCTATTAAATCCTCTTCTTCGTTAAAAATGGAAATCTCCCGCTCCACTTCTTTTGGAATTTTATCTATATATTTATCATTCATTTTTATTTACCCCACACTTTTAAAATTTACACTTAAAATAATAAACTCTTCAAGTTTAAGAGTCTCTGCTCTTCTTCTTTCATCAATACCACTTAATTCAAGAGCTCTTTTTATTTCCTCTTTAGTGTAATTTAATTTTGAATTGGAAAGAGAATTCAAAATAGTCTTTCTCCTTGTATTAAAGGATGCACGAACAACTTTAAATAAGAATTCTGTATCAATTTCTTCTCTATTTATCATCTTCAAGTTAACTACAGCTGAGTCAACATTTGGCTTTGGCATGAAAACTGAACTTGGCACTTGAAATTTATATTTGCAATCTGTGTAATAATTTATAAAAACAGATAACGAGCCATAGTCTTTGCTGCCAGGCTCTGCCGAAAGTCTCTTTGCAACTTCCCTTTGTACCATTACTGTTATGGAAATTAAATTTACCTTTGCTAAAATTAATTTTTCTATTATAGGTGTTGTAACGTAATAAGGTAGGTTTGCGACTACTTTAAAATCTTCATCTCCAAACTCCTCTTTTGTTAGTTTTTTTAGATCTAAGTCGAGGAAATCTCCGTAGATTACTTTTACGTTTTCAATATTGAGAGTTTCCTTATGAAGCTCTCTTAACTTTTCGTCAATTTCTACTGCCACAACTTTTTTTGCACGAAGGGCAAGCTCTTCTGTTAAAGTTCCAACGCCAGGACCAATTTCAACTACATTGTCCTCTTCACTTATTTCTGCTACGTCAACAATCTTTCTGACAATATTTCCATCGATTAAAAAGTTTTGTCCTAAAGACTTTGTAAACCTAAATCCATACTTTGAAAGAATTTCTGAAAGTTTGCTTGGTTTATATAATCTATCTATGAGAATTCACTTCCTTCATAGCCTCTTCAAATTCATCCCTTGTAATTCCAAAGGAATTTAATTTGTGTAGAGTCTTTTTTCCATTTCCATATCCTATTTTTAGGATTTCAGAAAGCTTTTCACGTCTAGCACTTGCATCCTCTGAATTTATAAGTCGATTTTCGATTAAATCACTCATAGTGTATTCGCTGACTACCTCAATTTTTGTAGCTCGTGCCGCCTTTAATGCCTTTAAAATTTCTTCAGGAGAGGCATTTTCAACTCCAATATCTCCATGTTTTGTGGAAACATTTTGAGAAAGGTAGGCGTGCTTTGCACTTGGAATTTCATCTGCAATTCTCTTTCTAATTTGAGAACCCATATAATCTGAGTCTGTGAAGATGATTATCCCTCTCTTTTTTTCTATATCCTTTAAAAGATTAATTAATTTTTTGCCAAAGGCAAAACCGCAAGTAGTAATGATCTCAGCGTCCACAGCCTTTTTGATGGCAATCTCATCATCACGACCTTCTGCGACAATTACTTCTTTAATTGTCCTTTTCATATTCCAAAAAACCTCTTTGTATTTTCTGCTGTAATTTTTTCAATTTCAGCCGCTTCCCTTTGTCTGAGATCGGCAATATATTGACAAACGAATTTCACAAACTTGGGTTCATTTCTCTTTCCTCTATGGGGAACTGGCGTCATGTATGGGCAATCCGTCTCGAGAAGTAGTCTATCAAGTGGTACTTCCTTTGCAACTTTCTTAGGCGTTTTTGCATTTTTAAAAGTAACTACACCGCCAAGGGCGATGTAGTCGCCCATTTTTATATACTCTCTCATCATGTCCACAGATTGAGAAAAACAGTGAATCAATGCTTTAAAATCGTATTTTTCATGAGCTTCTTTTAAAATATCAAAGGTATCTTTAGCTGCATCACGAGAGTGAATTACAATGTTTTTCTTTAACTTTACTGCAAGCTCAATTTGTCTTTTAAAAACTTCTCTCTGCACATTTCTTGGAGAATTATCGTAATAATAATCTAGACCAATTTCTCCAATTGCAACAACCTTTTTATCCTTTGAAAGCTCAATAAGTCTTTTTTCTACATCATCGTCATAGGTTTTTGCGTCGTGAGGATGCACTCCAATGGCTGCGTAAATATTTTCATACTTGTTAGCAAGTTCTACTGACCTTTCTGAAGATGGCAAGTCTGAAGAATTATTTATTACAAGTTCTATTCCATTTTCACTTAAACCCTTGATTAAATCATCACGATCTTCATTAAAGGCCTCGTCATCTAAATGTACATGTGAATCTATCATATTTTCTCCTAACTAATTTTTGCTCCCGATTTAATTTCAGATAAAGTTGATGCAAGTGTTAAATTTCCATCGTCATCTTCTGCTGCAAGTAACATACCATTAGATTCAACGCCCCTTAATTTAATTGGCTTTAGATTTAAAATCATTAAAATTTTTCTTCCAACTAAATCTTCTTTTTTGTAGTACTCCTTAATTCCAGAGACAATTTGTCTATCAATATCACCTATTTTTAATTTTAGAACATAGAGTTTATCTGCATTAGGATGATCTTCAACATCAACAATTTCTGCAACTCTTATATCAAGTTTTGCAAAATCTTCTATACTAACTTCCTTTTTTATGTTTTCTTTATCCTCTTCTTTAGCTTCAGAAATAGTTCTTGAATTTAAAAGAGCGGTGTTCTCTTCGTTAAATCTTTCAATTTCAGCCTCAATATCAAGCCTTGGAAAAATAACTTCACCCTTGTTGACCTTTGTGTCGTCTTTCAACAAGCCAAAAACCCTTGAATCTTCCCAATTGATTTCATCACTTAAACCAAGTTGCTCTCTAATCTTTAGAGAAGTATCCTTAATAAAAGGATAAATTAAAATAGAAACTATTCTTAAGCTTTCTGCCAAATTATATAAAACTGTGTTAAGTCTATCCTTTTTATCTTCATCCTTAGCTAATTTCCAAGGTTCAGTTTCATCAACATACTTATTAGATCTTCTAATTAGTTTCCAAATTGACTCAAGAGCAACAGAAAATTGATAGTGTTCCATTGCTGCTTCAACTTCATCCACAACAGAAACGGCAAGGTTCTCTAAATCCTCGTCAACATCTTCTCTTACGCCCATGTCATTTATTAAACCCTCATTGTATTTGTCAATCATGGAAACAGTTCTTGAAAGAAGGTTTCCAAGGTCATTTGCCAAATCAGAATTAAGTCTTTGCATAAATTTTTCAATATTAAAGGAACCGTCAGAACCAAAAGAAAATTCACGAAGTAAAAAATATTTAAGAGCATCAACACCGTAAAGTTTGATAATTGGTTCAGGATAAATGACATTTCCCTTAGACTTGCTCATTTTGTCGTTGTCAAATAAAATCCATCCATGTCCAAAAACTTTTTCGGGAAGCGGTAAATCAAGTGCCATTAAAAGAGCGGGCCAAATAATAACATGAAATCTCATGATTTCTTTTCCAACAAAGTGGACACTAGCTGGCCAATAAGAATTGAATTTTTCCTTATCAGTGCCATAGCCAATAGCTGTCAAATAGCAAGCAAGAGCGTCAATCCACACATAGACAACATGCTTGTCGTCAAAGGGAACCTTAACTCCCCAATCAAAAGTAGATCTAGAAACAGAAAGATCCTCAAGACCATCTTTGCCTTCAAAGAAGTTTTTTATCATTTCGTTTTTTCTAAAAGCGGGCTCAATAAATTCTGGATGATCTTCATAATATTTTAAAAGTCTATCTTTATATTTAGAAAGTCTAAAGAAATAAGATTCTTCGTGAGTTAACTGAGTTTCCCTTCCACAGTCAGGACAAGTTTTGTTTTCGCCAAGTTGTGCCTCAGTCCAAAAAGATTCACAAGGAGTACAATAATAACCTTCATATTCGCCTTTATAAATATCGCCCTTGTCATAAAGTTTTTGGAAAATATTTTTAACATCTTTCTCGTGATCCTCATCAGTCGATCTAACAAAATAGTCGTAGTCAATATCCATGATTTTCCAAAGTTTTTTTATATTTTTAACAATTCCATCGACATAATCCTTTGGCTTCATGCCAAATTCCTTAGCCTTTTCCTCTATCTTTTGACCATGTTCATCTGTACCAGTAGTAAAAAATACATCATAGCCCTTAATTTTTTTAAATCTCTTAACGCAATCAACTGCCACGGTGCAGTAAGTATGCCCAATGTGAAGATTATCACTTGGATAATAAATTGGCGTTGTAACATAAAATTTCTTATTACTCATAAAACCTCCATAAAAAAACCTAATCCCGTAGGATAAGGTCTTGGCAAAATCTGTCAAAATTTCGATAAACTGTTATCTTTGTTAAAATAATTATAACTGAATTTAGCCATAAAATCAATTTAACCCTTGCTAATACAAGAAAAATTGATAATTTTTATAAAAAACAAATTTGGATTTTAACCCTATTTTCTACTTAATATTCTTTAAACAAATATTTATTACTCTTGTTTTTTCCACAATCCTTTAAAATTACAATAGAATTATTTAACATCTCAAATATTTTTTACGCACAAAGGATTTTTCTCCGCTTTAAATAAAGAAACTCTTTATTTAAATTAATAACCCTTTTCAAAGTCCACTATATTTTTAAAATCTCCATCATTTTTTAATGCCTTTAGGTTTTGATAGGCTGTGTCAAATTGCCTTTTGCCCAAGTCTTCGCAGGAGAAGGAAATATGTGGATAGATGTAGACATTTTCCATTTCCCAAAGTGGTGATGACTCGCTTAATGGTTCTTCTTCAAATACATCAAGTGCCGCTCCTCTTATTTTTCCAGATTTAATTGCATCTACAAGTGCATTTTCATCTATTGTTGCGCCCCTTGATATATTCACTATTACTACGCCTTCCTTTAATTTTTCAAAGCGTTCTTTATCAAGTATGTGGTGAGTCTTTTCTGTTACTGGTAGGCACATTATAATATAGTCCATGTGCGGAAGAATTTCATCAAGTTCTTCTATTGAATAGACATTATCAAAGGGTTCAACTTTTCTACCACTTGTATTAAATCCATTTAACTCAATATCAAATCCCTTTAATCTCTTTGCTCCAGCTATCGCAATTGTTCCAGTACCCATGAAAAGAGCCTTTTTGCCATATAAATTGTAGGCAAAACTTCTCTTATCCCAAATTTTTTTATTTTGATTTTCAATATTTTTTCTATCTTCTTTGTCAATTTGAAGGAGTCCATAGACTATCCACTCTGCAATAGGATCATCGTATGCTCCGTTGTTATTGGATAAAATTATTTCTTTTTCTTTAATGTAATCTAAATCCAAAAAATCAATTCCAACTGATGCTAAAAATATATATTTTAGATTTTTGTGATTTTTATAATTTATATTTTTTAAATTAATGTCACCAATTAAAATATCTTCGCCATAGTCTTCAACTTCATTGGGATTTTTTTCATCGTAACCAATTACTTCATAGCCCAATTTTCTTATTGTGTCGCCGTATTTTCTTGCCATACCTTTGCTTAATAAAACTTTCATTTATTCCTCCACAAATTTTTTTATTATTTTTACTACAAAATCCTTTTTATCCGTCATTACAGAATGTCCACAATCATTTAGTTTTTCAAATCTTGCACCTAATTCATCTGCCAAAAATTTTCCGTCCATGTATGAAATTACCCTATCATCATAGCCGTGCAAAACTGTACTCTTTTTGTTTAGCTTTCCACCAAAATATTTATAATTCCTTAAAATTTTCGCAACTTCCTCTAAATTTCTCTGCTTAATTGCAGAGTCTATATTTCTCTCAAATTCCTCCTTTCCTGGCATATTCACATTGTATATAAAGGTTTTAAATAAAATTCTAATATTATCTTTTTTTAATTCATCGCCCTTCATGCCTATGCTTGCAAAACTATCTTCAATTAAACCCATATTAAAGGTCATTAGTCCCTTAAAGATTTCCAAGTTTTTTTGAGGATTAATAAAGTCAAAATTGCTCAAATATTCTTGAAAATTACTTGTAAGAACGTCTGCACCATTAACACTATAAGGTTCATAGCCAATTGGAGCTAAGAAAACTTGATTTTTTATTCTATTATTTATTTCCCTATCCTTTGAAAGTTCAAGGGCAACTCCAGCGCCAAGAGACCATGAGACCACGGTAAAATTATTTATATTAAGTTTTAAAATAAATTCTTTTATGTCCGAAGCAAAATCATCTATTGATGTAACTTTTTTGTTATAAGAACTATTGCCATATCCTCTCATGTCTGGCGCAAAAATTTTGTAATCCTCTAAACTTTTAATAACTTCTATAAAACAAGAAGATGAGTACATATTTCCATGTATAAATAAAATATTTTTGTCTAATTTACCTTCGTTTTCTAGGTAAAAAATTTTTTCGCCCCTTATATCCACATAATTTCTTTTTAAATTCATCTTCCACCTCTCTTCTATGATTAGATTATATGATAAAGCCATAATTTAGTAAATAGAGCCATATTGTAAAAATTTTTCAAGTAGATTATAATTAATTAATAAATAGAAAGGAGTCTTTATGAGTTTTTTTAGAACCTTACCCACAAAACTTAGCTTTAATACAAATGAAAAAATTCAAATTGCTAATGCCGAACTCACTAGCGGTGATTTTGCAATAGCAATTGATATATTAAATGCAACAGACTCTTATGTAACTAATATAGAATTTGCTGTAAAGTTTAAATCTATTGATAAATTTTATTTGTTTAATGGCAAAGAATTTTATTTTGCACAATCAGTAAACATAAAACCTTACACGAGATATTTTTTAGATCCTTTTTTATTGGACGAGAGATTTTATGATGCAAGGGCAATAGATATTTACATCTCAAAATACACTTGTGATGGCAAAACTATACCTTGTTCAGAAAAAAAATATGAAATCAATCTTCCTGTAATACCAGAAAAAAAACGTGCCCAAATAAAGGACACCCTTGGCGAAGGAATTAAAACTTACGGAGAAAATCAAATTGATTTTTGGCGCTGTGCCTGTGGTTTTATAAATGAAAAGGAAAACACCGAGTGTGATTTTTGTGGCAGAAATAAAAGTTTTGTGTTAAACAATTTGACTGAACCACTTATAAATTCAAAAATTTTAAATGTAATTGAAAACACGAGGTCTACATCGGATATTAATTTAAAAACTTTGGAAACTCACTTAACTCAAACAAATTTATCAAAGATTGCCCCCAATATTGAGAGCCTAAAAAGCGACAGAACTAACGATGTTAGCTTAAAAAAGCCAAGAAAATTTTCAGGAAAAATCATCTTCTTTTCCTTAGTTTTAATATTTATCTTGTCAATAATTTCTATACTTATAATTAATTTTACAGTAGTTTCTCGAAATGAAAATAAAATTGAAGATGCAAGAGCTTTGGCATTAAGCGGCGAATATAATGAAGCTCTTGAGGTTTACAAAGAAGCTACAAAGGAAAAAACAACTCCAGAAATTTCAAAGGAAATTGAAAAATTAAAGAAATTAGTTCAATCTAACGAATTTTATCAAAAAGGTATTGAATTTTACAGAGAAAAAAATTATATTGACTCTGCCTCTAATTTTAAAAAAGTAATTCAAGAAGACGATAAAAACTATAGTTCAGCACAAGATAAACTCCTCTCCATTGACAATATAATTTTGACTAATGTAAAAAGTTTATACACGGAAAACAAAATTAGTAATGCACTTTCACTTTTAAATTCCTATCTTGAAGTGGTGCCTGAATCTGCAAAAGCGACAACTTTAAAAAAAGAAATTGAGAGCAAAAACGCCATTGATTTGAATAAAAAGGGCGTTCAAAGGGAAAATTTTGAAAAAGAAAATGACTACACAGATGCAGCACAGACGGCAAAAAAATCTTCTGAACTACTTCACACTTATAGAAATGTAGCAACAGAAAAGGCAAACTTGAGGAAAGAACCCAGTGTTGATTCTGAAATAATAAAAATTTTGGAAAAGGGAACTGAACTCTACATCTTGGAGACAAAAATCGAACAAGGCGAAAGAATTTGGTGCCATGTAGAAGTTAAAAGTACAGTTTCAGGCGAAAATACAACTGGTTGGATCTCTGACAAAACTTTAAATTAAATCTCCACTTTTGTGGGGATTTTTTGATTTTTTTAATGAACCTTTTTGCATCCTAAATAGTCTTATAATTAGATGCATCAAAGGAGGATAAAATGAATCAAGATAATAATTTTACCTTAGAAAATTTTGAAAAATTAAAAAATGGTGATAAATATTCCTTTAACCTCCTGTATAAAGAGTACAATTTAATATTATATCGCACTGCACTTCTCCTTTTGGGAAACAAAGACGATGCAGAAGATGTACTGCAGGACACCTTCTTATCAATTTACAAAAATATAAATAGTCTAAAAGATTTTAATAAACTAAAACCTTGGATTTTTTCAATTCTAAAAAATTTTTGCTATACGAAGTATAAAAAGAGAAAGAGAGAATTTCCAGACGAATTTGTTTTAGATAGGGCGGATATAGGTAGTGTTTCAAATGGCGAAGATGAGTTCCTTTTAAATGAAGTTGGGGAAAAAGTAATTCTCTTTGTTGATAAATATCCAGAAACTTCAAAGCCAATTTCAGAACAACCTTATAATGAAATGAGGGATATTAATGAAGTGCCAGTTTATTATTCAAGAGTTGAAAATTTATTCCTAGCAGATGAAAAAGATGCAACTCCAGAAGAACTTGAAAGGTCAAAAAAAGATCCCTTCTTTAACCTAGCTATTGGTTCAGAAGAAAGAATAGAAGAGGTTACAAAAAACCTAATTTTTCAATATAGGAGTATCCAATATTCACTTCTCGCCGGTGAAAAAATGGATGTAAATGAATATTATGAAATGGCAAGAGAAATAATTAAATATAAATAAAACTCTTGATACAAGAAAAGGACCCATCGGTCCTTTTTAATTTACACCACTCATTTTTTTATACATCTCAATATTTGAATCATTTAAAAATTCATAGGCTGCATTTATTTTTTGAAATTTTTCCTTTGCTCCCTCTTCTTTATTTAGATCTGGGTGATATTTTTTTGCCATTTTCCTATAGGCAAGTTTAATTTCATATTTGTCTGCAGAATAATTTACACCGAGAGTGTCGCAGGCACTTTCATATTGCTCTTTAAATCCATATCTCTGTCCTTGTGATGAATTATTACCATAATTTCCATAATTGTCATAATTGGAGCTTTGACCGTCATAGTATCCATAGCCTGCTTGTCTAAAAAATTCTTCAAACTGAGAAAAGTCGTCAAAAGTTGTCCATGTAAATCCGCCAAATTCTTTAAACCTTTGGTTAAATTCTTCTTCTCTTCTCTTTCTCTTTTCTTCCTCTTGTTTAATTCTTTCTCTCTCTTTTTTCTCCCAATAAGCCCTTCCATAGCCAGAAATATTTTCAAATTCATTTTCTTTTCCAAGAAGATAATGATCTGCCCTATCGTAGAAAAATTCAGTTACCATGTAGTGAATATATTTAAGAAAGGATTCTGAAACATTTCCCAGTAGTGGCACGATTATCGCAAGAGTTATTATTGTGGATAACCATCTATTGCGAGCAATCCCCACCCACGCAAAGGGATTTAAAAATATCAATATTATTAAACAACCTCCCATGGATATGACGTATAAGAAAAATTTCCTTATCGCAGAAAATAAATCCACGGCAATATTTACTATCACTATTAAAAAAGTTAAGATTAGGTCAAAAAATTTGCCCAAGCCCTTATAAAAATATCCTAAAATTTTATTCATTAACTTTACCTTTTCTATATTCTTCTAAAAATTTCTTGTCTTCGATTACAAGTCCCCACTCATTTGCTAAAAACTCCAAGTGATGAGTGAACTCGTGGAGCAAAACTTCCTCTAGCTTTTTCTTTAAGATCTCCCTCGATGAAAATCTATACATCTCCATAAAGGAGCCATAATAAATTTTTATCATATTGCCAAGCATTGACCTTTGGTATTCGCCCATTATGAGTAAATCGTCATTGCGAGATTCTTCGTGATACTTTACCTCTTCTGTTAGAATTATACCACCGTTTAGATGTTCATAGGCATAAGATGGTATGCTTTCGCAAATTTTTTCCAAAATTTCTTGGACTTCATCTATCCTATCCAAATAATATTCGTCGTAAAAGTCATTATTTTCTTTAGGACTTTGTTCTAAAAATCCTTCGCTATTTAAAGGTGCAGACTCCCCTTCTTTATTATATAAGATTTCTCTTTCACTTTCATTATCTTCATCAATTTCATTTTCTTTTTCAAAAAATTCATCCCTTATTTTTAATGAAACTTTAATTTTATTTTTATCTTCCTCAGTGAATGAATTATCTCCAAGCAAATTTTCATCGCCTTCTATGTAATCATTTAGCATCTTGTCACCTCCAAAATAAAAAACTGTAGAATTCTACAGTTTTACCTACTCTATTTAATTATAATACCCCCGAAAGAAAATTTCTACACGTCTTAAATTTCTGCCAAGGTCTTGCCCGGCACTGATGACAATAACTTTTTAGTGTAGTCCTCTCTTGGGTTTTCAAAAATTTCTTCTGAATTATTATACTCCACGCACTCACCATGGTACATTACAAGTACATCTTCTGCCACATGCCTTACAACTGAAAGGTCGTGAGATATAAAAATCATGCTAAGTCCAAGATCCCTTTGTAAATCTTCCATTAAGTTTATTATTTGTGCTTGAATAGAAACATCTAATGCAGAAGTGGGTTCATCTGCCACAATTATTTTTGGATCTACTGCAAGAGCCCTTGCAATAGAAATTCTTTGCCTCTGTCCTCCAGAAAATTCATGAGGATATCTATCGGCGTGATATTCTGAAAGCCCACAAATTTCCATAGTTTCAATAACTTTTTTGTGGATTTTTTTCTTGTCCCTTTCGCCCAATAGATTTCTTATGCCCGTTGCAATTATATCTTTACATTTTTTTCTTGGATTAAGGGAGGAATAGGGATCTTGAAAAATCATCTGCACGTCTTTTCGATATTCCTTTAACTCCCTTTGATTTTCCTTTAAAATATTTTTCCCCTTGTAAATTATTTCACCCTTTGCATCGGGATAAAGGCCCATTATACACCTTGCAAGAGTAGATTTTCCTGAGCCACTTTCGCCAACTACGCCAAGGGTATGAGAGGTTTTTAAATCAAAGGAAATATCCTTTACTGCCTTTAAAACTTCACCGCCATTTATTTTAAATTCTTTATTTAAATTTTTTACTTCTAAAATTGTTTTGTCCATAATTATCACCTATACAAAAAACAGCTGACTTTGTGCCCATTGATGTCGATCTCCTCTGGAACTTTTTCTTCACAAATTTTCATCTTCTCATCACATCTGTCACAGAAGTAGCAACAATCAGGTAAGTTAATCGGATTTGGCACCGAACCTCTAATTGTGTATAGCTCGTCCTTTTTTTTATATACAGTAGGTATCGCCTTAATAAGTCCCTTAGTATAGGGATGTAGTGGTTCATTAAAAATATCTACTGCCCTTGCCCTTTCAACAATTTTTCCTGCATACATCACATTTACATAATCGGCAATATCGGATACTACACCAAGGTCATGAGTTATGAAAATTATAGAAGTGTTCATATCTTCCTTTAATTTTTTCATTAGCTCCAAAACCTCCCTTTGAATTGTAACATCAAGGGCAGTGGTAGCTTCATCTGCTATTAAAAGTTTTGGAGATGCAGAAAGTGCCATGGCAATCATAACTCTCTGTCTCATTCCCCCTGAAAGTTCGTGGGGATATAAATTATAAATATCTTCTGCTCTATCTATCTCAACCTTTTTAATCATCTCAATTGATTTTTCCTTGGCAGTTTTTTTATCCATATTAAAATGAGTCCTATAAACCTCAGACATTTGATAGCCAATTTTTAGCGCTGGGTTAAGCGAAGTCATTGGTTCTTGAAAAATCATGGATATTTCCTTTCCCCTAATTTTTCTAAGTTCTTCTTCTGAAAATTCCAAAAGATTTTTCCCCTCAAAATTTATTTCACCAGAAATTTTTTCAAGAGATGACTTGTCAATTAGGCCCATTATTGCAAGGGATGTTACAGATTTGCCCGAACCGCTCTCGCCAACTATGGCAGTTGTCATCCCGTCACGCGTATTTATATTCACTTTGTTCACAGCTTTTACTGTTCCTTGAGAACTTTTAAAAAAGACTTCAAGATTTTTTATTTCTAATAACATACTACCTCCTGAATTTTGGATCAAAGGCATCTCTAAGGGCATCGCCCACAATATTTAAAACTAAAATTGTAAGGGCAATGGCAAGGCCTGGAAATAGAGTTATATGTGGATAATTTCTAATATAGGCTCTCCCTTCAGAAAGCATTTGTCCCCATTCCGCTTCTGGCGGCATAATTCCCATCCCAATAAAGGAAAGAGATGCCGCAGATAAAATTGCAGTTCCAACTCCAATTGTAGCTTGCACAATTATTGGTGCAAAACAATTGGGAAGTATCTCAGCAAAAATTAATTTAAAAGTTTTTACGCCAGACAGTCTAGCCGATTCAATGTATTCCAAGTTTTTAATAGACATTACCTGACTTCTTACAATCCTAGCATAGCTTGGTATAGAAGATAGAGAAACTGCTAAAATTAAATTCTTCATTCCGCTGCCTAGAGCAGCTGCAAGGGCAATCGCAAGTACAAGTTGTGGAATAGATAAAATTGTATCCATTACTCTCATGATTATAGAATCAAAAACCCCCTCGTAGTAGCCTGCAAAAGCACCTATAATTACTCCGATTATCGTTGAAATTATTACAGATGTAAATCCAATTTTTAGAGAAACCTGCGCTCCGTGAAGGACTCTTGAAAAAATATCTCTGCCAAAATTATCTGTGCCCATTAAGTGAGCGCTACTTGGTTTTAAAAAATTATCCTTGGGGAACTGCTCTGTATAATCATAGGGTGAAAGCACATCCGCAAAAATTGCTACAAAAATTAATAGAATTAAAAATCCAAGGGCAACTACTGCTATTTTATTTCTGCTATAATATTTAAAAAAGTTTTTTAATCTCTTTAACATAGTTCACCTACTTATACTCTGACTTGATCCTCGGATTTATAAATCCATAGAGAATGTCGACAATAATTGAAATCACAGAATAAACTATTGCAATAAGCATAATTGCACCGAGAATTATTGGATAGTCCCTAGTTTTTATAGAATCAACCATTAGCCTTCCAATTCCAGGAATGGAAAAAATAGTTTCTGTCAAAATACTTCCACCGAGAAGGCCACCAGCTTGAAGCCCAATAGTAGTTATAACGGGGATCATTGCATTTTTAAGCGCGTGGACAAATATTATCTTCCTCTTGCTAAGTCCCTTTGCATAGGCAGTCCTAATATAATCCTTGTCGAGAACATCTAACATTGCAGATCTTGTCATTCTCATGATTACTGCGGAAGACTGAAAACCCAGTGCAAACCAGGGCAATATCATCTGTTTTAAATATGAAAAGCCCGATGCAGGAAGCACCTTTAATTTCGTAGAAAATACAATTATAAGTAAAAGTCCTGACCAAAAAATTGGCATTGCAAGTCCAACCATGCCAAGGGCTGTTATAATTGAGTCGATAAAAGTATTTTTCTTTAGAGCTGCAATTATACCCGAGATAATTCCCATAATTACTGCAATGGCAAGGGCGCCACTTGCAAGTTTAATTGTCGTTGGAAAGACTCTAATAAGAGCCGCTGTTACAGATCTACCAGATTGATAACTTGTGCCTAAGTCAAAGTGAAAAATTAAATTCTTTAAATAATTTCCATACTGAATTACAAAGGGCTGATTTAGCCCCAAATTTTCCCTTATAGCATCTACAGCTTCCTTAGTTGCATCAGGCCCTGCTACTGCAAGGGCAGCATCTCCCGGCGATAAATATAAAAGTGAAAACACTATAAAGCTCACGCCTAAAAGTGTTGGTATTAATATTAAAAGTCTTTTTAATATATATTTAGTCATATCTAATCCTTTCTTCTGTAGAAAAGACAAATTCACCAAAGAATACCTTGGTGAATTTAAAAAATTATTTTTCTAAAAGATTTACATCTTTAAGTTCTTGTGGGTATTTTGGAAGAAGATCTAGTCCTTCAACTCTATTATTGCCAGCAACAACCGTTTCGCCATAACAGATGTATAACCATGGATACTCTTTATTGATAAGCTCTTGAGCTCTCTTATAGATGTCAGCCCTCTTCGCTTCATCAATAGTTGAAATACCTTCTTTTATTAAATTATCAAGTTCTTCATTTCCAAAGTACATATAGTTTGGTCCTTGGCCCTTATTTGAGGAATGGAAAGGTTGAAAAAGTTCATAATGTGCATCGACAACTGAGGGATTCCAACTCATGATAAACATATTGTGTTCCTTATTCTTTAGTGCATCTATAAATGCTCCCCATTCAAGTCTTTCTACATCAAGGCCAATGCCATATTCCTTTAGTTGTGCTTGCATCATTGTTGCGACATTTACTCTTTGAGTGTTGTCAGATGTATAAATGGAAAGATTTGTTCCTTCTCCCATTCCTGCGGCTGCAAAAAGTTCCTTTGCCCTTTCTTTATTCACGACATTTGGTTTAAGTGAATCTGCAATAGAATATTTGAAATTTGGATTAATTGGACTTGTAGCAAGTTTTCCACTATTCATATATACAGTTTCAAAAATTGAATTCATGTCAATTGCATTTACCATAGCTTCTCTAGCCTCTTTTTTGTCAAAGGGAGCTTTGTCCATGTTAAATCCAATAAAATGAACTGAATTATCTAATTTTCTATAAAGTTTTAAATCCTTATTTTCTTCAATATTTGGAATTTCTGACGGATCTACTTTATATGCAAGGTCAACTCCACCACTTTCAAGTTCAATAATTCTTTGGGAAGCTTCTGGTATTACCTTCATTTCGATTCCAGAAATTTTTGGAGCATCGCCCCAATAATTTTCATTTACAGAAAAGTTTGCGTGATCATTTTGAACCCATTCGTCTAATACAAAAGGTCCAGTACCCATTGGTGCATTAGCGAGATCTGCTCCACTTTCCACATATTTTTTAGACAAAATAGAAACAGCTGGATGTGATAGCGAGTTTAAAAAAGCTGCATCTGGTTCTGTTAATTTAAAGGAGAAAGTTAAATCATCTTCTTTTTTGTAAGAATTGGGATCAATTTTTCCATAAAAAGATTTAAACTTTTCACTTGCTGCCGCTCTTTGTAAAGTAAATATTACATCTTCAACTGTAAGTGGATCTCCATTGGAAAACTTAACTCCTTCCCTAATTTTTATTTTAAAGCTCTGTGGGTCTGGTGTTTTAATTGACTCTGCAATGGAATTTACAAGTTCACCCTTAGAATTTCTTTTTACCAAAGTGTCGTAAACTTGAATTAAAATATTTTCTGCATAGTCGTCGTTTAAATCATTAGGTTCAAGAGTCTGTGCATCTTCTGAAACTGCAACTTTTAGAACTTTTCCTTCAGCCTTGGTATCTCCTTTGTTGGAACAAGCCACCATAAAAAGCGAAAGTGCTAAAAGCATTGCTATAATTAATTTTTTCTTCATATTCATCTTCCTCTCTATATTTTATTATACTCTTCTTATATTAGCTCCAAGATGTCTAAATTTTTCTTCGATTTTTTCGTAACCTCTGTCAATGTGGTGAATTTCAGAAATTTCTGTTTCACCTTCAGAAACTAATCCCGCAAGAATAAGTGCAGCTCCTGCTCTTAAATCTGTTGCAGCAACCTTGGATCCATATAATTTACTCTTACCCAATAGTATGGCTTCTCTATCTACTACTTTGATTTTTGCGCCCATTTTTTTAAGTTCTTCGGCGTGCATAAATCTATTTTCAAAAACTGTTTCAATAATGGCTGATTGTCCTTCCGCTTGAGTTAGTAATGCCATGAATTGTGCTTGTAAATCAGTTGGAAATCCTGGATGAGGAAGAGTTTTTATCTCAATTGGTTTTATTTCTTCAGTTCCAATTACCCTGATCTTATCGTCATTTTCAATAATTTTCGCACCAGTTTCCGCTAATTTTGCAATAACTGGCTTTAAATGAGAAACAATAATGTTTTCAATTGTTATATCTCCACCAGTGATTGCAGCCGCAACCATAAATGTTCCTGCTTCAATTCTATCTGGTATTACTTGATGAGTGCAGCCTCCTAGTTTTTCCACTCCCCTAATTCTAATAGTTGAAGTGCCTGCTCCCATTACCCTTGCCCCCATTTTATTTAAAAAATTTGCAAGGTCTACAATTTCAGGTTCCATAGCACAGTTTTCCATCACAGTTTCGCCCTCAGCTAAAACTGCAGCAGTCATAATATTTTCAGTTGCACCAACTGATGGGAAGTCCAAATAAATTTTCGTGCCAACTAATTTATCGCACTCAGCTTTTATTTCTCCATGAGTCATTTCAATATTTGCGCCTAAGGCTCTAAAGCCCTTTAGGTGCAAATCTATTGGTCTTGAACCAATATTACATCCTCCGGGAAGAGAATTATAAGCTTTGTTTAATTTTGCAAGAAGTGGTCCCATTACCAAAAATGATGCCCTCATCTTACTCATAAGTTCATAATCTGTTTTATAAGAATTAAGTCCACTTGGATCAATAATTAATCTATTTCCATCTTTATTTATTTTGAGACCTAATTTTCTCAAAACTTCTGTTATTATCTCAACATCCTTAAGTTCAGGTACATCTTCCAATACTATTTCTTCCGTTCCAAGTATTGTAGCTGCAAGTATTGGTAGAGCAGCATTTTTCGCACCCGATATTCTTACATTGCCCTTTAGTGGGCCCTTTGGTCTTACTAAAATTTTATCCAAAAGGATTCCTCCTATATTCTTTTATTTATATCAATTTAATTATATCATAGAGCCATAAAATATTTAAGAAATTAAAATTATCACTTTTAATAAAAAATATTATTTGTTAAAATAAGTTATTAATTAGTTAATGAAGGAGGCTTTTATGAAGGAATTTATACAAGAAAAATACAAGGACATTAAGGAGTCAATTTATTCAGTTGACTATTCGAGCAAATACCCTGACCTTATAAATTTTGGTGTGGGCGACCCAGATTTAATGACCCATGAGATGATTATAAAAGAAGCCTACGATTCACAAATCGCAGGGCACACTCACTATGAAAATCCTCAGGGCTACCTTGGTCTAAGAGAAGAAATTTCAAAAGCCTACAAAGAAGACTTTGATGTAAAATGCGACCCATCAGAAATTTTAATAACCATGTCTGGCACTGAAGCCATGTACATAATTTTAGAGGTAATCCTTAATCCTGGAGAAGAAGTAATTGTACCTTCGCCCTATTTTAGCGTCTACCCAGACCAAATAAAAATGGCAGAGGGTGTGCCAGTTATCTACGAAACAAAATTTGAAAAGGAATTTAACATCGAGCCAAGAGAAATTGAAAAGTTAATAAATGAAAAAACTAAGGCAATAATAATTAATACGCCAAACAATCCAACGGGTTCAGTATATAGTGACGAAACATTAAAAGAAGTTTATGAAATGGCAAAAAAATATAATTTAATTGTAATTTGCGATGATATATACACAATCTATTCCTACGAAAGCAAATTCAAGCCAATGATTTCTTACGACCCTGAATTTAAAAATGTAATTTCCATTTCTTCCATGTCAAAGGATTATGTAATGACTGGATGGAGACTTGGCGCCATAGTAGCACATAAGGATCTCATAAATGCAATGACTTATGTCCACGAAAACACAGTTTATGCAGTTCCAACCCTTTGCCAGTATGCAGGTGCAATGGGTATAGCCAATCGAAAGATAATTTGTCCGCCTCTTTATGAGGAATATAAAGAGAGAATGTATCTAGCTTACGAAAGATTAAAAAAATTAAATCACGTAGAAGTCCTAAGACCAAAGGGAACTTTTTATATCTTTCCAAAAATTACTGTGCCAGACATGACTACAGATGAAGTTGTAAGGGAAATTTTAGAAAAGGCACATGTGAATTTAATCAATGGATCGGCCTTTGGACCAGCTGGCGAAGGATTTATAAGAATTGCAGTAACTGTCAATAAAGATAAAATAAACGAAGCCTTTGATAGAATAGAAAAACTAGATATTTTTAAAAAATAAAATAAAAGACTGAGCAAAATGATATATTGCATATCAAAAACTCAGTCTTTTTTTATATAAACTTTAAGATTAAGCCATAAATAACTGGAATAAAAATTGCTGGAGTAGAGTTTGCAAGCTTAAAGTCCACAAGTTTTAACATATATAAGCAAATGGCAATAATCATCACGCCACCTGTCCCCGATAAGTTTGCTGCTACTTCTTGCGTAAATACAGGAAGCAAAAATCCCGACAGAAATACTAATATAGCTTGATATATGAAAACTGGTATCGCAGAAAAAGATACTCCCTTTCCAAAGGTTGTGGCAAAGAAAAACGCCGTCAATCCATCCATAACTGCCTTGGCAAATAGAATGTCATTGTCGCCCTTTACTCCTGCATCAATACATCCAAGTATTCCCATTGAACCAACACAAAATATTAAACTTGTAGTTATAAAACCTTCAGAAAATCTTGTATCCTCAGAATTTATAAACTTACTTTTTATAAAGTCGGTGAAATTGTTTAGTTTGTCATCTATTTTTAATAGTTCGCCAATTGCAACTCCGAGAACTATGGAAATTATCACTACAATAATTTCTCCTTCCAAAGAGGATCTCACTCCAATAATGAGTACACAAACTGGCAAAAATTTCATTATGGATTCCTGAATATTTTTTGGAAATTTATCTCCGACAAAGGATCCAAAAAGTCCAAGGACTAAAACACTTATTGCATTTACAAAAACACCCAACATATTGCTACCTCCCTAATTTATTTTCCCTGCCATAATAAAATAAATATTGATTGGCAAAGCCTGCATTTTTGCCAAATACTTCACGTCCACGCACTGCAATTTTTGATTTTGGCGTCACTTCTTTTAGATATAATTCTTCCATTACTCTTTTTATCCAAACATCTACGGGAAAAGACTCCTTTCTATCAAAGGCAAAAAGAAGAATACAGTCGGCAACCTTTGGTCCAACTCCTGGCAAAACTTGAAGAGCAGACCTTGCATCTTCTAAATTCATTTTTTCAATTTCATCAATATTTATAATTCCATTATTTATTAAATTTGCTGTATCCACAATTCTCTTGTCACGAAATCCAACTCTTGCAAATTCACGAAGATCCTCTGGCTTTGCCTTAGAAAGTTTTTCCGCACTTGGAAAGGAAAAATATTTTCTATTTTCATCTTCTCCTAAAAACTCTCCATACATTTCAGAAATTTTTTCGATGGATTTTTTTATCCTTGGTATTTGATTGTTGGCAGAAATTATAAAGGAAATAATCGTCTCAAACTTCTCCTGATTTAAAATTCTTATACCTTTACCGTATTCTGTTGCGCTTTTCATGACATCGTCCTTAGAAAGTTCTTCTATTACTCTCTTGTAGTCTCGGTCAAGGTCAAAATAATCGTAAAAAATTTCATCAAAAGAAGTTCTATCAACACCCCTTAATAAAATCTCATCGCCAACTTTTTTTGCATTGGCAACTCTGCCATGAGTTATAAAAGTAAAAGAACCGTCATCCTCTTCATACCATCTAAAGGCTTGACCACAAGTAAAAATATCCCTTGGGTCAAATTCCTCTAATTCACTAATAATGCAAAAATTTCCATCAAAATTAATCTTCATTAAAATTTAAACTCCTATAAATAAAGAACCTATTAATAAATAATAGGTCAGCTAATTTCTTTCATAAAATAAGAAAGCGTTAAAAGTGAATCGTTAAGCCTAATGTTTTCAACTACTACGCCAGAAGGCGCTTTTAAGTCATAGGGTGCAAAGTTCCAGATTCCCTTTACTCCCGCATCAATAACTCTTTTTGCCACATCCTCACAAGATTCCTTTGGCACAGTTATTATTGCAACCTCAACTTTCTCATCTCTTATGTATTTTTCCAGATACTTCATATTTCTTACTTTGATGCCACTTATATCTTCGATATCTTCCTTAATATCAAAGAAAGAAATAACATTAAAACCAGAATCCCTAAAGCCCTTGTACCTTGCAATTGCTTGTCCAAGTCTACCTGCCCCAATGACAATGCTATTGTAAGTTTTATCTATTCCAAGAATTTTATCCACTTGTTCCTTTAGCGCCTTTGTGTTGTAGCCATAGCCTTGTTGACCAAATCCACCAAAATTATTTAAGTCCTGTCTAATTTGAGAAGCGCTAAATCCAGTAATATTACTCAGTTCTTTAGAAGAAACTCTTTCGATTCCACTGTCTATTAACTCTTTTAAATACCTGTGATAAACTGGCATTCTCCTTATAACCGTTTCAGAAATACCCCTTGCATTCTTCGGCAAATCAACACCCCCTAATCGTTTATATTATAACAATCTTTCTACTTTTTGTAAATTAAAGCAAATATATTAATTACAAGTCATTATTGTGATTTAGCTGAAAAAATTCTAACATATTCAAACAAAAACTCCTATTGCCAAGATTATTGCAGCTAGAATCATAAAAATTTTCCCAAATAATTCTAAGAAGTTCTCCAAATTTCTATCTTCTCTATAATCTCTTAAAATTTTTGGTAATTCTAAAGCCAACCCAAGTGCCACAAATACAAATCCAAGCATTTTTAATATATCCACTTCATTAATTCTCCAATTCAAAAAAATTTTCTGCAATCATACATCTAATAGAACCGCCGCCATATTTTGAAATGGTTTCTACATCAATTGGAAGAATAAAGTCATATTTTTCAATTGTATTTTTGTGTTTATCAGTCAAAGCATTATATCCAGATTTTGAAATCACGAGGATATTTTTGCCCTCGCCCTTTAATTCAATTGAATTTCCTACGTAATTATTAAATTCGTCTTCAGTAAGAGAAATTATTTCCTTGCCAGAATCCCTTAGAGATTTTAAAACCTCATCTCTATTTTCACTAATCAAATTATCTGCAATTATTGCAAACTTTTCTCCCACCATCATTAGTACATTTGTGTGGTAAATATCTACACCCTTATCCATAGATCTAAAATAAACTGGCTTTAAATTAAATCTCTTTGCAAATTTCAAAAATTCGCCCTTGTCACAACGCTTTGAAAGACTTCCATAGCAAATACTATTCCATCTATCTATTACAACGGCACCAGTCCCCTCTAAAACTCTTCCCTCTTCGTTTCTAAAATCAATTACTTCAGACCTATTGTAATCAATAATTTTTTTAAGCTGAGGCAAAATCTTATTATATTCCTTATTTCTATTTTCTGCATACATCTCTGAAACAAAAACCTTTCCCGGAAAAGTTACAAAAACATTATTAGGAAAAATTGAATCAGGAGTACTCTCATCAAAATCCTCAATTACGTCCACATGAATTTTATTTTTGCGAAGAATGCTAACAGCATCATCAAATTCCCTTAACGCAAAATTTTTTATTTCATTTTCAGAAGTTTCCTTTGGACTAATTTGGTAAATATTATCCTTTGCCGTCTCTTTATTAAAAGTAAAGGCATGGGGTCTAACTAAAATTACTCTATTTGTTACCATTATTTTCTCCTTTTCTCCATTATAACAAATTTAAAAATAAAAAACTCTCCATAATAGAGAGTCAAAAATTTATTCATAAAAATTTATTACATTTTCAATTAAAAGAAGATTAGTTATACTCCCAATACCACCGGGCACAGGAGAATAAGCCTTGATTTTTCCCTTGACAGATTTTTCGTCAAGATCTCCCCTATATTTTCCCTCACTATTTTTTGACGTTCCAATGTCAATTACAATTGCATCCTCATTAAAATAACTTGCATCTAAAGTTTCAGCACGACCCATTGCAGTAAAAATTATCTCTGCTGATCTTGTGTGTTTTTTAAGATCCACTGTACCCACATGACATATTGTAACTGTAGCAAGATCCCTTAAAAGATACATCATAAGAGGTTTCCCAACAACATTTGAGTGATTTATAATAACTGTATCCTTGCCCCTTAATTCATAGCCATAAAACTTTAAAAGTTCATAGGCTGCCTTTGGTGCAAGGGGAGTAAATCCACTCACATCACCACTAAAAACTCTAGCTCTGTTTATTGGGTGCATACAATCCACATCTTTTTTTGGGTCAATGGCAAGAGAAATTTTTTCCTCGTCAAAATTTTCAGGAAGAGGCCTAAAAATAATTATTCCGCCAACTTTTTCATCGTCATTTAACTTTTTTATTCTTTCAATTACTTCATCTTCCCTTACATCTTCTTTAAACTCATTAGAATCAACATCAACACCGAGTTTGTCCGCAGTCTTCTTTATTCCCTTTTCATAGGCAATACTACCATAATCGTCGCCCACTCTTATAGTAGAAAGAATAGGCTTGGATTTTAGTTTCTTCACTTTTTCAATTAACCTACCCATTTTTTTATCAACATAGTCCTTGGCATATAAAATTTTAGTCATTTCCCCCTCCTTTTGGAATATAAACCTCCACAGCTTCCTTTAAAATTTTTATATCAACTGGCAAGCTAGGCCCTCTATTGCCATCTATATCCATTATAACTTCTTCTGTACCCAATGATGAAATTTTTGCTTCCTTTAAAGTATAATGGACAACACTATCTCCTTCTTCAACTTCTCCAGCAATTGAATCCTTTAAAACCTCAAGTCTGTCTTTTATAGAATCACTTGTTAAAATAAATAAATCGGCATTTCCACTATCTCTTTCCTTATCTATATTTGTAAATTCTAATTTCCCAATTTTATTTGAAAGAGCAACTATTAAGTGATCTACTGACCCACTATACTCACCGCTATCTGATTTTACTTCTAAATTGTATTTTTCAGATGAGGTTAATTTTTCTATGGATTTTTTTATATATGCCATCCCTCCAAATTTTGATTTTTCTTCTGAAGATACTTCGTGAATGGCTTCTGGAACTGCACCGATAGATGCAAATAAGCTAAAAACTTTATCATTTGCCTTGCCTAAATCTATTTTTTTCGTCCTTATAAAATCAAAGGACAATAATGCACTTTCTTTATCTTCTGGAATTTCTAATTTTTTTGCTAATAAATTTCCCGTACCTCCAGGCAAAATTAAAAGTTTTGCTTTTGAGGAAATTTTATTCATCCCCATTAAAACTTCATTTACTGTTCCATCGCCACCATATACTCCAATAGCGTCGACATTTTTCACTTCTTCAACAAAACTTGTGCCGTCGCCAGCTTCCTTTGTTTCTCTTAAAATTATTTCATCAAAATACTTTTTAAGTTCTTCATTAATTTTTCCAATAAATTCTTTTCCACTTTTATCGCCTGAATTTGGATTATAAATAAACAAAATTTTCATATTTCTCCTAATCATTAATTAATATACAATCATTCCACCATTTGGTGAAATTATCTGCCCCGTCATATAAGAATTTTTGTCTGAAATCATAAATGCTACTAACTCAGCAATTTCTTCTGTGGTTGCAAGTCTACCCATAGGTATATCTTCTGATAGAATACATAAATTTTCTTCTCCGATTTTATTTGTCATTGGCGTGTCAACAGCTCCTGGAGCAATAGCATTCACTGTTATGCCTGAGTATCCCAATTCTTGTGCCAAAGCCTTAGTAAGTGCATTTATTGCACCCTTAGTCGCCGAATAATGACTTTCCATAGCTCCTCCAACTATGCCCCAAATAGAAGACATATTTAAAATTTTTCCAGAATGTCTTTCTAACATATAGGGTAGAGCTGCGTGAATAGAATTGTAAACTCCCTTTACATTTACATCAAATATCTCGTCCCAAGTTTTTTCATCTATGTCTTGGAAAAGGGCATAACTAGAAATCCCAGCATTGTTTATCAATATGTCCACTCCCTTAAATCTTTTTGAAACTTCATTAAACATATCTTCCACTTCGACAAATTTTGTAACATCTGCCTTTATTGCAAGGGCATCTCTACCCCTTTCTCTAATTTCTTTCTCTAATTCTTTTGCTTCTTTTTCTGATTTATTGTAATTAATTATTATTCTGTAATCTTCTTTTGCAAGTCTCTTTGCAATATCTCGCCCTATTCCCCTTGAGGATCCTGTTATAAGTACAGTTTTCATCTCACACCAACCTTTAATTTAATTATACCGATCTCTTATTACTATTTAAATAGATATTATTTTATAAAATCTTTACGCAAAAAAAGCTACGCCCTTAGACATAGCTTTTTAGGTAAATATGCTTTTTAATTATAATTCTATTCTCGCTTCATCCTCAAAGTCTTCTTTTGGAATAGGTCTTTTTACAATGTGTTTGTAATAGATTTTTTCAACTGCCATAGAAATAGCATTATCGCCAGTTACATTGGCTGCTGTACCGAAAGAGTCTTGAGTTAGATATAGTGAAATTAATATTGTAGCAAGTGTTCCTGATGAATCAATTCCAACTACTGGCAAGAATGGAAGGGCACTCATTACTGCTCCTCCTGGTGCTCCTGGTGCTGCTACCATCGCAACCCCTAGAATTCCTATAAATTTAATAAGTAGTGTGAAAGAGTGATCCATGTTAAACATTGAAAGTAATGTAAATACACAAGCTGTTAAAGTAATCATAGATCCAGCTAAGTGAACAGTTGCACATAATGGAATACAAAATTCTCTAATTTGTCTTGTTACGCCCATTTTTCTATTACAAGCAACATTAACAGGGATAGTAGCTGCTGAAGATTGAGTTCCTACTGCTGTTAAATAAGCTGGAACTGCGGCTCTTAAACATTTTACAGGGTTCCTTCCAGTGTATCCTCCTGCTGCTGTAAATAGAATAACCATGTATAGTAAGTGCAAAATAATAATACATAGGAATATTTTCCAGAATATTCCAAGAATTGCAAATACTGAACCTGAATATGATAAGTTACAGAAGTTACCAAAAATAAAGAATGGAAGTAGAGGAATTACAAATTTTGCTAATACTAAATTTATGATTTCGTTGAATTCGTTAATTCCTTTGTAGAAAGTTTCTCCACTGCCCTTTGCTCTTAATGCTGAAACTGTAAGTCCTAACATAAACGCAAGTACAAGTGCTGCAGTTACATCGATGAAAGCTCCTAGCGGAATTTCAAAGAATGGTGCAATTTCATTTGCTGTTGCTTTTTGAACTTGTTCTGCAAGTTCTGGCTTAATAAAGCTTGGGAATATAGTCCTTGCCATTGTATAAGATAGTGAACCTGCAATAAGTGTTGATGCATAAGAAAGTCCAACTGTTACTCCTAAAAGTTTGCCAGCACCTTCTGATAGATCTGCAATACCCTTAGATACAAAGGCGATGATCATCAATGGAATAATGAAATTTAAAAATGCTCCAAATAATCCAGAGATTGTGATTGCTACTTTAGTTACCCATGCTGGCAAAAATTGACCAACAAGAATACCTAGTGCAATAGCTATTATAAGTCTAGGTATTAGACCTATTTTTTTCTTTTTTTCTGTCATTTTAATCCTCCTTAATATTCAAAAACTTGGACCTAATACATTGTCCAGTTTTTGTACCTGCTAATCCGCCAAGACCAGTCTCCCTAATTGATTCATGCAATAGATGCCCTACTTCGCCCATTGCCTGACAGACTTCGTCAAAAGGTACAATTGATTTTATACCCGCAAGGGCCATATCAGCTGATATAAAAGAATTTATAACACCTGAGGCATTTCTAAAAGTGCATGGATACTCTACTAGTCCTGCAATTGGATCGCAGGCGAGCCCCATTACATTAACAAGTGTAATGCTGGCTGCATTTAGTGCTTCTTCGACACTTCCGCCAAGCATTTCTACTAGTGCAGCTGCTGCCATTGCACTGGCAGAACCACATTCAGCTTGGCATCCACCTTCAGCACCAGCGAATGTAGCATATTTACCAATGATTTGCCCTATTCCTATTGATGTCAAGAGTCCATTTATTAAAATATCATCATCAAGACCATACTTTTCTCTTGCCGCCATTAAGGCTGCTGGCATAATACCAGAACTTCCAGCAGTTGGCGCTGCCGCAATAATTCCCATATTTGCATTAGTCTCTGATGTGGAAAAGGCCATAGCCATAGTCCTCGCTAGAAATTTACTAGTTAAAGGATCTTTTTCTTTTTGATAGTTGTTCATTTTTTTTGCAAAACCGTCTATCATTTTATATTCTGTATCATAAACTTTATCTAAAGTTTCATGAGAGGAAGATTTCATAACTTCTAAAATTTCTTTTAGCTTATCCTTCATTTCCTCTTCAGATATTTTAAGAGTCTTTGTCTCAGACTCTAATACTAAATCATAAAAGTGAAGATCTTCACTTTTACAAACTTCTATAATTTCCTTAGCAGTATTTAACATTTAAACCTCCACATATTTTGATGTTAAATATCTGGAATTATTTAACAATTTATTTTTTAGATTTTCGTTAGCATTTTCATCTAACTCAACAGTTAGGGTAACAATATTTGTCAGTTCGTCCTTAGTCGTGTTAATAGATTCAATATTATAATTATCATCGGCTAATGCCGTTGAAACTTCAGCTATAACGCCCTTTTGCTCATTGTATTGAAATAAAAATGTTGGGAATTTTCCGTCAAACTCAACTTTTATTCCATTTATGTCAACTATGACCATATTGCCTCCGCCAATTGAGGAACCGATTACATATTCACTACTTCCATCTTTGTAATTGAATTTTATTTTAACAGTATTTGGATGATATTCTTCTCCTAAATTTGTCGGGATAAAAGAGTATTTTACACCTCTCTCCTTTGCTATTTCATAAGCATCTCTAATAGAACTATCATAAGTTTTAAAACCCATTATTCCACCTAAAAGAGCTCTATCAGTACCATGTCCCTTATATGTATATGAAAAGGAGCCGTGTAAATAAAATTCCACGTTTTCATAATTTTTAGGGCAGATTTTTGCCGCAACTCTCGCTATCTTGCAAGCGCCTGCAGTGTGAGACGAAGATGGACCAACCATTATAGGTCCAAGTATCTCAAAGGAACTATATTCTTTCATTAGCTTACCTCCTCGCTAATATATTTTATCATAAAGGGATACTATTGTGAAATAATTTTATTCTTCCTCCTTCCGCAAATCAACAAATTTGCTTAAATATAGCATATTATGAATATATTCTTTAATTCTCATAATTAATAATGCAGTTTATCCTATTACAGTGCTGCCAAAAATAACAATATCGTGAAATATTTCTTGCAAGTATTTTATAAATACTATAACATTAATTTGAAGATATCATTTTCATTAATAAGGAGGAATATATATAAATGGTTGAAAAAAGAAAAAAGTTAGAGACCAAAACGATGTCGGTGGTTTTTTAAAGGGTGTAGAAAGAATTGGCAATAAATTACCGCACCCCGCAATGATTTTTGCTATACTCAGTGCAATCGTAATCATAGTATCTTATTTTGCAGCTAAATCAGGCATGAGTGTTACATATTTCGACGCAAAAGCTAAGGAAGAAGTAACTAAAGAAGCCATTTCTCTACTTAATTGGGAAGGGCTTGCTTATATCTTTAACTCTGCAACAGAAAACTTTACAGGATTCGCTCCCTTGGGAACAGTTCTTGTGGCTATGCTTGGTGTTGGCGTTGCTGAAAATAGCGGTCTTTTTGATGCTACACTTAAAAGACTTCTATCAAATGTAAATCCTACGCTTTTAACTGCAACAGTAGTATTTGCCGGAGTAATGTCAAATATTGCATCTGATGCTGGATACTTAGTAGTAGTTCCACTAGGAGCTCTTATCTTTGTAAATGCTGGTCGCCATCCCCTTGCCGGTATTGCCGCAGCTTTTGCAGGTGTAAGCGGTGGTTTCTCTGCAAACTTATTGCTTGGCACAACAGACCCACTACTTACAAATATTACTAACGAGGCCCTAAAGGCAGGAGGAATTGATCTAACACTTGCAGCTACTTGTAACTGGTACTTCCTATTTGTATCTACTTTCTTAATTACAATTATAGGTACTCTTGTAACTAATAAAATTGTCGAAAAGAACTTAGGAGAATATAAGGGATCTTACAAGGCAGATTCAACGCCTCTTACAGACCTAGAAAGAAAGGGACTTAGAAATGCTCTTATATCCTTTATAGTATTCGTAATAGTTATGGCATTTTTAATGTTCCCAGCAAATGCACCTTTTAGAGCTTTCGAAGAAGGCAAAAATGCAATGACCCTTAAATATTTCTTAGGTAATGGACTTATTCCAGGGATGCTACTATTATTTATGATTCCTGGGATTGCCTATGGAAAAACTGTAGGAACAATAAAAACTTCACATGATCTTGTCGATGCAATGACAAAGGCAATGAAGGGCATGGGCGGATATCTTGTTCTCGCCTTCTTTGCAGCACAATTTGTATCTTATTTTAACAAGACAAACTTAGGTCTAATCCTTGCAAAAAACGGAGCGGACTTCTTAGAATCAATTAAATTAAAGGGACTTCCACTTCTAATTATGTTTATCTTGCTTTCAGCTTTTCTAAATTTATTTATGGGATCAGCTTCAGCAAAATGGGCAATTATGGCTCCAATTTTTGTTCCAATGATGTACGAACTTGGACTATCACCTGCCCTTACACAAGTTGCCTATAGAATTGGCGACTCTTCAACAAATATAATTACACCTCTTATGTCTTACTTTGCAATGATAGTTGTATTCATGCAAAAATACGATGAAGACTCTGGGCTTGGAACTCTCACATCAATGATGCTTCCATATTCAATATGTTTCCTAGTAGGTTGGACAGCACTAATGATTGTATGGTATCTATTGGGACTTCCTGTTGGTCCAGAAGCACCGCTTCATGTACAAGACATGGTATCGATGTTATTTATCTAAAATAAAATATACTTAAAAATTATCCCGATGGATTTTCCATCGGGAATTTTTATTGTGTTTGCACTATATTCTATAATAATGCCTAATTATTTCTAATATATTTCTATCTTTAAGCCCTTTAATTTTAATCAACCCACACCAAAATCAGTTATTTCAAATAAAATATCTACATGAGGATCATCCTCAAGATATCTATATTTTTCCACGAACCATTTTACAAGCTCTTCATCTCTTTTTATTTCAGTTGAATTATTCATAAAAATATTCACAGTTGCATGGGAAAAGTTTTTTATGATTTCCATGTCCTTATCTATCATTTCCTTTGTCTGACCCTTTATTCCCACCATGACACAGGGAGAGTCGAAGTATTTTTGTACTTCCCTATAATCTTTAAAATTTGCTCCCTTTTTTAAAACCCCTTCTCTAAAGTCATTGTCAAAAGTTTCTACACCAATTTTAAATGTAATTGGCACCTTAAAAAAACTTCTGATTTCATCAAGCCTATTTCTATAAATCCAGTGTGATTCAAAAAATAATCTCTTAATATTTTTTTCTTCTACAACTTTTTTTATTTCCCTTAAAGTATTTTCTGTTAGTTCAAAAACTGATGCAGAGTCAATTACTTCTAATACGCCAAATTCACCACTTACGTTTTTTAAAACCTCAAAATTTACCTCGTCAATTCTTTTATCATCTCTATCATTGTCTTCTATATAATCGCAAAAGGTACATCTTCCCCATTTGCATGGTCTTGCCTTTAAAAGCACGATTTCTCTTTTAATCTTATTTATAATTTTTGAATATCTATTGATAAAATCATCTCCCTATAACAAAGTCTTTTTACAATATTATTTTAACATATTATATATGTCCTATATCTAGGTTGACACCTAATGGACTTTTCTTTATACTAAAGTTTGCAAAAGATGTTAAGTATGTGTAAAAATTAATTAAAGGATCATATTTTCTTAAAAAATAAAAGTTTTAATATGATTATAGTATAAGTAATAAGTAAAAAATTTTTTTAATATAATTGTGAGGAAGTATATGTCAGTAAAAATAATTGTAGGATCAACTTGCGATGTTGAAGAAGATATTAAGAAGGACTTAATCGTCGTTCCCCTCCATGTAACCTTTGGAGAAGAAGACTTTTTAGATTCAATTGATATTACAAAGGATGAATTTTATGAAAGGCTTGAAAGGAAAAAAGAATTTCCTAAGACAAGTCAACCCACACCCATGGCCTTTATGGAGGCCTACAAAAAAGTCATTGATAACGGTGATGAAGCAGTAGTAATAGTTATTTCTTCAAAATTATCTGGCACTTATCAAAGTGCAAAAATAGCTGCCAAGGGTCTTAATGATAAAATTTTTATTGTGGATTCTCTCAATGTTTCCAATGCAGAAGGTGCCCTTGTGGATTTTGCAATGAAACTTGTCAAAGAAGGAAAGTCTGCAAGAGAAATTTCAGAAATTCTAGAAGAAGTAAAAAAGAAATTAAGGCTTATGGTCTTAGTTGACACTTTGGAATACCTTGAAAGGGGCGGAAGAATTTCAAAAACATCTGCCTTTGTAGGAGGTCTCTTCTCTGTAAAAGTTCTCCTCTCAATGGAAGATGGAGCCATTGCAACTGCCGGCAAGGCAAAGGGAATAAAAAATGCCAATAATTTATTTATTCGTGAAATCGAAAAAAGGGGATCAATTGACTTTTCCATGCCTATTAAACTTGGATACACTGGCAGAGATAGTAGCAAAATTGAAAAGTATTTAAGAGAAACAAAAAATCTCTGGGAATGCAAAATACATTCCCCAGAATTTATCCAAATTGGAAGTGTAGTAGGAACTCACACAGGTCCTGGCGCACTCTTTTTAGCCTATTTTAGCAATTAATCCTTTTAATACTTTCTACATAGAGTTTTCATTTAATATTTTTTCATTTTAAGTTATTTATTATTGTAAAAATTTTTATGAGTTAAATAATATTGAAGAAAATAATTGTAGATGGGATTAACTTTTATTGCGATGACTTGAAGATAAATAATTATATAAAAATATTAAAGATTTGATAGGAGAGTAGCCATGGCGAATCTGCAATGGCTTTATTTCTATAAAGATAATGACTATGTACATTTACTAATTAAGCTAGATATTTCTAGCTTTTTTAATTGTCTAAATATCCAAGTAAATTTTTATTTCCCCAAGACTAGATTCCTTTATCAAATTGTAATTCTGTGGTAAAATGAAAATACTAGGAGTTGATTTATTGGAAAAAGAAACTGATTTTAAGGGACTCTTTAGACTTTTTACAAGGTCTATAATTATTTCCATGATTGGAATGATTTTTCCCTTTTTTTATATTTTATTTCCTTCTATGTATGTAGTTGAATCTGTAAAAGAAGGAATTATGAAAGTGATGGCGACTTTAATTGCAGTTGTCCTCTTAATAGCTGTCCTATTGGGACCCATATATGCAATAATTATTTTTACAATCTTTGGACCTTTCATCTTGATTTTTCACTATATGATTAGCACCAATAGATCTGTTTCCATGACTATTACGGCGACATCTCTTATATTTTTTACATCGATTATGGTTCTATTTTTTGCCTTTGGCATAAATAGCGATGTGCTAAATTCAAGGGAAACTATTAACACGATTACAGGTTTCTATACAAATGTCGCAAAGGAAGCGGGACTTTCTCAAGTTGATTTGTCTAATTTTGCTCAAAGTGCTGAAATTTATTACAAGAGATTTTTGCAAATTCTTCCCTCTGTTTTAATTATTATATCCTTAGTTATTTCCTATATAACTTACACAACGGCTGGAAGAACATTGCTTTCAAGGGGAAAATTTATATTGCAACCTTCCTCTCTTGAATTTTTAAAATTTCCAAAAGAAATTCTCATGCTATCAATTGCCACAGTTGCAATACTTTCTTTGGCTGGCGAATATTTTGGATCAAGCGCTCAGATTTTTACATTAAATTTAATGAACTTAGTTTACTTCATGCTCTTTATAGCAGGTATAAGTGTAGTTAAATTTTTTATGACGAAGTTTGGTTTTAAAAGTTTTTTACAATATCTATTAATTGGTCTATGCCTTACTATTTCTTCACTCCAAATATTTGTGATGATAATTGGTGCAATTGACCAAATTGTTAACTTTAGAAAAATTAATTAAGTGAGAATAATATGAAAAATAATTATAAAATTAGCGATTTTCTCCCCTATCTTGTCTTTGGAATTGCCCTAGTTATTATTTTAATAATCCTAAATCCATTAATTGGTTTTATTTCAATTTTGGGTTTTGCTTATATTTTTTATATAACTTATAACAAGATCAATAATAAGAATGTCGAGACTATCAAACACATTGAAAACTTAAATGAACAATTTGATTCTTTAACTAAAGAAGCAATTTTTGACATGCCCTTTCCCCTTGTAATTACTGATGAAAAGGCAAAAATCTTGTGGTACAACACTCCCTTTATAAATTTATTTAAGGAAAAGACTTTAATCGATGGCGACCTTGAAAATTTAGTTAAGGATATTGACATCTCAAATATAATAAATAGAAGTGGTGCAAATACACTTCCCATTGAGATTAACAAAAGATTTTTTAATGTCTACACAAATATTTGTGAAAATAAATCTAAATCCGCTGACAGCAAATCTGTGCTACTTTATTTTGTAGACAACACTGCCTACAAAAATTTAAAGGACAAATACACAGAGGAATATCCCATTATTGCAAAAGTAGAAGTAGACAATTTCTCAGAAGCAATAAGCAGTGCTCCCTCAGAGATTAGACCTCTTTTAATTGCAGACATTGACTCAACTATCTCTCAATATTTTGAAGAATACGATGCTTTGGTTAAAAAGGCTGACGAAGACTTATATTTAGTTGTCATGAATTATAAATCTTTAAATTCCCTTAAAGAAAAGAGATTTGACATACTCGATGATTTAAGAGATTTAAATAAGGGCAACTCAATTCCCATTACTTTATCCATTGGAGTTTCTTCCTTTGGGCTTAACTTTAAAGAGGCCTATATGGAAGCTGACTCATCTCTTGACCTTGCACTAGGTCGTGGCGGCGACCAAGCCGTTGTAAAAGTCGACGACAATTATGCCTTCTTTGGCGGAAAGTCAAAAGCTGTTGAAAAGAGAAATAAAGTTAAGGCAAGAGTTATTGGCGAAGCTTTAAAACAATTAATCGACAGATCTGAAAATGTCTACATTATGGGACATCAAAACCCTGATATGGACGCAATTGGTGCGGCTATTGGTTGCCTGCGTGCAACTTTAAATAGAAATAAAGAAGGTTATATAGTCCTTGAAAAATCCAATCCATCCATCGACAATTTAATCGACAGGATGAAGGAAGAGGAGCCAGAACTTTACAAAAAAGTCATATCAAGAGAAACGGCAATGAACACCATTAAGCACTCCTCTCTAATAATTTTAGTGGACAATCACAAGCCATCCTTTACTGAATATCCAGACCTCTTGAAGGAAACTAGCCAAATAGTAGTAATAGATCACCATAGGAGAGGCAAGGAATTTGTAGAAAATCCCGTCTTGTCCTATGTAGAACCCTATGCCTCCTCAACTTGCGAGCTCATAACTGAAATGCTCACTTATATGTCAGAGGATTTAAATTTAACTCATTTTGAGGCAGATGCTCTCATGAGTGGTATAGTTGTAGACACAAAAAACTTCTCTTTCCAAACAGGCGTAAGAACCTTTGAAGCTGCCTCAGTTTTAAAAAGAGCTGGTGCAAATATGTTAAAAGTAAAGGCACTTTTCCAAGATGATTTAGATACTATGCTTTACAGAGCAGATGTAATTCACAACACAAAAATCATTCACGACAATATTGCCGTATCGAGATTTGAAAAGGAAGCAAAAAATTCTGTATTAGTTGCAGCACAGGCTGCCGATGCCCTTCTCGACATAAATGGCATTGACGCATCCTTTGTTCTTACAATTAATAATGGCAAAACTCATATTTCAGGCAGATCCCGTGGAGAAGTAGTTTCAGTTCAATTAATTCTTGAAAAAATAGGCGGCGGCGGCCACTTAAATATGGCTGGTGCACAAATTGATACACAAGATTTAGACAAAGCAGAAAAGATTTTAATAGAAGCCATAGAAGAATATTTAGAAGAAAATAGAAGCGAGGAATAACATGAAAATAATTTTATTAAAAGACGACAAAAATTTAGGACCAAAGGGAAGCATAGTTAACGCAAAAACTGGCTATGCTAGAAACTTTTTAATCCCAAGAGGAATTGCTATTGAAGCTACTCCCGAAAACTTAGAAATTTGGAAGAAAAATAAAATCGAAGAAGAAAAATTAGAAAAGGAAAATCGAGCAAAGGCCAATGAAATTAAGAAAAAACTCGAACAATTAACCCTTACTATTAAGGCAAAAGCTGGAGAAGGTGGAAGACTTTTTGGTGCAATAACTTCTGGCGACATTGCAAAAAATTTAAAGAGCGAATATAAAATTGAAGTGGACAAGAAAAAAATCGACTTGTCCGAAAATATTAAAGAAGCTGGAATGAAAAACATCGACATAAAATTATATCCCGATGTAATTGCAACTTTAAAGGTAAATGTTAGACCGGAATCTTGATTGATATGGATGTAAATGGAGAAAACTTAAATTCTGTTGAAAATTTAAAAATGCCTCCTCACAATCTTGAAGCAGAGGAATCGGCGCTAGGTTCTATGATGCTTTCAAAAGAAGCAATCACTGCATCTATTGAAATTTTAAAAACAGAGGATTTTTATCAAGATGCCCATAGAAAAATTTATGACGCAATTTTAAATATCTACAACAGAAATGAACCTGCAGATGTAATAACTATTGCAGAAGAATTGAAAAAAACTGAATCCCTAGAAGAAGTTGGAGGTATAACATATCTCGCCGACTTGTCTTCAAATGTAACAGCTGTTTCAAATATTAGATCCTACTGTGAAATTATTAAGGAAAAGGGCGTTTTGAGAGAACTAATAAATGCCTCCGATAAAATTATTTCTGCCGCTTATTCATCTGATGCAAGGGCAGACCTTATTATCGAACTTGCAGAAAAATCTGTCTTTGAAATAACTCAAGACTCAACAAAAAATGGTCTAGTAAATATTAAAAATATTGCCCTAGATTCCTTTGCTGATTTGGAAATGAAGGCACAAAATCCAAATGCCCTCACTGGACTTACAACTGGTTTTATAGACCTTGATAGAAAAATTTCTGGACTTCAAAAGTCTGATTTAATATTACTTGCGGCGAGACCTTCCATGGGTAAAACTGCCCTTATGGTAAATATCGCAACTAATGCAGCATTAAGAGGCGGTGCATCAGTTGCCATTTTTTCCCTTGAAATGAGCAAGAACCAACTTTTCCAAAGGATTATTTCTTCAAATGCCCATGTAGACCTTCAAAAAGTTATTAGCGGAAACTTAAATGAAGAAGAGTGGACAAAAATAATTAACACAATGCCAATTATATCCAATCTAAAAATGGAAATTGACGACACTGCCGGCATCTCTCCTCTGGAACTAAAGGCAAAGTGTAGAAGAATGAAAATAGAAAAGGGACTTGACTTAATAGTAATCGACTACTTGCAACTTATGCAGATGAATTCTAGAGCTGAATCAAGGCAACAAGAAATTTCTGCAATATCGAGAAACTTAAAGGCAATTGCAAAGGAACTTGAAGTTCCCGTTATTGCCCTATCACAACTTTCTCGTGCACCTGAACTAAGAACAGATCACAGACCAATTTTGTCTGACCTTCGTGAATCTGGTGCCATTGAACAAGATGCAGACATAGTAATGTTTTTGTATAGAGATGAATACTACACAAAGGAAGAATCTGAAAAGCCAAATATTGGCGAAGTAATCATTGCAAAACATAGAAACGGTCCTACAGGAACTGTTGAGTTGATGTTTAAAAAGGAATTTACAAAATTTTTAAATTTACAAAGAAATTAATAATAAGGCTCTTGTCATTGACGAGGGCCTTATTTATCTTTTCTCAATCAAATGTTATAATAGCTTTGTCAAAAAATGGAGGTAAATATGATTTCAGACATAATAAAAGTAATAGTCCTTGGACTCATCGAAGGGCTGACAGAATTTTTACCTGTTTCATCAACAGGTCATCTTATAATCGCAGATAGCTTTATAAAACTTGAGCCAAAGTCCTTTTCCAATGCCTTTAGCGTAATTATACAACTGGGTGCAATATTAGCAGTAGTATATCTCTACTTCTACGATATAAATCCAATTGCAAGGGGAAAACTTGTACCAGTAATTGGTGAAGAAAGATATGAAAGCTTATCCTTCAAGGAAAAATTTAAGTATAGAGATCTTGAAACAATGCGACTAATTGCAAAAATAATCATTGGATTTTTGCCCGCAGCTTTTTTTGGGTTTTTATTAGACGATTTTATCGACGCACATCTTTTTAATCCAATTACAGTTGCAATTGCACTTATTGTCTATGGATTTATAATTATTTTTATGGAAAAAAATAATAAAAACAAAGAATTTAAATACAAAAGTTTAAATGACATTGGGCTTAAAACCGCATTACTAATTGGCTTTTTCCAATGCCTTGCCATGGTTCCCGGCACATCTCGTTCTGCCGCAACAATTATTGGCGCAATGCTACTGGGTTGTTCAAGGACAAGCTCCGCAAAATTTTCCTTCTACCTTGCAGTGCCAACTATGCTTGGAGCAACTGCCCTTAAAATTTTAAAAATCGGATTTTCCTTCACCCTTTGGCAATGGTTTTTGATAATCCTTGGCGGACTTATTTCTTATATAGTTGCCCTTGTAGTAATTAAAAAATTCCTTGGCTATGTTCGTGAACACGACTTTATTCCCTTTGGCTATTATAGAATAGTCCTTGGAATAGTAGTTTTATGCCTTGGCTTTTTTAACATTATATAATTTGAGGTTATTATGAAAGATTTTAATGTTGGAATAATTCAGTTGCCTGCCACTGGCGACAAAGAAAAAAACTTAAAGACAATGGAAGAATATATATCTTGCGCAAAAAATAAAGGTGCCGATGTAATATGCCTTCCAGAAATGTGGAACTGCCCCTACCAAAATTCTTACTTCACAAAATTTGCCGAAGAAGATTTTGGAAAGACTTACAAAAAAATGAGTGAAGTGGCAAGGAAAAATGAAGTCTATTTAATTGGAGGCTCAATCCCCATTAAATCTGGCGAAAAAATTTACAATAGATCCTATGTCTTCGACAAAGAGGGCAAGGAAATTTACAGATATTCAAAGATAAATCTCTTTGACATCGAAGGCTACAAGGAGTCTGACACAATTTCTGGCGGCAAATCTCTAGGCGTTTTTGAAACAGAATATGGCATCTTTGGCCTTGCAATTTGTTTTGATTTAAGATTTCCCGAGCTCTTCCAAAGTTTTCGCAACTACGGTGCTGAAGTAATTTTTGTGCCATCGACTTTTATGAAAAAGACGGGCGAAGTTCACTTTCACCTTTTAAATAGAGCTCGTGCAGTAGACACTCAATGCTATATAGTTTCTCCTGCCATAGCAAGAGATGCCAAACTTTCCAAAAATGCCTACGCACATTCCCTATGCGTATCACCAAGTGGCGAAATAATCGCAGACCTTGGCGAAGAAAAAAATCTTGCTATAGTAAAATTAGAAAATGAAAAAGTAAAAAGAGAAAGAGAAAAACTTCCCCTAGAAGTCTCAAGAAAAAATAGAAAACTATAAGGACTACCACATTGTGATAGTCCCTTTTTTATTTTTTTATTTTAACTTTTTAAATTCCCCTAGTGTAGAGATAAAAGGAATAAATTGTAGGTATGGCTATGGCAAAAATCACAACACCAAAAATTAAAGCCTCACTTTTAATAAAGGGATAGGCAAAAAAAGTTAATCCCATCATAATAAATGAAATTCCGCCAATTCTATGAGTTCTCCTCCAATTTTCGTCGCTATTTAAAGTCCAAGGAAGCTTAATTCCCATGGTGTAATTTCTCTTTACCTTTGGCATGTAATTTCCAATGACTACAAACAAAATTCCAATTGCTAGAGAAATTATAATGCTAGTGTTTACTTCCCTACCTAGTCCATATAAAACTGTTATTACATAGATTACAATCATCATAAGGGGAAAGGTCATCTTAGTAATAGTCATAAGTAAATTATTTTGCAACCTATTTTTTGGATCATTGTCCAGCATAAAGCAAAGGAAAATATTCATGGCAACTAAAAACAAAGGAACTCCTATCATAGCCTCAAATTTTGAGCCATAGGCATCTACTTCATTGTTAAAATTCCAGTGAGTAGGAAGTTCTCTTGGCATTTTGTTATAAAAAACTGCACTAAAAAATATTAAAATAATAATTGATGCAATTATGGAATAAATGCTGCTTTCTCTAAATCTAAACTTATTTTTCATCTTGACCTCCTTTAAATTTCACAATCCATGTCAAAATTTCTTCAAAAACCGAAGTGTTTAGCTCATAATAAATAAAATTTTTTTCTTTAGTTTCGTAAATCAAATCCTGCTCTCTTAAGATCTTTAGGTGATGAGAAATTGTTGCCTTTGTCAAATCAAAATTATCGGCGATTTCCCCTGCATTCATCCTGCCATTTTTCCTGAGCATATTTAAAATCTCAAGTCTAACAGGGTCGGATAGGGCTTTAAAAGTATTAGAAAACATAATTCACCTTCTTAAATATTTTGATATCTATCTAAATACTTAATTTTATTATATAGAAATTTTCATAAAAGTCAATTTTGTTTTTTTCAAAATGCTTTTATAGAAAGACCTTGAAAGGGATTAAAAAATTGAATTAGATTAATTTTCCCTGATTATTCTAGTTCTTATTACATCTTGCAACTTTAATTTACAAATCTAATAAAATTTGGCTTAGATACAAAAATTTTTTTGCATAATCTTAATTAAACTAGTAAACTTTTTGAATCTTAGATGATATAATAAATGTATTTAGATCATTATATAATATAATAAAAGATATTTTAAAAAGGATGTCTCTATATTATAATAATGCTCAGACATTAAAATTAAAGGGAGGTATTTATGAAATTAAATAGGAGATGTTTGGCATTTTTTATGGCGCTACTTATCTTATTGACAAGTTTTCCTGCGAATATCTTTGCATATTCAGGCGAACCTAATTTTAAAATAGATGATTACGACAATATAAAAAATGACAAAGTACATTATATTAACAACGAAGATGTAGAGGTCAAGGAATTTGACAAAGACCCTACAAATAAAGATGAGGCAAATAATCAAATAGCAGATCCGCCTGTGGATGAAAAATACACATTACAAGTGGACTATTACATTGATGCAAATGGTTTTAAAATTCCTAAATTTCAACCTTATATAGTATCTGTATTTAAAAATGGAAAAATGGACATAGATAAAACTGTGGACCTTCCAATCATAGATGGATATACTGCGCCAACTCCGAGATATACTTTTTCAAGGGCAGAGGTGGCTAATTTTAAAGATTATACAAAGGGATATGTATATACACCAAAGGAAACAGAAGTAAAGATAGTTCATCTTTTTCAATCTTTAACAGATCCGGAAGTCTTTGAAAAGAAAAAGGAAACAATAAGTTATGCTAAAGTTGGAACTAAATTCACTTTTTATGCATTGCAAAAAAGTGAAACTCCCGGATTTTCTCCAGAGTTTTCAAGCTTACATGTTCAAGTGCCTGAAAGTACTAAAGACTTTCAAGTTGTATTTAGATATTTAAGAGATGCCAATACTGTTACCTACAACACATCTGAAGGCGCTACTAAAATAAGAGCAAAGAAATTATATTATGAGCAAAATATTCCAAATGTAATTGAACCAAAAAAAGAGGGTGCTACTTTTTTACATTGGATTGCAAATCGCGATCTTTTAAAAAATGACGGAAGTACAGTTAAAAAGGGAGAGCGCATAAGGAATGAAGATATAGAAAATCTTAAAATGCCTTCAGAAGATTTAGAATTTAAAGCTATTTGGAAGGAAGATACAGAAGCAGATTATACAATTCTTTTCTATACTGAAAAATCGGACTATGACCCTTCTGCACCTTTTAAAGAAAGATACGACTATGTTGGCAGCAAGAAGATTTCAAAGGGAGAAGTCGGCACATCTCCTGACCTTTCAAAAGTAACTCCAGATGGAATAAAGTTCCCAGATATTGATGAAACCATTACTAGTAATCCAACTGAACTTGCAAAATACTATCATAGAAATGAAAACTTAATAAAAGAAAAAAATGCAGGTGAAGATGGAAATCAAAAGCTAATTTCATCTACAGGAAAGACTGCATTTAGTATCTACTATGATAGAGAAGTCTATGAGCTTGTATTTGAAATGGCGAAAGGCACTTTTCACCCCATCATCACTAAAAACGGAGTAAAATATGATGCGAAAACCAATCCATATACAATAAAGGCTCGCTTCAATCAATCATTGGCGGCTGCATGGCCAAGGGACAGTGAAATAGAGGGCTGGACGAGAAACAATTCCGGTCAAGGCTGGCTTATAAATTATGGTAATTATATATTTAGAGATACGCCGCCTTATAGGCTTTCAGCTTCTGATTTTATAAATGCTGTAAATCAAGAGGGAAATAGCTTTTTAAGTAGAACCGGCGTTAAAATTGGACCAAGGCAGATAAGTTTAGGGATTGCCCAAGCACCAGTTAGAAACAATCATCCTTTACATGTGGATTTTTTCAAAGAGGATTTTGATGGAGTTTCTAAACTCGATTCTTCAATGTATTATTGGAAGTCCGACACTAATTATGCCGGCTATGAGTTCTCACTTCCTGAACTTAAGGGTTTTAAAGAAGCTTATCCTAAAAAAAGACAAATAAAATACGAAAAAAATGATTCTTTTTGGGAAACTATAAATAACGGAAGACCTGATGGGCAAGTTCAATATGTAGACATGCTTGGCGGCCAAAGAGCAAATAGTAATGGATATTTAAAATTAGAATATAAAAGAAATAAATATGATTTGATACTACGTCCAACAAAGGGCAATGCGACTACAATGCAAGTTCCTTATGACAAACCGCTAAGGGATTTAGACCTAGACACAAAATATGTGCCGAAAAGACCTCAAGGCATTCCAGATACCTATGAATTTAAGGGCTGGGCATTAGACCCCGTAGGTCAAAATTTGGTAAAGGACTCCGCACAGACTATGCCAAACTACAAGTACGATCTATACGACCACTGGGCTGAAAAAGATATTAAGTGGAAGGTTACTTTGGATCCAAATGGCGGAAAATTAAATGGATCTAGCGAAAAGGTAATTGAAACGGTAAACAATGGAGCAAAGATAAGTCTTCAAAGTAAACCGACTAAAGAAGGTTCTACTTTTGCCGGCTGGGAATTAGTGCTTTTTAAAAGGGATGAAAAGGGTCAGTTAATACTTGACGGCAGCGGAAGTACTACAATAGATACAAGCTATTTTGACAAATATCATGTGCCAATAAGGTATGCAGAAGATAATCCAGTAGCTGAAGATATTTATCTAAAGGCAATGTGGGTCGCTACAAATAGAACCTATGCTACTAGTTATCATCATTTCTACGACCTTCAGGGCAATGAAATTTTAGATAAGAAGCAAAAAATTAAACTTGAAAACTTGACAATAGGCGAATATGCAGCAGCTATGGCTCAATTTACAGGAGAAGATTGGCTTTTAAGAGATGATATGCCAAATAATGAATATTATCAAACTAAAATAATAGATAGAAATCCTGAAAATAATAAATTTGATTTCCATTATAGGCCTTTTAGAACAAGACAGTACAATATCAACTACATCGACCAAAATGATAAAAATATAGTCCCACCGGAAAAAATTGAAAATGGCAAAAAGGATTATGATGCAGTGTCTTATAGAAATATACCGGGCTATAAATTGACATCAGCTCCTAATGTCGAACTTTCATTTGAATTGAATGAAAAGGGCGAGCTAACTAATATTAAGGGCTATGGAGATGGCGATGTTATTACAAATAAAGATAGCGTAAGCTTTAAATACGAAGACATTCGTGTGTTAAAGAGAAAATCAAAGGAAGTCGTAACTCCTGATGGATATCACAGAGTAATCTTTAGGGCGGATGAAGGCGGAAATATTTCATTAGGCGATAAAGATCAAGGTGTGAAGGAGATTATATACGATGTAATTGACGGACTTGAATTTAAAAAGCTTCCAAAGGTCAATGCCTTTGCCGATGATTCCGGAAATTATGAATTTGATGAATGGAATGACGAAAGATTTTTAAATGACAACACGCCTATAAGAGAAGACCATATATTTACTGCTAAATTTGTTTTAAAATCAAGTGGAAATGAAAAAATTGTGCCAAAGGGTTCTACTCCTACTGCAAAAGATTTATTGACTAATTATGAAGAATTGGAAAAGGCGGGAGCAAGATTCTCCTTTGAACCAGTAGACACTTCAACAACTGGAGAAAAGACTGTTAACGTAACAATCCACTATCCAAGTGGCAAGACTGGCACTGTAACTGCAAAAATAAAGGTAGTTCCAATTGTGGAAGAAGTTACAGATCCTAATGAGGAAGTCCCTAATTACTACACAAGGGTAATTTTTGATGCCACAGAAGATGGTAAGTTAAATGGAACAGATAAGACTACAAAAGTTTACAATGTTTATAAGGGCACAAATTGGAAAAGGACAAAATATGAAGGGCTTTCTATTCCTAGTGCAGCTTACAAAGACGGCACAAAATCCTTTGACAAATGGAATACCCTTCCTGAAGATAACTTTGAAGTAAAAGAGCCTTTGACAATTAAGGCAAGTTATGCTGATGTTAAAACTATAATCCCCTACGACCCGAGCGATCCAATGGGAAGACCTGATGACAGATATGTGAGATTGACTTTTGAAGGAACAAAGGGGATAAATCTTTCCGATGTCAAGTCCTACTATATTAAAAAGGATGCTGGAATAACTCTTGGAGATGCAAGTATTATTAAGCCTACTCAAAAGCCAGAAATCGGATATGCCTTTAATGGTTGGGATAAGGATGATGCTACACCAATAAACACTGACATCGTGGTAAAAGCTAAGGCAGTGGAATTAGAAGATGTGATTGAAGTAAAAGACGGCGTAAGTAGCCCAGAGGGTTATGTAACTGTAAAATTTATTTCAGGTGAAAATGGTGCAGTTGTTGAAAAATCCTACTATGTAAACCCAAATAAATATGTAACACTTACTCCGCCAACAGAGAGTGAAATAAATCCCAATACGGGCTATGAATTTTCTGCGTGGGACAGAGATGTTACTCATAATCAACAATATAAAGTAGACACTGATATAAAAGCTGTGTTTTCTCCTACGGGTGCAATTTCAACTACTCCTGTTGATGGTTATAGCAAGATAACTTTTGAAATAGAAGGCGAAGGCGGAAGTATTGTAGGGGAAAGTACAGTATATGTCGACCCTAATAGAATGGTAACTCTAAAAGGACCTAAGTTAGATGTGGAAGTCGGATATTACTTTGACTCTTGGGATCCTCCTATAAATCAAACTACTTTTAGTGCAGATACTATCATAAAGGGAAGATTCAAGGCTTATGATGATATAATTCCAGAAAAAACAGATGACGGAAGTACAAATTCAAAACCTGAGGGTTATGTTGAAGTTATATTAAATAATGGAGACGACGGATATATTAAAGATGATTTAAACACGGTCTTTTATGTAAATCCTAAGAAGAATAAAACTTTGGGAGATATTTTAAGCAAATTTGTCGACACAGATGTAATTGCTTTCACCGGATATAAGTTTGATGGCTGGGACAAAGAAGCCGGTGAAAAGATCGACGGAAGCGAAGGGACAATTTATGTAACTGCCGACTACACTCCTCTTAAAAATGTAATCCCTGAAAAAGATGAAAGTGGCAATCTAAACAAAATTCCTAAGGGATATGTGAAAGTTGTCTTTGACACTACGGATAAGGGAAGCATTAAGGATTCCGCAGATACAATTAAAAATGTATATGTAAATCCGACTGTTCCCGTAAAGCTTTACGATTTTAAACCAAATATAGATGCTAAAACTGGTTATGAATTTGTGGGTTGGACAGAAATCATAAATTACTCAGTCTTATACAGTGGTGGAGAGGTAATCACCGCAAGATACAATGAACTAGAAAATGTCTTAACAGAAGAAAAACCGGGCTATATAAAGGTAACTTTAGATTCCGGTGAAGGAGGAAACTTCAAAGAGGGCGCTCCTACAACTTATTGGGTAAAACCAAAGGTTGATGTTACTATTCCTCAAACAGAAGTAATAGAAAAAACTGGAAAGAAATTCAAGTCTTGGGATAAACCTCTAACTATGAATATAAGTGACGGAAAAGAAGTTACAATCACTGCAACATATGACGACATCGACCCAATTCTTCCTGCTGAAGGAGAAAAACCTAAGGGCTATGTTACAGTTGAATTTATTACTGACGGCAATGGAAAACTTTCCGGAACTACTAAGTACTATGTAAATCCTAATGCAGATGTCGATTTAACTAATAAGGCGGAAGGACTTGGATTTGAACCCGCTATTGGCTATGAAAAGGGAACATGGGAAGGCTCTATGACAGGTCCCTTTGCTGAAGGAATGAAGATAAAACATATCTTTAATAAACTAAAGGATGTTTATACAGCTGATGAATCGACGGATAAACCTAAGGGCTATGTTACAGTTCTATTTATTACTGACGGCAACGGAACTCTTTCTGGAACAACTAAGTACTATGTAAATCCTAATGAAGGGGTTAAATTAGGAAGTGGAGTAACAGTTCCTAAGTATACGCCAAATCCAAATTATGTTTTCGACACTTGGCGTGAAACTTTAGATATGGATAGTGAAATAACCGGCGACAAAACCTATGTGGCAACCTTTAAGACTGACAAAGTAACACTAACTTATGTTGCAGATAAAGACAATCCTCAAGGTGTAAGCGGAGATGTTCCCGTTAAAACCGATGCCGATATTAATCAAACTATAAGAATTGCCAATGAAGGAAATTTAAATAAGCCAAAGGCAAGATTTGTCGGTTGGAAAATTGGAGATGTGGTTTATCAACCGGGCGCTGAGTTTAAAATCACAAAGAATGAAATTGCCTATGCACAATGGGATGAAACAATGAGCGAAGTAAGCTTTGAATTTATCTCTCAAGATGATAGACCTTTACCTCAAGGAGTAATAGAACAAAAACCTCAAAATATTGAAAAGAATATTGGAGAAGAATTTACACCTCAATACAAGTTTAGCGAAGTAAAAATTACCGATCCAAACGACCAAGGAGTTTGGAGATTTGTAAGCTGGAGACCGGAAAGCTTGTCTATTGATAAAGATAAGGCTAAGAATGTCTTTACAGGAACTTGGGAATTTGTCCCAAGAGGAAAAGTAAATTATGTTTTCGACTATGTATTTAAAAATGGCGAGGAAGAAGTTTTAAAACCTGAAGCAATAAGTGCCGACTTAGTAGATAGCATAGAAAAATATGAAGATGAAACTCTTGATATGCCAAATTATATCGGCGAGTATCCTGATACAGTAGATGACGTACCAGGAGTATGGAAGTTTGCCGGCTTTACAAAATCTTCCGAACAAGCGGGCGAAGTGCATTTTATCGGTACTTGGAAATTTATTTCAAATGAAAAGGTGCTTGTAAGATATGAATACAAATTCGTAGATGAAGATGGCGTTACAGAAATTGAAAGACCTGCTGATTTCACACAGACTCCACCAGAGGGCAAGGAAATTTACAAGTCACAAAATGCAGAAGTTCCCACAACTCCAGTAGCAAATACTGAAGAAAAAACTGACTTTGCGACATATACTTTCTTAGGTTGGGAACCTGCTTATGAACAAGAAGATGTACAATCTGATGTTACTTTTGCAGGAACATGGAAAGTTGTAAAATTCGACAATATAAAATACGATGCAAAAGCTAGCATGATTACAAAAAATTATGGAGAAAATACTACTCCAGAAGAAATAGCAAATAGCATTGAATTAGTAGGATATAAGGGCGACAGAAGTGCGGTAAAATTTGAAATTTCTGATGAAACGACAATTCCTAATGGAAATCAAGCTGGAAGATTTTTTGTAAGAGTGGATGTAACTTATCCAGATGGAACTAGTGATAAAGTTTATGTTAGAATTTTAGTTAAAGACCCAATCAAGCCTCATGAGCCTGAGCCTAGTTATCCAGATGAACCTTACTATCCATCTGAACCTTATACTCCATGGCGTCCAACTTGGCACGAGCCTACTCAAAGGACTTTTGCTCCTTTGACACCAATTGCTCCAAAGGTTGAAGTTTCTAAAGTTGAACCAAGGGTAGAAAGACATGAGGCATATATCTCTGGCTATCCAGATGGCACAGTTAGACCTGATGGAGAAATCACGAGGGCAGAAGTGGCTGCTATATTTACAAGGTTGGCAGAAAAAAATACTCAAGGATCCTTTGTGGACAAGTTTAGCGATGTAAAACAAGGTGATTGGTTTACAGAAAGTATAATGAAATTGACTTCTAAGGACATCATAAAGGGATATCCAGATGGAACATTTAAACCTAATAATAGCATTACAAGAGCTGAGTTTGCTGCTATTGCATCAAAATATATAAATGACAAAAAACTTGCAACAGAAAGCTTTGTAGACGTACCTTCAAATCACTGGGCAAGAGATGTAATATCACAAGTTAAGGCACAAGGTTGGATCACTGGATATTCAGATGGAACATTTAAACCTGATGCACCTATCACGAGAGCAGAAGCAGTATCAATAGTAAATAGAATGTTTAATAGACAGGCTGATAGAGCCTTTGTAGATGAAAAGTCCTTTGAATTAAGAAAGTTCAAAGATTTAAGTACTTCTCATTGGGCATACTATGATATTTATGAAGCTACAAATACTCACTACTATGAAAAAGACGATCATGGCGTAGAAAGATGGAACAAAATAGCAAACTAATTCAATAATTAAGACAAAAAGGAAATCGGAAAAGTCCGATTTCTTTTTTTATGTTAATTTTCACAAGGATAGACTCTACTATTGTCATAGAAAATTTATCCACTTGTTTTAATGAGAAAATATAATTAGACTTTATAAAATATATTTTTGTATAAAAAAAGGAGGCTAAACCTCCAATTTTACAATCAAATACAATTACAAGACAGTTTTTAATTCAATACTAAACTTGAACTATTTTATCCCCTTCATCTAAAGAGTCCACAAAGGTAAATACATAATAGGCAAGGCATAGATTTATGCTTCCAAACAAAGGCGTTACCCAATCTCCTTCAAGTGGAGAATTCCAAGCGAAATGTAGTACAATAGGTGCTATTATGAAAAATAATGCCTTAGATTTTGGAATAGAAGTTTCTTTTTTCAAAAGAGCTATAAGTCCAACTCCAAAGACTATTGCAAAATCCATATGACTGCCCAGTGCATTGGACACTCTTTCAAAGGCTATTGAAAAACCCGTATTGGTTTCGCCAAAGGTGCTTTGAAAAATATATGCGAAGTCCTCTAAAACTTGAAAGCCAAAGCCGGAAATCATCCCCGATATAAAAGCATCTTTTAAAGAAATCTTTTTGCAGAAAAAGTATGTCAAAAGGACAACTATTCCCTTTGCTATTTCTTCTGTAAAGGGTGCTGTCATAGCTGCTCCCCATTTGCTGAGTATTTCCTTTGGAACATTAAGTGAAAATAGCAATAATGAAATTAGTGAATTGCCTTGACTTGCTAAATACAAGGGTATTGTAAATCCAAATATAAGACTTAGTAGCACGACTTTGCCCGAAACATTAAATCTTTTTACTAAATAATATATAAATAGGGCAACAGGTATGGCATATAGGAACACTGTGCTTGCGGCAATGAGAAATATGGGAAATAATGCCTGCGACTTGTCCTTTTCTGCAAATTGAACAAAGTAATCATTAAATCCTATAAATACTAAAGCCAGGGTTATAATAATCAAAAGATTGCGTCCATAAATATTAATAAATTTTTTCATGTAATCCTCCCAATTTTTAAAATGTAAAAACTGCATAATAAAATGTAATCTGATTTAAAATATATTTAAAAATTAGGAAGAATAATAGCTAAAAATGTCAAACCCTAAAATCGCAAATCATAAGTATATTTACGAATTTAAAAGTTTGGCATTAAAAATTTGCATCTTCTCTAACTTTTTATGTTATAAAAATAACATTGTATATGTAAAAAGTCAATATTTTTGTTATGAAAATAATGTGTCAAATATGCAATGCTCCAAGGCAAGCGCCGCAAATATATTGAAAGCTAATTTTATTTTTAGTATAATTTTTATGGAAAATATGGCGTGCTTAAATTAAGAACAAGTTTACTTGTAAATTTTATTTTATATATTAAGTGTATACTCACATAATATATTTTTCGCCATTATAAAATATAAAATAACTCGGAGGTCTAATGAAGAAAAATTATACTATTTTATCCCTATACTATGTCCTAATGGCATTGGGCTTATTTGTTTGTAAGCATTTTTTAAATACACCCTATGATTCATCTAATTTTAGTGAAAAATTCTTGCCCTTTATGATATTATTGTCCCTATTGGTCTTATATTATGGATTAAAAAATAAAGATCAATTAGTTTTATCAAAGAGCAAAAGCCCAAGTTATCTTCTCTCTGCCCTTATATTTGTCCCTGTAGCTGGTTTTGGAGTTTATTCAATAATAAAGAGTTTTAGTCTTAATTTAGCTTTCTTTATTCTCATTGTTGACACTGCCCTCATTGGCATAGCAGAAGAAGGGATGTTTAGAGGCATAGTATTAGGCGGATTAGTGCGAAAAATTCATCCAGTATTGGCAATTTTAATATCCTCCTTTTTTTTCTCTTTGCTGCATATATTAAATATATTAGGAGGTTTGCCTTTTTCTGAAGTAACAAATCAAATGCTATCCACCTTTATTATGGGTGTATTTTTGGCAGCAATGTATTTAGATACAAAAAATATTATTTTTCCAATAATATTCCATTCCCTTTGGGACTATATATTGTTGAGCGAAAGCCTTGCAGATATATCCTTTTTACCTTTACTCCTTATAGGTATAAATGTAGGTGAGATAATTGTTTCACTTTTAATAATTATAAAATTAATGAAGGCAAGTAAACAATTTTATATTTAGCTTCTAAAAAGTAGTGAGTTTTCACTACTTTTTTCGTAGTCGAATATTAGATCACACAAAACTAGAGTAGAATGCCTTCCCCTTTGCCCTAATTTTAAATTCCCTACTTATTATGTTTTGTTTAATAACTTACATATCAATATAATTAATTAACTATGAGTTTATTTTTGTTGCACTTATCTGATATTTTATACTTGTGTCGCCTTTAATTTTAAAACTTATAAAATTAAAAAAACCACATTTACTGTGGCTCATAAACAAATTCAAACTATTTTTTATTAATTTCTTTATATAATTTTATTTTTATCGCTGCCTTGTATCCAAATTCAATAAGATCCTCAAGAAATTCTTCGTCATTTAAATATTCCTCATCTATTTCTTTTTTACAAAGTATTTTATCAATTTTATTTACTTTATTTACCTTAAAAATTTTTCTTCTTCTTTAAAGACCTTTTTATTTATATAATTTTCTCTTCCAAACATCTCGTCTATTGAAACATCAAATAACTCTGCAAGATCAATTATTGTTTCTCTGTCTGGAAATCTTTCATCCGATTCATATCTTCCAATTGTCGGCCTCGATAAATTTAACTTTTCAGCTAATTCCTTTTGTGTAAGATTATTCTTTATTCTTAAATTCTTAATATTTTCTCCAAATGTCATAAAATCACCTATTCAAAGATTAATTAAAATATATCACAAGGGCATTGTTATTTTATTTAATGTGCCAAATAGACGACTATTTTTGATTTCGCCCTTGACAAGTTCCATTTCGACACCTTATAATAGTTTTATAGAATTCTATTCTTTATCTAATTAAAGAAAAAATAATTATCCGGATAATTCCATTTATGAGGTGAATTTATGGAATTTACATTATGGGATTTATTACAAGACACAGCATTACTTGGATTGTTAATGATATTGGGTCAATTTTTAAGAGCTAAGGTAAAATTATTTCAAAGTTTACTTATGCCCGCATCTTTAATTGGTGGGTTCATAGGACTTGCTCTAGGTCCAAGTGGATTTAATATTTTGCCTTTTTCTGATCAATTGTCAAAATATTCTGGTGTACTTATTGCAATTGTATTTGCTTGTACTCCTATAGGTGATGATTCTTTTACAAAGGAGGACTTAAAGGGAGTTGGGGGATTCTTTTATCAAAATACAGGCATTTTAATGCTTCAATATGCAGCTGGAATGGCTTTAGCTCTAGGTGTTTTAAACAAATTTTGGGATCTTCACGATTCCTTTGGTCTAGTACTTGCCACAGGATTTTATGGTGGTCATGGAACTGCGGCAGCTCTAGGAGCTATGTATAAGGATATGGGATATCCTGAATTTTTGGATTTAGGAAATACTTCTGCAACTGTCGGGCTTGTTGGTGGTATCGTTGTAGGAATGATTTTAATTAATTGGGGAACAAGAAAAAAATATACAAACTTTGTTGATTCTCCTAAAGAACTTCCTGACGAAATAAAGCGAGGCGTTATTCCAAGAGATAAGCAAAAATCTTCTGGAAATCTCACTATTTCTAATATGTCATTGGATTCACTTGTGTTTCACTTATCCATTGCCTTATTTGCTGCTTATTTAGGAAGAGTTGCTTCTAAATTCATACAAAGTAAAATTGATTGGCTGTCAATTCCAGTATTTGTACTAGCTCTTGCTGCTGGTTATCTAGTTCAAGGATTTATCAAAATTACAAATACTCAAGAATATGTAGATAGAGCTACTATGCAAAGAATTAGTGGGTCATCAACGGATTTATTAGTTGTATCCGCTGTTTCTTCATTAAATCTTGGGGTAATTAAATCAAATTTAGCTCCGCTTACTATTACTTTTATATTTGGCTTTGTATTAAACATCTTATGGTTCTTGTGGGTAAGTAAATATTCTTCATCTAAAAACTGGTTTGAGAGAGGAATACTAAATTTTGGAAGATCCAATGGTGTTGTTGCTACAGGGGTTTTATTAAATAGGGTTGTCGATCCAGACCAAAAGTCAAGAGGTCTAGAAGATACTGGTCTTACAGATCTATTAAATCGTCCAATAGCTATTGCTTTGCAAGTTCTGCCTCCTCTTTTTATAAGTTTTGGCGGCAAATATCCATTGTACACAACACTTGTAATGTGGGCTGGCTTTATTGTGCTCACAGTTATAGCTCTCGTGCTTAAATGGTGGACACCAGGAAAAATGCAAGGAAATCAACATAAGTGAGGTGTGCTATGAATTACGATATTATACATTTTGAAGCTTTAGGAAAAGAAGCTGACTATTTGGAAATAGAAACAAATAATTTAATTAAAGAAAACATTTTACCAAAGGATTTTAAATCATTAATAACTCCTTTAACGGTACAGGAATATTTATCAGAAAATAATATTGAACTGCCTAAAATAATAACTATAAAGACTCATTCAATTTTACCTGATAATTATATAAACAGTAAGAATAAAAACAATGTAATTACAAGAAGTGCTGGATATGATCATCTCGAAGAATACCAAGATAAATTAAATATCGCATCTCTTCGAGAATATTGCGTTAATGCTGTTGCACAAACTGCACTAAAATTTGGATTATGTACTTGCGGTTTATTAAATGAATATGTTAAAAACACTGCATCTTTTGAAAGAAATAAAACTAATTCCTTCATGGAAATTAGTAAGGACAGAACTGTAACAGTTTATGGAGTTGGCAAAATTGGCTCTAAAGTATATGAGTATTTTGAAGCTGTAGGTTTTAACATGCAAGCCGTTGATATTAGAAGTGAGGATTTAAAACTTCAAGAAAAATATAAGGATTTTAACTTTATAAGCAAAGAAGATGCCATTGTAAACTCTGATATTATAGTTAATGTAATGAATTTAACTAAAATAAAAAATTCAAAATTTTACAATGTAAATTATTTTAACGAAGAATATTTGAGAAAAAATAAAAAGAATTTTATTTTTATCAATGTTACTAGAGGAGAAATTGCCCCTGAAAATGTTCTTTTAAAATTATACAATGAAAATAAAATATTGGGTTTAGGCTTGGATGTGTTCAGCCATGAATCTGAACTTACAAAAGATCTACGAAATCAAAATATTTCTAGGGATATTGATGTTTCTGCTGCTAAAAAAATTATAAAGGATTCCCTTTCTTTAAAGGAAAATTTTTATGTACAAGCCCATCAAGGTTTCAATTCTGATTTAGCTGCCAAATCTAAAGCTCATGAAGCTATAGAACATTTGAAGTATTGGTATCTAAATAATAAAAATGGATTTAAAGAACAATTGCCTTATTATTAAAGATCGAAATAAAGTTATTTTATTTATAGTTTTAATTGCATTACTAAATTTTGTTTTATTGCCAATAGATTCCTACCTTCAAAATAATTATATTTATAAAGTTTTAAATTTGAAAGATAAAGAATCCTTAACTTTGGAAAGCAAAAAAACTTTTTATCTTCCTAATGTATCGGATGAAATAAACATCTTTGAATATAATGTAAAGGATAAAAAAATTTATGATTCTCTTGATTTTGATAACAAAGATTTAGATGCATTTAAAAAAGACAAAAATTTTATGTTAATATTGTCCCATCTCAATTTACAATCATTTTTAAAAAATGACCTTCCAAAGGATTCTATTACAACTTTATTATTTTTTAATAGAAGATTGAATAGCAATAACTATTACATTAAGGATCTTAAGGGATGGGACTTTATTATAATAGACAAATATAAAAACAAGATAACTCTTGTAAATTATGTTAAATCAAGTTTTACCCTTTCTTGATATGATTTTAAGTCAGATTATATGTCTGACTTATTTTATTTAACAAAAATTTATACTTTACTCCACATTACTAGCTCTATTTTTCTTTTAATGAAATACTTTCCATAATATGGTATAATTTTATTTGGAAGGTGAAAAAATGATTCAAAGTTTAGTTAAGGCTGCCAATGTTTTAGATGTGTTAAAAAATGAAAATCGAGAGCTTACTATTGCAGAAATATCTGAAATTTTAAATATACCGCCTAGCACAGCTCATAGAATTTTATCTACTCTAATAGAAATCGGCTATGTTTCTAAGGACGAAAGGACACACCTTTATGGACTTGGACCATCCCTTATACCTCTTGGTATAAAGGCATCCTCAAAACTAGATCCACAGGATGTGGGAAAATCTGTATTAGAAAATTTATCCGAAATAACAATGGAAGATTCCTTTTTTGTTATAAAATCTGGAGACAAGGGACTTATGCTGTCAAAATCAGAAGGCAAACATACGTTGAAAATCGTTGAAAATTTTGGAATTGAAATTGATCTTCACAAGGGTGCAATTAGAAAGACAATTCTCGCTTTTCAACCTGATGATTACATCAACTATTATTTGAAAAAGGATCTTTCAAATTATTTAGATTCGCCAGTTGATAAGGAAGAGCTACGAAAAGATTTAATGGAAATAAGGAGCAAAAAAATTTCCGTATCCGACTCAGAATACATTGAAGGTGCAATAGGAATTGGTGCTCCTGTTTTTAATTATAAAGATGTTTTAGTGGGAGCAATTGGTGTAGTAATTCCAAAGGAAAGGGTTACGGAAGAGACAAAGAGAGAATATATAGAAGCTGTTAAAAACTGCGGCATTGAGTTTTCAAAAAACTTGGGACATTCAGAGGTTTAATAAAGTTGTGTCATTTAAATTTGGCACAACTTTTTTATTTGTTTTGAAAGTGGTCAATCTTTTAAAGAGATTAATTATTTGTTAAAATGTATCTAGGAGGTCATTATGCCAATACTTAGTTTAACAAATATTAAAAAATCCTACATTGACGAAGAAACTATTAAAGATGCTAATTTAATAGTGGAAGAGGAGGACAAAATTGGCCTTATTGGAATTAATGGAAGTGGAAAGTCCACCCTTTTTAATATAATTACTGAAAACTTATCCTATGATGATGGTGAAATTTTTAGAAAAAAAGATTTAAAAATCGGATATTTGGAGCAACAACTTAATTTAAATCAGGAAGGCAGTATTTACGATAATTGCCTTTTTATTTTTAGAGATTTAATTGAGCTTGAAAAAAATCTTAGAGAACAAGAGCACATTATAGCAGAAAATCCTAATAATTTGGAAGAGGAATTAAATAGATATCAAAGTATGCAAGATGAGTTTCACAAGCGAGATGGCTATTCCTTCCACTCTAGGATCAGGGGAACTTTAATTGGGCTTGGATTTAGCGAGGAGGATTTTGATAGGGACATATCAACTCTTTCTGGTGGGCAAAAATCTCGTGTGGCTCTTGCCATGCTTCTTCTTGAGGATGCAGATCTTCTCCTACTAGATGAACCTACAAATCATTTGGACATAGATGCAATTTCTTGGCTTGAAAAATACTTAAAGGATGTGAACAAGGCAATTATTATAATTAGCCACGATAGATATTTTTTAAATAATATTGTGTCAAAAATTGTCTTAATGGAAAAGGGAGAAACTAAAACTTATTCTGGCAATTACGACAATTATATGAGGCAGAGGAAGAAAGATTTTGAGGTTTTAAAAAGACAATACGATGATCAGCAGAAGGAAATTAAAAGGCAAGAGGAAATTATAAAGCGCTACCTTAGTCTTGGTCGCGATAGATTTATAAAACAGGGCAAAAGCAGAAAGAAAATGTTGGACAAGATGCAAAAAATCGAAATGCCATTATCAAATAAAAAAACAAGTCTTTCCTTTACTACAAATAAGACTTCTGGCAAGGATGTTTTAGAGATTAAAAATCTTTCAAAATCCTTTGGCGATCACTTAGTTTTTCACGACTTAAATGCCTCTGTCTATAAAAATGATAAAATTGGACTTATCGGGCCCAATGGTGTGGGCAAGTCCACTTTATTTAAAATCATCGCAGGAAAAATTAGACCAGACTCTGGCGAAGTAAAAATTGGATCTAATGTCGAAATTGCTTTTTTCTACCAAGAACTAGACAATTTAAATTTAAATAACACAGTCTTAGATGAAATTTGGGACGAATTTCCAAAGCTTGAACATTTTCAAGTGAGAAAATATTTGGCTGAATTTCTCTTTGTTGGTGACGATATTTTCAAAACCATTGACGAACTTTCTGGTGGTGAGCGTGGAAGGCTTTCTCTATTAAAAATTATGTTAAAGGGTGCAAACTTTTTGGTCCTTGACGAACCTACAAACCACTTAGACATTGATTCAAAGGAAATACTTGAAGATGCTCTTCTTAAATACGAGGGCACTGTCCTTTCCATTTCTCACGACAGATATTTCTTAAATAAAACTGTTGACAAAATTTTTGAAATGAAAAAAGATGGCATAAATACTTTTTTGGGCAATTATGATTATTACTTGGAAAAAACTACTGAAGTTGAAACTTTTGAGGATAGTTACAAGTCAAAGACAGAAATTGCAAGGCAAAAGCGAGAGGAAAGAGAAGAAAGGAAAAAAAATAAAGAACTTAGAAGAGAAAAGGAAAAAATTGAAAATGAAATTGCAGACATTGAAGAAAAGTTATCCACAATAGATGAAAAACTTGCAAACTCTAATACTTACAAAGATTATCAACTAGCAAATGATTTATCAATAAAGCGTGAAACCCTTGCAAATACTCTCGATAAGCTTTATGAAATTTGGATGGAATTAGAAGAAAATTAAAAGATTTAAAAAAAGTTTTCCACAAGTATATTTGTGCCAACTACTTTATCCCCAAAGTTATTCACATTATCCACAGTTTAAGTAATATTTTTTTTAAAAGTAGTGCACAATTAATACACATTTTGAAAAAATTATCATTAAACAAAAAAAATCTCTAATCTTTCAAATTTTTAACTTAATTTTTACAAAAAATATACAATATTATCCACAGATATGAAAAGTTATCAACTTCTGTGGATAAATAAAAGAGCTGAAAAAACAGCTCTTTTATTTTGATTTTAGTTTGTGAATCATGTCCTCTGCAGGATCTAAAATTTCAATATTCGTTAATTTTTTAAACTCCTCTTTCATGTAGGGAAAGTGGGTGCAAGCTAAAATTATTGCATCTGGCTTTTTTTCCATGGAATTAAAAAATTTAAAAAGTTCCTTGAGACCAAGCTTTGATACAATATCTCTGGGCAAAGTTTTCTTTTCAATTTCTTCAACTATGGAAAGCATTCCAATGGAAATTGTGTTTCTAAAAATTTTCTCAGAGATTATTTTATCTATTCCATGGGCTGATTTTGAATTTGCTGCAAGTATTACTATGTCTTTATAGCGATTGTCGAGATTTTTGTAAAAGTCAAAGGGAGTTATAATTTCAATGTTTTGACTTTGAGTTAATTTGTCCACATCAATAGAGGCTGAAAGAGAATTGCAATAGATAAAAATTTTTTCTGCCCCTTCATTTTTTGCCTCAACTATTTTCTTTTCAACAATATTTGTTAGCTCATCCTTTGAATAATATTGAAGATGCGATTGCTCCTTTGGATTTTTTGAAATGGGAAAACTAAGGGTATCAAATCCTCTCGACTTTAAAAGTTCAACTCCCATCCTAGTGTCGACAAAAGTTCCTGCAAATACTCCTACTTTCATTTCATCACTCCCTTAAAATAAATCAATTTTTTCTATATTTATTTTCTTTGTAAAAATTTTCCATAAATATTATATAAATGTTAATTTTTATTCCGCTGTCCTTTTCTTTTTTGTACTTGTGAAAATCTTTATGATTTCTAAGATAAATAAAATTATTATTCCAATAAAAAATCCAAGTAAGCTAAAGTTTTCTGTGCTTAATGCTGCATTTCCTCCTATAGTAGTTGGTCCCATTACAATTGCATAAATAGAACCTATAATCATGCCGATAATTAGGTAGAGCATCTTTCCTCTGCTTTTTCTCATTTTATCTCTAATAATTCTTATGGACATAAAAATTCCAAATAAAATTCCCAGGGACATTGCAAATAAGGACATGATCTTTTCAAAATTAAATCTTAAAACTTCACCCACAGCCTCTACTATGGGAATGTAAACTCCTGCAATGAGAAGTATTGATGAGCCAGAGATGCCTGGCAAAACCATGGCAGAAATTGCCACTGCTCCCGATATAAATAAATAAAAATAGTCAAAGGTATTTGGATTAAATAAGTCAAAGTTCCCTATGAGTTTGCTCTTGCTCCTAAAATAAACTAAAAGGGCAACTACAAAAATTCCAATAAAAATAAAATAAAATTTGTCTTTATGCTTTTTTAAAATTTCTATTTCGCTTTTTATGACAAAGGGAAGGGACATAATAGTTAGTCCCAAAAAAACAGAGCTCATAAAGTAAATTTTACTTTGGAATAATTCTGACAAGAAAAAAATACTAAGAAGTAGTCCAAATAGCCAGCCTAGTCCCAAGTTTAAGAGATAAAAAAAAGAAGCTTTTCTCCCACCTTTTTCTCCTTCAAAGAATTCATGAAGAGATTCAATAAATTTATCATAAAATCCCAGTATAAAGGCAATAGTTCCGCCACTCACTCCAGGAACGGAGTCGGCTATTGCCATCATCATGCCGTGAAAAATATTAATTAACATAATTCCTCCATTTATATATGATAACATTTATGTGGAATTTTAATTATTAATTTATCGTAAACTTTCTTAAATTTTTATTAAAAATGCACAGAGTATTTGCTGTGCAATATTATAAAACTTCTTTATCTTCTATTAATCTTCGTAAATTTCTTCGATATTGTCTAAGTATATTTCAGAAAGCCTCGCCATATAGATGGGTGTAATTACTACAAATCCAATTATTGCAGCTATTCCAAGTATAGATACAATTATTATAATCAATGGCATAGTTTTTACAACTATCGCTAATAAAATTATAATAATACTTAAAATTATTGGAATCATGTAGACTTTTAATAATGTGATGAGAGTCTGTGAAAATAATCTTATTCCAGATTTAAAAATAAGTTTTATGTTTTGGGAAAAAGATAAATCTCTATATCTCTCATCTGCCATGACAAAGTTTAAATAAGCAAATATAAGTGAAATAATCGTATTAATCAAAATATATAAAATTGAAATAATGGGTATAATTTTTCCATTTTCCATATCACTTAATACCAATCCAGTCCCTGATGTTAAGGTTGAAAGTAAAAGTATTACAACACTAATTAATCCAATTAAAATATTCGCCAAAAAGACTTTTCCTGTAATTGTCTTTATTCCCCTTAAATACTCTGAAAAAGTGCCTTCTCTCGTGTATAAAAGTCCCCTGCAAACAACATAATTTCCAATCCAAAGAATAATAGGTCCAAGCATAGAAAGTTTATCGTCAAAAATATTGTCAAAAATTCCCGCTATAATTGCCATCAATAATAATATCAACATTATAGATCCATAACTATATTTTCTCATTGTATCCTCCTTTGTTTTTCATAAATATATTATCATAGTCGGAAACATAGTTAAAGTATTTATATTTTTATTGGTATCGATTTCATTTTGTGCTATAATAAATTTTAACTGAGGGGGTGAATTTTTATAGCTGAAGATTTAAAATTCAATTAAAATCGAGAGATAAAATTTATGTAAATTGAACTATTGCTCATGTTTTATTTTTAAATTTTAAAAATTTTTTATAAATATAATTTATATTTTTAATTTTTTAAAATAGATAATTCTGCAATCAATTTCAAATATCTCTTATTATAGGTCGTGAGAAGTTGCAATTTATAAATTTTCAAGCGAAATCTTCTCTATATTGGAATAATAATCTTATTATTTGCACTTTATATCATTTTTTAACTTATTAAAAAGATTAAATTTCCAGTGACCTTTGACAATATTTATAAATTTATAAGGAGCAATTATGGAAAATATAATTCAAACTATTCATGAAATAGGCAATTTAATCGGACAAAAAATGTATGGTGACGCTTTTTCCATGACTACAGGTCTTTTAAGCGATACTATCTATACATATCTTTTAATTCCTCTACTACTTGGCATTGGTCTTTACTATACTTTCAAGATTAGAGGCGGACAAATAACTAATATTGGACATGCTATAAAACTAATTTCAAAACCGGCAGAAAGTGAAAATGCTATTTCTCCTTTTAAGGCCTTTACAATTTCTGCGGCATCTCACATTGGTACAGGTAATATAGTAGGTGTTGCAGCAGCAGTATCTATTGGCGGTCCTGGTGCAGTTTTTTGGATGTGGGTTACAGCACTTATTGGTGGTGCATCATCCTTTGTAGAAAATACCTTAGGTCAAGTCTTTAAGGAAAGAAATCCTGATGGAACTTTCAAGGGTGGGCCTGCTTTCTACATGGAAAAAGCCCTTAAAAAGCCAAAACTTGCAGCACTATTCTCAATAGTAATATCTGTTGTATATGGTATTAACTTCAATGCGATGCAAGCAAACACAATTGCTGCTGGATTCAATTCATCCTTTGGACTTGACAAAAAAATTATTGCACTTGCACTTATAATAATTTCAGGTCTTATAATATTTGGAGGACTAAGAAGAATTGCCGATGTAACAAGTTTATTAGTTCCCTTTATGGCGATTATTTACATGGTAGTTGTATTATTTATAGTATTCAAAAACATCAAACTTGTTCCACATATGTTTGGACTAATTTTTGGTGGAGCTTTCTCACTTAAAGCTGGCTTTGGTGGATTATTTGGCACAGCTATACTAAATGGTATAAGACGTGGACTATTCTCTAACGAAGCTGGTATGGGTGCAGTACCTAATGCTTCAGCAGTAGCTGATGTATCTCACCCTGCAAAACAAGGTCTTATTCAAGCTCTTGGAGTATATCTTGATACAATCCTAGTGTGTTCAGCAACAGCTTTCGTTGTAATATTAGCAGGCGAAGGAATTTATGCCTCAGATTTACAAGGACTTGAAATTACACAAGCTGCTCTTGCAAAGGAAGTAGGTGGATGGTCAAATTACTTTTTGACATTCTGCGTATTGATGTTTGCATTCTCTTCAATTATCGGCAACTATTACTATGGTGAAAACAATATTTTAAAATTAAACCTTGGCAAAAACTCATTAAATATTTATAGAGTTCTAGTTCTTATAGCAGTTATACTTGGCTGCATTGGTGACTTTTCAATTGTATGGAACACAGGCGACGTATTTATGGGTATTATGGCAGTAATAAACTTAATAGTATTGATCTTCTTAGGAAAAATTTCTGTTGGCGTATATAACGACTACATTAAACAACTTAAAGAAGGAAAAGATCCTGTATTTAATCCAGAAGATGTAAGAGAACTTAAACCATACATGAGTGAAATCACTGCTTGGGACAAAAAATAAAATAAAATAAAATAAAAATTTAAAGTCGTAGCTAGTCTGCGACTTTTTTGTCGTAAAATTTTGTGAAATTTACTTGCTTTTTTAAAACCCTAGGATCTTTTGTATGTGTTAAAATAGAATAGAAGGAGGAAATCATGAAAAAAATATTTGGAATACTTGTGGCAAACTTTTTGTCCTTCTACATATTAGACATATTATTTGAAAATATTTATTTTACAAAACCAAGTGCCTTTGTAACAATGGCAATAATTTTTTCACTAGTAAATCTTACAATAAAACCAATATTAAAATTATTATCGCTGCCAATTACAATAGTAACACTGGGATTATTTTCCCTAGTTATAAACGCAGTAGTTCTCGAAATTGCCTTTAATCTAGTTTCCACTGCATATATCGGAAGCTTTGGCACAGCCTTTTGGGCAAGTATAGTTTTAAGTTTTATAAATAACTTTATAAGAGAAATAATTAGCAAAAACTTTAACTAAAAACGCAGTCCTATAAAGGGACTGCTATTTTTAATATATAATTTAGTGATTTTTTAAAATTTCAGTAGCGACCTCAAGCAAATCAATGGAGATATTAAAATTTTCGCAAAAAAGATTGTAGACAGCATCTTCAGAAAGAACGCCACAAAGTAAATTTTCTGGAAGTTCGCCCTTGTCATAACTTTCTAAATCATCAAAATATGTTTCTGAATTGTAGTAGTCCCTTAATTTTCTGTATTCATCTTGATGAGCTCCAAACCTTTCAAGGGAATCTCTAAGGTTTTCAATGAGTTCATTATGATCCCTTAAAATCTTTTCCATTTCACTAATTCTTTTTACAGGATCCATTACATCCCCCTTATTTAATAATATGACTTAATTTTTATCGAACTATTATATTATAAAAAAATAAAGGACAAAAGAAAAGGATAAACCACAGGTCTATCTTTTCTCGCCTTTATCAATTTTATATTACTCACTTATTTTATATAATGAACATGCTCAATAATATCTTTGTACACTTCTTCTTTTCTTTCATTGTAAATCACTTTGTTTTGTTCAAAAATATTATTGCCATGGCTGTCAATTGATACAATTAATGGTCCAAATTCTTCGACGTCGCATACCCATAAAGTTTCTGGCATCCCTAAATCCTTCCACTGCGCATCTACTATTTTATTTACTCTTGTGGCTGCCCAAACAGCATTCCCAGCAGGTATTACTACGTGAATGGCTTTATTCTTTTTGCAACCACGAGCAGTTCCTTCGCCCATACCACCTTTGCCGATAATTACTCTTACCCCTGTCTTATCTATAAATTCTTCTTCAAATTTTTCCATTCTCATTGAAGTTGTTGGACCAACAGAGATCATTTCGTAATTTCCATCTTTTTCTGAGATAATTGGGCCAGCGTGAAGTATTGCCTTATCACGAACGTCCACTGGTAAATCAAGCCCTTCTTCTATTACTCTTCTATGAGCAACATCACGACATGTAACCATCCTTCCTGATAAATATACTATATCTCCAACTTTTAAATCTTTAATATCTTCGGCTGATATTGGTGTTGTTAAAACTTTTTTACTCATAATTTTATCCCTTCATGGCTTAATATTTCATAATTCATCTCTTCGTCAAACAATATTGCACCTCTTCTATGTGACCAACATCCTACATTTAGTGCAACTGATAATACACTTGGATGTCTTGCAGTGTTTACAATATTGACGCCCATTACAGAATTTTCTCCTCCAAAACCTTGAGGCCCAATTCCAATTTTATTTATTCCATCTTCAAGTCTTTTTTCTAAATCTCTAGCTCTTTCATCTTCACTATGCTCTCCAACTTTTTTCATAAGAGCAAGTTTTGAATTCATCGCAGCTGTTTCAATTGAAGTTCCAATGCCTACTCCAACCAATAGTGGTGGACAAGCATTTAGTCCGTAAGATGTCATTCTGTCTAAAATAAACTTTACGACAGCTTCATAGCCTTCGCCTGGCATAAGAGTTACTCCTGCACCTGGAAGAGAACAACCTCCACCTGCCATATATGTGTAAATTTTTGCAGAAGATCCTGGAACAATTTTTGTAAATACAGTTGGCGTTCCCTTTCCTATATTTTTGCCAGTATTATATTCTTGAAAGGTTTCAACACTATTGTGTCTCAGAGGAGTTTCCATTGTAGCTTTATAAGTTGCCTCTCTCAAAAGTTCTTCTAATTTTGCTTTAAAGGGAAATTCTTCTCCAACTTCACAGAAAAATTGTAAAACTCCTGTGTCTTGACATGATGGTCTTTTCATTTCCCAAGCAAGTTCTTGGTTTTTCTTCATAGTTTCATAAATAGTTTTTGCCAATGGATTTGTTTCTTTCTCAGAAAGTTCCCTTAGCTTATCCTCTACATCCTTTGGAAGTTTCATACTTACAATGCCAACAAAGGATGCCATCTCGTCAATAAATTTTTTTTCTAAATTATTTCTATTCATTATTTACTCCTTTTAATTTGGAAAGAAGGGGAAGAAAATTGGCAAAAGTATTAGAGCTACTATTCCACAAATTATTATCAATGGAAGTCCTGCTTTTACATAATCCTTAAATTTATATCCCCCAATATTATATACCATAGTGTTTGCTGGCATACCAATAGGCGTTGCATATGCCATTGATCCACCAATTACTGTAGCCATTAAAACTGCCCTTGGATCTGCTCCTATTGCCTGTGAAATGGAAAGTGAAATTGGAACCATAAGTGCAGTTGTAGCCGTGTTTGACATAAAGTTTGTGAGTGTAGCACATATTATAAAGATTATAATCAAAAGTGCCCTTGGCGATGGATTATCTCCAAGTTTTAATACAATTGTATTTGCTATTAAATCTCCTGTGCCTGTTTCTTTCAAAGCCGTAGCCAAGGCAAGAGAACCTACAAAAAGTAAAACAGTATTCATGTCAATTGACTTAATTGCATCTGAACTTGAAATAACTCCCAATACTACGAGAATAAGTGCTCCAATCCACGCTGAAACAAAAAGTTTTATTCCAATTTGTTTTTCAAATACCATTGCAAGTACTGTCAAAATCAAAATTATTAGTGAAGCCCATTGTTTCCACTCGGCTACATCTTCATAGGACTTCTCTTGTGAATAAATTGAATCTTCGTCTTCCTTTGCTGCATTGTCTGGAAGAAGTTTGTATCCAATTGTTACAAAAAATATTATTCCAACAATCAAAACTGGAAGACCTATTTTTGCATATTCAAAAAATCCAAATTCAAGTCCAATAGTTTCAAGCCCAGACTGTGCTATCATATTTCCCGGTGCCCCAATTAAGCTCAAATTTCCACCCATGGCTGCTGCAAAGACAAGAGGTAATAAAATTTTTGACCTTGGAAATTTTGTCGACTGTGATATGCCAATTAATACCGGAATTAACACTGCTGCAGTACCCGTATTAGACAAAATACCAGACATAAGTCCCGTAATAATCATTATCGCCGCTATTAGCTGTCTCTCTGTCTTGGCAAATTTTGTAACAAGACCTCCAACTCGCTGTGCCATGCCCGTTTCAAAAAATGCCGCTCCAATTATAAACATTGCGATAAATAAAAGCACATTTGAATCGGTAAAGCCTGCAAAAGCATCTTTAGCTTCTAAAACTTTTGTAAGCACAAGACCAACTGCTACAATCATAGCCGTAACCCATAGAGGAATCCTTTCCCATGCAAACATAATTATTGCAAAAAGTAAAAATCCAATGGTGATAGTTTGTGTATTCATACTAACCTCCTATATTTTCATTTGTGATTCCATTATATGGAAAGCGTTTTATAAATTCTATCTCAATAATAAGTAAAATTTTCTTTAGGAAAACAGAAAAAACAAAAGATAATTAAATATTGGCTTATTTTTTTTAATTTAATCTTAAAATTTTACATAATAATTTTTTAAAACTTCTTGAAATTCACCCTTCTATTAAATTATTATTTTCCCCGTGGAATTTTCATCTTAAAATTTTGCATATCAAAAATTTAAGATTTGAAAATATTTAATTATTCTTCATCAATAGTTTAATTTCCTTAAAACTAAAAAAACTTCGGAAAACCGAAGTCTTTAAAATTTATTTAATTTTTTCTCTAAGTCATCAATTATATCTCTGTAAACTTTCTTCTCAATTTCCAAATAATTTACATTGGCTTCAACCTTTTCAAGCTTTTCATTTTCAAAAGTAAATTCTTTTTTTGCCCGTAACCAGTGTTCATTGTCAAGGCTTAAAAAAACTTTTTTAAACTGTGCATCTATTTCAATAGTTTCCTTATCTAGACTTTCACGATACTTTGATGGAGACCTGCCAAAGCTTTCCCTAAAGGACGTGTTGAAACTTCTCACATTGGAGAAGCCATAATCTAAAGCTATTTCCGATATTTTTTTATCACTTTGTTTTAAATCTTTAGTCGCCGCAGAAAGTCTTTTTCTTTGTAAGTATTCTGTAAAGGGAATGCCAACACTATTAGAAAAAATTTCAGAAGTGTAGTTAGGATGATAACCTACGAGATCTGCTATATCATTTAGGCTAATTTTTTCTCTGTAATTTTCATCTAAATAATGAATAATCTTTTTTATTGCATCATTTTTTTCTGAGTTTTTAATATCCTCTTTATTTACTTCTTCTTTTGTAGCAAAATTTTCAATTGACTCCAAAATTATCTTGTCTGTTGCAATTGATCTCTTAATTTTACTTTCCAAGGAATTGTCATAGAAGGATTCAATAATTTCAACAAGGCTCTTTCTAATTTCACGGGCAAATTTATTGTTTCTCGAATCGCTATCAGTTGCACCCTTCCAATGATATCTTTCTCTATTTTTATCAAAGCCATCTAAAATTTTTGGGCTAAAATGTAGTACAAGTGCAATAGTTTCCTTCTCCTTAGCAAGAGTTGCATGACCTTCCTTTGAGTCGAAGAAAACTATATCTCCCTTTGAAAGATTGTAAATTTCTCCATTAAGGCAAGCTTCCAGTTTTCCATTTAAAACAACTAAACACTCTACATCTTCATGCCAATTATAGTTAAAGGCACCGACATAATAAGCGTAACATTTTATTTTATAAATTTCATTTCCAATTTCTTTTTCATAGGAAAAGTTTAATTCCTGCATTTAATCAACCTCTGCTCAATTGTATCACAAGCTTTGTTCTTATTTCTCTAATTTTTAATAATATTAAAAATCAAAGGCAGGTTTTAAAATTTAATCTTCTGTTAAATATTTTACTGCAACAGCTGCCATGGCTTTTGCACAAATTATCATTGCATCTTCTCTTATGTCAAATTTTGGATGATGGTGTGGGTAAGGGGCATCTTCTTTATGTGCTCCTACATAGAAAAAGCAAGAAGGTCTTTCTTTTGCGTAATAGGAAAAATCTTCTGATGGGGGTTGTTCTCCTCCATCGCTTATTTCTTTAACTTCAGGAATTTCTGCTTCTTTTATAGCATCCACTACTAACTCTGTCATCTCTGGGTCATTGTATAAAACTGGATAGTCATTTGCGTAATTTATTTCCACTCCTGTATTAAAGGTATCGCCAATACCCTTTGCAATTCTCTTTACTTCGGTTTCAATTACATCCTTTGTGTGATCTGACATTGCCCTAACATCGCCTATTACCGTTACTGAATCCTTTATAATATTAAAAGTTCCTTCTCCTTCAAAGGATCCAATTGTTATAACTCCATTTTCAAAGGGTGAAAGTCTTCGTGATACAATAGTTTGTACTGCAGTTACAAAATATGATGCTGCAACTATGGCGTCATTGGATAGATGTGGCATTGATCCATGTCCACCTACTCCTTGAAACTTTACGCTAAATTTCGCTCTGCCCGTTTGCGTATTGCCTTTGTGGTACTGAACTGTCCCAAAGGGCATTGCTGACATTACGTGAATTCCAAAAACATTGTCTACACCATCGAGGACTCCAGCTTCTATCATTTGTTTTGCTCCCCCTGGAGGTGCTTCTTCTGCATGTTGGTGTATTATTACTATTTTTCCTCTTAATCTATCTTTTTTCTCTAGCAATATATCTGCCAATAGCATTAAGTAGGCTGTATGTGCATCGTGACCACAGGCGTGCATTACCCCTTCATTCTTTGATGCAAAGGAAAGTCCCGTTTCTTCCTTTATGGGAAGTGCATCAAAATCTGCCCTTAAGGCAATAGTCTTGCCAGGTTTTTTTGTGTCAATTACAACTCTAAGACCATAGCCTCCCATATTTGTTGTAACTTCAACATCCTTGTCCTTGTAATAATCTTCAAGATATTGTGCTGTTTCTTTTTCTTCAAAGGAAAGCTCGGCATTCTTGTGGATATGGCGACGATGCTCTACCATTTCGTCTTGTCTTTTATCGATTTCTTCAAAAATTTCTCTTAATAAACTTTTTTCCATAATGTGTACTTTTACTTCCTTTTATATGATTTTAATTATAATGGGAACTACATTTTGTAGTCCCAATTAGTCTTTCTTAAAAAATTCTACGCCTGCTGTAAAGATATCTTCTATTTCAATTCCAGCTATGTTCTTAAAGGTACCTTCTACAACTCTTTCGCTATGTCCCATTTTTCCTAAGATTTTTCCATCTCTTGATATCAAGGCTTCTACATTTAATAGCGATCCATTTGGTGCGTCTTTATAACAAATTGCAACTTGTTCCTCTGCTAATATTTCCTTTACCTTGTCTTCACTTGCGATAAATCTTCCTTCGCCGTGAGAAATTGGAACTTTATAAGTTTTTCCAACTTCAAGTTTTTGAAGCCATGGTGAATTATTTGACATTACAACTGTGTCCACTATTCTTGCAATATGTCTGTTGCAAGTGTTATAAGTTAGTGTTGGGTCGTCTTCTTCAAGATCTTTTATTTCTCCGTAAGGAAGTAAGCCCGTCTTAATTAATGCTTGAAATCCATTACAAATTCCAAGTATTAATCCGTCATTGTCTGTAAGTAATTTTTCGATTGCTGATTTAACTTTATCTGATCTAATTACATTTGCTATAAATTTGCCAGATCCTCCAGGTTCGTCGCCAAGTGAAAATCCTCCAGGTATTGCAAGAATTTGTGCATTAGAAATTTTTGCTGCCAATTCTTCTATGGATTCCTTTACCTTTTCATTGTTCTTATTTTTAAACACTACTACTTCTGCTTTTGCTCCTGCTCTTTCAAAGGCTCTAGCTGTGTCATATTCTGAGTTTGTGCCAGGAAAAGCTGGTATTATTACCTTGACAATGTCCACTGGTTTTTTGGACTTCATTCTTCTCTTTGGCACTTCTTTCTGTTTTACTTCAGCTAGTTTATTTGTGTCAACTGGCTTGAAAATTTTGTCCATTGTGTTTAAATAAGCTCTTTTTAATTTTTCTAAATCCAATTCACTGCCATTTACTTTCATCTTTTGGTCATCTCTAAATTCGCCAATTTTTTCTATAAATTCTCTATCCTCTAGATATTCAACTATAAAAGATCCGTAAAGTGGTGAATAAAGATCTTCAACTTGTAAATTAAAGCCTACATTATCTATTGCCATTTCGAAAATTTGTGGAAGTGTTCCCTTGTGATTTATTGCTGCAGCAGAAATTACATTGCCCTTCCTTATTTCCTTTTGTAAGTTTATAAAATTTTCCTTAGTTTCTTCAAGGTTAAGGGTGCCAATGTGTTCTCTTTCAGCCTTTATAATGCCAATTTTGCCCTTGCCCTTAAATTCTGGACTTATTATATTTTTTGCATCCACTGTATTTACTGCAAAGGAAATAAGTGTTGGGGGCACCTTTATATCTTCAAAAGTTCCACTCATGGAGTCCTTGCCTCCAATTGGAGGTGCGTCAAAATATCTTGATGCTGTTAATGCTCCAAGAAGTGATTTAAGTGGCTTTGGCCAAGATTTTGCATTGTCCATTTTTTCGTAAAATTCTTGGAAGGAAAGTCTTATTCCAGAAAGTGGTGCACCTGATGCAATGAGTTTTGCAATAGATTCTATTACTGCATAATATCCACCAAGATATTGTGATTCTTCAGATAACTTTGGATTAAATCCATAACTCATTACAGAAGCTGTTTTGCTATCTCCATTATCAACTGGTATAAGTGCTGCCATAACTTGTGCCGGCGTGTTTTGTTTACTACCTCCAAGTGGTTGAAGTACAGTCGCCGCTCCCACAGATGAATCAAATCTTTCAATCATGTTTTTCTTTGAAGTGATATTTAAATCAGCTAAATATTTTTCTAAATCTTTGACGCCATCTTTATTTACTAAAAATTCTGGGAAATCTTCAGATAGGACTTCAACTTTCTCTCTTCTTTTTGCTCCAGTTTGGTTTACAAAATCGTAGCTCATGTCGCAGATAATTTCATCTTCGTAATACATTTTTAGCCTGCCATCGCCAGTTACTCTTGCAACAACTGTACTTTCCAAATTTTCTTTGTCGCTAAGCTCCATAAATGTATCCACGTCTTTTTTATCTACAACTACTGCCATTCTCTCTTGAGATTCAGAAATTGCAATTTCTTTAGGCTTTAGTCCCATGTATTTTAATGGAACTTTGTCCAGTTTAACTTCGATTGAATTTGCAAGTTCTCCTATGGCAACGGAAACTCCACCTGCACCAAAGTCATTACATTTTTTTATTAATTTTGCGGCCTTAGGATTTCTAAATAATCTTTGAATTTTTCTCTCTTCAGGTGCATTTCCCTTTTGCACTTGTGCAGATTCTGTCTGTATAGACTCTACATTATGCGATTTTGATGATCCTGTCGCTCCTCCAATTCCATCTCTACCAGTTCTGCCACCGAGTAAAATTATTACATCGCCTTCAGTTGGTTCTATTCTCTGTACATTTTCAAGGGGACAAGCTGCAATTACTGCACCTGTTTCCATTCTCTTTGCCACATAGCCTGGGTGATATAATTCGTCGACAAGTCCAGTTGCTACTCCAACTTGGTTTCCATAGGATGAATAACCTATTGCAGCTTCTGTTACGATTTTCTTTTGTGGAAGTTTTCCCTTTAAAGTTTTTTCAATTGGAGTGAAGGGATCTCCTGCACCAGTAACTCTCATGGCTTGATATACATAACTTCTTCCAGAAAGAGGATCTCTTATTGCTCCACCTAGACAAGTGCTAGCTCCTCCAACGGGCTCAATTTCAGTTGGGTGATTATGGGTTTCATTTTTAAACATAAGAAGGTAATCTCGAAGTTCTTCTTTGCCATCAACTTCTACCTTTATTTTAATTTTTACAGAGCAAGCATTTATTTCTGATGAAACTTCTAAATCGTCAAGCTTGCCCTTTTTCCTAAGTTCCTTTGCAAGAATTGTGCCAAGGCTCATTAAGGTAATTGGCTTTTTGATGTCAAGTTCTTTTCTAATTTCTAGATAAGAGTCAAAGGCTCTTTTAATTTCTTTGTCTAATTCAGTAACTACGTTAAAATCAATGTCAAGTTCTGTGTTAAAAGTTGTGTGCCTACAATGATCTGACCAATAAGTGTCTATTATTGCAATTTCTGTTTCATTTGGATCTCTGTCTTCTTCTATAAAATAATTTTGAAGCACCTTTAAGTCCTCTGGACTCATGGCGAGGGATTTTTCTTCTACAAATTTCTTTAGCCCCTCTTCATCTAATTTATTAAATCCTTGGTAGACAAGATTTTCGTGATTTTTCTTTGCATCTTCTCTTAAAATTACCTCTTCAAAAACATCAACTTCTTTAGAGTCAACGGGATTTATGAGAAAGTTTTTGATTTTCTCAAGTTCATCTTTATTTACACCGCCAATATCATAAACTTCTGTAACCTTTGCCCTAACTTTTTCGTCAGTGAAAAGTGCAATAGTTTGAACTAAACCATCTTCTCTATTGTCAAATTGCCCAGCTTGATATTGAATGCCAATGGGATTTTCAAAGGAATCCTCTAATTTTTTATAGTCTTCATAATATACTTCTTCCACTGGCGCTTCGTAAAACACAGTGGCCATAGTCTTATCAAGAGTTTCCTCTGATATATCTACATCGTATCTTCTGTAAGTTTTTAAATAAGTGGAGTCAATTCCAAGAGAAGTTTTGATTTCTTCTCTAAGTGATTTTGACTCGTGATCGAATTCATCTTTTTTTGTAATATAAATTCTCTTAATATTATTTTTCATATTCAACTAACTCCTTTGGTTCAACTGCATAATCGCCATTAAAGCATGCTTTGCAGAAAACATCTTCTTTCATCAGAGTCGCATCTAACATTCCCTTCATTGAAATAAAAGCAAGAGAATCTGCGCCAATTCGCCTTCTCATTTCCTCAACAGAATAATTTGCTGCGATAAGTTTTTTTCTCGATGGCGTATCAATTCCATAAAAACAAGGGTACTTTACTGGAGGAGAAACTATTCTCATGTGGACTTCCTTTGCACCAGCTTTTTTCATCCTCATGATTAGGTTTTTGGAAGTTGTGCCTCTAACTATTGAATCATCTACTAAAATAATTCTCTTATCTCTTAAAACTGTTTCAAGGGGATTTAGTTTTAATTTTACAGAAAGTTCTCTTTCTTCAGGTGTTGGCTTGATAAAAGTTCTTCCCATATATCTATTCTTTACAAGACCTTCGGCAAAGGGAATTCCTGACTCTTGAGCATAGCCCATTGCTCCAGGTGTGCCTGAATCTGGAACAGCGATTACGAGATCAGCATCAACGGGTGCTTCCTTAGATAAAATTTCTCCACATCTTCTTCTAAAGTTATAGGAATTTACACCGTCAAGAGTTGCATCAGTTCTTGCAAAATATACATATTCAAAAATGCAATGTTGTCTTTTTTCTTTTTCAAAAAATTCAGAGTGAATGCCCTTTTTATCTACAACAATAATTTCTGAAGGTTCAACATCTCTTATGGCATCAGTTCCAATTATTTCAAGAGGAGCATTTTCAGATGCAATAATTACTTCTCCATTTTTTGCCCTTCCAATTAAAAGTGGTCTATATCCATAAGGATCTCTGAAAGCAACGAGTTTGTCCTCAAAAAGCATTACAACGCTGTAAGCACCTTTGATCCTCGACATAGTTTTTTTCACAGCTTCAATTATGTCGCCAGTATAATATTTTGCAACAAGTGACAAAATTACTTCTGTGTCAATTGCAGTTTGAAAAAGCATTCCTTCATCTTCAAGTTCTTTTCTTATTGACTTGTGATTTACTAGATTTCCGTTGTGAGCAAGGGCAAATTCTCTGTTTTTTGAGAAGGCAAGTAGTGGTTGTGAATTATATTCATAGGATCCACCTGCAGTTGCATAGCGCACATGACCTATTCCAATATTTCCCTTTAATTTAATAAAACTTTCATCGTCAAAATTATCGTAAACAAGTCCCATGCCCTTATCCAGCACCATATTTTTTCCGTCAAAGACACATATACCACTAGCTTCTTGTCCTCTGTGTTGAAGAGAATTAAGACCGTAAAATAATTTTTTGCTCACATCACTTTGTGAGTAAATTCCAATAACTCCACACATTAAATTGACACCTCTTCATTAAACCTAAAAATTTCAATAAAATAAAAATCTTCCATTTTTCCTCCAACTAAAAAAGCTCATCAAAAGATGAGCACAGCTAAATATTTAAAAGAAAATTAGTCGCAAAAATTGCGTTAAGAAGTCCACGAGGCCTATCCATAAAACTATTTGTAAACGCAGGGCAAAAAAGCATACAACTAATCCTCCATAAAGTAATAAAATTATTATATCATAAAATTTTTAGATTGTACTGTTCAAAAATAAATATTGAATAAATCTCAATTTCTTTTGTCCTTTGCAGCATTTATATCTACCATAAAAATTGAAAGCATTGTATAAAGTAACCATGTATTATTTGGATAACTTAAATAAACTGGCTCCCAATTTGGAGAAAATTTTTCCTTATAAGCTCGAAGTCCTTCAAAGGAATAAAATTTGTATCCAAACTTGTAAACTAAGTAGGCAAATTTCTCTTCCACAAAACTATTTGAGTTAATTCCAACATTGGATAGAGGTGCCATTCCCAGTTCAAAATATTTTTTGCCTTCGTCTTTAAAATGCAAAAAGAGTTGCAAAAACAAATAATCCATAATACCGCTTGGCGAAATATCTCTATCGTATCTCATTAAATCAATTGTCGCCCAAGTTTTATTTGGATTGGGCATAATATTTGCAAAAGCAAGTATTTTTCCAGTCTCATCTCTTGCAATTGCAATGTCGCATAAATTAAAATAATCCCTATTAAAATATCCAATAGAAAAACCCTTCTCTCTCTTGCCTTCTAACCAGTTGTCAGAAATTTTTTCTAAAACATCTAAAAATTCATCATCAAAGGGACCTTTTACAACTTCAAAGGTATATCCTAATTTGTTGAATTTTGAAAGGGCATTTCTTTGAGATTTATGTTCTCTTCCCTCCAAATTAAATTTTTGGAGATCAAGTGTTGCCGTCTCTCCAAATTTTATAAAAGAAAATCCAAAATCGTGAAGCATAATAGTTTCATCTTGACTTACTTCATAAAAAATCGGCTTGTAATCGTATATATCTGCTTCTTCCACAAATTTTTGCAATAGTTTGTCAAAATCATTTTTATTTCCAAAGGGTTCGCCCATTACAATTACCCTGTCTCTATATGTAGAAATAGAAATTCCACAAGTTGGCACGCCGTCTTCTTCATAATAGTAAATTTCCTTGTCTCCAACTAGTGCCAGACCTGACTCTGGATTGCATTCGTAAGTCGATAAAATATTTAAAACTTTATCTACATCTAGCTTTTCTCCAAGCTTTATTTTCTTTCCCTTTAAGTAAAACAAAAGAAGTCGAATAGAAAAAACTAATATAATAAAAATTATTGAAAATCTTGCAAAGCTCTTTTCAAAGGGGATTAAAAGGAAATCCCTATAATTTATTGGTCTCAATTTATAATTTATAACCATGAAATAAATTGTAATTACAGAAATTACAACAAAAAATAAGGTATCAATTGTAATCGCTTCAAAGGAATAGACAAGTTGTTTTCTGTTGGGAGTTTTTCTCGTAAAAAAGGCGAGGAAAATTACCAAAATTAAAAATATAAGCTCGATTATTCCAAAACCACTTAAAAAAGAATATATTAAGGCGAGAATGAGAAAAACCAAAGTTACCTTAGTTGCCCTTTCTACCTCTTCTCTATTGGCACGTCCCAAAATTATAAAACACACTCCAAAAATTAAACTTGGAAATTGGTAAATCAAATTTGCATTTATTGGACTAAATTGACTTAACCAATAATGTTCAGAAAGCTCCTCTGGAATTGTCGCTGACAAAATCATAAAAGTCCCAGCAATATATAGCATAAAGGACAAAATATCAAGCCCTATTGACTTTATAACTCTTGAAGGAATATTGTCATTTTTCTCGTCAAAAATGCACCCAAGATCGTGTATAAAAAATACAAGTCCAAAGGTAAAGGGAATAATATAATAAAAAATTCTATAAAGCAAAAGCCATGTGAGAACAATCTCGCTATCAATCCCAATGCTGTTAAAGATAGTTAAAATTACAAGTTCAAAGGAGCCAAGTCCACCTGGAATAAAGGATGAAATCCCAATTATATTTGCAATGACAAAGGCAGAAATTATCACAAATAAATTTAACTTTACTCCAAGGAAAAATCCAATTGTATAGAAAAAAAGTGCCGCTAGCAACCATTCGCAAATTGAAACTAAAGATACTTCCATTGCATATTTTTTGGAGATAGAAAACTCTCCATCATTTCTAATTTTTGATACAAAAAATAAAACTGGATAATATAAAATTGCACCGAGAAGCCAGATTTTATAATTAATTAAAATTTTGCTCTTATAGAAAATTAAAAATATTAAGGATGATACTGCCAAAAAAGAAAGACCTGCAATATCAAAGAAAAATGACTTTACCAAAAACTTTAAAAAGTTCTTGCCATCCTTTTCTTCGCCAAAATATCTCATTCTCAGTCCAATATTTATCACACCGCCAAAGCCAATTAAGTTGTTAAAAGAATTTACTGTGATAGATCTTTTTATTATGTATCCCTTATCTCTATCTAATTTTAAAAAATTATTTAAGAGAATATCATAAAAAACCATTGGTAAAAAGGCAATAAATCCCAATATTGCCATTGTAAAAATCTTTATTATAGAAATTTCATAAAAAATATTTGAAACCTCTTCAAAAGAAATTTCCTTTCTCAGTTTTGTAAATTCAAGAATTACTAAAAGAATTACACCAAATAAAAATATTGGCTTAATTCCCTTAGCAAATTTTTTAAATTTATCCATTACTTCACCTCTTTTTTCAAAAAATCAAGAACCACCTTATTGTATTCCTCAGGGTTTGTCCTAGCAACTTTGTGTCCGTGATTTTTTACTATATATAATTTAGATTTTTTTATTTTTTTAGCAATCTTGTAAAAATTTTTAATGTATATTAAATCTCTTTCGCCAGCAATAATTAAAACTGGAAAATCAAATTTTTTGTAGTCGCTATCTCTAATTTGTATTTTATCAAAAATCAGTTTATAGATTGAAAAATAATTTCTAAGACCTGTAAAAATTTTGGATAAAATCTTTAAATTATAATAAAAAATGTAACTTAAAATTCTTGGAATAAATTTCACCTGCGAAAAATCTTTATTGGGAGAATTTAAAATAAGTCTTTTAACTCTTTTTGGATAATTTTTCGCAAAGGTGAGGGCTAGATTTGCTCCATCAGAAAATCCTAAAATATTCGCACATTGAATTTTTAAATTATCTAAGACATCTAAAACATCCTTTGACAAGTCTTCAAAGTTTAAATTATAGCCCTTATCGCTTTTTCCGTGACCTCTAGTGTCCATGGCTATGACCTTAAAATCTCTTTTAAACCCAATAATTTGCTTGTCAAAAAAACTAGAATCATTTCCATTTCCATGGAGAAGTAGAAGGGGCTCGCCACTTCCAATAATTCTTGTAAAAATCTTCGCTCCATCACGCATTAAAATAAATTTATTCAAATCCCTCACCTCCATTTATTTTACCACCTTTAAAATATTTTATTCCTTTTTCCACAAAAAAAAGATGCTTCACAGCACCTTTAAGAAAATTATTAAATTAAATGTCAGATTATGAAAGCAAATTTACTATAACCCTTGATATTTCAGCTCTAGTAATATAATCCTTTGGAGCAAAGTTTCCATCATCTCTTCCTTCAAACAATCCCCTGCTCACAGCTTTTTCAACTTCGTCCTTTGCCCAATCTGAAATTTTAGATTTATCTTTAAATTCTATTTTTTTAAATTCTTTTCTTTCAATTCCAAATTTTTCAAAATATCTATTTATTATAGCTGCAACTTCTTCTCTCGTTATTTCACGATTTGGTTTAAATTCATTGTCTTCGTAACCATATATAATTCCTTTTTTATTTGCCCAAATTACATAGCCATTTTCATCAGAATTTTTGTCCATGTCTTTAAATACTTCTTCGCTATAATCTTTTGGATTTACATTTTGCATTTTAGCAAGTGCTTTTACAAGTTCCATCCTAGTCGATTTTCTATTTGGATAGAACTTTCCGTTATATAAATCCATGAGATTTTTATCTAAAACCTTACTAATAAATTCTTCTGCCCAATGATTTTTATAATCTTTTTCATCATCTTTTTTTATTTCATTTTTTGTTTCTTTATTATTTTCAGTTAATATTGAAGTTACCTTTACTGGATAAGTTTTTTCATGATGGCTCCTTATAAATAAATTATCTTGTAAATTTTCCTTTGAATTATCTGTAATAATTTCAGCATTGTCCTTTATTTCAGTCCAAGGAATTTCTATTCTATCATCTTTTTTGTCATCTGCATTGTTTTCTCTTTCAAATTTTTTTGCAAAATCAAATCTTTCATTAAAGTTTAAAGATATTACATCGTCATTTCCCTTGCCCATCATATAATTTACATCAAAAAAAGTCTTTTCACCTTCAGATAAAGTTGCTGCATATGGTGAATAAGTTTTTAGAAAAATTTTATTTGCATCTTCGTCAAATTCAGCATATTTAAAAAATCCATTTCCACCATTATAAGAGAATTGATAATCAGCTAAAACTGTTAATACTGGCTTTTTATTGTCGTTCATATAAATCTTATTTCCTGCGCCATGGTAATGACCAGAAACCGTCATAAACACTTGATCATATTTTTTAATTATCTTCCAAATTTCTTCTCCAACTCCAGAAAACTCTACTGAAGATGGTTCTGTATCTGAACAATCTACTATGTTATGTGATACAATTATTGTTGGATTTTCTTTATTGTTCTTTAAAAGATTTTCAAACCACTCTCTGTCACGACCAAGGTCATACCAAGAAAGTCCAATTATTAAATATTCATAGGATCCAGCTCTAACTTTCATATAAGAGGACCTACCAGAGGGAGAGTCGTTTACAACATAATTTGCTTTTTCCAGAAACTCTGAATCTTTTCCATAATATTCTTTATAAAATAAATCTCGTGGTCTATTATTTGGATTTAGATAAAAGGCCTTATTATCATATCCAAATCCAGCTTCAGGTAGATAATCGTGATTTCCTGGAATTATCATCGTTTTGATTTTTGAATCAGCAAGTTTGTAAAAAATATTTTTAGAATCTTCAAATTGTTCTTTAGAATCATAATCTTCAACTATATCTCCAAGATGTGAAACAGCCTTAATATTTCCCTTATCAGCATCCTTTATTAGTCCTTCAATAGCTTTATTCATTACATCTTTTTTAAATTTAATTGTGTTTTGTGTGTCAGGTAAAAATACAAAGTTGTAATTGTTTTTGTTTTCTAAGGAAAACTCTTTGTTTGAACCAAAATCACCAGCAAGTTTTTCAGGATTAGGTATTATCCATTTGCTTTTATCTAATGCTCCCCTAGAAATTTTAATAGTCTGAATATTCCCGTTTAAAAATTTGTCTAGAGTTTGAAATCCTTCTTTCCACCAAGATGAACCCACTCTAAATCTTCCATCGTTTGAATCTGCAAAAATTCCCTTCATAGCACCCTTATCTGTTGAATCATAATTTCTAAAGGATTCAGCTCCATTTAAATAAGACTTAATATTTCCCTCGTTGTCGCAAGTTATTGCAACATGATACCATTGACCACCCTTATCCATGGCAATTGACCAAACGGAAGAATCCATCATATGTGAATCATCAGCATTTGCTGTTAAATATTGAACTTCTTTACAATTTGAAACTGCAATAGAAGTTGAACCAAGCTGTGGTTCATCCATTGTCTTTACATTTTTGGTGTCTGCAACTTGTCTTGCAAGAATGCCCATCCATTTGTCATTATTAGTCCAGTCCTTTGGCAAATAATATAAAATTTCAATTGTGTAACCATCTCTAAAAATTTCGCTATTTATTGGTGCTTCATTAACTGTAATAAAATCTGCCCCCTTATCCTTTGCTACACCAGAAAATTCAATTGAACCCTTTCCATTAGTGGATTCATCTGAAAATTTAAGATAATCTTCCCATTTTTCTGCATTCTTGTCATTAGTTAAATGTCCACCTGTATAAGTTTGCATTATTAAGTCATTATTATTTCCACTTGCATCTTTAATTATAAGATCACCCTCAGATATAGATCCTGTCGAATTATCCCTATTAAAATTCCACTCTGCTATAACATTTTTCTCTGCAAAAATAGAATTTGGCATTAAAAAAATCCACATTGCCACAAATAAAAATAATGAGCATGCTTTTACTTTTAAATTATTTTTCACTTTTATACCTCCATGATTATTTTTCACTGCTAATATAGATTAACTTTGTCTAATTTAAGATAAGAAAAGGTAAAAAATAGGTAAATCAAAATTTGTTTCATTATTTTTTGCAAGAAAAAAGAGCAAACTTTACATGTCTGCTCTTTAAAAGTACTATTTAATTTTTACTAAAATAATTTTTTAATTAGTAAGCAAAAATTATTCTTCAATAGAAATTTTTGATGCTCCATTAATTTTAATATTTAAGTCATAATATTTTGTAAGTGCTTTAATCATATAAACTGGATCCTTTACGCCAGCTGTTTCATAATTTGAGTGCATTGCAAGTTGTGGAAGTCCAATGTCAACTGCGTGAAGTGAAACTTGTGTGTTAGATAGGTTTCCAAGAGTTGAACCTCCTTGCATATTACTTCTATTTGCAAAGTGTTGAACTGGTACATCTGCTAAAGCACAAATCTTTTTAAATACTGCTTGTGAAAAAGCATCTGATGTATATTTTTGATTTGCCGCTTCTTTTATAACAATTCCCTTGTTCATGAAAGTTTTATTTTCATCATCAGTTAATTCTTTATGATTTGGATGAACTGCGTGGGCATTGTCTGCACTTATTAAGAAGGATTTTGCCACAGCCTTGTGGTATTCTTCTTCCTCAAAGCCAAGAGATGCATTAAGTCTTTTTAATGTGTCGTGAAGTAATGTACTCATTGCACCTTGTTTTGTATTTGAACCAACTTCTTCGTTGTCAAAGCAACAGTAGACATTTACTGCCTTATCATTTGACCCTTGAATAAAGGCTTTAAGTGAAGTAAAAGCACATTCTAAGTCGTCAAGTTTAGGTGAAGATATGAATTCATCCTTGTATCCCCAAATTTTTCCTTCCTGTCTATTTACTAAGAATAAATCTTTAGAAATAATTTGATCAACCTTTATTCCAAGTTCATCAGCGATCATTTTATCATAATCACCTTTTTTCATTGCTCCTGTAGTAAATAATGGAAGCAAATCCACTTGTCTATTATAATTATAGCCCTTATTTACATCTCTATTCATATGGATTGCTACATTTGGAATAATTAAAATATCTTTGTCTATATATAAAAGTTTAGATACAATCTCATCTTTTTCTTCAACTAGCACTCTTCCTGCTATTGTAAGAGGTTTGTCAAACCAAACGGAGTCAATTGGTCCTCCATATACTTCAACATTTAACTTTATATAATCTCCAGGTCCTTCAAGTTCTGGAATACTCTTAACTTTAAATGTTGGAGAATCAGAGTGGGAAGCTACTAGTTGATAGTGATAGTCCGAAAGATCCTTACCTACTTTAAATGCAATTACACTAGAATCATTTCTAGTTGTGTAATAATTTTTGCCCTTTTCAATATTCCAACTTTCACCTTCTCTTATTTCAATAAAGTTTTCTGCGTCAAGATAAGATTTTACAGTGTCAATTGTGTGGAACATACTTGCACTTTTTCTAATAAATTCTAACAATTCCTTTGAAGTTTCTAAATAATTCATGCTTCCTCCTTTAAGAATTTAGTTAAGTTTTCTATCTTCCTTTGCTCTAAGCTTTGGTAAAATTACTCCAAGTGCAACAAGTACAAGAGGTGTAATTACATTAAGTGCCATTTGCATTGGATCATCTGAAATCATACCTAGTATACAACAAGCTAATGTTACTATAAAGCACCAGAATCCAAAAAATAGTGCAATTCCCTGATTTCGAGTAAAGAAGAAATCTCTTTTTACATCTTTTCTATTCTTTCTCAAGTAAATATATGCTAAAAATACCCATAGGTAACAAAGTGGCATTGTAATTGAATTAAGTTTTGTAAGTTGTCTTAATACAGTTGCCGCACCAGGCACAAGAATTTGTGCAAGAATAATAGAACCTGCAAGAACTATAATAAGTTTAATTCCATTGATATAAGCTCCATATTTATTTTTCTTGAGAAGCTTTCTCGGTATATATTTATTTGTCCTGTCGTCGTCAAGTAACATTCTTAATGGTGCATCAATACTTACAACAAGCGTAGAGAATTGACCGATCATGTTACACAACGCGTAAATAATCATAATTGCATTGCCAACACCATAATATTCTCCTAATTTTTGGAAAGCCCAATAAGCACCATTTGCTGCATAAGAGTCAAAAGTTGCTGGGTCCGAATTAATTATAGCAGGGTCAAACATCATGCCCATTGCAATAGTACCAAATATAGCCGAAATAACTACCATTACCGCTGCAAAAATCATTGATTTAGGAAACTCAGTTGAAGAATTTCCATCCATATGATTTACATAAGGACTCATTTTTTCAATTCCACCAACGGCAAATACAAGTATTGATAAACTTGTAAAATACTTCATATCAAATGTTGGAATTAAATTGTCAAGTGACCAGTCCATAGCTTGGTAACCACCATTAGGATTTATTTTTGGTGCAGCGAACATCATCAATATGTAAAGAATTCCCATTACAAACATACTAGAACCAGCAATAGTTGCCAAGTTTTTAAGTGGATTAAGTCCCCTACTAGCTACCCAACAAAATATTAAAAACACCGCTAAAGTTGCAAGTTGAACATACACAGTAGGTAATGAGTCATAAACTTCTGCATTTTGGAAAAACATCCAACTCATTGCCTTTAGTCCACCAGAACCCTTAGAAGCAATGTATGTGATATGACATGCCCAATAAGTCCATCCAGCGTAATAAGCTAATTTATCGCTTGAAGTTGCTCTAATCCATGAAGTAACTCCGCCACCCTCGTCCTTGAAGGCCGAACCAAGTTCTCCTACCATTAAAGCATTGGGTATAAAGTAAAGTGCGAACATTAGAATCCATGAAAATATTACTTGAATTCCGTTAAAGAACACGAATCCATTTACAACATTTCCAAAGCCCCATAAAGTAGAGAATGCCATAAATGACAGCATATACCACTTTATTTTCTTTTGTGAATCTTGCATTTTTTATCTCCTCTCATATTATAATTATGCTATCAAATTAATAATATCAAAAAAGAAATATGTAGTCTAGTCTATTTGAAGAATATTAAAAACATTTTTACATTTAAATAAATTTTTTATATCTGTTTAAATCAATTCTCATATAAAGTTTAGGCTCCCATTAAATACATAATTCTTTTGATTTATAGTGTTGAGTTAATCCTTTTGTTTTAAAATTGGTTTTTAACATTTTTAATTTAAAAAATACAATTTTATTTTTAAATAGATAAATAATTTAAAATAACTATAACTTTACTTCTATACATGTTCATATATAAGCAAAAATAAAATCCCCGAGAACTCGAGGATTTTGTATTTATTAAGTTTAAAATTTAATATGAATATTATTTTTATTTATTCTAAAACTTCTTCTGCGACCTCTTTTAGTAATGCAATTTTTTTCCATTGATCTTCTTCTGTCAATGTATTTCCTTCTTCTGTTGATGAAAATCCACATTGTGGTGAGATGCATATATTTTCTAGAGAGATATATTGTGAGGCTTCTTTTATTCTTTCCTTTAGTTTTTCCTTATTTTCAAGTTCTGGCCTTTTGCTTGTTATTATGCCAAGGACTACCTTCTTGCCCTCTGGAATTTTAGAAAGTGCTTTGAAATCGCCACTTCTTTCGTCATCGTATTCAAGGTAGAAAGCCGATACCTTTTCTTTTGCAAATACATAATCAGCTACTGCATCATAGGCTCCTTTAAAGTGATAAGATGATTTGTAATTTCCCTTGCAAATATGTGTTGTGATATTTAATCCATCTGGTGCCTTTTCTATTGCTCTATTATTTATTTCTAGATAAATTTTCTTTAAGTCTTCAATATTCTTGCCGTCAGATTCATAAATTTCGTGAAAAAATTCTCCATAAGCTCTTGCTACATCTTCTATAAATTTATTTTCATCTTTATAAACTTCTCCGCTGCCTATTTGCTTATAGACAGTTCTTAAAAGTTGTGCTGGTGATGGAATTGTTTGTTTTGCTACAGTATTTTCATCTTCAAACTTTTTTATGAATTTATAGTGCTCTAAAAAGGGGTGATTTTTTCCGCCAATTTTCCCTACAATTTTTACTCCTTCAGGTCTTAGTGTTTCACCATGGAAGTGAATTAGTTCATCTTCTTTTAAAATATATTTTTCAATTCCTTCTAGTCCCCAAAAAAAGTCGTAGTGCCACCAGCTTCTTCTAAATTCTCCATCAGATATGATTTTTAATCCTGCTTCTTTTTCTTTTTTAACTAATTTTTCAATTTCTCTGTCTTCAACTTCTTTAAGTTCTTTGGAGTCTATTTCTCCCTTTTTAAATTTTTCTCTCGCAATTTTAAGTTCCACAGGTCTTAAAAAAGATCCTACTACATCATACTTACTTGGTGCTAAAATTTTTGTCATTTTCTTTCTCCTTTTCAATTCATCTTGAGAATGTATAAAAAAAGTCCTTACTGTTTTAAAAACAATAAGGACGAAATTTTCCGCGTTACCACCTATTTTGCATAAATGCCACTCTCAAGTACCAACATACTCTATCTCTGTAACGGGAGCTCCCGTAAAAGTCTAATATCGACTAATCCCATCAGAGGCCATGTTCATCTTTCTTTTCCTTTGCCCCTTTCACCAAACGGGGTTCTCTGTAAAATTCCAAGTAAGATTACTCTTCTCTTCAAATGGTTTAATTTTATTTTTAATTATGTTAACATCTTTAATTTTTTCTGTCAAGATTTAATTTAATTTTTTTAAAATTTCTTCAACTCTTTTGCGAAGATTGTATAAATTTTCTCTTACATCTTTTATGTCTCTATCCACTCGAAGGTCTGTGAATATATTGTCAAAAATTACATCTACAAAAAAATCGTAATTTGTGTTGCTTATTTCCTCGTCTAAATTTAACTTCAAATCGCCAAGTTCTTTTTTGGCAATTGCTAATTTTTCTCGAATAACTTCTAAACCTTCGTTTATATCCTTTATTTTCGATCTTTTTACAAAGCCCACTATGCTAGAGCCTGCAAAAATGTCAGCTATGCTCCAGTTGCGTGCACTCTCTGTGTTTTTTATAACTTCATCAATTTCATTTCTTAAATCTAAAAGGGCATCCTTTGCTTCCCTTACTTCTTTAGAATCTAGCATATTTTACTCCTATTCTGGGTCTTCTATTTCATTTGTTTCTTTTGAAATAACTGCTCTATCCCCAGGATTTAAAACAGTATCGCCCCTTGGCACAATTATGTCTCCACTTGGAGTTTGCACCATAATTATAAGTTCATGTTTATCAATGTAAAGGTCTTTTACTTTTTTGCCTGCCCATTTGTGAGTATCGGAAATTTTTATTTCTAATAGATCTTGACCTGTTGAATCGAAGTAAGCTTCGCCACCTAGTACAACTATATCTCCGTCTCTAAGGTAGGTGTTGCCCCTTGGTACGATGCTCTTTTTATCTCTTTCGATTTTTGCAATTATTATATTAAAGGCTAATTCTATCTCAGATATTTTTTTATTTACCCACGGAGAATTTTTTGCAACATAAGTTTTTATAAATTCAAGATCTGTCTTGTCTGAATAATAGTTAAAGGTCCTTAAAACTGAGTCATCGGGGTCATACATGTCCAACTTTTTTGTGGCAAAGGGCAGTGCTGTTCCCTGTATTAACAGTGAAAATATACAAATTACAAAAACTATGTGGAAAATATCAATGGAGATGTTTACTCCAGAGTTTACAACCATTATAGCGAAGGCAATGGCTGCTGCTCCTCTAAGTCCTGCAATGGAAATTAATGTCAACTGATTTTTTTTCATCTTAAAGGGTGCCATTAATCCAAAAACCGAAAGTGGTCTTGCTATAATTAACATAAATATTGTAATCATAAATCCAATTGGAATTGCCTTTATTATCAAGTGTATGTCAGACAAAAGTCCCAATAAGAAAAACATTGCAATCTGAAAAATTGTTGAAAGCCCGTCATAGAAAAATACTACATCTCTTTTTTTTCTAAACTCGTGATTTCCAATGTAAATTCCAAGGATATATAATGCTAAATATCCGTTGCCACCAACAAGTGATGTTAGAGAATAAGTTCCCAACATCATCGTTGCTATAAAAACTGAGAAGAGTCCTTCTTCGTCAAGGGATAATATCTTTATAATTTTTATAAAAATAAATCCAAGTAAAAATCCACCGAGAACTCCAAGGACAACTTGTTGCAAAATAATTACTGGAACTGAAACACTATAACCAGATAAAATTGACAAAAACACCATTGTCATTGTATATGCCGTAGGGTCATTAGAACCGCTTTCGATTTCAAGAAGTGATGCTGTGGAATATTTTAAGTTTAAGTTTTTTGAAACTAAAATATTGGATACAGAAGCATAATCTGTTGAAGCAACAACTGAGCCAAGTAGCATTGATTCCAAAAAATTAATTTTTAAAATGTAATGGCAAAAAAGTCCAGTTAATATTGCAGTTGCAAAAACACCTAAAGTAGCAAGGCTTATGGACTCTTTGGCAGTAGGACGACCCATTGTCCAGTTCGTTCCAAATCCACCGTAAAAAATTATTATCATAAGTGAAATTGAGGCAATGTTTTCTGCAACTTTATAATTATTAAAATCATACCCTAGTGCTGAAAATAAAACTCCCAGTGCCAAGAACAAAAGCAGTGCGGGAAGGCCTGATCTGTTTGAAATTTTTGTGGCGATAATCGCCAATAATAATACTAATGTTATAAGTAATAGATTCATAATTCTCCTATTTTTTAAAAGGAACTGCCTATGACAGTTCCATATATTTTAATTATAACATATTTAATTAATTAAAGTTGCAAAATAATCAAATTTAAATTTTATTTGCAGATTTAAATACATAGAACAAAATTCCCGTCAAAGCGTAAAATCCAATTAAAATAAAAAACAATGCTCTATTTTTATTTATCGCTGCCATTAAAAGAGTTAGTAATACTATGACAATTGCTAGAATAATTTGTACCCTTCTTAGAGTCTCATTTATTGCACCTGCACTTGTCTTTATATATTGATTTGCTAAAACTGAAATCATTATAAGTGTTGCTATAAAAATTAAAACTTTTTCTAAAATTTTTAAAATCTTATCTCTATTCATTTTCACTCACATAAGCCTTAATTCCTTCTTTTAAAATTTTCATGCTTTTTTTAAGAGCATCTGTATTTAATATAAAAGCAAGTCTTATCATTTGCTTTCCTTCTTCTTTGTTTTTAAAAAATCCCTTTGCTGGTGCAAATACAAGAGTTTCTCCGTCAATATCAAAGTTTTCAATCATCCATATTGCAAATTTTTCTGTATCGTCGACAGGAAGTTTTGGCATTACATAAAAAGCTCCCTTTGGTTTTTTTACTTTCACGCCTGGAATGCTAATTAATTCTTCATAAATTACATCGCGTCTTTTTTGATATTCTTTGTTTACCTCTTCAAAATAACTTTTGTCTATTTCATATAGTTTTGCAGCAGCCATTTGTTCAATAGTTGGTGCAGCAAGTCTACAATTGCAAAGTTTATTTATTCCATCATTAAAGGCTTTGTTTTTTGATGCAACTGAGCCAATTCTTGCACCACAAGCACCAAATCTCTTTGAAATTGAATCGATTAAAATTAAGTTTTCTTCGATTCCTCCCACCTCTCCAAAGGATTTATAATTGTTGCCATCGTAGACAAATTCTCTATACACTTCATCTGCTATAATGAATAAGTCGTATTTTTTTGCGAGATTGACTATTCTAATAATTTCTCCTTCAGAATAAAGTGCTCCTGTTGGATTAGTTGGGTTTGAAAGTAAAATTGCAACTGTCTTGTCTGTAATATGCTTTTCAATTTCTTTCTCCTCAGGAAGGGCAAAACCCTTATCTGGATCAGTTTTAAAAACATTTAATTCAACTCCAAGTTGCTCGAATACTGTCATGTAATTTGTATAGAAGGGATCCGTTGTGAGAACTGCATCTCCTTCATCGGCAATAACTTGAAATGTAAATAAAATAGCTTCACTTGCTCCATTTGTGATGTAAATATCATCTGCATCAAAATTTATATTTCTTTTTTTATAATAATTTGCAGTTGCCTCTCTTAATTCGCTAATTCCCTGTGCATATGCGTAAGGGAGCGGACCCTTTTTAATTTTTTGAAAAGTGTCATAATAAATATCTGGCACGTCAATATCTGGTGCGCCAATATTAAGTTCATAAAGTTTTTTTCCATCTTTTTTAGCCCTATCAACATAGGGTGTAAGCTTCCTTATTGCAGAATACTCTACACCTTCAATTCTCTTTGATAATTTCATCTTTTCTCCCTTCATTGCCATCTAAGGTCTGGTCCAAAAAACCTAATTGGCACAAATTTTTGAAAAACTCGTGAAAAAACTCTATCAGTATAGGTTTCCGAAAGTTCTTTAGGCGATAAATTTGTAGAAATTAAAGTTTTTTTCCCTCGCAAAAGTCTTGTGTTAATAATGTTAAAAATCTCTGAAGTTGTAAAAGAGTTTACAAGTTCAATCCCAAGGTCATCTACGATTAAAAGATCGGACTCAAAGTACAAATTGTACTTATCGTCATCTATATTCTTAAACTTTCTATCTTCAATTGTCTTTAGAATTTCATAGGCAGTCTGATAAATAACTATTATGTCTTTTTTTATGAGTTCAGAGGCTATGCAATTAAGTAAAAAGGTCTTGCCCTGTCCTGTTGGTCCCCATAAAAGTAAATTCACATCATTTTTTTCATCGAAATTATTTATAAAGCTTTTTGAAATTGCAAGGATGTTTTTCATATTTTCCCTTGGCGACATATTGAATTCTTCATAAACTTTTTCAGAAAAAACATTTAAATCAAATTTATCGAAATTTTCTTTGTCAAGCATATAGGAAATTGAGCTCATGTCGTATAGTTCAGATACAATTAGTTTCTTTAAACAGTGGCATTTCTCGTTATCTTCATTGATCCCTGTATCTAGACAATCTTTGCAGGTATATATCTCTTCAAGATAATCTCTAGGATAACCTTCTTTTTCTAAAAATTCCATCTTTTTAAGTTTTAATGTATAAATTTTTTCCGACTGCTCTATGGATTTATCTTGATTTGGATTTTTTATCTGTTCAATGGAAGCCCTTAGAGCAATATCTCTAATAAGCCCATCGATTTCCCTTACTTCTGGGATTTTTTTGTAAATTTCTTCCACTCTTTTTTCATGAGTCTCAATGTTTTTCTTTCTCAAGTTTTCGTAATAATTACTTATCTTTGCCGTGAGTTCCATAATCAACACCTAATTTTTTAAAACCTTCACGCTGTTTTCGCATTGCAACATCAACTAATTCATCTTCTGAATATTTATCTGTGATTTGCTTAAAATTATGGAAAGCCGTTGGTTTTCTTTTCTTTTTCTTCTGGTCCTTTTCTTCAATTTCTTCAACTGAATTAATATTAAGTTCCTTCCATTTCCTCAAAATAGCATCGACATAATTTACATTGGGCTTAGAAATTTTTGAAGTCCTATTGCAAGCAGCTAGGATCAAGTCCTTGGAAAAATTAAATTCATCAAACCATGAATTAATAATATTAAAATCAACTTGTGAGAATTTTTTGTCCACTCCAATATATCGCATGACCTTTTTATATCTATAATATTTTACATCGTGTTCAATATAAGATTTTTCAACATCCTCCATGGTCCTAATATTATCGCGAGACCAATTTCTTACGACTTGCTCAGCATAGGAAATATTGTAAATTCCCTTAATTTCCGTTGTATAAAAAAATGCCTCTTCGATTAAATCAGCTGGCATATTGTAAGATGTAATCCAATTAATAATATCAATTTTTTTCATTGGAGCAATGGGCTCTCTCATCAAAAATTCTACTCTAGTGAGTAAATTCGCATAAGTTGGATTCTCTACGATTTCTGAATAACCCTTTTCCTTCTTTTTCTCTTCTTTCAAGTTGTAAACATTGTTGATGTAGAGTTCTTTTAAATTCACAAACTTTATCTTTTCATTTTCTATTTCAACTATGCCCATCTTTTGCCAATATTGCCACGCTCTATTGACATCAGATTCCAGTATGCCAAGGTAGTCGGCGAGCTTTTCATTAGTCAAGTCTTCTCTATTTTCCTTTGCAAATTTGTAGCCTAGTATATAGACTTTAACAAATTCACCATTGGCTCCAGGCATAAAATCATTTATAAAAATATTTTCTATGGAAGTCTCTCCAAGGTCGTATTTATTTTTTTCAAGTAAAAACATATATCACCAATCCCTTTCAAGGTCTAGTTCCATTTTTACGGAGTAATAAAAAGTTTTATTAAAAATAATTTTAAAAGATTCACTATTATTTTTAAAATCCAAATTATTTTCGTCATATTCTCCATTGGTAAAGCGCATAAGAAACTTATACTTTTTTGTAAACCCAAGGCTTTTGTAAACTTTTCTTGCTCTTTTATTGTAATCTGCTACAAGTAAAATTATCTTTTTAAAATTTCTATTTTTTAGATAATCTAAAAAAATTTTTAGGATTTTTTTGCCAATGCCCTTATTTATATAATTTGGATCAAGCACTATTCCAAGTTCTCCTCTTTTTAAAAAAATATTGATGTTTTTTAAGGATAGGTAGCCAATTATTTTCTCTTCTAAAAGAATTACATAATACTCTGAAAAGGGTCGCTTGGTCTTCCAATTGTACCAATCTATAATATTTTCTTCTCCCTCTTCAATAAAATTGTATTCTAAAAATAAAATTGAATTATGTTTACCCCAGTTTCTAAAAGTAAAAACATCCTCTACTTCCATTTTTCTAAAACTAAGAGCTGAAAAATTTTCCATAAACTCCTCCGTATAAATTATTATATACTATTTTATAATCTCTATAAAGATTTATCATTTATTAAATAATATTTTTGGAGTTTATATAATTCTACAAAGTTTAAATATATATAATTTTTTTTAATTTATGTTAAAATAAAGTAGGATAGTAAAAAATTATACAATTCGTAACGAGGAGAGTCTTTATGCGGAAAAATGAAAATTTAGATGAAATAGATATCGAAATTTTAGAGCTTTTGAGAAAAAATGGAAGAATGAGTCATGAAGATATTTCAAAGCAGTTAAATCTTACAAGACCTGCTATCCATAGAAGAATATACAAAATGGAAGATGCTGGGTTTATCAAGGGCTATAAAGTCTTAGTTGATTGGCAAAAAATCGGCTACAATATAGATACTTATGTCCTTGTAAAAGTTAATACAAATAATTTTGAAAATCTAATTTCTAAAATCATGGAAATAAAGGATGAAAAATTTAAAATTTTTGAATGTTTTAGAGTTACAGGTGAACACTGCATTATGTTGAGAATAAAAACTGTAAACACTTCAGACCTTACAAGGTTTTATGATATTATTTTAAAAATAGAAGGAGTAATCGACACAAAAACTCTGTTAATTCTATATTCAGAAAAGGGAAATGACGAAATTTTCACAAAAATTGATAAAAAATAAAGGATGGTTTTATGGAAGAGAAGATACTCGTAGTAGACGACGAATCTGCAATTTCTGAAATTATAAAATTTAATTTTGAAAAAGAGGGATATGTAATTGACACTGCCGACAACGGCAAAAGTGCAATTGAACTTGCAGGCGAAAACAATTATGGTTTAATTCTACTAGACATTATGATGCCAAAGTTAAATGGTTTTGAAGCCCTTAGAGAAATAAGAAAATTTTCTGATGTACCTGTTATTATGCTAACAGCTAGAGAAGACGAAGTTGATAAAGTCCTTGGACTTGAGCTTGGTGCAGATGATTATGTGGTCAAACCCTTTTCTATGAGAGAGCTCCTTGCAAGAGTAAAGGCAGTCCTAAGACGCTTTGATTCACAGGAAAAAAAGGAAGAAGATACAAAAGTCTTAAAGGTTATGGATCTTGAAATCGACTTAAATAAATATCAAGTTAAGAGAAAGGGCGAAAACATCGAACTCACTCTCCGTGAGTTTGAACTTTTAAAATATTTAGCTTCACACCCTGGTATAGTTTTTTCAAGAGAAGAACTCCTTGAAGAAGTTTGGGAATATGAATATTATGGCGATATAAGAACAGTTGATGTAACTGTAAGAAGACTCCGTGAAAAAATTGAGGATGAAAACAAAGATTTTAAATACATCAAAACTAAAAGAGGAGTTGGATATTTATTTTCATCAGATAGTGGAGAATCCTAATGAGCCATTCTATTAAATCGAGATTTATTTTAATTTACGTAGTACTTGTTTTAATCTCCATGTTCATCGCCTCTACATTTATAATAGATAGACTTGAAAATGTGCAGATAGAAACTGCAACTACTTCCATGGTAAAAACCATGGACACACTTGCAACAACAACTTCAGCTTTTTTTAAAGATAATAATTATGAAACACTACCCCAGCTTGATGCGACTCTAAAAGACTGGGGTATTTCCAGTGAGGAATCCGCTTACATCATTTCCCCAGAAAAAGCTCCAAGGATACTTGCAAGCACAAAAAATATTTCATCAGAAAATTTTAGGGATGCCTATACCCTTAAACTCATTGAGCCAAAACTTGTAATGGATGCATTAAGAGGCAAAACTCGTGAAAAAATAGTTGAATATAAAAACGAAGGCAGCATTGAAAAACATATTGCAAGACCAATTTTATCTGGCGATGGAAAAATTCTTGCAATTATTTATATGACGAGAAATTTAAATTCTATTTATTCTGTAATAGAGGACTCAAAAGTAATAATTACTTATGCAACTATTATTTCTCTTGTTACTACATCAATTTTGGGATATTTTATAGCAAATTCCATTACAAACCCAATTCGTGCCCTTACAAAAAAGGCAAGTGCCATGGCAAAGGGTAATTTTAACCAAAGCGTTGAAGTAAAAAGCGACGATGAAATTGGTGAATTAGGTCTGATGTTTAACTTTTTAACAAAGGAACTTCGCGAGACTATAGAAAAAATGGACCTTGAAAAGTCAAAGCTAAACACAATTTTTAATTACATGGCTGAAGGTGTAATTGCCATTGACAGAAATAATAAATTAATCCACGCAAACTCCATTGCCAAGAAAATTTTAAATATTTCTGAGAAGGACTTCAACCGTGAAATAAATTTAAAAAGTATAAATCTTTACAATATCGACTACAAAAACGAAGATACTTTAAAGGGAGAAGAGCTTACAAAAATTTCCGACACTTTCTACAAAATTAAGTATGCCCCTTATAAATCCGATGCCTTTATAAATTCTGGACTAATAATTGTGCTTCAAGATGTAAATAAGGAACACTTGCTCGATATTATGCGCAAGGAATTTGTGGCAAATGTAAGTCATGAACTAAAAACTCCCATTACTACAATTAAATCTTACACAGAAACTCTTTTAGATAGCGACCTAGACACTGATTCTGAAAGGAAGTTTTTAAAAGTAATCGACAGAGAAAATTCGAGGATGTCTAGGATTGTTACAGATCTCTTGTCTCTATCAAATATAGATTACAACAAGGACAATTTTAATTTTGTAAAATTTGATACCTATGAATTTATTGACGAGGCTATTGAATCTCAATCATTACTTATCATGCAAAAAAATCACAAAATCGAATTTGACATTGCAATGGATATAAAGGACATTTACGCTGACAGAAATGGTGCTGACCAAATTCTTACAAATATTATTTCCAACGCCTGCAAGTACACCCCAGACTTTGGAAAAATTTCAATATTTGCAAAAAATGTTGGAGATTTTGTTGAAATAAAAGTTTCCGACAATGGTATTGGTATACCAAGAGAAGATCTTCCACGAATTACCGAGAGATTTTACCGCGTGGAAAAGGGTAGAAGTAGAGAAATGGGCGGCACAGGACTTGGCCTTTCTATTGCCAACGAAATGATAAAATCCCTTGGTGGAAATTTAAAGGTAGATTCAGTTTTAGGAGAAGGCACAACAATTACTCTACTCTTTAAAACAGGTGATAAAGATGAAAAAATTTCGTAGATATTTATCTACTTTGTCAATAATATTTTTAATACTCCTATTAGTTTTCCAATCAAAAAATCTTTGGCTCTCCTTTGACACAAAAGACAAAAATACAAAAACAGTTGAAGATGTAAATGAATTTTTAAAGGAAATTTTAACTCCTCAAAGAATTGTCGCAAATTTAGGCGATAGAGAGCATTATATGACTACAGATCTTTCTGAATATTGGAAAAAAACTGCCCAAGATATTTCTGAAAAACTACAAAAAGCAACTTCTGATAATTTAAAATTAATTGACACTGAAGAATATTTGAATCTACAAAAGAAAAAATCCATTGTATTTAAATTTAGTTCGCCATTATCAGGATCAGTTTTTGTAAATTTAATTGGCGACAATAGAAATAGCAACGATATAAATCTTAGTGTAGACTCCATATATATATCTGATCTTGGAGAAATCTACATATCTGGGATCAAAAATTTTTATAAACTAATGGACATTAAAGTTGATTTTCCCATTGACGATATAATAGATGAAGTAAAGGAGAAGGGGATTCGCTCCATAAATTTTTATGAAGCCTATGGGATTAAAAAGGATATTTACATTCCTGACGAAGACTATATTTCTCTTCAAAAAGTTTCTTATATATCTGGACTTTATAATCTTGAAGAAGATAAAAAGTCTACTCTTGCCGAAAGATTTTTAAACGTTCCTATCGATTACATTAGAGAAATCACCGTAGATGGTAAAAATACTTATATCTATGAAAATGAGTACCTATCACTTTCCTACGATGGTATGATAGAATATTCTCTAGAATCACTTTTTGATGTAAAAGCGAGAGATCTAAATAAATCCCTCAATAGAGCAGTGGAATTTATTGCACAAAAAACTGGAATTAGCAGTGGAATTTATCTTGAAAAAATTGAACCCTGCAATTACAACGAAAATCTTGGCTACAGATTTTATTTTAACCTAAAAGATGGACAAATTCCCCTTGTACTTCCTTCAAAGGAACATAGTTTTATCGAAATTGATGTGTATTCTGAATTTGTAAAAAATTATAGGGAATATTACATTAGGAAAGACGACAACCCAATTTACAAAAAAGAAAAAATTTATCTTAAAAAAATTCACAAAATTATAAATAAAAATAAAGATTTATTTAAAAATAATTCAACCATGGATATTTTAAATTCAATAGAAAATTTAAATTTAGTCTATTTAATCTTTAGCGATGTCAAGGCAGCTGAACCAACGCTTGCCTACGAAATTCTCTACATGGGTAATATTTATTATTTTGACACAGAAACTGGAAACTTAATGATGGTAAGGTAGTATTATGGATTGGAAAAAAATTAAAAAAATTTTAATAATAGCATTATTAGTTGCCAATGCAATTTTATTTTTCTACACAAATTACACTAACTTCAGACTCAGAAATGAATCTACGACAAGGGATTTTGTAAATAAAGTAACAGAACTCTTATCTGAAAAAAATATTAAATTAGACACAAAAATTCCAAGAAAAATTAAAAAACTTCCCTCTGTTTTAGTTTCCTTTGAAACTTCAACAGAAGAAGATATAAACGACAGATACTTTAAGGGAAAGGGTCAAATTGAAAGACCTAGCACTGACCTTGCAGAGATTTCTTGCGGCAGCGAATATATAAACCTTGTTAATGGAAGGCGAGCCTTTTACGAAAATAGAATTAAGGAAAATAAATATAAAATTGACAGTTTAGAAGAAGCACAAAACATTGCCCAAAAGTTTTTATTAGATAAGAAATACGACACAAGGGATATTTATCTAAGTTATTACAAAATTGATGGCGATAAATACATTTTAAACTACACAAAAATTTTCGATAGCACACCAGTAGAAAGTTCTTACACAAATTTTGTCATTGACTCAAGAGGCGTAATGTCAATGGATAGACTTTGGCTAAATGTCATGGAGAAGTCCGACCAAAAAATATATCTAGTACCTGCGCCACGTGCACTCTTGACACTATTAGACAAAACAGATTACTATAACAAGACCATTGAAAAAATTATGCCCTGTTTTTATTTTAATCCCGAAGACCAGGGTTATATCGAAGACATAACTCGTGCAGTAAATGGTCGTGCAATTCCAGCTTGGAAGGTAAAATTTACTGACGGAGAATACACAGTCCTATCCAATTACTAGCTTAACAAAAAATTGGCACTGTGTTAGAATAGGCTTGGAGGTTTTTTATGAAATTTTGCTCATTGGCAAGTGGCTCTAGTGGCAACTGCCAATATATCGAATATAAAGATACAAAAATCATTATAGACGCTGGACTTTCAGGCAAAAAAATCGAGGACAACTTGGAAAAAATTGGAGTAAAGGCAAATGAGATCGATGCAATTTTAGTAACTCACGAGCATATTGACCATATAAAATCTGTGGGAGTTTTGTCGAGAAGACATAATATAAAAGTTTTTTCTAATATGATGACCCTTGAAGGTATGCTTCCTGTTGTGAAAAAGCTTGACCCAAAAAACACTTTTATCTTTGAAAATGGGAAGAGCTTTACCTTTAAAGATTTAGAAATTATGCCCATTTCTACTTTTCACGACTGTGCAAGTGGTTGTGGCTTTGTAGTAACTGGCGACAAAAAAATTTCACTTCTCACAGACACAGGATGGGTAAACGCAGATGCAATGGAAAAAATGGACGATTCAGAACTTTTTTATCTCGAATCAAATCACGATGTCGACATGCTAATAAATGGAAGTTATCCTTATCCCACAAAGCAAAGAATTTTATCTACAAAGGGACATCTTTCCAATGAAAATGCAGCAGAAGTCCTATCAATGCTGTTAAAGAAGAAAAAGGAAAAAATTTTGTTGGGACATCTTTCGTCGGACAACAATTTACCAGAAGTAGCACTAAAGACTGTCAAAGATTTGCTCTCAGCGGAACATAAAGAAGATAATATAGACTACACAATAGATGTTGCCCCAAGATTTTTGCCATCGAAAGTGTTTGAACTTTAAAGGGAGGAAAATTTGAATATACTAGTTACTAATGATGACGGAATTAACGCCGAGGGCATAGAGATCCTAGCAAAGGCACTTATTAAAGAAGGCCACGAAATTACAATTGCAGCACCAAATGTCGAAAACTCGGGAAAATCTCACGCAATAACCTTTAAAAGCCCCTTAATTGTACAAGATACAAAATTAGAAGGACTTGAAAATGTAAGAAGCCTTTGCGTATATGGCACGCCAGCTGATTGTGTAAGAGCAGCAGTACATCTCTTAGACGAAAAATTTGACTACTGTTTCTCAGGGATTAACTCTGGATTTAACACCGCCACAAATGTACTCTACTCTGGCACAGTTTCTGCAGCCATCGAAGCAAATCTATTTAACATACCATCAATTGCAGTATCAGCTCAATGGGTTAAAGGTCATTCAAAATTTGAAACAGCAGCAAAAGTTGCCATGGATGTTTTTAATAAACTTGAAGATTTTAAAAAGTTGCAAGTTTTAAATATTAATGTTCCCTATCTAGATTACGAAGAATTAAAGGGGATAGAGGTATGCAAAGTTGGTGCCGATGTCATGAGTATATACGACATATCAGAAGACGGCGAAAGTTACAACATGAAGCTAAAGGGCTTTCCAAAGGAAAATAGTGCCAATGATTCAGATGTATATTTTCTTGGACAAAAGTATGCGACAGTGAGTCCACTTTTATACGATGTTACAAACTTAACTCTAATAAATGAATTAAAGGAAATTTTAAAATAAATTTGAGGAGAAAAGCGTGAACTACAAATTTACCCTATTATTTTTAATAATTTTAATTTTTGGAATATTTTTAAGAACTATAATGTAAACTTTGAACTTAAAAAGTCCTTGCGACTTTTTATTTTTTTATTATACTTTAACAAGGAGGTGGATTGAAATGAAAAAATTTTACCTAGTACTTTTAATCACTTTTATTCTTATTTTTTCAGCTTGTCAAAAAAAGGAAAAGACATTATACGATTTTAAAACCGATTTTGTCGGCGACAACTCAAAAGTTTCCCAAATAATTAATAAGCAAAAATACCCAGAAAATTTTCAAACTAGTGAAATAAAAATTCTATCAGAAAAAGAACCCTATGGTTTAAAAGTCTTCTGTAAAAATTATAAAAATTTAGAGAAAAAAGATTTGTTTAAAAATGCAGTCACAACTCTTTCCCTAATAAAAAACTTAGATAATTTATATTATGTAGATGAAAATGAAAAAGAAATCTTTATATATAATCGAAAAGAAGTAGAAGAAAAGCTAGAAAAAGAAAATACAAGTTTAGAAAAAATATCAGAAAACAAGGAAAACTTAGAAAATTTTATAAATAATTAAAAGGGGAGACTACAATTAGTTTCCCCTTCTTTAAGATTTACCAAAGCTATGCCCCAAAATATTTGGCATAGTTTTTTACATAATTTTTTGTCTTCTAATTTTTATTTATCTGAATTTGTAAAAATTTGTGTAGGCCCATCTGCTCCACCAATCATTTTTAAATCTCCATCACGAGTCATTTCTTTCCACTCATCTTCGGAAATCTTTCTATTGAGCAATTTTTCCATTTGAGTTTTTGTCAATCCTTGGTCTTCTTTTGCAATAGTCTTATTTGTAAAAAAACCTGCAAAAAATGATAGACATACAAGAAGAATAATTAAACCTTTTTTCAAAATTTCACCTCACTTATGGAATTCTAACACTGGTAATATTTTTAAATCTCTGAACAAAATTGACAATTTTTCATACTTTTTCATGCTTAATATTTTCACTTTGAAAATATACTGTTACCTCCTTTGTGTCAAGTGTTAATTTTTATTTTCCATTTAAAAAGAGGAAAACTTTTAAGTCTTCCTCTAACTTTTTCATCTATTAATTTAAATGCTTATTAAAACTGTTGCTATTTCAAAATATACAAATAATACTAAAGTATCTACTATTGTTGTGATAAGCGGTCCCGCCATAATAGTTGGGTCGATTTTTAGTTTCTCTGCAATTAATGGAAGTATTCCGCCAATCATCTTTGACAAAACTATGGTAGTAAGTAGTGTAGCTGATACTGTTAGAGTTACGCCAATGTCCACAGTGTCTAAAATTGACATTCTAATTATATTTACTACTACTAGAATTAATCCAACAATAATTCCAATGCGAAATTCTTTAAACATTACCTGTAAAAATTCTTTAAATTCAACTTCGCCTGTGTAAATTCCACGAATTATTGTCGTGGAGGATTGTGTTCCTGCGTTTCCGCCAGAGTCCATTAGCATTGGAATATAGGCTGCGAGTGCTACGCTTGATGCTAAAAGTGTTTCATACCTTTTTATTATAAAACTTGTAAAAGTTGCTGTTACAAGACAAATTATAAGCCACATAGTTCTATCCTTTGCAAGCCTAAATACAGATTTGTCCCAATAATGTTCTGGTGATGATTCGCTAATACCGTGGATATTTCCCAAGTCCTCTTCATATTCATCGTGCATTACGTCAATTGCCCATTCAACTGGTACAATACCTACAAGCCTTCCTTCAGAGTCCGTCACTGGAATTTCTGATAGATCGTATTTATGTGCAAGTTTTGCCACAACTTCTTGATCATCTGTTGCATAGACGCTGGAGTTTATTGGGTGCATAAATTCTTCGATATTTTTATTTTTGTTGCGAAGTAGGTCTGCCAAGTTTACATAACCAATTAGCACAAGGGACTCGTTTGTAACCCAAACTTGTTCCAATCTGTCTGCGTCTAAGTCTGAATGAATGATTTTTTCTAGTGTCTGAGTTGGCGTTGCTGTCTTTTTTACAAAAATAAATCCAACAGACATAATTGAACCAACAGATTCTTGAGGATAGCCCAAAAGTTCATTTATAACTGGTCTTCTCTCTTCTTCTATAAAGTGGTTCATGAGCTTTCTAACCATATTGGCTGGCAGCTCTTGCAAAGTGTCTACAAGTTCATCTTCTTCCAAATCTTTCATAAGAGATAATATTTTATCTTGGGAAAGTGAACCTATTATTTCAACTTTTTTATCTCCAGGCAAAAGGGAAAAAGCATCTGCCAAGAGGTCTTTGTTCAAAAGTTTTATCCAAATGGCAACATCTTCCTTTGGAAGTTCCTCTAGTTGTTCTGCGATATCAACTGGATCCATTCTATTAATGGTCTCTTGTGTCTTTAATAATTCTTCTCTATTGTATTTTTTCATAAAGCCTCCTTAATTTTTATGACTTTTTTGCATAAAAAAAGCCGCTGTCTAAGCGGTAAAGAGGCATGATTAAATAGACTTATGAATTTATAAGCCTTATAGATTTCTCCTTTATCGCATAGACTAATACATTTTTCCAGGGTCGACTGGTATCCATGTAAACACCTCCATATAGATATCATTTTAACATAAAGGGCATTTTAAGTCCATTTTTAGAGAAATTTTTACAAAAAATATATTATAAACTAGATTCTTTATTCTTTAGAATGAAGTATAAAACAATTATGAGAGCAAAAATATAAACTAAAGACAGCACCACCTTTGAAAATAAATTGTACTCAATGTTTTCTATTTTCTTTTCCACAAACTTATAGGCTTGAGGAAAGGCGATTGTTCCAATTGTCATATAAATTGTCAAATTTATTTGAGGCAAATCTTTAGATCAGGTTTTAAAAATTCTTTCATAAACAAATAATAGGCTGCAAAAAATATTATTCCCAGAAAATATAAGACTATATAAAAAAATAAACTAGCACCTTCTTTTTTTATTATTTTCTTATTGCTTAATTTATTTTTTGATTCTTTTTCTCCTTCCTCAATAAAATATGACATATTAACTCCATAAATTTTCCATAGTCGGCGATGCCTGTCTTTTTCCATTTTAAAATTGCTTGTCTAGTTACAAAAAGCTTATTAGCTAAATCTTCTTGTGATAAATTTAATTCTCTTCTTTTGTCTTTAATTTTTCGTCCATACATAAAAAATCATTTACTTTCACTTTCTAGCTTCTAAATTTACATCTAGATTATAAGTTTTCAATCTGTAAATTTCCTAAAAAAATTATGTTTTTTAACAAAAAACAAAATTGTAAAATCATCACAAGAAAATATGCCGCAACTTTTGATTGTATAAGCATTTTTTCAATTTCTCTTCTATAAAGTTTGTAAAATTAATATAACTCAAAAAATTAGTGCTAACTTGAAGTAGTTAAACAAATTTTTACTCATGAGAAATGGAGATAGAAAGAAAATAATTTAATTTTTATGCAAAGAAATTATAAATCCTAGTTTGTTTAATACCACGTTGTTTTTAATCAAAAAAGACCTAATTGCTTAGGTCTAATACTATAATTTTATTAATAATTTTAATAAATAGACAAATCTAGTTTTTCTGATAAGTATTCTAACATTCTAACGCCACTGTAAGAGTTGCCATGTTTGTCTAGCCTTGGTGCATATACTGCAAGTCCAGTTTTATTTCTTGATGCGGTAACTATACCTCCGCCCACCCCAGATTTAGCAGGTAGTCCAACTCTTATTGCAAAATCTCCTGAATAATCATAAGTTCCGCAAGTTGCCATAAGTGCTCTTAAAACTTCTGATTCCTTTTTGGTAATAATTTCTCTACCTTTAAGATCTACTCCATTGTTAGAAATTACATAAGACATATGTGCTAAGTTTTCCGTACTTACAAGAATTGAACATGCTTTAAAATATGTATCTAATACTTCTTCGACTTTTGTATCGCTTGGCAAAATTTCCTTAGCTAACATTAAATAAATTAGCGTCCTATTTGTAAAGGAAGATTCCTTTTCTGATTGTGCAATTTTTCTGCTATAATCAACTTCTTCTCCTAGAAATTCTCCTGCTTTTTCAAGTATTACATCAAAGGTTTTTTCTCTATACACATTATATAGTATAGCTACTATAATAATTGCACCAGCATTTATAAAGGGGTTAACGGGAATCCTTTTTTCTGAAAGCTCTAGCTCTATAACAGAATTAAAAGGTTTTGCAGATGGTCTTACGCCAACATATCTTTTAAGTTCTGATACTCTATAGTTTTTCATTGCAAGGGCGTATAAAATTACTTTTACAATAGATTGGATTGAATATTTGACTTTTGAATCGCCTACACTATAAAGATCTCCATCTTCAATTTTTGAAATTGCAATCTTATTTGGATCAACTTTTGCGAGTTCAGGAATGTAATTTGCAACAGCCCCTTCATGTAGGTATTTTCTGCCTATATTAAGAGCTTCCTCTAAAACTTCTTCTGTAAAAATCATTGTTATCACACCTTTGTTTTTATTTGGGATTGTTTTCCCAGTCATAATAGGTTATCATATCACAAAATCTTTTTCAATCTATTTCTAAAACTATAACCATAAAATTACAAACTATTACATTTATAAAAGCTACTAAAAGGACCTAATACACTTTAGGTCCTAAAATCATTGCAAAATTTTATTTAACAAAAATTTTATATTCACAATATCCTCTATCATCCATTTCTTCATAGGGGATAAATTCAAGTGCCGCACCATTTATGCAATATCTAAGTCCACCCCTATCTACTGGACCGTCTTCAAATACATGGCCAAGATGTGAATCAGAAGATTTTGATTTAACTTCAGTGCGAAGCATTCCAAGGGAAGTATCTTTTCTCTCTTCTAAATAATTTGAAACAATGGGACGAGAAAAAGACGGCCAGCCACAACCTGCGTCAAATTTGTCCCTTGATGAAAAAAGAGGTTTCTTTGAAAGTTTGTCGACATAAATTCCCCTTCTATATTCTTTATTAAGTTCACTAGTAAAAGGTCTTTCAGTGCCTGCCCTTTCCATTACATCGTAGGAGATATCATCTAAAACCTCTCTTTTGTTTTTCTCGATAAATTTTCTGTCATCGTCAATTATTGGGTCTTCAGCTGAATTTAAATTTATATGACAATATCCATTAGGATTTTTATCTAAATAATCTTGATGATATTCCTCTGCTTTAACAAAATTTTTAATAGGAGAAACTTCAACAGCAACTTTTCCTATTTTTTCTTCCTCATATTCTATAAAGTCTTTCACAATTTTTTCAGAATTAATATCCCTTTCTTCCCAATAAATTCCCGTACGATATTGTCTTCCAATGTCATTACCTTGTCTATTTATAGATTTTGGATTTATAATTCTAAAATAATGTAGAAGGATCTCAGTTAAAGAAATTTTGGAAAAATCATAATAAATTTTTACAGTTTCTGCATGATCTGTCCTTGATACAATTTCATAATTAGTTTCATCGCTATCGCCATTTGCATATCCTACTAAAGTCTTAACAATTCCCTTTAATTTTTTAAAATAGGCTTCTGTTCCCCAAAAACATCCGCCAGCTAAATATATAACTTTAATATTTTTCATACAATCACCAGTAATACTATACCCAATTTTTGTAAAATCAATTTCTAAACAATAATTATTATTGTTTATTAAATAAATTTTAGTAAATTCCTTAATATATTTTTAAAAAAATTGATAAACTATGTATTAAGTGATAATTAATATCAATTTATGCTTTGTTTTATTTATTTTATGGAATTTTAAGCTTTGATAAAAATCTTTGACATATTTTCAAATAATAAATCTTGTAAACTCTTTTATAATATAAATTTTACTATTTTTTAATTATAAATTTAGCTATTTTCATATTTTAAGCTTAAACAAAAGCAAAACTTAATAATTAGGAGGAATTATGAAGAAAAATTTTAAAATGTCCTTGGCAGTTGTTCTCATGTCTTCAACTTTACTTGTTGCTTGTAATAAAAATAATTCAAGCCATTCAACAAATCATGCAAGTTCAAAGGAAAACCACACTAAGGTGGAACAAAATATAGCTGCAAAGACTGAAGAAAAATCTCAAGATGTTGCTCTTTCTGATTGGTCAGGAGAATGGAATAATATTGCTAATTTTATCGACGACGATGCTTTAAAGGGAGCCTACGACGAAGTTGCTAAGAGAGATAATATTACAGCGGAGCAAGCTAAGCAAAATTTTGCCGACCGCACTGCTGTTGATTTTGGTGCAATTAAAGTTGATGATGATAGCATTACATTTTTCTCTAAACCAGGTGGAGAAGAGTTAGAAAAAGCTAATTTCAAATATGTTGACAAACATCCTATGGAACATGGTGGGAAAACTTTATATTGGTATGAATTTTCTTCCGATGGAAAATATCCTACAATTTTAATGATGCCTGTCCATGGAGAAGAACACATGCCACACTTCCACTTGAGAGTAGGCGAATCTACAGAAGAAATGTTAGCAAAGGACAATTGGTATCCTACTTTTGTAAGTCCAACAGTTACAATAGATCAAGTTTACGAAGAAGTTGCTGAATAATATTTTTTCTTTTTCTTATCCTCGATTTTTATCGGGGATATTTTTCTGAGAGGAGTAATATGTCAAAAATAATAAAAATTATATTGGTAATTCTATTGGCATCTTCTTTAATTTCTTGTAAAAAAGAAAAAAATACAATAGATAAACCTGTAGTTTACACTTCTTTTTATCCAGTTTATAGTCTTGCTAAAAGTGTAGTTGGCGATACTGTTGACCTTAGAATGTTTATGCCAAAAAATCAAGATCCTCATTTGTGGGAGCCTACTCCCAAAAAAATTAAAGAATTATCAAAGGCAGATCTTTTGATAATAAATGGAGCAAATTTAGAACATTGGTCCGATGCCATTTCAAAAACTCTTCCAAATTTAGATATTCTTAACTTGGCAAGTGGTGTAAATCTTATTTCTTATAAAGGTGCTGCAGCAATTGGCGACTTCCAATACATGGTTATGGGTAATTTCGGCAAAGAGACTTACTCCTTTGATTTTGGACACACTCACGAAGACAATATGAGAATTGCTTTTTTATATTGTGATAGAGAGTATTCCAATAAGGAGCTTATTAAAATTGGAAGAAAATTAATGGAAGATACTGGCGAAGATATTCCACAAAAGCATTTAATTAATGTCGTAGATAAAAAAGTCTATAAGCTGGAGATGGGTCATGAACATGGTGAAATTTATTATAAGCTACCTAAAAAAGGCAAGTGGATATTGTTTAGTGACAGAGTTTCCACAGACTTGCTTTCTTATAAAATGCTTGACCTTGATGGTAATGACCTTAATTTAAAAGTTTTGCGAGATACCTCCACTACTAATGAGGACAAAATAACCTATGATCCTCATTCATGGATGAGTATTAGAAATGCAAAGAGATATGTAAATGATATTGAATACAAAATGAGTCAATTATATCCTGAAAATAAAAATATTTATAGAAAAAATGCTTCTAAAACTCTGAGAGAGCTCACAGCTTTAGACTATAAGTATAGAGATCTCTTTAAAAATACAAAGAGAAAAGAATTTATAGTGAGTCATTTTGCCTTTGCGTACTTGGCAAAGGACTTTGATTTAATTCAGTATCCGCTACAAGGCCTTACAAGCACAGATTCTCCAAGCATTAAAAAACTTATAAAGGTTATTGAAGATTCTAAGGCCAGACATATTAATACAATTTTCTATGAATATGGGATGCCTAAAAATGGTGCGGATATTATTGCTGAAGAAATTGGTGCTGATCTAAAGGGGCTTATTTCTATGGAATATATAAATAAGGATATTGAAAATCAGGTTGGCAAAGATTATATTGACATGATTGAATACAATCTAAAAACTATTTACGATTCATTGAGGTGATTTATGAAGGCAATCGAAATAAAAAATGCCTATTTTTCCTATGATAGAGATCCTATCTTGAGAGATTTGAATTTAACTGTTAAAAATAAAGAAAAAATCACTATCATTGGAGGAAATGGCGTTGGAAAAACAACTTTAATAAAAATAATTGTGGGTGAACTTAAACTTGATAGTGGTAGCATTAAAATTTTTGAAGAAGATTTTAATAAAAATATACTTAAAAAAATTGGCTATGTACCACAATCACAAAAGGAAAATTTATATACTTTTCCAATTACCGTTAAGGAACTTGTCACCTTGCAGTTATACGACAGTCTTGGCAAGTTTAAAATACCTAGAAAAGAGCATTACCACAAGACTATGGTTTTGTTAAAAGAGATGAACTTAGAAAAATATGCCGACTATCCCATAAGAGAGTTATCAGGTGGCCTTAGACAAAGGGTAGTCATCACTCGTGCTCTTGTAAATGAGCCCGATATTTTGATCTTTGACGAACCAACTTCTGGCGTCGATGAAAGTTCTAAAGCACAGTTTGCAAAAACTATTGAAGAATTAAATGAAAAATTTGAAGTTTCAATAATTTTAATAACACATGAGTTGGACTGGGTAATGAATAATTTAAAAATGGATTCTATTTATGAACTAAAAAAGGGAGGTCTTGTAAATGTTTCAATATAGTTTTATGATTAGAACTCTTTTAGTATCAGTTATGATTTCCATAATAATACCACTTATTGGGATAGTAATAGTAAATCGTGGAACTGCCATGATCGGAGATGCCCTTTCCCACGTGTCCCTAGCTGGAGTTGCCATTGGTCTTATTTTTTCTGTTAATCCATTAATAGGTGCAATAATAGCTTGTATTATAGGTGCCTTTTCAATTGAAAAAATAAGAAAAAAATTTCCTCAGTTTGGAGATATGGCAACCGCTATTATTACTTCAGTAGGCCTTGGACTTGCGGCAGTACTTTCCGATTTTTCTCCAGGTGGCAATAGCTTTGATGCTTATTTATTTGGAAGCATTGCATCTGTTTCTAATATTGATGTAATAATAGTGCTTGTAACTTTTATTTTTGTAGTTGCAATATCTTTTATTTATTATTTTGGACTTTTGAGCATAGCTGTAGATAAACAACTTGCAAAGATGAGTGGAGTTAATGTGGAAAGAATAAATGCAATTTTCACCTTTCTTTCTGCAATTACTATTGCACTTTCATCAAAGATAATTGGCGCACTTATGGTAACATCTCTAATAGTTTTGCCTGTGGCATCTTCACTTTTAATAAGTAGAAGCTACAAAAAAACTTTTTTTAATACTATATTCTTGGGAGTTGTCTACACACTTTTAGGCGTAACTCTCTCTTATTACTTTGATGTGAAACCAGGTGGTTCAATTGTAATAATTGCATCTCTAGGAATGTTAGTATGTCTACTTATTTCAAAAATTAATCGTAAAAATAATTCTAAAAATTTTTCAAAAATACAAAATAGTGATATCTGTAAAGTTTAAATTTGCAGATATTTTTTATGAACTTTATTGCATCGATTTTAAGTTTTATTTACCAAAATCATTGTACTTTATTAAAACATTGACACTATTATAGTCTAGTGTTAATTTATATTAAGAATACTCTTTAAATTTGTATTTATACATAAGGAAAACAATTTTATAAAGAGAAATTTTTATGAGGAGGTTACTATGAAAAATAGTAAGAAAAAATTATTAGTGGCAGGTCTTGCCTCTACACTAATTATGTCTATGGCAATACCAACTTTTGCCTGTACAGGAATTATTGTAGGAAAGGACCTTACAGCTGACGGATCTTTTATCTTTGGTAGAACTGAAGATTACCAAAGAAATAGAACTATGAGGCTTGTAACTCATCCGCGTGGAGAATTTAAAAAAGGCAGCAAATTAGTTGACGTAAACAACGGATTTGAATACATACACCCTGAGGATTCATTAAAATTTTTCTCTACTCCAGATTCAAGTGTTAAGCCAAAGGATATGGAACAAGGGGTATACGATGCTGCTGGCTACAACGAAGCTGGCGTTGGCATTTTCTGTACAGTTTCTGCTGATCCATCTGAAGAAATTGAAAAAGCTGATCCTTTTGTTAAAAATGGTGTAAATGAAGCAAGCATGACTACATTTTTACTTGCACACGCAAAATCTGCTAAGGGAGCAATTGAACTTTTAGCTGATACAATTGACAAACAAGGTGCTTCCATGGGAGATATAGTTGCTTTTGGTGACCAAAATGAAGTTTGGTACATGGAAATTTATTCTGGACATCAATATGTTGCAATTAAATACCCTGCAGATAAATTCAGTATTTTCCCTAACGATTTTTGGCTAGGTGGAGTTGACCTTAAAGATAAGGAAAATGTAATTGCTTCCAAAGATATTGTAAAAATTGCAAAGGATGCAAAGACTTATAAAGAAACTGAAGAGGGTTTAATGGACATGGCTGGATCTTACGGACCAAAGGAAATTTCTGATACAAGCCGTTCAAGAATTTGGTCAGGCATTCACGACTTAGATCCAAATTCTAAAATTCCTTACGACGCTAAGAGATTTGACCTATTAAACGATCTTTCTAAAGATTCAGAAAAAATTACAATTGATCATGCTCTAAACGTATTTAGAAATAGATTTGAAGGAACAGATTATATTCCATCAGATAATAAAGCTGAAAGGAAAGCAAACCCAAAGACTCACAAGAGGCCAATTGGTAGCATCAATACAATGCAAGCTCACATCTTCCAAATCAAGGAGGGTTATCCAAAGGATGCACCTGGAATTATGTGGATGACTCTTGGAAGCCCTTTAAATATCCCTTGGATTCCAATTTTCCCTGACATAAATGATTCAACTGATGAAGCTAAAAATAATTCTGCAACTTATGATGCAAATTCATATTACTGGGTTGGCTCATCTGTAAATGATTTAGTTTCAGGAAATAGGGAAGAGCTTGGCGAACCTACTCGCAAGAAAATAAATGAATTTGAAGAAAAAGTTAAAAAGGAACTTCCAGAAGTTGAAAGAGAATGGATTGCTCTTTACGCAAAGGATAAAGAAAAAGCAGCTGAATTTTCTACTGCAAAGACAATGCAATGGGAAAAAGAAGTGTTTGAGCTTGAAAAATCACTTCAAAGTGAACTTTCTAAAGTTTCAAAGGCTGACTTAATCGATCACTGGGCAAGAAAACCAATAATTGAAGCTATAAACAAAAAATTAATGGTTGGTACATCTGATCTTTACTTCTCTCCAAATGAAAAAATTTCTCGTGGAGAATTTGTTACAATTTTAGGTAGATTTGGCAAAATTGACACAAAAAAATATGCTGAAGTTAAAGATGAAAATATTGAATCAGGAAAATTCTACACTGAATACATGAATTGGGCAGTTTATAATAAACTTCTTCCAAAAACTTCAAAGGCAATAGCTTCCGAAAAAATCACTCGTGAAGAAATGGCACATATTTTAGCATCTTATTTAAAATTAATAGGCGACGACACTTCAACTCTTAAATTAGTTAATTTCGCTGACGAAAAGGAAATTTCTGATTGGGCTTATGAAGATATTCAATTCTTAGTAAATAAGGGAATTTTAATGGGAACTTCAGAAAATAAATTCTCTCCAAAGGCAAATCTTACAAGAGCAGAAGTTGCTCAAATTATTTCTAAACTTTCAAAATAAAATAAAGATTCATTAAAATATTCCTTTAAAAAATCCTAGGCGTAAAAAACCTAGGATTCTTTATTTTTTATTTATTATTTTTATATTTTTTATACTTGGCGTAATCATCTGCTATCATTAAAGACACTATTACGCCATCTATTACATCTCTATCTATCTTTGATTCTATATATGAATCAAAGTCTACAAATCCAGCACATCCTAAAACTATTGCATCAGAATTATAATTATTTATTGCTTTCTTACTAGCATCAGATAATCTTTCAACTAATAAATCTGAAGATTCATTATCTGGATAACCTATATAATCTAAACCATCCTCAGCTCCATATCTAGATACCATATCATTTTTTAATTCAACAGTTTTTTCAGATGAGCCCACAATTGAAAATCTCTTTCCGAGCATTTTACAAAATAATAATGAACACTCTCCAATTCCAAGTATAATTTGTTTTGTTTCAGTTCTTAATTTTTGCAAATTTGGATCTAAATGACAAGCTAATATAAATAGGTCAAATTTATCTTTATTTTCAAGTATGGTTTCTTTAACTGAATTAAAGCTCTCAGCTATTGTCTCTTTTGAACCTATAAATTCTGGCGTATCTTTCATTCCAATAACTTCTATTTCTATATTATCCAAGGTAAATTTACTAACCAATTCTTTTAAATTGCTTGTCATTTCATAACTGCTGTTTGGATTAATCAATAAACCTTTCATTCTAAAAATCCTCCCGATAAACTAACAACCATTTCATATATTAGATTTATCCCTTTTTTTAAATCTTCTTTTTCTGTAAATTCTTTAGGTGAATGACTAATGCCATCTTTACTTGGAACAAATATTAATGAAGTTGGAACCAAGTGGCTTATTTCTTTTGCATCATGCCCAGCTCCACTACTCATGACTTTGTACTTAAATCCTAGTTTTTCTGCTTTGCTTTCTGCTAATTTCATTAATTCTTTATCTAATATTACAGATGGTTTTTCTACATTTTTGACAAATGTATAATCTTTTATTTCTGTATCTAAATACTCATATACATCTTTAAAAAAAGTATCTATGTTATTTTGATTCAAATCTCGAACTTCAATTAAAATCTCTGCTTCTTTTGGAATTATATTATACATTCCAGGTTTTACTAAAATGTCACCTACTGTCATTACAAATGGATGATTATAACCGTCTGCTAATTCATATAATTTTTCTAAGACTTTTGGAAGTTTTTTTATAGGATCATTTCTTAATTTCATAGGAGTAGTTCCTGCATGATTTGCACTTCCATTTATCGTTATATTGTATCTAGTAATCCCAACTATTCCATCAACTACACCTATATCTAATCCTTCATGTTCTAAAACCCCACCTTGTTCGATATGTAGTTCTAAAAAACATAAAATCTTTTTAAAATCTATAATACTATCTTCCAAATCCCCAATAGTTAAATTATACTTTTTAAGTTTACTCTTCAAACCTTCATCATTTAAATTATTTCTGCCAGTAATAGTCCTACTACCAAAGGTACCACCCATCTCGCTACCCTCTTCTGCATTAAATGCAACTGCAATGATTCCATATTTAGATTCAACTTTATTTTCTTTGATTGTTTCTAATACTTCTAATGCAGTAATTGCACCTAAGGCTCCATCATAAAGTCCACCAGATTTAACTGTATCCATATGGGATCCAAGCATTATAAACTTACTAGAGTTGTTTGGATTATAAATAAAAAACAAATTCCCAACTTTATCTCTTCTTGTTTGTATCCCTTTATCTGCTGCATATTTTTCTAATCCTTCTATTGATTCATAATATTCTTTAGAAAAGGCTAACCTTGTTATACCTCCATCTTCAGCTCTTCCCACGCCGGCAAATTTTTCTAAATTCCCATAAAATCTTTCAAAATTCATTTCATTCTCCTTTTCAATAAAATAAGACTACAACTAAATTTGTTGTAATCTTATTCTATATAAATTATTTTTTATTTAGATTGGCTTTTACAAGTTTACCCCATCCTTTAGTTCCATCAGCAATTGGGTCAACTTTTCCATCTTTCATTACAACTTTTCCTCTTATAATTGTATAGTTCATTTTACAATTTAATTTCCATCCGTCATATACTCTTGCAATTTCTTTAGATCCTGAGTAGTTATCTCTCCAATCCACAACAGTGTCTTCATCAACACTGAAAATAGCTAAGTCAGCATCTGAACCTGGTTGAATCACTCCCTTTTGAGGATATATGTTAAATGCTTTAGCTGGGTTTTCACAGCATAGTTCAACTACCCTTTCTAAAGTTAATCCTCTTTTACCAGATACAGCTTCATTTATAAGTAGTGGAATTCTTAAATCAATTCCAACAAAACCAGCTGGTGCAACAAATATATCCTCTGCATTCTTTTCTTTTTCTGATTTTAAAAATGGAGCATGGTCACTTCCTATATAATCAACAGTTCCATCTAATACATATTCCCATAATTTATCTACTGTTTCTTGTGGTCTTAATGGAGGATTGCATTTAGCATATGCACCATGTTCTAATAATGCATCTTCATTTAATAACAAGAAATGCGGACATGTTTCTAAGAATAATTTCTGTCCTTCTTCTTTCGCTTCTTTTGCCATTTGCATTGCTTCTGGTGTTGAAATGTGAACTAAATCTAAAACACACCCTGTTTCTTTTGCAAATAAAATCATCTTTTGTACAGTTGAATATTCTGATATAGGTGGTCTTGATTTACAGTGATATTCTGAGCTAGTTTTTCCTTCATCTCTATAATGTTTTATAAAACCTTGAATCAAGTCATTGTTTTCTGCGTGTGAACCTAAAGGTAACCCTGTCTTTGCAACTTCTTTCATCCCTATGAGGATTTCGTAATCATTAGCCATGGTTAATCCTCTAAACTCATCGTCTCTTCCTTCAGGAGCTTCATGTAAAAAAGTCTTAAACGCGACTATACCCTCTTCGGCAAGTTTAGTGATTTCTTCTGGATATTGTCCTCCAGCAGCTCCGAAGAAAGCATAGTCAACGACTCCTTGTCTTTCTTCTGCTACTTTTTTTCTATTATCTAATATTTCTTTATTATATTGAGGTGGTGATGATATAGGATGTTCTAATATTGTCGTATTTCCACCAGCCACAGCTGCTTGAGACTCTGTATAAAAAGTTCCTCTTTCACTATGCCCCGGATCTCTAAAATGTACGTGTGTGTCAATTCCACCAGGTATTACGTACTTTCCTTTTAAATCAATAACCTCATTATAGTCTTCGAGCATTCCTCGCTCAGAAATCATTGCAAATTTTTCATCCTTAATTCCTAAATCTACTTCTCTAAACTCTCCGTCTATATATACTTTACCATTAATTACTGCTAAATCTAAATTCATTTTAAAATCCTTTCTTTATTAAATTTTAACTAAAATATAACTCTAGACTTCTTCGGGAAAGAATGGTTCCAATTCTTCCTTTGTCATAGGTTTTGTAAATGAGCTAACTATTATCATTACTAATCCTGAGCTAATTGGTCCTGCTAATGCTGGCGAAATTCCGTATGGCTGTCCCAATGAATACCAAATACTAGCTACTATAAAGCCTGCTATCATTGAAGCCATTGCTCCAGCTTTTGTTATCTTCTTATTAAATGCTCCTATTAAAACTAACATAGCCATTGAAGATCCCATTAGTGTTATAGCTCGTGCATGGATTGATTGAATTACATCGCTTTGCATGAATGTTAAAACTACACCTATTATTCCAATTATAATTGTAACGATTCTTGACATATTGAGCTCAAAATTACTTTCCATTTCTGGCTTAATGAACTCTTTCCAAATATCTCTAGTAAATGTTGTACTAGCTAATAACAATAGAGAATCTGCTGTAGATATTATAGCTGCTATTACTGCTGCAAACATTAAACCACCAAGAATAGGATGTACTGTTTCAGTAACTAGTGAATTGAACACTAGATCTTGATGCTCTATTCCTGGAAGGATTAATCTTCCTCCAAGTCCTACTATTAAAAGTGGAGTAATAAATAATCCTAACATAAGAGCTGTAATAGCCTGACTTTTTGATGCTGATTCAGGTGTCGTTGCTGACAAAAATCTACCTACAAATTGAGGTGCTCCAAAATTACAAATTCCCCAAGTTGCAAGCCAACCTAAAGCTGTTAATGGAGTAATTGCGTCTGAAAAAGCTGAAACATACTGCGGATTAATTTGATGTAATCCTTCCATCATACTTCCAAAACCACCTAATTTAATTAAGAAATTAATTGCCATTGCCCATACACCAATAATTATTGTGTAGGCACAAATAGTGTCTGTCCACGCTACCGCTAGCATGCCTCCAACTGCTGTAAATAATACAAACACAATCAAAACTAATATACTTATTAGTATTGGATTCCAATCCACTATTGCCCTAATCACTACAACCGCTGCAGTAATTTGTGCTGATAATAAAGTAACAGATCCAATCAATATAACAATCGATGCTAACAAAGAATGTGTTTTGCCAAACCTTCTACTTATATATTCCGGGAATGTCGTATCTCCATATTCTCTCATTCTTTTAGCAACCCATAAAGCTGCTAAAAATGAAGTTAGTAATGTTCCACCGAAATTCCACATTCCTGGCCAGCCATTTAAATAATAATATCCTGTATAACTAACAATTGACGTTGCACTTACTATTGTTGCAAAATATGTACCTGATAAAGGTATAATACCTAAACTTTGACTTGCCGCTACCCAATCATCTGGATCCTTTATTGATCTACCAATTAATAAACCTAAAATTCCTAATCCAACCATAAAAAGGATAACAATACTAATATAAATTGTTTCTTTTGCCATTTTATTTTCCTCCTAAAATTACCCATATCTTACTTTTTGTTCTTGTTTTTTAAATAAAAAAATGGAAATATACTCATAAATCCCAAAAATATCCAAGCGATTTTCAAGCTTAATGTTGATATCATAATTTGCCCCCTCCCATTTACTTTATCGTGTTGTTGTAGTATAGTTTTAATTGCTCTTTAATTATATCAAGGGCATCATTTTTAAAAAAATATAAAAAAACGTTTTTTTCAATCGGAAAAATCGATGGCAAGGAGTTAAAATATGAACTATCTACAAATTGAATCTTTCCTTAAAACTATAGAATTAGGTAGCATGACTAAAGCATCAAATGCTCTATTCATTAGTCAATCAACTCTCTCTGATAGAATAACAAAACTTGAAGATGAGTTAGGATTTAATTTATTTACTAGAGGTCATGGGTCCAGGGGAGTTAGTTTAACAGAAAGAGGAATTAGTTTTGTTGGTTTCGCAAAAAAATATTTATCTTTAATGGATGATATTGAAGATTGGAAAATAGATGACTCAGAAAGAGTAGAGTTGAGGATTGGAGGTCCTCATAGTTTAAATAGTTTCTTATTAAATTCTTTTTATAGAAACTTTACTGATTCTAACAAAGTAAAACTATATATTAGTTCACATTGGAACTATAGCATTTATACTTTAATAAATACTTATGAGTTAGACTTAGGTTTAGTTTCCCGTCCCTTTGGTTATAGACATTTAAAAACTAAAGAACTTTTTAAAGAGGAATTATACATAGTTTATAATAATAATTATTCAGATTATTCAAGTATTAAGAATGAGCTTGATCTTAAAAAAGAAGATGAGATTCACTTAGATTGGGGACCTGATTATGAAATTTGGAACCAAAATTTTTGGAGCGAAACTTCCAAACCAAAAATTTCAGTTGATTCAGCTGAATTAGTTTATGAATTTCTTAAATCAAAAAACGCCTGGGCTGTTATGCCTGTTTGCGTATATAACTATTTAAATAAATACAATAACAATCTTTCTAAAATTAACGGATTGGATAGTATTTATAGAACTATTTATTTAGTTACTCAAAGAGAACCCAAAGATATAGTTAGTAATCTTACAAAAAAATTGGAAAGCTATATTTTAGAACTAGAGAAAAATGGTTTATGCCAAAATTTATTATAAAGTTATTCTAATTGTCAAAAAATCCTAGGCGTAAAAACCTAGGATTTTTTTGTTTATTAAATTTTAAATTTGCAATAGCTTTAAATTTTATCTCTCTTTAAAGCGAGAAGTCTATCTCTGGACCTATTGGAACTATCTTATTTGGATTTATTAGGTCGTGGGACATGTAGTAGTGGGTCTTGATGTGGTCCAAGTCTACTGTCTCTGGCACTCCCTCCATGTTGTAAATAACTCTTGTATATCTCCAAATATTTTCATAAGAAGTAAGGGGTCTTAGGTTGCACTTGAAGTGACCAAAATAAACTGGGTCAAATCGAACTAGAGTGGTAAAGAGTCTTATGTCTGCTTCAGTAAACCTATCGCCAACTAAAAACTTATTCTTTGATAAGATTTCTTCTATCTTATCTAGTGCATCAAATACATTTTTCGCTTCCTCTTGGTAAACTTCTTGCTTAGTTGCAAAACCTGCCTTGTAAACTCCGTTGTTGATCCTGTCATAGACAAAGTCGTTTATCTCATCTATCTCATCTCTAAGCTCTTCTGGATAGAAGTCTCCCTCTTTTGCTCCTAAGTCGTCAAAGGCGTGGTTGAAGATCCTAATTATTTCTGAGGATTCGTTGTTGACGATTTTTTCTTCCTTGGTGTCGTAGAGAACTGGCACAGTTACCCTGCCAGTGTAGTCAGGCTTCACATGGGTGTAAAGCTCATGAAGGTACTTAAAGCCATGAACCTTGTCCTCTGTTGCACCCGGATATTCTCCAAAGGTCCAACCCTTGTCATACATAAGTGGACTTACAATTGAAAGACCAACTATGTCTTCAAGTCTCTTGAGCTTCCTAACCATTAGGGCCCTTGCTGCCCAAGGACAAGCTAGGGAAACATAAAGGTGGTATCTTCCCTTTTCTGCTGGGTAGGCCTTCCTGTCCTCATCATCAATTTTTCCATCCTTTGTTATCCAGTCCCTAAAGGAGGAGTCCTTCCTAACAAACTTTCCTCCAGTTGATTCTGTGTCATACCACTCATCAACCCATTTACCTTTTACTAATAATCCCATGTTCATCTCCTTTTCTTTCTCTAAATTTTTCTAACTATACTTATACTTTACCCCTGCAAAATTTTTGCAATCAAAAAAGGCGGCTCATGCCGCCTTCTTCATAATTCTTATTCTTCTTCATCAAAGTTCTTGTACTTTGATAAAATTTCCATAAATTGTTTGCCAGTTATTGTTTCTTCTTCTAACAAGAATTCAGAGAGTTCCTTCATGGCATCCCTGTTGTCTGCAATTAATTGTCTTGCATTGTCTTGGGCTGATTTCACAATCTTAACCATGAGGTCGTCAATTTCTTTTCTTGTTTCTTCAGAGCAGTTCATGTTTCCATTGTCGCCCATGTATCGTGAACCAGAATCTTGGAACTTAACCATTCCAAATTCCTCAGCCATGCCATATTGAGTGATCATTGCCCTTGCTGTGTCTGTCGCCTTTTCAATGTCATTTGCAGCACCAGTTGATACTTCATTAAAGATTACTTCTTCTGCCGCACGACCACCACATAAAGTTGTTATATGATTTATAAGATCTTCTCTCGTGTAAAGATTCTTCTCGTCCTTTGGAACTTGCATTGTATAGCCAAGTGCACCAGATGTCCTTGGAATAATTGTAATTTTTTCTACAGGTTCGGATCCAGTTTGAAGTGCAGCTACAATTGCGTGACCAATTTCGTGATAGGATACTCTCTTCTTTTCTTCTGGAGACAGTATATCTTGCTTTCTTTGTGCACCTGCAATTACAACCTCAATGGATTCTTGAATGTCTTCTTGTCTAACTTTGTCGCAACCCATTCTAACTGCACGAAGGGCAGCTTCATTTAAAATATTTGCAAGTTGAGCTCCAGATGCACCTGCAGTTGATCTAGCAATTAATGAATAGTCTATATCCTCTTCCATTTGGTAGCTCTTTGCGTGAACCTTTAAAATTTCAATTCTATCTTTAAGAGTAGGAAGTTCAACTCGAATTTGTCTATCAAATCTGCCTGGTCTTAAAAGTGCGGGATCTAAAATTTCAGGTCTATTAGTTGCAGCAAGCATTACAATTCCAATATTGCCATCAAAACCATCCATTTCAGTCAAAAGTTGGTTAAGAGTTTGCTCTCTTTCATCGTTTCCAGAAATTCCAGCAGAATCTCTCTTTTTTCCAATTGTGTCGATTTCGTCAATAAAAATAATACATGGTGCGTTTTTCTTTGCTTCATCAAAAAGTTCTCTAACCTTTGCAGCTCCACGACCTACGAACATTTCTACAAATTCTGAACCTGCGATGGAGAAAAAAGGTACATGGCTTTCGCCAGCAACTGCTCTTGCAAGTAGTGTCTTTCCAGTTCCAGGAGGCCCGACTAAAAGTGCTCCCTTAGGACATTTTGCACCAATCTTTGTATACTTGCCCGGATTTTTTAAGTAGTCCACAATTTCTACAAGAGATTCCTCTGCTTCTTCCTGACCTGCAACATCGTCAAAATTTACAGTTTCGCCATTAGGTTCGTACTTTTCAATTTTCTTTCCTCCCCCAAAAATTCCACTATTTCCTCCAGCCATGCCTTGTATTCTCTTTGCAAAAGCTCTCTGTAAAAAGAAAAATAATAAAATTGGAATTCCCCAAGTCATTATAAAGGACATAAATAAACTTGGTTTTTCAGGAATTTCTGAAGAGTAATCTACATTTTTTTCTTCAAGATCCTTCACTATATTTGGATCTTCCATTTTTCCAGTTTTATAAACCTTTTTATCTTCCTTTAAAGTGAAAAGAATTTGGTCCTGTTTAAATCTAACTTCATCTACTTTTCCTTCGCTTAAATTTTTTCTAAAATCAGAATAAGCTGCATTCTCTATACTATTCTGCGAAAGCATGGGAATAATCAGCCAATTAAGTGCAAAAACTGCGAGGATAGCAATTAAATAATATCTAAGTAAATTATACTGGGGTCTTTTATTTTTATCGTCTTTATCATTCATCATTTTAACCTCCTATTTATTGCGATATGTAGAAAATTTTTAATTAAAAAACCGGACACAAGATCCGGCTAAAATTTATTTCTTATTAAAGATCATCTTCGATTACAGAAGATTTAGAATAAGCAGATGGTTTTGCTTCAAAAAAATCTGTTTTTATTTGGTTTGGATCTGAATATTCGCTGACCCACTTCATTGATTTAGGTTCTTCAATGTTTTCATCAAAAAGATTTCCAAAACCTAAATTTCTTGAACGCAAATTTCCAAGATACATTATATAATCTTCAATCATTTTTTCATTTAGACCTCTAATTTCATCGCCTATTACATATTTACCCCAAGATATTTCTTCTTCAACACCTTTTTTAAGCATTGCTTTATAATTTTTTATGTTTTCATCAGTGAATATTTCTGGATTTTCCTTTTTCATTTCCAAAATAATACTTCTAAAGAGCCAAAGATGTGTATTTTCATCTCTGTTGATGTATCTAATTTCAGAAACTGTGCCAGGCATTTTCCCCATTCTCCCAAGATTGTAAAAGAAAGAAAATCCTGAATAAAAATAAATTCCTTCCAAAATATAATTTGCAATTAGAGCTTTCATAAAATTATCTAAATTTTCATCTTCGTAAAAATCTTGATATTGGTCGCCAATAAATTTATTTCTCTTTAAAAGAACTTCATCGTCTTTATATTGATACAATATTTTTTCTCTCTCTTCTGGGGAGCAAATTGTATCCAAAATATAAGAATAAGATTGAGAGTGAATAGACTCTTGATAGCCTTGAATTGAAAGGCATAAATTTATTTCATTTGCAGTTACATAGGATTGAAGCTTAGGAATTTGTGCAGTTTGAAGAGAATCCAAATAAATTAAAAAAGACAAAATTTTGTCATAGGCAGTTTTTTCGTGCACATCTAAAATCCTATAATCTTTTACATCTTGAGAAAGATTTATTTCTTCTGGAATCCAAAAATTATTCATGGCTTGGCGATACCAGTCGCTAGTCCAGCTATACTTCAAATTGTTAAAATCATTTAGATTTGTAGTGTTGCCATTAATAATTCTTCTCTTATATGTTTCAATGTCTCCCTTTTCGTTAAAGAGACCTCTTTTTGAAAGTTTCATAATTTCCTCCTAATTTTAAATTATGACGCACAATAATCGCAGTCTTCAACTTCTAAAGACTTACTTCTAACATAATAAACTGACTTTATTTTTTCCTTTGCAGCCTTGATATAAAGATTTAAAATTTTTCTCATAGTAAAGTCCGTAGTAATATAAAAATTAATTGACTGACCTTGGTCAATATGTCTTTGTCTTATTGCGGCAGCTTCAATTACAAGATTTTGATCTAGCTCATGAGCATTTTCGTATAGCCAAAAACTTTGTGGCGTTAAATCTGGTGCAACTCTAGGTAAAATTGAACCCTTTTTTTCCTCCAAGAAATACCTGTTCATTACAGGATCTACACCTGCAGTAGTTGCAGAAATAATAGAAGTGGAACCCGTTGGTGCAATTGCCATTATATATCCATTTCTAAGTCCATTTTTATTTACATCTTTACGAAGTTTTTGCCACTTGTCGTCCTTATAACCTCTCAAATCAAAATAATTTCCATTTTGCCAATCTGAACCTTCAAAGAAATCATATGATCCCTTTTCCTTTGCAAGTTCCATGGAAGCAGTGATTGCATGATAATTTATCCTTTCATAGACATCATCAGCCCACTTTAAGTGATCTTCAATGTCAGAAAAAGCTATACCTGCTTTTACAAGAGCATGATGGTAACCACTTGTTCCAAGTCCAATAGATCTATACTTTCTATTTGTTACTTTTGCGTAGGGAACTGGATAATAATTTAAATCTATTACATTATCAAGTGCTCTAACTGTAGTTTTTACAATGTCCTTTAACTCTTCATCATCTTGTAAGTCGATATTTCCAAGTACAAGAGATGCAAGATTACATACCACAAAATCTCCTGGTTTAGTTTTTGTAACTATTATTTCATCGCCAGCTTCAGTCTCTATTTTAGTTTCAAGAGTTTCTATTGCTGACATATTTTGCATAATCTCTGTGCAAAGATTTGAAGAATAAATCATTCCCACATGCTTATTTGGATTCATTTCATTTACATTATCCCTATAAAAGGCAAAGGGTGTTCCTGTTTCTGTTAGAGATTTAATAATAAGTCTAACTAAATCCTTGACGCTCATTTCACGTCTTGAAATATTTTTGTCAGAAATGCACTCTCTATATTTTTCTTCCCACTCTTTTCCATAGTAATCTTCGAGAGAATAACCCTTCTTCTCAAGAATTTCGTGAGGATCAAACATATACCAAGTTGCATCAATGTCTTTTTCTGCTAATTCAAAAAATAAATTTGGATAGCAGATAGCAGGGAAAATATCGTGAGCCTTCATTCTATCATCGCCATTATTTGTTCGAAGTTGCAAAAATTCTGGGATGTCTTTGTGCCAAGCATCAAGATAACATGACACCGAGCCTTGTCGAACACCAAGCTGATCAACTGCAACAGCTGTGTCATTTGCAAGTTTAATCCACCTAATAACTCCTCCAGCAACACCCTTAAATCCTCTTATGTCAGAACCCGTTGCACGAACCTTTCCAAAATAAAGACCCATTCCGCCACCGTGTTTAGAAATTTGTGCAAAATTATCAATTGAGCGATAAATTCCCTTTAAAGTATCAGGAACTGTATCTATAAAGCAAGATGAAAGCTGATTGTAAGGCTTTCTAGCATTGGACATAGTTGGAGTTGCAACTGTTACTTTTAAAGTGGAATAAATGTCATAAAACTTCTTCGCCCAATAAATTTTGTTTTTTTCAGGTATTGCAAGGTGCATTGCAATTCCCATAAACATTTCTTGTATACTTTCTACAAACCTTCCGTCGTGACTTCTTATTACATATCTCTTTATGAGAAGATCAAGACCAGAATAATTTAAAAGCCTATTCCTAGAATTATCTATATAATTCTCTAACTCTAAAATTTCATCCCGAGTATAATTTTCTAAAATGTATTTTCCATAAAGGTTCTTTTCAGTTAAAAATACAATTTTTTCGTAAAAATTATTTATATTAAAATCCTTTAAATTTCTTTCTATTTTCTTTTCCAAATCGTAATTTAAAAATAAGGCTGCGATAAATTCCCACTTTGGTGAATCTTTGTCTGTTAACTCACTTGCAGCTTTTATAATTTCAGAAAGATAGGCATCTTCACTTTGATCTTTCTTTACAAAAGATTCAAACTTTTTGTATAAATTTTCAAGTTCATATTTTTTTTGGTCATAATTTTTTCTCACAAATTTTAAAATCTTTAGGACTTTTTCATCTTTTATGAAATTTCCAAATTTATCTAAAATTTGCCTTTCCTCAGAATGTCTATTTCTATAAAGAATGTATGCCTTAACAACTTCAATTTCCTTTTCGTCAATTAGCTTTAATTCAACTAGATCCTGAATTTCCTCAACAGTGGGTGGATTCTTTGGATCATAGTTTCTTATAAGTTTATCCTTAATATCAAGAGCATAATTATTTATAACATTGTCGTCATACTTTTTACCGACAGAATCAAAGGCTTTTTCTATTGCATTTTTAATCTTCAAATGATCGAAAGTTACCTCTCTCTTGTCTCTTTTTAATATTTTCATGAATCCCCCATATAGTATATTATTTTAATATTTCTTTTTAAATACTACTATATATTATCACAAACCAAATATTATAAGTAGACCCTTATTAAATAAAAATAACTTTAGATTTTTGTTCTTATAAATTTTTTTAAAATTTTATTATAGACTTTTAAAAGTATTATCTAAAGGCATAAAAAATCCCAAGCCCTTGAGCTTGGGATAATTATCTAATTATTTAATTACTGAAAATAAAACTTTTGCTGCTTTTTCTGCAGTTTTTTCTGTTTTATCAGCAATCTTTTCGTCTTTAACTTCTTTAGTTTCTTTATTTTCAGCTGTATCTTCTTTAGAATCTTTTCCTAGAACATCTTCCATTTCCTCTTTAATTTGGTCTTGGTATTTTTTTAGAAGTTCTGGATCTTTATCAAGATCTGCTTTTGCTGCAAGAACTTTTTCTAATTCTTCACCTTCATAAATATCTTTAATCGTCTTTACAATTTCTTCATCTTTTTGACCAGCTGATTTCATAGAAGCAATCATTTTATAATTATCTTCTTTTTCAATTTCTACTAATTTATCTGCAAGTTCCTTTTCTGTGATATTAAAGATGTCAACTGTTGGCATTCCTTGGTTTGCATCGTATTTAACTTTATAACCAAAAGCTTCAGATACAAATCTTACTGGAATATAAGTTTTGTCATTGATGATAGTTGCTGGTGAATCAAGTTTAACTTCTTTACCATTTACAAGAGCTTTATTTGCTCCAACTGTAAGAATAATTTTGTCATTATCTTTAGTTACAGTTACAGTTTTATCTTTTCCATTCCAATCAACTTTAGCACCAATTTTTTCATAGAAAGTACGAGCTGCAAGCATAGTTCTATCGTTTATAATCTTTGGAAGAGCATCTGCATCTTCAAAAGTAATATCTTCTCCATTTACTCTAACAGTAACTATGTCCATTTTTGGCATTACTAAATTCATATATTCTTCTGTAGTTAATTTTTTAACTGAAGTAGGGAAGTTAATTTTTACATTTTCGTCTTTAACTGTTTCAACATTTCCATTAACAGAAACTTTTATAATATCAGTAAAGTTAAGCTTAAGACCAATTTCTTGTGTATACTTATTTTCTCCAAAAGTAGTTTTTTCAGAGATACTAGATCCCTTAATATTTTCTTTAAATTCGTTAGCAGCTTTCTTTAAATCCTCTGCTTTGTAATCTTTGTTAAATTCTTTAAAATCTTTCTTTTCTTCATCAGTTAATGGGAAACCAACTTTATCAATAATTGTAAGTAAATTAGTTGAAACAGCATCCCAATTCTTCATAACTCCATCAGACGCCTTGATAAGTTCATCAATGATTTGATCACTAGTTGCATTTAAAGTATAAGTATTTCCTTCAACTTTGTAGTCAATTCCTTGTTTTACATCTTTAAAAGCAATATTCATTAACTTTAACAAATCAGCCTTAAATTCTTCAGAATTAAAATATTTTATAGCTTCTGGAGAAAGAACATTTGCTTCATCAGCAACGGAGATGTAGTCTTCTTTTATGTCCTTTAGTCCATTTCCAGCAATAGCAAAGATGTCCTTTGATAGGATAACTTCGTTGCCATTAACAAAGATATCCATTTTAATATTGTCTGGTACATCCTTGTTTATACTTGTTAAATCTTCTTCTGACTGAGCTTTTTTAGCAATTATTTCTTTGAACTTTGAAAAGTCCATATTCACTAAAACATGAGCCTTGTCTTTTCCAACTTGTTCACCAGTCATTGTAACAGGAATGTCAATTTTAATTGTTTCTTTACTTTCAGGATCTTTAACTTCTATATTATAGTCAAGTTTTCCTGAAACTTTTGCTCCTTTCCAGTTTCCAACTTTTTCAGCTGCATCTAGGTAAGATGTAGTGTTTGCACTACAAGCACCAAGAGTAATTGCAGCTACTAATACAAGTAAAATAGTTAAAATTTTCTTTTTCATTGTATACCTCCTATTTGTTTTGACTTTACTATGAATGAAAAGCTTTTGCAATCTCAAAGTTTTTCAAAACATAAGTAATTTAAAGTGTATATGCTTTATATTTACACTTTAAATTATCTGTATTCATTTGTCAAGAACTTTTATAATCTTATTAGAAATTATTTTTTAATTTCTTACTTTTAGAATTTAAAAATTAAATTAAAAAAGACCCTTTCGAGTCTTTTAGTATAAATGTTCAATTGTTATGTAACTATAGCTCTATATCTCTTAAATTAAGCATTCAACCTTTAGCAATAAGCTACTTTCAAAGGAGATACTTTGCTACTTTTCCCTTTCGGGATAAATTAAAAATCTTCATTGGAATCACCTTTTCTTAGTTACCAATTTGTTTTCATTAGCTAGCTTAACTATAGTATAGAGCATGAAAGTTGTTTTGTCAATGTTTTCCTAAAAGTTTTTTATCTTTTTTAAATTTACTTTTTTCTCGTCAATTTTTCCTTGATTTAAAGCATTATTCACTTCAATAATTACTTGATTTGCGGAATTTAAAGAACCAATTTTTACAATATAATTTTTTGAATCATCTTTTCCCTTTATTACTATTTCATCGTCTTTTGACTTGGAAATAGATTTCATATTTTCATAAGAGAAGTAATAAGTTCCTATAACTAATCCCTGTTCATAGGATCCAACTACATTTCCAAGAATATCATTGCCATCTCTAAAGGAACGCTTCTTTGAAATTTCATATATATCTGTTTCTTTTTCTTCTTTTTTAAGAAACTTTCCATTTTGCAGATTATATAGGAATAATAAAAATAACCCAATTATAACTAGTGGACTTGCCAAGTAATTTATTATTTTTACATTTCTTAAATATATCTGTTGCAAAAAATATATATTTACAAAAATCAAAAATCCTATGTAAACAATTATATTTATAAAATAAGTTCTCTTTCTAATTTTTAAACCTGGAAGTTTTAAAATTTTATTAAATTTTGAAATAAAATCCGCTGTAGTCATTAAAAATAAGTAATTTATAATTCCCCAAAATACAGAATACATGAAACTTCCTTGACCTAACTCACTTTTTAGTCCTGAAAGATAAAATCCAAATGGTATTATTATAGAAATTGCGAGAATTAAGTTTTGTAATTTTTTATTCATTTATACTCCCTTCTAATTAAAATAACTTCTAATAAGATTATTGCTCATCGTATTTATTTAAGTCGTATTTTTCTATTACAGATATTATTTTGTTTGCATAATTAGGATCCGTTGCATATCCACCTTCTTGAATATATTTTGCAGCTTCTTTGTAATCCTTTGCAGTCTTGACCTTATTATATCTATTTGCTGTTGTAAGAAGCTTTGCATAGTGATTAAAGGAATCTCTTTTTGAAGAATATTTTTTAAAATTCTCCATGTACCTTCCAGCCTCATCCTCCACGTATTCTTCTGTCTCAAATACTATGCCATCCTCTTTTTTAACTGCCTTTATTCCGAAATAATTATTATATTCTTGTGAAAGCTTAGACTTTCCCCAATTGCTTTCAAGAATTGACTGTGCAATCATAACTGATGGAAAGAGCTTATTTTTCTTTGCAATTCTTACTGCTAAATTTGCCGTCTCAGCAATATAAGTTTCCCTATAATTTAATTCTTCCAAAGCTCTTTTTTCTGATGCTTTATTTATTAAAAAGCTCATGACAAAAATAATACCTAAAAAAGCTAAAATAATTGTGAGACATCCGCAACAAACTTTCTTAATTTTCATTTTTCACTTCTTCATAAAGTTTGCTTATTTTTTTGTTTAATATTGGATGAAAATAATTTGGAATTAGTTCGTTCAAAGACTCCAAAACAAATTCACGCTCTGCAATATATGGATGTGGCACCACTAATTCGTCTGTAAAGTGGATTTCTCTATCTATTAATAAAATATCTAGATCAATTGTCCTTTCACCCCATTTTTCGTGTCTTACTCTTCCCAAATCAATTTCTATTTTTTGTAAAATATGAAGAAAATCTAAGGGATCTTCGTAAGAATTTACCTTTACAACTGTATTTAAGAAATCTTTCTGATCAGTTTTTCCCCAAGCCTTTGTCTCGATTATACTTGCTTTTTCTATAATTTTAAGACCTTCATCTTCCATCATTTTAAGGGCACTATTAATATACCCTTCTCTGTCGCCAAGGTTTGTGCCAATTCCAATATAATAATTTCTTCTCTTTTTATTACATCTAACTGAAGCCGTGTCCAAGGGCAAATTTATTGGTGCCCACGGTTTTTTTATAGTTAAATCGACAGACTCTGCAATTTCATAATTTTCAAAAATAAATTTTGTTAATTTATAGGCAAGCGTCTCAATTAAATCTTCATTTTCACTTGCAAATAGATCATATAACTCGTGGGATAATTTTCCATAATCTATGGATTCATCCAAGTTTTTTTCTATTGCACATTTTCTAAAACTAAGTCCTATCTTTGCACTTATTAAAAATTTTTGTCCAAGTTTTTTTTCTTCTCTAAAAAGTCCATGATTTGCATAAACTTCAAGATCTTTTATATTTATGAAATCCATAATTCTCCCATCAATATATTATTTCGTGATTTTTCTTTTGGAAGCTCCAATTGCATTCTTTATAAGCAGGACATCTAAAACAAGCTCTAGATAATTTATCTGCTCTATAAAAAATATTAAAAAATTCATCCTCTGCTTTTTCTTTTTTCCTATGATAACTTATACAATTTAAAATTCTTTTTTTATCTTCCTCTGAAAAATCTGTGAGTTTTAAAATTTCTCTTGCAATTGTAACTGATGCCAAGGCATGATTTACACCTTCTTTTATTTCAATAACACGACCCAAATCGTGCAATAGTGCAGTGGCATAAATCATGTCTTTACAAACATCTACATTTTCCTCTAATTTTAAAATGTAGCAAATTCTAGCGACCGATATAAAATGTTCATAATCGTGTCTACAGAAGAACCTATCACTTTCAAGCTCTTCAAGTTCCCTTAAATAATTATTATAGATTTTACTCTTTACAATTATATTTGTTTCTTTTAAATATATATCTTCCATTAGAATTTAATCAATCTAAAAGCCTCTTGCTTTTGTTTTTCATCAGTTTCAAAAACTCCCCTAGAAACAGAAGTAACAGTTTTTGACCCTGGCTTTTTAACACCTCTCATGTTCATGCACATATGCTCAGCCTCAATTACAACTAAAACTCCCTTTGCTTCAAGATATTTCATCATTGCATCGGCTATTTCAATGCTAAGTCTTTCTTGCAATTGCGGTTTTTTTGCATAAGTTTCCACAGTTCTTGCAATTTTAGAAAGACCTGCAACTTTTTGATCTGGAATATATGCAATATGTGCTTTGCCATAGAAGGGTAAAAAATGATGCTCACACATTGAGAAAAAATTTATATCCTTTACTACGACTATATTGTCTTCAGTAATTTCAAAAGTTTTTGACAAATGTTCTTCAGCAGTTTTACCTATACCTGCAAAAATTTCCTCATACATTCTAGCAATTCTAGCTGGAGTTTCAATTAAACCTTCTCTGTTTTTATCTTCTCCAATGGCTTCGATTATCATTTCTACAGCTTTTTCTATTTTTTGTTTATCCATTAAAATCTCCTCATAAATTTATTTATAAAATTTATAAATTTTATTATAACACATTAGTGTTTATATTAATAACTAATACCGATAAATTGACTATTATAAAATTATTAAAAAAGCGTATTTCTCTTTAATTTACAATTTATTTATAATTTGATACAATATTTGCCGAGGTGTAAGATGAAGAAATTACTTCTATACTTATCTATTGCCATAATATTTTTAACATCACCAGTAAGCGTAATTGCTGAAAACAATCAGGCAGTAGAAAATTCAAGTTTAAATACAAATGAAAATTTGAATACTAATGAATCAGATCAAGTTGTAGATCCCTTAGCAATTCGAAATCAAAACTTTTTAGTACCGACAAAACAAGGTGTGCAAAAAGCAAACCAATATGAAGCAGATAAAATAAAAAAATTAGAAGATGTACCCTTAGAAGGACTTACAAAGTCCTATCTACTTGGAGATTATAAATCAGGAAAAATTATGGAAGGTTATAACTTAGATGAAGTTCGTGCAATGGCATCAACTTCAAAATTAGTTTCTATATTTGTAGTCCTAGATAAAGTAGAAGATGGTACAATTTCACTAAATGACGAAATAAAAATTGACCACGAAGTAGCATCACTTACAGGATCTTCCTTCAAGCTAAAAGAAGGCGATAATGTAAGCGTAGAAAAATTAATAGAAGCATCCATGGTAGTATCTGGAAATGATGCCATAACAGCACTTGCAAAATATATTGGAGGTACAACGGATGGTTTTGTAAAAATGATGAACGAAAAATGCAAAGATCTTGGATTGAAAAATGCCCTAATGGTCAACCCAACAGGACTTACAAATTATGAGATCACAGATTACAATAAGATGACCACTAGAGAGATGTTTAAACTGGCATCAGAATTACTAAAATATCATCCTGAGGTTTTAAAATATACAAATATTGAAAAATTAGAAGAACCTGAAAGAAATTTCATTGAGTATAACACAAATCCCGTTCTTGGAATTGTTCCAGAAGTTGACGGACTAAAAACTGGATACACAAATGCAGCAGGAAGATGTGTAATTTTAACAGGACTTAAAAAAGGTGTGGACGAAAAATCCAAGGATATGAGGTTAATTTGTATCACGACTGGTTCTAATTCTGACTTTGAAAGATTTGTAGCTTGCAAAAGACTTATAACAAAGGGTTTTGAAGATTATGGTTACAATGCCATAGGTGATACAAAAAAAGAAGTTAGAACGATAGAATTTCTCAACTCTCAAGATGAAAATATTCCAGTTTACCAAAAAAAAGTTGGCTATATTCTCTCAAAAACTGATGAAAAGTTTAAGGAAGTAATAAGCATAGACGAAAACTTAAAAGCTCCTATTGAAAGAGGCTCTTCCGTCGGAAAAATTAGCTTTTACAAAGACGACAACTTAATATATACAACAGATTTAATAGTTAAAGATAAAGTTTATGAAAGAGGGATTTTTAATAAGTTTAAAAGAGTCTTTGAGGAAATATTTGTAAATATAGAAAAAGCTGCTTAAAAACTAATAGAAAAGTATGTTTTACTTGGTATTATAAACATGTATCTAAATAATAAAAATATCTGCTAGATTAAATCTCTAACAGATATTTTAAATTTTATTAAATATAATAATAAGATGTTACCTTTTATATAATCAAACTAATAAAAACCCTCAAATTTTTATAAATTTCTATTAATTTAGTTATTTTAAATATTTATTCTTTTTACAGCTTTATCAATTCTATCTATTGCCTTCTTTATATTTTCTTGCGATGTTGCATAGGAAAGTCTAAGATGTCCCTCTCCATATTCCCCAAAAGATGCACCATCTAACACCGCAACATTAGCTTCTTTTAATAAATAATCTGAAAGTTCTTCTGATTTTAATCCTAATTTTTCAATATTAGGAAATACATAAAAAGCTCCTTCTGGTTTTTTACAGCTTATTCCATCAATTGAGTTTAATCCGTCTACTATTAAATCTCTTCTTATTTTAAATTCTTCACGCATTTTATCAACTTCATCTTGAGGTCCTCTCAATGCTTCTATAGCAGCAACTTGCGCTACTGCAGAAGTGTTAGATGTGACATTTGCTATCATTCTATCTATTTTTTCGATTAAATTTTCATGCATAATGCCATACCCTATTCTCCATCCTGTCATTGCATAAGTTTTAGAAAAACCGTTTAATATAATAGTTTTATCTTTCATATATGGAATTGAAGCTATGGAAAAAGGTACTGTTTTATTATATACTAATCTATCATAGATTTCATCTGATAGAACATATATTTCTTTGTCTTTTATAATTTCTGCAGTTTTTTCTATATCTTCTTTAGTTAGTATACCACCTGTTGGATTAGCTGGAGAATTTAATATAATCATTTTTGTATTTTTGTTTATTTTTGTTCTTAAATCATCTATATCGACTCTGAAGTCATTTTCTTCTATTAGTGGCATTGGTACTGGTGTTCCACCTGCAAATCTTATTAAAGATTCATATATTGGATAGCCTGGGTTAGGATAAATAACTTCATCTCCTTTTTCAACTAAAGCCATTATTGTATAAAACATTATGGGTTTTCCACCTGGTACAACAGCTATTTCATTAATATTTGTATTAATATTTTTATAATTTTTTGTATAATCTACTATAGCTTCTCTCAACTCAATTAATCCAACATTTTGTGTATAATGAGTATAACCATGATCTAAAGCCCATTTACCTTTATCTATAATGTTTTTAGGTGTATTAAAATCAGGTTCTCCTATTTGTAAATGAATTATATCCTTACCTTCCCTTTCAAGTTCTCTGCACTTTGCCAAAACTTGAAATGCTTTTTCTGTTCCAATATCTAATACTCTATTTGCAAATTTAAAATTCATTAGAATCTCCCTTCGACTATTTCTTCAATTTCTAAGTCTCTTTTATAAACTTTCTTTCCATCATAAATATCTTTATCTAACTCATTTTCTGATTTAGCTACTAATATTGTTGTAGTTGCATCTCCAACTATATTTAGTGGTGTCAAAAACATTTCTACTGGCTTATTAATAGCAAGAATTAGAGAATATATAAGTAATGCAGTTTCATTTACATATCCTACCCCATTAACTACTGTAAATAATAGTACACTTCCTGCAGCAGGTATTGCTGGAGTTCCTGCAGCTGCAAGCATTGAAAGTAATGCCATTAACATAATTTGAGGAACTGTAACTTGATATCCAGAAATTGTTCCAATAAATATAGTTCCTATAACATGCATAATAGCTGTCCCATTCATATTTATAGTCATTCCTAGAGGTAAAACAAAGTTTGCTATTTCTTCACTTACTCCAAATTTTTCAACATTAATTTTTATATTTAAAGGTAATGCTGGTGAACTTGCCGCAGCTGAAAAAGCAATTAAAACTGGCTGAATCATTTCTTTAATAAATTTCTTAGAATTTAACTTTGCAAACAATTTTATTATAATTGGATATCCAATTAATAGAAATATAAGTAGTGTCATAATTGTTATTAATATATATGATATAACAGGCTTTATTTGAGAGAATCCATATAACGCAAAGGCTCTAACTATTAATGAAAATATTGCATAAGGTGCAACTCTATTCATCAATACATCAAGAAATAATGTAATAATATTATTTAGATCTTCCACTACCTTTTTAATATTTTTAGCTTTATCTTCTAAAAATCCAATACTTATTCCTAATATTACTGAAATAAATACAACTGAAAAAATTGCCTGATTATTTGCAAAAGCTGCAGTAACATTTTCAGGGAAAAAAGCCAATATTGTGCCCATTGGATTAGGTGTTTCTACTAGCTGTATATTGGATGTATCTCCTCCAGCTATATCAGGCATATACTTAAATATACCTAAATTCACAGAAGTCATACCTACTATTCCTGCTAATAGTGTTGCAGCTACATACATTAATACAAAGGTTAAAATTGTTTTATAAGCAATTCTACCTAATTTTCTTAAATCAGTTATACTGCTCATAGCTAGAGTTAAGGATGTAAAGACTAGCGGTATAATAGCTAATTGTAAACTATTTAAAAATATTTTCCCAATTATATATAATATGCCTATTCCTGCTGCACCTTTTTCAGTTACATCAACAAAAAATATTGCATTAATTATATTCCAAATTGATCCATTTCCAGATTTATTTAAATTTTCTTTTAAAAAAACACATATTATACCTACTATAAATGCAGAAGCTAATGCTATCATCATTTTTTTTATAATAGGATTAGATTTTTCTTTTATCATATTAACACCCCATTTTAGTAATAGACTACCTCTTGTGATGTAATCTTTATATTTTAGCTATTTCTTTTGTTATTTCAAGGAATCTATCTATATCATCACTTGAATTGCAATGTAAAGGAGAGACTCTTAATACTCCATCTTTTATATCAAAAGATTCTAGCATTCTCTTTGAGTACATACTAGATTCTAATCTAGGTGCTACAATCACTTTTCTTTTTTCATATTCTTTTGCTGCAGTAGCACAGTTTATATTTGTAAAACCCATAGCAATAATTAAATCTCTAGTAGTTAAGTCTTTGCTATCAACAAATACTTTAACGTTTTCCTGATTTCTAAGTCCTTTAACTTTTTCGCTTCCATTTAAAAGTCTATTTAGCAAAGCTCTTTCTTGTAATTTTATTCTATTCATTCCTTCTACAAAAATTTCTCTTTTATCTTTTGAGTCTGTAAACTTACTTCCAATCCATGAAACATAATCAAAAATAGCTTTAATAACAGCAAATTGTGAAGGCACTGGAGTACCTAATGCCCAAACTTCATCTTCTCTATGAATTAATTTTTCATGTCTAAACTTGGAAACTCTATCTGAAACATAACCAAGTCCTGAACCTCTTGTCCCATAAAATTTATACATTCCAAAATTTATTCCATCAATATTATATTTTTGTAGATCTATTATTCCATGAGGTGCATGTTGAACGGCATCAATTACTATATATAAATCTTTTTTTATTTTTCTAGCTTCTTTTACTATTTCTTCAATATCAAAAATTCCCCCAGTTAAATTAGATGCATACATAATACTAAGTAATACTGTGTTTTCATCAATAAGTTTTGCAACTTCTCTTGGATCAACCTTACCATTTAAAGGATTACTTTTTGCAACTCTTAGCTCTCTACCCGTTTTTTCTGCAAAATATCTTGCTGCGTCAAACGCAGAAGGATGTTCCAATACACTTGTAACAATATTATCGCCCTTTACACTTTCAGCGATTGTCCCAACGATTTTAAACATTGCTTGAGAAGCAGTTAAAGAAGTTACTATACTGCCTTTATTACCCGCATTTAATATTATTCTAAATGCATCCTCCCCTTCTTGCATCTTTTTTTGTAAATAATAAGAAACTTCATGAGTTCTTTCTGGACAATCTGGAATTTTCTCTAATTCACTTTGAACCTTAACAGCTTCTTTTAGTCTAAAAGATCCACCTGCATTATCAAAAAACAACCTTTTCCCCATAACTGGACATTCATCTACATAATAAAATTTATCTTTAATTTCAGCCATTAATTCATCTGAAAAAAATTTACCTTTTGGATAGTTATTCATTTGTTTCCCTCTTTTCTAAATAATTTATAAAATTACTTTACCTTTTTCTAAAATTAATTCTCCATCTACCTTCATAGTAGGCTTTTTAATAATAATATCTAAATGCATTGGACAGGCTACTATTCCTCCAAACCCTAAATTATCTCCTGCACCAAAATGTAATGTTTCTGCACAACCTTCATCTTCTAACATTCTTCCAATTAATTTACATTCACTATTCAATCCAATTCCTATCTCTCCAATATTATAAGTATTTGGATCATTATATTCTTCCAATATATCTTTTAAAATTTCAGCTTCTTCTCCTCCTAAAATTTTTGTAATTTTTCCTTTTTTTACAATTAAAGTAATATCTTCTTTAATTACTCCTAGCTTAGGGTGAGGAATACTTCCATCTACAATTATTTTTCCATTAGCAGTATTTTCTACAGCACATGTTGCACATTCAATATCTGGAGGAGAAGATGAAGTGTTAGCTTCTAAACTTCTTCCATATTGAGGATTTGGAGCTCTATTTTCTATAGAACAAGTAAAATATGTTCCTTTTTCTGTTGTAATAATACATTCTTTTTTATCCTTTAGTTTTTCTGCCACTTTTGTACAAGTTTCCCCTATTTTTATAAAATCAGCAAACAATCCTCCTTTTTGTAACATTTCAAGATTATAGTCTGCCATATTTACAAACCTTGCACCATTCTTTACAGCTTCTCTTCTAGCTTTTGAATGGAATAGAGAAAAATTTGTCGCTCCAAAAATCACATCTGCTTCTTTCATAGCCACAGCTACAACATCATTAGGATCATCACCATGCATTTTAGTTTCTTCCATTAAAATTAAAGACTTTCTTGAAAAACCTTCAGCTGCATCATAAAGCGCCCTTGCAACCTCATATGAAGTTGGATCTGTTACAAATAACAATTTTTCATCTTTTTTGCTATTTGAGCAAGTGGTTAATAAAATTTTAGCTCCATCATAGATCATATTAAAACTCCTTTCTTTTATGCATCTTACATGTAAGTTGAATTTAAATAGATTTTATCATTGTATTATCGCAGTGTCAATATATTATGTTAAATTTTATTTAAATTTGTATACTTATATATAATCTTATATAATGCAAAATATGGTATAATATTTATATCTAAAATATTAGAGGAGAATGTAAATGCAAATTAAGAGAAGAGAAAATTTAACCGACCAAACCTATGATATATTAAAAAAAATGATTTTATCAGGTGATTTCAAGCCAGGTAAAGTAGTTAGTATTAATTCTTTAAGTCAAGAACTTAACATCAGCAGAACTCCTTTAACAAATGCTTTTCAAAAATTAGAATTAGAAAATTTTGTTGATATAATTCCAAAACAGGGAGTAATTATAAAACCCATAACACTAAAAGAAGCAAGAGAAATTTATGAACTTCGTGCTGCTTTAGAGTCATTTGCTGCAAAAAAATCATTTGATTTTATTACAAAACACCATGTTGATTGGATTAAAAATAGTATAAAAATTCAAGAAACTGCTGTTAAAAATAAAGATATTAAAAATTTTATGTCTGAAGATATAAAATTTCATATGTATTTATTAAAAATTTATGATAATACTTACTTTAATTCTATAATTAAAAATCTCTATGATAGAGCTTATATGCTTGGTGTTAAGGGAAGTCATTATAATAATAGGCTAAAAGATGCTTTAGAAGAGCACAAAACTATTTACAAGGCAATTTTAGAAAAAAATAAAGAAAAATATGTAAAAGCTGTTGAAGATAATGTCATAAAAGGATATATAAACTTAACTGGTTACTATAATATATATTAACAATATAATTCATCAAAAAATTCTTTTATTATTAATATATATTACTTGTCTAGGATTGTTACTAGTTTATATTTATATATTGATATTAGTAAATTTTATGCTTATAATAAGTATAAACTTACTAATTTCTATAACACTTTAATAATTATTTTTTCTCCTTATATTAAACTTTGCATATATTTTTATTATGTTAATATTATAATTCCTTAGCAATCATAACCACTGGCTAATCCGGTGGTTTGTTATGCACCTATAAGGGGCTGTTACCGGCAGCATTTCATGCTTTGAATTTTCTTTCTCGTGCACATTTTTCACAGCTAGTGCTAAAGCACTTTAGTTTCTGCTTTTGTTCACTTGCTCACCCGTAAACGGGTCTATAAATTCTTTCATACTTATTTGATTTGACATATAATCTTCTTTCAATTGATTCTTTATATATTCTTGTATTTTCTTTGCATTTTTTCCCGCTGTATCTACATAATATCCTCTACACCAAAAATGTCTATTTCCATACTTATATTTTAAATTCGCATGCCTATCAAATATTATTAAACTGCCTTTTCCTTTTAAATAGCCCATTATTTGTGAAATACTGTATTTTGGTGGGATTTCCAAAAGCATATGAATGTGGTCTGGACAACATTCTGCTTATATTATATTTATTCCTTTTCTCTCGCATAAATCTCTTAATATTTTTCCTATGTCTTGTTTTAATCTTCCATATATTATTTGTCTTCTATACTTCGGTGCAAATACTATATGATACTTACAATTCCAAGTTGTATGTGATAAACTATTTTTATCCATTTGGATACCTCCCTGATTTTGATTATGCTACTGCCTGTAACTTAATCATTATATCATGGGAGGTTTTTTGCTTGAAGCTAAAGCTATTATTCCTACCACCAGCATAGCTGGTGGTTTTTTCATGCTTAAGCGTACAATAAAATCTCACACCATTACAATATTACACACTCTATTATTTTGTATTTTATTTCTTTTGACATATATTATGTTTTATTATAAAATAATATATCATGTCCACGTAGCTCAGTAGGATAGAGCACACGCCTCCTAAGCGTGGGGTCGGAGGTTCGATTCCTCTCGCGGACGCCATATCACTTGCTTTTTGCAGGTGATTTTTTATGCTTATTAAGAATTATTGAGCTCTATTACATTTATAACTGGTACTTCATAAGGATGATTTTCTTTTATTATTTTCATTACTTTAGATAAGTCTTCTCGTCTTATTCTAAATTCAACTTTATTTTCTAAAACATCTTCTATTTTTCCAAGACTTCCTATATATGGATTTGCACCTTCTATGGGTCTAAAATGTCCTATAACTGGAGTTTCTGCATAGCAAAAGTCATAATTTTCCTCTTTTAAAAATCCGCCTTTATTTATTTTTTCCATTAGTTTTTTTGTATTTTCTTTTGGGATAAATACTTCTATTTTTACAAATTTCATTACAAACCTCCCATATTTTTATACCCAAATTAAATAAAAATTGTTTTAAATTTTATTCAATGGCTATAAATAAATTGGGAGGAGAAATTATGATAAAATTAATAATTAAAATCCTTGTAAGTGGATTAGCTATCCTTTTAACTTCTGCACTTTCTATAGGAATTCAAACAGATGGATATTCAACTGCTATTATGGCAGCTATTGTAATTGGAATTTTAGACTGGGCTATAAATAAATTCACAGGTATTGACGCTTCACCCTTTGGTAGAGGAGCTGTAGGTTTTGTAGTTGCAGCTATTATTCTATTTATTACAGGTAGAATTGTAGATGGATTTACTGTATCAATTCTTGGTGCTGTTGTTGGTGCTATCATTCTTGGTATTGTGGATTCCTTTTTACCAGCGGACAAAAAAACTATGTGATTAAATTTTAGGACTCGAGAAAATCTCGGGTCTTTTTATTTTTGTGAATAAGTCTTTTTATTTTTGAAAGTTATTCACATTTTTTATTTTTTATCTACATTTGTTACTAATATTTATTAAAAAAGCCTATGAGTTAAATAAAAATCTCATAGGCTAAAATTTTATTTATTTATTTTTTGTCTATTCTCTCTACTGAAATTATTTGTATAACTCCGCCAGTTGCCATTTTTACAATTTGGAAAATGTAATTTCCATCTTCCACAATTACTCCAGTATCTGCTTCTTCTGCATTTTTAATTAGTAGTGCAGATACATAACCTCCTAGTGTAGTTGATTCACCTGGGTCTATGTCAAATCCATACTTTCTGTTGAGTATTTTAATTGGAGTCGATGCAGAATATTCGTTTTGTTCATTTGCTGTACTATCCATGCTTACACCAGTCAATAAAAATTTTCTAACGGCAAATAATACTGCTATTGCAATTGTTGCAATAAGTAAGTCCACCATTGTGTCCGAGTATACCAGCATCTTTCTAGATATTACAAGTAATATTAAGTGAATAATATTTGTGTCAGTATGAGCAATCATCAATACCACAAATTCTATTGCTATTACAAGTAAAAGCACATGAGAAAGAAAATTTTGAAATATTTTATAAGAAAGTGTGGCATCGCTTGTTATTATTTTAAAATAGTATTTTAAAATATCAGGTACTGATATTACAACTCCAGCTATTAGCATAATAGACACAACTATTTCAAATATATTTACTAGTTTTAAAAGTGTAACTAGATACCTATTTCTATTCATTAAACCTCCATAGTTTTAGCAAGCTCTTTTTTCATTTTTTCTAAAACTTTCTTTTCTATTCTAGAAACTGTCATTTGAGAAATGTTTAGTTCCTTTGCAATTACAACTTGTGTTTTTTTGTTAAAATATCTGTCTATTAAAATAGTTTTTTCAACTTCGTCTAAATTTTCCATTGCTCTTTTAAAGAAGTCATTTGATTCTATTTTATCAAAATATTTTTCCTCTATTCCTATTAGATCAGATAGATTTACTTCACTTTCGTCACCTGATTCATAAGTTACATCAAGCGACTGAGGAGTATAGACTTTTGATGCTTCCATTGATTCCATAATTTCTTCTGGGGTTGAATTTAAAAATTCTGCAATTTCATCAATAGTAGGAGTTTTTTGATATTTTTGAGATAAAGTAACAGTTGCATTTGCTATTTTTTTAGAAAGCTCTTGGATTCTTCTTGGAACTCTAATTGTCCATCCATTGTCCCTAAAATACTTTTTTATTTCTCCAATTATAGTTGGTGTTGCAAAAGATGAAAATTCAAATCCTTTGTCTGGATTATATCTCTGTATTGCATAGATTAATCCAATAGATGCCACTTGATATATGTCGTCATAATCTATGCCCCTACCTGCGTATTTTTTAGATAGAATTTCTGCTATATAAAGATGCTCTTCGATTAAAATATCTCTTATTTCTTGGTTCTGAGTTTCGTGATATTCTTTAAAAAGTTCTCTTCTCTCTTCCTTTGTAAGTCTTCTATCTAAATTGTTGTATTCTTTTAAATTCATAATAAATCCTTAAAATTTTTTTGACAAAATAAATTTATTTCCATCAAAATAGCATTCATCTACAAGAGATTCAATAATAGTTTTTGAAAGAAATAATTTCTCAGATTTTTCTAACTTTTCTTCTTTGATCTCACTTACACAAATCTTTATATTTTTTTCTTCTATTTCAAATACTATGTCAATATGATCAAGATCAGTTAAACTTAATGAAATATTTAAGCTTTCTGTGACTGCCATTTTCAAATCTTCTATTTCTTCAATATTTCTATTTAGTAGATTTAAAATACCTGATAACATTAATCTTACTGTTGAAAAGTATTTGGCATCATTAGGTATTTGATATTTAAGTGTATCCATACTACCCCCTTATTTCAAACATGTCGTCAAGTTTTGTTATCTTAAAGAGCTTCATAATTGATTTATTTAAATTTTCAATTACAATTTTATTTCCATCTTTTTCTAATTCTTTTAAAATATAGATAAGTGAACCAAGACCTGTTGAATCAAGATATTCCAAATCACTACAATCAAATAAAATATCTTTTTTATATTTTTCATAATATTTTATAGATTTTTCTTTGAATTTTTTTGTATTATATACATCCAATTCTCCCTTTGGATATAAAATTAAAAATTCATTAGTGTCTTTTGATTCTAATTTAAATTCCATAAAGCCTCCTAATCTCCAATATAATTTGCTACAGCTACAACTTTTGCGTCAGTCAAATTCATAAGTTTAACGCCAGATGTGTTTCTTCCTTGTATAGAAATATCTTCTGTTAAAATTCTAATAATAACTCCAGAATCTGCAATTATCATTACATCATCTTCTTTTTCCACTACTGCTGCAGATGCTAAATCACCAGTCTTTTTAGTAATTTTATAAGTTAAAAGACCCTTTCCTCCTCTGTTTTGTGGTCTATATTTAGAAATTTCAGTTAATTTTCCAAATCCATTTTCGGATATTACTAATAAATATTTGTCATCATAGGCAAGATCTGATGAAACTAAAATATCTCCATCATCAAGATTAATAGATTTAACTCCCATAGAATTTCTACCTGATTTTCTAACTTGTTCTTCGTTAAATCTTATTGCAAGACCCTTTTTAGTTACAAGTATTACGTCTTCATTATTCTTTGTTAAATGAACATTAATTAACTTATCATCTTTATTTAATTTTATAGCAATTATTCCAGATTTTCTAATATTTTTGTAATCTTTAAAAGGCGTTCTTTTTATAAGTCCCTTTTCAGTAACCATTAAGAAATTCATGTCAGGATCGTATTCTTTCACTGGAATTATCGATGTAACTTTTTCTCCTTCTTCTAGTTGAAGTAGATTAATAATTGCAGTTCCTCTTGAAGTTCGGGAATCCTCTGGAATTTCATATGCTTTTAATTTAAATACATTTCCTAGAGATGTAAAAAATAAAATCATATCATGAGTTGATGTGACAAAAAGTTCCTTTACAAAATCTTTATCTCTCATATTTCCTGACGAAACTCCTCTTCCACCTCTTTTTTGTGGCTTATAAGTTCCCTCACTCATTCTCTTAATATATCCAAATTGAGTAAGTGTTATTACGACATCTTCTCTCTTTATAATATCTTCTACTTCTATATCAGTTCTGTCATGAGAAATTACAGTTCTTCTCAAATCTCCATACTTTGCTTTTATTTCAAGAAGCTCATCTTTTATTAGGTTCATAAGTACGTCATTATTTTCCAAAATTTCTTTAAACCATTTTATGTCAGCTTGAAGTTTTTCATATTCAGCTTCAAGTCTTTCTCTTTCAAGTCCTGTAAGTCTTCTTATTCTCATGTCTAAAATAGCTTGAGATTGTGCATCAGTTAATTTAAATTCTTCATAGAATTTTTTCTTTGCTTCAGAATCATCTTTTGATGCTCTTACTATCTTTATAATTCTGTCAATATTATCAAGTGCTATAAAAAGTCCTTCAACTATATGAGCTCTCTTTTCAGCTTTGTCTAAATCAAATTTAGTCCTTCTTGTAACTACTTCAACTTGGTGATCAACATAATATCTTATAATTTCTTTTAAATTTAGAATTTCTGGTTTTCCATTTACTAGTGCAAGATTTATAATTCCAAAAGTTGTTTGCATTTGCGTATTTTTATAAAGTTTATTTAAAACAACTTCTGCATTGGCATCTTTTTTTAATTCAACAATTATGTTGATTCCCTTTCTATTTGAAGCATCTGTAATATTTGAAATTCCATCAATTACTTTATTTTTTGCAAGATCTGCAATTTTCATTATAAGTGCAGACTTATTAACTTGGTAAGGAAGTTCTGTTATAACTATTTTTTCACGATTATTTTTAAAACTTTTTATATCTGCAATTGCCCTTACAATTATTTTTCCTCTACCTGTTTCATAGGCTTCTTTAATCCCTTCAGTACCCATAATTTGAGCTCCTGTTGGAAAATCTGGTCCCTTTATAATTTCATTTAATTCACTAATAGAAATATTGTCATTGTCAATATAAGCTATGATTCCATCAATTGACTCCTTCATATTATGTGGAGCCATATTTGTAGCCATACCTACGGCAATACCACTAGATCCATTTACCAAAAGATTTGGAAATCTTGCTGGAAGAATAGTTGGTTCCTTTTCATTTTCATCAAAGTTTGGAACAAAATCAACTGTATCTTTATTTATATCCCTTAGCATTTCTTCTGCAAGTTTAGTCATTCTAACTTCTGTGTAACGCATTGCTGCAGCACCATCGCCGTCTATATTACCAAAGTTTCCTTGACCATCTACAAGTGGATATCTAGTATTAAAATCTTGTGCAAGTCTTACTGTTGCTTCATAAATTGAAGAGTCACCATGAGGGTGATACTTACCCATTACATCCCCAACAAGCCTTGCAGATTTTCTATATGGTCCATTAGATGCAAGATTAAGACCTTGCATTCCATATAAAATTCTTCTGTGAACTGGTTTAAGTCCATCTCTTACATCAGGAAGTGCTCTCGCCACTATTACAGACATTGAATAATCGAGATAAGAAGACCTCATTTTTTTATTAATATCAACATCAAGTATTCCTGATTCTATAAAGTTATTTTCAGTCATCTTTCACCCCTATGCATCTATATAATCTGCATAAACTGCATTTTCTGTTATAAATTCTCTTCTTGGTTCAACCTCTGAACCCATTAAAATTGTAAAAGTGTCATCAGCTTCTGTTAAATCATCTATATTTACTTTTAAAAGAAGTCTGTTGTCTGGATTCATTGTAGTTTCCCAAAGTTGTTCAGGATTCATTTCTCCTAGACCTTTATATCTTTTAATATTTATCTTTGCATCTTTGTATTCTTTAAGTGCAAGCTTAAGTTCCTTTTCGTCGTGACAATATCTAAGTATTTTAGTTCCCTTTTCTATGCCAAATAGTGGAGCTTGTGCAACATAAACATGTCCCTCTTCTATAAGAGGTTTCATATATCTAAAAAATAATGTTAAAAGAAGAGTCATAATGTGGGCACCGTCTACGTCGGCATCAGTCATAATTATAATTTTATCATATCTTAGTTTTTCTATATTAAACTCTTCTCCAATTCCTGTCCCAAAGGCAGTAATCATTGCACGAATTTCAGATGAATTTAATATTTTATCTAATCTTGCCTTTTCAACATTCATGATCTTTCCTCTTAAAGGAAGAATTGCTTGATACTCTGAATCTCTTCCGTCCTTTGCAGAACCACCAGCAGAATTACCTTCGACCAAAAAGATTTCATTTCTCTCTGGATCATCATTTTGACAATCTGCAAGCTTACCTGGAAGAGTCATTGACTCTAGATTATTTTTCTTTCTAGTTAAATCTCTTGCCTTTCTAGCAGCTTCTCTTGCACGTCTTGCTGAAAGGGCTTTATCTAAAATTTGTTTTCCAATTTTTGGATTTTCTTCCAAGAAAATTGTCAAGTTTTCAGATAAAACTGAATCTACAATTCCTCTTGTTTCTGAATTTCCAAGTTTTCCCTTAGTTTGTCCTTCAAATTGTGGGTTAGGAAGTTTTACACTTATTACTGCAGAAATTCCTTCTCTTACATCTTCACCTGAAAGATTTTCTTCTTTTTCCTTTATAAGGTTATTTTTTCTTCCATAGTCATTTAACGTTCTAGTAAGAGCAGATCTAAAACCTGAAAGGTGACTTCCTCCTTCTTCAGTATTAATATTATTTGCAAAGGAAAGCACAACTTCTGAATAAGAATCTGTATATTGAATTGCAATTTCAACTGCAGTTTCTTCTCTTACTTCATCTATATATATTATTTCGTCATGAATTGGTTTTTTCTTATGATTTATAAATTCAACAAAGGATTTAATTCCACCTTCATAGTAAAATACTTCTCTTAAGTTTTTTCTATCATCTATAAATTCAATTTTAATTCCCTTGTTTAGAAAAGCCATTTCTCTAAATCTTTTAGAGAGAATTTCGTCAGAAAACTCCACAGTTTCAAAAATTGTATCATCTGGTTCAAAATAAATTTTAGTACCTGTGTCATCAATTTTTGTTTCTCCAATAACTTCAAGTTCAGTTTTTCTAATGCCTCTAGAAAACTCTTGTCTATAAATTTTGCCATCTCTTTTTACAGTAGCAACTAATTTATTTGAAAGAGCATTTACTACAGATACACCTACACCATGAAGTCCACCAGAAACTTTATATGCAGAATTGTTAAATTTTCCACCTGCATGAAGAATTGTAAGTACAGTTTCTACTGTTGATTTTCCAGTTTGTGGATGTATTGCAACTGGAATACCTGAACCATTATCAGAAATTTCTACACTTCCATTTTTATTTATTTTTATAATTATATGATCACATATTCCAGCAAGAGCTTCATCAATTGAATTGTCTACAACTTCATATACTAAATGATGAAGCCCTCTTGGTCCAGTTGAACCAATATACATACCAGGTCTTTTTCTAACTGGATCTAAACCCTCTAATACCTGTATGTCCGATGCGTCATAATGTCTTTTGTCTTTCGCCATTTTATCTCCTATTCTAATAAATTACTTTACCTTCACTTATTCTATAAAAATTTGCATCAACTGATTTTAAAAATTCATCAGTTTCTGTTGTAGTAATAAATGTCTGTAAATCCTTTAATGAATGTAATAAATACCTACTTCTATTTGAATCAATTTCTGAGAAAACATCATCTAAAAGAAGAACAGGTTTTATTTTATATAAATTTCTTATTAAATCTGCTTCAGCTAACTTTAAACTAAGTACAATACTTCTTTGTTCGCCTTGAGAACCATAATTCCTAGAAGAAAATCTATTAATTTTAAAATCTAAATCATCTCTATGAGGACCAATAGTCGTGTATTTTTTTTCTAAATCTTTAGAAAGAGAATCCTTTAAAAGTACTAAATAATTTTCCATAAGTTCTTTCTCATCGACTAAAACTGGAACTGTTGAAAGATAAGTTATACTTAGATCATCCCCAGAAATTAATTTATAATGCTCTTTAGAAATTTCATTTAATCTCTTTATGATCTTTAGTCTCATAATAATTATTTTAGTTCCATTTTTTACTATTTCCCTATCATAGACATCTAAAAGATTTTTGTCTATATTCATCTTTAGAAGTTTATTTCTCTCGAATAAAAGCCTTCTATATTTGTACATATAAAAATCATAATTTAGATCAATATTTGACAATAAATCATCTAAAAATTTTCTTCTTTCCCTAGGTGAATATTTTATCATATTAAGATCATCAGGGTTAAAAAGTATAACAAACCTAGATTTTTTGTAATCCTTGGTATTTACTTTTTCATCATTTATAAATAATTTTTTATTTTCAAATTTTGAAATTTCAACTCTATAATCATCCTTGTAATCATCAATATTATATCTTGTAATAATACTAGAATAATTTTCATCAATATTAATTAGATCTTTATCTTTTGAATTTCTAAAAGAATTTGCCTTTACAGACATATATATTGATTCAATTAAATTTGTTTTCCCCGAAGCATTTAAGCCATAGAGTACGTTTATATTTTCACCAGGAATAAAATCTAAACTCTTATAATTTCTGAAATTAAAAAGTCTTAGATATTTGAGTTTCATTTCTCACCAATTATATATTCATTTCCTTCAAAGGAAATTTTATCTCCCTTGTGTAATTTTTTTCCTCTTCTAGTTTCAACTTCTCCATTAACTTTTACATTTCCCTCTAATATCATATTCTTGGCAAAGCCACCTGATTCACAAAGTCCTGTAAGCTTTAAAAAGGAGTCTAGTTTTATAAATTCAGTATCTATATTTATAGTTTCCATAATTACCCCGCAAGTCTAACTGGAAGCACAAGATATATATAGGAGTCATCTCCTTTTTCTGTTATTATTAATGGATTTACAGAATCTGTGAAATTAAGAACAATATCTTCAGATTCTAAAATTTTAACTCCATCTAAAATATATCTTGAATTAAAAGCAATATCTAAAATTTCTTCATGTTCTGATGTTTTAACCTTTTCAAAAACATCTCCAATTTCCGAATTACTCTTAATATTTATGTGATTTTCTAATACATTTAATTTAATAAGATTTGCTCTATCTTCTCTCGCAAGAAGAGATGCTCTTTCAACTGCGAATTGAAATTCTCTTTTAGATACAATAGTAGAAATTTTGTGTTCATCTCTCAGAAGCGCACTGTAACTAAAAAATTCGCCACTTAATAATGTACTATAAAATATAGTATTATCAAATTTAAAAACTATATTGTTTTTTGAAATATTAAGAGTTACATCTATATCATTATCTATTATCTTTACAAGTTCATTAAGAGATCTTGATGGTATAATAATTGAATTTTCAATTCCCGTTTCCTTTTCAAGTTTTTGAATTGCCAATCTAAATCCATCTAGTGCAACGAAGTTTATAAAATTCTTCTTTATATCCATAAATACACCAGTGAAAACAATTCTAGATTCGTCATTGGAAACTGCGAAAGTAGTTTTCTTTACAATATTTTTTAAATCTTTTGCAGAAATATCTAATTTAATATCATCTTCAACCTTGGGAAGATCTGGATATTCATCTGCCTTTTGAGTTGAAATATTAAAAATAGAATCTCCACACTTTAAATTCATAGTGTAATTTTCTACATTTATATTTATAATATCATTTTCAAGTTTTCTAACAATATCTCCAAAGAGTCTTGAATTTATTACAATTTCTCCTTCTCTTTCAACTATTGCATTTAATTTAGTTTTAATGCTTATCTCTGTATCAGTAGCAGCTAATATTAAAGTATTATCTTTAGCTGTTATTTTTATGCCTTCGAGTATTTGCATAGTTGTTCTCTGAGAAATTGCTTTTTGAACTATTGAAATATGTTTTGTCAGTTCTTTTCTATTAACCTTTATTAGCATTTTTTCCTCCTAGAAATATAGTATATAAAATAGTAATAGTAGTAGGGCTTGTTAATTTGTGTATAAGTCCTAAAAACATTGAGATTTATAAAAATTTAACATTGATAACATGTGGATAAGTTTTTGACTTTTAAAAAATTATCCACAATTAAGATTTTATTTCCTTTATTAAATTTGTTATTTCAATTTTAAATATAGGATCATTATCTAAATCATGAGTTATTTTATCGTATGCGTGAATTACAGTTGAGTGATCACGCCCGCCAAATACATCACCTATTTTTGGAAGGCTTAAATCAGTAAGTTCTCTAGTAATATACATGGCTATTTGTCTTGGATAAGCAATAGCATTAGTTCTCTTTCGTGAATTTAAATCGTCTATAGTTAAGCCGTATTTTTTGGCAACTTCTGATTTTATAAATTCTGCTGTAATTTGTTTTTTTGCTTTAGTTTCGTAAATATCCTGAAGAACTATAGCGGCAGAATCAACAGAAATATCAGAATCTGTCAGCTTTGAATATGCCATAACGCGGGAAAGCGCCCCTTCAAGTTCTCTAATATTACTTCTTACATTTTCAGCTATAAAATTCATAACTTCTTGGCTAATATTAAAACCCTCAGAGTCAGCTTTTTTCCTAAGAATTGCAATTCTAGTTTCCAAATCAGGAGGTCCAATGTCTACTACAAGTCCCCAAGCAAATCTTGAAATCAACCTTTCTTCAAGACTTTTAATGTCTTTAGGTGGTTTATCAGAAGTTAAGACAATTTGTTTATTTTGTTCGTGAAGCTCATTAAAAGTATGAAAAAACTCTTCTTGAGTTCTGTCTTTATCAGCGATAAATTGGATATCATCAATTAAGAGAAGGTCTACTTTTCTGTACTTATTTCTAAATTCTTCATTTTTATTAGTTTGAATGGAATTTATAAGTTCATTTGTAAATTGCTCACTTGTAACATATAAAATTTTTTTAGTAGGATCTTGCTCTAGTACAAAATGTCCAATTGCGTGCATTAAATGGGTCTTGCCAAGTCCAACACCTCCATATATAAAGAGTGGATTTGAAAATGCATTTTGCGGGTTTTCATAATTTTCAGAAACTGCAAGTGCCGCTGCATGGGCAAATTCGTTACTCTTTCCAACTACAAAAGTTTCAAAAGTGTATTTAGGATTGAGCCTTGATACATTTAGAAAAGGCTTATTTATAAGTCCTGCAGGGTTTGAATCGGTGGATTCATCATCTGAAATAATATTAATATCAAAATCAATTCCAGTAATTTCCTTTAAAGCATCACCAACTAAATCAAAATGTCTTTTATTATTTACGAGATAATCTCTTATAAAAGGCGATGGAACTTTAATTACAATTTTTTTGCTATCGTAGTCAATTGATTTTGGAAGCATTCTTGAAAACCAAGTGGAATATGTAACTTGAGACATAGATCTTTTTTCAAGTTCTTTTAAAAAAGTTTCCCACATTGTGGAAAGTTCTTTATCCATATTTCCTCCTCATTAACAATTTTTATATTGTTGATAAATTGTAGTTAATAATTAAATCTACAAATGTGAATAAATCTGTGGATAAATAAATATAAACAATAAAATTCATATAAAATGTTGATAACTTTTTGTAGAAATTAGATTATTTCTATTTTTTACAAAATAAAAATAAAATTATCAACATCTTATCAACATAATGTTAATAACTTTACTTATAAACAAATTTGTTTTTATCTACAAACAATTTATATTTATCCACATATATTTTAACAAATAATGATAGACTTATCAACAATAAGGGATTTTACAAGATTTTAAAATTTTTATTGTTATAATATTTAAAATTAAAAATTAAGAGCTTATTTGCTATTAAATCATCTATATTACTTGACAATTTAACCATTTGTAAATAAAATGATAAAGATAGAAAGAGGTGAGAACTTTGAAGAGAACTTTTCAACCAAAAAACAAACAAAGAAAAAGAGAACATGGTTTTCGTTCAAGAATGAGAACTAGAGCAGGTAGAGCCGTTATTAAGGCAAGAAGAAGAAAGGGCAGAAAGAGACTTTCAGCTTAGGTTTATAATGAAGGATTGTTATTTAAAAAAGAATAGTGAATTTCAGAGGGTTTATTCTAACAAAAAAATTTCTGGATCTAAGTATATTACTCTTTTTACTATTGAAAATAAAAGAGATTATCCAAGATTTGGTATTACTACTACTAAAAAAATTGGAAATGCCGTAAATAGAAATTTCGTTAGAAGAAGATTAAAACACCTTTTAAGAGAGAATTCTCACAAAATAAAACCAGGTTACGATTATGTATTTGTTGCTAAAAAGGATGCATGTGATTCTGATTTTAAAGACTTTAGGAGTTCTTTTTTTTCTGTTTTAAAAAGACAAAAGAAGATGATTAAATGAGTAAAATTTGTATGTTATTAATAAGATTTTATCAAAAATTTATTTCTACATATCTTTTACCAGGAAGACACTGTAGATTTACACCCACTTGTTCACAATATAGTTATGAAGCCTACGAGAAATATGGTTTTTTTAAAGGTACTTATCTTACTATTAGAAGAATTTTAAAATGCCATCCCTTTCACAAAGGCGGTTACGATCCTCTCATTTAAAATTGGAGGAAATTATTAATGCATTTAATTAGTTCTATACTTGGAATTTTTGTAAAATTCATCTACGATGGACTAGCTACAATTATGTCAAATGAACCAGCTCAAGTTTCATATTTTGCACTTTCAATTATTATTGCTACTATTATTATTAAGCTTTTAATTTTGCCACTTAATATTTCTCAGATGAAAAGTCAAAAGACAATGGCAAAGCTTCAACCAGAGCTTAAAAAAATGCAACAAAAGTACAAAAACGATCCACAAACTTTAGCTGCAAAACAACAAAAACTTTATAAAGATGCCAATTACAGCGTCGCTGGAGGATGTCTACCAATGATTATAACAATGGTTGTATTAATTGCTTTTTATAGAGTGTTTTTGAACCCACAAACCTTCGCTTTTACAGACCCAGGTTTTTATGAAACAATGAACAAGAATTTCTTTTATATTAAGAATATTGATCATGTAGATCAAACTTTTATTATGCCTATTATAGCAGCTGTTTCAACTTTTTTAGTAAGCTTTATTACTACTAAAAACCCTGCCTCTCAAGGTGCAGGTGCTGATCAAGCAAAGTCTATGATGACTACTATGATGGTTGTGATGCCTATTTTAATTTTTTCAATGGCGAGAAGATATGCAGCTGGTCTTGTTATTTATTGGATTGTTTCTAATATATTTTCAATAATCCAACAACTTATTACTAATAAGATTGTAAAAGATGAAATTGAAGAAGTTGAGGTTAAGGATAAGTAATGAATTATGTAATTAAAACGGGAAAATCCGTTGACGAAGCAGTAAGAGAGGCTCTAATTGAATTAAATATTTCAAGAGAAAATGCTGAAATTGAAGTATTAGATGAAGGTCAAAAGGGATTTTTGGGACTTATTGGTTCTAAGGATGCAACTGTAAAAGTTTGGCCAAAGGAAGATGAAACTAAGAGTATTTTAGATGAAATATTTAATGAAAAAATTGAATCAGAGAAGAGCCAAGACACAGTTCAAGATAATGTTGAACTTGAAATAGAAAATAATGAAATTTTTACAGAAAAAACAGAGGATAATTTAGAAGCTAGCGAAAAAAACTATGTTGAAGAAAGTTCGAATAGCATCGAAGAAGAAAATAAAGATATTTTAGATGCTGCAAGAGAATTTACTGCAAAAATTCTTGAGACTTTGGAACTTGATAATACTGTAGAAATGGAATTGGAAGATAATACTCTAAACATTAATATTAAAGGAGATGAAAATAGACTTGGAATTTTAATTGGAAAAAGAGGTATAACTCTTGATTCAATCCAATATATTTTAAATTTAATAGTCAATAAAAAATCTTCAAGATATATTAGAGTAAATTTAGATTCTAGCGGTTATAGAGAAAAAAGAAAGCAAACTCTTATAAATCTTGCAAAAAAAATGGCTAATAAGGTTACAAAGAGTGGCAGATCAGTTAAGCTTGAACCTATGAATTCTTATGAAAGAAAAATTATTCACACAGCTTTGCAAGATTTTGATGGAGTGTTAACACATTCTGAAGGAAAGGACCCTTTTAGAAAAGTTGTAATTCAAAAAGAAAGAAAATATTAAAAAATTATATAAGAGGGCTTTATTTTAAAAGCCTTCTTTTTTATTTGCTTTAATTGTAGTAATATAGTTTAAAAGGACTGATATAATGGGAAATTTAAATGATACTATTGCTGCAATTTCTACTGCAATTGGCGAAGCTGGCATTGCAATTGTAAGAATGAGCGGCGAAGATTCAATAAATATAATAGATAAAATTTTTGTATCTGTAAGTGGAAAAAATATGGCAGATGCTGAAAATAGAAAGTTTTTGTATGGTCATATATGTGATGGAGACAAAAAAATAGATGAAGTTTTAGTTGTAAAAATGAAAGGGCCTCACTCCTATACTGCTGAAGACATTGTTGAAATTCATTGTCATGGAGGAGTTGTTTCTGTTAAAAGAATTTTAAATTTAATCTTGTCTAATGGTGCAAGGCTAGCTGAAAAGGGAGAATTTACTAAAAGAGGTTTTCTTAATGGAAGAATTGACCTAACTCAAGCTGAGGCAGTAATAGACATGATTAAGGCAAAAACAGATATTTCCTTTGATCTTGGTTTAAATCAACTTAGTGGAGCACTCAGCGAGGTACTAAATAAATTAAGGGATGAACTTATCTCTATGCAGGCTCTTATTGTCGCAAACATAGATTTTCCTGACGAGGATATTGAAGATGCTGCCTATCATGATCTTATGGATAGAAGTGAAAAAATTTTAAATAAAATGGATAATCTCCTTGAAAATTCTAAAAACTCAAGACTTCTTAGAGATGGCATAAATACAGTAATTCTTGGAAAACCAAATGTTGGAAAATCTTCACTTTTAAATGGACTTTTAAAATATGAAAGAGCAATAGTAACTGATATTGCAGGTACAACTAGAGATGTAATTGAAGATTATATAAATTTAGATGGTGTTTTATTAAAAATTTCTGATACTGCCGGAATTAGAGAAACTGACGATGAAGTTGAAAAAATTGGCGTAAATATTGCTAGAGAAAAATTGAAAGATGCGGATCTAGTAATTGCAATTTTTGATATTTCGAGAGAATTTGATCAAAACGATAAAGAAATTTTAAAATTGATCGAAAACAAAAAACATATCATTATATTAAACAAAGATGATTTAGAACAAAAAATTTCTGATGAAGAAATTGAAAAGTATTTTAAAGATGATTATTTGAGACTTTCAGTTATGAAAAATGAATCTATTAAAAAAGTTGAAAAATTAATTTTAGATTTGTTCTTTGATGGAGAACTTCAAATTTCCTCTGACACGGTGCTTTCTAACATTAGACATATAAATGCATTAAGAGAAGCAAGAAAAGAACTTTTAGAGGTAAAAGAAAGCCTAAATAAAAAGGTGTTTTTAGATTTAATTGAAGTTGACCTTGAAAATGTAATTGCACATATTTCTGAGATAACAGGAACAATTACAACAGAAGATATTTTAGACAGAGTATTTTCTGATTTTTGTATAGGAAAGTAGGTAAAGATGTCAGATATTAAATATTTTGAAGCTGGAGATTTTGATACAGTTGTAATTGGAGCAGGTCACGCAGGAAGTGAAGCTGCTCTTGCATCTGCAAGACTTGGTGCAAAAACTCTTTTATTATGTATAAATTTAGATTCAATAGCACAACTTAGCTGTAATCCAAACATTGGTGGAACAGGTAAGGGTCATCTAGTTCGTGAAATTGACGCTTTAGGTGGCGAAATGGCAAAAAATATAGACAAAACTTTTATCCAATCTAGGATGCTTAATACTTCAAAAGGTCCAGCTGTCCATTCACTTAGAGTGCAAGCTGATAAGAGAAAGTATCACGATGAGATGAAAAGAGTGCTGGAAAATGAAGAAAATTTATATCTCCTTCAAGATGAAGCTATTAGAATTTTAAAAGATGGTAAGAAAGTAACTGGAGTTTTAACGAGAAATGGTGCAAAATATAAAACTAAATGCGTTGTAATATGTAGCGGAACTTACCTAAGATCAAGAATATTTATGGGAGAAGTAAATTATTCCTCAGGTCCAAGTGGATTTGGTCCAGCAAATTATCTTTCAGAAAGTCTTGAAAAAGATTTTGGAATGGAACTTAGAAGGTTAAAAACAGGAACTCCTGCAAGGGTTTTGCGCAAATCAATGGATTATTCTGTGATGAAAGAACAAAGAGGAGACGAAGAAATAATTCCGTTTTCTTTCCTAAACATCGACAAAAAATACGATATTAAACAAGAACTTTGTTATTTGACTTATACTACTAAAAAGTGCCACGATATTATTAGAAATAATATCGAAAGATCTGCACTTGCACTTGGAGATATTGAAGGAAAAGGTCCAAGATACTGTCCATCTATTGAAGATAAAGTAACTAGATTTGCTGATAGAGATTCACATCAAGTTTTTATTGAACCAGAAGGTCTTACTACTGATGAAATGTACATCCAAGGTGTGTCTTCTTCACTACCAGTAGAAGTACAAAATCAATTTTACAGAGAAATAATAGGAATGGAACACTGTAAAATTTTAAGACCCGCCTATGCTATTGAATATGATGCAATCGATGCAACCCTCTTAAAGAGAACCTTAGAACACATGGATTATGAGGGTTTATTTTTTGCTGGACAAATTAATGGATCTAGCGGATATGAAGAAGCAGGAGCACAAGGAATTGTCGCAGGAATAAATGCAGCTCTTAAAGTAAAAGGAAAAGATCCCTTTGTGCTAGATAGATCTGAAGCATATATTGGAGTTTTAATTGACGATTTAGTAACCAAGGGAACTCGAGAACCTTATAGAATGATGACTTCAAGAGCTGAATATAGGCTCACTCTAAGACAAGATAATGCCGATTTAAGACTCACTGAAAGAGGAAGAAAAATTGGACTTGTAGACGATGAGAGATATAAAGGATATTTATATAGGAAAAATGCAATTGAAGAAGAAATTAATAGAATTAAAAAAATTCAAATTAATCCAACTGCTGAAAATAATAAAATTCTAAAAAGCCTTGGATCAACCGAAACTCAAAATTCTTTCTCTCTTTATGAGCTTATAAAAAGGCCGGAACTTGACTATAAAAAACTAGCAGTATTTGACAAAGACAGACCTTTTGTAAGAAGTGATGTAATAAGAAATATTGAAATTGAAATAAAGTACGAAGGTTATATTAAAAAGCAAGAAATACAAATTAAACAGTTTAAAAAACTTGAAAACAAAAAACTTTCCAAGGATATAGATTATAAAAATATAGATGGACTTAGAATAGAAGCAAAAGAAAAATTATCAGATATTAGACCAGAATCCATTGGTCAAGCATCTAGAATAACTGGAGTTTCCCCAGCAGATATAAATGTACTTTTGATACATCTTGAGCAATTAAGGAGAAAAAATGTTAATTGATTATATGAAAAACTATGATCTGAGCACAGATAATATTGATAAATTTGAAAAATACAAAGAATTAATACTGAAATACAACGAGCATACAAATCTTACGCGAATTACTGAAGAAAATGAATTTAACGTAAAACACTTTTTGGACTCATTGAGCCTTTTTAAGACAAAAAAATTCGATGGAGAGAAAAAAATTATTGACATAGGAACTGGAGCAGGATTTCCAGGGATTCCATTAAAGCTTTATAACGAACAATTAGATATAATTCTTCTAGATTCACTTAGAAAAAGAATTGATTTTTTAAATGACGTAATTGAAGAACTGAATCTAGAAAAAATAAAGGCAATTCACGCAAGAGCCGAAGAAATTGCAAGAACAGAAGAATACAGGGAACAATTTGACATAGCAGTATCTAGGGCAGTTGCAAATCTAGCTACCTTAACAGAGTATGCAATGGGATTTGTAAAAGTTGGAGGGTATTTTATTTCTCAAAAAGGTCCAGAATACAAAGAAGAGCTTGAAGATGCAAAGAGAGCGATTGAATTAATGGGCGGAATTGTGGAAAATGTGATTTACACTCCATTACCAATGGATATAGATCATTATATTATTGTGATTAAGAAAGTTAAAAAGACTGACAAAAAGTATCCAAGAGGTGGGGGAAAACCAAGGAAGGCACCTCTATAAATTCCAAAGATCAAATTAGTTAATAAAAACAAGATGCTCCACGTAGAGCATCAAAAAAATTAAAAAAATATAAAAATGCTCCACGTAGAGCAAAGCTTCAAATTTTTTGAAGCTTATTTTTTTGCTTTGCCTTTAAAAAAAAATTCAAACATGTTATTATTAATGGTATAGAAATGAGGTAAAAAATGTCTGTTGTAATTACAGTTTTCAATCAAAAAGGTGGGGTTGGTAAAAGCACCACTGTTATAAATTTAAGTTCAGCACTTGCCTTGAGAGGTAAAAAGACACTTGTAGTTGACATGGACCCACAAGGAAATTCAACTTCAGGGCTTGGAGTTTATGAGTTTAAAAATATGATATATGACTTTGTTATAGATGAGAAAATAGATTCTATTTACAAAACTTCTTTTAATAAGCTCGACATAATCCCATCAAATGGAGAGTTTGCTGGAGTGGAAATTGAACTTGCAAGATACGAAGACTGGCAGTTTAAACTAAAGAAGATGATAGATAAGGTCAAGGACAATTATGATTTTGTAATTCTCGACTCTCCACCTTCTCTTGGAATATTATCAATGATGTCTTTAATTGCAAGCGATAAAATCCTTATTCCTGTGCAATGCGAATACTATGCCCTTGAAGGAGTTTCACAACTAATGGATACAATTGCTCTTGTAAGAGACAATTTTAATCCAAATTTAAGTATTTTAGGAGTTGTGATGTGTATGTACGATGGAAGAAACAATCTGTCTAATCAAGTAGTAGAAGAAGTTAAAAAATTCTTTAAGGATAAAGTTTTTAAAACTTTTATACCTAGAAATGTTAGACTTGCAGAAGCTCCAAGTTTTGGTATGAATATATTTGATTATGACAACAAATCTAGAGGTGCAAGGGCATATACGGAGCTTGCTAAGGAAGTAATAGGTGAAATATATGAGTAAGAAAAATGCACTTGGCAGAGGAATAGAAAACTTTTTAACATCCAGTGAAAAAATAAGAGAAGTGATTGAAGAAGATAGTTCAAAACTTATGGATATTAATGTTATTGAAATTATTCCAAATGAAGATCAGCCCAGAAAAAATTTTGACAAAGATGAAATATACGAACTTTCTCAATCTATAAAAAAATATGGAATAATTCAGCCACTTTTACTAAAGAGAAAAAATGATAAATATGAAATCATAGCAGGAGAAAGAAGATATAGAGCGGCATTAGAAGCTGGAGTGACAAAAGTTCCTGCAATTGTAAAAGATGTATCTGATGAAATTTCTAGTAGGATTGCTATCATTGAAAACATTCAAAGAAAAGACTTAAACCCAGTGGAAGAAGCTATGAGCTACAAACACCTTTTGGATTCACAAGATCTAACACAGAAAGAACTCGCCGATGAAATAGGTAAAAGTAGACAATATGTGGGCAACACTATTAGGCTTTTAAAGCTTGATCCTAGAGTTTTAAAACTTTTGGAAGAAGGGAAAATTAGTACATCTCATGGTAAAAAATTACTTGCTATAAAAGATAGTGATAGACAGTATAAGGAAGCCATGAAAATCATAAAAAACTCCATTCCTGTAAATGTTAATAAAAAAAATACTGAGACTGGAAAAATAGAAAAATCAAAAGATGTTTTTTTGGAAGATATAAGAAGTGAGATTGAAAGATCACTTGGAACAAAGGTAAGTTTCAAAAAAAGAGGAAAAGTCGGCAAAATTGAAATCGAATATTATGGCGAAGAAGACTTATCTAGAATTGTTGATCTTATTTTAAAAAAGGATTTAATGGAATGAAAAGATTTTATACGACATATTTAGTATCAGCCTTTTCAGATAGGGCTTTTATGGGTAATTCGACTGGAGTAGTAATTGACGATAGTGGAAAGCTTTCAGATGAAGAAATGGAAAACATCGCTAAGGACATCAATCAATCTGTAATTGTTTTTGTAAGAGAACTTGATAGAGATCGATACTTAACAAGATTTTTCACGCCAGATGGTGAGATAAATCTTTGTGGTCACGCAACTGTTGCAACTTTTTATGCACTTGCAGAAAATGAATATATTAAAAGTGAGGAAGAAGGTATAAAGAAAATTATTCAACACACAAAAATTGGTAAAATACCAGTTGAGCTTGAATATAGAAATGGGAAAATCCAAAATATTTACATGAATTTAGATATTAAACTCGATGAAAAATTTGAAGATGAAGATAGAATTTTAAAAATTCTCAATTTAAAAAAAGAAGATATTGGGCTTGAAATAGCTGAAAATTTGAGCATGAAAAAAATATCTACGGGAACTTGCGACATAATTGTACCTGTAAAAAACGAAGAATCACTTTCTTCTATAGTACTAGACAAAAAAGAAGCCCTTGAAATTTCGAGAGATGAAAATTTAATTTCAATTCATGCTTTTACAACAAATGATGGAAAAAAAATTAAACAAAGAACTTTTTCTCCAATAATTGGCGAAGATGAGGAATTTGGAAGTGGAACATCTACAGCTGCAACTATGTACTATTTAAGTTCAAACAAAATAACAGAAAGCAAGAGTGTTACAGCAATACAAGGCGATTATATTGGAAGAATTTCAAAGGTTTTTACAAATCTAACAGATAGAGAAGGAAGGATTCGTGTTGGGGGAAGAGCTTACGTATTTATGAATGGAGTTTTATATTTATAATGGCAAGAAAAGAGAGAAAATCAAAAAGATCTAAAATAGTTCTTTTTATATTTTTTGTAGTGATAGTATTTTTTGGAGTGAGTTTAGTATCTTCACGAAATAAAATAGTAGATATTAATCCAAAAGATGTTGATTATATAGAGATAATTGGATTTAAAACTGATAATATGAAGACAATAAAGGAAGAAAAAACTGTAAATAAAATAGTAAGAGACTTAAATCGATTGAGAGGAAAACAAGCAAACAAAGATACTAATGCAGAAATAGCAAATTATATAAATGTCTATTTTACAAGTGGAAACAAAATTTCTTTTGTAAAAACAGGTCTTACTATTAGAGTAAATAATATCTATTACAATATTAGTTCCAATAACTCAAAAATGATTGATAATATAATAGAAAAGTATGGAAGATAAAATAAAGCTGGCTTAGTTGATAAGTCAGCTTTTTAAAAATATAAATGGAGCTGATAGGCGGATTTGAACCGCCGGCCTATTGATTACGAATCAATTGCTCTACCAACTGAGCCATATCAGCAAATAATAAAATAATTATAGCACTAATTGAAAAAAAGTAAAACTGAAAAAACTTGATTAATGATATAATGAATGTGGTGATTAAATGAAATACATAATGGCATTTGATGCAGGAACTACATCTGCAAGAACTATAATTTTTGATAAAAAGGGAAATCCAGTATCTGTTGCACAAAAAGAACTTATTAAACATTTCCCAAAGCCCGGATATGTTGAGGAAGAACCAGAAGACCTTTGGTCAAAGCAAATAGGTACGGCAGTGGAAGCAATGTCTAAAAAAGGTATCGACCCAAAAGATATTGCGGCGATTGGAATTACAAATCAACGAGAAACTACAATTGTTTGGAATAAAAAGACAATGGAGCCAGTTTACAACGCTATTGTGTGGCAATGTAAGAGGACGACAAAATACTGTGAAGAACTAAAAGAAAGAGGACTTGAAGAAAAAATAAAACAAAAGACAGGGCTTGTAATAGATCCCTATTTTTCTGCTACAAAAATAAGGTGGATTCTTGAGAATGTGGAAGGCGCAAGAGAAATGGCTAATCGTGGAGAGCTTTTATTTGGAACGGTGGAAACATATCTAATTTATAAGTTAACAGATGGCGAAGTTCACATAACAGATTACACAAATGCATCGAGAACAATGTTATTTAACATAAAGGAAAAAAGATGGGATGATGAGCTTTTAGAAATTTTTGATATACCAAGATCCATGCTTCCTGAAATAAAAAATTCAAGCGAAGTATATGGTAATTCAAAATCAAAATATTTGGGTTGTGAAATACCAATTGCTTCTGCAATTGGTGATCAACAGTCTTCACTTTTTGGCACAGCATCCTTTGAAAAGGGCATGGCAAAATCCACTTATGGCACAGGAGCTTTTATCCTAATGAATACAGGTGACGAGCTAATAAGATCGCAAAATGGTCTTGTTTCAACCATAGCATGGTCAATAAATGGGAAGGTTAAATATGCACTTGAAGGTTCAATTTTCGAAGCAGGATCATGTATTAATTTTTTGCGAGATAATCTAAGGATTATAGATCAAGCAGATGATTCTGAATATATGGCTAGTAAGGTAAAGGACACAAATGATTGCTACTTTATACCAGCCTTCACAGGTCTTGGAGCTCCTTATTGGGATCAATACGCAAGAGGCAGTATAATTGGACTTACTGGTTCAGTAAATAAATATCACATAATACGAGCAGCATTAGAATCAATAGCATATTTAAGTTGTGATGTAGTAGAAGCAATGCAAGAAGACTCAATGACAAAAATAAAATCATTAAAGGTTGATGGAGGAGTAAGCAAGAATAATTTTTTGATGCAATTTTTGTCAGATATTGTTGGGGTTGAAGTTATAAGGCCGAAAGTAATTGAATTAACAGCTCTTGGTGCATGTTACATGGCTGGGCTTGCAGTAGGATTTTGGAAAAACATAGACGAAATAAGAGAAAACAATGAAACAGAAAAGTGTTTTGAGCCAAAAATGAAAGAAGAAGATAGAAGTAAAAAGATGAGTAGATGGCACGAAGCCATAAAATATTCTATGAATTGGGCGAAATAATCGAATAAAAAATAATAAATTGTAAAATCCTTGCAGATTTTATTTTTAAGTAAAAGGTTTTAATAGGATAAGGTTATCATTTTTGTTATAATATATTTGATAAAAAAATTATGAGGAGATTTTTATGGATTACAATAATTTTTTGAGAGAAAAAATGGTACCAGCCTTTGGGTGTACCGAGCCCATAGCTTTGGCTTATGGTGCAAGTCGTGCAAGATCTATATTAGGAGAAGATCCTGAAAAGATTATAGCAAAGCTATCGGGCAATATGATTAAGAATGTAAATAGCGTGAAAGTGCCAGGGACTGATGGAAGAAAGGGAATTGAAATCTCTCTTGCTGCGGGAGCATTCCTTGGAGATTATAATAAGAAACTTGAAGTTTTATCTAGTGTTGATAAAAGCAAGTTAAATATGTTAGATGATCTTATAAAAAAGGGTCTAGTTAAAATAGAACTTGTTCATGAAATTAAGGGACTTTACATAGACATTGTTATGGAGAAGAATGGCAATAAATCTCGTGTAATAATCAAGGATTACCACACAAACATTATTTATGAAAGTATAAATAATAAAGTGCTTTTCGAAAATAAAAATGAAGACGAAAAACTAGAATCTAAAATAGATTTATCCTTTGATAAAATTTATGATTTTGCAAAAAGTGGAAATTATAAAAGTATAACAGATATCTTAGATAAAGAAATTGAGTACAATTATGATATTGCAGTAGAAGGAATTGAAAACCCATGGGGTGCAAACATTGGAAAAATGATTTTAGAAGATGCAAAAGATAACTACAATGACAAATTAGTTGCTTATGCAGCTGCAGGTTCCGATGCTCGCATGTCTGGTTGTGAAAAACCTGTTGTTATAAATTCTGGAAGTGGAAACCAAGGCATAACAGTTTCCGTTCCTATAATTATTTATGCAAAGGATCATAGTATAGAAAGGGATAAATTATATAGATCACTTATTTTTGCAAATTTAATTGGTCTTTATATAAAAGAAGGAATAGGAGAATTATCTGCCTATTGTGGAGTGGTATCTGCTGCAGCTGCTTCGGTATGTGGAATTGCCTTTATGAAGGATGAAGACAAAGATCTTATAAAAGAAACCCTAAAAAATGGACTTGCGACAAATTCCGGAATTATTTGCGATGGAGCAAAGGAATCTTGTGCCATAAAGATTGCATCTAGTTTAAAAATGTCACTCTTTGCATATAAGCAAGCAAAGTCTGGAAACTCTTTTAAATCTGGCGATGGAATAGTAAAGGACGATGTTGATGATATGATTAAAACAGTTGGACATATTGCAAAGGATGGAATGAGAGAAACTGACGAGGTTATTTTAAAAGAAATGATAGGAAGATAAAAGTTAAAAGATGAGGTTAACAAAGAACGGTAAATCAATTGGTTTACTGTTCTTTTATTGGTTAAATAAAAAAAGAATAAAATAAAAATAAAGTTTTAATTTTATCTTACACTATATTTAAATTTACATCTATAAAAACACCTCCAAAACAGATAGTCTATTAATTGAAATTAGATTATCTACTTGGAGGTATTATATCTATTAAAACCACATTTATTTTTCAATTACATTATATCCCATATCCTTTAAAATTCCTGTTACAGAATTTTCTGGAACTAAGTGAGCGGAGCCAACTAATATGAAGTATGTGTTCTTTCCATCTTTTTTTAGCATCGCATCTATTTTTTTTGCCATACCCTTGTCCCTTTCGCTTAAAAGTGCTTCATTAAATTTTTTAGATTCTTCATCACTTTCAGCAGATAAAATAGATTTCATTTTAGATTTGTCTCCACTTTGCCAAGCATCTAGCAAATTGTCGAGACCTAAATTTATATTTTTGTAGCCATTTTTTTCGATTTCACTTGTTAAAGCTTCAATCATTTTTATATAGGAGGTATTGTCGAAGTTTGCAAGGATATTTGATTGATATTCCATAGATTCAAGTTCTCCTATTTCAATTTTATTTAATAGGCTTAGGCTCATGAAGTAGGATTCAATTCCAAAGCTTGCTCTTGCAGTTTCTCCTGATGGATCAATTGACAAAGTGTTGTAAACAGCCCAAGGTTTAAGCGTTTTTATATCAGCTTCCTCCATTCCAAAACTTTTAAATAAATTTAGAACTCTCAAATAAAGTTCAGCACCTAAATCATCCCTTAAAGTTTTCCCATCATTGTAGTAAATTTTTTCACGCATTTTTTTTGCTTCATCTTTTTTTGACAGATCAATTTCCATAAAAATCTTGTCGGAGGATTTTAGTGCATTTAAAATATTTTTGTCTATTGGGTAAAGAGAAGTATTCCCAAGGTGAATTGATCCAAGCATATAAATTTTATTTTCCTTGTTGTTTACTTCGTAGAAAAATCCCCTAGAGACTTTGTCATTGTCTTGTAAAACTTTATTCACAGCTCTTGAGTATAAAGAGATCATTTCTTCTAGAGAAATTTTTGAATTTAAATACCCTTCATCTTCAGAACCTAAAAATATTTTTGCTTTTTTCAAATTTTTTATTTCAAATTTTTCGTCCTTTAATAACTTTGAAATTGAATTTAAAATTTCTTCACGGGTAAGTTTTTTAAAAGTGAAGTTTCCAGCTGTTTCTATGCCCCTTTCTTCAATTTTTTTCTTTGAAAGTTTATAGCAAGTGTTGGCATCTTCTAATGTTGCGGGTTTCGTAAAGTCTCTTTCATTGAAAAAACCTTTCGCAGGATAAAGCCCCATAAACTGTGCTTCGTTTAGATCCTTTGTAGCCCAAGGACTAAAAATTGGACTTTTAGTTTCGGATAAACTATCTTTTTTAGACTTTATCTCGTGAGCTTCTTTTATTTTTTTGTTTAAAGTATTTTGGTTTTCTTCACTTTTTATACTTTCAGCTTTAATTTCCGTTACAATAGGAGCAGTAACTGTAGCACTTGCAATACTTGGTATTAGAAGTGCTGGAACTAAAACTAAAATAGAAAAAATTTTTTTTAGTTTAGTTAATTTTTTATTTTTATTCAAAACTTCACCTCATATAAAATTCTTTTAAATATTTTAAAAGTTTTTCGTTTGCATCATCATTTAAAACACAAATTCTAAAATAATTTTCATTTAAATTTTTAAAATATTTACAGTCTCGTATTACTATTCCCTTTTCTAAAAGTTTTTCACGAAGTTCTGTAGACTTAATCCCATCTAAAATTTTTATCAAAATAAAATTTCCAAAGCTTTTTTGAGGTTTCAAATTTTTCATTTCTGAAATCTCGTGGAAGATATAATTTCTCCTTGATGTAATAAAATTGAAGACGTGAGAAATATATTCTTTATCAGAAAACATGACTTTGCCACAAATGTCTGCAACAGAATTTATTTGCCAAAGTACTTCTTTATTTTTAAAGTAATTTAAAAAATTTTCATCAGAAGATAGTCCATAGCCAAGCCTAATTCCGGGAAGAGCAAAAAACTTGGATGTTCCACGAACTACTGCAAGATTTTTATAGGAATTAATTAATTTTGTGGAAGAGTATATCGATATATCTGTGAATTCGATGTAAGTTTCGTCGATCAAAATTTTTGCATCTGTTTCTTTTAGAATTTTTTCAATTTGTTCTGTATCTAAAATTGTGCCCGTTGGATTATTTGGATTTGCAAAAACAACAAACTCAATTTTTTCTTCAATAATATTTTTAATAAGCTCATCTAAATTTATTTTAAAATTATTTTTTTCATCTAATTTATACTCTATAATTTTTGAATTTATTTTTCTGAGTTCATTTTCATATTCAGAGTAACATGGCGAAAGGATCATGGAAATTTTTGGAGCGAAAAACTTTATAGCATCTTTTAGAATTTCTGTGGATCCAAGCCCAAGCACGATATTTTTACTATCACAATTTACATACTTTGAAATAGAGTTTTTTAGATCTATGTAATTCACATCGGGATAAGTGGAAAGTAGATTTAAATTATTTTTTAGCTCGTCGAGAGTTTTTTTGCTAGGACCAAGGGGATTTATATTTGATGAAAAATCCATAATATCCTCTATATCAATGTCGTTATTTTTTGCAATTTCAAAAACATTTGCACCGTGACTATTCATTTAAACACCTCTTTTCTATTGTACACTATTTTGTAAAATTTTTACATTTAATATATAATGTTGATTAAGAATAGGGTGGGTGGCTATGAATATTTTTTTAAACGATTACAATGATTTTGGTTCAAAAGAAATCTACAACGAAATAAGTAAAATTTTTGATGAGAAAATTTCTGGATATGGATTAGATGAAATTTCAAACTCTGCACGAGAATTAATTTTAAAAGAAATAGGTAGAGATGCAAATATTGAGTTTATCTCAGGAGGTACTGCTACAAATATTTTGGCGACAACTTTTTGTTTAAGACCTCATGAAGCAGTTTTATCTGCTTCTACTGGGCACATAACTCATCATGAGACAGGATCTATTGAGGCGACAGGTCATAAAGTTGTAACAATAAAAACCTCAGATGGAAAAATAAGAGCAAGTGAAATAAAAGATTTAGTGGAAAATCAACCTGGCGAAATTGATGTAAAAATAAAAGTTGTCTACATTTCACAAACTACAGAAGTTGGAACAATTTATTCCATTGAAGAAATAAAAGAAATATATAGAGTTTGCGTTGAAAAAAATCTTTATTTATACATTGACGGAGCGAGGATTGCTCACGCAATGGCTGCAAATAATACAAAATTATCAGATTATGCAAAATACTCTCATATTTTTTCTATTGGTGGCACAAAAAATGGTGCGCTTTTCGGCGAAGCTTTAGTAATTTTAGAAGAAGATTTGAAAAAAGATTTTAGATACTACTTAAAACAAAGAGGAGCCATGATGGCAAAAACCTTTTTAATAGGTTTGTCTTTTAAAGTATTATTTGAGGATGGACTTTATTATAGAAATGCAAAGAAAGCTTATGAAATGTCAAGACTTTTAGTTGAAGGTCTAAAGGAAATTGGAAGAGAGCCACTTTTTGGCGAATCAAACCAAATATTTATAAGGTCAAATCCAGATGAAATCAAAAAATTAGAAAAAGAAAATATTTTTGAAATAGACAATAAGAAAGATTCAATAATTAGATTAGTTACAAATTACAGGACAACAGAAGAAGATGTGAGAGGATTTTTAAATTCTATTAAAAATTAGGAGGAATTATGTTAGACAAAAATATGACAGTTGAAGCTGCAGCAATGGAAAATCCAAAAGTTTTAATGGAACTTCAAAAGCTTGGTGCAGAATATGATTTTATCGCCTTGGAAAGTCTTGAAGATGCACTAAAATCCCTTGGCGAAAACTACGATGTATTTATTAAAAAAGTTGAAGGACACACTGATTTTAAAGATATGGAAAAAGTTAGAAAGATGAATAAGGAAGAGCTTATAAACTATATTATAAATGAAATTCATCCTCAGGAACTTGAAACTATTGAAAAAATAGATGGTATTTTTAGAGGTGCAATCAAAAAATACTACAGAGAAAGAGGAGAACAACTCTTTGTAATTTACGAAGTGCTTCTACTAATTAAGGCAGAACTTGTTTCACACTTTTCCAGTGAAGAAGAGTTTGAATTTAAAGACTCTTTAGCAGGAAAGAATGTGGATTTCGAAAATCTCATTGCAGAGCATGAAAAGACAATTGGACTTTTTGATAGGATAAAATATCTAACACGCGACTATAAAATGAATGCAGAAGAGCCTGAAGTTAAAGAACTTAACAAACTTATGTATGGCCTTGATGAAGACATGAGAAGACATATTTATATCGAAAACGAAATTTTATTTAAGATGTAATAGAAATTAAGAAGTAAATTAGAAATGGTTTGGCTTTGCTAAACCATTTTTTGATAATTTTAGTTGTATTGTTTCAATTGGGTTGCTATTATTACTTTTCTATAAGTTACCTCTTTATAGTTGTTTTTACAGCATTAAGAATTATTTTGAAATACTTGTAAAAAAATCAAAGAAGTGTTATTATAAAAGCAGAGACACCCCAGAGGGGGTGTAGGAGGTAATATGGAGAAAAAATTTGATGTGAGCGGCATGACTTGTGCATCTTGTGTTGCAAATGTCACAAAAGCTGTGGAAAAGTTAGATGGCGTGATAGATGCAAATGTAAATCTCATGACTAACTCAATGAAGGTAAATTACGACGAGAACAAAGTAAATGACGAAAAAATTATAAATTCAGTGGAAAAGATTGGCTACGGAGCAAGAGTTTCTGGTGAAAAAACTTCAACAGAAAACAAAATAGATAATAGAGAAAAAATTTAAAAAGTAGACTTATTTATTCAACTATTTTTATGCTCGTGCTAATGTATGTAGCCATGGGGCATATGGTAAAATTACCAACTCCTTGGATTTTTCATGGAAGAGAAGGTTCAATAATTTTTGCATTCACACAATTTCTTTTGGCACTTCCAATAGTCTACATCAATAGAGAATTTTTTATTTCTGGATTTAAGGGACTGAAAAACAAAGCACCAAACATGGATAGTTTAGTCGCCATAGGTTCATTAGCGGCATTGATCTATGGTGTTTTCGCCATTTACATGATGGCTTATGGCTTTGGCTATGGCAAAATGGAAATTGTCGATAATTACAGACATAATCTCTACTTTGAATCCTCTGCCATGATTTTAACTTTAATAACAGTTGGAAAATATTTGGAAGAAAAGTCTAAAAATAAAACGAGGTCATCAATTTCAAAGCTTATGGATCTTGCACCCAAAATGGCAACTGTAATTGAAGAGGATAAAGAAATCGTAAAAAACATTGAAGATGTAAAGATTGGCGATATTTTAATTGTAAAACCAGGAGAATCTGTTGCAGTTGATGGTAAAATAATAGAGGGCTCTTCATCCCTCGATGAATCGGCAGTAACTGGTGAATCTATGCCAGTTTCAAAGACCATTGGTGATAGAGTCATCTCTGCATCCATTAACACAACGGGATCCTTTAAATTTGTGGCAGAGAAAGTTGGAGAAGACACGACAATCTCACAAATTATTAAATTAGTGGACGAGGCAAATCAGTCCAAGGCTCCAATTGCAAAATTGGCAGACAAAATCGCAGGAATTTTTGTGCCAGCAGTTTTGATTATCTCCCTAGCAACTTTTGTAGTGTGGATGATAGTAGGGTATGGATTTGAAACTTCCCTCAATTTTGCAATTTCAGTCCTTGTAATATCTTGTCCTTGTGCCCTTGGACTTGCAACGCCAGTTTCAATAATGGTTGCAACGGGTAAAAGTGCGGACTTTGGACTACTCTTTAAAAATGCAGAGGTTTTAGAAAATCTTAGCAAAATAGACGTCATAGTCATGGATAAAACTGGTACTATAACAGAAGGAAAACCAGAAATAACAGATATTATAACTGACCTAAATGAAGAAGAATTTATAAAAATTGCGGCATCTGTGGAGAAAAACTCACAACATCCATTGGCATCTGCCATTTTAAAATATGCTAATGAGAAAAAAATAAAATTAAAGAATGTAGATGATTTTAATTCAGTTAGCGGTAGAGGCCTTAGTGGAAATTTAGATGGCACAAAATATTTTGCTGGCAATAAAGAATTTATGATCGAAGAAAAAATCGACATAAAAGATTATGAAAAAAAAGCAGAAAAACTTCAAGAAGAAGGTAAAACATCAATGTACTTTGCAAATTCAAAGGAAGTTATTGGCATAATTTCTGTAAAAGATCTACCTAAAAAAAGTTCCAAAGATGCAATTGCGTTTTTAAGGAAAATGGGCAAGAAGATAATTATGTTAACTGGAGACAACGAGAAGACCGCAGAGGCCATTGCCAAGGAAATTGGAGTTGATAAAACTTTTGCAGGATTGCTTCCTGAAGATAAAAATAAAAAAATTGATGAAATTCAAAAATCTGGTGAAAAAGTACTAATGATTGGAGATGGAATAAACGACGCTCCATCTCTAGCTAAGGCTGATATTGGAATGGCAATAGGCCACGGCACAGATGTGGCCATTGAGTCCTCAGATGTAGTGCTAATGAGATCTGACCTTTTAGATGTAGTCTCTGCACTTGAACTTTCCAAGGCGACAATAAAAAATATTAAAGAAAATTTATTTTGGGCATTTTTCTACAACACAATAGGAATTCCTATTGCTGCAGGAATTTTATTTCCAAAGTTTGGCATAAAATTATCGCCAATGTTTGGAGCTTTTGCAATGAGTATGAGTTCAGTTTTCGTTGTAAATAATGCCCTTAGACTTAGAAAATTTAAGCCAAAGGGTATAAATTCTGTAGAAAAACAAAATGAAAACATGGAAACTAAAAAAGAAAAGGTAACTACAATAAAAGTTGGTGGCATGATGTGTGAACACTGCGAAAAGAGAGTTTCTGAAGCAATAAAAAATACAAAAAAGGCAAGAGAAGTAGTTGCAGATCACAATAGTGGAGTTGTAAAATTTATTGACGAGGGAATAACACCCAAAGAGATAAAAGAAGCAGTTGAAGATGTAGGTTATGAAATTATTAAAAATAAAGGAGAAGATAATATGGAAAAAATTTTAAAAGTTGAAGGAATGTCTTGCAATCACTGTGTAGCAGCAGTAAAAAAAGCACTAGAAAGTGTCGAAGGCGTATCTGAAGCCAATGTAATGTTAGAAGAAAAAAGAGCAGAAGTAAAACTAGACAAAGAAGTTTCATCTGACGAGCTTGTAAAAGCAGTTGAAGATGCAGGTTATTCTGCAAAATTAGAAAAATGAGAGCAGAAAGAGATGTGCAGCTTAGAAAATTAAAAACTGTTCGAGGACAAATTGAGGGACTTATAAAAATGGTTGAAGAGGATAGATATTGCCTAGACATTTCTAACCAACTTATGGCATCAATTTCCATTTTAAAGAATATTAACAAGGATGTCTTAACAGTACATTTAAAGGGCTGCGTTAAGGAATCTTATGGCAAGAGCGAAGAAGAAATTGAAGAAAAAATTGAAGAAATAAATAGCATAATAAATAAGCTTTCAAAGTAGGAGTTATTTATGAAAAAAATAGCAATTTTATTTATTGCTTTGGCTTTTTTAACATCTTGCAAAAAAAGCAAAGGCTATGAAATAAAATTTAGATCTGGAGAAAGCTATAAATTTGAAGAGTTATCTGTGAAAGTAATTGACGATGAAGAAAAAATGACTACAAGAGAAATTTTTAATAGCCTTGATGACAAAGATCAAGAAAAGATGAAAGAAATAATAAAATTACTTGAAAAATGTGAAGTTGTCGATGGAGGATACGCTTACGACTCAATACCAGACCACGAGTCTTTGTTGCTTGAATTTAAAAACAAAAAGAATGAGGACATGATTTATATGTATGATACCAAAAGAGATAGAAATACAAAAAAATTCCACTACACATTTTCAGGTAGTCTTGGAAAATACGATAGTCCAGCAATTTTTTCAGACGAAGATTTAATTTCAAAGATAAAAAGCATAGTATAATAATAAAATAAAAACAAAGAAAAATCACGGTCTTTTTTATGCCGTGATTTTTTATAGATTTTTTACCAAGTGCAAAGTCCTGTCTTTTCCTGTATTTTCCAAAGTATTCTCATAAAAAATCTATTTTCATAAAAATTTTCTAAATGTAAAGTATATTCGCCGTTTTTATTATTCCAAATTCTAGAAAAATACTCTTCCATTTCTCTTGGCAATGTAGAATTTTTTTCCATTTCCACAGCCAAATTTGTTTCCAAGTTAAAATTATCTAAATTTCTCCTTGTGTAATTAGCACTTCCAAGTATTGCAAGGGGATTTTTGTCCTTAAATTTAAAATAAATAAATTTTGTGTGAAATTGTTCACCAGAAGTTTGATACCAGCGAATATTTATGTCTGGATAATCTTCCTTTAATTCAGAAAGAGCAGGTCTATTTGGTGTCCCATTTTTTTCAAGACCAAAGGCATCTTTATTTAGATCGGCGATAATTTTTACATATGCTCCACGCTTTGAAGCTTCACCTAAATCTTTTAGAATTCTAAATTCTGAAAGATAAAACATTCCAAGATTTATTTCATCGCCTTTTTTTGCATCTCTTATATTTTTTGATATTTCTTCATAAATCTTTCCCTCAGTGATAATTTTTAATTTGTAAGGTGAAGTTACTTCTTCTGCCTTAAAATTTTCTATAACATTAGGAAGTTTGTTGAAAAATATACTTTCGGATTTAATTAAATCTTCCATAGATTTGCCGCGAAAGACCATAGCAACATTAGAATGGTAAGCGCTTGGATCATGTGGATTTGCTGATGCAACTAAGGCTTCTTTCTCAGAAATTACCACTTTTCTGTGATTACCTTTAAAGTTTGCGAGTTTTAAAATTGATCTAACATTTACTTTTTCTGCATCTTTGTCAAAAAAGTTTTTGATAAAGCCACCGCCAGATGTACCAAACCACTTTACATAGGCTCTGTAACCGCCAGATATTAACACATTGGAATCACGCATTTTATTCAAATCTGTAACAACAACATAAATTCCATTTTCACGAAGTTTTTTTAAATTATTTTCTTCATAGGCGCCGTAAAAATTATTTATAGGATCTGTAACAAATAAAATTGGCATCTCTGGATTTTCTTTTTTCTTTACAACTAAAAGATCGGTCATTTTTTCTACTTGATTAGGGAAGTTCATAGAATTGTCGTATTCATCATTGAATAGGAAAAAATCAATTATTAAAAATTTTTGAGCATTCTTTATAATTTCCATTTCACGATTAAAAATTTTTTGCTGGTGAAATCTCTTTCCATCTTTCAAATAAGTAAGATCGTATAAAAACTCACAATCGGCAGGCTTAAACTCGCTGGATATATTAGTACCAGATGGGTTTTTTGTATTTAAACTATATAAAATCGGCACAAAAATAAGCAATAAAACAATTAGAATCATAATTTTCTTTTTCTTTTTCAAAGTTATCTCCTTTAGATTATTATAGCAAAACTTATGAATTAATTTGTAAAAAAATATAAAAAAGTTAAAGTTGACAAGTGTTATGTGGTGTTATATACTGTTATACAACGAGGAGAATGAAATGAAAATTATTTTGGTAAATGGATCTGCAGTTCCTCTTTATGAGCAGATAAAAAATGCAATTAAAGAAAACATTTTAAAAAATTCTGTGGCTGCTGGTGAACAACTCCCTTCAGTGAGGACTCTTTCCAAGGATTTAAAGGTTAGCATTTTGACAGTTAAAAAAGCTTATGATGAACTTGAATCTGAAGGATTTGTTGAGTCTAGACAAGGTCTTGGCACCTTTGTTTCTAGAAAGGACTCTGAAGTAAAAAGAGAAGAATTACAAAAAAAATTAGAAAAACACTTACAAGAGGCTATAAATTTGTCGGCAGAGTTAAATTTAGATAAGAAGACAATTATAGAATTATTTGAATTTTTATATAATGAGAGGGTGGACTATGATAAATAAAATTGAAGTAAAAAATTTAAAAAAGAATTATGGCAGCTTTACTCTTGGACCAAATTCTTTTGGAATAAAAAAGGGATTTATCACAGGTTTTATTGGCAAAAATGGAATGGGCAAGACTACTACGATAAAGTCATTGCTGTCATTAATTAATTATGAGGGAGAAATTTTTGTTGATGGAAAAGATTCAAAAGATTTAGATTATCTTCAAGATGTTGGAATAATTATGGACGATTCCTTTTTATCTAAAGATTGGAATATTTATCTTGTAAATGAAGCAATGAAATGTGGTTACAAAAATTGGAATGAAGAAAAATTTTTTGAATATTTAAATCAATTTGAAATTGAAAAAAATAAAAAGATCAAAGAACTTTCTCGAGGAATGAAAATAAAACTTATGTTTTCAATTGCTCTATCCCATGGCGCAAATCTTTTGATTTTAGACGAGCCAACAAGTGGACTTGATCCAAGTATGCGTGATGAACTTACAGATATGTTAAAGGAATTTGTGGAAGATGAGAATAACACAGTACTATTTTCAACTCACATAACAGAAGATTTAGATAGAATTGCCGATTACATAATTTTTATAGATAGAGGAAAAATTATTGACGACTGCAGTAAAGAAGAATTTGAAGAAAGGTACTTTGTATTAAAGGGTGGAGAAGAAGATTTAAAGCTACTCGAAAAATATGAAGTCCTTGGCATAAAATCAAGCTCAACTTACTTTGAAGCACTTGTGAAAAACATTACAGAAGAAAATATTTCTGAAGGATTAATTGTGGAAAAGCCAGATATAAATAAAGTTTTAGTTCTATATGGGAGGAAAAAATGAAAGACATTAAAAAAATAATTAAGTTAGATTATATTTCTATCAAGCCCTATTTTACTTTAAAAAATTTAGCAATAATGGTTTTTTTGTATTTATTTTATTGTTATTTGAGCAAAAATCCAATTATTGCAATAGCAATGCCAATTTTTTTTGCAATAATTTACTCATCCTATCCCTTCTTAGTTGGAGAAGAAGCTGGAATTGACGGGCTTTATAAAATTCTAGGACTAAATTATAAAAGTGTTGTGAGAGGAAGATATTTATTTTCCTTAGTTTTATTTGTTATAAGTATAATAATTGGAATGATTTTTTCTATTATAACATTATTTTTTGTGGAAAAAATCGATATAAAAATAATATTTCCAAACATAGTAGCATATCTCATAATTTATATAATTTTAATTTCATTTCAATACCCACTTTATTTTAATTATGGATACAAAAAAGCAAAAACATTATCATTTTTTACTTTCCTTGCATTTGGAGTTTTGTCTTTTGCCACAGTCTATCTTAGGGATAATATAAAAGGCATGCTAATATTTATGACTGAAAATAAATTTTTTAGCTTGCTAATAATAGCATTGATTATTTTAGTTACAATTTCTACTTCGGTAAAGATATCAGAAAAATACTATAAAAAAAGAGAGTTTTAAAAACAAAGTATTTTTCGATGTCAGATATATTAAGAAAAAATTTTAATGGTCTTGTAATATCCATAGATAAATAATTTTTCAATAAATTAAAAACACAAAAGGACACTAGTGAATTACCTGAATGATGTAAAATCGTGAAGAAGAACAATAATATTGAATTTTAACATGCGGTCTGTATATATAATAGTTTAAAGATCTTTTAATTTTTTTAATTTTATGATTATTATACCAATAAATATATCTTTTTATTTCTTCAGCTAATCCACTGATAGAATCCATATAAATTGTGTAAAAAAAAGAAAAGGTCACTTAAAACCTCATAACTTGTACAATGTGTTAGTATAAAACAAACAAACCAAGAGAATTAAATGACCAAGTACATTTTTCAATTAATACTGAAGAACTTTATATAAGACTTAAAAGCATAAACTGTTTAGAAAGGCTTAATGAAAAGATCAAAAGACTAGAAAAAGTAATTTACATAATTCCAAATGCTAAATCAGCTTATCGTTTAATAGATACCTATATGGATACAAATGAAGAATGACTATAATCTGTTAGGTAATAATAGATATGTGACAGAAAAATAAAAAAAATAGGAAGCCATCTGATAATATAAGATTAACAACAAACAAATTATCAGACAGAGAGACCTCCTATGAAAATAATTATAACAGAAGAAATGAAATTTCGTCAAAGGGTAGTAGAATATGCAATAAAACAAGACAATAATGCAAAAGCTGCAAGAAGATATGACACAAGTAGACAACAAGTTCAAAGATGGCGAAAAAAAATATGATGGAACAGTCCAATCCTTAGCAAACAAGTCCAGAGGCTCTATGTCAAATATTGGGGAGACTCGTTAATTCGAGTCTCTCTTTCCATTAAAAAATCAATACTTAGGCGCTATTAGAATATCAAAACTAAAATAACTAAAAAATTACTAAAAATAGGTATAGCAAACAAAACCCCTAGGGGTTTTGCAAAATTTTCCCGTTTTCATATCATTACTTACAAGCAAACATGATTCTCTTTCTAAACAAATTGAAATTTTTCATACCAAAACAATTTCTTTTTAAAGTCTTTATCTTAGTATGAGTACCTTCAAGTGGACCATTAGACCAAGGATAATCAAAAGAATTACATATCTCATCAAACCAGTTATTAAAAGCAGTGATACAAGATTTAAATTCTTTTAAATCAGATTCTTCAGCTCTTCTTATCCATTCCCTTAAAGATTTAGATGCTCTAACTCTATTGGGTTGACTTAGAACATATTGGTAAAACAGTTCCTTTAACCTATATGCTAACTTCAAATCGTTGTTTAAATCAAGCATTAAAGAAACTTCTTTAGCTTGTTCAGTTGTTAAATTAGAAGCAGGTTTTGTAAGTAGACTCCTACTTCTCTTAAAATACTTTCTAAGCTTAGAAGAAATATCTTTTTGAATCCTCTTTCTAACATTCTCTAAAGCCCATGAAACTTGTCTTATGAAGTGATACCTATCAACAATATGGATAGAAGTTTTAAAGAACCTATTCTTAACAGACTTAAAGGTATTGGACATATCACTTACAAAAAACTTAACTTCTTGTCTCTCCTTGTTAGGAACTTTTTTAAAGTATTTAAACAAAAAGTTCTTATCCCTAGTAGGCAAAATATCAATGACAGAGTGCTTATCACCATTAAGAAGAGAAGTTTGATACTTAATATTTCCACTATCACCTTTAAACTCATCTATACACAATACACTTGAAAGTTTTGCTCTTGAAACATATAAACAATGTAAAATTCTCAAAACAGTATTAGAAGAAACATTATACCTACTAGCAATAGAAGAGCTAGAATGAAGTTCATTAAATTCAGCAACAATAGCAAAAACAAGCCTATAAGTCATAGTGTGACCCTTAGCAATAAAATCAAGTTCTCTTTCAAAACGACAACCACAAGACTTACAATCATACCTAGTCTTCTTTAAATGAATAAGACATTTCTTACCATGAATATGAGTATCCTTAATCTTTTGAATCCTATGATCATGAACCCAAATCTTTGTAGAACCACAGTGAGGACAAGTATCCATCTTTGTAACAGAAGCATAAATGTGAACAAATTCCTTATCCTCACAAAAACTATCAAAAATTACATCTTTAAAACCCAACAAATTCATGTTATTATTATTTTGCACTTATATGCACCTCCTAACAAAGTTTGTTGTTATTTTAAGTTTAGGACTAAATGCGTATAAGTGCAATTTTTTTTGCATAAAAATATCTGTTAGAGATTTACTCCCCAACAGATATTATAGAGCCGAAAAAACAAAACGATACACTGTCATTAACTAATTTTACACTAGTTAATAACACAATTCAACTAAGATTAAACTTTAATACAGAAATATATATCCAAGATGATGTAAAACTAAGACTTGTAAAAAATATAATTGAAAGGATGAATTTATCAGAACTTAAAAAAGTCTATTCACATTTTGGAAGAAAAACAGTTGTAAATCCTGTAACAATGCTCGAAATACTAATATTCTGCTATTCAGAAGGAATGTTTTCATCAAGAGAAATAGAAAAAGCTTGTAAATATGATTTAAGAATTAAGTATCTACTAGATACAGAAAAAACACCTGACCATAGCACAATAAATAGATTTAGACAAAAAATAGTAGAATTAACACCGGATCTGCTCCATCAAATGGTCCAAATGTTAATAGAAGAAAATCAAATAGATCTATCAAGTATATACATAGACGGAACAAAAATAGAAGCCTATGCCAACAGATATAGCTTTGTATGGAGAGGAAGCATTGAAAAATATCAAGAAAAACTTAGAATAAAAGTCGTAAAATACTTAGGACTTAATGAAAATTCAACAGCAGAAGAAGTCCTTGAAGTAGTAACAACAGTTTTTAACCAAACGGCAAAAGAATGTGCAGATAAAAATATAGAATTTGTATATGGACAAGGAAAAAGAAAACACCAACTCCAATGAAACTACGAAATGCTAAAAGACTGGAAGGAAAAACTTGAAAAATACAAAGAACATTTAGAAATAATGGGAGAATATAGAAATCCTACTCAAAAACAGACCATGATGCAACCTTTATGAGAATGAAAGAAGACCATATGAAAAATGGGCAACTTAAAGCGGCATATAACGTACAACTAGCAAGTGCATCAGGCTTTATCATAGGAGAAAACATATCACACAATCCAAGTGACATGTATACATTAAAACCATTCCTAACAAATCTATTAGACAAATATCCAAACAAACTAAATAAAATAGTAGCAGATGCAGGATATGAAAACGAAGAAAACTATGTATTCTTAGCAGAAAAAGGATTAGACTCATACATAAAACCATCAAACTATAAAAAATCAAAAACAAGAAAATACAAAAAAGACATGGAGTTTAGAAAGAACCTAAAATATGATGAAAAACAAGACAAGTACACATCACCAGAAGGAAAAGAATTCATAAGATGTAAAGACAAACATACAAAAAAGAAAAGTGGATACATATCGACAACAAAGATATATAGATGCTTTGATTGGAATACAAATGGACAAAAAACAAAAGGAATCTATATATCAGAAACCTTTCAAAAACATAGAGAAAAATCCTTAAAAAATATAAGACCAAAAGAAGGAATAGAAGAAAGAATAAACAGATTGATCCAAACAGAAGGAGCATTTTCTAAAATAAAAGATGGATTATCCTATAATAGATTTCACCATAAGGGAAAAGCGAATGTAATAAGTGAAATAAATCTTTTATCAATATCCTTAAACCTAAATAAATTAGCATCAAAAATAACAAAAAAAGACTTAGAAATCATAAAATACAAAGCTGCTTAAGAAAAAATTTTTTCAAAAGTATAGCTTTATTATGTGTCCCCATTTTTAAGGGAAATTGGAAAAATCTATCTAAAAGATTTTTTTAAATCGGAAAATATAATGGCTAAATTCAAATATTTAACAAAAAAAGTGATGAGCAAAATAGAATTGTCTATTTTGCAACATCACCTTTATCAATTTTCCTTACAAAAAGATATTAAATTATTTTCCAGCAATACCTTCAAGTCCCTTGTCAACAAGAGCTTGTTTTTCTGGATCAATTTTTGGTGTATCCATTGTGAAAGAATTGTCTACAACTGTGAAATCAAAGTAACCAAGTCTTGCTATTGGTCTAATTTTGCATACATCTACCTTGTCTCCATCAGTGATAAATTCATCTTTAATGTGGATTCCTACAACTTCTCCAATTATAATATCAATTGTGTTAATTGTGTCAATACCTGGTAGTCTAATTGTTTGAACGTATTTGATTTCATATTGAACAGGAGATTCTTTAACTCTTGCAACGTCAACAATTTTTGAACTAACTTTTTCAAGTCCACAGTATTCAAATTTGTCTTTAAATCCTTTAGGTAATTTAGCAATTGAGGATTTGTTCATTGCTTCTGCAAGATCTTCTGAAACCATGTTGTAAACAAATTCGCCAGTTCTTTCAATGTTTTTAACAGTATTTTTTCTATCATCAAAAACATTTTGATTAGCTGAAAATAATATTAGTGGTGGGTCAAAAGTTAAGTTAGTAAATTGTGAATATGGAGCAATATTATCTGTTCCATCTATATTTTTTGTAGAAATCCAACCAATTGCTCTTGGGATTGTACATGATTTAAATGGATTCTTTTTTAATCCGTGATTATTTTTTTTAGGTTCGTAAAACATAAATTTCTCCTTTTAAAGTTTTATTTTATTATTAAATATGCGATAGGTGTTGTAATTAAGAAACAAAATACAGTTCTTTCAAACCATATTATAACTAAATCTTTAATCGATACCTCTATTTCAGAAGCTACAATTGTAGGAATTGTAGTTGAAAACATAATTACTTGTGCAACGCTCATTACAGAAATTATAAATCTTGTAACAATAGGTGCTTTTGTTATTACCATTACTGGTAAGAACATTTCTGCTAGTCCAAGCATTGCCGCTTTAGCCGCTAACAATGGATCAGGTATTCTAAGTAAAAGTGTAACGGGGTATAAGATGTATCCAAAATAGTCAAATACTTGTGTGTAATTTGCGATTATAAGTGCAATAAGTCCAATAGACATAAAATTTGGAAGAACTTCAAAAACTAAATTAAATGAATCTAACACATTTTTTGTAGTTCTTGGTATAATTGGACCTGCTTCTTTACAAAGTGTAAGACCTTCGTTAAGAGATGCAAAAAATAAATTTCCTTCCAATTTTTCCTCAGAGTAACCTTCTTTATTTTCATAATACTTGTTAGATGCTGTGGAGATTGGTGGGATTCTTACAGTTATTGCACTTAGTGTAAAAGTAACAAAAAGCGAAACAAACACATACTCACTCCAATAAGCCATTAAATCTGTTGTATTCGCAATAACAATTAAAAATGAAATAGCAACTGTAGTAAAGCCAGTTACTACCGCTATTGCTTCTCTTAGAGTATACTTTCTCTCTTTGTATAAATCATCTGTCATCATAACTCCAACAGCAGTTGATCCCATAAAAGCTGCTACTGCAATTACAGCAGTTCTACCAGGAGTTTTCCAAATTGCTCTCATTATAGGTCTCAAAAAGTTTCCTATAAAGTCTATAAAGCCATAATCCATTAAGAAAGTAATAAAAATTGCTGAAATTGGAATAAGTGTACCAACTTGAATTGCTAGCGAGTTAAATAAAAAGGGACCGTGGTCATCCCTTGCCACTGCTTCAGGCGCAAAACCTGAAAATAAATAAATTGTAAAAAATGCTCCCGCAAGTTTTGTAATAGAAAAGACAACTGAAACTTTATCTTTTCTCCATGTTCCCTTTACAAATGGTCTTATTGCTCCAAGCATAATTATTATAAAGGCATAAGCTGTTGTAAATTTAGGAAAAGTGTTGATAAAAAGTGAAATAACATATTCTAGTGGAATAGTTGAAGATCCATTCACCTCAATTGGTGTAAAAAATGCAAATATTCCAATTGCACTTAATAGAATAAACTTTATTAATAATTTGGGATTCTTATAAAGCTTTTCTTTAGATATTGTTTTTTCGTTCATAGATTCCTCCTTTGATTAAATAATATCCTTTTCCAAAATTAAAATATATGGAATATATTGCTTTTGATTTTAAAATTTTTGCTTTATAATGTAATTATGATAAAGCAATTTATATAGGTGGGAAAAATTTTGGAGAACAATTTACTTTTATACGATATTATTACAAAGGAGTATATTCACAACTTAATATATGGAGATTTATCTAGAGCAAAATTATTTAAGTCTACATTTAAAGAATATGATTTTGATTTAAATACGAACTATATAATTACTGTTATGTACGATGATTTTTGGAAAATTTGTAGAAACAGAGATAATCAGTATCGCTATAATATTAAGAAAAAACTTTTAGATTATACGCGAGAAATTCTTTTAGATTTTAAAACTATTTCCACGACTTTGACTGGGACTGATAAAATAATAATATTTTTGGATTGCCAAGAACGTGACGAAGATAAAGCGTATGAGCTAAGTGAAGTTGTTGCAGAAAAAATCATAAATGGGTTAAAGAAATATATAAGTCATACAGTTAGCATAGGCATAAGTTCCTATTGCAAAAGCAATAAAGACATTGCAAGAGGATACGAGGAGTCCTTTAGCTCTCTTGAAAATATTTTTGGCGAGGGTAGAGGAAAAATTTTAAGACCGCGTGCAAAGAATTTAAGCATAAACAAAAATTACAAATCGAAAATTGATAAAAGAATTTACGGATTATTAATAAAAATAGGTTTTCAAGATAAAGAAGGTTCTTATGAACTTATTGACATGATGTTAGATGAAATGATTATAAGAAATATGACAGAGGAGTATATAAAATCTAACGTAATAAGACTTATAGTTGAAGTTATAAATTATTTTAACAGAGAGCATTCAAAATCTAATTTATCTGTTATTACCATAAAAGGAATAGAAACCATAGTTGATGCAAATAACATTTCTGATATAAATAGTACACTAAAAAAAGTAGTGAATTTAATATGTTCTAATTTGGAAAGAGAGGATGAACACGAACTTGCAATTAATAACGCAAAGGCATATGTGAAAAAATATTATATGGATGACATTAATCTTGATCAAATTGCAATGGTGGTAGGTTATAGCAAGAGTCACTTTTCTAGAATGTTTAAAGAACATATTGGCATAAATTTTTCAAAATATCTCATAAAAACTAGAATTAATAATGCAGAAAAACTTATAATAAATTCCGACAAGCCAATTTATGAAATTTCTATAGATGTTGGTTTTAATGATTACTCATATTTTTCAAAAGTTTTTAAAGAGAATTACGAATTAAGTCCAAAAGAGTATAGAAATAAGTTTAAAACAAGTAGTTATTCTGTTTCTAAATAATATAAATTCATAAAGTCATACATAAGGGGCTGTTGCAAAAGTCCCAATAAATAAAAAGACGAGAAAAATTTAAAATCCCCGGTTTTTTGATATAATTGTATTCATAGAGAGTGTCCTTTCTTTTTATATTTGGTTAATTAATTATATAGGATATCTCTCTATTTTTCTTCTATTTGGTTTCACATCAATTGTAACGCTACACTTGAAACTCTTTTATATTAAAATATTACTTTTCTGTTTCTTAGAGCTATGCTAACTTTTTTGTGCAAATAAGTGTACTGACTCCTAAGTCCGAACAAGGATTTAAGAGGTCAGTACAGAATTCACAATCTTTAGTGTTTTTTATTATGGATAATTTTACAAAACTATTTAACCAAGTCTAAAAATTTTTCCATTGATTTTGTTAGAATGGCATTTTTACGATAGATTACAGTTAAACTCCAAGGAAATTTAGGGTTTTTAAGACGAATGAATCTTGCATTTTTAGAAATATATTTTTCCACCAGTGGTCTAGGTAAAATTGTAACACCTTGGTTATTTGCCACCATTTCCAACAACATATCCCATTGATCATTTTCAAAAATTATATTCGGTTTAAAACCTGCTCTTTTACACTGTTCTACAAAAACACCATTGTATTGAAATTCAGAAGTTACTTGAATAAATTTCTCCTCTGAAAGAGTGGAAAAATCTACTACTTTTTTATTTGAAAGGTGATGTTTTTCAGAAACTACTAAAACAGCCTCTGATGTATAGGCGATCTTTTTAATAAATCTGTCATCTTCAAAGGGCTCAATGACAATACCAAGATCTAATTCTCCAGCTAATAATTTTTCTTTCATATGTATGGATGTTATTGAAAAAATATTTAGCTCTATATCAGTGTATTTTTTGCGATACTCATTTATTAAACTGAAAAAATAAATACTACCAGAAGTTGGCGGTAGTCCTAGATTAAGTGGAATATTCTGCCTATTTATTTTATTAATTAAAATTTTCTCCTTTTCCTCATAGTAATCGATAACATCTACTGCAAAATCATAGAGTAGTTTTCCGCTTTCTGTTAGAACAAACTTATGATTTCCAGGCTCGTGAAGGGGAGTCTGCAATTCCTTTTCAAGACTTATAACTGCCTTACTTATTGTAGATTGACTTATAAATAAATTTTCTGCAGCTTTTGTAAAACTCTTTGTTTTCGCAATTTCAATAAAATAGCGTAGATGATTTACTATCATAAGAATCCCTTTTCTTTCTTTCCTAAGAAGGCTTATAAATCACACTATTATCCTATCATAAATTTTAATAAAGGTACAAAAAAAGGACCGTCATTTTAGGGTAACCATATTTAGACAGTCCTTCTTAAATCACCAAATCTTATACTTTTCCGCCTGTCTAGTTAACTCTTCTCTAAAATCAGGATGTGCAATTTTAATGAGTTCATTTGCTCTTTGTCCTATATTAAGTCCTCTAAGCCATGCTACTCCATATTCTGTAACTATATAATCTGTGTCATTTCTACTCGTTGAAACGGCTGAATTTTTTGCAAGATATGGAACTATTTTAGAGTGCAGAACCTCGTTACCATTTTTATCCTTAGTACTATAGGTAGAATGCATTGCTAAAATGGACTTTCCACCTTTTGATCTTTGTGCACCCATGACTGTTTCAGATTGTCCACCTGTACCTGACCACGGCATACCATTCACGGTTTCTGATGCTGCTTGACCATATAAATCTACTTCAAGGGTTGCATTAATAGAAACAAAATTATCAAGTTTTCCAATAGTATATGGATCATTAGTATAGGTGCAGGATTTAAAAATCACTGAAGGATTATTATCTAAGAAATCATATAGATTTTGACTTCCCATTGTAAAGGAACAAACTGAGTATCCTCTATCAATAGTTTTTAAAGAATTGTCCACCGCTCCACATTTTATTAAGTCCACCATAGTTTCTGTAAACATTTCTGTATGAACACCAAGATGTTTTTTTGTTTTCAATTCATTTGCAACTGCATTAGGTATATTTCCAATTCCAAGTTGAATAGTTGAACCATCATCTATAAGATCAGCAATGTATTTTCCTATTACTGCATCTTTTTCAGTATATGGCACTAGATTTGAAATTGGAATGGGATGATTTGCCTCTACTATTGCCTCTACCTCTGATATATGTACTAAAGTATCTCCATAGGTTCTTGGAAAATTAGGATTAACTTCCACAATTGTAAATGCTCCATTATTTATTAAATCCCTCTCATAAATGGCACTTACAGATAAGGTCATATATCCCCTCTTATCCATAGGAGAAACTGTACAAATTACTACAGGTCTCCAGTTTTCATATTTGCATCTTTGTAAAGTCTTTCTCAAAATAGAAGTAGAACTTTGTGGAACAGGACTTACTAACTTTTCTTCGTAAGCTTTTCTTAAAGCACCAGACATAAACCATGCATTATGATCTAATATACCTTTCATCTCTTGGTCGTGAAAATAAGGATAGTCCCTTAGTGGTAAACAAGTATTAAGATGAGCTCCCTTTACTCCGGTATTTTTTAAATGGGTAAGATTTGACATAATTTCAATAGGTTCTGCTGCAGCTTGAGCTGAAAAAATATAGTCTTTATCTTTAATCAACTCTAAAGCTTCTTTTGCTGTCATTACTTTACTTTTATACATTTCTTCGTAATTCATAACTTTCTCCTTTGTTTATTAATAATATTCTCTAAAATTTCATTGAAAAGTTCTGGTTGGTCCATAAAACTGGCATGACCTGCGTCTTCAATTGGAATAAGAATTTTTTCACGTTCAAAATATTCTATACTCTCTTCTCCCGTAAAGAATGGCACAACTAAATCCTTCTTACCATGAATCCAAGTTACAGGACAAACTATATCTGAAATTTTACCACTTCCTTCAACTACTTTTTTTTCGTGAGTTATATTAAATTGACATAAAGCTACACTAATATCTACAAAACATCTTTCTTTAATAATTTCCTTCATATAGGCATTAAAATCCTCTTCATTAGGCGGATATAGATTGAAAATAGTATTTCCCCAAATATTGTGAAGAAAAGCTGTGTTTTTATTTTCGATTGCCCTAGTTATAGGAATCATTATTGCAGGGTCCTTTATGACATCTTCTCTTTTATACAGAAATTCTCCATCTATAGGAGTAAGGTCTTCAGTTCTCTTGGGTAGTAAAAATCCATTTACTCCAACAGAAGCAAGAAGAACTAGATGATTTACTTTGTCTCTATAATTTGCTGCAAGTTCTAGGGCAGTTCCCCCTCCTGCACTCCAACCTACTACCACTCCATTAGAAATTTTCATTTCATCCATAAATAGCGCAACATCATCTGCCCAGTCCTTAATTTTAATATGACTATTTTTATAGGTTGACTCTCCAAATCCTGCCATATCTATTGCCACAATATACGCCCTGTCTTCAAAATCCTTCATTAGATGTTCATAAAAAAGAGATGAGCTTTGATTTCCGTGAATTAAAATTAATGTAGGCTCCTTTTCCTTTAAATCTTTTCCAGTTTCTCTATAGGCAATTATTTCTCCATTGCTAATTTTCTTTTTATTTACTTGATAGATCATTTTATCCCCCTATTTTTTGCCGGTTTCTGGAAGTAAAAATCCACCTATTACGAAAGTTAAACTCAGTAGAACTGCACAGTTAATACTAAACTCATAAGAACCTGTTTTATCAAAGGATACTCCAAAGAGATAGAACACTATAGTTTCAATAATATAGGATAATGCCCAAAAAAAGCCCATAACTACAGTAAGTCTTGCAGGTGTCATACCATGAAGTTCTTGTGGAATTGTAACTAGTGAAGTCATTGGAAGGAACATAAAAATTCCAATAGATATTGCTGCTACAATAGCAAGTGTTGGATAAGAGGTTTTAACCATCAAATAAGCACTAGCAGTCATAATAGAACCACAAATAATAATGACAGGTTTTCTCTTATGGTATTTTTTGAAAGAACAATAGCAAAAAGTGTTCCTATAATTCCACCAATACCTGTAAGAGCACTTAATTTAGATGTAGTAATAGCAGCACCCTCTATTCTAGGGAAGAGTTGAAGAAGTGTTAAATATAGTATTAATACTCCCGAATAAGAAAATGGAAGTAACCAAGTTACCTTATCCTTTAGAGTATCACTAATAGTGTAATTAATCTTCTCTTCATTTGTTCCAGTCTTATTAAGTTCAAAATCTTCTCCAAAAATCGACCAAAATATAAATAGCAGTCCTGAAATTGCTGTAAAAAAGCCCATACTCTTTTGCCAAGTTTTCATTATCTCAATTACCGGCTTAACAATAAGTAGAGCAAGAACTGCTCCAAAATTATATGCAACTGAATTTAAAGCATTAATAGTAGGCTTTTGTTCATCTGTAAAATAATGAATTACAACAGGAGCAAAATATATTACAAATACTGCGCCACCAAAGCCCATAACAAATCTACCTAGAATAAACATTAAATATGAATTGGAAAATACTGCTAATAGACTTCCCACGAAAATCAACCCACCTCCAATGGCAATGGACTTTTTCGGTAAGAGTTTATTTAAAATTCCAGCTGCCAAAAAATTACCAATAATCTTAGCAATCGTTACTGCATTAGATACAAAGGATGAAGACGCTGCCGAATCCACTCCGAAAAATTTTGCAATCTCTGCAGTTAGCGTACTTCCCGCAATCCAGTTTACAGCAAAAAATGCATAGGTAAAAAACAATATTCCTTCAATAACATAGGCTCTCCCCATTGCTCTACTTTTTTCATTTTCCATAAATTTGCTTTCCCCTTTCGCTATAATTTAATAAAACTTAAAGTCCTATTAATCTTAATTATAGCAAAATAAAAAAAGCTCAGTGATATATAAAAATCATCTATCATGAAACGTTTTCATAATTGTGCGTGTTTTTTAACTAAAACTTTTTATTTTTAAAATATCTCATAACAAATTTTTTAAATTCAAGCTCATTTTTGTTGAGTTCTGCTCCTTGCAACCATATAAAGGAGAAATCCCTTTCAAACAATTTATCTAGTTTAAATACATCTACATTTGAATGTTTAATTTTTTCTGAATTTAATGTAATTGCTGGGCCGAGTCCGTTTTCGACAAAATAATGTAATTGTATATCTGATGAAGCATTGTAAAGAATTTTTGGATGGAAATTATAGGATTGATATATTTTTTTAACATCATTGTACATGGGATAGGATTCATTAAAAGCTACAAAATTAGTATTTTCAAAAATAGAAAAGTCACTTATTTTGTCTATAAAATGATATCTATTTTTGGGAGCGATTAAAACAAATTCTTCTTTAAATAAAGAATAATTAATTATTAAAGGATCATCTTTTCTATTACAAAACCCAAACTTAAATTTACCAGATTTTACGCTTTCAACTACAAAATTTGAGTCAGTGCCTGGTGACAACTTAAAGTTAATTTTTTCTTTAGGGAAACTAGTATTAAAGTCCTTTAATAGATTAGCTATAAAATTAGAGCTTAATGAATCTATGGATATTAAATTTATACTATTTAATTGCTCCTTTGAAAAAGCGTTAATTTCTTTTAGACAATTTTCATAATTATTTAAAATATTATTTGCATATTCTAAAAAAATTTTTCCCGACCAAGTAATTTTAATATTTCTACCAGATTTAATAAATAATGTTGTCCCTAATTCTTCTTCTAAAGATGTTATTGAGTAACTTAAACTAGAAGTGGAAATTAAATTTTCTTTTGCGGCATTTCCATAATGTTCATACTTTGCTAATGATTTAAAATAATATAATTGTTGTATATTCAAAAAATCACTCCCTTTATTTCAAAATTTTGTACAATCAAGCAAAATAATCGAATGATTAATTATTTACATAATACTCTATTTTCAAGATTTTGTCATGATATAGTGATAAATTTAAGAAAAATTTCAAGAAAACAGGCAAAATGGGGCTTTAATTAATCGAAAAAATCAAACGATTGAACGGAATATTAAAGAGAAGGAAAACGATATCTTATTTTTAAGTCGTTGAATATCAACAAACTTGAAGATATTATAAAGATACGGAAAACAATTTCAAAAAATAATTTATTAAAGGAAGGGATTATTATGGCAAAAGAAGTTACGCAAGAACAATTAAGTGAGTTAAAAGAATTAGTTGAAAGAGCAAGAAAAGCACAAAAAGTTATTGAAAATTATACTCAAGAAGAAGTAGATAAGTTATGTCGTGCAATATGTGCAAAATTATACGATGCAAAAGTTTGGGCTGAGTTATGTGATGAGGCCGTAGACGAAACAGGATTAGGAGATAAGGTTACAAAAAGAAACAAGAGAAACAAACTTAAATTAATCCTAAGAGATTGTATGAGAGCAAAGAGTGTTGGAGCTATTGAAGTAGATGAAGAAAAAGGAATTACTAAATACGCAAAGCCAGCAGGACTTTTAGCAATTTTAGTGCCTACAACTAACCCATGTCTAACACCAGCTGGTCAAGCTATATACTGTGTTAAAGCAAGAGATGTAATGATTTGCTCACCTCACCCAAGAGCAAAAAATGTTACTAATAAATGTGTTGATTTAATTAGAGAGGCTCTTGTAGAAAATGGAGCACCAGCTGACATAGTTCAATGTATTAAAAATCCATCAATTGCACTAACTCAATATTTAATGGCTGATGCCGACTTAGTTATTGCTACAGGTGGAAAAGCAATGGTTCACTCAGCATATAGTTCAGGAACACCAGCTTATGGTTCAGGTGCAGGTAATGCTACTGTTATTATTGATGAAACTGCTAATACTGATGAAAGAATTAGAGAAGCAGCTTCTAATACAAGAATTTCAAAGACATCAGACTTTGGATCAGGATGTTCATGTGATGGAAATTTAGTAATCCATGAGTCAATCTATGATAAATTAGTTGAAGCTTTAAAAGCAGAAGGTGGATACCTTTTAAATGATGAACAAGCTGAAAAAGTTAAAAAAGTAATGTGGGATGAAGAAGGACACAGACTTCCAAAGACAGTTGCAATTAGTCCTCAAAAATTAGGAGAAGCTGCTGGAATTGAAGTTCCAGAAGAAGCTAATTTCTTAATGGTAACTGGTGGGGGAATGGAAGGCATTGGAAAAGAACACTTCTTCTCATCTGAAAAATTAACTACATTATTAACATTATTTAAATATGAAGGAGATTTTGAAAATGCCCTTGATATGATGAGAGCATTATTTGAAGTAGGTGGAAAGGGACATTCATGTGGTCTATATTCATTTGATGATGATCACATTGATGCACTTGGAAAAGCTGCTCCTGTTTCTAGAATTATGATTAGACAACCTAATAACAAAGGAAATGCTGGATCAGCAACAAATGGTATGCCAGCTACATCTTCTATGGGATGTGGAACTTGGGGCGGAAATATTGTATCTGAAAATATAGCTCTTAAACACTATATAAACACTACTTGGGTAGCTAGACCTATTAAAGAAGATATGCCATCACTTGAAGAATTATTCCAAGAGTTTTATGTAGAAGGAATGGATCAAGAATAATAATAGAAAAGAAAAAGATATGTTTAAAAGCTGCTTTTTAAGTGGCTTTTAAACAAATATAAATCGTAGGAGGAATTATGAAAAAACTCATCTCGGAACAGTTAGTTGAATATTTAGAAAATAGAGATACAAAATATGTATTTGGACTTTGCGGACATACTGTAATAGCTATGCTCGATGCTCTTGAAAAGAGTGAAAAATTAAAATATATTTCTGTAAGACATGAACAAATTGCATCTACAGCTGCCGATGGCTACGCAAGGGCTACAGGTAAGGCAAGCGTTGTTATGTGTCACTTAGGACCAGGACTTACAAATGCAACTACTGGTGTTGCAAATGCTCAAGCCGATTCAATACCAATGGTAGTTATTGCGGGAGATGTTCCAAGCTATTATTTTGGAAAACATCCTCATCAAGAAGTAAATCTTCATGCAGATGGAAGTCAATATGAAATTTATAGACCTTTTGTAAAAAGAGCTTTTAGAATTGATACTCCAGAATTATTTCCAGAAATACTTGATAGAGCATTTAGACTTGCTGAATCTGGAAGACCAGGACCAGTATTGATTTCTGTTCCAATGGATATGTTCTCAAGAGAATTAGATACAAGATTTTTCGAAAGGGTTCAAAATAATAACTTAAAAACAATTAGACCATCACTTGAAAGAGAAACAGCTAAGAAAATTGCAAAATTATTAGTTGAAGCTGAAAGACCTGTTATACATGTAGGTGGTGGGGTTATTTTATCAAAAGCAACTGAAGAGTTAAAAGAACTTGTAGAATACCTTGATATACCTGTTTCAAGAACACTTATGGGACAAGGAGCACTTTCTGATAGACATCCATTAATGTTAGGAATGACAGGTTTTTGGGGAACTGATTTTATTAATGATAAAACTTCAAATGCTGATGTCATTTTAGGATTGGGAACAAGATTTGCAGAAGCAGACTCTTCTTCTTGGTATAAGGGAGTAACTTTTAACGAAGATAATACTAAATTTATTCAAATAGATATTGCAGAAGAAGAAGTTGGAAGGAATTATCCTCTTGAAATTGGAGCTGTTGCAGATATTAAGTTGGCACTTCAAGAAATTCTTAAAGCAGTGAAAGAAATTTCAGGACCGATAGAAAGAAAAGGTTTAAAAGAAGAAATAGCTAAATTTAAACATGATTTTAAAGAAGCAAACAAAAAAATTGAAAATGACCTTAGATTTCCAATGACTCCACAAAAAATATTAAAAGATGTGAGAGAAGTTTTGCCAGAGGATGCAATCATTTGCACTGATGTAGGTTGGAATAAAAATGGAGTAGGTCAACAATTTGACATAGTAAATCCAGGAACAATAATTCACCCAGGTGGATTTGCTACTATGGGATTTGGTTCAGCAGCACTTTTAGGAGTAAAACTTGCAAAACCTGATAAGAAAGTTATTACATTAATTGGAGATGGCGGATTTGGAACAAACCCTTCCGTACTAGCTTGCGCTAAAGAATACAATATTCCAGTTGTATGGGTAGTTATGAATAATTATGCCTTTGGAACAATTGCTGGACTTGAAAAATCTCACTATAATCATAATTTTGGTACTGTATTTAAAATTGATGGAGAGCCTTATAATCCAGAATGGGCAGATATTGCCAAAGGTTATGGAATAAAAGCTAAAAAAGTAAAAAGTGCTGAAGAATTTAAAGAAGCCTTTGAAGAAGCATTAAATTCAAATGAACCTTATTTATTAGATGTACCTATGGAAAATATACCAGTTCCAACAGATGGAATATGGAATATCAATGATATTTATACGCCAAAGGATAATGTCTTCGAAGGACATTTAATGTCAGGAGAAGCGACTAGATCAAGTCATGTAAGCACAGATTAATAGTATAAATGTTTATATTAAATAACCAATAAAAGAAAGGGAGAAAGAATTTCTTTCTCCCAAAACAAAAGAGGTGAAAAATGTTAAATAAACTTGATAAAAAATTTGAAGAAAGCATATTATGCGTTTTATTAGTTATTATGACTATTATATTGGGAATTCAAATTGTAGCAAGATATGTTTTCGGGAATTCTTTAGCTTGGTCTGAAGAGTTAGTTAGATATTTGTTTGTATGGTCAGCTTTTTTAGGCGTTCCATACTGTATAAGAAGAAAAGCATCAATAAAGGTAGATCAATTTAGAAACATGATGCCCGCAGGTATTCAAAAGGCATTAAATTATATAGATAAAATAATTATTTTTATATTGTTTTTAATAATCGCTATATTTTCTTTTGATGTAATACGAAGTACTTACATAAGCGGACAAACTTCTGCAGCTATGGGAATTCCTATGTGGACAGTTCAATCTTCTGTTTTTGTAGGTTCAGTTCTTTCAATGATAAGAATCACTCAAAATTTTATTGATTTAATAAAAGAAAAAGATAAAGTTAAGGAAGATGAACAGGAGGCTTAAATGACTATAGCAAGTATATTTATTTTATTTTTAGCTTTAATAGTTGCAGGGATTCCTATAGGAATGATTTTGGCAACGTTAGGGATTTTACCAAACTTAATAGATCCTTGGTTTTCTGCTGACCCTCAGTATATTATTAGAGCGATGATAGGTGGAGTTAATAGTTTTCCAGTATTGGCAGTTCCAATGTTTATTTTATCTGGAAATCTAATGGCAAAAGGAAAAATTAGCGAGAAACTATTTAATTTTTTCTCGTATTTTATAGCAAATAAAACGGCAGGACTTCCAATAGCAACAATTGTAACTTGTTTATTCTATGGAGCAATATCAGGTTCAGGGCCAGCGACAACTGCTGCAGTAGGAGCAATGGCTATTCCTGTCTTGACTAATCTAGGCTATGACATCGTTTTTTCTACAGCTCTTGTTGCTGTAGCAGGAGGTCTTGGGGTTATCATACCTCCTTCAATACCATTTATATTCTATGGACAAAGTGCGGGAGTATCTGTTGCAGATATATTTGTTGCAGGTGTAGTTCCAGGATTGTTAATTGGATTATGTCTAATGATTTATTCTTGGTATTACTGTAAAAAGAATGGAGAAGACAAAGAAAAATTACAAGCTTATGAAAAAGAAGTAAAGAAAGATGGCTTTAAAAAACTATTTTTAAATAGTTTTTGGGCACTACTATCTCCAATAATAATTTTAGGTAGTATTTATACTGGTGTAGCTTCTCCAACAGAAGCCGCAGTTATTTCGGTTTTTTACTCTTTAATTGTTTCAGTTTTAATTTATAAGACAATAAAATTGAAAGATTTTATAGAAATATTAAAAGAATCTGTAGGTACTTATTCAACAATATTGTTTATTATTGCAGCAGCTACTGGATTTGCTAGAGTTCTTACATTCATGAAAGCGCCTGAAATAATAGCAGGATTTATTACAAATGCAGTTTCTTCTAAGATCGCAGTTTTATTAGTTATAAACTTAGTATTATTGTTTGTAGGAATGATTATGGATACAACTCCAGCAATATTAGTATTAACACCAATACTTTTACCAATAGCAGTAAGTTATGGAATAAATCCAATACATTTTGGTGTAATGTTAGTTGTAAACTTGGCAATAGGATTTGTAACGCCACCTCTAGGAATCAACCTCTTTGTTGCTAGTTCATTGACGGGTGTAAAAGTTGAAAGCATAGTTAAAAAAGCAATTCCATTTATAATAGCATTTTTAATTGCTTTACTCTTAATAACATTCATTCCAAAAATAAGTTTAATTTTATTAGGAGGTTGAAAATAAAAATGAAAAATAAGATTATATGTATTGCATTTTTACTAATGTTTATTCCTTTAACACTTACAGGCTGTTTAAGTACTGAAGAGAGAAGGGGAGAAGCAAAAGAAAAAGATGTATATGAATTATCCATAGCAATAGATTCGCAAGAAGATACTGTAACGGGTATTTTTATGAATAAATTTGCTGATTTACTAGAAGAAAAATCTAAGGGAAGAATGAAAATTAATAGATTTCCAAATTCACAACTAGGCGGAGATGGTGAAATAACAGAAGCTGTTCAAAATGGAAATATAGCATTTGTTGTTCAAACTACAGCTCCACAGGTTTCCTTTGTTCCTGAAGCAGCAATATTTGATGCTCCAATGGCATTTAAAAATCTAGATGTTGCAAGGAAGGTGCTTGACGGCGAGTTAACAGAAAAACTAAAGGAATATTATGCTAATAAAAAACTCATTCTATTAGGTTATGCAGATCAAGATTTCAGGGTAATGTCTTCAAATAAAAAAGTTGAAAAAATGAGTGATTTGAAAGGTATAAAAATAAGAACTATGGAAAACCCAAATCATATTGCATTTTGGAAACTAGTAGGGGCAAACCCAACTCCAATGGCTTGGTCTGAAGTTTATATAGGATTACAACAAGGCTCTATTGATGCACAGGAAAACCCGATAGAGACAATTGTTGCAAGTAAAGTATATGAACAACAAGATGACATTATACTAACTAACCACATTCTTCATACATTATGTTTAATTGGTTCACCTTCTATAATAAATGAATTACCTGAAGAACTTCAAAAAATCATTTATGAAGCAGCAGATGAAGCAAAAGTATATGCTAGAAAAATGACAGATGAAAGAAATGAAAGTAGAGTTAAAATTATTGAAGACAGCGGAACGAAAATAATACCTTTTAATGAAAAATTATTTAATGATATGAGAGCTGCAAGTGAACCAGTATGGAAATCACTAGAAGAACAAATAGGAAAAGATCTTGTCAATACTTTAAGAAGTGAAATTGATAAGGCGGAAAAAGAATTAAATATAAATTAAATAAGGAGAATAGAATATGACCAATAGAATACAAGGAACTACTAGACTTGTTGGGCTTTTAGGAAAGCCAATTAAGCATAGTAGATCTCCACATATGCATAATTCAGCCTTTGAATTTTTGAAAGAAGATTTGGTTTATTTATGCCTAGAAACTGAAAATAAAGATTTAGAAATGGCTTTAAAAGCTTTAAAAACATTTGATGCAGTTGGAGCAAATGTAACTTATCCAAACAAGCAAGAAGTACTAAAATATCTAGATGAAATTGATGAGGCTGCTGAAATAATAGGGTCAGTAAATACAATATCAATTGATGATAAAACTAAAAAGATAAAGGGTTATAACACGGATGGATTAGGTTTTATAGAATCTCTTGAAAAAAAAGGAATTCAATACAAAGGCAAGAAAATGGTTCTAATAGGCGTTGGAGGAGCAGGAAGAGCAATTGCTATACAAAGTGCATATTCTGGAGTGGGAGAACTTGTAATAAAAGAAATAAATAAAGAAGTAGCTGATGAAGTTATAAATACTATAAAATCAAGAATTCCAAAGTGCAATGTTAAATTACTTTCAAATAATGAAGATGAATTAAAAGAAGAACTAAAAAATGCTGATTTATTTGTAAATGCAACTCCATTAGGTATGAAGGGAAATACTGATGCTTGTTCAATATCTTCATGTGACATAATCACAAATCCTAATACCTATGTATACGACATCGTTTATGAACCAAAAGAAACCAAGTTCATGAAGCTTGCAAAAGAGGCAGGTTGTGAGACGTGCAATGGTATCAATATGATGCTTTGGCAAGGAGCATTAGCATTTAAAATTTGGACAGGTAAAGATATGCCAATCGATTATGTAAAAAAAGAATTGGGATTAGAATAATCAAAATTTGATTAATAAAAAGAGATGACAATTAATATAGTTGGCACTAGATATAGTGCCTCTATGTATTTAGGCATATTTTTATAAGGAGGATATAGTATGACTTTTGAATATTCGCTAGCACAACTCACTGTTTTAGAAACTTCACCTGTTGAAATTGCAAAAATTGCAGCAGAATGTGGTTATGATTATGTTAGTTTAAGACAAATTTATATGGGTGTTAAAGGCGAAAAAATTTATGATTTAAGAAAAGATAAAAAATTAATGCAGGAACTAAAGGGAATTTTAAAAAACACGGGGCTCAAAGTTTTAGATATAGAATTAGCAAGAATATTTGATGGTGTAAATATAAAAGATTATGAACCTGCTATGGAAACCTGTAGAGAACTTGGCGGAAAGCATATTTTGTCATCTATATGGACTGATAACAAAGATTTTTACACAGAAGAATTTGCGAAACTTTGTGATTTAGCAAAAAGCAATGGACTAACAGTTGATGTAGAATATGTGCCAATAGCAGGAGTTAACAACTTGAAACAAACAGTAGAATTGTTAAATGATGTTAACAGAGATAATGCTGGTATAATGTTAGACATGCATCACATTCATAGAGCAGGAGATAATACAGAAGATATAGCTAAAATTCCTAAAGAATGGTTCCATTTTGCACATCTATGTGATGCGAGTAAAGAAATTCCTAAAGAAAAAGAAGAAATGATTAGGATAATGAGAGAAGCCAGGGATTATGTTGGCGATGGTGGAATAGACATTGCTTCTATATTAAATAGTATGCCAATAGTTCCTTACTCAATTGAATTGCCAAATAGTGCATATATAAAAGAATATGGCTTAAAAGGACATGCTCAAAATTGCTTAGATAAAGCAAAAGCATATTGCGATAAATTTGTAAAAGGGAGGGAATAATGGAAAAAGAAAGAGATGTAATACTTTGTGAAGTTGGATTAAGAGATGGTCTACAAAATGAAAAGTCTTTTCTTTCAACAGATGAAAAAGTTGAAATTTTAAACAAATTAACAGATGCAGGCTTTAAGATAATAGAAGTAGGTTCTTTTATGAGTCCAAAAGCTGTACCTCAAATGGCAGACACAGATGAGGTATTTAAAAAAGCAAACTTAAAACCAGGTGTAGAGTATAGAGCTTTAATAGCTAACTTAAAAGGTGTTGAAAGAGCAATTGATTGTGGATGCAAAAAAGTTAAATTAAATGTTTCTGCAAGCTATGCTCATAATATTGCTAATTTAAATATGACTCCAGAAGAAAGTGTAAATGGTTTTAAAGATTGTGTAAAACTTGCTAGAGAAAATAATATTGAAGTTTCAGGATCAATATCTATGCCCTTTGGTTCTCCTTGGGAAGATGAAATTCCAATGAAAGATATAGAAACTATTATTGAGGCATATTTAAAAAATGACATAAACGAACTATCACTTTCAGATGCTTCAGGTCTAGCAAATCCTTTACAAGTAAAAGAAATCGTTAGACATGTAAAAAGCAAATATAAGGATGTCAGTTGGATATTGCACTTTCATAATACTAGAGGGTTGGGAATTGCAAACATATTAGCTGGTTTAGAAGAAGGAGTTAAAAAGTTTGACACATCTTTTGCAGGGTTAGGAGGATGTCCTTTTGTTCCCGGCGCAGCAGGTAATGTATCAACAGAAGATGTTTTAAATATGTTTAACCAAATGAAGATTAAGACAGGAATAGATATTGATGCAGTAATTGAAATTGGACAAAAAATAAGACAAAGTGTAAATCATGATGTTGGAAGCTACGTATTAAGGGCTGGAAAATCAGATGATTTAAAATTAGAGCTTCCGAAGAAAGGGAAATAACTTTTAGTGAAATATGAAAGAAAAAGGTGTTAAGAATGATAAAAACTAAAAGATTGAGAGATTTAATCAATGGGAAAGATGCTGTAATAGCTCCATGTGCATTTGATGCTTTATCTGCAAGATTAATTGAGTATAGCGGATTTGACTTAGTTGCAACAACTGGGTTTGGAATGCATGGCACAATGTTAGGCGTACCTGATAATGGGCTTTTAACATTTACAGAAATGCTGAGAATGTGTAGAAATATGTCAAGTGCTATTGATATTCCAATGATGGCAGATGCTGAAGGCGGATATGGTAATGCAATTAATACAAGTAGAACCATAACAGAATTTGAAAATGCTGGAGTAGCAGGACTTTTTATAGAAGATCAAGTTTTACCTCCAAATTGTCCTTATATAAAGGGAACTAAATTGATTCCAGTAGAGGAGATGGTAAGTAAAATAAAAGCAGCTGTTGACGCAAGAAAAGATCCCAACTTTGTGATAGTTGCAAGAACTGATGCACCCTTTGAAGAGGCTGTTGAAAGATTAAACATATATGCAGAAGCGGGAGCCGATATGGTTAAACCAATGCCTCATTCAAGAAAGGAATTAGAAGATTACCCTAAGCATTTGAAAGCACCAATTCATTTAGGATTCACATATGGAAAAGAGACAACAAAGGGAGTAACAGCAAAGGATTGTGGTGAAATGGGATATAAAATTATTACATTCCCATTTGCACAATTGATGTCAAGTGTATCAGCTCAAATTGCAATATTAAATGAAATTAAAAAGAATGGAACTGATGAAGCATTTTACGAAAAAATGATTTCATTTGAAGAGTATTTAGATACAGTAAATATTGATAAATATAATGAAATGGATAAAAAATATATGTTTAATTTAGATTGACATAAAGATTAAAACATAATCTGATAATATATTTTAAATTTCACTTTAAATTTTGTCATTAAAAAACTGACCTTATCAAGATAGATTTTAATTCTAACTTGAAAGGGTCAGTTTACTTATTTTTTGACCTTATTTTATATCATTTATAAAATTTTTTAAATTGTTTATTTGAATATTTACGGCATCTTTTGCAGGACCACCATAGACATTGCGATTTTCTAAAGATTTTTCTATATTTATAAAATCATAGAGATCATTTTCAAAAATTTTGTGAAATTCCTTATATTTTTTTAAACTTATATCTTCAAGTTTTAAGTTTTTTTCTATTGAATAATTAACAATTTGACCGACTACACTATAAGCTTCACGGAAAGCAATGCCCTTTAATACTAAATAGTCGGCTAAATCTGTTGCATTTAAAAAGCCCTTTTCAGCAGAACTTCTCATCTTTTCCTTATTGATATAAATTGTATCTAAAATCCCCTTCATAATTTTTAAAGAATTAAAAACTGTTTTCACTGAATCGAAAAGTGGTTCCTTGTCTTCTTGAAAATCCTTATTATAAGAAAGAGGTGTACCTTTTAAAATTGTAAAAAGTGTAAACAAATCTCCATAACATCTACCACTCTTGCCCCTTATTAATTCAGCCATGTCAGGGTTTTTCTTTTGAGGCATGATACTTGATCCAGTAGAAAACTTATCAGAAAACTTAACAAAATTATATTCACTGCTGGAAAAATAAATTAGCTCTTCACAAAGTCTTGAAAGATGAGTCATAATTACTGAATTGTTAAATAAAATTTCAAGTATATAATCTCTATCAGAAACAGAATCCATGGAGTTTTCTGTAGGTTTTTTAAATCCCAATAATTTTGAAGTCATAAATCTATCGATGTTAAAACTTGTTGTAACAAGAGCACAACTTCCAAGGGGATTTTCATCTAATCTATTAAAAGTATCTTTTAATCTATTAAGATCTCTGCAGAGCATTTGTGCGTAGCTTAAAATATAGTGAGCAAAAGTTGTCACTTGAGCGTGCTGCATATGAGTAAAACCTGGCATTATTGTGTATATATTTTTTTCAGCTAAATCAATAATTGTTTCAATTAGTTCTAATAACTTTATTTTAATTTTTTCTAATGATTTTTTAGAATATAATCTTAAATCTAGGGCGCATTGATCATTTCTTGACCTAGCTGTGTGAAGTTTTTTTCCTACAACACCCACTCTTTTTGTTAGTTCATTTTCCACAAAGGAATGAATATCTTCTTCCTTTAAATTAATTTCAAGTTTTCTTTCTTTTATTTCATCTAAAATATTTTGAAGTTCACAAGAAATAATTTTTTCTTCATTTTTCGTTATTATTCCAACCGCACTGAGCATTTTTACATGAGCAAGAGAACCTATTATATCTTCTTCAAATAAAATTTTATCAAAATCAATGGATTTATTGAATTCATGTGTAAAATCTTCAAGTCCATCTAAGTGACTGCCCCATAAATACATATTAAACTCCTTTATTTATCTTTGCATCAACTACCGTAGATAGTGAATATAAATTAATAAATCCACTGGCATCTTCGTGAGAATATAAGTTTTCTGCACCATCTCCAAAGGAAGCTAAATCTTCATTATAGAGTGAATATTTAGAGCTTACTCCTGCGGGAATTATATTTCCCTTATAAAGTTTTAGTTTAACCTTGCCAGTTACATTTTTTGACACTTCGTCACTAAAGGCGAGTAGTCCCTTTAAAGAATTTGAATACCATTTTCCATCGTATACAAGATCGGCGAATTTAATAGATAAATAATTTTTAAGATGTGCAGAATCTTTATCTAAGGTTATAGATTCCAAAATTTCAAGTGCCTTATATAATATTGCTCCGCCTGGATTTTCATAAACTCCACGACTTTTCATTCCTACAAGACGATTTTCAACTATATCATCAATACCAATGCCATTTTCGCCGCCAATTTTATTTAAATATTTTAAAAGATTTGCAGGAGTCATTTTTTCTCCATTTACTGCAGTGGCTTCTCCACTATGAAATTCAATTTCTAAATCAAAAACTTCATCCCTTGCCCTCATTGGCGATACAGAAAGCTCTAAAATTTTGTCATAATCTGGATAATTTTCTGGATTTTCAAGGTTAAGACCCTCGTGAGATAGATGCATTATATTTAAATCTTTAGAATAATTCGTTTCCCTTGAAATTTTAAGTGGAATATTGTGTTCTTCGGCATAATCAATTTCTTCATCACGAGATTTTATATCCCAAATTCTCCAAGGTGCAATTATGGGCATTTCTGGTGCAAAATGTTTTATTCCCATTTCAAAACGAATTTGATCATTTCCCTTACCAGTACATCCATGACAAATAGCATCGCAATTTTCCTTTTTTGCAATTTCAACAAGTGCTTTTGCTATTAGAGGTCTTGCTGTTGCAGTTCCAAGAAGATAGTTTTTTTCGTACTTTGCACCCATTTTTAAAGTTGGAAATACAAAGTCCTTAACATATTCATCTACAAGATCTACTATATAAATTTTTGAAGCTCCTGTTTTTATGGCCTTTTCTTCAAGACCTTCTATCTCACTTTTTTGTCCAACATTTCCAACAACTGCTATAACTTCGCATTTGTAATTTTCCTTTAGCCATGGAATTATTATAGATGTATCAAGACCACCTGAATATGCTAGGGCAACTTTTTTATAATTATTATTTTTCATTTTTTTCCTCCAAATTTTAAAACTTTGCAATATCTTACAATTGAGACTCAAAAAAAGTATAAAAAAATCGCCCCTAGAAAGGGACGAAAATCGTGGTACCACCCAAATTTGTATATTTCTATACCTCAAAAACTATAACGCATAACCGTGCAAATCTAAATATCGAGATGCAAGTTCCAAGCTCCTATTCAAATTACCCTCCCTATTTTCTCTCACCAAACGAAAACTCTCTTAAAGTCTTGGATAATTTTACTCGCTCTTCAAAACTTTTATTGTTTGATATACTAACAAGATAAATTCTATTTGTCAAGAATTTTTTAAATATTTTTTAATATTTTTTGTTGCAAAATGTTTTATCTATTAAATGCAAAAAAACAAAGCAATGAAAAAATTTTTTATTTGAATTAATTTAAAAAAAGCTTGACAAATTAAATTTAGCATAGTAAAGTATTGAGAAATCAATGAAGTGGACAAAAAGTATTCCTATAACTTTTTTAGAGAGCAAGGTCAGGTGAAAGCTTGTAAAGGGAAAGAATATAATAGAACCACAGAGATTCTGTAAAGAAATTAGTATTTACAGAGGTTAACTGCCTTAAAGTTTTGAGATATCTAAAAGATAATTAGAGTGGTACCGCGGACTTCGCCTCTTTCATGGAGGCGATTTTTTTATTTTAAAATGGAGGAAGAAAATGAAAAAAATAATAAGTTTATCAGTAATAGTTTTAGCTGCCCTTATATTATTAGTGGCATTGTTTTTAAATAAGTCTAATGGCAATTCTGACATGAGAGTAAAGGACATTAAAAAATCTGGGAAAATTGTAATGGGATGTAATGCAAACTATCCGCCTTTTGAATTTCACAAAAACATTGATGGAAAAGATAAGATTGTTGGTTTTGACGTGTTTATTGCAGAAGAAATTGCAAAGGATCTTGGAGTAAAACTTGAAATTTCAGATATGGAATTTTCATCTGTGCTTGCAAGTCTGGACTCAGGCGTAATCGATCTCGCCCTTTCTGGGATTTCAAAAACTCCTGAAAGAGAAAAATCAATTTTATTTTCAAAGGTATATTACGATCCAAAAAATTATTTATTAGTAAATTCTAAGGATTTGGGAAAATATAAAGATGAAAAAAGTGTTATAGATTTAACTATTGGAGTTCAAACAGCAACAATTCAAGAGGAAATTGCAAAAAACTTAAAGATTAAAAATATTGTTTCACTACCAAAGACGCCAGATTTAATTGCACAACTAAATCAAGGATTGATAGATGGAATAATAGTTGAAAAGAGTGTTGGAGATAATTATGAACTTTCCAATAAAAATTTAAAGATGGAAAATAGTTTTTATTTTGAGGCTGAAACTAGTGGAACAGCTGTTGGTCTTAAAAAAGGTGACGATGAACTTTTAGAAATAGTTAACAAAACATTAGATAGATTAGAAAAGGAAGGTAAACTTGAAAAATATTATGAAGATGCATTAGAACTTTCAACGAAGTAGGTGTTTCATGGAAAATATATATAAACTAGAAAATAAAAAATTTTCAAAAAATAAAATAATTAATTACTTGGTAATTTTTGCTTTTGTAATTTTTATCTTTGTATTTGGCAAATTAATTATAAATTTTTTTAACACGACAGTAGAAATTTTTGAAAAGTACAGTTCATATTATATAAAGGGACTTTTAACTACTATTTCACTTTCTTTTATCTCTGTAATTTTAGGTTCTATATTTGGATTATTTCTATATTTGATGAAATCTTCAGAAATAAAAAGTCTAAACATCTTTGCAAATATATACATTGAAATAGTGAGGGGAACTCCTATGCTTACTCAAGTATTTTTTGTATTCTTTGGACTGGCAAGTATTATAAATTTTAAAAATTTTGGAATTTCAATTTCATCCTTTGCCTATGTAACAGGAGTCATTGCGGTGAGCTTAAACTCTGCGGCATATGTATCTGAAATTATTAGATCTGGCATAAACGCAATTGACAAAGGACAAATGGAAGCGTCAATATCTCTTGGGATGAAAAAATCTTTAGCAATGGAAGAGGTCATACTTCCACAAGCTACAAAAAATATACTTCCAGCTCTTGCCAACGAATTTATCGCAGTAATAAAAGAAACCTCAATTATATCTACCATAGGCGTTACAGATATTATGTACAATGTAAATTTAGTCAGAGGATCATCTTATAAATCTTTAGAACCGCTTATAATTGGTTCAATGCTTTATTTTACAATTACTTTTACTCTTACTAGATTATTAAAACTTGTGGAGGGGAAATATGATAAAAATTAAAAATTTATATAAATCCTTTGGAGATAAAGAAGTTTTAAAGGGAATAAACTTAGATATTGAAGATTCAACTGTAACAACAATAATTGGAGCAAGTGGATCAGGAAAATCAACGCTCCTTCGCACAATTAATCTTTTAGAAAAATGTGATGACGGAAAAATCTTTCTTGATGGATATGAAATAACTGGTGAAAATCCAAATTTAGAAAAAATAAGATTAAAAATTGGAATGGTTTTTCAAAACTTTAATTTATTTCCCAATAAATCAGTAATTGAAAACATTACTCTTGCACCTATAAAAGTTAAAGGTGAAGATGAAAAGTCTGCAAAGGAAAATGCAATTGCTCTTTTAAAGAGCATGGGTTTAGAAGATAAAGTGTACTCCTATCCAAACTCTTTATCTGGAGGTCAAAAGCAAAGAGTTGCCATAGCAAGAGCTCTTGCAAATAAACCAGAAGTACTTTTATTTGATGAACCCACATCAGCCCTCGATCCAGAAATGGTAAAAGAAGTTTTAAATGTAATAAAATTTCTTGCGAAAAAAGGTCTTACTATGATAATAGTAACTCATGAAATGGGATTTGCTAGAGAAATTTCTGATAATATTGTATTTATGAAAAATGGTATCGTAGAAGATATAGGTGATCCAAACTATATTTTTTATGAAACAAAAAATGAAAATACGAAAAAATTTTTACAAGCTGTATTGTAATTAAAAATTCCTTAGAAAATTAACTCTAAGGAATTTTTTTGTACATATATTTATAGCTATAATATTTTTTAAAAAAGGATAATGTCTTAAATTTTATTACATATTAGTCTTAAATTCTAATTTTAGGTCAGTTCAAAATTCAAGAATCCCTTTATGTCTATGAATAGGTTTATTCGTCGAAGCCACCTGTGTAGAGGTTGTAATAAATTCCTTTTTGTTCAAGTAAATCTTTATGGTCTCCTCTTTCTACAATTTCTCCATTTTGTAAAACTATTATTACATTGGAATTCATAATAGTTGAAAGTCTGTGGGCGATTACAAAAGTTGTTCTACCTCTCATAATTTCGTCCATTCCACTTTGTACAATTTTTTCTGTATGAGAATCTATGGAGGATGTTGCTTCATCGAGAATCATAACTGGTGGATTAAAAATTTCTGCTCGGGCTATGGATAATAGTTGCATTTGACCTTCAGATAATTCGCTGCCTGCTCCAGTGATAATTGTGTCGTAACCATCCTTTAGATTTTTTATAAAATTATGAGCGTTAGTTCTCTTGGCAGCTGCAATAGTCTTTTCCATGTCAACTTCATCTACAGAATAATTTATATTTTCTGCAATTGTTCCGGTAAATAGATGCGTATCTTGAAGGACCATACCAAGTGATGAGCGAAGATCTTTCTTTTTTATTCTCTTTATATCGAAGCCATCGAAGGTAATTTCACCACTGTCAATGTCATAAAATCTATTTATTAAGTTTGTGATAGTGGTTTTTCCCGCTCCAGTTGCACCAACGAAGGCAACTTTTTGCCCTGGTTTTGCATAGAGATTTAGATTTTTAAGAATTTTATTCTTGCCGTCATAGGAGAAAGATACGTCATTAAATCTAATATTGCCCAAAAGTTCTCTGTATTCATCTGTTACAAGGTCATGCCAAAAATATTTTTCTTTTCCATTAACTTCACGTACAACTTTTTCTACGTCACCAGAATAGTCTTCTGGACTGACTTCTAAGAAGTCAAAAATTCTTCTTGCACCTGCAATTGCAAGCACAACGGAATTTATATTGCCACCTATTTGACTCATGGGTCCAGTAATAGTTCTTGATAGCTGCAAGAAAGATGCAACTACGCCAACAGTAATACCAAAGCCGCCATGTACTGCCATTAGTCCGCCAATTACTGCAAATAAAATGTATTGAAAGTTCCCTATTCCAAAGATCATTGGAAAAAGGAAAAGTCCTAATCTATTTGCGATCATGGTGTTTTCCATAAGTTCATCGTTTATAATTTTGAAGTCTTTTTTTGCAGCTTCTTCGTGATTAAAAACTTTTATGACTTTTAGTCCGTCAGTCATTTCTTCGATGTATCCATTGGTTTTTGCGAGAGAATTTTGTTGACTCATAAAATAATGGGAGGATTTTCCACCAATTACATTCATGACAAAAATCATAAGTCCAACTGTAAGGATTATTATAAGAGACAACAATATAGATTGAGAAAACATGGCGATTAAAACCATTGTTATTGTCATAAGTGAGGATACAAAGGAAGGAAAAGATTGGGAAATCATATCTCCAAGTGCTCTTACGTCATTTGTGTAGTAACTCATAATGTCGCCGTGACTTTTGCTGTCGAAGTAAGATACTGGAAAAGACTGCATCTTTTTGAACATCATCTTTCTAATGTCTCCGAGAGTGTTTTCGGAAATGTAAACCATTAGCCTTGAATATGCAAAGGATGCAAGTACACCTATTGCTAAGAATAAAGACATTTTAATTAGCAATGCCAAGAGATTTGAAAAATCGGGAACGTCAGTATTTAAAAGTGGAAGTACATAGTCGTCGATTAAAAATCTCATGAAAAGTGAGACGGAAATCGTGGCAAAGGATGAAATTATTACAAATAAAGAAACTGCAAGGAGTTTATATTTATGCCTCTTAAAGATAAAGGAAAATAATTTTTTTGCTGCAGTTTTATTTTCTAGAGATGTAATTTTTGTTTTATTATTGCGCATCAAAATCACCGTCGCTTTCTTGAGTTTCATTAATTTCTTTATAAATTTTACTGTTTTTGATTAAATTTTCGTGTGTTCCAATGTTCTCTATTTCACCAGAATCCATGACGATGGTATAATCAGTATTTTTTAGTGATTTAATTTTTTGTGAAATCAAAATTTTTGTCATATCGGGTCTTAAATTGTTTAGAGAATTAATTATTTTTTCTTCGGTATTATTGTCTAGGGCTGAAGTTGAGTCATCCATAATTAAAATTTTCGGGTTTTTTAAAATAGACCTTGCAATAGAAATTCTCTGTTTTTGTCCACCAGAAAAGTTAGTGCCACCTCTTTGTACAACCATGTCGAGATCTTTTTCTGGGTCTATAAAGTCGTCGCATGACGCAATATAAAGTGCCTCTTTTAACTCTTCGTCAGATAAATTTTCATTAGCCCATTTTAAATTTTCACGAAGTGTGCCAGTAAATAGTTGGTTTTTTTGTAAAACGACAGAAACTTGATCTCTAAGAGCTACAAGATCATAATCTCTAACATTTTTTCCACCAACATATACTTCTCCACTTGTAGTGTCAAAAAGTCTTGCTATTAGACTTATGAGAGTAGATTTACCAGAGCCTGTTGGACCAATTATTCCAACATAGTCCCCAGAGTTTATCTTTAAATTTATATTTTCTAAAACTGATTTTTTTAGGTCACCTGAATAAGAAAAATAGACATCATCAAAAACAATTTCTCCATTTTTCACTTCACTTACAGCATTTTCAGGACTAAATATAGATGGTTTTGTAGCAATTACTTCGTTTATACGTACAATGGAATTTCTCGCTATAGTGATTTGTACGATAATCATTGAAAGCGTCATGAGCGAAATTTGAATTTGAATTGCATAAGTCACAAGACCTGTTAGTGCACCGGTGCTCATGTTTCCAGCCACAATGAAGTGACTACCAAGCCATGCAATTAAAATCGTCATAAGGTATGTGGAAAAATTCATAAGTGGATTTGTAAAGGCGAGAAGTTTTTCTGCCTTAATGTAATTATTTTGAAGATCGTCAGAAACATTATTAAACTTTTTTATTTCCTTATCTTCTTTTACAAAGGATTTAACAACTCTAATTGCAGACAAGTTTTCTGACACATCTGTGTTTAATTTGTCTGTTATTTCAAAAACTCTTTCAAAAATTGGATAGGCTCCCTTGATTATAATTCCCATTCCAATTGCAATTAGTGGAATTATAATTATAAAGGTTGGAGCAAGTTCTTTGGAGAGTTTAAAACTCATGATAAAACAAAAGAACATTGTAAGTGGAGATCTTATCGCCATTCTAGTAGTCATTTGGAATGCCATTTGTACCATTTGTACATCGGTAGTCATCCTAGTGATGAGAGTTCCTCTCTTGAATTTGTCCATGTTTTCAAAGGAAAAATTTGTAATATTCTCAAACATGGAGTAACGCATATTTTTTGCAAGGCCACTTGATGCCTTTGTGGCAAGATAACCTGAAATTATGCCTGTTGCAAGAGAAATTGCTGCACATATAAATAATATAATGCCAAAATGAATTATATTTTCACTTGAATTTTTTAGTATGCCTTGATCAATAATTTTTGTCATGTAAAAGGGAATAGATGTATTCGTTAAAACTTCTAACAAAACAAAAAAAGGCGAGAGTACTGCATACTTTTTGTACTCGCCTAAATTATTAAAAATAATTTTTAACATATAACACTTCCTAAATCTATTTAATTATAATATATATATACCCAAAATAATTTAATAAAACACTTTAATAAAAATATTATATACCTTATTTAAAGGAATTGTATTTAAACCGCATTTGTAATAATATATATATGGAGGGATATTATGGTAGACAATAAAAAAGAAAAAGATTTAATTGAAAACTCTAAGACTCTTTCTGATTCAAAAAAGAAAGAAATGAAAGCAAACATTGATCAACAAAGGGAAATAAAATCAGAAGATAGACCAGATTCTGATATATACGCTAAAACTAAAGGAAAAGATCATGAAACGGGAATTAAAATCCCAACAGATGCAGAAGTTGAAGAAGCTAAAGAATGGGTTGACAAAGAAAATAGAATGTAAAATATGGCCTAGTGATGGGCCTTTTTTCATAAGAGGTGAAAATGGACAAGAAATTTTTAGATTGGCTTCTTAACATAAGGACTGAGACATTAAATAGATACATGATTGCAATTACACATCTCGGGACAGGTGGTGCTATTTGGCTATTTACAACATTTATTCTCTTTTATCTCGGCTTTCGAATTGAGAGCATAAACATAGCTCTAGCACTAATTTTTAACGGAATAGTGTGCAATTTATTTTTAAAGAATATTTTGAAAAGGAAAAGGCCTTCTTGGATTTCAAAGGTTGAACTTTTGATAAAGAATCCAACAGACTTTTCTTTTCCATCGGGGCATGCATCTTCATCCTTTGCTGCTGCACTAACTATTTATTTTTACTTTAAAGGAATGGGGATATTTTTTCTAGTTGTTGCAACATTAATTTCACTATCAAGAATTTATCATTTTGTGCATTATCCCAGTGATGTAATAATCGGGGCAATACTCGGAATAATAATTGCTCTTTTAACAAAAAATAATTATGATAAATATATATTAGAATTTTTGCAAAGTAATGCTATATTTTTATTTAGACCTCTTCCTAAGCTCTAAGAAAAATTTGGTAATTAGATTTGCACATTCTTTTTCGCAAATACCAAACTCATAACTAATATTGTGATTAGTTATGAGTTTTTCTATTTTCTGATGAGAAACAACTGCACCAAATCTTTTGTTTCTAGCACCAAAATATAAATTTCTAATTCTAGAATTTAAAATTGCACCAACACACATTAGACAAGGTTCTAAAGTTACATAAATGTCTGAACCTTCTAGATGATAGGAATTTAAATTTTTAGATGCCATATTTATCGCCATAATTTCTGCGTGAGCAATGGGAGAGTGAAGTTTCTCTTTTTTATTGTATCCATATCCAATTATTTTATTGTTTTTTACTATGACACATCCAATGGGCACATCATCTGATAAAAGTGATTTCTTTGCGTAATGGATTGCCTTTTTCATATACTTAATTTCCATAAAATTATTATATCAAATAAATTTTTTTAATGTGTTGGATTTTTGCTTCTATAAAAGTTTATATGAAAAACCCTCTCTGTGATATAATATTTAAAGGTGATAAAATGTCAGAATTAAATTTAGAACTTGAAGTTTGTGGCGGATGCAATGAAAAAATTGGCGTTAAAGATTTAACCAGCATTCTAAAAGATTTAAATCCCTATAAAAGAGAAGAAATAACTGTGGGTTTTGATAAAAGAGATGATGCTTGTGTTTACAAAATAAACGAGGACATCTCACTTGTTGAGAGTTTAGATTTTTTTTCTACAATGGTAAAAAGTCCCTATGACTTTGGAAGAATTGCTGCAACAAATGCGATTTCTGATATTTATGCAATGGGTGGAGAGCCAAAATTTGCACTAAATATAGTTTGCTTTCCCGAGGGAGAGAATCTCGAAATTTTGAGGGAGATTCTCCGAGGTGCAAGTGATGTATGTAGGAAAGCAGAGGTTTCCATAACTGGTGGGCATTCCATTCACGATAGTAAAATAAAGTTTGGTCAATGTGTGACGGGAATTGTTAAAAATAGAGAAATTTGGAAAAACAATGGTGCAAAAGTGGGAGATTATTTTATTTTGACAAAACCACTTGGAGTGAGTCTTATTATGAGTGCCTATTCCGTAGGCATGACATCAGAAAACAATTACATAGAAGCAATTAAAAAAATGACTACATTAAATAAAGATGCAGCAGAAATTTTAAAAAAATATGAAGTTTCCTCTGTTACAGATGTAACGGGATTTGGTTTAATAGGTCATTTAGACGAATGTACTGAAAATTCTGTGGAAATTTATGCGGATAAAATAAGTTTTTTGCCAGGAAGTTATGAAGCTGCTAGTGAATTTTTATTTACTGCAGGAGGGCAGAGAAATAGAAGGGCACTAGAAGATGAAGTTGATTTTACTTTTGATGATTTTGCACTAGAAGAAGTTCTCTTTGATCCACAAACTTCGGGAGGTCTTTTATTTTCAGCAAAAAAAGAAGAAGCAGATAAAATTTTAGATGAAATGAAAAAAAGGGGAATACCTGCCTTTTTTGTTGGTCGTGTAATTCCAAGGGGAAATAAAAAATTTAAGGTGATATAAATGGAAATTGATGCAAGGGGATACGCTTGTCCAAAGCCCGTCATCATGGCAAAAAGGGCAATTAGCGAAAATAATACAGAGAAATTATTAGTAAAAGTTGACAACGAGATTGCAACAGAAAATTTGAGAAAAATGGCAGACCAATTGGGGTATAAATCAACTGTAATTGAAAATTCTAAAAATGATTATGAAGTACATCTTAAAAAAATAGGAGATGTTAAAAAATTTGAAGATATTGACGACGAGTATGTAGTGATTTTTTCTTCAGACAAACTTGGCATTGGCGAAGAAGAATTTTCGAAGAAGCTAATGGAATCTTTCACTTACGCCCTTTCAGAAGAAGACAGTCATCCAAAATATATTTTGTGCTACAATTATGGAGTTCATCTAACTACAATAAATGAAAAAATTGTAGAAGATTTAAAAAAACTAGAGGAAAAAGGCACAGAAATTTTATCATGTGGACTTTGCCTTGAAAATTATAAATTAAAAGATAAATTAAAAATTGGCGAGATAACAAATATGTATAGAATTTGTGAAATAATGACAAAATATAGAGTTGTAAAGCCATGCTAGAATACTATATCTTGACCTTTGATTCTTCAAATAAATCAATTAAGGCGGAGAGGATCCTTCGTAAAAACAAATTAAAGGCGAGGGTAATTCCTATTCCTGAAGAACTTTCAAGGGGTTGTGGATTTTCTGTAAAGCTGGAGGGCGAATTAGAAATTGCCAAGGATTTTTTAAAAGAAAAAAATATTTATTCAAGGGGAATATATAAATTCAAAGAAGATTCTGGAAGGAAAATTATAAAGATTGGTGAAAAATGATTTATTTAGACAATTCATCTACTACTCTTATAAAACCAGATGTGGTTTCAAAGGCTTTATATGAAGCTATTGCAAGCCAAAAATACTCCAATCCATCTCGTGGATTTTACCAAGAGGCGATAAATTCCAGTGAAGCAGTTTACGATGTAAGAGAAATCATAGCAGAATTTTTTGGAGTAGAAGACCCACTAAATGTTGCCTTCACGGCAAATATTACTACTTCACTAAACTTAGTTTTAAATTCGATTTTTAAAAAGGGAGACCACATAATTACAAGTGTAACGGAGCATAATTCGGTCCTAAGACCGCTATACCAACTTGAAGATAGAGGTGTGGAGCTTTCCTTTATAGACATTGATGAAAATTATAACTTAAAATTAGAGGAACTTGAAAATTATTTAAAAGACAATACTAGGGCAATAGTTATAACTGCCGAGTCTAATGTAAGTGGAGTTAGGACTGATTTAGAATATATTTACGAATTTGCCATTGCTCATGATCTTTTAGTAATCATTGATGGAGCACAAGTTGCAGGAACTGCAAAAATAAAATTTAATGAGAGAAAATATCCAAGGCTAATTTTTTGCATAACAGGACACAAAGCTCTTTTTGGGCCGACGGGGACTGGAGCGATAATAGATATGTCGGGGGAAAAATTTAAAAATGTATTCACTGGCGGTAGTGGGGTAAATAGCTTTCATAGATTTAATTCAGTTGAGATGCCCGATGTCTTTGAATATGGTACAATTAATTTTCACTCAATACTGGCACTTGGTGCAGGAGTAAAATTTATTGACGGGATTGGAATAGAAAGAGTTTCAGAAAAAATTCACTCATTGCGACAAAGACTTTTTTATGGTATAAGGGAAATTCCAGGGATAAAATTATTTTCAAATGAAAGGGACTCAAGCATAGTTTCCTTTAACTACAGAGAATATCCGTCATCTGAAATTTGTAAGAAAATGTATAAAATAAATAAAATTGCCTCTAGGGGAGGAATACACTGTGCACCACTTTTCCACGAGAAAGTCGGAACAAAGACAAGGGGCATAGTGAGGTTATCACTTTCCTATTTTAACAACAATGACGAAATAAATAAGACAATAGATACGATAAAACTGATAGCAGAAACTAGCTAGGAGGAAAAAATGACTTTTAAAATAATATCCGACTCTTCATGCGATTTAGATAAATTTACGCTGGAGAAACTGAGTGTAGATGTTTTAAAAATAAAAAGTACAGACGAAAATGGTGAAGATTTGCCAGAAGAAATAACCAATAAAGAAATTTACCGAGAAATGAGAGAGGGAAAATTTTTTAAGACAAGTCAAATTACTTATTATGAGTACTTAAAAAAATTCGAAGAACTTGCAAGTGAGGGACTTGACATTATTTGCATGACGCTTTCGTCTGGACTTAGCGGAACTTTTCAAAATGCTTACATGGCAAAAAAAGAAGTTGAAGAAAAATATAATGTAAAAATAGAAGTCTATGACTCTCTTGCAGCATCAGTTGGATTTGGTCAAATAACATATTTTGCAGGACTCGCCGCAAAAAATGGTGCAAGTTTCGAAGAGATTTCAAGGCTTATAGAATTCTTAATTGCAAACACAAAACATGTTTTTACAGTTTTCGATTTAAAATATCTTTACGAAGGGGGAAGAGTTTCAAGGGCAAAGGCAAGAATTTCAAATGTCCTAAATATTCTTCCAATACTAGAGGTCGATAAAGAGGGAAAACTTTATGTTTCCGATGTAGTTCGTGGGAAAAACAAATCCTATAAAAGAATGGTAGAAATTATTTCTGAAAAATCCACATCAGATGGAAGCGACAGAATCTTTCCAGTTTATGCAGATGATAGAGAAATTTTAAATCCTTTAATTGATAGATTAAAAGATAAAGGTTATGAAAAATTTTTATGCCTAGAGATAGGCCATGTAATTGCAGCTCACGTTGGTCCAGACATATGTGGTCTAGGTTACTTAACAGAAAATATTCCAGAGGAATTTAAAAAGTACTTAGATTAAAATAATAAATCTAAAGGGGAAGTCAAAACTATGACTTCTTTTTTGTTTAAATTCGATTTTTTGAGGTTAAGGTTTTTTAGTTATCTTCTTTAATGAATAAAGGGAGATTAAAAATACTATAAATTCAGATACAAAGGCTCCAAGGAATAAATATCTTGTTCCAAAAAGTTTTACACATAGATAAATAGAGATAAATAGAGAAATAGATCCTCTAACAAGATTTATTAATATTGAATATTTTGGATTTCCAATTGCTGAAGAAAGTGATGCTATGAACAAATTACTTCCTGATAATAAAAACATCAAAGCATAAAGCCTCATCGGTCTAATGGAAGATGAAATCATGGTCTTGTTTTCTAAAAACATATTAAATAATTTTTCTGAACCAAAATAGGATATTGCATACATTGTAATTGCAATTATAGATATAAAAACAAAACTCATTTTAATAATTTTCAAGCTTTTTTCCCTTTCCTGTGATCCATGGTAATAGGATAGAAGAGGAAGAGTACCATGACAGACTCCCTGGAAAGTTGAGTTTGCAAAAAGCGACATATAATTTATAACTGCGTAGGCAGATAAAAATTCTGGTGAGATGTATTTAATTATAAATAGATTGAAAATAAAGACGAAGGTTGCTGTGTTTAGTTCTGATATAAATTCGCCAAAGCCATAGGATGCTGTGGTTTTTAAATAATCAAAAATTTCTCTAGAGCTCATTTTTATTTTTATAAAGCGAAGATAGCCCTTTGTAGATCTAAAGTGAATAAAAAATATGAGGCAAGATAGAAATTGAGCAATACCAGTAGCAAAGGCAGCACCTTTTACTCCCATTTGAAATTTGTCGATTAAAATATAATCTAAAACAATATTTGTAACGCAAGCGGAAATTGCACCGAATATAGCAGTTCTAGGATATCCATCTACCTTTACCAAAACTTCAAAGGCATAAGAAATTATATAAAAGGGAGAGAAAAATACGATTATAGATAAATATTGGTGTGACAGAGGAAATAAATTAGAGTCAGCACCCAAAAATAAAAGGATTTTATCCATAAAAATTAGTGCAAAAGCAGCAAGAAGAACTGCAAAGGCAAGTATAAAAACAATTATAAAAGTAAAGACTTTATTTGCTTCATCTCTATTTCCCTTGCCAAGTTCAATACCAATTATTGTTTGAGATCCGACTCCCGTTATAATTGCAATGGCAAAGAGAAAGTTCACATATGGAATTACTATTGTTACAGCAGATAATTCTAATTCACCAGCAAAATTTGCTACAAAAAAGCCATCGACAATTGTGTAAATTGAAAAGACCCACATGGCAATAATTGATGGGATTACAAATTTAAAAAACTGTCTTTTTAAGTTCATAAAACACCTCTATTTATTTAATTATATATCAGCATAAATTTTGAATCAATAAAACAAAAAAGTCATATATATTACCAATTTTCTCATCTCTTTGATATAATAAAGATATAAAATTATGGGAGGAAGATTATGAAACCAATTATAGGAATTTCTGTGAACTCACTTAGAGATATTTCCCAAAATGATGTTGGACAAATTGGGGTGGAAGGTCAAGATTGGCAACTTATTGCAGCCGATTATATTAGAGCTATCGAGAGAAATGGCGGCGTGCCAATATTAATACCAAATATAAAGAGTTTGGAAGATATGAGAATTGTACTAGACAAAATTGACGGATTGCTTTTATCTGGTGGTCACGATGTAAACCCAAGGATTTATAACGAAAGGAACAGTGGAAAAGCTGGAAAATTTGACAACCTTAGAGATCATGAAGAAATTTTTATGACACAATATGCACTTGAAAAGGACATACCCTTTCTTGGAATATGTAGAGGTCTTCAAATTTTAAATATCACTTTAGGAGGAACTATTTATCAAGACTTGCCGTCAGCAGGTTTTCCTGCACATTCGATGAGCAATTCACTTAGAAATGAACCATCACATTCAATAAAGATTATAAAGGACTCTCCACTTTATGAAATTTTTGAAAGGGACGAAATTTGGACAAATTCCTACCACCATCAAGGCATAAATGAACTTGGCAAAGATTTAAAAAAAGCGGCACTTTCAGAAGAAGGACTTGTGGAAGCAGTATATCTTGATGACAAAAAGTTTGCCTTAGCAGTACAATGGCATCCTGAAATGATGTATGATGATAAAGGTATGAATAAAATCTTTGAAAAATTCATTGAAACCTGCAAATAAAAGCCAAAAGAAGCCCTTGTTTAGAATTCTAATCAAGAGCTTTTTTATTACTCAAAATAATCTATAAAAGTTTTCACTGCGATACCCGTCCTTTTGTTGTAAAGTATACCTTCACAGTGAGGCCAGCTATCTTTGCCTACTGTTTTTTTCGCTTCTTCGTAGTCCTTTTTCTTTGCGATTTCTATATTGCCTTCAAGTAGTCTTGGCCCCTTTTCAATGTAGACTACATCATTTTCATATCCAGGAATATCTTTTAGTTTGTGGGAAAAATTATCTAGCCCCCTTTTTTGAGCTAAATAAAACAAATCATCCATTAACTCATTATATTCCTCTTTATTGGCCCCTTGCATTAAATAATCAAAAGTTTTTTTATCGTCACGAGCCATTTTTTTAACAGAAGGGGCATACATAGATCCATCTTGTGGATAAATTACCCTGTCAAAGGAAAAATTATTATCTTTATTTAAAACATATTGAAATTCCATAGGCCTTCGATAACCAGATTCTTGTTCAAAAATTCCATCTTTAAAGAAATAATTTTGATTATATACATTAGAAAGTAAAATTAATTTTCCATCTTCAAAAAAATCCTTTACAAAATAAGTACTATAAGCCCCAAGTTCATCTGGAAATTTTGGATTATCAATTTCTCGCAATTTATTTGAAAGTAAATATGAAAAAGCCTTATCTCTTAGAGAAACTTTAGACTCGATTATTTTTGAGTCACTTTTTCCGATTTCTTCATTTTCAAAAATATTATTTTTAGCTTTTTTTGCAAATTTAATTTTTCTATCATTTGATGAAATTATTACATCGCCTACATTGTTTTTGCTGCTTTCTACTTTTTTGTCAGTAAAGCTTGCATTATTAAAAAGTTTTTCATATTGATCTAAATTTATTTCGCCAATAATTTGTGAAAGAGGAAATTCTTCCTTGGACTCTCCAAGATTTTCTCTAGCAATATAAAAATTTATTTCTGGTTTCTTTGCCACATTTTTTTCTTTATCCTCTATTTTATTTTTTGCCTCAACTATTTTCTTTTCAACAATATTATTTTCTTGATTAGAATTTCTATTTTTTCCACAAGCTGCAAATAACAAAATTGTAATCAAAGAAATTAATAAAATTTTAAAGATTTTCATACTTTCCTCCTTTTATATTATAGTATAATAAATTAAAACAAAACACAATTATAAAGGTACTATTAATGCTTTAAATGTATGATATAATAGTTGTAATTTTAATCAAGGGGGATGCTATGAAAGCTGTTATAACTGTCATCGGCAGTGACAAAATTGGTATTGTATATGAAGTAGTAAAGAAGATGGTGGAGTTTGACCTAAATATTGTAGACATCACTCAAACAATTTTAGACGGTTACTTCACAATGATTGTAATAGTTGATTTAACTAAGATGAATGTTGAATTCCAAGAAGTTGTTGATGCTTACGAAAAACTTGGCGAAGAACTAAATCTTTCTATTAGAGTTCAACATCAAGGTATCTTCGACAAGATGCACCAAATTTAAGGAGTGCCCTATGGATAAAAAAAGAATTTTGGAGACAGTTAGGATGCTTGACCAAGAAAACCTAGATATTAGGGCAGTAACTCTTGGCATATCACTTTTAGACTGCATAGATAAAGATGGCGATGTTGCACGCAAAAAAATTTATAACAAAATAATAAATTACGGAAAACATTTAGTTAAATACGCAAATGAAATTGGCAAAAAATATGGTGTTGAAATTGTAAACAAAAGAGTTTCTGTAACGCCTATTGCCCTTATTGCAGGTGCAACTGATGAAAAAGACTACACAGAATTTGCAAAGACTTTAGATAAGGCTGCAAAGGAAATTGGAGTAGACTTTATCGGTGGATTTTCTGCATTAGTTCATGGAGAAATGACTCCAGCTGATGAAATTTTAATAAATTCCATTCCTCGTGCACTTTCCGAAACAGAAAAAGTTTGCTCTTCAATAAATGTTGGAACTACAAAAAAAGGTCTAAATATGGACGCAGTTAAGCTTATGGGAGATATAATTCTCGAAACTGCGATAAATACTAAGGATGCAGATTCTATTGGTTGCGCAAAATTAGTTGTATTTGCAAATGCAGTTGAAGACAATCCCTTTATGGCAGGAGCTTTCCACGGCGTTGGAATGGGAGATGTAGTTCTTCACGTTGGAGTATCTGGACCGGGTGTAGTTAAATACGCACTAGAAAAAGTTAGAGGTAAAAGTTTTGATGTAGTTTCTGAAACTATTAAGAAAACGGCATTTAAAATAACGAGATTGGGCGAACTTATAGGCACAGAAGTTGCAAATAAAGTGGGAGTTCCCTTTGGAACAATTGACTTATCTCTTGCACCAACGCCAGCTATTGGCGATTCCGTTGCACGAATTTTAGAAGAAATCGGCGTAGAGTTTGCAGGAGGACATGGAACTACTGCGGCACTTGCAATGTTAAATGATGCGGTGAAAAAGGGCGGAATTATGGCATCAGATCACGTTGGAGGACTTAGTGGAGCTTTTATTCCAGTAAGTGAGGATGAAGGAATGATTGAAGCTGCAAGGAAGGGTTACATTGGGCTTGATAAACTTGAAGCCATGACTTGTGTATGTTCTGTAGGTTTAGACATGATTGCAATTCCAGGGGATACAAAAGCATCAACATTAGCTGCAATAATAGCAGATGAAGCAATGATTGGAATTATAAATCAAAAGACTACTGCAGTTAGAATTATCCCAGTAATTGGAAAGGGCGTTGGAGAAGAAGCTACCTTTGGTGGACTTCTAGGTTCTGCACCAATAATTCCTGTTCATCGAGGAAGCAGTGAAAGATTTGCAAGTCGTGGAGGATTTATACCTGCTCCAGTTCACAGCTTTAAAAATTAATATATAAAAAAGGAAGGTATCCTATGAATAGTAATTCAAAGAATATTGAAAAATTAACTACCGAAAACACCGAGTTTAAAAGAGAAATTGGCGTCTTTGGTGGCGTAAGTATTATTGGCGGCATTATGATAGGTTCTGGTATTTTTTATCTTGGATCCTATGTACTTCAAAGGACAAATATGAATTCAGGTCTAGCTCTTATTTGCTGGATAATTGGAGGACTTATTACACTTTTTGGAGGGCTTTGTTATGCAGAGCTTGGAACAGCAATGCCAAAAGCAGGTGGAAGAATTGTTTACTTAAATGAAGCCTATCATCCAATAGCTGGATTTATATCTGGATTTACTGATTGGATAGTGGGAGGACCAGGTTCAGTTGCCGCAGTTTCTATTGCCCTTATGAGTGTATTTAAAAGCTTTTTTGAAATTTCTGACTTTGGAATAAAAATTGCAGCAATATTTTTAATTATTGCACTTACAATATACAATTTATTTGGAGTAAAGGCATCGTCAATTCTTCAAAATTTATCCATGGTTGCAAAACTTGTTCCCATAGGAATTGTAATGGTATCTGCACTTTTTGTTGGAAGGGTAAGTCCTGATTTAAGCCTTGGAAGTGCCATAGAATATTCAAAGACAAGTGACACAAATATCTTTGGCATCATTGCCATAGCTGTTGTTGCAACTTTGTGGGCATATGAAGGATGGACAAATTTAAATACAGTTGCAGAAGAAATAAAAGAACCACACAAAAATTTGCCCCTTGCACTAATAATAGGGATTGGCGGCATAACAGTTTTATATACATTATTTAACTTTGCAATTATGAAAGTAATACCTCATGATGAAATTGTATCCATGATAAATGGCGGCGATCTCTATCTAGGGACAGAAGTTGCAAAAAGAGTATTTGGTCATGCTGGCGTAATTATAGTAAGTGCAGGAATGATACTAGCAATGTTTGGGACATTAAATGGACTTATCCTCGCACAACCAAGGATGTACTATGCAATGGCAGTGGAAGGTCACTTCTTTAAATCATTTGCAAAGCTTCATCCAAAGTATAAAGTTCCAACGGCACCGATTATTGTACAATGTATTTTTTCTTGTATACTTGTAATGGCATCAAACTTAGACCAACTTACTAATATGGTAGTAATCACAGGAATGATTTTCTCAGTGCTCACAATTTTAAGTGTTCCAATACTTAGAAAAAAATATCCAAATATAGAAAGACCTTATAAAGTTTGGTTTTATCCAGTTTCCGTAATAATAACAGCTCTAATTTTTGCAGGGCTTGTAGTTCAAGGTGCAATAGAAGATCCAATTACAGGATTAACTGGACTTGTAGTGCCAGCTCTTGGTGCAATCACTTATATGATTTTTGACGCAAAATTAAAAAAGGAAAAAGGAGTATAAGATGAAAAAATTATTTTACAATGGAAAAGTTTATGTCAATAGAGATGAATTTCAAGAAGCAATTTATACTGAAGATGAATTTATAAAAGAAGTTGGGAAAAGCGAAGACCTTTTAGAAAAATATTCTGATTCTGCGATAGAAAAAATTGACTGCAATGGAAAAACTGTAATACCAGGACTAAATGATTCACATTTACACTTTATGCAATTTGGAGAAAGCAGAAACCAAGTTGATATAGAAGGTGTAAAGTCCATTGAAGAAATGATAGAAAGATGCAAAATCTTTATGAAAAAAAATCCCAAGAGATGTGAAAAGGGGATCCATGCAATTGGATGGAATCAAGATTTATTTGTTGAAGATAAGAGAATTCCAAATAGATTTGATTTAGATAAAATTTCAACAGAAATTCCAATTGTACTAGAAAGAGTTTGTGGTCATATAGTTTCATCTAATACAAAGGTAATTGAAATCCTTGGACTAACTAAGGACAGTCCACAATACCCTGATGGAGAATTTTTAATAGGAGAAGACGGCTATCCAAGTGGAGTTTACACAGCCAATGCTTGCAACTTTGCAAAGGATGTAATACCCGATTTTACATTAGAAGAAAGGCGAGAGATGCTAATCGAGACTATGGATTATGCAATATCTTGTGGACTTACATCTGTTCAATCAAATGATGTGGGCACAACTTTCATGAATGGACCCGTTGCCTTTGCACTTTTAAAGGACATTTATAAAGAAAATAAAAAAATTAGATATAGACATCAAGTTTGTTTCAATGATTTTTCTGAATTTGAAAAATACTTAACTGTTGGAGAATTTAAGTCAGAAGATTACAAGGACAATTATCTAAAACTTGGACCCCTTAAATTATTTAAGGACGGCTCACTTGGCGCAAGGACAGCTTTAATGCGCAAAGGCTACAATGATGACAAAGAAAATTACGGACTTCCTTGGATAAAGGATGAAGAGATGAGAAAATATGTGAACCTTGCAAGTGAAAATAATCTCCAAGTCATCACTCACACAATTGGCGATAAGGCAATCGAAGATACAGTAAAATGTTATGAAGAATCTTTTAAAAATGGCAAAAACAACCTTCGCCATACTTTAGTCCATTGCCAAATAACAGATAGAGAACTTGTAGAAAGAATTGCAAAAGACGATATTTGCGTAATGGCACAACCGATTTTTTTAGATTATGACATGAAAATAGTTGAAGATAGATGTGGAAGGGACCTCGCAAGTACGTCCTATGCCTTTAAATCTTTAAAAGACCTTGGTGCTCATGTTGCCTATGGAACTGATGCACCAGTAGAAAATTTAAATCCTTTCCCAAATATTTACATGGCAGTAACTAGGAAGGACAAATTAGGAAAGCCTGAAGGTGGATTTTATCCAAAGGAATGTGTAGACGTATATGAAGCAATTGACGCTTACACAGTTGAATCTGCTTATGTAGAATTTGAAGAAGACATAAAGGGAAGAATAAAAAAAGATTTCTTGGCAGATTTTGTAGTTTTAGACAGAGATATATTCACTATTGACCCAATGGAAATTAAGGAAATTAAGCCTTTAATGACCATTGTCGGTGGTAAAATTGTTTATAAAAGATAGCTAGTGATAGAATGACTTTAGAAATTAAGGGAATAAAAAATTTAAATAACGAGGAAAGACTGGAGTACATGGTGGACTTTGGAAAAGCCACGATAAAAACAGAAAAAGATGCAATCGCCATGATGGCAAATCTTTCCTCTGTAATTTTTAATGTAGTAGAGGATTTGAATTGGGCAGGTTTTTATCTCGTGCGAGGGGATGAACTTGTCCTTGGACCTTTTCAAGGTTTGCCAGCTTGCACTAGACTAAAAGACCAAGGAGTTTGCGTCGCAGCTTGGAAAAATCAAAAAATTATGCGAATAGAAAATGTCCACGAATTTAAAGGACATGTGGCATGCGACAGTGCATCAAATTCAGAACTTGTCTTGCCAATAAAAATAAATTGCGAGGTAATTGCAGTTTTAGATTTGGACTCACCAAAGGTAGGTCGCTTCACAAACTTAGAAGAAGAAAAATTTTCTGAACTTGTAGGATTTATGGAAAAAGAACTTAATAAATAAAAAAGGTGATTTTGCAAAATAGAATTTTCTACTTTACAAAATCACCTTAATAGATTATTAAACCTAAAGATCTTCTGGAATTATTTTATATAATGCATCAGAGGTCTTTCTTTTTTTCTCGCGGATCTCTTCATTTTTTGCGTATCCAATTGCTATTACAAGTCGAATTCTACTTTTAGTATTTAAGAATTTTTGAATTTTTTCCTCGTCAAACCAACCTATTACGCAAGTTGAGAGCCCAAGTGTTGTTGCCTCTGCAGTAAAATAAGCTGTAGATATTCCAATATCAACTGATTTAAAATCTTGATTCTTTACTTGGGAGCTGATTTTTGCAGTCAAATTGTAGTTTTCTTCTGTAACAATGGCAAAGGCATTTACATCTTTTGTGAAAGAATTCATCTTGCCAAGCTGAAGAAATTTTGAAATATTTTTTGCATTTTCGCCATGAACAATGTAATAGTAATAAGGTTGAGCATTGCAAGCTGAAGGTGCAAGCTTCATTGTGTCAAGGCAAGTTTGCAATTTCTCTATTTCAACCTCTCTATCTGGATCGTAATCTCTACAAGATTGTCTTATTTTTGCTAATTCTTTAAAATCTCTAAATTCCATATTATCTCCTTAAAAATTCATCTAAGTTTCCATCAAAGAAGTAAAAATCTTCATCACGCATAAGTACAGGAACGCCAACTTTACCTTCTTTTACAATTTCGTCAAATGCTTCGGAGAAATCTCTCTCCTTTAAAAATCTCTTCAAGTTTGCCATTGATGCTGTGATATCTACAATTTCGCAGTCTAAATTTTTTTCTTTAATTTCTGCGATTGCAGGTGGACAATCGGGGCAGAGACTTGAAATGAATAATGTAAGCATATTTATATCCTCCAAAAACTTATTTAATGATTGGTAAAAATCTTGGTCATCGCATTTTTTTCTTTTTGCAATATTAAAATAAATTTCTCTATTGCGCATTTTCCGGTTAAAATGACGGCTTTCTAACAATTCCATAATATTATCATCGTCTATAAAATTACCTTGAAAGTCTATTACATTTGCACCCTTTGAAAGAGCAAGAGAAGACAGTCCCCTGTCATTTGTAATCACTAGGTCGCCCTTATTTGCGTGATTTGCAATGTAGATGTCAGCAGCTTCCTTTGATATATCAACGCTAATGACATCTCCGTAGGTTGTGCTAAATTCCTGTGTATAATTTTTTACCAACAAGAGCTTCGCACAATATTTTTTTGATAGCTTTTCTGTTATTTCACGGACAGGGGATCCGTCTGCATCTAATAATATCTTCATAATTATTATCTACCCAAAAATAAATTTAAAATATCAGATAATTAAAAAGTATTGAAAAATTATAAGATTTTATATAGACTTAATTAAGGAGGTCAATATGAAATATATTTACAGAATATTTGTATTCCTTACAGTTATACTTCTACTTGGAGCGTTGGGACTTACATTTATGTTTATGCCAAGGGGGAAAAAATTAAATAACAATAAAATTATAAATAAAGAAGAAATTGCTGAACCAGAAAAAATCACTGTCTTTAATGAAAATGAGGATATTGTAAATATTTTATTAATTGGAATAGATTCTAGTGAAGTTACCTATGAAAAAGATAAAGATTCTAAGAGAGCTGATACGATTATGCTCTTATCAATTGATCCAAAATACGATAAAGTTAGGTTATTGTCAATACCAAGAGATACATATTATAAGTTAAAGGGCTACGACAATTATAGGATGAATGCAGCTTATTCTCGTGGAGGGATTGACCTACAAGTATCAAGTGTTGAAGATTTTCTTAATGTAAAGTTAGACCATTATGTAACGGTAAATTACGAAGCAGTAAAGGAACTAGTTGACGCAATAGGCGGAGTTGAAGTTTACACTCCTGAATACAAGTACACAGATCCATCAACTATACCACCCCTTGAAATTGATTTTAAAGAGGGACTTCACCTATTAAAGGGCGATGATGCGGTAAAATATCTTAGAATAAGAAAAATTTACAAGGACCAAGACCTCGATAGAATTAAGGCGCAACAAGATTTCATAATGAAGATTTTTGAAAAGATGAAGTCTCCAAAAATGCTTCTAAAACTTCCAAAACTCGTATCTATTGCCAATAAGCATATTGAAACAGACATGAATTATGGACAACTCTCCTATCTAGCATACTATGGCGTAACTCTTGATAAAGAAAATATAGGAATGAAAACTGTTAGCGGAAGGACGAAAAAGGGCTCTCCTCTATATTTTGTTGACAAAGAAAGTGCAAGGTATGAGGCATCAGAACTTGAAAGATTGAGAAAAAATGCAGCAGAAAGTGAAGGCGCAGAGGATAACTTTACAGAAGAAGATTTACAAAATATGACAGAAGAAGAAAGAGCAGCAGCTGAACAAAAAATTAGAAATAGAGAACTTAGAGAAAAGTTAAAGGAAGAAGCTGTAAGAGAAGAAGATTCCTCATATAATTCTAAAAAAGAAAATAATTTATAAAAAGGACCTTAGGGTTCTTTTTTTGTAAATTTTTGCAATAAAAATTTCGCAAAGTTGATTTATCTCAGAAAAACCATTATTGAAGAATATCTCATTTAAAAATTAATATTTCTAAATCTAAAGCTTATAAAATTGCAAGCTTGATTTACAAAAACAACTTGACTACAAAGGAAGTTTTTCAATTTAAAAGCTACAATTTACAAGGAGATATTCTCAGTAAGAGGGTTAAAATAGATTTAATTTAATGTAGTGATTATTAGAATTTTATTGAGCTAATAATTTTACAATATTTTTAACAACTTCCTTAGATTTTTTCATTTGATCAAGGCTAACAAGCTCGTATCTTCCATGATAATTATAGCCACCAGTGAAAATATTTGGAGTAGGAAGGCCCATAAAGGATAATTTAGAACCATCAGTTCCTCCTCTAACTGGTCCAATTTTTGGGACTACACCTGCACTATCAAAGGCAGCTTTTGCAAGGTCAATTATCTCCATGTGCTCTTCAATTTTTTCTTTCATATTGTAATATTGGTCTTTAATATCAACTTTAATCTTGTCATCATACTTTTTATTTAAAAACTTTGCTATATCTTCAAATAAATTTTTCCTTTTTTCAAATTTTTCTCTTGAGTGATCTCTTATGATGTAATTCATTTTTGTAAACTCGACGCTTCCCTCCATATTAGTTAAAAGGGAAAAGCCTTCGTAGCCTTCAGTGTATTCAGGTCTTTCGTTAACAGGGAGCATGGAATTAAATTCCATGGCAATTAGCTGAGAATTTATCATTATGTCCTTTGCAGATCCTGGATGCACATTTTTCCCTTGGATTTCAATTTTGCAAGAAGCTGCATTAAAAGTTTCATACTCAAGTTCGCCAATTGGCCCGCCGTCCACAGTAAAGGCAAAATCAGCACCAAATTTTTTCACATCAAATTTATCTGCGCCTCTTCCAATTTCTTCATCGGGTGTGAAGGCTATTTTTATGTCACCATACTTGGCGTCTTTGTCCTTTAAAAGTTCTTCAATAGCAGAAATAATTATGGCAATGCCAGCTTTGTCGTCTGCACCAAGGAGGCTGTTTCCATCAGTTGTAATAATAGTTTCGCCCTTTAAATCTTTTAAAAAAGGAAAATCAGAGACAGTTGTCGTGAACTCGTCATTTAATTTTATGTCGCAACCCGTGTAGTTTTTTATTATATTTGTCCTAACATTTTTGCCAGACATATCTGGAGAAGTGTCCATGTGCGCAATAAAACCAACAGTATTTTTAGTCTTTGTGTTGCCGACGATATTGCCATATATATAGCCGTTTTCATCAATTATTGAGTCAATGCCAAGGCTTTTTAATTCTTCCACTAAAAAATTTCCAAGTTCTACTTGACCCTTTGTTGAAGGACAAGTTTTAGAATTTTCATCGCTAGTAGTTTCGAAAGAAATATAATTTAAAAATCTATTTAAAATCTTTTCCATAATAACCTCCAATTCTAAAAGTATTTTATCACAGATAATAGTTTTGTAGAAATTTAAAATTATTTTAAGGTAATAGTTTCAAGGCGAAATTAAAAATCAAAGTATTCTTTTATTTTGGCGGAATTTTACAATGATGAAAAGATAATTATTGACAAAAATTTTATAAAAGAATATAATGATTCTTAAAACAATTTGCTTTACTGATTAAAAGCGATAAAAAGGAGGAAAATATGGATACACTTCAAGCATTATTATTTATTTTTATAGTTTATGCAATTGGCGATGTAGTAGCAACTGCCACAAAAAGTATTGTTCCGTCGTTATTTGTCTGTTCTGTAATATTTTTAGTTGGTTTCTGGTTAGGCATACCTGAAACACTTTTCAAGGATTCTCTTTTATATGACATTGGAGCAGTAATGATTACAACACTTTTAGTTCACATGGGTTCAATGTTAAATTTGGGTCAACTAATTGCGCAATGGAAAACTGTTCTTATTGCGGCAGGTGGAATCGTAGGTATAGCTATTTTATTATTACTTTTAGGTAGCCCAATTGTAGGGAAAGAAACTGCAATAGTAGCAGCACCACCTATTTCTGGCGGAATCATTGCTGGATTGCAAATGGCAGAAGCTGCAGCAGCTATAGGAAGAAATGATTTAAAGCTAATGGCAACATTATTAGTTGTATTGCAGGGTTTTGTTGGCTATCCTTTAGCATCATTTTGTCTTAGACGAGAGGCAAATAGAATTTTAAAATTGAAGGCAGAAGGTTACACTTTTCAAGAAGATGAAGTAGTAGAACAAAGAGAATTAAAGACAATTTTCCAACTACCAGAAAAATATACTTCTCCAAATTATTTTTTGGCAAAGGCAATTTTAATAGCATTTATTGCTACCTTTGTTTCAAGTTTATTGAAGCGAATTGATACGGGGGTATTTATTCTAAATGTTTTAATTAGAATAGATAAAAATGTTTTAGCACTTATTCTAGGTATAGTTTTTGCTGAAATTGGATTTTTGGAGAGAGAACCACTTAATAAAGGAAACTCCTTTGGATTTTTAATGGCAGCACTTATGGCAGTAATATATGGAGGCCTTGCAGGCGCAAGTCCAAAAGATATACTTGAAATTTTACTTCCAATTGTAATTTGTCTTGCATTGGGAACTGTAGGTATAGGTATTATGTCTATAATAGTTGGAAAGGTTTTGAAAATCGGAGCATGGATGGCATTTGCAATAGGAACATCAGCACTTTTTGGATTTCCAGGAACTTATGTAGTTTCACAAGAAGTTGCAAGAGGTGTAGCAAAGTCTGAAGAGGAAAAAGAAATAATACTATCACAAATTTTGCCTAAGATGCTAGTTGCAGGTTTTGTAACAGTTTCAATAGGTTCAGTAGTATTAGCAGGAATTTTAGCACCAATGCTAACGCCTGCAATGTAATTGCTAATTTTTTAGTATGAAGGGAGAAAAAATGAACGTAAAAAATTTAATCGAAAAAAACAAAGACTATATAGTTGAAATGAGAAGATATTTTCATATGCACCCTGAACTTTCTTTTGAAGAATTTGAAACCACAAAGAAAATTGCAGAAGAACTAGAAAAGATGGGAATACCTTATGAAATACCAACTGAAGAACCAAAGACAGGAGTAATAGGTGTAATTAAGGGTGGAAAACCAGGAAAGACTGTTGCACTTAGAGCAGATATTGACGCACTAAATGTTACAGAAAAAAATGACGTAGAATACAAATCACAAAATGTTGGCAAGATGCACGCTTGCGGGCATGACACTCATATGGCAATGTTACTAGGTGCAGCAAAGATGCTAAAAGAAGTACAAGAGGATCTTTGCGGAAAAGTTTATTTAATTTTTCAACCAGCAGAAGAAGTTGGACTTGGCGCAAAGTATATGATAAGACAAGGTAATTGGTTTGAAGAAACAGATAATATCTATGGTTCGCATATTTGGTCTGGAGTTGAAGCAGGAAAAATTTCTGTAGAAGCTGGCGATAGAATGGCAGCAGCAGATATGTTCAAGATAAAAATCAAGGGAAAATCTGGCCATGGATCATTGCCTAATGAAACAGTAGATGCAGTAGTAGTTGGTTCAGCAGTAGTCCAAGCACTACAACAATTAGTTTCAAGGAATTATTCTCCACTTGACTCAGTAACTGTTACAGTTGGATCTTTTCACAGTGGAAATAGATTTAATATTATTGCAGGAGAAGCCGAGATGGAAGGCACAAATAGATATTTCTCAAGAGAAATTGGTGAAAGAATAGAAAGCGATATGAGAAGAGTAATAAAGGGAGTATGTGATGCCTATGGTGCAACTTATGAACTTGAATACAAATATATTCTAGGACCAACTATTAATGAAGAAAAATCTTCTAAAATTGCAGAAAAAGCTGTTGAAAAAGTAGCAGGAAAAGACGCAGTTGCCTCAATGCAAAAGACAACTGGTGGCGAAGATTTTTCCTTTTACCTTGAAAAGAAACCAGGATGTTTTGGCTTTGTAGGATGTAGAAATTCAAAAATTGGTGCAGACTACCCACATCACAACGAAAGATTTAATGTAGATGAATCTGTACTTGCAAAGGGTGCAGCAACTTATGCACAATATGCAATTGACTTTTTAAATGGAGAAAACTAAAATTAATAAAAGTAGGGCGAGATCAATAAATACTCGCCCTTTATTTTTAAAATTTAATCAATCAAACTTATAAATATTTATACCTGTGTATTCGTCTTTTTGTCTTTCAACTATGCCGTCAATTATATTTATTGTCAGCTCACAAGTTACACTTATCTTTGAACTCTTTAAATGACCACCAAAGACATTTCCCTCTTCATCAGAAGCAGAGATGTGAAGGTGTGGGTAGTATTCGCCATCTAATGTCGAGATACTTCCTATTATTGATAAAATTTCAAATTCTCCCTTGAAATTTTTTTCTTTGTAATCTTTTTTTGAAACGCTATAAAGTCCAATAGTAAAGTCATCTGTTGCGCCAATACCATAGATGCTTGCAAGCTTAATATTTTCCCTTAAAGCGAGTTCCTTTAATTTTTCTTGAACTTCCTCAGTTCTGTCAATTCTTGCGATTATTTTGTCGCCAAATCTTTTGTAATCCATAAATCCTCCTATTTTTTATATTCATACAATATCATGCCAATATAATTCCGAAGATTATGCAAAACTCTAGCTATAAAAAAGAATAGAAAATGCTCCTTCTGCCCTTTAGGTTCTTTTTCCTTACTATTATTTATTGTCATTATCTTGCAATTAAAAGTTCTTATAAATTAATTTTACCACTTAACTTTAATGTCAATCAAAATCATTTTTTGAAATCCTATCTTCCACAGAATATTCATTATCCAAAATTTCAACATCGTACTCCTCGTTAAACATTGGCGAAGATAAAATATAATCAGCCGTAGTAGGAGATGTGGCAAGGGCAATATTATATAGAGTAGAAATCCTAAGTAAGGCCTTTACATCGGGGTCATGAGGTTGTGCCTCAAGGGGATCCCAGAAAAAAATTAAAATATCAATTTTTGAATCAGAAATTTTTGCACCAAGCTGCTGGTCGCCACCAAGAGGACCAGAAACAAGTCTCTTAACATCGAGAGAAGTCTCACGAGAAATTAGTGCAGCAGTAGTTCCAGTTCCAATAAAATTGTGATGTGAAAGTTTTTTTTCGTGTTTTTTCACCCAATTTAAGAGTTCTTTTTTCTTGTGGTCGTGTGCAACAAGTGCAATATTTTTCTTTTTGTTAACTTTGATTTTTTTGACTTGCATAATTACCTCAATTTTTAAAAAATCTTGACTAAGTTTCTTCTTTAATATATAATATCAAAGATTGAAATCCTTGCATAGTTTTTTTAACTATGCCGAAGACCATGAGGAGGTGAAAGTATGAATAAATACGAAGCGGTGATTATGTTTTATCCTGAAGTGGAAGAAGAAAAGAGAAATGCTTCTTTCGACAGACTTAAAAAAGTAATCGAAAAAGATGGTAAAATTAATAATGTTGATGAGTGGGGCATGAGAAAATTAGCTTACGAAATTGAATACAAAAAAGAAGCTTATTATATTTTCCTTGAATTCGAAACAAAACCAGAAGATATTGCTGAAATCAACAGAGTCGCAAAGATTATGGACCCAGTTATGAGACAAATGATTATTAAAGTTGAAGACTAAGGAGTTTTTATGAATTGTGTTAACTTAATAGGAAGACTAGCAAGAGATCCAGAACTTCGTTATGCGCAAACAGGAACTGCAATGTGCCGTTTCACAATTGCTGTAGATAGAAGAATGTCTAAGCAAAAGAGACAAGAAGCTCAAGCAAATAATCAACCAACAGCTGATTTTATTTCTTGCACAGCTTTTGGAGCAACAGCAGAACTTATTGCAAATTACCATAAAAAGGGCAGTCAAATTGGAATTGAAGGTAGAATTCAAACAGGAAGCTACGAAAAAGATGGAAGAACTATTTACACAACTGATGTAATTGTAAATAATTTAACTTTCATTAGCTCAAACCAAGGTGGATTTAACCAAAGCCAAGGTGGATTCAATCAAAACCAAGGCGGGTTCAATCAAAGTCAAGGCGGATTTAGCAATCAACAACCAGTAAATTCTGCTTATGGAAATGATTTTTCAAACAATGACAGTGACGATGAAGATGGATTTTTCCCTGTTGACAATGACCAAATACCATTTTAAGGAGGGTAAAAATGCAAAGAAGATTTGGCAGAAGGAAAAAAGTAGATCCTTTTGAAAAAGATAAAACTAAAAAAATCGATTATAAAGATGTTGAAATGCTAAGAAATTATATTTCTGACCGTGGCAAAATTCTTCCAAGGAGAATCACTGGTTTAACAGCAAAACATCAAAGAGAAATGACAGTTGCTATTAAAAGAGCAAGACAAATTGCACTTATTCCATATAGCGCTGATTAATAAAAATTGTTGGTAATAATATGTACCCTCTCTACTGGACAAACTAGTAGAGAGGGTATTTTTATAAAATATAGTTAGGATTCAAAAAATTAAACTGCATTTTAAATAAAAAAATAAAAATGACAACAAAAGAAAAAGCCAGGCATAAAAGCCTAGCTATTAATAGTATATTTAATTATCTAGAAAAATAGATAAAGTATTGGCATTGAGATAACAATACTTAAAATTATTCTTTCAACCCAAATTATAATGTAATCTGAGAATTTTAAAGGTATTTCCGTTCCCATCATTACAGGGATTGATGCTGAGAAGAAAAGTATTTCTGATACTGATACTATTGCTACAAGCATTTTTGCTATTAGTCCAAGTCCTGCATTTGCTACTATTGGTGCCGGTAGAAGCATTTCTGCAATACTCATACCAAGTGCTTGAGCCACCATAAGTGGTTCTTCCACTTTAGTTATTAGTGTGAAAGGATAGAATATATATCCAATTATGTGGAAAATTGGAGTGTATTCTGCAAGTAAAAGTCCAATCATACCTACGCCAAGTAGTGAAGGTGCAATGTTAAGTGCCATTTTAAATCCATCGATAAAGTTTTCTTTTATTACAGAAAGCAATGATCCAGAATTTTTAAAAGCTGTCATTCCAGCGTCCACTGCGTCAGAAAAAGTAATTTTTTTCTTTTCTTCAGGAACATATTTTTTACCTGAATAATATTCTTGAGGTTTTTTATTTAAAGGGAAAATTCTAGCAGTTATTGCTGTTACTAAAAATGTTACGAATAATGTAATCCAGAAATAAGCTAGCCAATAATCCATTATATCCAAAGTTTTTGCTACGATAATCATAAATGTCGCAGATACTGTTGAGAATCCAGTTGCTATAATTGCAGCTTCTTTTTTTGTGTAAGTATCTTCCAAATAAACTCTATTAGTTATTAAAAGTGCAAGAGAATAAGAGCCTACGAAAGATGCAACGGCATCGACTGCTGATCTACCAGGAGTTTTAAAAACTGGTCGCATAACAGGTTCCATGAATACACCAATGAATTCCATAAGTCCAAATCCTGTTAAAAAGGCTAAAAAAACCGAACCTATTGGCACGATTGTAGTTACTGATACCATGATTCCATTCCAAATAAGAGGAAGCATATCACCGTCAAAAATTCTTGCAGGTCCCTTGTTTGTTACATACATAAACACAAATATTAAACTCACGAGTTTTAGAACAAAGAAAACTGAGTGAAGTTTACTTTTTTGCCATGATTTTGTCTTAATTGCATAAGCAATTCCTGCAAGCACCATAAATATACCAAATACAAAATTATAATTTGGAATCTTTTTCACAAGATTGGTAATGTGGTCAATAGGTATTGTATTTGCATCCCCTATTTTCACTGGCACAAAAAACATAAAAATACCAAAAAGTGCATAAATAATGAATAATATGATATCCATCGAGTTAAATTTTTTCTTTTCCATAATAATCCTCCTTTATTTTTTAATTATACCACATTATAAATAAATGAAAACGTAATGCATAAAAATTTTGGCTTTTTGTAAAACAGGTTTATTATATTCTCGAGTTTGACACTTTGAAATTAAAAAAGCTCCAAAATACATTGTAAATAGTATATTTCAGAGCTTTTAATGTTTTTAAAAATGTAGTATTGTTTATCCTTTTTTATCTTTTTTTAATAATTTTTCATACTTTTTCTAGGATCTATTTTAGGACAATATTTTATTTTCAATTGAAGTCGACTTTTATAATATTATTGTAATTCACTTCTTCTGTATTATAATAATTGAAAATGTCTTTTCCAAGATTTGTAATTTTTATTGCGGAGAAATCTTTTTTGGACTCTATAAGCCCTAAGTCCTCTAAAATGCTTAATAGAGAAGATTCTTCTTCGTCAAATTTTTCATCCTTAATACAATTTTTTTCATTTAACTTTTTCAAAAAATCAATTACAAAACTCGTGTATTTATCATAATTTTTGCCAAAGGAAGATTTTAAGAACTTTTTATTAGTGAGAGATTCTGTCCAAATGGAAAGCTTTGTAGCATCGTCAAAGGTCTGGTAATTGTCGGCATAATCTGTTAGATAAAGTTCTTCTGGTGCATCTTCTCGTGTAATAAAAGTCAAATATTTTTTCACCATAAAGGTAAAGTACAACTCGATAAGTGGAAAATGTGTATTTTTAAAAGTTTTAACAACCTTTGTTGGAACTAAATTAATTGATTCTGTAAATTTTTTTAGCATAGCAGGAGACAAGTCGCCAGATTTTAATTTATTCACATAATTCATGTCTAAAAAAGTAAGAAAGCTATCAAAATTTTCCAGAAACTTATTCCCAAATACAAATTTTTTATTATCTAAAAGTATGGGCAAAATATCGTCATCAAAATAAAAACCACTCTCGCTATTTTTTAAAAGATCTAAATAATAAAAAATGTTTTCTTTAATTTCATTTAAGTCTTTCAAGATATTTTTCACGTTGCGACCCATTGTAAGAAGTTTTCCATAAAAGATAATTAAAAAGTCTAAAGAACAAGCTAGTTCCTTGCGATTTAAAAACTCACCAGATTCAGATAGGTACTCAAATATCTTTTTGTAGTCTAGGTCATAGTCCTTAAAAGTTTTATTTTCTTCAAATAGACAGTTGGAGTAGATTTTAGAAAACAAATTTATAGAAAATTCAATAATAAACTCAGTATCGGCGTTTGAAAAAATCTTCTTAAAGAGATCCTTATTTTGCAAAACTAAAAAATCCTCTTCGTAAAACTTATCTAGCAAATATTCAAAATAATTTATTTCATTGTCATTTTCTGCGTTAATTGAATCTAAAATCTCATTATACATTGACTCAAAAGTAACTTCAAAGACAGAAATTATATTTAAAAATTCTCTCTTTAAAAAGTCCTTGTTTATTGTTACTGGACCGTAATTTTCTTCAATGTGATAAAACAAATTAGAAAGATTGTTGGAAAAAGTGATGAACACCTCTTCAACCATTAATTGAGTAACATGAAGAATTACTTTTCTCTTGTCATTTCCAAAAATTCTACATAGACCAAAGTCAACTTCTGCAAATTCAATACTTGTGTAATTTTCCACTTCAATATATTCATCAAGGAGGACATCAAAAAATAGAAAGTAATCGCCCTTTTTTTCTATCCTAAATAGAGAAACATAGGATTCTCTTAAAATTTTTATAAAGGACTCTAAGTCCTTTACTTCACAATTAAGTTCCTTTAGCATATTTTTTATTGTAGCATTGGCACTTTCTTCATATTCTTTAAAGTCAAAGAGAAGAAATGCCATGATTTCGTCACTTGTTCTCATATTTATATAGGGGTTTTCTAATATGGGAGCAAAATCTTTTTTATTATAAAATTCTTTAAAAGCTAAAGTCTTTTCTGTGAAGAGTTTTTTAGCTATTTCATAGATTTTCCTTGTTTTTAAATTCATTTTTTCACCTATTCTTTTGCAACTTCAACTAATTCTTTTAGCTGGTCCATATATCTTAAAATATATTCAATGTGATAATTGTATACACTATCTACTTCTGTTAAATCTTTTGAAGTAGGTTCATTTAGATCGTATCGCTTCTCTATTTCTTTTGAAAGATTTTCTTTTAAATAATTTGCATCCATATTATTTATAACTTGAAGCCGAAGGGATATATTGTCAAGGAGAAAAACTATTTGTGATTCCTTTGATATTGAGTGACCATGGTGAAAAGGAGTCTTAACTTCTTCCTCCAAAAGCTTATATAGCGTGTTTACACTAGCAAAGTCTGCATTAAAAGAGGACAAGTCAGTTTTTTTGTCGTAAATAATTTCTCTTAAAGCTTTATTCGCAGAATTATAGCATTTTTTTGAAGCATCGATAAAAGCTTCCCAGATATTTGGAGAAGATATAAAATAATTTACTAGCACGCCTACAACGACACCTATAATTGTACCTATAATTCTATTTAATGCATAAAAAGCTTTATCTGAATTAGAGCAAAAACTTGCCACAAATACTATACAAGATAATTGTGTCATTTCACGCATCTTCACAATTGAAAGTATATAAATTATTATTAAAATTCCAATGCCACCAATAAGTGGTTCTGCTAGATATGGCACAGATATAATTGAACTGAGATAACCAATTATTACACCAACTATGCAAGTAAAGAGTCTTTTTTTCGTGTCTGCTAAGGATTCTGACATAGATGGCTTAATGGAAGAAATTGTAGCGATGGATACAAATATTGGAGAGTTCAAATTTAAAAGTTGGGAGATGTAAAGACCAATGACAACAGCAATTGCTGTTTTAATTGCACGCATCCCAATTTTATATTTATAATCTATTTTATTTTTTATTGCCATTTAATCATCTCCTTTAAATTATATATTTAATATACAGAATAATTATACCAATAATAGGCTTAAAAGTACATTTTGAGAAGTTATGAAAGCTTTGATATAAATTGTAAAAAATGGGTAAAATTATAATAAGAAAAGGAGAGTGACCTTTATGTTATTGAACTTTGTTGGAAAGAACATTGAACTTACAGAATCTTTGAAGAATGTGGCAGAGAAAAAATTCTCCAAATTGGATAAATATTTTTCAAAAGAAGTTGAAGCAAGGGTTGTATTCTCAACAATAAGAGAAGAACAAACTGTGGAAGTTACAATATTTTTACCAAAGACAATTATTAGAGCAGAAGAAACTACAGACGATATGTACTCTTCAATGGACAACGCTGTGGATGCACTTGCTAGGCAAATTAGAAAACATAAGACTAAATTAAAGAGAAGATACCAAAACAACGAAACTATTAGGTTCGACGAAATTGTTGAAAAAGAAAAAGTAGAAGAACCAGAAAATAAAATTGTTAAGAGAAAAAATTTCGAACTTAGTCCAATGAACGAAGAAGAGGCAATTCTTCAAATGGAACTTTTAAATCATAATTTCTATGTATTTTTAGATGCAGATACTGACGAAGTTTCTGTAATTTATAAGAGAAAAGATGGAAATTATGGAAAAATTGAAGTTTAAAATAATATCAGGACGCTTAAGGGCTTTTAATTAGTGATTTAGTCCCTTAAATTTAATCGGCATGAAGGCATTTACCTTTGTGCCGATTTTTATATATCAATTTTTCCAAATCAATATAAGTCCACGAATATTTATAGGATAGGAGGAGTACATGATTTTTATAAATAACTTTCTCAAATAGACGCAGGACATTTTTAATACATTTGATTAATTATTTATCCTATCTAAATAGGAAATTTAAAATGAGGTTTTCCAGTTATTTAAAAAATATATTTCTCCTCTACTTGAATAAGACAAAAGGGATAATCTTGATTAGAAAAAGTAAAAATCAGTCTCAATAAATTTGTAAATATTGAGTTTGAATGTGTGATATAATTTTATAGAAAAACTATACAAAATGAAATGTACCCTGAGGTGGATTATGGGATTTTCTTATGATAAATTATGGAAAAAATTAATTGATGAAAAAATGAATAAACAAGGCCTACAAAAAGCCATAAAAACAACACCTCGAACCATAGCAAAAATGGGACGAGATGAAAATGTGAGTATGGAAATATTGGGTAGAATTTGTAAATATTTTAAATGTGATATATCTGAGATACTTGAATACAGAGTGGAGGAAAATAATGATTGGTCAAAAATTAAAAGATAATCTAGAGAAGAAACCAAATAGTAGAAAAATGGAAAAATTTAAAAAAGACTTTCCACAATTTTTCTCAAAAGAAGGTGCATTCAAGCTTAATATATTTAAAGATTTTTTGTCAGAAGAAGAAATAGATATATCCAAAGAAGGATATGAACTCAAATTTTTAGGCAAGTCCTATGCCAAATACTTAAGTTCCTTGGAATCAGAAACCTATATTTCTCCAGATGTAGAACATAACTCTAAAGAAGAGAATGAGAATAGCGAAAATCTCTACATAGTCGGAGATAATATTGACGCCTTAAAGCATTTGTTAAACTCATATGCAGGAAAAATTAAGTGTATCTATATAGAAATGTAAACACCTTTATTGATACAATTTAATACCATAGAAAGTGGGCATTTCAAGCCTTTTAGGTGTAGTCTGATTTTTACGAGAGTAAAATCAAGGCTTTTTTTATTGCTTGAAAATGGAAATAGTTTGTTCATGCACACTCCTTGTAGGTAGATAACTTTATACCTTTTAACGGATATGGGAATGGTGGTGTGCAAACTCATATCTAGGTTTAGTACTTAAACATGGACTGTTCTTTATTTTTTAATCATTGACAAAAATTTTTTATTAGAAGATACTTATTCTACGGAGGAATAAAATGTATCATTCAAGATGGAAAGGTAGTCATTATGAAGCTGGATTTAAATACGGAGTATTACTTTTTAAAAATGGGAAAATACCAAGCTTCGATAGACTAATAAGTTCAGATAAATTAGAATATTCAAAAGAGGCATTCTATGTTTATAATAAAGTTTACCCAGAAATTTTAGATGAGATAAGAGGCTTTGCAGATGGTTTGAAATTAGATTTCAAAGTAGTGTTTGCGTTTTTAGCATCAATGTATGTATTTACGGAAGATACATATTGTTCTTGTATCGGTATTTCTAATTTAAAGGGGATATTTCTTGCAAGAAATAGTGATTTTGATAAGAGTATAAAAAATCTAACTGATAGTGCTTTATATAGACTAGATAATAATTACTCTTTTATTGGGAACACAACAGCTATGATTCAAATGGAAGATGGAATAAATGATAGGGGTTTGGCTTGTGGATTAACCTTTGTTTATCCAACAGTAAAAGGAGTGGGACTTAACGCTGGTTTTTTAATTAGATATATTTTAGAAAAATGTTCAACAGTAGATGAAGCAAAAATTTTTTTAGAAAGTGTAGATGTAGGTTCATCTCAAAATATAATTGTTATTGACAAAACTGGAGAAATGTTACTTGCAGAACTTAATTCAAGTGATAAATATTTTGAACAAAAAAGCAGTGGAGTTATTTATAGAACTAATCATTTTATTTCTGAAAAAATGGTTAAATATAAAACTGAAATTAAAGATGATATTTACTCTAATGAAAGATATAAAACTTTAGAGAGTATAGATTATGATGAATTTGATGTAAATGATATAAAGTTACTATTAAGTGGTAAAAAAGGCTTTATGTGTCAATATGAAAGAAGTCAGCAATTTGATACCATATGGTCTTCCATATATGCTTTAAAAGAAAATAAGATGTATCGATGCGAAGGCAATCCTGGAAGAAAGAAATATTTTATTGATAGGAGATGGTAAGTTTTATTTATTCTTAGATAACCCCCTTTTAGGGAATTAATTCCTAAAAGAGGTTATCTTGCATTTATATCCCTTTTTCATACACAAACTCAAAACTTCCATCCTCATGCACCACTATCTTATTGAGCATTAAGTTCCATAGTATTGGTTCAAATTCTATAATAGGTTCAAGCGTATTTAGTTTATTTATAAAGAAGTCATACTTTAGCTTTCTTGATTCCTTGTCTTGAATTTGACTACTTAAATCTTCATAGGCTTCTTTTTCTTTATTGAAAATATCGACAAGCTTTGAATAGTTTTTAGCATATTCCACTTGGTCTTGACTGCTTTTGGAGTTTTCATCGATGAGTTTTTCGATTCTTTTTTTAACAAGGTTCATCTGATGAATAGCCTTCTCAAGTTTTTTCTCAAGGGCTGAGGTGTCAAAAGTATCTTCTATTAATTTTAAATCCTCTAGGATATGTCCCTTGTTCGCTATTAACTCATTTACAGATTTAATAAAGGCTTCTTTAATTTCATTTTCATAAAGATGAGGAGTTTTACATGGGTTTTCTTTGCTCTTATATTTATTATTGCATTGCCAGACAGTCCTTTTATATTTCGTGTTGGAATGCCAAGTCTTAGAGCCATAAAAGCTGCCACACTCCCCACAGACAATCTTAGAGGAGAAGAGGTGGCTTTTGTATTTTACATTTTTAGCTAAGAGGTCTTGAACAAAATCCCATACCTTTGGTTCAATAATAGCTTCATGGTTTTTCTCTACATAGTATTGAGGGACTTCTCCTTCATTGATTTTTTTCTCTTTAGTTAGAAAGTTTACCGTGAAAGACTTTTGAAGTAGAGCGTCACCTTTGTATTTTTCATTGGTTAGAATGGATTTTACACTGGTTAGACTCCACTTCTTCTTTTCTTGTACCGTTGGGATTCCTTATTCCGTAAGCATTTTAGCAATGCGAAAAGGCGTATTGCCTTCAAGAAAGTAGCGGTAGATTTTCTTTACCAGTTTTGCTTCTTCTTTGTTAACCATGAGGTTACCGTTAGGCCCTTTATCATAACCTAGGAAGTTTCCATATGGAATACTGACCTTACCATCAGCAAATCTCTTCCTTTGTCCCCAGGTGACATTTTCTGAAATAGATCTGGATTCTTCTTGGGCGAGTGATGACATAATGGTAATTAAGAGTTCTCCCTTGGAATCAAAAGTCCAGATGTTTTCTTTTTCAAAATAGACCTCGACTCCTTTATCCTTTAACTCTCTAACCGTTGTTAAGCTATCCACCGTATTTCTTGCAAACCTTGATACCGATTTGGTAATAATTAAGTCGATTTTACCATTTAAGGCATCATCTACCATTCGGTTAAAGCCTTCACGGTATTTGGTATTGGTTCCGGATATTCCTTCATCGGTATAAATACCAACAAATTCCCAGTCGGCTCGTTTTTTAATGTAGTCCGTATAATAGTCTACTTGGGCTTCATAAGATGTAAACTGTTCATCAGAATCAGTTGAAACCCTAGCATATCCAGCTACTCGTCTTTTAGTTACTTGAACTTTTGATTTTGATGAATATTTAGTCTTTGTTGCTGGTATGGTCGTTACTTTTTTCTTCATGTTTTTCTCGCCACCTTTCTTTATTTGCTTTACCTATTTTTCTTTTTGTTTCTTCTGAATGCTTAGGTTTTGGACGCACTGGATTGCTATATTCTCTGTTAGTAATTTTTCCGTCCTTATAATAGAAATAGATCACATTATACTTTATTCCGATTTTAGATAATTTATCAATCATTATTTTGCTGTCGAATCTATAAAGGGTTAGTTCCTCAGCTACAATATTTTCTAGAGCGGTCAAGTAGATGGTTGAGTTTTTGCATTCACTGGATGGGCTAGAGCAATAGTAGCAGATTGCTTCATCTCCGTTAGCAATATTTTTGCTTTTGTCTTCTGTAACTTTTGCCACATTTCTCACATTTTATGAAACTTGAGAAGTCATTAAATCTTTTTATTTTTCTAGAAAACTCAGGGTTTTGTCTTAATTTTGCATATTCGAGTCTTGTTTCATCTGTCCACCAATCTTTCTTAGCAGTTGATTTCCATTCTACTTTTTTCTTGCTACCATCTATAAAAACAAATTCAAGAAGTCCTGGCTCTAACACATTAATATCCGTAATGTTTTCGTAGAATATTTCTTCCGAGAAGTTTTCAATTCCTAAGACTTCACAACATTTATTCTTGAGGATGTACTCTGGTATTGATGGATTAATGCAACCTTTTCTATTAGCATCTTTTTGTCCAGCACACATCCAAACTATATTTTTTCATTGGATCCATCTCTTTTATTTCTTTGATTCCTTTGGAAGTTTCTGCCACATGAACAATGAATGTTACTAGTAAAGCAAGTAACATTTAGAGACATATTTGCTCTAGATCCGAGTTCTCTTCGTTTAGCCATTTCATTTTGTACTTTTTCATAGACTTCTAAGTCGATTATCTTGGGGTGGGTATTTTCGCTCCAATACATAAGAAGTTCTCCTTCATTCTTCATTTCCTTTTTAGTTATAAAATCTGTATATGTTTTTTGAAGGAGTGAATTTCCTGTGTATTTTTCTTGTCTTAAAATAGCCCTTATGCTTGATGCTGGTAGAGGCTTACCAGTAAGCCCTTTTACACCTTTTTCTCTAAGTTCCTTTTCTGTTGTCTCAGCAGATTTTCCAGCAAGAAAATTTTCGAAACAGTATTTAATAACTTCTGCTTCTTCAGGGACTAAGTTAAATTTTTCTCAGTCCCATCTGTATCCATAGAGTACATAGGAATTAACCTTCCCTTCTTGGAACTTTTTTCTAATGGTCCATTTTACATTATTAGATGTGGACCTCGCTTCTTCTTGAGCAAAGGATGCGAGAATTGAAAGCATAAGTTCGCCGTCTGCAGAGAGTGTTTTTATATTCTCTTTTTCAAAATGAACCTCAACACCCAAACTTTTTAGATGCCTTACAATCTCTAACAAGTCGACCGTGTTTCTACCAAATCTTGATATTGATTTTGTAAGAATTAAATCTATATTTCCTTCTTCGCAAGCATTGAGCATTTCTTGAAATCCTTTACGATTAGCGCTTGCTCCAGAAACACCAAGGTCTGAATAAACTCCAGCAAATTCCCAATCCTTATTATTAGTAATTAAATTATTATAGTAACTTACTTGTTGTGAAAGGGAATTAAGAGTTCTACCTTTTGCAACAGAAACTCTGGCATAGGCAGCTACTCTTTTTTTCTTTTTAAGTTTAGGTAGAGTAGCCTCAATCTTTTGTATTCTTTTCATAATAGTTCCTCCTTTCACTACCATATATCAATATTAATTGGCTATAAGTCAAGTAAATTAGAGGATAAAAGGAACTATTGTAGCCTTATATTTTTCAAGAAGTTTCTTTGTAATTTTCTTAAAATCTTTGTTAGAAATTATGTCAGCGTTTCTTAATTTTAGGAAAAATAGGTAAGATGTATAGAACTTAAATTCATCATTCATGGCCAAACCTATCCTTAATGTAACATTCGTGAGAACAATATTTCCTGTTTTTATTTCCATAAGCATTAAAAGGTTTATGGCAATAATAACAAGTGAAATTATAGTAAGCCTTACGGTTTACCTTATCCAGGTTACTGTTCCACCAATCTTGTCTGCATTTGGAAGAGCAGAACTTTTTACTCTCATTAATCTCAGCACCACAGTTTATACATATGTGTTTTTTCTTTTCAGAAGTACCAGTTAATCCATTTCGTCTACAAAAGCTTTTCACAGTATTAATAGATATTTTCAAGGCATCTGAAATTTCCTTATAGCTATATCCAGCTTGTCTTAGTCTAGTAATCATAAATTATCCCTCCTACTAGCCCTAAGACAAAAATGGGTATCTTGTTAGGGAATTTATAAAAGTAATTACTTTTATAATGATTTTTAACATTAAAATCTAGATTGTAAAAGTAATTACTTTTTGTTATAATTAAAGTAATAACAAATAAAAAGATTAGGAGGAGTGAACTATTGGCAAATAAAAATGATAGTGGAATAAAACCTTTGAAACACTACAACATAGCAGATTTCAATCGCGGACAATCCTCAAAGATAATAAGAAAAATAGAAGAAGAAGACAGTACAGCATTCGTTTTAAAACATGGAAAACCAATAGCTGTAATAATATCTAATGAAAAGTATGAAAGATTATTAAAAAAGATATTGACATTAATATTTATTAGCAACAGTTTATGAATTGAAATATTCGTGATGGAGGGAATTATATGGATAAACAACAGTTAGCATCTACAATTTGGGAATCAGCAAATCAGATGCGTTCAAAAATAGAGGCGAGCGAGTATAAAGACTTTATCTTAGGGTTTATTTTCTATAAGTATCTATCTGATAAAGAATTAAGATTTTTTAAAAATCAAGGATTGTCACAAGAAGATATTGAAAAGATAAATGAAGATGATGAAGAATATGCAGAATATGTAAGAAAAAACTTGGGATATTTTATTTCATATGAGAATCTATATTCAACATGGCTATCTAAAGGTGGAGACTTTGAAATAGCAGATGTAAGAGATGCGTTATCTGCTTTTGATAGAAACATTGATAGTTCTTATAAGAAAGTTTTTGAAAATATCTTTAAGACTCTTAGTAGTGGACTTTCTAAATTAGGAGAAAGTGCTGCTAAACAAACCAAAGCGGCAAGATCGCTATTAAATTTAATAAAAAGAATTCCTATGGATGGTAGTCAAGACTATGATGTTTTAGGTTTTGTTTATGAATATTTAATTTCAATGTTTGCTGCAAATGCTGGAAAGAAAGCAGGAGAATTTTATACACCTCATGAAGTATCTGTTTTGATGTCTGAAATAATCGCAGAAGAACTAAAAGATAGAGATAAAATCCAAATTTATGATCCAACATCTGGAAGTGGTTCTTTGCTAATTAACATTGGGAAAGCAATGCGCAGATATTTAGATAGTGATAATAAGATAGATTATTATGCTCAAGAGTTAAAAGAAAATACTTATAACTTAACTCGTATGAATTTAGTTATGAGAGATATTAAACCAGCTAATATCAATGTAAGAAATGGAGATACATTAGAAGATGATTGGCCATTTTTTGAAGATGATAGAAAAGACAGTACTTACAATCTTGTAAAAGTAGATGCAGTTGTTTCAAATCCACCATATTCTCAAAAATGGTCACCTAAAAACAAAGAGCATGACCCAAGGTATAAATTTTATGGTGTAGCACCAAGAGGAAAGGCTGATTATGCATTTTTACTCCATGATTTATACCATTTAAAACCAGATGGTATTATGACAATTGTATTACCTCATGGAGTCTTATTTAGAGGAAATGCTGAAAGAGAGATAAGAAAGAATCTGATAGAAAAAAATAAAATAGATACAATTATAGGACTTCCTGCTAATGTATTTTTTGGAACTAGTATACCAACCATAATAATGATTTTAAAACATAACAAAGAGAATAATGATGTTCTAATAATTGATGCATCAAAAGGATTTGAAAAATCAGGAAAGAGTAACAAACTAAGAGATTGTGACATTAGGAAAATAACTGATACTATAAGGGATAGGATTAGTATTGAAAAATACTCTAGGGTAGTTACGAAAGATGAAATAAGAAAAAATGAATACAATCTTAACATCCCTCGTTATGTTGATTCTTCAGAACCTATAGAAAAATATGATTTATATGCAACCATGTTTGGAGGTATCCCAAAGTCTGAAATCATGGAGTTAAGTGACTACTGGGAGGAACTAAAAGGATTAGATGATGAAATTTTTAGAACAAAAGATGGGGAATACTTTGATTTAAATATTGAGGAGTTAAATCATATAATACAAGGACATAAATCATCTCATGAATATATTAAAAAATACAAAGAAGCATTTAATGGTTTTGAAGAAAATCTTAAAGAAGATTTGATAGATGGGATTTTAGATGTTGAAATAGCGGAAGAACGAGAAAAAATTGTAAAAAACATCTTTGAAAGATTAGAAACAATAAAATTAGTAGATAAGTATAAGGCATATCAAATATTTGCAAATAACTGGAATACTATAGAAACTGACCTCGAAATGATTCTAGATGAAGGCTTCGATATTATAAATTTAGTTGATCCTAATATGGTTGTGAAGAAGAAAAAGGAAGGCGACGAAGAAGTTCCTGAAGTTCAGGAAGGGTGGAGAGGTAGAATACTGCCATTTGAATTAGTTCAGGAAAATCTATTAAAAGATGATGTAGAAGAAATAAGGACAATAGAAGCTAGACTTGCTGAAATAACATCTGAATATGGAGAAATACTGGACTCTTTAGAAGAAGATGAAAAAGATGCAGACTATGTAAAGGAAGATAATTCTTCTTTTGTAAATGCTGAAGTCAAAAAATATATGAAAGAAGCTTGTGATGAGATAGAAACAGATGAAATTAAAATATTAAATGGATATCTCGAATTGTCTAAAAAAGCGGAAAAAGAGCAATATGTTAATGAAAATAATAATATTGACTGGAATTTAATGGAAAAGGGTAAAAGTGGAACTTACACAAAAACAGAAATAAATAAAAGAATAACACAAATCCAACAAACTTTTAGCTTTGAGGAAGATTCTTTGGAAAGCAAGCTTCAAAAAGTAACTTTTTTAATTGAAGAAGAAACTGCTTTAAAATCTGATTTAAAAATAAAGAGAGAAGAACTTCATCTAAAAACAAAAGATTTAATAGAAAACTTAGATGAAGATAAGTCCCTAGGCTTACTTTATAAAAAATGGATAGCTCCACTCGTAAAGGGTTTGGATGAATTGGGAAAAAATGTTCTTATAAATCTTGAAGAAAATATAAGAGCTATTTACAAAAAATATGCAAAGACATTTGTTGAAATAGAAGAAGACCTAAATGATAACCAAGAAGAATTTATTTCTATGTCTGATAAGCTAACCGGCAATGAAAAAGATTTAGCAGGAATAAAAGAACTTCAAAAATTATTGGAGGTATAAGATGAGAAATGATAAAAATGTACCGAAAATAAGACTTAAGGAATTTGATACAGAGTGGTCATCTAGCACATTAGAAGATGAGGGTACTTTTTACTATGGTAGAAGCTGCCCGAAGTGGTCGGTTACGAAAGATGCGACAATTCCATGTATAAGATATGGAGAGCTATATACCAAATTTGGGGCCAAAATAGATAAAGTTTATTCTTATACAAATATTTCACCTGATAATTTAAGGTTTAGCAATGGTTCAGAAGTTCTGATTCCCCGAGTAGGAGAGGATCCTAAGGATTATAATCATTGCACATGGCTTTCAATACCAAATGTTGCAATTGGAGAAATGATTTCAGTATATAATACTAAAAATAACCCTCTATTCACATCAATTATGTTAAATGCCACTATGCAAAATGAATTTGCTAAAAGAGTAGAAGGCGGAAGCGTAACAAACCTATATTATGAAAAATTAAAAAATATTAAAGTTTTTTTTCCTTCGAAATTAGAACAAGAAAAAATAGGAAATTATTTTGCTAATATAGATAACCTTATATCTTTACAAAAGCAAAAATATGAAAAACTTCTTGACCTTAAAAAAGCCATGCTAAATAAACTCTTTCCAAAAGAAGGAGAAACGTCTCCTGAAATAAGATTTGATGGTTTTAGTGGAGAATGGGAAGAAAATGTTCTTGGCAAAATAATGGAAGTTACATCTGTTAAACGTATACATCAAAAAGACTGGGTCAAATCCGGTATCCCTTTTTTGCGTGCAAGAGATATAGTTGCAAGATCGAAAAACATCAGGATAAATGATCCTATATTTATAACAGAAGATAAATATATTGAATGCATTTCAATATCTGGAAGAGTTAAGATTGGTGATTTGTTAGTTACAGGAGTAGGAACTATAGGTGTTCCGATGTTAATACAAAATAGTCAACCTATATATTTTAAAGATGGTAATGTGATATGGTTTAAAAACAAAAATAATATTGATCCGAAATTTCTTTTTTATTCATTTTATGGAAATTTAATTCAAAAGTATATAAAAATATCATCTGGAATAGGAACAGTAGGAACATATACTATTGAAAGTGGAAAACAAACACCAATCAAAATTCCTAGTTCACGAGACGAACAAAAAGCTATAGGAGACTATTTTTCTAAACTAGATAAACTCATAGAGTTAAATAAGGAAAAATTAGAAAAATTAAAAAATGTAAAGTCATCGTTACTTGACAAGATGTTTGTCTAGGAGGTGAGATAAGTGCAATTTAATACAGAAGCTGAATTTGAAAAAGCTGTTATTGAGACTTTAATAAAGTATGGATGGGAAGAAGAAGTTATTTATTATCCGACTGAAGAAGATCTTATAAACAATTGGGCTGATATACTGTTTAATAATAATAGGCAAATAGATAAGTTGAATGATGTACCACTTACTAGAACTGAAATGGATCAAATTTTGGAGCAAATTATTGCTCTTCAAAGCCCTATGAAACTCAATGGCTTTATTAATGGTAAGAGCGTAGCCATCAAGAGAGACAATCCAGACGATAAATTACATTATGGTAAGGAAGTAAGTCTAAAAATATATGACAGGCAGGAAATAGCTTTTGGAGAAAGTAGATATCAAATTGTAAGCCAACCAAAATTTAAAGCAAAATCTTCCATTTTAAATGATAGAAGAGGAGATTTGATGCTACTTATTAATGGTATGCCTGTTATACATTTAGAGTTAAAGAGAAGCGGAATAGAAGTTAGTCAGGCATATAATCAAATTGAAAAATATTCACATGAAGGTATTTTCAAGGGATTATTTTCATTAGTTCAAATATTTGTAGCTATGCAACCTGACGAAACAGTTTATTTTGCAAATCCTGGTGAAGGAAAATTTAATCAAGATTTTTATTTCCATTGGGCAGATTTTAATAATGAGCCGATAAACCATTGGGCAGATGTAATTGCTAATTTATTAAATATTCCGATGGCTCATCAATTGATAGGTTTTTATACGGTTGCTGATTCTAGTGATGGTATTTTGAAAGTAATGAGATCTTACCAATATTATGCTGCAAATGGAATTGCAGAAAGGGTAGCTAAAAATACATGGTTTGAAGGGAAACAACTAGGTGGACATGTGTGGCACACAACAGGTTCTGGAAAAACTATGACTAGTTTTAAATCTGCTCAGCTTATTGCATCGTCAAATGATGCCGATAAGGTAATATTCCTTGTAGATAGAAAGGAACTTGCTGTTCAGTCATTAAATGAATATAGGGCATTTAAAAGTGATGATGAATCCGTACAAGCTACTGAAAATACAAATATTTTAATTAGTAAGTTAAAAAGCAATGACTATGATAATACACTTATAGTAACCTCAATTCAAAAGTTATCTAATATTAGTGAGGATTCAGAAGTTTTAAAAATTGACGATATTAAATATATATCTAAAAAGAGAATGGTCATAATAATAGACGAATGCCATAGGTCTACTTTTGGAGAGATGCTTACTACTATAAAGAAAACATTTAAGAATGCACTTATATTTGGATTTACAGGAACGCCTATTCAAGAAGTCAACATAAAGAAAGACAGTACGACTCCAACAATATTTGGAGATGAAATCCATAGATATACTCTATCTGATGGTATCAGAGATGGAAACGTATTAGGCTTTGATCCATATATGGTAAAAGTTTATCCTGATTCAGAGATAAGAGAAAAGGTTGCTTTACACCAAGCTAAAGCAGAATCCATTGCTGAAGCAATGGCTTATGAAAAGAAAAAGAAAGTATTTATGAAATTTATGGATTCTTCAAAAGTAAGTATGTGTGAAGAATTAATAAATAATAAGTGGGTCAAGGGAATAGAAGATTATGTTCCAAATGAACAATATGAAACTGAAGAATACAGACTGGCTTTGATTGCTGATATAAAGAGTAAGTGGCCTTTATATAGTAATGATAATAAGTTTCATGCTATTTTTGCAACTTCAAGCATTCCTGAAGCAGTAGATTATTATAGACTTATGAAAAAAGAAATGCCTGAGCTTAATATTACAGCCATGTTTGACCCTAGTATTGATAATGAAGGACAGTCTTCTTTGGATAAAGAGGATGGGATTGTAGAAATGCTGGAAGACTATAATGATAAATATGATATGTCTTTTACAATTCCAACGTATGATAAGTTTAGGAAAGATGTCAGTAGGCGACTTTCACATAAAGAACCATATGAAAACATCAATAGAGATGAACAAATTGATATTTTAATTGTTGTAAATCAAATGTTAACCGGATTTGATTCTAAAAGAGTTAATACTTTATATCTTGATAAAATGCTTCAATATGAGAATTTAATCCAAGCAATCTCAAGAACTAACAGAATCTACAACAAAAAAGAAAAACCTTTTGGAATTATAAAGTGGTATAGAAGACCAAATACAATGGATAGAAATCTAAAAGAAGCAGTTAAAGCATATTCTGGAGACATACCACTTGGATTATTTGTTGATAAATTACCTGGCAATATTAGAAATATGAATAATTGCTTCGAAGATATGAAGATTCTTTTTGAAAATTCATATATAGAAAATTTTGAAAAACTACCTGAAGAAAATAGTGTAAAAGCTAAATTTGCTAAAGAGTTTAATAGATTTTCAAAACATTTGGATGCTGCATTGATTCAGGGATTTGATTGGGAAATTAAAGAATATGAATCCGAAGATTCCACAATTTCTGTGATTTTTACAGAAGAAGACTATTTGAAACTTCTAGCTAGATATAATGAATTACCTAAGAGTGGTGGAGGTCATGGAACAGATGAAGTTCCTTTTGATATAGATACTCGAATTATAGAACATGATAGCGAGAAAATAGATAAAGACTATATGAACTCTAGATTTGAAAAGTATATCAAATTATTAGCAGAAGATGTTTCTAAAGAAGAGGTAGAGAAATTAAGAAAAGAACTTCATGCATCATTTTCAATGCTTTCTCAAGAAAGGCAAAAGCTAGCTAGTATTTTAATATATGATATTCAGTCGGGAAATATTGAATTAAATCCAAATAAAACTTTTAACGACTATATAAATGAAATGCTTGCAAAGCTTGAGAACAATAAAATTAGAAGAGTTGTAAAATTGTTAGGATGTTCTGAGGAGCTTTTAAAATATTTATATAAGAAAGAAGTAACTGAGGATAATATTTCTGAATATGGAACTTTCGATGAATTAAAAGAAAGTTGTGATAAAGAAAAATCAGAAAAATTCTTTGAAGATTCATATGGTGATTCATATTCAAATAAACGTCTACCTATGTATATAGATGGATATTTAAGACACTTTCTTTTAAATAATGGAGAAGATCAGTTTATTGAAATAGACTATGAGGAAACATTAAATGAAAAATATAAAAAGAAAGAGTATAAACAAATCGATGTTTCTTTAACTAAGGAAGACTTAAAAGATAAAAAAATTAGTACTAAAGTTTCAACTGCACAATTAAATTCTTGGTATAAAGAAAGCGGAGCTTTAGCATCTATTATTGAGAGTGATTGTTTTGCATTTGTTGACAATCATTTATGCTTAAATACAGAGGACTATGTTGAAAAGAAATCAACAGGTTGTTATGCTTTAACAGATTATGCCAAAGAAAATGAGGAAGAATGTTTCTTACAATTTGTAGAAGATGAGAACGGCCAACTCAAATATGTGACTTTACCGTCAGTATTAGCAAGCAAAACATTTTATTACTATGAATATATAGGAGAAGACTTATTAACTCAATATGGCCTTGTCAATCAAATGTCTAATGAAATGTTAAAAGCTATAAATAATCTTGAATTTGGGGATTCTCTAAAAAAACTGATGAGTAAAAATATTTGTGATTGTTCATTTAAGAACTTACAAGGAGATACAGGACTTGATAAAAGAACAATTAGTAATATGCAAAAAGGCCAGAATTTAAACAAATTGAATGTTATATCGGCTTGCCTTGGTATTCATATTCCTTCAAAGGTAAGCAAGAAAATGCTTAAGTTAGCTCAAGTTACAATAGATGAGGATTTACCTGGTAGAGCTGGAGATGATAACAACACGTATAATATGTTAATACATTTAAAATGGGCTACGGATTATCCTGAGATTATTAAAGAGCTAAAAGATCAAAATTTGGAATATTTATTGAAATACCCAAAGTCTAAAAAGAAAAATTAACAAATAAGAAACATATCCAGTCGACTAAGGATCAGATTTAATATCTGGTCCTTTTTTATTTGCAAAAATAAATTTTTTTTGAAGTTTATTCAACGGCAGAACCTTAAAAAAGAGCGGTTTTTAGAAGTGATAACCATAAAATGGCTTAAAAAAGCGTTTCATCCGTTGAAGTTTCTTCAACGGATGAAAAATAGCTACTTGTTAAAATAAAAATGTACTAGTTGGTACAAAAAATATTAGTCTCAAAAAGTATGAGTGCGCACGAATACGGAGATGCAAAAAGAATAGAATTTAGTGGATAAAGACTAATTTTTCTTCGATGCAGCTACCGTTATTTGTCATGTGCAAAATCAAAACTTTAGCTTATGGAATGCCTCTTTTTGCATCTCAAACGAGATGACAAAAGGAGGCTTTTTATATGGAAAAGCGAATGTTAGAGACTCTTATGACTAAAGAGGCGGTAGAGGACTTTGGATTAGATGTAAATAATTTAATAAAAGTTAGAAAAAGAGATCAGACCTACTATGTTTACCAAGAAGAAGTTAGTAAGAAAGTTTATGAAGAAGTTAATCGAGAAGAACGTAAATATCAAAAAAGACGTCAGCGAATGTTTAAGACAATGGCAGAAAAAGGAGAAATGATTATTTCATTAGAACAAAGTATGGAAGATACAGACTTTGAAATAGAGTCTGAAATAAATGTAGAAGAGCAAGCTGAAAAACATTTGATGCTAGAAGCACTAGCTGATGAAATAGAAAAATTACCAAAGGAAGATAGAAAACTCATGAAATTAGTTTTTAGAACAGATTTAACCCAAAGACAATTAGCAGAGATTTTAGATCTATCACAAGGTGCTATAAATGGGAGAATTAAAAAAAATATAAAAATATTGAAAGAAAAACTAATCAAGTAGGTCGATTTTGTCTTAGGGCTAGTGAAGGGGTTAAGAACTAAATCTTATATTTGGTTCTTCCTTCTAGCACCTAAGGAAGGAGGAAATCTTCATGGAAAACAAAGAGGGAATGGCAACAAGCTTATATGCCATATAAATTGTAGCTAGGAAATTAGCAAGACAGTTATTAAAAGAAATGGAGGGTAAAAAAGATGTCAAGAATAAAGCTACTGATGGAAATCAAAGAAGATGCAGAGAATCTTGCATCTAGTATAGGTGTCCTTCTCACAGCACTAGAAAGTGATGAGGAACTGCCTAAAGAAGAAAAGGTAAAACAAGAAGAAAAGACCTATGAGATTGAAGATGTTAGAAAAATACTAGCTGATAAATCAAGATTAGCCTATACGGCTAAGATAAGAGAACTATTAGAAAAGTATGGGGCTAAAAAGCTATCTGAGATTGATCCAGGTAACTATAAAGACTTGGTAGCAGATGTGGAGAAACTCTAATGGGTGATCATGCAATATTATCTGCATCAAGTAGTTCACGTTGGATTCACTGTCCACCAAGCGTTATGCTTTCTCAAAAATATGAAGATGAGGTTAGTCCTTATGCACTTGAAGGCACCTCAGCTCATGCCTTAGCAGAATATAAGCTTAAAAAGTTATTAGGCTTAGATATCAAAGATCCTACTAATGATTTGAATTTTTATGATGAAGAAATGGAGGAGTTAACTGAAGGATATGCATCATATGTAACTGAAGTAATAAGTAGGTACGAAAGCCCAGCCGTCTTTGTAGAAGAAAGGCTTGACCTATCAGACTATGTTAAAGAGTCATTTGGCACAGCTGACTGTGTAGTTGTAAGTGGTAATGACCTCCATATAGTAGATTTAAAGACTGGATATATTTTTGTAGATACAAAAGAAAACACACAACTCATGTTATATGGACTCGGTGCTCTGACTCTCTTTGATGGAATTTATGATATTGAGAAAGTAGTTCATCACATCTATCAACCAAGAAGGTGCAATATCTCAACTTATGAAATCAATAAGACAGAACTATATAAGTGGGGAGAATCTGTACGAGAGATTGCAGAGAAAGCTTACAAAGGAGAAGGAGAATTCTCTTGTGGAGAATGGTGCATATTCTGTAAAGCAAAGAATAAATGTAGGAAAAGAGCAGAAGAGAACCTAAAACTAGCACAAGATGAATTTACCCTACCACCAGAACTATCTGACGATGAAATTGAAGAAATCTTACCAAAACTAGACGAACTGGAACTATGGACAAAAGATATCAAGGCTTATGCATTAGAAAGAGCCCTTAAAGGTCACAGGTGGAAAGACCTAAAACTTGTAGAAGGTAGGTCTAATAGGAAATACCGAGATGAAGATGAAGTTATAAATAAAGTAAAAGAACTGGGATTTAATCCCTTTGAAGAAAAGTTACTTGGCATCACAGCTATGACTAAGTTACTAGGTAAGAAAGTCTTTGATGAAAATATCACTGACTTATTAGAAAAACCAAAAGGAAAGTTAACCCTAGTAAGCATTGATGACAAGCGAGAAGAAGTAAAAATTGACAATGTTAAAGAAGAATTCGGAGGTAAATAATATGTCAAATATGAATAAAACAAAAGTAATTACAGGTGAAGTTAGATTAAGCTATGCAAATGTATGGGAACCAAAGTCAATCAATGGTGGTAAAGAAAGATACTCAGTATCCGTCATTATCCCAAAGAGCGACCAAAATACAATCGAGAAGATTGAAAAAGCAGTAGATGCTGCTATTGATGAAGGACTTTCTAAATTCAATGGAAAAAAACCTAATAAGAAAGCTATCAAGCTTCCATTAAGAGATGGCGACACAGAAAAAGATGATGAGGCTTATGCTGATGCATACTTCTTAAATGCCAACTCTATGACAGCACCTCAAATTGTAGATAGAAACGTAGAACCAATTCTTGATAGAAGTGAAGTTTACTCAGGAGTTTATGCAAGGGTATCACTAAACTTCTACGCCTACAACGTAAATGGTAATAAAGGAGTGGCCGTTGGCCTTGGAAATATTCAAAAACTAAGAGATGGTCAACCTCTAGGAAATAGGTCTAACGCAGCAGATGACTTTGATGCCATGGATGACAATGACGACTTTTTAGCATAGGAGGACTTTATATGAAAGAAACAATTTTAGCTATTTTGATGGGATTATGGTCTTACTACTGGTATAAGTTAGGCTATGTTCAGGCTCAAATTAATGAAACACAAAAGAGAATCAGGGAAATTTATAAGGATATAGAAAGGCGATTGGATGAAACACAAAGAGTTGTTGATGAATGCATCCAATCATTAAACCAAATTAAATATAAATGAAAAAAATATCAATAGATCTTGAAACATTCTCTTCAATTGATTTAGGCAAAAGTGGTGTATACAAATATGCCGAGAGTGAGGATTTTGAAATCCTCCTCTTTGCCTATTCTATTGATGATGGAGGAGTTGAGGTCATAGATTTGGCAAGTGGAGAGATTATTCCTGAAGAAATATTATCAGCGCTTAGTGATGAAAGTATAGAAAAGTGGGCCTTTAATGCAAATTTTGAAAGGGTGTGTTTATCAAAATTTCTTGGAGAGAGATTAAAACCTCAAGGCTGGTATTGTACCATGATTTGGTCAGCTTATCTTGGTCTACCTCTATCTCTTGAAAAAGTAGGAGATGTTTTAAAACTAGATAAGCAAAAGATGAATGAAGGCAAGGCTCTTATTAAATATTTTTCTATTCCATGTAAACCTACTAAAACCAATGGTATGAGGACAAGAAATTTACCACATCATGATTTGGGAAAGTGGTCTACCTTTAAGGAATATAACCAAAGAGATGTGGAAACAGAAATGGCTATAAAGAAAAAACTATCAGCCTTTCCTATGCCTCAATCAGAATGGGAAAACTACTGGATAGACCAAAACATCAATGACAGAGGAATCTTAATTGATGAAGTTTTAGTTGATTCAGCTATTAAATTTGATGAGATATTACGAGATGAAAACATGGATAGAGCCATAGGATTAACTGGTCTTGAGAATCCAAACTCTCCCTTACAGCTAAAAGAATGGCTTAATAAAAAAGGCATAGAGATAGATTCCTTAGCTAAGAAAGATGTAGAGTCTGCTCTTAAAAATGCTGAAGGAGATATTAAAGAAGTACTGGAACTTAGACAGGAATTATCTAAGTCTTCAGTTAGAAAATATGATGCTATGAAAAATGTAAAAGGAAAAGATAATCGAGCAAGGGGTCTGATCCAATTTTATGGAGCAAATAGAACTGGAAGATATTCGGGCAGGCTTATTCAAGTTCAAAACTTAAGGAGAAACAATCTAAAAGATTTAGACCTAGCTAGGAGTCTTGTAAAAAATAGAGATTACGAAACTATGGAGATTCTATATGAATCACCCTCTGATATTTTATCCCAATTAATAAGGACAGCCTTTATAGCAAAAGAAGGCATCAGGTTTATTATTTCTGACTTTTCAGCAATAGAGGCTCGTGTCCTTGCATGGCTTGCAGGAGAACAATGGGTATTGGATGCCTTTGAAAATGGAGAAGATATCTATTGCAGAACAGCATCGAGGATGTTTGGAGTGCCAGTTGAAAAGCATGGAGTAAATGGTCATCTTAGACAAAAAGGAAAGATAGCGACTTTAGCTTGTGGTTATCAAGGGGCCTTAGGTGCTCTTAAAGCAATGGGTGGAATTGAGATGGGTTTATCTGAAGATGAACTTCAATCAATAGTCGATTCCTGGCGAGAGGCTAATCCAAATATAGTAAGTCTTTGGTGGGATATAGATTCAGTCGTAAAAAGAGTTATAAAGACTAGAACTAAAGAAAAATATAAGAGCCTAGTTATTAGCTATGAAAAAGGCATTCTTTTTATAGAACTTCCTTCAAAAAGAAGACTTGCTTATCCAAAGGCAAAGATAGGGATGAATCGATTCGGTGGTGAATCAATTGTTTACGAAGGAACAGTAGTAGGAAATAAGTGGGACAAGATAGAATCCTACGGCGGTAAATTTGTAGAAAATATTGTTCAAGCCATAGCAAGAGATATTTTAGCTGAGGCTATGATGAGACTTGAGAAAAAAGGATTTAATATCGTCATGCATATTCATGATGAAGTTGTAATAGAAAGTGATTCATCTAGTATCGAAGAAATAAATGAAATCATGTCCATAGTTCCTAGTTGGGCACTGGACTTATTCTTGGTGCAGATGGATTTGAAAGTGAATTTTATAAAAAAGACTAAGGAGGTCTTTATGAACATAGAAATTTTTAGAAATAGCGAATTTAAAGATATAAGAACAATGGTAATTGATGGAGAACCTTGGTTTGTAGGTAAAGACATAGCTGAGAACTTAGGCTATACAAATACTAGAAAGGCAATAATCGACCATGTAGATACTGAGGATAAAAGAGATGGGGTAACGATTCGTGACTCCATCGGAAGAGAGCAAACTCCAACATGTATTAACGAATCTGGTCTATATAGTCTAATTCTATCTAGCAAGTTACCTCAAGCTAAAAAATTTAAAAGATGGGTTACAAGCGAAGTTTTACCGAGTATTAGAAAACATGGAATGTATGCAACAGATGAACTCTTAGACAACCCAGATCTATTTATCTTAGTACTAGAAGAATTAAAAAGAGAAAGGCAAGAAAAGCTAATCCTAAAACAACAGAATCTAGAGATGAAACCAAAGGCATCCTATTACGATATTGCCTTATCCTGTAAAGAAGCTGTGGCAATAACAGTGATTGCCAAAGACTATGGTTGGTCTGCCAGAAAAATGAATAAGAAACTTCATGAGTTGGGAGTTCAGTTTAAGCAAGGTAATATATGGCTTTTGTATGAAGATTACGCAGAGGAAGGATATACTTGTACAAAAACTTATCCATTTAATAAAGGAAATGGAGAGGTTGGCACAAAAATACACACTTACTGGACTCAAAAAGGCAGACTGTTTATTTACAATCTTTTAAAATCAGAAGGTTATGTTCCTTTAATTGAAATTAAGGAGGCAGCCTAATGAATAAAGAATTATACAACAGGAGTGGGTGCAAGGACCCCACTCCTTATCAAGCAATTAAAAATGCAGAGAAGAGGTACTATCCTTTGGTATATATCTGCAGTCCATTTTCTGGAGATGTTGAAAATAATGTAATCAAGGCACAGAAGTATTCTCGATATGCCTTAGATAAAGGAAACATTCCCATAGCACCACATCTTCTATTTCCACAGTTTATGAGTGATGAAAGTGAGAGAAGACTTGCAATGCATTTTAATTATGTCTTTCTTGGTAAATGTGAAGAAGTATGGGTCTTTGGTGACTATATAAGTCTAGGAATGGCTGAAGAAATAAGAGTTGCTGAGAAGAGAAAAATGAAGATTCGCTATATAAAGGAGGTATCCTAATTGAAAATATACACCTCAAATTTAATAGGAGTTGAGTCAAATTGTGTTTATCCAAATGAGGTCAATGCAGTAGATGTTAGGTCATTTGAGAAAGCCGCAAGTTTTGATCATGTAATGGCTAAGTATAAAAATTCCTACAGGTCCAACGATAATTTTATAGAGTCAGAATGTGTTCCCATGGATATAGATAATGACCATTCAGAAAATCCAGATGATTGGATTTCAATGAATGATTTAAAGAGAATATTTAATGGAGTTAAATTTGCCATAGTTTACAGCAGAAACCATAGAAAAGAAAAAAATGGAAAAGCTGCAAGACCAAGAATGCACATATATTTTCCAATTCCTAAGATCACAAATTTAGCTGAATATGTAGGCATAAAAGAAAGCTTGGCAGAGACTTATACTTTCTTTGATGGCAATGCCTTAGATGAGGCGAGATTTTTCTTTGGAGTTAAGAATCCTGCTGTTGAAATAGTTAGGGGAAGGAAATATATAACTGATATTTTAAAAGATGACTTTGAGGATTTTGATAACTCTCAAGACTTAATTCAGCAAGGCTCTAGAAATTCAACTATGAACCATTTTGCTGGTAGGGTTCTAATTCGATATGGAAATACAGATGAGGCAAGAGAATTATTCGATAAAAAAGCATCACTTTGTTCACCACCATTAGAAGAGGAGGAGTTAGAACAAATATGGAGGTCAGCTTGTAAGTTCTATAAAAAGGTAGCTGCAAGTGAAGATTATGTTCCACCTGAAGAATATACTGAAGGCATAAATTTAAGACCGTCAGAATTTTCAGACATAGGTCAGGCAGAAGTTTTTGTTAGAGAATACCAAGATAGAATTCGCTTTTCACCTTCTACAGGTTTTCTTGTTTACAACGCTTCTTACTGGGAGGAATCTGAACTAAAAGCACAAGGATATTCTCAAGATTTAGTGTTAAAACAAATAGAAGAAATAGACAATGAACTTTTGAAAATGGATGAAGACATTAAGAAATCAGGAGTTAGAGATATCATGTCTTCAATGAGTGAGAAAAAGGCAATGGAGGTTTTTGATAAAAGTCAAAAATCTATTTACTATAAATTAACTTCGCTTGAGGCATATAAGAAATATGCAGTAAAAAGAGGAGATACCAGAGCTATCCATGCAACTTTAAAGGAATCAAAGCCGATGCTTGAAATAGACCAAAGAGAACTTGATACAGACGAGTTCTTGTTAAATACTCCGTCATTTACAGTAGATTTAAAAACTGGAGAATGCAGAGAACATAAGGCAGATGATTATATAACCAAAGAAACGTCTATGGATCCAAGTGATGAAAATATGGATATATGGCTTGATGCCCTGGATACATTTTTTGTAAATGATAAAGAACTTATAGAATACGTGCAGAAAGTGGCTGGTATTTCTCTAATCGGAAAGGTCTATATTGAGGCTCTCATTATAGCTTATGGTGATGGTAGAAATGGAAAGTCCACATTTTGGAATACTATATCAAGAGTTCTAAATCTATATAGTGGGTCAATCTCAGCAGATATTCTTACAGTTAATTCTAAGAGAAATGCCAAGCCAGAACTTGCTGAAACAAGAGGCAAGAGATTACTAATTGCAGCAGAACTGCAGGAAGGATTAAGACTTAATACTTCAAATGTGAAACAGCTTTGTTCTACGGATGAAATTGTAGCAGAGAAAAAATATCGAGATCCATTTAAGTTCATACCTTCTCATACCCTTGTCCTTTATACTAACCACCTACCAAGGGTGGGTGCCTTAGATGAAGGAACTTGGAGAAGACTTATTGTAATTCCTTTTGAGGCGAAAATTGAGGGAAGTAGCGATATTAAAAACTACACTGATTATTTAGTAGATAAGGCTGGAGGAGCAGTTCTCAAGTGGTTAATCGAGGGTGCTAAAAAGGCTATTGATGAAGATTTTAAATTCAGCCTACCTAAAAAAGTAGCAGATGCCATCAATGAATATAAAGAATCGAATAACTGGTTCAAGCATTTCTTAAATGAGTGCTGTGAGATTGATTCATCCTATGAAGAAAAGTCTGGAGAAGTCTATCAAGAATATAGAGCCTATTGTTTAAGAACTGGAGATTATGTAAGGTCTACAACAGATTTTTATTCTGCTCTTTCATCCAATGGATTTATGAGGAGAAAAACTAATCAAGGAATTGTGATTAATGGACTTAAATTAAAGTCAGATTTTGTGTAAAAATACAAGAAGTGCAGGTCGTGAATGTCATATATATAACTATTATATAGTAAGTAAATTAAATTTTAGTTATATATAATAGTTATATAATAGAGTTTCACGACTTGCACAATGGCTAAAAATAGAGGTTTATATGTTAGAAAATGAAATAGAAAAAGCCTTAGTCGACAAGGTAAAACTCCATGGTGGTCTTTGTCTTAAATTTACATCTCCTTCAATGACGGGAATACCAGATAGGTTAATATTTCTACCTAAAGGAAAGATAGGATTTGTGGAAACAAAAAGACCTGGAGGAGAACCAAGACCAATTCAGAAAAAAGAATAAGACAATTTAAAAAGTTAGGTTTTAAGGTTTATGTTCTTGATTCCAAAGAAAACATTGACGAAATAATAAAAAGAATCGGAGGTGACTAATTGGAATACACTCCACATAAATATCAAAACTATGCTACTGAATTTATAAAAGAAAACAAAGAATCAGCACTTCTACTGGACATGGGTCTCGGCAAGACGGTTATAAGCTTATCAGCTATAAAAGATTTACTCTTTGATTCTTTTGAAATTTCTAAAGTTTTAATCATAGCACCACTAAGAGTTGCCAGGAACACTTGGGAGGAAGAAATAGAAAAATGGTCTCACCTTGATATCTTAGAATATTCAGTAGCAATAGGAAGTGAAAAAGAAAGAATAAAAGCATTAGAAGAACAAGCAGATATTTATTTAATCAATAGAGAAAATGTAGACTGGCTAATAAATAAGAGTGAAATACCCTTTAACTACGACATGATCGTAATTGATGAACTATCATCCTTTAAATCTCATAGGTCAAAGAGGTTTAAAGCTTTGATGAAAGTTAGACCAAAGGTAAAAAGAATAGTTGGTCTTACTGGAACTCCATCATCTAACGGTCTAATGGATTTATGGGCTGAGTTTAGACTGCTTGATATGGGTCAAAGACTTGGAAGATTTATTGGTCAGTACAGGGAAATATACTTCAAACCAGATAAGAGAAACGGACCAATCATTTATTCCTATAAGCCACTTCCTTTTGCTGAAGATGCAATCTATGAAAAGATATCAGATATCGCAGTTTCTATGAAAGCTGAAGACTATCTAAAAATGCCAGAGAAGATAAACAATGAAGTTTTTGTAAATCTATCAGATAAAGAAAGAGATATCTACGAGACCTTAAAAAAAGACTTGGTTGTTAGTATTAAGGATAAAGATATAGATGCAGTTAATGCTGCTGCACTTTCTAATAAGTTACTGCAAATGGCGTCAGGCTCAGTTTATGATGAAGATAAAAATATGATTCATATTCATGATAGAAAGCTTGATGCTTTAGAAGATTTGATAGAAGGCGCAAACGGTAAACCTGTTCTGATAGCCTATTGCTATAAGTCAGATTTAAAAAGAATAAAAGATAAGTTTGATGTAAAAGAACTTAAAACAAGTGAGGACTTTAAAGAATGGAATCAAGGTAAAATTCCGGTTGCCATTATCCATCCAGTATCTGCTGGCCATGGACTAAACTTGCAAGCGGGAGGATCAACACTTATTTGGTTTTCTCTTACTTGGTCTTTAGAACTTTATGAACAAACCAATGCCAGACTTTATAGGCAGGGACAGAAAGAAACAGTTGTGATTCATCATATATTAGCAAAAGGAACTATTGATGAAGATGTGATGAAAGCTTTAGAAAATAAGAATAAAACACAAGCTGCACTTATAGATGCAGTAAAAGCAAATCTAAAATGAGTAGAGGTTCTATAGAGAACTTACCTCAAAAAAACATGGAGGTAAGCATGAAAGCTAAAGAATATTTACAGCAAGCATTTTATTTAGACAAAAGAATTAATAGCAAGCTGGAGCAAGTTGAAAGTTTAAATGCACTAGCTACAAAAGCTACATCGACCTTATCGGATATGCCTAAGAGTCCCAGTAGAGGAACATCTAAACTTGAAGATGCTATTGTTAAGATTGTAGATCTCCAAGAAGAGATTAATAGGGATATAGATAAACTTGTAGATTTAAAAGCAGAGATGGTTGGAACAATCAAACAGATTCAAAATAAAGAACTTCAAGTTATCCTTGAAAAAAGATATCTTTGCTTTGAGACTTGGGAGAAGATAGCAGTTGATATGAATTACGATATTAGACATATTCATAGACTTCACAATCTGGGGTTAAAAGAAACTTCAAAGCTAATCAAACCTTGTCATGAAATGTCATAGAATGTCACTATGGAGTTGTAGTATAGTTAGAATAGCAAAAGAATAATAAAACGAGCCTTGGAGATAAAATCTTCAGGGCTTTTTTTATGGAGTGATAAAGTGCCAAGAAAACCTAAGAGACCATGTTCACATCCAGGTTGTCCAGAGTTAGTTGATGGACGATTCTGTAAGAAACATGAAAAAGGATATAACAAAAACTATGAAAAATATAAACGAGACCCTAATACTCATAAACGTTATGGGAAAGCGTGGAGAGTTATAAGGAAAAGATATATAGCAGAGCATCCGCTTTGTGAGATGTGTTTAAAAGAAAATAGAATGACTAAGGTAGAGGAAGTACATCACATACTTCCTCTTTCTCGTGTTGGAACTAATGACGACGACAATATTATGAGTCTTTGTAAATCTTGTCATTCAAAGATTCATGCTGAGCGTGGAGATAGATGGAATGAAAATAATTAAGAAACCAATACCTTCTTATCCAGGTTATTATGCCGATGAGTATGGAAATATTTATTCTATGAGAAGTGGTGTAGAAATAAAGATTAGTCAAAGAATTCATAAAGATTATTTACATGTAACTGTAAGGGACAACAACTCCCCAGTAAGAAGGCACAAAGAACCAGTTCATAAATTAGTATTACAAGCATTCAAAGGATATAGACTTGACGACTATGTATGTAGACATTTGAATGGGGATCGCTTAGATAACAGAGTAGTGAATTTAGAGTGGGGAACCCAGCAAGAAAATATAATGGATTCAATTAGACATGGTACAGCTGCCTGCTTAAGACACGGAGAGAGTTCTAATGGTTCAAAACTCAAGCTAATAGATATTTTAAAAATAAGGTGGCTAAAGCAATTTGGTTATAAGCAAAAAGAATTAGCACTTTGGTTTAATATAAGTCAGAAGCATGTATCGGATATAACTAGAGGCAGAACATGGCAAAAAGATATTTGCGAGGTGATGAGGGGCGGTAACAATCTCTACGACTGATTTTCCTACCAACGGTGCCGCACTCTCACGCACAAAAAAACGGGTTCAAAGGGGGTATTAAAGAATATCTTTCCAATTAGGAGGAAAACCCATAAATTTATAGTTGAAGTAGCCTTGGTATTTATTAAAGGTATTTTCTAAATCTTTTAAAAGGGATTCCCATTGGTCGTTTGAGTTTAAAATTCTCTTTATGATTAAAAGAATGGGGAATATTTTATTTTGTTTGCCCTTATATTGTTCGTTTTCAGAATAAAGAAGGGGAGTTTCTTTTAAAGGCATATTATAAAGTCGAGTGTAATGGGCACAAATATTTCTTACTTCAACGAGACATAGAATCCAATTTTTTAAATATTTAGGATCTGTGTTGTAATAATTAGAAATTTCTTTTTGATCTTCATCCTTAAGAATACTAAACAAAGAAGATAAATTTCCAAAAGACATGAGTTCAACGGATACCCAGATTGGAAACTTTCCATCATATTTTTTTAGGTGGTGTTTAACAAATGGTTTATTCTTTTGTCTGTCAACTTCGTTGCTCAGATTCTCATTTATGATGGAATATATGGTTTGGCCTTTTTTATTCGTTTTATGAATAAAATTATCTTCGTGCATAAGTACATCGGAACCATACGTCATAGCTAGGTGATAAGCAATTTGTGTTCTAAGCTCTATTTCAATTTGGTCAATAGTTCTAATGAGGTTGTTTTTAAATTTGCTATCAAAGCAATAAAGATTAAAGAGATGCTCAATAGTAATATGATTCTTATAATGCTCTTTATTATTGTATTTTTTAAGACCAATACCATAACCTGAAAGTCTGTAATAATTTACTTTTTTCAAAATTTCTGTTGCATAAACTTCATCTTTGATTTTTAAGTTATGGTCAATTTTTAATTTGGTAATTTGATCTTCGTAGTTTAAAGCAGGTTTTAATGTCATATAAGTTCTCCTTAATATAAAAAAGCCCTCTCCGTGGTCCGCATGTAGAAAATCTACATTAAGCGTGGAGAGGTTCTGTTAAATTAATTATAACATATAACTAGTCAAAGTCAATAACATACATGAGAAAAGAAATAAAATAACTAGGAGGTGATACTATCGCTAAAGATGGAACATATAGAGGTGGAAGAAGAGTAAAAGCTGGAGGAAAACCTCAGCCTGCTGCTGAAAAAATAGAAAAAGGTAAAAAAGTAGAAATACTAATGAATGATATTCCAACATTCACTCCAGAAGAAATAGATGCAGTTGACTTACCAGACGGTGCTGTTCTTGATGGAACAGATATGCCAAGCCCTAGTGATTACTTATCTGCAAAGCAAAAGAATGGAATACCACTAGGTGCTGATGAAATATATAAAGAAACATGGTCTTGGCTAAAACAAAGAAATTGTGAGAATCTAGTAAATCCAAGACTATTGGAATCTTACTCACAGGCCTTTGCACGATATATTCAATGTGAGGAAGCTATCAGTCAGTTTGGACTTTTAGGAAAACATCCAACAACAGGTGGAGTTATAGCATCTCCCTTTGTACAGATGTCTAACCAGTTTCAAAAGACGGCTAATCTTCTATGGTATGAAATTTATGACATTGTAAAAGAAAATTGTACGGAGGTCTATGAAGACTATGGAGAAGATATGATGGAAAAATTACTAAGAAGTAGAAAGTAAGGTGATTAAATGTTTGAAAAAGTAAATCCAAAGCACCCTGACAAACAGGCAGATTGTATTGCAGGTGCAATTGTAGATTTAGCATATAAAGAAAAGGAGAACCCTAAAATTGCAGTCGAGGTTTTGCTTGGTCATGGTGATTGTCATGTGATTATTGAAACGGACTGCAAGTTAGATGTTGAAGAAATCAAATCAGCTATTAATAGAATAGCAGGAGAAGTAAAAGCCGATGTAAAAATTGTAAAGCAAGACATTCACTTATCGAACAATCAAAAAGAAAAGATTAGATGTGGGGATAATGGAATATTTAAAGGAGTGCCTACATCTGAAGAAGAAAAGGAACTCTCAACTATAGCCAGAGAAATTTATAGGAACTACCCATATGATGGGAAATATATTCTTGATAGAGATAAACTTATTATTTGCCAGTCTAATGTATCTACAAAAATCTTAAAGTCAATCTATCCGAAGGCAATCATTAATCCTTTAGGAGATTGGACTGGAGGATTTAATGTAGATACTGGAGCAACCAATAGAAAGCTAGGTTCAGATATGGGTCGAGCTGTAACTGGTGGAGGCATTCATGGTAAAGACCTATCTAAGGCTGATGTATCAATTAATATTTATGCCCACCTAAAGGCACAAGAAGAGAAAAGAGAGATTGAATTATCCTGTGCAATTGGAGATGAAACTGTTGATGGTAAAGCCTATGAAGAAATAGTAGAAATTGCCAAAGACTATGTAAAATCTATTGGTGGTTTTGAGGAATTTGCAAAGTGGGGGCTCATCTAATGAAAGAAGGACTATTACAATATGAATTAAAAAATGTAGATGAACTCATCCCATATATTAATAATGCTAGAACGCATACTGACGAACAAATTAATAAGGTAGCTGCATCTATAAAAGAATTTGGATTTTTAAATCCTATCTTAATTTCAGATGAGAATGTTATTACAGCAGGACATTGCAGACTTCTAGCGGCTAAGAAACTTGGACTAAAGAAAGTTCCATGTATTTTAGAAAATCATCTCACAGAGGCACAAAGAAAAGCTTATGTTCTTGCTGATAATAAGTTAAGTTTAGATGCTGGCTGGGATGAAGAACTATTGAGAGTTGAAATTGAATCCCTAGAAGATTATGGATTTAATGTAGAGCTTACAGGATTTTCAACTGAAGAATTATCTTTGCTCTTTGACCTTGGTGTAGAGGCTGAAGAAGATGACTTTGATGTTGAAGAAGAACTTAAAAAGCCTATTTTTTCCAAGGAAGGAGATATTTGGACTCTAGGTCGACATAAAGTTACTTGTGGTGATTCTACTCAGTGGGAGACTTTTGAAAAGTTAATAGGTGATACTAAGGTCAATTTAGTATGTACCGATGCACCATATTTTGTTGAATTAAAAAATAAATCGGGAACGATTAAAAATGACAACTTAAATGATAAAGAAGCCTATGAATTCTTAATGAAAGTCTTTACAAACTTTAAAGACGCAATGGCTAAGGATGCATCAATTTATGAATTCTATGCAACGATGAAAGCTAGAGTTTTCTATGATGCCTTTGAAGATGCAGGATTTAAAGTTGGTGCAGGGCTTATTTGGAAAAAACCAAGAGCACCTTTTATGAGAACAGATTGGAAATTTAATAGGGAGCCTATTATCTTTGGTTGGAGAAAAGATGGAAAACATAACTGGTATGGAGATCAAAAACAAACAGCAGTCTTTGAATTTGATGGAATTAAAGATTCAGAAAAAGAAGGTTGTGGTCATCCATCATCAAAACCAGTACCACTCATGGCTTATCTAATTAAACAATCTACACAGACTAACGGCTTAGTCCTTGATGGATTTCTTGGGAGTGCGTCTACACTTATCGCCTGTGAACAGATAAATAGAACTTGCTTTGGTGTAGAAATAGAGCCTAAATTTGTAGACGTAGCAGTTAAAAGATATTTGAATTTAGTTGGAAGTGATGAAGAAATAAGGCTACTAAGAGATGGTAAGGAATAAAAATATTCAGAGGTAGTTAAAGATGAATACTAAGCTAACCCTTGGTTCACTTTTTGATGGTAGTGGAGGTTTTCCACTAGCTGCAATAAAATCTGGCATTAAACCTGTATGGGCATCTGAAGTTGAGCCATTTGCCATAAGAGTTACACAGAAAAACCTGCCTCAAGTTAAGCATTTAGGAGATATAAAAGATATTGATGGAGGAGAAATTACTCCAGTAGACATAATATCTTTTGGCAGCCCTTGCCAAGATTTATCTATCGCAGGTAAAAGAGATGGTCTTAAAGGTTCTAAATCTAATCTATTCTATGAGGCAATAAGAATAATAAAAGAAATGAGGTGTAAAACAGGTGGAAAATATCCACGATATATCCTATGGGAGAATGTACCAGGAGCCTTTTCCTCTAACAAAGGAGAAGACTTTAGATGCGTCCTTGAAGAAATTACAAGAATTAAAAATTCCAGCGTATCAATATCTAAAGCTAACAAGTGGAAGTATGCTGGAGAAATCATGGGAGATGAATTTTCCATTGCTTGGAGAGTCCTTGATGCTAAATACTTTGGAGTGCCCCAACGAAGGAGAAGAATCTTTCTTGTCGCAGATTTTGGAGGAAGAGGTGCCAGAGAAATATTATTTGACACCAAAAGCCTGCCAAGGGATTTTAGAAAGAGCAAAGAGGAAGGGGAAGGAAATTCCAAAACCACTAAAGGAGGCCTTAATAAAACAATCTGCCTAAATGACCAAGGTGGAGAAAGGATGGATGTATCTGAAGAAATTACAGGAACAATAAGAGCAAAAGCAGGAAATCCTCCTCTTGTTTATGATATAAGACAAACTTCTAAAAATACTAAAAATGAAAGACATAATATTTACGAGTGTGACGTTTCAAGAACAATCGACACATCGGGGAATACTCCTACAAGAAATCAAGGTGGAGTTGCAATAGTTGAAGATATCTATTCTATGAGTAAAAATTCTCATTTTACAAAAGCAGACAAGAATATATCATCTTCTTTAGTTGCCACTGATTATAAAGACCCTCCACTTGTTAATCAGAGACTTGTAAGAAGATTAACACCAAGAGAATGTGGAAGACTACAAGGGTTCCCAGATTACTGGTGTGATAACTTAGAAATAGAAAATCCAACAGACGAAGACTTGGCCTTTTGGAGAGAAGTTTTTGATAAGGACGCAGAAATAAATGGTCTTAAAAAGAAGAAAACAGATAAGCAGATATTAAAGTGGCTTAAAAATCCTCATACCGATTCAGTAGAATATAAAATGTGGGGCAATGGAATTGCTCTTCCATGTGCTATATATATTTTTAAAAGGCTTGTAAATATTGAAAAATAGGCAATAGAGGACTTGACTAATCCTCTCTTATACGGGAATATGTGTATAACAAAAGAAGAGAAGGAGAGAAACCATGAAACAAGAAATTTTAGAAAGATTAGAAACAGAAGTTAAGGCTTGCAAAAGATACGCAGAAAACGGAGTAAAAAAGGCGAAAGAAGGAAAGATTGGCCTAGCAATTAACTTTTTAGACATAGCACAAACAGCAAAGAAATGTGCCAACCAAGCTCACGAAGACATTTGGGAAGTATCACAAGGAAAGCTAACGGATGAAGAATTTGAGCTTTTTGCAGAAGCAGAAACCTTAGACAGAGAACTTCAAAGAGCCTACGAAGAAATAAAGAGAGCGAGAAAATAAAATGACAACTTTTGAAAGAGACTATAAAGACGCAAAAGAAGGCAATGGAGTAGAAGTTCTTAAGAGAAGACAAGCAGAGCTTAAAAAGTTAGATAAAGAACTAAGGTATTGTAGAAATAATTTTAGAGCAGAATGTATTTTTCAAGAGATTCAAAAGAAAAAAGCGGAATACAGAAAAATAGATGAGTTATTTTAATAAAGAGACAAAAGAGCAAAGGCTCTATTTGTCGTAGGAGAAACTAGCTGATGGCTAGTATTTTTTATGACCTAACCCAAAATCTATGATTTTGATGGTAGGTCAGATGTCGCTTTGTTTCAAATCTATGATTTGTCAAAAAGCGACTATGCCCATTTTTACAGGAAGGAGGATTAATAAAAAATTAAAAAATTACAAGCCTACAAAGTTCATGCTGGACTCATCTCACTATGATAAAAATAAAGCAGATTATGCGGTCACCTTTATAGAATGCCTAAAACATACGAAAGGTAGATGGGCAGGTAAAGACTTCAAGCTTATTGATTGGCAAGAAGAAATAATAAGAGACTTATTTGGCATTGTAAAAGATACAGGATATCGACAATTTAATACAGCCTATATTGAAATACCAAAGAAGATGGGAAAGTCTGAACTTGCAGCTGCTGTAGCGCTCCTCCTTACTTGTGGCGATGGAGAAGAAAGAGCAGAAGTTTATGGATGTGCTGCTGATAGACAACAAGCAACCATTGTCTTTGATGTTGCAGCTGATATGGTAAGGATGAGCCCAGCCCTATCTAAAAGAGTAAAAATTCTAGCATCTCAAAAGAGAATGATATATAAGCCGACCAATTCTTTCTATCAAGTTTTATCTGCAGAGGCGTATTCTAAACACGGCTTTAATATTCATGGTGTTGTTTTTGATGAACTTCATACTCAACCTAATAGAAAGCTATTTGATGTAATGACAAAAGGGTCTGGTGATGCGAGAACTCAACCTCTATATTTTCTCATAACAACTGCTGGAACGGATACTAAATCAATCTGCTATGAGACTCATCAAAAGGCAGTTGACATACTTGAAGGAAGAAAAACTGATTCTACTTTCTATCCTGTAATCTATGGAGCAGACAGAGAAGATGATTGGACAGATGAAAAAGTATGGCATAAAGCGAACCCATCTCTCGGAATTACAGTTCCAATAGAAAAAGTAAGGCAAGCCTGTGAATCGGCTAAGCAAAATCCAACTGAAGAAAATGCTTTTAGGCAACTAAGGCTTAACCAATGGGTCAAACAAGCAATTAGGTGGATGCCTATGGAAAAATGGGACCTATGTAATTTTGCTGTTAATGAAAAAGAACTAAAAGGCAGAGTTTGCTATGGTGGTCTTGACCTATCAAGCACAACGGATATTACAGCTTTTGTTTTAGTCTTTCCTCCAATAGACGAAGATGGTAAGTATCAAATATTACCTTACTTTTGGTTTCCAGAAGACAATCTCGATCTAAGAGTAAAAAGAGACCATGTAAACTATGACCTATGGAAAAAACAAGGCTATATTATGACAACAGAAGGAAATGTAGTCCACTATGGGTTTATAGAAAAATTTATAGAAGACTTGGGTGAGATATATAACATACGAGAAATTGCCTTTGACAGATGGGGAGCAGTTCAGATGGTACAAAACTTAGAAGGAATGGGTTTCACAGTTGTTCCTTTTGGTCAAGGATTTAAAGACATGTCTCCGCCAACAAAAGAATTAATGAAACTAACTCTCGAAAGAAAAATAGCCCATGGAGGTCATCCAGTTCTAAGATGGATGATGGATAATATTTTTATACGAACAGATCCTGCTGGAAACATAAAGGCAGACAAAGAAAAGTCTACAGAAAAAATAGATGGTGTAATTGCTACAATAATGGCTCTTGATAGGGCAATAAGGTGTGGTAATGATACAAGTGAATCTGTTTATGATGAGAGGGGTCTTATCGTATTTTAGAAATAAAAAATAGTGATATAATAAAATATATAAAACAGGTGGGTAAATAGTTATGATTTATGATATAAGAAATTCAGAATTAGCAATTGAAACTTTAATAAATTTAACAAATGTACCAAAAAATGTTTGGATAAATAGTTCCAGAGATGTAAAAAAAACTGATTATACTCAAATCGTTGAATGGCTAATCAATGAATATAGAATTAAAGAGCTTAATTGTGATGATATAGATTTTATTTTTTCTCATATAACTACAAGTAACAATGGCTGTGAATCAATTAAAAAGTATGGATTACTGGATTTAAGAGAGTCTTATTTTTTAAAAGATTCTGAGTTGAGAAAAATGTTGGATTCTAATGGGATAGAAATTGATATAGAAAACAAATTACTAAAATATAAAAATAATACATTTAATATCAACTTTGAAATAGATTGTCCTTCAACAGATATAGTGGAAAAGTTAGCTTGGAAAATCGGATATAAATTTTATTTTGATTATAATATCTGTGGATTTTTAACTTTAGAGAATTCTGCTTATTCAGGGAACATACACAAGCGACCGGAAATATTATTGAATATAGATCAACTTTTGGATTTGCAATTATCAAAAAAGTGGACTAGTGAAACTATTGCATATGAAGTAGTAACAAAAGCAAGAGGAGATTTAATAGATAATGAAGGCAGCAACAACTCGAGATGGATAAGCTATTTATGTAAAGCGTATGATATTGCATTTTGTGGTCAAACAGAAAATATTATCCTTTTAAAAAGAGGAGTAAAGATACCAAAAGAAAATGTTTTGGAAATAAAAAAGTTTTCTAAGTGGAAATAGGTAAGAACTAAAGCATCTACATTAGTAGGTGCTTTTTTAATACCTACTTTTAGGAGGTGGTAATATAAACATTTTAAATTTAATATTTAAGTCGAGAGACAAACCTAAAGACGGGGAGAGGATATCTTCATCGTCTTTTTTATTTGGAAGGACAACAGCAGACAGGAATGTAAACGAATTTACTGCCATGCAAATGACAGCAGTTTATTCATGTGTGAGAGTTCTTGCTGAAACCTTAGCAGGACTTCCTCTCCACTTATATAAAAGAGGAGATTCAAACTCAAAGGAAAAAGCAAAAGACTATGCCATATATTTTCTTTTACATGACGAACCAAATACTGAGATGACATCCTTTGTATTTAGAGAAACACTGATGACCCATCTTCTATTGTGGGGAAATGCCTATGGACAGATTATTCGTAATGGAAGAAATGAAATCATAGGTCTATATCCTCTTATGCCAAACAAGATGACTGTTATGCGAAGTGAAGATGGAGAAATATTTTATAAATACAATCACAAATCAGAAGAAGTTTATCTTTTAAAAGAAGATGTCCTTCATATACCAGGACTTGGTTTTGATGGTCTTATTGGATACTCGCCAATTACCATGGCAAAAAATGCAATTGGTATGGCTATGGCTTGTGAAGATTATGGAGCGTCATTCTTTCAAAATGGAGCACAACCAGGTGGAGTTTTAGAGCATCCAGGTATTATCAAAGACCCAGAAAGAGTAAGGGAGTCATGGAATGCAGCCTTTCAAGGGCCTAAGAACGCCAACAAAGTGGCTGTACTTGAAGAAGGGATGAAGTATCAATCGATAGCCATTGCGCCAAGTGAATCCCAATTTTTGGAAACAAGAAAGTTTCAGTTAAATGAGATAACAAGAATATTTAGAATACCACCTCATATGATTGGAGACTTGGAGAAGTCGTCATTTTCAAATATAGAACAGCAGTCACTTGAGTTTGTTAAATACACTCTTGACCCTTGGATTGTTCGTTGGGAGCAATCCTTGGAAAGAGCACTACTAACAAAGAAAGAAAAGGAATCCTACTTTATTAAATTCAATCTTGATGGACTTCTAAGAGGAGACTATGAATCAAGGATGAATGGATATGCTGTAGGAAGACAGAATGGTTGGATGAGTGCAAATGACATAAGAGAGTTAGAAAATCTAGATAGGATATCAGCTGAAGAAGGTGGTGACTTATATCTTGTAAATGGAAATATGCTACCACTTAATAAGGCAGGTAGTTTTTATCAGCAGAAAGGAGAAGAAATAAATCCTAATGAAGAACAATAAAATATTTTGGAACTGGAAAAAGGATTCAAATGAACTCTATATAGATGGAGTAATTGCAGAAGAGTCTTGGTTTGATGATGAAATCACTCCAAGGCTCTTTTTTGAGGAATTAAAAAATAAAAGTGGAGACATAACTGTGTGGATCAACTCCCCTGGTGGTGATTGTATAGCTGCATCGAGAATTTACACCATGCTTTTAGAGCACAAGGGAAATGTGACTATTAAGATTGATGGGCTTGCAGCATCAGCAGCATCTGTCATTGCCATGGCAGGAACTGAAGTATTGATGAGTCCAACATCATTAATGATGATTCACAACCCTTTAACTGTAGCTATTGGTGACTCAAAAGAAATGCAAAAAGCTATAGATATGTTAAAGGAAGTTAAGGAATCAATCATCAATGCTTATGAGATTAAGACAGGTTTATCCAGAGAAGAGATTTCTAATCTTATGGATGGAGAAACTTGGTTTGATAAGAACAAGGCCATTGAGATGGGTTTTTGTGATGGAACTCTCACTGATAAAAGAAAAGATGAAAAAGTTACGAACATGGTCTTTTCAAGACGAGCAATTACAAACTCGCTATTAACAAAGATAAATAAAGAAGTGAAGACTCACTCAATGAGTGAAGTAGAAGAAAGACTAAATAATATTAAAAATACTTGGAGGTAAAGATATGAACTTAAAAGAATTAATGGAAAAGAGAACTAAAGCTTGGGATGAGGCAAAGGCATTTGCTGAATCTAAGAAAGATGAAAATGGTCTAATGTCTGATGAAGACTTTAAGACATATGAAGAAATGGAAAGAACTATCGAGAATTATACTCGTGAAATTGAAAGAAAGAAGAGGGAAGAAGAAATGGATAAATCCTTAGAAAAACCTACAACTCAAGCATTAATAAATGAACCTGCTACTTTTAATGAAGACGAAAAACCAATGAGAGCAAGAAATATCTATAAGAAGTCTATGATGAAGGCATTAAGAACTAACTTTAGAGATATTTCCAATGAATTAAAAGTTGGTACAGATGAAAGTGGTGGATATTTAGTTCCAGAAGAAATGGAAACAGATATTGTAAATGGACTTGAAGATGAAAATATTGTAAGAAAATTAGCTACAAAAGTTCAAACTTCTGGACTTCATAAAATTAACATTGCAGCTACAAAGCCAGCAGCCCTATGGGTAGAAGAAGGTGGTCAACTTACCTTTGGAGATGGCACATTCGATCAAGTATCTCTTGATGCACATAAACTCCATGTTGGAATTAAAGTTACTGAAGAACTTCTCTATGATGCAGCCTTTAATTTAGAAAAATACATCACTGAAGAATTTACTAGAGCGTTAGCAAATGCTGAAGAGGATGCTTTCTTAAATGGTGATGGAGTAAACAAGCCTACAGGAATTTTTGACTCTAAAAAAGGTGGAGAACTTGGAGTAACAACAAAGGCTCAAACAATTACTGCAGATGAACTGATTGATTTAGTCTACTCCTTAGACAGACCTTATAGAAAGAAAGCAGCCTTTATTTTAAATGATGCAACAGTTGCTCAAATTAGAAAACTTAAAGATGTTAATGGTGCATATATTTGGCAACCATCACTTAAAGATGGAGAACCAGATAGGCTTTTAGGATATCCTGCCTATACATCTGCCTTTGCTCCAAAAGCTGATAAAGGAAAATTGGCAGTAGCCTTTGGAGATTTTTCATATTACAAGATTGGAGATAGGGGAAATAGGTCATTCCAAGACTTAAAGGAACTATTTGCTGGTAATGGCATGGTTGGTTTCTTAGGTAAAGAAAGAGTAGATGGAATCTTAGTTTTAAGAGAAGCAGTTAAACTTTTAAAAATCGGTGCTACTGCCTAAGGAGTAGATTATGATTACTCTTGAAGAGGCAAAGTCCTATTTAAGGGTGGATTTTGATGACGAGGATGAGATGATTGAATCTCTCATCCAATCATCAATAAAGCACTCCATTGGAGGTAGCCAGGGTTGATAGTGAGGAAGAACTTTCTAAAAATCCAAATGGAAAGATAGCTGTCTTATATATGACTGCTTATCTTTATGAACACAGAGAAGAGGCGGATTATTCTGAGCTAAACTTAACTCTAAGGGCTTTATTATTTGGAATGAGAAAGGCTGAATTCTAATGAAGATATCGGATTTAAATAGAAAAATAACCTTTCAAAATAAAAATGTTGCGGTAGATGAAATTGGTAACCATAAATCGGTATGGGCAGATTATCTAGAAACATCAGCCTATATATCTTTTCAAGGTAAAGGAGAAGAAGTTTTTCTTGGGATGGAAGTAGACAGGTTAGATATTTCTTTTACTGTAAGATTTCAAAATAGGTTAAAGAATATTAATACTTCAGATTACAGAATTCTATTTGCTGATGAAAAGTACAATATCATCTCAATTGACTTTATGAACTACAAAAACAGATTTATAAAGTTTAGGTGTAGGAAGGTGAGTAGATGAATGTAAAAATTGAAAACCTAGCCAGTGAAATAATGAAAGGCTTAGAAGAATATTCTGATATGGCAACAGATGAAGTCAAAAAGGAAGTCAAAAAAGCTGGCAGCAATATTAGAAAAGATATACAAGAAAATGCACCTGTAGGAGAAACAAAGAAATATTCTAAATCTTGGTCTGTAAAAACTATGAAAGAAACTTCGAACTCAATAGAACTCATAGTTCACTCAAGAAATAGATACCAGCTGGCTCATTTACTTGGAAAAGGACACGCTCTAAGACAAGGAGGAAGAGTATCTGCTAAGCCTCACATTGGACCAGCTGAGGAGAAAGGAGTCAGGGAATTGGAAGAAAATATTATGAGGAAACTAAACGATGGTTAGGTTATTAAAGATAATTGAAGATATAGGACTTCCCTTTGCATACTCGCACTTTGCTGAGGGAGAAAGTCCAGACCCACCATTTATGGTTTATCTATTTCCAAAGAATAAACACTTTGGTGCAGATGGAGTAGTCTTTTATAAAAGCACCCAGATAGACTTAGAACTATACACCGATAAGAAAGATTTAAAATTAGAAGAAAAGATAGAAGAGACACTTGATAGAGAAAAAATCTATTATGAAAAATCTGAAGTTTGGATTGAATCAGAAAGACTCTATGAAGTTCTCTATGAATTTACTATGGAGGTAAAAAATGGCTAATAAAGTTAAATTTAATATTTGTAATGTACACTACGCTCTCTTTGATAAAGCCGAAGAGGGCGTTATTAAATATAAGACGCCAGTGCCAATGCCTGGTGCTGTTTCAATTTCATTAGATCCTAATGGAGAGCCTGAAAGCTTTTATGCAGATGGAATTGAATACTACACTATTTCAAACAACATGGGATATGACGGAGATTTGGAAATCGCTCTTATTCCAGAATCTTTTAGGACTGATGTTTTGATGGAAAAATCAGATTCTAATAAAGTTCTATAATAAAGTTCTAATTGAATCTTCAAATTCTGAAACTGCTAACTTTGCACTTCTTTTTGAGTTTGACGGTGACCAAAAGAAAATCCGTCACGTCATGTATAACTGCTCAGCAGCAAGACCAACCCTTGAAGGAGAGACTAATGAAGAATCAAGAGAAGTTCAACCAGAAACCTTATCTATTCAATCAAGACCACTTCCAAATGGAAATGTAAAGGCTAGAACAGGTGAAGAGACTACGAAGGAAACTTATGATGGTTGGTATAAGTCAGTCTATATGCCAACAGAAACTACAGTAACACCTTCAAGAGCAAGTGTTGGAGGTAAATAAATATGGCGTTAACCAAGAAAATTCAAATCGATGGACAAGATGTTATTTTCCGTGCCTCAGCAGCTATTCCAAGAATTTATAGATTGAAATTTGGTCGAGATATTTTCAAAGACTTGATGGAATTAGAAAAGTCCATGAAGAAAAACGATGAAGATAAATCTAACCTTGATATAGGCTCATTAGAACTATTTGAAAATATAGCCTATGTAATGGCAAAACATGGAGATAAATCTGTGCCAGATAGTCCAGAAGAATGGTTGGATAATTTCTCAACCTTTTCAATTTATCAAATTCTACCTCAGCTAATTGAGTTGTGGGGACTTAATATAAAGTCGGAAGAAGTTCCTAAAAAAAAGTAAGACCAATAGAAAGACCAATGACTACACCTTTGTTTTTACTAAGGGCAGTAGAACTTGGTCTTTCTGTTTCTGATTTATCTCTACTAACAATTGGACTTGTAAATGATATGTTCACAGAAAAGAATAATGACGACTATAAATACAAAGAAGTAGCTACACAAGAAGACTTTGATAAGTTTTAATCTTCAAGCTTAGCTACTCTTTTTTCAGCATCTTTATAGACTTTGGATTCGGCTCTTGCACCGATAATAATGACAAGAACTTCGTCATCTGATTTTTCCAATTTATAAACGATCCTAAGACCTGAACTCTTAAGTTTAATTTTCATAAGACCAGCAAGCTTAGAATCAGATAGGTTAGAAAGAGGCTTGCCATAGCCACCTTCAGTATTAGGAAGAGGATTTATTAAGATCCTCTTAAGTGCTTTATCGACAATTTTTCTTTGAGATCCATCTAAGGCTTTATAGTCTTGGATGGCTTCTTTTATAAAGGATAGTTTATAGTTCATTCGATTTCGTCCTCATCAAGAGGAGAGACTTCATTTAAATCGATATGGAAGGCTTCTTCAAATTCATCTTGAGAAATTAAATCGGATTTATCCATTGATGACATCCTTGTATTGGCAAGCATAAGATCTCTTGCATCTTCGAGCTCATCAATGAGTTTCGTATATTCATCAGGGGAAACAAGAATGCACTCAGGAGTGTTGTTCTTTAATACGACCTTAGAACCGTTCACTTTGACATCATCGAAAATACGTCCAGCTAGGCCTCGATTAAATTCAGAAATGGATACAGTCTTGTTGGATAATTCTTTTACAAAATTCATACTTATCACCTCAAGATAAGTATAGCAGAAATCGATAAAAACATCAATAAAAATACTGATAAATATATCTGTAAAGAGGAGATGAGATATTGGCAAATAGAATAAAAGGGATAACTGTTGAGATTGGTGGGGATACTACCAAATTGCAGACTGCACTAAAACAAGTTAATACGGAGATTAAACATACTCAGTCTGAACTTCGTGATGTCAATAAACTTCTTAAACTTGATCCTGGCAACACTGAACTTATCTCACAAAAGCATAAGCTATTAGGACAGACCTTAGAAGAGACAAAGAATAAACTAACATCATTAAAAGAGGCACAAAAACAAGCTGAACAGGCTCTTGCAGAAGGTAAGATTTCGGGGGAGCAATATGATGCCCTTAAACGAGAGATTATTGAAACAGAACAAGCCTTAAAGTCTCTAGAAAGACAAGGGGCAACTACTAATCAAACTCTTCAAAACATAGCTATTATTGGAGAAAAATGGCAAAACACAGGGCAAAATATAGAAAATGTAGGAAGAAAAATGATGCCAGTATCTCTTGCGGTAGCAGGTCTTGGGGTAGCGGCTGTAAAGACTGCTTCAGATTTTGACTCTGGTATGTCAAAGGTAAAAGCAGTATCTGGTGCAACAGGGTCTGACTTTGATGCCCTAAGGGAAAAGGCTCGTGAAATGGGAGCCAAGACCAAGTTCTCAGCATCTGAAGCGGCAGAGGCTATGAACTACATGGCCATGGCTGGTTGGAAAAGTAAAGACATGATTGGTGGTATTGAAGGAGTCATGAACCTAGCTGCAGCTAGTGGTGAGGATTTAGCTACTACTTCAGACATCGTTACAGATGCCCTTACAGCCTTTGGTTTAAAAGCCGAAGACTCTTCTCACTTTGCTGATGTTCTTGCTGCTGCGTCATCTAATGCAAACACCAATGTTTCATTAATGGGTGAAACCTTTAAATATGCTGCACCTATTGCTGGGACACTTGGATATTCAGTTGAAGATACAGAAGTCGCTATTGGTTTAATGGCTAACGCAGGAATAAAGGGTTCACAAGCAGGTACAGCTTTAAGGTCTGGACTAACAAGACTCGCATCACCAACTAAAGAAGTTATTAACGGAATGTCTATGTTAGGCTTATCTATTGAAGATGTACAGGGGCTTTCACTTGATGAGACTCTAAGCACATTTAGAGTTGCCTTTGCTAATTTAGACGGAACCCAAAAAGCACAAGCAGCATCCATGATATTTGGTAAAAATGCTATGTCTGGAATGTTGGCAATTATAAATGCCAGTGAAAAAGACTACAACAGTTTGAGTGATGCCATATATAACGCAGATGGAACAGCAGAAAAAATGGCTGCTACTATGCAGGATAACCTGGCTGGTCAATTAAAGATCCTACAATCTGCCTTAGAAGAATTAGCCATATCTTTTGGAGAACTTTTAATGCCTGCTGTTAGAAAAGCAGTAGATATATTAACAAAATTGGTAAATGGACTTAATGCACTTCCAGGACCAGTAAAAGGTATTATTGCAGGTATCGGTCTTTTTATAGCTGCTCTTGGACCTGTACTTATGATTGTCGGAAAACTTATCTGGTCAATAGGAACTATTATGACCAAAGGACCTCTAATAGTAGGAGGAATAACTAAGATAGTTGGAATATTTACAGGTACACTTATACCAGCAATCACTGCAGTAGTATCAGCCATTGGTATAGTTCCTATTGCTATTGGTGCAGTAATAGCTGGCCTTGTTCTTTTATGGAAGAAGTGCGACTGGTTTAGAGAAGGGGTCATCTCCATATGGGAAACTATTAAGGAATCAACTGCTGCCATTTGGAATGGAATAAAAGAATTTTTCGTAAACCTATGGCAGGGAATATCAGAATCTTGGACAAGTACCTGGACTGAAATCACAAGTTTTCTATCAGAGTTTTGGTCTGGATTTATTGAAGGAGTTAAGACTACTTGGAAAGGCATCAAGGACTTCTTTGCCAATCTATGGAATGGACTTGCTGAAGGATGGAACAGTATATGGACATCTATAACAACTTTTCTAACTGAATCTTGGAATACCTTTATTGAGGGAGCCAAGAGTCTATGGCAAAGTTTAGGAGAATTCTTTACAAGTCTTTGGACAGAAATTCAAACTACTTTTACCAATGTATGGACAGCTATTTCAACTACAACTACAGAAGTATTTACAGCAGTTGGAGAGTTTATCAGGACTACTTGGGAAGGTATTAAGACTTTAATTTCAACCGTTCTTGATGCTATAAAGGTAAAAATAGAGACTATTTGGAATGGAATAAAAGAGTTTTTAACAACAGTCATTACTGCCATTGGGACATTTATTTCTACATCCTGGACCAATATAAAAACTACAATTGAGACTATCTTGACTTCTATTAAGACAGTCCTTGAATCAATCTGGAATGGGATAAAGACCTTTATCTCATCAACAATGAATAATATTAAAACCTTTGTTTCATCTGCTTGGAAATCCATAAAGTCGACCATTTCATCTGCAGTAAATACTGCAAAGTCAGCAGTATCGTCTGCATTTAATTCGATGAGATCAAGTATTTCATCGACCATGTCAAATATTCAGTCAACTATTAGAAATGGATTTAATAATGCGGTTAATCATATTAAGAACTTAGCATCTCAAGCTTATACATGGGGAGCCGATATGATTAATGGGATTGCAAGAGGGATTAGAAGTGCGATTAGCAATGTGACATCTGCTGTATCGAATGTAGCATCAACTATTAGGTCTTACCTGCACTTCTCTGTTCCAGATGTTGGACCTTTAACTGACTATGAATCATGGATGCCAGATTTTATGGAAGGCTTATCTAAGGGGATAGAAAAGAGCAGAAGACTAGTTCAATCTTCAATGGAAAATGTGGCAAGCGATATGGTTTTAAGTCCCAATATATCAGCTGTTGGTATGGTTGGATTTGATAAAGAATCTGCTGTAAGCGGTATTGATATAGGAAGACAAATATCCGATGCACTTGCAAATATCAATTTAAAATCTGAAAATACTGGAGACATAGTCATACCAGTTTATCTTGGAGGGACTCTCCTTGATGAAGTTATTGTCAATGCATCTATGCGTAAGAATTTAAGAAGTAGAGGTAGATAATGACCTAACCCAAAATCTGTGATTTTGTTGGTAGGTCAGATGCAGTCTCACCCAATGAACAAGGAGCAAAGCGACGTAGTGAATGGAGGTGTAGTCGTATAAATTGAAATATCAATCATATTTAATTATTGAAGGAGTAGACCTACCACTACCAAATTCTTATGATTTGGAGTTTAGAGATATAGAAGCAGATACTGGCGGAGAGACAGAGGCAGGTACTATTCAAAGGGATATTGTTAGAAACAAAGTAGCAAGTATTTCTGTAGGTTTTTCATGTAGTCCTAAGCTTGTGAAGATATTGAGTGGTCTTGCTAACAAGTCTAATCTTAAAGTTAAATTCTTAGATACAGAAACGTTGGAATTAAAAGAGACACAAATGTATATAGATAAGTTTCAAGTCAAATTAATAAAAGATACTTCTTATAAAGGATTGTGGGAAGTATCTTTTTCATTGGAGGAGTACTAATGTATCCAACAAGCAATGAATATAAAACAGTTATAAAAAAGAACTCTCGTAAATTTTACTGGACGGGAAATATCATCTTAAAAGATGAAACAATCATTCCATTTACCAATAAAGATATTCTTAAAGGGTCTGGATACATTCATCGTTCATGCTCTAGATCTTCTGAACTTGAAATAGGTACAGTTTATGCTGGAGAGTTTGGAATCAGTCTTTTTTCAGATATAGATAGGTATTCTCTAGAAGATTCAAAGCTAGAACTTTTTTATCATCAAGAATTAGAGAATAAAAAGATAGAAACCATACCAATGGGAATTTTTGATGTCACTGAAGCAAATAGGTCTAAGAAAATTTTAGAACTAAAAGGCTATGATTATATGCTTAGATTTGATAAGAATTTCCCAGTAACCGATACATTTGGTACAGCTTTTGAATTACTAAGTCTTTCATGTGAGAAGTGCAAGGTAGAACTAGGCATGACAGAAGATGAAGTAAAAGCTTTTGTAAATGGAGAGGAAGTTTTGGCAATTTATCAAGACCATGATATAGAAACTTACAGGGACTTTATTCATTATATAGCATCGACTCTTGGTGCTTTTGCTGGGGTTTCTCGTAATGGTAAGTTGGTTTTAAAGAAGTATGCAGAAAGCATATCAACTGAAATTAAAAAAAGAGAAAGATTTTCTTCATCAATATCAGATTTTAAGACAAGATATACAGCCATCAACTCAACAAATGCAAAGACTAAAATAGCTGAATACTATTCTTTAGAAAATGATGATGGACTAACTATGAACCTTGGAATAAATCCATTGATGCAATTAGGACTTCCAGAAAAAAGAAAAAGAATGTGTGAGGCTCTTCTTACTGAAATTTGTAAGATTCATCACACACCTTTTGATATGGTAACCATAGGAGACCCAAGTCTTGATGTTGGAGATAGGATAGCTATTTCTTACGAAGAAGAAAAGATTGAAGGGCTTATTACCGACATTGAATACAAGATAAATGGAAAGCACAGGATTTTAGGAGTTGGGAAGAATCCATACCTATCCAAGGCCAAAAGCAAGAATGATAAGAATATAGTAGGACTGTTAAATCAAATTGAATCTGAAAAGTTAGTAGTTCATGCCTATTCTAATTACTCTGCCTTTAGTCTTTCTACCACAGACACGCCAATAATTCGTATAGAATTTGCCTCCAATAAAGAAACGGAGGCAATTTTTAATGCATCTATCTTGTTAAATATCATCTGTGATACTGAAGAAAAAACTAGAAAGATATCAAGAAAGGTTAAGAAACAAGTAGAGGTTTTAAATAATGATGGAAAATCCTATGATCCTCCAAAGTTTGAAGAAAAAGAAGAAGTAGAGGAATTAGACTTTATTGAAAACATAGTAATACCAACAAGGCTTGTCATTACCTATATTTTTAATGATACGAAAATAGAACATCACATTCCAAAGGAAACCTACCTAAGTGGTGACCACATTTTAAATCTTTTTTATCCGTTAACTAAACTTCAGGAAAAGACGATGAACAACTTCTCGGTATTAATTAGGCTTGAGTCTGGTCAAGCAATGATTGGAAAAGATAATGCTATCGCAGCTATATCTGGTCAATCTCTAGGTTCTACAGAGGCTTGGGATGGAAAGCTTAAGATTGATGAATCTTGGAAGAAGATAGAACTTAGCCATTCATTCTTGATTAGAAAATTGAAGGCTGAATACAAAGTTGAAAGTCAAGTCCCAAGGTCACTAGTATTTGATGAAAAGGTAGGAAGATTTAAATATCAAGGATTGATGCTTGGAAAATATAAAGAAGAAATTACAACAGAATTTAAAGATAAGGAGGAGGAAGAAAATGCTCAAGGGTAAATCAGTCATTGAACTAACTGATGTGAGAACAAAAAAGAAGGAGATATATGAAGATGAAAACTTAATAACTAATGCAGTCCCAGATTTATTAAGGCTGAATCCATCAGGGCTTATGTATCCGATATTTAAAACCAATGCAGAGGAATACAAGGAAGAAATATTCCCAATAGCAAATAAGTGTTATGGGGGTATTTTATTATTTGAAGCTCCTCTCGATGAAAATTCAAATAAATATATAGCACCTGCAAATAATAAGATAATTGGATATGCATCGAATGATGTTAATTCAACAGATGCACCAAAAAGAGGCTCTGCAAATTTAACTGAATCTACTCCTATAGAAAACGGATATAAATTTGTTTGGGATTTTTCAACATCACAAGCAAATGGTAGAATATCGTCTCTTGCGTTAACTCATTACAGAGGAGGGAAATACTTCTACGGAGATGCTCATGGAAGAGATCCGTTCCTACTTTTAAATAAAACAAAAATGTATTCTGATAGAGTTATTACAGATATTTACCAAGGTTGTGTAGAATATGATATTGAAAACAGTACACTTATATCAATCTGGCCTAAGAATGAGACTTCTATAGAGATTGTCAAACTTAGAGAATCAATTACAGATATCGGTTTAAATGATCCAATATTTACAAAGGGAAATTATCAAGAAGAAAGAACGATTGTAGATGCAAAGGAGTTTTTTGACAAAGTATATTATTGGAAAGAAACATGTTTTTATAACGGACCAGATGATTATTGGTATGGATTTGGGACTAAGTACAATAAGTTAATAAGGATGAAGATTTCTAAAAAAGATTATTCTACTACTGTGGATGAATGGTCTTTAAATGACATTAGCTTATATAAACTTGGAGATTATAAGGACCAAGATTCTAGCTATTGCGAAAGGAGAGCATATAGCTGTATAAAGGACAGTTATCTATATGCTATTGGTGCTGGAAATGATTATAACTTGTTATATAAGATTAACATTAATAATCCTGTTGATATCAGCAAATTTGATCTAGAATATGATATTCAAAGAACTACTTATTCTGGAGAATATATGTATTTATTTAATTGGGGAGACTATATTCTAGGAAATAAATTTTCAATAAATAGGAATGATGAGATTATTCGTAGAGATGATAAAACAGAGTACGAAGGAAGGAGCATTCCGTATTTAATGTCTACACCTATTCAGTTAGACCTTTAATGCTTGGTTATGGAGGATATGAAAATTCGTTTTATAAACTATTATTTCTTCACACTCCATATCTTGGAACAATTAATAACTTATCAAGTCCAATATTAAAAACGGCAGACAAGACAATGAAAATAACTTATACATTAACTTAGGAGGAATAAAATGAACAAATTCTTTGAAATACTAAAAGTATGCTTTACAGCTATCGGAGGATGGTTGGGATTTTATCTTGGAAGTGTAGATGCTTTTATTTACACACTTCTTGCTTTTGTAATAGCTGACTATTTAACAGGGGTTTTAAGAGCAGGAGTTGAAAGAAAGCTATCCTCGTCCATAGGATTTAAAGGGATAGCAAAAAAGATTATGATTTTTATAGTTGTAGGTATCGCAAACCTATGTGATGTAAATTTAATTAAAGGTGATGGGACAATGATAAGAACAGCCATCATCTTTTTTTATATAGCAAATGAAGGGCTTTCTATCTTAGAAAACTCTGTGGCTTTAGGTATGCCAGTACCAGAAAAATTAAAAAGAGTATTAGAATAATTCAAGGAGGAAAAATAAATGAGTAATAGCCCATTAGTACAATCAACAATTCGCTCACCTAACCATAGTGGAAGAAGGAATCAAAAGATAACAAAAATAGCTATTCACCACGCAGCTGGAGTTATAAATAGTAGAAATCTTGCTGGAGTATTTGTGCTAAGGTCAAGACTAGCATCAGCTAACTACAACTTAGGTTCAGACGGAGTTATTGTTTTAGGGGTTGATGAATCTAACAGAGCCTGGACAACTTCATCTTCCTGGTGTGATAACCGAGCAGTCACAATTGAAGTAGGGAACTCTACGAGAGGTCCTCAGTGGTTAGTTTCTGATTATGTTTTAAATAGACTAATTGATTTAGTAACAGACATCTGTAGGAGAAATGGAATCTATCCTTGTACCTATACTGGAGGCAAAGATGGTGTACTTCAAAAACACGAATGGTATAAAAACACTAACTGTCCTGGTCCATATCTTGGCAGCAAGTTTCCATATATTGCAAGCGAGGTTAATAAAAGACTAAGAGGCGATAAGACTGTTAGTAAATCAGTAGGTGGACTATATAGAGTTAGAAAATTTTGGTCTGAGGTAAATAGTCAGAAAGGTGCATTTAAGAATTTAGATAATGCCAAAAGATGTGCTGATAGATTTAGATTAAAAGTATTCGATGCTAATGGTAAGATAGTTTATCCAAAAGATAAAACAATCGACCAATTAGCCAGAGAAGTTATAAGTGGAAAATGGGGAAATGGAGAAGAAAGAAAAAGAAGGTTAATCAATGCTGGATACGATTATTATGCTATTCAGAGGAGAGTAAATGAATTAATTTAATAGAAAAAATTATGCCTGTATCAACTTATGGTACAGGCTATTTTTTATTTCAAAACCTTTTAACGCTATTTATGTAGGGGTGTGCAAATAGAGTTTATAGTCGTTTTAAAAATCAAACATTAAATTGTATCAAAATAGTGAGAGTCTTAGATCCTCCCTATAATACGGGTTCGGACGGCTTTGTCTACCCTGATAATTTTCAGTTCAGTGTAGAAGAACTTTCTTTAAAAATTGGAATTACAGAAGAAGAAGCAGAAAGGATCCTTGATTTAGCAGGAAAAAGTACCCATTCTGCATGGCTTACCTTTATGTATCCAAGATTAGTATTAGCGAGAGATTTATTATCAGATGACGGGGCTATTTTTATTTCAATTGATGATAATGAACAGGCAAATTTGAAATTAATTTGTGATGAGATTTTTGGTGAGGAAAATTTTATTGTAGATTTAAAATGGGCAAACAAAGAAGGTGGGGGTTCTTCGGATTCGAAACTATTTAGAGTAAAAGATGAACATATATTAGTATATGGAAAACTAATAAATAATTTTGAAATTAGAGGTCTACCACCATCAAACATAGAACGATATAAGGAATCTGATGAATATGAACATACACGTGGAAAATATTATTTACAAAAACTTGGAATGGGTTCAATACAATATTCAGAATCCATGGATTATCCAATAACAATGGAAGACGGTACTATTCTATATCCTGAAGATAATAATTCCGGTAGAAAAGCCATTTGGCGTTGGTCAAAAGAAAAATACCAATGGGGGATTGAGAACGATTATATCGTATCAAAACAAGATAAGGAAGGGAACTGGGTTTTATACACTAAGCAATATCTAAATGCTGACAATAATGGGAATTTAATAGAAAGAACGCAAATTCCAATGGGAATAATTTCTCAATTTTCTAGTACACAGGGATCGAAGGAATTATCAAAATTAGGATTGGACGGATATTTTTCATACCCTAAACCTACATTTCTAATTAAATATCTAATTAATAGGATAACAGGGAATGAATTTACTTGTCTTGACTTCTTCTCAGGCTCTGCAACAACAGCCCACGCTGTTATGGAACTTAATGCCGAAGATAATGGAAAGCGTAAATATATTATGGTCCAGCTTCCGGAAAAGATTGAAGAAAATAAGCCTGCCTATAAAGCTGGCTATAGAACTATTTATGAAATCGGCAGAGCGAGAATTGAAAAAGCAGCACAAAAAATCAAAGAAGAAACAGGTGCAAATATGGACTATGGCTACAAACTCTACTATCTTGAAACTCCTGAAGAGAAAACTCTGATTGATCTTGAAAATTTTGAACCAGAAATTAAATTCCTTACGAAGGACATGATAAAAATATTTGATAATGAATACTCTTTAGGAAAAGAAAGTATACTCACTACTTGGCTTAATGAAGATGGCTATGGTTTAACGAAGAGTTCAAGCCCCTATATACTTGAACATTATTCAGCAGACTTAATTGAAAAATCTCTTTATATTATAGATGAAGGTTTAGAAGATGAAGATGTTATGACCTTGATTAAAAGAATTGAGAATGAAGAACTGGATATTACTAGGGTCGTTGCATATGTTCATTCGCTTCGTTTCAATGTTCTTCATGAACTGAGAAAAAATCTTAAGGTTTTAAGGAATAATAAAAATGTTTCACTCATTGAGAGGTTTTAATTATGAGCATTGAATTATCAATTTTACCTCATCAAGAAGACTTTTTAAAAGCTGTCAGGAAAGCCTTTGAAGATATTCGTGTAGTGGCGGGTGAAAATATCCATCAAAGTCCGGTGATCGATTTTGCGGACAACAAAATCAAAGAGAATATTAATGACTTGTGGAAGGGCTATGAAGATCTGCAAGCAATTCCAAGAATTTGGCGAACAAGAGATGATGAGGACTATTTAGGCATCGATATTCGCATGGAAACAGGCACGGGGAAAACTTATTGCTATACAAGAATGATGTATGAGCTTAATGAAATGTATGGATTTAATAAGTTTATTATTCTCGTCCCTTCAACTCCAATTAAAGAGGGCAGCAAGAGTTTTCTACAAGCAGATTATAGTAAAAGGCATTTTGCTGATCTTTATCCTAATAAAGCTCTTAATTTATCGGTATTAGAACCACAGAAAAAGACAAGGGGCAGGAAGATGTTTCCAGCAGCCATATCTGAGTTTGCTAGGGGAAGTAGTTTAGAGAAAAATCGCTTTTCTGTTTTACTCATGACCTCTGGTATGCTTTTGTCTAATGCAACTATGGCTAAAGATGATTATGATCAAACTATTTTAGGCAATTTCACCCAGCCCTATGAGACCTTGAGAGCAACAAGACCCATTGTAATCATTGATGAACCTCATCGATTTAAAAAAGAAAATCAAGCCTATAAAAGAATCCTTGAAGAGCTACAGCCACAATGCATTATTCGCTTTGGAGCTACTTTTCCCGACAAAAAGAAAAGCAAGGAAAAAGATTATAATAATCTTATTTTTAACTTAGGTGCAAGCCAAGCTTTTAATCAAAATTTAGTTAAGGGCGTGGAGACCTTTATGATTGATGCAGAAAAGGAAAAGGAAACTAAATTAAAGCTGATGGATTTCAAAAGAAGTCCTAAAGTGTGTACTTTTAGAGACGAGCAAACAAAGAAATCTCAAGAACTAGTCAAAGGAGGTGCTCTCTCCATATTTGGTGAAGAGTTCTCGGGAATTACCCTTGAAGAAATAGGTTCTACATCTGATGATTCGATAAAAAGCGGAGTAACTCTATCTAATGGTCAAATACTCGCAAAAGGTGACATTGTTTATGGGGGAATCTACACTGAAACCTACCAAGAACTTATGTTGAAGCAGTCCATCATCAATCACCTTAAGACAGAAAAAGAAAATTTCTTACGAGGCAATAAGATAAAGACTTTGAGTTTGTATTTTATTGATTCTGTCAGGTCTTACCGAGACGAAGGGGGCGAGCCGGGACATTTAAGAGTTAAATTTGAAAATATGTTATCGGCTGCTCTTAATAGGGAAATTAAATCGATAGCTAATAGGAAAGATCAGAGGTTGCAAGAATATAAATCTTATCTTGAATCTTCTTTAGAGGATATTTCAAAAACAAATGGAGGATATTTTAGTGAGGACAACGCCAGTTCAGAAGAAGATATTCAAAATGAAGTGGATAAGATTTTAAGAGATAAAGACTTTTTATTGAATTTTCATGATGAAAAAGGCAATTGGAATACCCTGCGTTTTATTTTTTCAAAATGGACCTTAAAAGAAGGATGGGATAATCCCAATGTATTTCAGATTGTAAAGTTAAGGTCTTCAGGTTCAGAAATTAGCAAACTTCAAGAGGTTGGAAGAGGGCTTAGGCTTCCTGTCGATGAAAAGGGAAGAAGAATTGCAGATGAGCAGTTTTATCTAAAGTATTTAATCGACTATTCTGAAAAAGGTTTTGCAAGTAAGCTGCTTGGAGAAATAGAAGCGGATACACCGGAACAAAGCATGAATATTAAAAAATCTCTTGCTGAAATTGCAAAGATTAGGGGAAGTTCAGAAAACGAAATATTTAGCAAGATGCTTATGAAAGGCTACATTGACTTTGATGGAAATATTCAACCTGAAAAAATAGATGATTTATATGCAGATTATCCTGAAGCAGTGGCTGGACTTAAACCTAATAAGGTGATTGATGGGAATAAAAAGAAAAATTTTGTTAAGGTTAGAAAAGATAAGTTTAATGATATTAGTAAGCTATGGAAAACAATTAATCAAAAATATTATTTGAAATTTGAAGATATTCCTGAAGAAGAGTTAAGCAAGGCTCTTTATGATGTTTTAAATTCTGATATCTATAGAGACACGACCATAGATGTAAAAGCAAGAAGAACAGAATCTGTTGATGGGAAACTTGTACTTCGTGAGTATGTGGCAAACTATTACATTGTTGATGACAAAATAGCCTATGGAGATTTTCTTAAAGAAATGAATAGAAAGACAGGTATTTCTATAAACACGATTCACAGGACTTTGTGTAAATTTAACTACAAAGAAGGGGAAATCGACAGTCGCTTATTTACAAGGACTGGAATTACTTTAGCGGTAAGAGAATTTAATAAGTGGTTAGATGAAAAACTCTTGAAGAAGTTCTCATACAAAGCATTGGATGTTGATTCAAGAAAAACAAGCTTGACAGATTATAATGGAGATGTGCTAGATCAGGTCTATCAAGGTGTTTTAGGTATTCACAGAGACGACACTGCCCTTGTACCTAAAGGCTTTATTTATGATAGCGTTGTGTATGATAGTCCAAAAGAAAGAGAAACTTTATTGAAAAGTGATATAGATGAAGTCCTTGTCTTTGGGAAGATTCCTAGAAGATCTATTCAAATACCTTTATTTACTGGTGGAACTACAAGCCCGGACTTTATGTATGTTATCAATTCAGAAAAGGGGGATTATGAAATTAATTTTATTGTTGAAACCAAGGATATGGATGATGATAAAGGACTAAGGCGTGGCGAAGAATACAGGATTAAGTCGGCAGAGAAGTTCTTCCAAACATTGAAGGAAGAAGGTTTAAATGTTGTATTTAAGAAACAACTTAAAAATGATGATATCGTAGCTATGATCAAGGGAATTAAATTAATTAAATAGCATTATAAAGGCTGTGAGTTTGAATGCTCATAGCCTTTTGCCACCTAAGGATCCATCAAATTAGTTTTCTCAAATCCTAATTCAATTAGGTTTTAGTGTTCTTTAACAGGATTTTTATGGAGTAACCTTTGGAATTAAAGATTTAATAATAAAATATTTCGTAAATAACAGAGCTATAGTAAAAAATAATTATATAATTTACATTATGTAAATAATAATTTTACAATTCTCTGTTAAATTATAGTTAAATAATCTTATAGGAGGAATAAATGAAAAGGTTAAAGAAGATTTTAGCGGCGACACTTGTAGTAGCAACTCTTGTACCAAGTTTTGTCTTTGCTGATAAGAAAGACTATGGGAGTGCAAAAAATGTAATCATAATGATACCAGATGGAATGAGTGTTGAAGCACTTACAACTGCAAGATGGATGACTGAGGACAAAAAATTTGTAATGGATGATTTGGCAACTGGTCTTGTAAGAACTAATAACTCAAACACTCCAATTGCCGACTCTGCACCAGCAGGTACAGCGATGGCAACTGGTATAAAGACGGAATCACCTTTCGTGGGATGTTACCCAACTAAGGGAGGAATGCCAGGGGCTATTGAAATCGAAAAAGATAGAGAAAAACAACCAATAGCAAATGTACTTGAAGGTGCTGAAAGAAGTGGAAGATCTACTGGGATTGTTTCAACTTCAAATATTCAACACGCAACACCAGCTGATTTTTCTGCACACAATCCTGACAGGAATAATTACGAAGACCTTGGCGAACAACAAGTATATCAGGGAATGGAAGTTGTTCTAGGTGCAGGCAGTATGTATTTATCTAAAGAAAGTAGAAAAGACAAAGAAGACCTTATTTCTGAAATCAAAAATAAAGGCTATGATTATTTTGATACACTAGAAGGAATGAAAGCTTCAAAGGGCGACAAAATTTGGGGACTATTCGAAGATAAATCCTTTCCCTATGAAATAGAAAGAGATAAGGCTAATAAACCATCACTAGCAGAAATGACAGACAAGGCTTTAGAAGTTCTTTCAAAAAATGACAAGGGATTTTTCTTGATGGTAGAAGGTTCAGAAATCGACTGGGCAGCTCACTCAAATGATCCCGTTGCACTTGTTCACGAGATAAAAGCCTTTGATGATGCAGTAAAAGTTGCAAAGGACTTTGCAGACAAAAATAAGGACACAGTAATTGTGATTGCAGCAGACCACGGAACTGGCGGAATAACTTTTGGATATAGAAATATAACTAAAGGATATGACAAAGCACCTTTAAATGAATTTACAAACATAATTTCATCTGCAAAAGTTTCTGTAACAAAGGCAGCCGAAGAAGTTAAAGAAGACAAATCAAATATTAAAGAAGTTATGTATAAGAATTTTGGGATTGAAGATCTAAATGAAGAAGAACTAAATCTAGTAAAAAATGAAAAAGACACAGCATCAGCAATGGGAAGAATTATTTCAGCAAGAAGTCACATAGCATGGACAACTGGTGGACATGTAGGTGGAGATGTGGGTTTATATTCATACTCAACAGCAGAAGGTGCAGAAAGATTAATTGGAACGGTCCACAATTATGAAATAGGAAGGTATATAGAAGATTTACTTGACATCGACCTAGATAAACTAACAGAAGAACTTTACCAACCAATTAGAAAGGGATTCGAAGATAAAGGTGCAAAAGTTGAATTTAATGCAAAAGGTGCAAATGATTATGAAGCAATTGTAACAAAGGGCAATGACAAAATTATTTTCCCTGTATCAAAAAATTATGCAATTAAAAATGGCGAAAAAGTAGACCTTGGAGGACTTACAATTTACAGTACGAGATCAGTATATGTACCACAAAAAGCCTTTGAATTAGTAAAATAATAAAAAATTTCTACAAATAAATTTTAAAAAATCCAAATATTTGAAAACTATAATTAAATTTACAAATTACAAAAAAACTGCGGCTAATTTTATGATGTGTACCTATAAAACTGGACACAATATTTAATTAATAAGTTGTAGTGGATGCTAACCTATACCTTGTAGGTGGCATCCCTTTTGTTTTTGATTGAACTCTTTCGTTATTGTAATAATAGATATACTCATCTATTGCCTTTGAAAATTCTTCAAAAGAATTAGAACTCTTTTCATAAACATAATAATTTTATTTTTAATCTTTCAAAAAATGTTTTCATAATTGAGTTATCATAACAATTACTTTTTTTTGACAATGATTGTCTTATACCATGTTTTTTAAGTTCATTTACATAATATTTATGTTGGTATTACTAACATTGATCTGAGTGCAATATTAAGTTATTTAGTTTTGTAAAGGCCTATCTTCTTTAAAATTTCTATTTATTATAATATCAGCTACTTTGCCTATTTCGCCTTTATATGGGTGATATTTTCTCTAGATCTTTTTCCAAATAGTTTTAGTTAATGCATTATTTTTTGAACTTTTTTATGATTTATGACATAGCCTTGATTTAATAAATACATATACACTTTTCTTACTCCATATCTTCCTTTGTGTAAATTAAATAAAAGTATAAAAGTTATTTTAAAGCATTTTAGTTTTTAAAAATTTTATGATAAATATGAGAAAAAATAGCATAAAAGCGTTTGCTATGTTAAATTTAAATTAAAATATTATATTTAGGAGGATTATTTTTATGAAAAAGAAAATTGTATTATTATTGTTGATCGCAGTATCACTTTCTTTAGTTGCTTGTGGAGGTGACAATAAACCTGAAAATAAGACGGCTAATAGCAAGATAAATGCATCTCAAGAAGTAGAAGGTAATAATGAAACAGAAAAAACAGTTACAGCAGATTTTAAAGCAGAGGAACCGGTGCTATTAACAACCGTAGGACAAAGTGCTGACGTTGAAATGGTAAAGGCTGTACTAGACAATTTAGGAATAAATTATAAAATGAATAACCTTGTAAAAAAAGGTGAAACTGGAGATGCTAAGACATTAATATTAGCAGTTGGTGGATCATCTAAAGGTTTGGGAGCAGCTGGAATTGATGCTAACGCTGAGCTCGAAAGAGTAAGTGGACTTATAGAAGATGCGAAAGCTAACGGAGTAAAAATAATAGCTATGCATATTGGTGGAGAAGCTAGAAGAGGAGAATTATCTGACAAATTTATAACACCAAGTTTTGAAAATGCTGATTATGCTATAGTAGTTTCAGAAGGAGATAAAGATGGCATGATGAAGGGAATTGGAGAATCTAAAAATATTCCTATTGAATTCATAGATTCAATGTCCAAATCTTTAGATTCTTTAAAGGTAATATTCGGCAAATAATTTATAAAAAGTGTATTAAGAAAGGAGGATTTAATGAACTTTTATTTTAGTATAGAACTCCTAATCTTTGTAGTTATGGTTGTAACTTTTGTTGTTGCCGCTATGGCTTTTAAATTACCTATAGGATTAAGTATGGCTGTAGCAGCAATTGCGGGATCATTAGTTGGTGGTTATGGATTTCCTTTAAGACATTTAGTTGAGGGAATGTTTTCTTATGTTGACACTATACTAGTTATTGCGACAGCCATGATATTTATGAAAGTTGTTGAAGAATCAGGAACCCTAGATGCCTTAACTACTGATATTGTTGGAAGATTTCATACTAAACCAGCATTACTCTTAATATTAGTTATGGTAGTCGTAATGTTCCCAGCAATGATAACTGGGTCATCCACAGCAAGTGTATTGTCAGCGGGTTCTATTATGGCACCAGTATTAATGATGATGGGTATACCAGCTATAGAAACAGCGTGTATACTATCCTTTGGCGGTATTTTAGGAATGATAGCCCCACCTGTTAATATTCCAGCGATGATAATTGGTGGTGGAGTAGATATACCTTATGTTGGATTTGAAGCACCTTTAGCAATATTAACATTCCCATTAGCAATTTTATTTGTATTGCATTATGGATATAAATACGCCAAAAACATGGATTATGAAAAAGTTTTACCAAGATTAAATCACGAAATAGGAAAACAATATGGGGTTAAGTTATACTTACCAATTATAATCGCTATAGTTTTAATGGTAATTAATAAAGTCGTAACTGTTATACCAGATTTAGGAATGCCACTTGTATTTATAATAGCATCAATTATTGGATTATTCACAGGAAAAAAAATCAATATTCTTTCGACTGCAAAGGATGCTATTAATAGTGTTTTAAGTGTTTTATCTATTCTTATGGGAGTAGGTATGTTTATTCAAATTATGACATTAACAGGTGTAAGAGGATACATAGTTAGCCTTTGTTTAAGTATGCCACAAGGATGGAGATATTTAGCAATGGCTATATCTATACCATTATTTGGTGCAGTATCATCATTTGGTGCATCTTCTGTTTTGGGAGTTCCATTTTTATTGGCACTAATGTCTAAAAACACAATAATAACAGCGGCTGGTATTTCATTGATTTCTGGACTTGGTGATTTAATGCCACCGACAGCCTTGGCTGGAATATTTGCAGCACAAGTTGTAGGTTTAAAAGATGATTATTTTCCTGTTTTGAAGAAATGTATAATACCATCAATTGTAATTATTGCTTGGGGATTATTAATAATAATATTCTCAAATAAGTTAGCACCAATAATTGGATTATAGGAGGATTAAAAATGATTACTATTATTTATAGAATGCTTGTTTTGATAGTATTTCTCCTTACAATAGCAAATATTTTTACAGAGGATAAATTATCTATCCAAATTGATAAAGCACTTGTTATAATACCGTTAATTCTTCGATTTCTTATGATAAAGTAAGGAGGATGATTTATTAAATGAAAGCTAACAAAATTACAGCAACTATATGTTTAGTCATATCGCTTGCAATTGCTACTATTACAGGAATAAATTTTAAAAAATTATCAACTGTACCTGAAATTACACCAGGAAAAGGAGTTACAGAGGTTCGAAAGCTTTCAGATTACTTTGAAGGTATAAAGGGTTCTGATGGAGACACTCCAATTTATGTTATGAAAGGTAAAGAAGATGGAGGGAAAGTTTTAATATTAGGTGGAACACACCCAAATGAACCAGCTAGTCATTTATCTACAGTTTTGTTTATTCAAAACGTTAAAGTAAAAAAAGGAACGATCTATATTTTGCCATACACAAACAGAAGTGGATTTACTCATAATGATAGTCAAGAAGGCTCCCCACATGACATGCACTTTATTACTAAAGATGGAGAAGAGGTAGTCTATAGATACGGTTCTAGAGCTACAAATCCAATTAATCAATGGCCAGACCCGGATGTTTACATACATGCAACCTCAGGACAAAGATTGTCTGGTTCTGAAATGAGAAATATAAACAGAGCTTATCCAGGGAAAAAGGATGGAACATTCACAGAAAAAGTTGCATTTGCAATAACAGAAATGATAAAAAAAGAAAACATTAATTTAACCTTTGACTTACACGAAGCTTCACCAGAATATCCAGTAATAAACGCAACTGTATCTCACGAAAAAGGGATGAATGTTGCAGCACCAGGTGTAATGGCTTTACAATTAGATGGTATTGATATGTCATTAGAGCCTTCTCCTAAAAATCTTCATGGATTGACGCATAGAGAGTTGGGGGACTTTACTGATACAATACCAATCTTGATGGAAACAGCTAATGCTTCTCAAGGAAGGTTAAGAGGTGCAACAAATGAATATCAAGTATTAACTGGTAAGGATAAATTTTATACAAGAGCAAACGAGCTAAAGATGACTTATGTTCCTTACGACGATAAAGGTCATCCGATTGAAGAAAGAGTTGGAAGACACTTACAAGGAATAATAGAGTATACTAAGTCATACAATAAAAACTATCCAGAAAAAATGGTAGAATTTGATAATTGCCCTACTTATAAAGAACTTTTTGCTGATATAGACGAAAAAGATTTAGGAGGAAAGAATCTCGGTAGATTTATGATTAAATAGAAAGCCATAAAGTAGAAAATAGTATTTAGAAAGGGATAAATAATGAATAGTAAGATTTTTAAAAAGATTATTTGTATAATATTAGTATTTTCACTTATTATTCCTTTAGTAAGTTGCGGAAATAGTGATACAAAACAAGCTAATGAAGGTAATCAAAAAAATGAAGCTAGTAAAAATGTAGAAGTTGATAAAAAGTATTCATCACTAGATGACTTTCAATTATGGGATAAAGATGGAAATTTAACTACAACTGGTAGAGATGACACGGGTAAAAATGCAATCATTTCTTCGGGAAAATATGAAGCTTCAAAAATAGGTAGAGAAATCATTAAAAATGGTGGAAATGCCGTAGATGCAGCTGTTGCAGTAGGATTTGCACTAGGGTTAACGGAACCAAATGCTTGTGGACCTGGTGGTGGTGGATTTATGCTAATTAAGTCTAGTGATCCAAATAAAAAACCTCTATTTATCAATTTTAGGGAAAAAGCACCATCACACGCTAGTCCTGATATGTGGCAAACTGTAAAAGTTAAAGATGATAAAGGAAATGAAATAGAGAAAGTTATTGGAGATCAAAAAAATGTAGGTGGTAAAGCTTCTGGAATCCCTGGAACAGTTGCAGGTTTAACTTATGCTTTGGAAAATTATGGAACAATGTCTTTAGAAGAAGTATTGAAGCCAACTATTGAATTAGCAAGGAAGGGATATACAGTTACCACATCCTTATCCAAACATATAAATGAGGAGTATGGTCTTCTTAGTAAATATCCTGAAGCAGCATCTATTTATTTAAAAGATGACAATGGAATAAAAGTTCCATATGAAGCTGGAGATGTTATTCAAAATGAAGGATATGCAAAACTTTTGGAAGTAATTGCTAAAGAAGGCAAAAAGGGATTTTATGAAGGAGAAGTTGCAAACACTATAGTAGAGACTATTAATAAATATGGTGGTATATTTACAATGGAGGATATGAAAAACTATGAGGTTGAGACAATGGAACCTATTCATTTCAATTACAGAGGGTATGACATATACTCATCACCATTACCATCTTCAGGTGGAACTATAGTAGCAGAAGTATTAAATATTGTTGAGCAATTCAATCTTAAAGATGTTGAATTTGACTCCCCAGAGAGACTTCACATATTTGCAGATGCATTTTCTTTAGCATATGCAGACAGAGGAAAATACATGGGAGATACAAAATTCGTAAAAGTACCTGTAAAAGGATTAGTTAGTAAAGATTATGCAGCAAAACAAGCGGCAAAGATTAAAGATAAAGCTATAAATAATCCTTTGCCAGATGATCCATGGATGTTTGAACATGAGGATACTACACACTTCTCAGTAGCAGATAAAGAAGGAAATATGGTAGCAACTACTTTTACAATAAATAGTTTCTTCGGATGTAAAGTTGCAGTACCAGGATACGGAATATTAATGAACAATGAAATGGATGATTTTGATGTAGGAGCAAATCACCCAAATTCAATTGCAGGAGGTAAAACTCCGTTATCTTCTATGTCACCTGCATTATTATTCAAAGATGGAAAGCCATTTGCAGCAGTGGGTACACCTGGTGGAACAACTATAATTTCTACAATTGCACAGATTATTTCAAATTTAATAGATTATAATATGTCTATGCAAGAAGCCGTAGATGCACCTCGTATTAAAGGATTTAAAGAAGCAACTATTCAATACGAAAATAGATTTAGTGAAAAAACGATAAAGGCACTTACAGATATGGGCCATATTTGTAAACCAAGTGATGATTTTGATATGAGTTTTGGATCTGTAAATGCAGTAAAGTATGAAAATGGTATTTTACAAGGAGCAGGAGATCCAAGAAGAGATGGTAAGGCACTTGGTTATTAATAAAATTAAATTAAAAACCAATATCTATTTTAAAATAATGTCTTTTTAAATTATAGAAAGAAGAATTATTTAAATTAAATTTTATAGTTAAAAATGGAAATGTTTAATTTAAATAAAAATAAATACTCATATATTTATTATTATGAAAGAGTCTACATTTAATTTATTCATAAAAAGTTAATGGATTAGAGGGCTCACTATTTTAAGCACGAGATTAAATCTCAAAAAGGAGTTTATAATGAAAAGATTTAATTATAAAAAAAGAATATTACTAATATTGCTTTCAATGATATTAGCTTTTTCAAATGTTGGATGTTCAAATAAATCTAATAATACAACTAAAGAAGTTAAAGCTACAACAGAAAGTAGTCAAGTTGAAAATCAAAGAAACTCAATTGACAAAGAAGTCTTAAAAAATTATAAGTATGGAGATTGGATTTCTTTTAATGAAGACGGAACTTTTAAAAAAGATGATAGAGGCGCTACTGGTAAAAACGGAGTTATATCTTCTCAAAGATATGAAGCATCTAAAATAGGAACCTCAATTATGGAAAAAGGGGGAAATGCAATAGATGCTGCAGTTGCTACTGCATTTGCACTTGGAGTATGTGAACCAAATGCGTCAGGACTTGGCGGTGGTGGATTTGCTATAATAAGAGAAGGAAAAACTGGAGAAATAAAATTTATAGATTTTAGAGAAGTAGCTCCTTCAGCAGCTTCAGAAGATATGTTTCCTATAGATAAAGATGGAAAGGTAATTGATGAATCGAAAATTCACGGCGGAAAAGCTGTAGCTGTTCCAGGAGAAGTTAAAGGTTTATTATATATTCTTGAAAAGTATGGAACTATGGACAGGAAAGATGTTATGCAACCAGCTATAGAATTGGCAGAAAATGGATTTTTAGTAACACCAAAAGCTGAAGTTGCTTTTGCAGATGCTTATAAACTAATGAAAGATTACCCTGAGTTTGGAAAAATTTACACTAAAGACAATTTACCTGTTGAAAGAAATAATATTGTAAAAAATCCAGACTTGGCAAATACTTTAAAGATTATAGCTGAAAAGGGAGAGGATGGATTTTATAAGGGAGAAGTTGCAGAATCAATAGTAAATTCAGTAAAAAAATATGATGGAATTATTACATTAGAAGACTTAGCAAATTATAATATTCATGAAATGGAACCTGTAGCAGGAACTTACCATGGATATAAAATATTATCCTCACCAACACCTTCATCTGGTGGAACACATCTAATTCAAATTTTAAATATTCTTGAAAATTATGATATGACTAAATATAAGTTATATGATTCTAATTATATGCATTTACTTAGCGAAACATTTAAGATGGTTTATGCAGATAGAGCAAAATATATGGGAGACCCAAATTATGTAAAAGTTCCAATTAAGGGACTTATGAGTAAAGAATATGCTAAAAAGCTAGCATCAAAAATTGACATGAATGAATGTAAAAATTGGGATGCTGACGATCCTTGGAAATACGAAGGGGATGATACTTCTCATATTAGTTCTGCAGATAAAGATGGAAATATGATTGGAATCACGAAGTCAATAAATTATTACTTTGGAAGTGGAGTAGTTCCTGAAGGAAGAGGATTTATCTTAAACAACCACATGGATGATTTTTCTCCAGTTCCCGGAGAGCCAAATTCAGTTCAGCCTAATAAAAAGCCATTGTCTTCAATGTCACCAACTATAATTTTAAGAGAAGACAATAGCCCATATATGGTATTAGGAGCACCCGGAGGTTCATCAATATTTGCACAGCTTTCACAAGTTATTTCTCACGTAATAGATAATAAAATGGATCTTCAAGATGCAATAAACTTACCTAGAATATTAGATAATATTGACAATAAAGTACAATATATGGAGGATGTAAATCAAGAAGAACTAGATAAGTTAAAAGCTCTTGGACATGAAATAACTAAGGAAGAGGGAGCATTTGGTTTCGTTCAAGCTGTGGAATATCTTGAAGATGGAACTATAAATGGTGGAGCAGATCCATATTCTGATGCTAAAGCAGTTGGGTATTAAAAAGATTTTAATAAATTAATTTAAACAAATATAAAAAGCGATTTCTAATTTCAAACTAAACCCCAAAATCCGCAATAGAGGTGAGGGGTTTTTCAATGTCAAAATATACAAAAGAATTTAAAATAAAAGCAAGTTTCAAATATTTGTTATGGAAATCATTTGAATATAAAATTTTGGTAAAAAATATAATATTCTAAAGACATATTGTTTGATCAAATGAATAAATATATCAGGTGGTTTTAAAAAATTATAAAAGACAACAAACTTCTTAAGATAAAAACAATTCATGGAAAAAGTTACAAATTTTATTACTAGAACAGGAAACAAGATAAATACAAACATATTAATGGTATAATAAGGATAGAATTAAGGAAGAAATTAAAAGGAATGCACCTTACAATGCACCAAGATACATTCCATTTAAAATATTACTAGAATAATCCAAATTTGCGGGTTTGGTTCATTTAGAAATCTACTTTTTTATATTCTTTTAAAATATAAAATTTTTTAGGTCTACCTATTTTTCCAAAAACATTTTTTACAATAACAATGTCATTATCGGTTAGAAATTGCAAATATCTATATGTACTCTGAAGAGAAAGTCCAGATTCATTAGAAAGATAATCAACTGTGATAAATTTTTTGTTCTGATAAAGTATAGTAAGGACTTTTTTTAGTGTACTTTCACTTATTCCCTTATCCAAAGGATACAAATTTCTTACTTTACTTTTTGAATTATTATAATTTAATTTATTAATTTCAAGTAATTTTAAATGAACATTGATTCTTGATATTAAATCAGGAGCTTTAATTGGTTTTATAGCAAAATCATTAGCTCCAATGCTCAAACATTTATTTGCAACATTTTGATTGTCATCTACTGTCAACATTATAATAGGAACGTCTTTGTCTATTTTTCTAATTTCTTCTATACCAACAATTCCACTCTTAAAAGGCATTCTATAGTCAAGTAAAATTAAAGTTGGTTTGTATTTAATTAAGCTTTTTATTCCATCGTCAACATTATACGCTACTATGGATTTCCAGCCTTGACTTTTAATAATAGCTGATATACCAAAGCAAATTGACTTATCATCATCTATAGATAATATTGTTATTTCATTTTTCATAATTATTTACTTCCATCAAAAAAATTGTAAACACGGTACCAATATTTGGACAACTATTGACTACAATACTTCCAGAGTTTGATTCTATGGTATTTTTTACAAAAGGAAGTCCAAGTCCAGTGGTATTTTTAGTAGTATATCCTGATTTCCAAATCAAATCTAAATTACTTTTTTCTATTCCAACTCCATTGTCAATAATTTTAAACCTAATATAATTAGATTTATCTTTTTCTATAGAATCGATAACTATTTTGACTTTGCCATTTTCTGTATCTTTAATAGCGTAGTTAGCATTTTCTAGTAGATTTATTATAGATCGCACAAAAAAAACGGAGTTAATTTTTATAAATTTATTTGGACAATTATCTAAAATAATAATTTTATCATAATAGTCGTAAATAGAAATATTAGATGAAATCTTATGTACTATTTCATTTATTGAGATTATTGAAGTTTTATCAATATATAAAGTTTGAGAAATCATTTTGCTCATACTATCCAATGAGTTTTCTACCTCATCTAGATAAATGTAATCATTTTTTCTATCATCTGAAGTGCAATTTAATTTTACTAAACTAACTAAAGCTTGAGCTGCAGCCAATGGACTATTTAAATCATGGACTAGATGTCTAGATTCTAGATAATTTCGATTTTCTAGTTCCTGTAATTGTGATTTATTTTTAATCATTAAATTTTGTTCTCTTAATAGATTCATATATTTTAAATTATTTTCAGAATTTATTAATGATAAAAGCAATAGTTCTAAAGTAAAAAGCAATATGAAAATATAAGTAGCACAAATATTAATAAAATTGTCTAGTTCTAAAAAATGAGATACTAATTTTATTTCTTGGGATATTTCTCCTTTTCCAATAGGAAACTTACTTAATATTGGCATAATATCCAATATTTGAATAGTAAAGATGACTAAAATTATTAAAATTATTTTTTTGAAATTGCTTACATAGTTATAGCTTTTGCTTCCTAAAAATCCAATAATAAATATTAAAGTTAGAGCTGGTATGCCCAAGTGATATTTTATATGATGTATGACATAAATCAAAAAATAGATCGTTGGAATAATTAAACAAATTGTAAAAATTTTAATATATTTTAAAATTTTTATGTTTTTTTCAGTTGACAATGACTCTCCTATAAAAAAAGCACCTAGATAATGCGGCAGAGCTCTCAAACTATTTAATATTACTAAACAAGTTGCAGCATTAATTAGCAAAAAATCATTTTTATATATGATAGAATCATAAGTTTTATCAAGTATTTTAAAAGTTTCTACTTTAAGAAAAAAAGGCAAAATTAAACTAATAAAAATTAACAAGACTCCTATAGTGAATTTAATTTTATTATCAATTTTTATGTATTTTTTCATTACAGCTCCTTAATTTGAAAAAATAAATTAAATATACAGTTGAAAGAATTATTACGGAAATAATTGCAAAAGAATTGTATGAATATTTGTAATAAATGCTAGATTTACCAGTAGACTCCCAAGTCCAAGGGTCATAAGGCATTCCATAATCTGACATTAATTTTTTTATATTAATAAAAGAAATTGTAGTTATATTTTTATTTAAATAATAATTTATTAGTCCTTTATTTTTACTAAAAGGATCTAAATTTTTAGGTTTTTTTAAAATTCCTTCTTTTAGAACAATTTCAGATCCGTCATTATCGCCAAAACTGAAATTACCACCTATAGTTATAAAAGCTGAAGGATTTCCATTAGAATTTAATACTTCAATTTTCTTAAGTACATTTTCATTAAAATTGTCATTTATGTATATATTTAATTTTCTATCTTTATAATTTTCAATAACCTTATTTTTAATAGTATCTGGAATATCATAAGCGACATCATCGTAACCACCTAATGTAACAAGAGAAGAATTTTCTTTTATGTATCCATCATTAAATAAATTATCTATTATATCAGGGAAAGTGAGTTGTGGTTGGTTGCTACCATAAGTTGATGCCCCCATGCTTGATATAATTGTTATATCTAAATTCATAGCTTCTGAAGCAGCTATACAAGCTAGGTTTAATCCGGTAAAAGATCCAGTCAAAGCTATACTTACTTTATCTCCACTTTTTAAATTAGCATCATTAAAAATTTTGACAACTAAAGCAGCAATATCCGGATTAGTTACTGTACGCTTGGCTTCTAAATTACCCAAAGTAGTTGTAAATTCATTGTAAGGACTTCCCAGTAATCCTGTTTTATAAAAATCATAATCATATATTTCCAAACCATTTTTGATTTTATAACCTTTAACAGCTTTGGAATATTTTTTCATGTTATTGGCAGCTAGGATTTGAGTATCGTAATAATCATTTTTTTCACAAGTTTTAGTCGAATTAATTATTAGCATAGATATTATTAAAAATATAATTATATATACTAATTTTTTAATTTTATAAGTATACAAATAACCACTCCTTATGATATTGGAATTGAGAATAGCATTATAATTAATGCTATTATTATGACAACAAAAGCTAATGACAAAACAGATATTATAAACCCTTGTCGTTCTATTTGATTAGCTATTATTCCGGGAATTATCGTGCCTATAATGCCTGGGTTATTTGGTATTATATTTAATTTCATAATTATATAGTTAATTAAAAAAGTTGTAAGTATCATTAAAGCAAATCTTCTTCGTCCATAAATAATACAAATTTTTGAAAGTATTTTTACTACAAATAAAGTGAGAAGTATAATTAAGAAGGTATATATTAATTTTTTAGGATTATTTAAATTTATAGCAATATAACCAGGAACTATAATCCCACAGGGTATTATTCCAGTTAGATCACTAAAAATCAAACTTATAGCAATGCCAATTAATATTATATTATCGTGCAATTAAATCGCCTCTTTTTCTTATAAAGTCAATTATTTCATTTCCATTATTTCCAATATTACCTATAGCATAAATAAAATTATCTTCATCAATTTCTAATGGTAAATCTTGGATTTTATTAATTATTTTGATGAAATTACAATTTATTTTGGATTTAAGAATATAAGTGTGACTTCCCATTAAGTAGACTGCCTTAGGTTTTACTTTGTTTGCAAAATTTATCATTTGCATTGATCGGTAGCCTCTATCAAATCTATTATTAATCAGCAATATCAAATTCTTTTGATGGAGATTATACTTAGTGCATAAGTTATTGTAAGTAATATTTATTGATGAAATATCATTTATTGATAAACCGTTAATAAAAATACCACCATTTTTTAATTTATATAAAGATAAGTCATAGGGATCATGTTTGTAAACTTTCATTCCATTTAAAGAGTCTTCAAGATTCACGCCGATATATGAGCACACATCCAGAGCTATTGCATAATTATCAGGAAACGTAAAACTCTTTGTAGATTCATCTGGAACAGATAAAAAAGTTTTAGTATTTAATTTTAAGGATTCTTTTTGAATACAATCAAAAAAGTCTTCATCAGATGTAAAACAAACGCCATTTTTTGGAATAGTATTGCATAGACTATGGCATATTTCAGTTAAAGAATCACCCATAACATCAGTGTGGTCAAGTCGAACATTAGTAATAACGCCTATATTTGATTTCACCATCTTATTTTGTGAGATAAATTGAAGTTCAGGATCCACAGCCATGCATTCTAAAACAAGAATGTCAGCATTTTGTTTATATGCCAATTTCATTATTTTCATCTGCTCTTTTATATTAGCTTTTCCAAATCTTCTTATAGGAATTTCATTATTATTTACATCAATATACATAGGGATGGTTCCTGTAGTCTTTGAAAAAATTTTATAGTTAGAGCTTCTCAAACCTGAATCAATTAGTCTTGTAGTAGATGATTTGCCACGAGTTCCGTTAACATAGATTATGTATTTAAAAGATTTTGAGATCTTATTAATATAATAATTTTCAAAAATTAAATAAATTATTATATTACACCAAAGTATTAATATTATTATTTCCATAAATCCCCTCTTTAAGAATTATAACATATAAAATATGTTTTGATGATTATATAAGAGATAAAAAATTTTAATAAAATTTACATTCTTTCTATATTTGCGATTTCTCTTTGGATAAAACGACCGGCAACATTTGCGATTTCTTTTACACTTTTTATTTTTATAAAATTTCTATCAAATAAATATTTTGCATTGTCTATTTTGTCGCTATTTAATATTGCTGAGGTGTGGATGCCTATTTTTCTAAGTTTTTCTAATTCTTTTTTTGCATCATCGAGAGATACTTTATCAGAATATTTTTTTGAACCAAAAAAGTTTTTACTAATCATAGGCTTTATGTCTCGTGGGAAGGCATCTGTGAGGACGATCATCATGTGATTTTTATTTTCTTCATCTACTAAATTAAGGTATCCACGATAAAAAAGTCCGTCACGATTCCAGCCCTGTGTTCTGTATTTAAAAATTTTTTCAAAGTCAGACTTTTCTTCATAGTTTTTTAAGATTGTGATAATGGTGTAGTCGCCAACAGTTTCGTAGGAAATCACACGGTTAAGTATTTTGTTATTTTCAAGGGACTTAGATACAATGTATGCTTCTATGGCAATGTCGCTTTCTATGTCCATTAAAGATGCAGAGGCATCGAGGACTAAGTCCACCTTGAGGTTAGAATGTAGATTTAAAAATTTTTTTGAAAAGATATTTACATTGTCAGAGATCATTGACTTGTAAGCAAGCTTTGAAATTAATTTACCACTATTTGTTACTACTTCTTCTGTACTGAGATGATTTGAAAGTGACATTCTAATTTTTTTGGAAAGACTTTTTATTTGTGTGTTATAAAAATTTTTATTTTCTCTAAACTTTAATAGGTGTCTATTTATTGCATCGTCATTAAAATTTTCTTCGCTAATATTTTTGTGATTTAGACCTCTTGTATAGTGAAGTTTTGATTTTTTATGTGCACCATATAAATATTTTTCTTCAATTATTTTCATTTCATCTTCGGAATAGATTGATTTTCCAAAAGTATCCTCAATGTATTTGTATTTTTCCCTTCTGCGTTTTGCGGCAAAGGAGTACAAAAAACTTGTTATATTTTTGGTTTTTTTATTTTTGAAATCACCAAATATTGTGGGCTTGTTAGATCTTTCGAGGTTTACAAAGCCGATATTATCAAAAAGTTTAATATTTTTTAGTGGAGAAAATTTTAAAATTTCATTTTTTTTGTAATTTAGATTTTCGATAAAGATGTTTAAGATTCTTTCTTCGAAATTATTTTTATCTGTGTCGCTATCTAATTTTAAATTTTCAAAAATTTTTTCTCTTTTGTAGCTTAATTCATACTTTCTCCCCAATATAGAATTTGTCTTTTTAAGCTGCATATCAAAAAATAAGTTTTCTTTAAGTGCTAAATTTTTCCTTTGCAAGTCGTATTTGTCTTCTAAAAATTTTTTTGCGTAATTTTTGCGTAGAGTTTTCAAAACTTTTCGAGAATTGACTTCTTTTTTGTAGACAAAATCTTCTAATAGAAAAATTGCGAACATATCAAATTTATTTCGGTAGAGATTGTACTCCCAATTTGAAAACAATCTTTCGAGATTATGGCTGCCAAAATATTTTGAAGCGAGGCCAATAATTAAATTTATATAAAAATCTGGATTGCCAGAGAGGTCTTCGCCTGTTATAAAGGGCTCACTTGCATAGTCCATGGATCCATTCCAAATGATATTTTTTATTCTATTTTCTTGAAGTCTTGAATTTTTCTTTAACATAATTATTCTACAAAAATATCTTTAAAAAACAAGTTCTCATCAAACCTAGTCTTTATCAAGTCCTTTAAAATTTCTTCTTCATAAGTATCGAAAAGCTTATTTGCAATAGTTAGCTCTAATGCTGAATTTAAGCTAAGGTCTTCTTTTACAAGGTCAATTGCATCAAAGATCCCCCTAAGGTCGGGTGCGTTTCTGGAAATTTCTCCTGCCTCTGCTTTTAATTTCAAATCGTAAAAGAAAAAGGCAATATTACCCACGTGTTCATTCTTCATATTTGGATATTCCTTTTTTATAAGATCTACAAGTCTTTCACGAGAGATCAGTGGCATTTTTATGATTACAAAACGAGAGAGAAGTGCCTCGTTTAATTCTCTTGTTCCTTCGTAGCCATAGTTCATAGTTGCAATAAATCTAGTGGCAGGATGAAGCTTAATCAAGTCGTAACCAGGTATGTCAATTATTCTTCTGTAATCTAAGATAGAGTGTAGTACAGCCATAGCTTCATTTTTTGCCATATTAATTTCATCTAAAACTACAAAACCGCCACAATTTGCTGCCTTAGTAATTGGTCCTTTGCGAAAGAGAACATTGCCATTTTTCAATGTGTCGTCGCCAATTAAGACAGAGCTATCAATATTTATGTGAAAGGACAAGTTCCAAAGAGGTCTTTTGAAGATGTAAGCGAGATTTTCTGCCAAAACATTTTTGCCAGTTGATTTGTCGCCAACTAATAAAATGTTTTTGCCGGCTAAAATTGCAGAGATTGCTTCCTTTAAAATTTCATCTCCAGAATAAAAGAAGTGAGGCTTGGGTATTCTATTTGTATATTTTTCATCTAATTCATAATTTTTTATAAAATCTTCAATTTTATTTTTCATTTTATCACTGCTCTATGGAATTTATTTCATTTGCAATATATAGTTTTTTAAAGTTTCCTAGCCCTATTGCAGATATAATTATCTCTTGGTCTTCTTTTTCTTCAAAATAAAGCTCAATAGTTGGATTATAATAAATAGATATATTAGACACTTCTGTTTTTTTATATCTACTTGTATCATCATCCTTTGTACTTATATTAAAATCATAAGTAGCCACAGAGCAACAAGATGCCTTTACATCAATATCTGGATTTATAAAAATTTTATTGATATTTTTCTTTTTAAGATATGCTAAAGCCTTATCCTTTAATATAAAATTCATAAAAACCTCCTAAATAAAAAAAGGTGGCATCCAACCACCCTTTTAATAAGCAATTAATCTAAAATTATAGATTCGATTCTAGTTTTATTTTTCTTGCCAATTTTTACTATAAAGAATGCATATAGTACTGCAATGACAGCAGCTGCAGGGTATGCAATTGAGAATGGCATTCCAAGTCCAAGGCCTTTTATGTTTATAATAAATGAGAATACTACAAATACATAGAAAATACCTGGAATTAAAGTAATAATATAGTTTTTGTTATTGTTAATTAAATAAATAGTAGCTACTGCAAGTGCGAAGGTTGCTACAAATTGGTTTGTAAAACCAAAGTATCTCCAAAGCATGTTAAATCCATTAGGATTTGATTTTGCAAAGAATAAAATTGCAATTGCTGGAATAAATAGAGCGGCAGAAAGAGCAGCTCTCTTTGATGGAGATTTTTGATCAATATTCAATTCTTCAGAGATGATAAGTCTAAGAGATCTAAAGGCAGTATCACCAGAAGTGATAGGAAGTGCAATAACACCAAGAACTGCAAGAAGTCCACCAACATTTCCCATGAAGTATTTAGAAATTTTACCAACCATAAGAGTTCCAGCTGTATCAAGTGGAGCTTGTCCAGAAGAGAAGATAACCATTGCGCCAGCTGCCCAAACCATTGCGATGAAGCCTTCAGCGATCATAGTTGAGTAGAAAGTTACTTTAGCTTCAGATTCAGCTTTAATAGTTCTAGAAATAAGTGTTACTTGAGAACCGTGGAATCCAGATAGAATACCACAGGCAACAGTGATAAAGAATGATGGAATAAATTTTTGTCCAAGAGGGTGTTCTGCAAGAAGTCCAGCATTAGCGAAAGATAAGTCTCCAGATCCCTTGACAAAGATTCCAATAAACACTCCAATAGCAGAGATAATTAGAAAAGCACCAAAAATTGGATAAATTCTACCTATTAACTTATCAATAGGAAGTACAGTTGAAAGAATGTAGTAAATAAAAATTACTGCATAAATGATCCAAATAGCCTTTGAATCAACACCAATTTTAAGAACATCATTTGCGATTAAGTCCCCAGGAGTGTAGACAAAAACTACACCAGTTAGAAGAAGTAAGATTGCAATAACAATATTGTAGAATTTACGAACTCCATCGCCAATGTATTTACCAACTAGCTTTGGTACTTGAGATCCGCCGTTTCTCATTGAAATAAATCCAGTCATGTAATCATGAACTGCACCTGCGAAAACGCAACCAATAGGAATTGCTAGAAAAGCAATAGGTCCAAAAAGAATTCCTTGAATAGGTCCAAGTATTGGTCCGGTGCCTGCAATATTAAGTAGATTGATGAGCCAGTTTTTCTTTTCGCTCATTACTACATAGTCAACTCCATCTGCCTTTTTGACAGCAGGAGTTTCTCTGTCATCTGGCGCCAATTGACTTTCTACATATTTAGAGTAGAAAAATCCGCCGCCAATTAAAATTATAAGCCCAATAATAAATAATAACATAATATCCTCCTTTACATATATTGCTTATATATAAATTATAGAACAAATACTTTATAAATACAATATATAACGATTAAGAATTTCAACCTGTATAAATCGTTTGCGTATCTTCTAAATATAGCGATTTTCCCAAAAGTTTTTATAAAACATATTTCGAAAAAACACTATATTTAGGATAAAATATATAAAAATTTATATAATGTAAAAGCTGATAAGGCATTCATAAAAAGAGCTGAAGAAATATAAAAATTTTAAAATACTAATCAATAAAGGTATTTAGATAAATATAAGAATTATAAAAGTTGGCAACGAGTTGGTAACGCAAGAGTAAAAAGGTGTAAAAACATGTAAAAAAGCATGTACTTTAATTATTGAGTACATGCTTAATATTTGTATTTTTAGCCATTTGTAAAGAAATGTAAAAATAAATAGAAAATGGTCGGGGTGAGAGGATTCGAACCCCCGGCCCCATGGTCCCAAACCACGTGCGCTACCAAACTGCGCTACACCCCGACGATAAAAAATTTACAAAAAATTTAATTTTTTTATACATAATTTGAACAGATATTATTATAACATGAAAAAAAGTTTTGTCAAAGCTTTTTTAAAAAATTTTATAAAGACTTTATAGAAAATCATTATAGTTGATTTATAAAAAAATTACAACTAAAATATAATTACTATACGAGGAGGTAACATGAAAGCTATTATATTTGATTTAGATGGAACATTAGTGGACTCTATGGGATATTGGCGAAGTGTATCAAAAGACTTTATGAAGGCAAAGGGAATAGACATAGAAGACGATTTACAACATAAAATGACTACAATGAGCCTTAAAACTTCTCTTAAATATTTAAAGGATTATTACAATTTAAATGAAAGCTTTGAAGAGTTATATCATGGATTTAGTGAAAGGGTTATAGATTTTTATTACAATAAAGTTCAATTAAAGGATAATGCCATAGAAATTTTAAGATATTTTAAAAATAAAGACATAAAAGTTGTAATAGGAACATCTACGGCAAAGCATTTTGCAGATATTGTCATAAAAAAATACGACATTGACAAAATAGTCGATGGGCTTTATACCGCAGATTCAGTGGGATACATCAAAAGTGAAGAAAAATTTTTTACATCAATAACAGATTCTTTATGTGAAAATCCAGAGGATGTATATTTAGTTGATGATTCCTATTTAGCTCTTAAAACTGCAAGAAGTGCAGGATTAGAAACAGTTGGAGTCTATGACGAAAATTCTAAGGATAAGTGGGAAATAGTAGTAGAGGAAAACAAATACGCCATTACAAATTTAATAGAATTAAAAAACATATGAGATTATTTTTATTTTTTGCAGCGAGAACAATACCTGCCTTTATAATTACCTTTGTAGTTTTTTCTATATTAAGAGTAAAATTTTTTTCACACAGAAAAATAAATTCCAATGGATTTAGAGAGTTTCTATTGAGTATATTTGCTGGCTATATTGCTTTTTTGGCAATAATGCTCTTTATGCCAAATTCTTATATCTCTGATTCAGGAATAAATTTAACTAACGAGCACTTTGACTTCGTTGGAAATTTTAAGGATAGAATTACGTCAGGAGCATGGGGGGTAAATTTAGTTCCCTTTAGGACTATAAAAAACTACATAAAATATTCGGGTTTTTTGCACACTATGACAAATATAATTGGCAATATAATAATTTTTGTGCCCTTTGGAATTTTATTGCCAGAAATTTTTCCAAAGACAAGAAGTCTATTAAAGATCCTTGGGATTACATCTGTAACTTCTTTTTTTGTTGAATTTATACAATTCTTTATAGGAAGGTCTGTGGATATTGATGATTTAATTTTAAATGTACTTGGTTCAGCGATAGGGTATTTTATGTGGAAGGAAATTTTACGCTTTAAATTTGCAAAGAAAAAGAGAAGGAAAAAGACGAGAAGGACTGAGATACGCTAAAATTGACAAAAAACACAATTTTTAGTATAATCTTAGTCTAATATATGGGGGCGAAAATGGTTTCGACGGGGATTTTGAGCTTTAAGTAGCGAGTCGTTGATGGATCACACAACGTAAAAATGGTCCATAAAAAATAAACGACGAAAATAATTTCGCACTAGCTGCCTAATTAGGTAGCAATCCGGCCAGACGCCGCGAACTGTAACCGGGTTTCAAATTAGCGGGCAAACGAACTCTGTGATGCGTCATAGCAGAGGGGTTTAATGGCGCTACTGTGTATGAGTTTGACACTCTAGTAATACATGGAAAAATTAAAGAGGAGTCTGCACTCGGAGAATCTTTCTGTAAAAAGTCTTCGGACGTGGGTTCGACTCCCACCGCCTCCACCATTTATATTATTGTGTATTATCGTTAACTATCGTTTATTTGTATTTTAAACGGTTTTCGAGGATACACTTTTATTTTATTATTCCTTATATTACTTATCTAAATTTTCTATATCATAATTGTATAAGCCTTCGTAATAATAAGAATTTTGTATTCCACGAATATAAACTTGTCTGTTATTTATATCTTTTGTTAAAGCTGATTTTAATAAATGTTTTATCTCAAGTATATTTACTAGAGATCTTTCCATTGCATTAAGATATTAATATTTATCAACTTTTGATCAGTCAACACAAATTTTTAAATTTTTCTTTAAAATCAAATCAAGCCATATTCTTGTTGCTCTACCGCTGCCCTCTCTAAAGGGATGTGCAACATTAATTTCTACATATTTTTCTATTATTTCATCAAAGGTGTTTTCTGGCATTAGTTCGATTATTTTTAAGTTTTCATTTAAAAATAAAACTGGTGCAAATCTGAAATTGCCTTTTGAAAGGTTTACATTTCTTATTTGACCAGCAAAATCAAATATATCTTGAAATAAATATTTGTGAATTTCTTGTAGTTCCTACTTCAATTTCATTTATTAAATTGCTGTCCCAGAGTTCTATTGAACCTTTCTTTGATAATAATTCTTCATTTTTCATTCTTTTAACACCTCTATTTACATCTCTTTGAATAAACTCCGACCATTTGACCAAGTATTAGAATATTTTTGTGACCTTGTTTGGAAACTGTTATAGGTTCATAATTTTATTACAAGGTTATAAAATCAATATATCATTATATCTATTTCCATAAGATAGTAAATTGTTAGGTATTCATACATTTTCAAAATTGAACTTATTTAAAAGCAATGAATGCTTTGTATAATGTATTACATCTTGTAAGGGAATAGATTTTTATTTTCTATTGCGGAATAAAATTCTCCATTTCATTTAAGAATAATTTGGCTCTGTGTCAAATTTTTGGAAGTCGATAATATCGGGTCTATTTTTAGCTTGATTGTAGTAGTTTTTCATACATTTCTATTAATTCTATTGGTATCACGAAGTTAAAGTAGGTACCAGATTTTGATAAGAAGAGATACATAAGACCTAGAGATGTAAATTTTTTCATATTTACATAGACATTTTCGTCGGAATAATCTACGGCACCATTGTAAAAATCATAAAAACTTTTGTGCTCTTTTTCGTCAAAGCTCATTAGAGTGTTTTTAAATTCTGATATTATTTTATTATGTATTGCATCAACTTCTTCTGTTAAGCTTAATCCGTCAAGGTCTAAATCATAGGAATTTGCAATGAGTCTTCTCTGATCTTGGTCTAAACTTTCTATAATAGGGTATAATTTATCAATAGGCAGTTTGTTAATTGTTTCAACTTTAAATAATTTTAATAAAAAATCGCTCATAATTCACCTCGTATTTATTATACATGAAATGAGCAGGGGAGGTAATATGTCTAACATTAAAAAACTTTCAGATGGCGTTTATTTGAAAATTATTCCGTTAAAGGGCAATCCTTTAAAGAGCATAAATATTTATATGGTTAAGTCTAAGGGATATACAATGATAGTGGATACTGGTTTTAACACTGAAGAGATAAGAGAGGAAATGCTTTCTTTTATTGAAGATATGGGAGTGGATTTAAGTAAGACAATTTTATTTTTAACTCATCTTCATTCAGATCATACAGGTCTTGCTACATGGTTTCACAAAGAACTTGGTGTTAAAATTTATATGGGTGATATTGACTATCGAATTATGTCTTCTATGACAGACGCTAACTCAAAAAGATGGAAGAGTGTTATGGAAACTACTCATCTTCAAGGGCTGGATGAAGACAATTTAAAAATTGAAGAGCATGCTGGTTTTCGTTATAGACCCAAGGCAGAGTTTCCCTATGTTTCTTTTAATCCTGACTACATTTTAAGAGTTGGGGATTTTACTTTTAAGGGAATGGATTTTTCTGGGCACACTCCTGGTATGATTGGTCTTTATGAAGAAAGTAAAAAAATTTTATTTTGCGGAGATCATCTTTTGGGAGATATTACTCCAAATATTACTTTTTGGGATTTCACTGTGGGCGACAGTTTGGGCATGTATCTTAAAAATATTGAGGAACTGAGAGATCTTCCAATTGATCATCTTTATTCATCTCATAGAGCATTAATAGAAGATGTGCCAAAGAGAATTGACGAGTTAAAAGAGCATCACAATCATAGAATTGATGAGGCACTAAAAACTTTAAAAAGTAAGGGAAAGTGCACAGTAAGAGATATTGCCATGAACATGAACTGGGATATGCGGGCAAAAGATTTTTCCGAATTTCCAAATACACAAAAGTTTTTCGCAGCAGGAGAAGCTCATGCACATCTTGAGCATTTAAGGGCTATTGGTAAGGTGAATTTTGAAAAAGATGAAGATGGAGTTTTATGGTATTATGCTCTTTAAATTTATTTGATTTAATAAGACATTAGACATAAAATAAACTTGATAACATAGCAATGGAGTGAACAATGAAGAATTTAGTTTGTAAGTATAAAGACAAAGTTTTAGAAAGCGGAAGGGAAACAATTTTGTGCGGAATTGTGAATGTTACGCCAGATTCCTTTTCTGATGGTGGAAAGTGGTATGGTACAGACAAAGCTGTAAATAGGGCAATGGAGCTTATTAAAGCTGGTGCAAAAATGATTGATATTGGTGGCGAATCCACTAGACCTGGTTCAACTTATGTTGAGATTGAAGAAGAAAAAAATAGAGTTGTACCAGTTATAAAAAAACTAAAGAAAATGACTGATGTGCCTCTTTCAATTGACACATGGAAAGCTGATGTTGCAGAAGCTGCAATAGAAGCAGGAGTTGATTTTGTAAATGATATAACAGGATTTATAGGCGATCCAAAGATGGCAGAGGTCGTAGGGAAAAGTGATGTGGGAGCAATTTTAATGTTTAATCCAAAGATTGCAAGGCCAAATCACAAGAGCAGTGCGAACTTTCCGTCTTTTGGAGGTGTTGGAGCTTTCACAGATGAAGAATTAAAATCCTTTGAAGAAATGGATATTGTCGAAGTAATGAAAAAATATCTTTCAAAGTCAATTTCTCGTGCAGAAAAAAATGGAATAGAGAGAGAAAGAATAATGCTTGATCCAGGCATTGGCTTTGCACTGACAAAAAGGGAAAATCTAAAGTTAATTGATAAAATTGACGTGTTAAGAGAAATGGGATGCTTTATATTTTTGGGAGTATCAAGAAAAAGATTTATTACAAATATTTTGACTGAAAATAGTATTGATGTAGATGCAAGTAAGGAAGAAGGATTTGAAAATAGAGATGAAGCATCAGCAGCACTTACGACAATAGCTGCCTATAAGGGTGTTGAAGTTTTAAGAGTTCACACAATGAAACATCATTTTCTTGCAAAGCTTGTTGCAGATTCAGTAAGGCTAAATGAATTAATTGAAGATGTAAATTTCAAACCTTATTCACTTTAAAAAAATTTTTAGAAGATATATAATGTAATTATTAACAATAAAGGGGGACATTATGTCATTAATTGAAAATTTAAAAAGTAGAGTAAGATCATCTAAACCAGAAATTGTATTTCCTGAAGGCGATGATACAAGAATTTTAAGGGCAGCAATTAGACTTAATGAAGATGGTGATATTAAACCAATAGTTCTTGGAGATAAAAAAGAACTTGAAGCTTTAGCAGAAAAAGAAGGTGTAGAACTAGGAAGTCTTGAAGTTTTAAATCCAGTTAACTACGAAGAAAAAGATGAAATGGTCAAAGCTTTTGTAGAAAGACGAAAGGGAAAAGTTACCAAAGAGCAAGCAGAAGAAATTTTAAAGGACCACAATTATTTTGGAACTATGTTAATCTTCATGGGAAAAGCTAAAGGATTAGTATCAGGAGCAGCCCACACAACAGCAGATACTGTTAGACCAGCACTTCAAATTATAAAAACAAAACCAGGTTACAAGAGATGTTCTGGAGCATTTATTATGCTAAGAGGCGAAGAAATGTATTTAATGGCAGATTGTGCAATTAACATTGACCTTGATGCAGAAGGACTTGCGGAAGTAGCAGTAGTTTCAAATGAAACAGCTAAACAATTTGGGTTAGAACCAAAGATTGCAATGCTTTCCTTCTCAACTAAGGGATCAGCATCTCACGAAAGAGTAACAATGGTAGCTGAAGCAACAAAAATGGCAAAGGAAAAAAATCCTGAAATGGCAATAGATGGTGAACTCCAATTTGATGCAGCCTTCGTAGAGTCAGTTGCAAAGAAAAAAGCACCAGGTTCAGAGGTTGCAGGACATGCAAATGTATTTGTATTCCCTAACATTGAAGCAGGAAATATTGGATATAAAATAGCACAAAGATTTGGCGGATTTGAAGCTATTGGACCAATTCTTCAAGGACTTAATGCCCCAGTAAACGACCTATCTCGTGGTTGTGTAGAAGATGAAGTATATTCGCTAGCAATTATAACAGCAGCACAAGCAGTGCTATAAAATAAATTTGACAAAGACTTCTTCGGGGAGTCTTTATTTTTTTGTTGTAAATATATATAATCAATTCAAGAAAGCTGTGATTATAAATAGTAGGTTGTGAAAAATGAGAAATAGAAAGTGGAAAATATTTTTAGTTGAAGATGATAAGGTAATTGCAGAAGAAATTGAAAGATATTTGAAAATTTGGAATTATGAAATAAAAAGAGTTAAGGACTTTCAAAATGTTTTTAATGAATTTAAAAATTTTCATCCAGATTTAGTTTTAATGGATGTAACTCTTCCTTTTTTTAATGGATATCATTGGTGTAAAGTAATTAGGGATAATTCTAAGGTTCCTATTCTATTTATTTCTGCTGCTGATGAAAATTTAAACTTAATAATGGCAATGGATCTTGGAGCAGATGATTACTTGACGAAGCCCTTTGATTTAGAAGTACTTCAAATAAAGATGAGGGCTCTTTTGAGGAGAACTTATGAATATTTTGAAACTAAAAATATTTATTATGAAGATATTATTCTTAAATGCGACAACATGATTGTATCTAGGGAAGATAGTGAAGTAGAACTTACAAAAAATGAATTTAAAATTTTAGAAATTTTATTGGAGAAGCCAGGGAAAATTATCAGTAGAGATGAGATCATCAATAAAATTTGGCAAACTGATTCTTACATAGATGATAATACCCTAACTGTAAATATTATGCGTTTGAGAAAAAAGCTAGAGGATATAAAGATTTTTGGGCTCATAAAGACTAAGAAGGGAGTAGGATACTATGTCCCGCCTGTCAATTAGAAGTTTTTTAAAAAAAGAGAAAATTACAATTATATTTGGATTGATTATATTTTTTTATATTTTGGGAGTTCATTTAATTTTTGAAATTGAAAAAAACAAGAGCATCTATATTTCTTTCTTGTATTTATTTTTATTTTTTATGTATATTTGTTTTCTTTATTTTGAAAGTAATAGAGATTATATCGAAGAAACTTATATTATAAATAAAAGGGACTACAAAAAAATATTTGAAATGAAGGCTTCTCCCTTATCAAAGGCTTTATATGAAGAAATAAAAGAAAATAAAGTTTATAGGGATGAGGAAGAGAGAAAAAGAGAAGATGTAAAAAAATATTTAACAATTTGGACTCATCAAATCAAATCTCCAATTTTTGCATTAAAACTACTTCTTAAAAAAGATGAAATAAATAGGCTCGATTGTGAGAAAGAAATTTTTGAAATTGAAGAATATGTTGGAAATATTTTAGGCTATGTAAGGATGAATGTAGATAGCACAGATTATGTTTTTGGAAGGCATGATTTAGATATTATTATTAGGAGTGTAATAAGAAAGTATTCAATTCAGTTTATTGGGAAAAACAACAGCGTTGATTTTAGTGAAACTAAAAAAATTATTTTAACCGATGCAAAGTGGTTTTCCTTTTTACTTGAGCAAATAATTTCTAATTCAATTAAATACACTGAAAATGGGAAAATTTCGATTTATTTAAGGGACAATGAGCTTGTAATAGAAGATAATGGAATAGGAATAATGCCTGAAGATTTACCTAGAATTTTTGACGCAGGATATACAGGTTATAATGGAAGACTAGAAAAAAAGTCAACGGGACTAGGTCTTAATCTTACCAAAAATATTGGAAAATCTTTAAGAATTACTTTAAGATGTGAATCAGAAGTTAATGTAGGAACTAGGATTTATATAAATTTAAAAAATATTTTGAGCTAGAGTGCGTGGCACTCTTTTTTCTTACAAAAATGTCACATTAAAGTTGAATTTGTAATCTTGAATAAAGGATTTAATTTTTTACATAAATTATAATTAGAAAAGGAGGCAAGAAAATGTTAAAAAAGTTTTTTAAAGGAATTGTAATTTTCTTATTGGCTATTATTTTTATGGCAGCTGTGGGAGATTTTTTGTGGATTAATCTACCAAAACTAAAGGCAAGAAAAGATATCGTTGATATTGAAGATTATGGTAAAAAAGTAAGTGAAATAAAACTAGGTGAAGACATAAGAGTTGTGGGACTAGGTGAAGCCACACATGGAAATTCTAATTTTCAATATTTAAAACTAGAGTTATTAAAAGATTTAGTCGAAAAAAACAATTTGAAAATTTTTTGTCTTGAATCAGATTTTGGCGAAGGAATATTGATAAATAATTACATTCATGGCAACAAGAGGGATGAAAATATTTCGAGGATTTTTTCCTTTAATATTTATCACACAAAGGAAATGAATGAACTTATAAATTTTATGTTTGATTACAATCAAAGGGCGGAAGATAAGGACAAGCTATCTTTCTATGGTTTCGATATGCAAAACCCAGAAAAATCAATTGAAGCAATTTTAGATTTTTGCAAAGATAAAAATATTTTACAGGATAAAAACCTAGAAAAAGAATTTTCCTTTATGAAAGACAAAAATTTTAAAATTACAAAAATAAAAGAGAAAGAAAATTTATTGAGGGAGATAAAAAGTCATGTTGATCCACTTTCTTATGATTATGCGAAAATTATTTCCAGATCTATTGTAAATATACTTGATAGCATAAAATATTATGCTTTAGACTTTAATGATTATGCAAAAGTTAATAATGAAAGAGATAAATTTATGGCTGACAATGTTAAATGGATTAGTGATTTTGAAAGTTCAAAAGGAAATAATTTGATTTTAATTGCTGGACACAATGGTCATGTTGCAAAGATTCAAAAATTTTATAAGCCAATGGGTGCTCACTTAAAGGAAATTTTTGGCGATAGATACTTTATTATTGGAACGGATTTCTACAAGGGAATTGTAAATATCAATGAAATTGGTCCTAATAATAGGAGATCAAATCATACCTTTGTATCAGCAAACCATCTTGCGTATAGTGCAAAAAAATTCGAAGGAAAATATTATTTAGACTTTTCAAAAGTTAAAGATGGAGAAACTTTTAAAGTTATAAATAAGGAGATTAACATGATAAGCTTAGGTGAAGGATATTCTCCGGTTATGAAATTTATTCCAACAAGTTATAGAGTAAAAGAAGTTCCAAAAGATCTATATGATGCGATGATTTTCGTGTATTATGCTAAGCCAATTTTTGTAAACGAGGAGTAATTATGCTAGAAGTTCAAAACATTAAAAAAATATATAAAAGTCGATTTGGCGGGAATGAAGTTGAGGCTCTAAAATCAATAAATTTTACTGTCGAATCAGGTGAATATATTGCCATAATGGGCGAATCGGGAAGTGGAAAGACAACTTTGTTAAACCTATTGGCATTACTTGACAGACCAACTTCTGGAAATGTCTTTTTAAAGGGCAAGAATTTATCAGAAATAAAAGACAGTGAAATGGCAAAGTTTAGAAGAGAAAATTTAGGATTTGTATTTCAAGATTTTAACCTTCTTGATACTTTTACTGTTAAAGAAAATATCTTATTGCCCTTAGTTTTGGCAGATGAAAAAATTTCTGTAATGGAAGAAAAATTGTTAAAAATTGTAAAAAAGTTAAACATTGAGGAATTATTAAATAAATATCCCTATGAAATAAGTGGAGGTCAAAAGCAAAGAGTTGCCATAGCAAGGGCTCTTATTACAAAACCGAAAATAATACTAGCAGATGAACCCACAGGTGCCCTAGATAGCAATAGTACAAAAGAACTTTTGAAAGTTTTTAAAAACTTAAATCAAGATGGACAAACTATACTTATGGTAACTCATTCGATTTTGGCAGCTTCAGAGGCAAAAAGAGTTTTATTTATTAAAGATGGAAAAATTTATCATCAAATTTATAGTGGCGACAGATCTTCTATGGATATGCAAAAGAAAATTGCAGATACAATGCAAATGCTACAAAGGAACTGATAGAATGAAATCACTTTATTATAGACTTGCTCTTTCAGGAATTAAAAGAAATAAAAAATTTTCATGCCTTTTATTGGAACTGTAATTTTTTTAATGGTAACATGTTCAGTTTGTTTAAGTCTTTTCTTAGATAAGTCACTTGCACAAGCAGGTGGAATGGCAACAATGAAGTCCATCCTTTCATTAGGATTCATGATTTTGTCGATTTTTTCATTTATAATGCTTTCATCGGTTTATTCTTTTATTCAAAAAAGAAAGCTAAAGGAGCAGGGGCTTTATTTAATACTAGGTCTTGAGAAAAAGCATCTTAGAATAATTTTGTTTTGTGAAATTATATATATCATTATTTTTTCTGTAGTGCCAGCGAGTATTTTAAGTCTTGTTTTGTATAAATTGTCCCTTGGGATTTTTGTAAAAGTAACAAATCTTTCAATAAATATTTTTAATGAAGGATTTTTTAACAATTTTTATGCAGTATTTGTTGTCGCTCTTATATTTATTTTAATTTTAACACTTGTATACTTAATTCAAATTATAAAAATGAAAAATTATTCTCCAATTGCCTTGGTAAAGGAATCAAAAGCTGGAGAGAGGAAAAATAAATTTATAAAAGTAATTGCACTATTGGGAATAATTTTTATTGGAACAGGTTATACAATTAGTTTGACTACAAAGAATCCAATGCAAGCTTTTTTAAAATTCTTTCTTGCAGCTATTTTAGTTATAATTGGAACTTATTTTGCATTTTCTGCAATAGTAAGCCTAGTGCTTGAAATATTAAAAAATAATAAAAAATTTTATTATAAGAAAGAAAATTTTTTTGCAATATCCGGACTTTTATATAGAGTTAAAAATAATTCAAAATCTCTTGCAAATATTGCAATTTTATCCACAGCCTTTACAATAGTTTTGACATCAGGCATAAGTTTATATTTGGGCATTGGTGATATTACCAATAGATTATTTCCGGCACCTTATACTATAGAAACAGATGCAGAATCATTAAAGATAGAAAAAATAGAGCAGTATAGAAATAATATTAACAATTTATTAATTGAGAATAATATTAAAGGAGAAAGTTCAACAACATTTGAGTGGTCTATTCCTTTGATAAGGGATAGAAATAAATTAAGAGTTTTAAATAATGGAGAAGAGGTAGGGGTAAATTTCAAAGAAGATTTTATTGTATTGGACATAATTTATACTCCCGACACGAAATTAGATTTTAAAGGTAAGGATTTTATTTATTTTAAAGAAGACAATAACGAAGAATTTATAAAAAGTTTGGGATATAGTGCTAGGGTAATATCTAATGAAGAAAATGATATTCCCTTAGAAACTGTAATAACAGTTTTTGAAAAAAATAAAATAATAGCTAGAGATTATGAAAGAGCATATGGACTTTTAAAGAAATTAAAGCTTGAAGGAAGTAATATAGAACTAAAACCTGAAGTAAAAACCTTAATAAGAGGAGAATTTCCAGAAGATTTTAAAAATTATTTAAACGAACACATAGATGATTTAAAAGTTGATCCCAATCAAAAACTCACTATAATCGATAGAGATGCAACAAAAATGGAATTTTTAAGCTATTATGGAGTAATATTCTTTGTCGGAATACTTCTTTCTATTGCATTTTTAATAACAATGGGTCTTGCTATATATTACAAGTTTTTAACAGAAGGATATGAAGATATTGAAAGATTTAAAATTTTAGAAAAACTTGGATTAAGAGAATTTGAAGCAAAAAAATCTATAAAAAAACAAATGTTGATACTTCTATTTCTCCCAATAGTTTTTTGTATAGTTCACACAAGCTTTGCTCTGCCAATATTGCAAAAATTTTTAATGTTGGTAGGGCTTATGAATACAAAATTATTTATAAAATCAATGATTTTTGTATTTATAATTTATATGATTTTCTATTTGATAATTTACAAATTTGCAGAAAAAGTTTATACAAAAATAGTTTTAGAAACATAAAGGGAATAATTGATTTTTAAAACACATAATAATACTTCTAGATAATAGAGAGTTATGTAAACTGTATATAAGTTTGCGTAAAAGAAGATTTTTCTGCCATGCTATTTTTATTGGAGCAACTTTTTTCTTTTTAGTAATGAAAAAATACAAAATATATATTCAAAATAAACAGGACAGTATTAAGTGGAGCTATAATTGGAGGTATGACATCTGCACCAGATATTGTAGGATGTGACAAACCAGCAATAGGCTACGGAGCAATACAGCCAATAGCAACACTATTTATGATTATATTCTCACTAAAATATACCAATTATCAATTAAAGTATGAAAAAACAGGTAAAAGTCAGGAGATACTGAATTTTGTCCTGTTTTATTTTGTGTGCATACATATACTTTAATTAAATTAGCCTATAAATTTTCATAAACATTAAAATAGTAAATCATAGTATTCTTTAAACATAGTTTCAAAATTCTTTAAATGCTTTTCAATTATATTAATAGCATTCTTTTTGTCGCCGTTTTTTAGAGCATTATATAACTCTATGTGCTCCTTATATGACTGCTTACTTCTACCTGGTATGAGCACAGTTTTTGAGTGATATTTTTTCATTCTATCTTTTAAATCTACTGTCATATTGACTGCAGTTTTGTTATCACAAGCATCATAAATAATTTTATGGAATTCAGAGTTACACTTCGAGTAATCTATTAAGTTATTTTCTTCTAAGCAGACCTTCATTTCATCTAAAATATTTTCCAATTTCAAAAAGTCATCTTTTGATAAATTATCAATAGAGTGTTCAATTATAAACTTTTCTAGGTGTATTCTAATTTCCAAGTACTCTAATACTTCTTCTAATGAAAAAGATCTTACATAGGCTCCTTTATTAGTCTTAAGTAATACAAGTCCATCACCTTCAAGCATAATTAATACGTTTTTTATAGTGTTTCTACTTACATTGAAACGCTTAGCTAGTTCTATTTCTTTAAGATTTTTATCTGGGGAGAGTTGTCCACTTTGAATTTCATCTTTTAATTTTATATATATCTGTTCTGATTTTGTCATTTGAACCTCACAAGTTTTATTTAGTCTAATATATATATTAGTTTATATTAATTATTTTGTCAATTTTCAAAAAAATATTTGACATAGGATTCTATAAGTGATACTATAGTGTCAACAAAATTGATCAACAATGTTGAAGTACAATAAGGAGGAAAAAATGAAAGATATAATTAAAGGTGCATATGATTTGCACGTGCACTCAGCTCCAGATATATTACCAAGGAAGTTCGATGACCTAGAAATGGCTCAAAGAATAATAGATTCTGGTATGGCAGGATTTGCGGCTAAATCACACTATTTTTGCACTGCAGAAAGAGCGAAATTAGTTAACAAGCTTTATCCTGATTGCAATATGGTTGGAGCTATATCATTGAATAGTTCAGTTGGTGGTATAAATCCAATGGCAGTTGAAATGGCGGCAAGAGCAGGAACTAAAATAGTTTGGTTTCCTACATGTGACTCGAAACATGAACAAAGTTTTGTGTTTAATGATGATCCAAATAAAAAATTGCCGTATTGGGCATCTATAGTAATACAGCTAAAAGAAGATGGTATTAACTATCCAACATATAGAATATTAGATGAAACTGGAAAACTGATAGATGAAGTTTATGAAATACTAGACATTATTGCTAAATATGACATGATTTTAGCCACAGGACATTTATCTCATGAAGAAACTTTTGCTTTAGTAGAAGAGGCATCTAAACGTGGAGTAGAAAAAATAATAATAACTCACGTAACTTTCCCGACTACTTTTTATGATATTGAAGAACAGAAAAGATTAATAAAGTATGGTGCGTATATGGAACACTGCTATACAACTTATTCAACAAACAAAGTAGATTTTTCTGTTATGTATGAACAGATAAAAGCAGTAGGTACAGATAATGTAATATTAGCAACTGACCTAGGACAAAGCACAGCGCTATATCCTGATGAAGGTTTATATGATTTTGCAATGAAATTGATTGAAGCAGGAATAGATGAATCTGATGTAAGAGATATGATCGTTAAAAACCCAGCAGATTTATTAGGTCTTTAAGAAAGGTAAGGATAAAATGAAATCGAATAAGAATTTATTGGTTGTAAGTGCACATGCTGCCGACTATGTTTGGAGGTCTGGTGGTACAATAGCTAGATATATCGATGAAGGTGCAAACGTTTCAGTTTTGGTTCTTAGCTATGGAACTAGAGGTGAATCAAATGATCTTTGGAGAAAAGAAGGTATTAGCTATGAAGAAGTAAAAGAAATAAGAAAAAGTGAAACGGAAAAAGCAGCGTCCATTCTTGGTGTTAAAGATATTGAATTTTGGGATTTAGAGGATTATCCTATGGTTTTAGGAAGGAAAGAGCAAGATAAATTAGCAAAAATAATTCGCCAAAAGAGACCTGATACCATAATAACTCATGGAGAGTATGACTATTTAAACCCTGATCATAATGATGTTTATGACTTCGTACTTCGTAGCAGTATAATGGCAAACTCAAGAGGTGTACAAATTGAGGGCTTAGAAGTTACAAAGCAAATGAGACTATTAGGTTTTGAACCACATCAAACAGAAATGAGTAATTTCAAACCTGATGTAATAGTTGATATTACAGATGCTTTTGAGAAAAAAGTTAAAGCTATGGAGTGTTTTAAAGCACAAGGTCATTTAATAGAATATTACAAGCAAAGAGCAATCATGAGAGGCAATCACGCCAGAAGAGTTAGTGGTAACAGTGATTATCAATACGCTGAAACGTTCTGTACCCATTTCCCGCTTGTAATAGATATTTTAGATTAGAGGAGCTGAGGTATGTTAATTATAAATAGTTTGCCAAGTTTAATAGATGAGAAATTAGTCAAAAGAGCAAAAATTTTAGGTTCTGCAGAGTTGTGTGATGGCATGACAAAATTAGGTATTAAATCAGGAGGAGCTATGTCTAGAACCATGTTACCTTTAAATATAGATGATATCTGTGTTGGTACCGCAACAACTGTAGAAACAAGTGAAGGAAATAATTTTCCTATTCATGTAGCAGTATATCAGGGGATGCCAGGTTATGTATTAGTTATTGATGGAAAAAACTATGATAATAGCGGGTATATCGGTGACTTAATTGTAGGAGCTGCAGATGCAATTGGTTATGAAGGAATAGTAATTGATGGATGTGTAAGAGATAGAAAAGGACTTTTAGATATTGGTCTTCCAGTCTATTCTCAAGGTTATATGCAAGGAACTCCACCAAAAGTAGAAAGTGGACAAATCAATACAACTATAAAATGTGGTGGTATAGAGGTTGCACCTGGCGATCTAATAGTTGGAGATTGCGATGGAATAACTGTAATACCTAAAGAGCATATAGAAGATGTAATTATAGAGGCAGAAAAGAAACAAGAATATGAACACCAGCGTAGAGAAATTATAAAAGAATATAAAGAGGCATTTAAAAAAGGTGGTAAACTACCTGAAATTATGCCTGAGTGGGTAGCTGAAAAACTAAAATAAAATGCTTTTAAAATTACTACAACAGAAGGATATATTCCATCTGTTGTAGTGCTTAATATAATAAGGAGGTTCGAATGGGAACTATAACGGTAATGTTTTTGATCATGGCTTTAGGCTATGTTATTGGGAGTATAAATTTCTTTGGCGTTAAATTTGGAGCATCAGCAATATTGGTAACTTCTTTATTTTTTGGCCATTATGGATATGAAATTCCACCTTTGATAGGAGAACTTGGGCTTGTATTATTCCTTGCTCCTATTGGATTGATGGCAGGAGACACTTTCATTAGGAATATAAAAAGAAATGGAATCTCGTTTTTACTTATTGCCATTATTACATGTGTGGTAGCAGGAACGATAATTTCATTATCATCAGTATTATTTGAAATTCCTTTAGATTTATCTTTAGGACTTGGTACAGGAGCGCTTACATCGACAGCTATGCTAGGCAGTGTTACTAGTCTAACTACATCAGCTTTGCCAAGCGTAGGTTATGGAATTGCATATCCTTTTGGTGTAATAGGTGTAGTTTTATTTGTTCAACTGGTTCCTAAGTTTTTAAAGGTTGATATAGATATTGAGAATGATAAACTATCTGTACATGAACCTGCAACGGTAGGAAAAGCTTTTCACAAGAAAGATCTGATTGATTTTGAGCCACATGGACTATTTGGTATAGCCATAGCAATTATGATAGGTACAATAATTGGTAGCTTTAAAATTCCAGTTGGTGATAAAATTGTCATTTCTCTTGGGAATGGTGGAGGTTCAATTATTGCAGGTATTATGCTAGGCCATTTTGGTAATATAGGTCCAATTAATTTTGTGTACGATAGATCAAAGCTTCAATTAGTCAGAGATTTTGGGTTAGCTCTATTTCTGATGAGATCAGGACTTAATGCTGGGGCTGGATTTGTCGAAGTCGTAGGAGATTATGGAATTAAATTATTTTTTATAGGAGTTTTAATGACTTTCGGAACTACATCAATCAGTTTCTTACTTGCGTACTATATATTTAAGTTACCTTTATTTGCTGCCTTAGGGACAACTACAGGATCTATGACAAGCGCACCATCATTAGGAGCTCTTTTAGAAGTATCTAAAGATGAGAGAGTTTCTACTTATTATGCGGCGACTCAGCCAGTAGCTACAATATTCTTAGTGTTCATGCCACAGCTGATTTATATGATTTTTGGATTATTATGATATATACGGTTATTAAAAAACCTCCGATGATATAATGATTAAGTTACCGGTAGTAGCTTAATCAAAATCAGGGGGGTATTAAAATGGATAAAATAGCTTATCATATAAAACTTGGAATTGTAAGTATTATATAGTATTTACATCAAAGTATAGTCTTAACTGTCAAGACATATGTTACACTTTTTGCACTTTAATAATTTACAAATTTACATAAAAAGTTTATACAAAAATAGTTTTAGAAACATAAAGGGAATAATTGATTTTTAAAACACATAATAATACTTCTAGATAATAGAGAGTTATGTAAACTGTATATAAGTTTGCGTAAAAGAAGATTTTTCTGCCATGCTATTTTTATTGGAGCAATTTTTTTCTTTTTAATAATGAAAAAATAAAAGAAGTTTCTAGTATTACTCATGTTCATGAAATTTCATGAAAAGCTTGCGTAGATTATGTGCATATTGCGAGGAATTTAATTAAAGGCGAAAAATTAAATGTAGGAAATAAAAGTATAGACTAAGTTAAATAGGCTGGCTTCGCATATCATACTTTGGACGCTTCTTTGTGGTGCATATTAAACACTAATAATTATAAAGACGCCCTTCTAAAAACAGTAAACCTTGGAGATGACACAGACACAACTACAGCTATTACAGGTAGACTTGCTGGAATAATTTATGGCTATAATGCTATTTTGAGAGAGTGGATTGAAAAGTTAAAAAATAAAAAGTTAATAGAGTATTGTTTATTTTAGTGAAGAATCCTTATTAAAAAAAAGTGATGTGCAAAATAGAATCATCTATTTTGCAACACCACCATCACTTTTAAATATAATTTAAGGAAAGTTTCACTACGATGCCAATTATTGCACCAAGACCTATTAACTTAAATAGGTCTACTTTTTTTAGATAGAGGATAAAACCAAGTACAAAGGAAATCAGTGCGGCTATGCTCATGCCTTCAAGTTTAATTCCTTCTGGAAAAACTGAGGACTTGAATAATTTTAGAGTAGTTATAAAAATTAGTGATACAACTCCTGCCTTTATTCCAAGAAGGGAGTAATCCATAATTTTAAATTTTTTGTCCTTGCTAAATAAAAAGTAACCTAGAATCGTCATCAAAACAAATTGTGGAAGTACAAAACCTGTAGTTGCAATAATTGATCCAATTATTCCGTGTATATTTTGTCCAACGAAAGTTGCAGAATTTATGGCGATAGGTCCTGGGGTCATTTGTGAGATTGAAATTAAATCTATAAATTCTCTGGTGTTTATCCAGCCGTTTTCTTCTACAACATATTTTGAAATTAAAGGTATTACTGCGTAGCCTCCGCCAAAGGCAAAGCATCCGATTTTAAAGAAAATTAAAAATAAATCAAACATTTTTGTATCTCTCCATTACACTAAAATAAGAAATTCCGGCTATTGCACATAATAGAATAATTAGTCCCGTGTTAATCTTTGTAAAGAAAGCAACTAAAAAGACCAGTACAATCATTACGACGCTAAATTTTGAATTTTTTTTGTAGGAAGAAATTCCCATGCGAAAAACTGTAATAAATAAAACTGCGGATATTATTCCACTAATGCCTTCAAGAGCTGCCTTTATATAAAAGTTAGTTTTAAATTCTTGATAAAAATTTGAAATTATAGATAAAATTATCAAACAGGGAAGAGAGGATGCAATTAGACAAGTTATAGCACCAATAGGACCCCTTAAGTAATACCCAGTTAAGACTGAACAAGAAATTGCCATGGCACCAGGTCCACCTTGAGAAATGGCAACTATGTCCATCATATCATCTTCATCTATTAGTTCTAAGTCAGAAACAAAAATATCCTTTATAACAGGTACAATAGTATATCCGCCACCAAAAGTTATGGCATTTATTTTAAAAAATGTTAAAAATAATTTTAACAAAGAAATATTTTTCATAAAATCACCTAATTAATTATAGCACATAAATGAAAAATTAAATAATATCGTGTATAATCTAATTAAGGAGTGGTTGTAATGAAGATGGGAATAGTAGGTCTTGGCAATATGGGGTCTGCCATGGCACAGGGTCTTTTAGATAATAATATAGAAACTTTTCTATATGATATAAATAAAGACAAAAGAGATGAATTTAAGGGTTTTGAGAGGGCAAATATTGTCGAGTCAGAGGTGGATGTAGTGAAAAATGCTGATGCAGTAATTCTTACAGTTAAGCCCTATGCTTATGACGAATTGTTGGATAAAATTAAGGAAAGCGTAGAAAATCAAATAATAATTTCCGTTACATCAAGTTACGATTTAAAAAAATTAGAAGAAAAATTGCCAGGGAAAAAACTTTTGATGGCAATGCCAAATACACCTGCGAAAATTTTAAATTCAATGACAGGAATTTGTCCAGGCAAAAATATTTCAGATGAAGAATTAAGGGAATTAAGAAAAATCTTCTCTTCCTTTGGAGAAACTGAAATTGTTGAAGAAAAAAATATAAAAATTTATGAAGCAGTTTGCGGTTGTATGCCTGCTTATGTCTATATGTATATTGAGGCAGCAGCAGATGCGGCAGTATCTTATGGAATGAAGAGAGATGTGGCTTATAGAGTAATTTCACAAGCTGTGGCTGGATCTGCAAATATGGTTAGAGTTTCTGGTCTTCATCCAGGTGAGTTAAAGGATCAAGTTACTACACCAGGCGGTACAACTATTAAGGGATTAAAGTCTTTGGAGAAGGATGGTTTTAGATCTGCAATTATAAATGCAGTGGATTCTATTATGAATAAATAGGAGGTCATTATGAAAGATTTATTGGTATTTTTAGCGGATGGTTTCGAAGAAATTGAAGCATTAACTATTGTAGATGTGCTTAGAAGGGCTAATCTTAAAGTTGAAACAGTTTCTATTACTGACAGAAATGAAGTTAGAGGAACTCACGATGTAAAGGTCATCGCCGACAAAATCTTTGATGAAATAAATATTGAAGATTATAGGGCGATGTACATTCCAGGAGGACAACCTGGTGCCACAAATTTAATGAAGGATAAAAAAGTTGTTGAATGTACAAATTTATTTAACGACAATGGGAGAAAAGTTGTCGCAATTTGTGCAGGACCACAGGTTCTAGATGCAGCAGGAATTTTAAAAGATGGCAAATTTACCTGCTATCCAGGAGTAGAAAATAGACTTAAAGTAAAAGATCCACAAGATGAAGCAGTAGTCGTTGAAAAAAACATTATTACAGCAATGGGACCTGCTTTAGCAATTTTACTTGGAGTAAAATTAGTTGAGATACTAGATTCAAAGGAAAAGGCAGATGAAGTTGCAGAAGGATTATTACTTCATAAACTTAAAAAATTTATTTGATTTGCGATAAAAGGAATAAAATAATTTTTAATGTACCAGAGCATGCTTTGGTACATTTTTTGCAAAAAAAACTTATAGGATTTTGAATTGAGGGCAAATATAATCCTATAAGTTTTAATTAATATTTTTATAAATTAGATTGAAGTTGGCTTTTGAATTCTTGATCCTTTTCTTTTATTACTAATATTTCAGTGCTATAATGAATATAATTATAATAAATTTTAAAAATGGGCATTGTGCCTGTTTTTATTTATGGAGGATAAATGTTAGCAAAACTCATTTTAAAAAGAGGCACTAATGCCTATGGCTACGATAGAGCGAAAATTGCAAAGGAGACATCTATTCTTGGACTATTGTCAAATATATTTGCGGCCCTTTTAAAAGTTATTTTATATACTTTTACAGGTTCAATTTCCATATTGTCTGATGCTGTTAATAATATTACGGACTGTGCTAGTTCAATTATTTCAATTTTTGGGATAAAACTTGCTTCAAAGCCAAGGGATAGAGATCATCCCTATGGTCACGGAAGGCTTGAGTATTTAATATCACTTGTAGTAAGTGGTATTGTACTTTCAGTTGGTTTTCAATTTTTGAGGACTTCTGTTGAAAAAATTTTGCATCCCATAGATATAAGATATCCAAGTTCTACAATTTTGGTATTAATAATAACTGTATTTATAAAATTTTGGCAAGCGTCTCTTTATTCTCATGTGGCGAGGGAAATTGATTCGGTAACATTAAAGGCACAGGAGAAGGATTCCCTTAGCGACACACTTATTACCCTTGTGGTAATTATTTCTATAATTATAGAAAAATTTACTGGAAAAAATTTAGATGGCTATGTTGGAGTCTTGGTGGCACTATTTATTTTATACACTGCACTATCTCTAATTTATGAAACTATTTCAATTATATTGGGTAGAGGTCTTACAGAAGAAACTAAGCACGAGATAAAGTCAAAGGTTTCAACTTATGATGGTATATCCAATGTTCATAATATGATGGTAACAGATTTTGGCCCAGACAACATAATTGTATTAATTGATGCTGCTCTTGATTATAATTTGACACTTGAAGAGGCGCATAATATAGTAGATAAAGTGGAAAGGGAAATATCTGAACTTTTAGGAATCAAGCTAATTATTCACGCTGATCCACTGGGCAGCAGTAGCGCCATAATTAAATCAGTGTCAGAAGATCTTAAAAAAATTATTAGAGAAAGTTTAAATATTTATTCTTTTCACGATATAGTGCTTGAAGATAAAAAAATATACATCGACATTGATTATAATGCCGACGCTGTTTATAGTTTGAAGGAAAAAGAGGCTCTGAAAAGAGAGCTAGTTGATAAATTAAAATCAATTTATGAGGACTATGATTTTGAAATAATTTTAGATCCGATTTTTTAGGAGGAAATATGAAGGCTTTAGTTGTAGGTGCTGGTAAATTAGGTTATAGACTTGCAGCTTCACTAATAGGTGAGAATTACGAAGTAACAGTAGTAGATAATGACGAGGACGTAATTGAAAATATTTCAAATTCTCTTGACGTTTTTAGTATTTGTGCAAATGCGCTTGATTTTGGAGTTTTGGAAGAACTTGATATATCTCTATTTGATTATGTAATTGCAACAACTACTAATGATGAGGCTAATGTAATAGTTTGTACAATTTCAAAAAAGCTTGGAGCAAAATATGCCATAGCGAGAGTTAGAGATCCCGAGTATAGAAAACACTTGGATTTCATATCAAAGGAACTTGAGATAGATAAAATTATTAATCCAGACAATGCTACGGCAAGGTACATTGTAAAGTACCTCATGAAGAGATATCAACTTTACTATGATGAATTTGCGGACGGAAAAGTTTCCCTTGTTGAATTTAATATTGCAAAGGATCCAAATTTTAGTGGTAAAAGAATTATGGATATCGAAAAAATTAACAATCTCTTGATTTCTGCGATTTCAAGAAATGGTGATGCTATTATACCAAATGGTCGTACAGTCCTTGAAGAAAACGACGTAATAATTTTAGCAGGAAAATCCGAAAATATAGAATTGTTTGACAAGGAACATACTGGTGTAAAAAAAACTAGATCTCTTAGAAGCACAATGATTTTAGGCGGCGGGAAAACTGGATTATACCTTGCCATACTTTTATTAAAAGAAAATATTAATGTTACAATTGTAGAAATCAATAGAGAGAGATGCCTTGAATTAAAGGAAATTGTGCCAGACGCAGAGATAATAAATGGAGACGGAACTGACATAGGCATCCTTGAAGAAGAGATGTTGCACACTTATGATGCCTTTGTAGCAGCAACTGGAATTGACGAGGCAAATTTACTTATGAGTCTTGTTGCAAAACAAACTGGAATTTATAAGTCTGTTGCAAAGATTTCCAGAACCAATTACGACAAGATTTTAGATAAATTAGACATAGATGCCGTTTTCAATACTTCTTATATAACAGCTGCAGAAATGTTAAAGGAAATCAGAGGAAAGAGCTCTCTTTCACTTCATCTTTTGTTAAATGGACAAGTTGAATGTGCAGAATTAATTATAAAGGAAAAATATTTGGTTTGTGGCAAATCACTTGAAGAATTAAATCTTCCAGAGGGAATCCTTATTATTGCTGTAGTGAGAAATAATAAAATGATAGTTCCAAATGGAAAGACAGTTCTACAAGTTGGTGATAGGATTGTTTTATTCTCAAAACATGAAGTTGCACCAAAGATGCAAAAGTTTTTTTCATCGGAAGGGAAATTAAATGATGTACTAAAATCTTTTAAGAATCGAGGGAAATTGGATGAACTATAAGCTTATTTCAAAAATACTCGGTTATATATTGTTAATAGAAACAGCTTTTATGGCACCATCTCTTATACTTAGCTTAATAGAGAGAGATGGAAGTGCTAATGGCTTTATAATCCCAATGGCAATTGCTGCTTTTTTGGGATTAATTTTAATCAACCTAAAAGTAAAAAAGATTTCTCTTGCACCCCGAGATGGAATTTTAATCGTAACAGCATCTTGGATTTTAGTATCCATTGTTGGAGCAATTCCCCTTTTTATTTCAGCAAAAATGACTTATGTGGACTCCTTTTTTGAAATTGTATCGGGCTTTACGACGACAGGCGCCACAGTTATATCAGGAATAGAATCCTTTCCAAGATCAATTATTCTTTGGAGATCTATTACTCACTGGATTGGAGGTATGGGAATACTTGTATTTACTGTTGGACTTCTTCCAAAACTTGGAGTAGGAGGATTTCAAATATTTAAGGCAGAGTCACCAGGACCAGTTGCAGGCAAAATTGAGTCTACGATTTCTCAATCTTCAAAAAGACTTTATATTATTTACATTACTTTATCTGCTGCACTTTTTATATGTTTAAAAATTGCAGGCATGCCTGCTTTTGATAGCTTCGTTCACACTTTTGGAGTACTTGGCACTGGTGGTTTTTCCTCTTATAACGATTCTTTTATGTCTTATAAAGGAAATGCTGTTCACTTTATTCTTGCGTTTTTTATGTTTTTGAGTTCAACAAACTTTACTATATATGCATTAATTTCTAGAAAAAAATTCAAAGAAGTTCTTCAAAACGACGAGTTAAAACTTTGGATTTTAATTACAGTGGGCTCAATTGTTTTAATTGCTTTAGATTTATTTTCAAAGGGTTACAACTCGCTTTTTATAGCCTTTAGAGATTCAGCCTTTCAAGTTACATCAATATCATCTACATCTGGTTTTGCCAATGCAGATTATGATTTGTGGCCAAGTTTTTCAAAATTTATTTTGTTAATACTAATGATTTTTGGTGGATGTGCTGGTTCAACTGGCGGTGGAATTAAAATCATTAGGATTTCAATTCTATTAAAACTTATAAAAAGAGAAATGAGGAAGGCTACACATCCAAAGGCAGTTCTTCCAGTTGTATCCGATGGAAAAACTCTATCTGATGAAGTTGTCCTTGGAATAAATGCTTACCTTGGGACTTATTTTGTAATTGCAATAATTTCAACTGGCATAGTTACACTTTCTGGAACAGATATCATAACAGGATTTTCTTCTGTTACAACTACACTTTCAAATGTAGGTCCAGGATTTGGAGAAATTGGTCCGACAAAAAACTTTTATTTTTATAGCGACTTTTTAAAATTATATTTTAGTGCACTTATGCTTCTTGGAAGGCTTGAATTTTTTACGATTTTAGCATTATTCTCAAGGAGTAGACATAGAAAGGATATTATTAAATTATAATGAAAATTTTAATTATTGGTTCAGGAAAAGTTGGATCTACAATTGCAAATACACTTAGCCTAGAAAAATTTGAAATAGATGTAGTTGATAGAGATGAGTTAAACTTTGAAAAAATCACAAACACTGTGACAAAAATTAAGGGCGATGTATTAGACGAAGATTTTGTTTTGACTATGGATTTAGAAAGCTATGATTATGCTATCATAGCGACAGATAGCGACAAGACAAATTTAATAATGGCATCAATTTTTAAAGATCTCAGTGTAAAAATAATTTTACGTCTTGATGAAATGGAAAATATTTCTGAAATTGGAATTATAAAAAATTCTCTCCCAAATATTGTAAATATTTTTAACAGAAGTCTTGAGTGTGCAAAACTTGCGACAAAATTAATTGGAAGCTCCAACTATTATGAAGCAGATTATTTTGGCAAGGGGAAAATTGAAGTTACAGGTCACTACATCGACATGGATGAGGAGTTTGAAAATTTAAAGATAAAGGAAATTGGATCTCTTTCGACAATTTTGGTGGTTGGGATACTTAGAGAGGGCGATTTAATAGTTCCTGATGGTGAAACTATTTTAAAAAGTGGCGACTACATGTATCTAATGGGACTTTCAAGAGATATTAGAAATTTTAAATACTCTCATTTTGAGATAAAGGAGAAAGAAGAAGTAAGAGATGTAGTAATTGCATCTGGAGACATGACTTTTAACAGGATTATTGCTAATCTTGAAAATGTAAATTTAAAAATAATTGAACCAAATAGAGAAAAATTTGAAGACTTTAGAAAAAAACTCAATAGAGCCTTTGTTGTAAATAAAAATTTAAAAAATGACAAAATTTTTAAGGAAGAAAATATTTCAAAGGATGCAGTTTTTATTTCTATGACGGATTCTGACGAGCTAAACATCGTTCTTGGACTTATGGCGAGAAATCATGGAATTTCAAGAAATGTAATTATACAAAGGGACAACAACTACGATAATATTTTAGAAAGCCTTGGCATTTATAGAGTTATTGATCCAAAGGTCATTGTAGCAAATGAAATTATTAAATCCATTAACACGGATATGAAGGTTTCAATAAACTATATGTTTGGAGGCAAGGCACAAGTTTATGAAATAAAAATCCCCGACGATTTTATTTACATTGGCAAAAAATTATCTGAAATTAATCTTCATAGAGAAATTATTATTGGAGGAATAATTAGATACGACAATTCAGCAGTAATTCCTAGGGGCAATACGAGAATTGAAAAGGGCGATAGGCTTGTAATTTTTTCTACAAATGAAAGCAGGAAGGAACTTGAAGAGCTAATTGATCCAACGTTAAAGAAAAGTATTTTTGATTTTTTCAGGAGATGATTTGGTGAAGACAATTTTTAAAAACGACTGGCAAGAAATTTTGGAAGAAGAGTTTGAAAAAGATTATTACAAAGAACTTAGAAAACTTTTAATTGAAGAATACAAACATTACGAAATATTTCCAAAGGCTGAAGATATTTTTAACGCCTTTCACTATACATCTTACAAGGATTTAAAAGTTTTGATTTTAGGACAAGATCCCTATCACAATGTTGGTCAAGCTCACGGACTTGCTTTTTCTGTGAAGGATGGTGTTATGATTCCGCCTTCACTTCAAAACATTTATAAAGAACTTAATTCAGATCTAGGGCTTCCAATACCAAGCACAGGTTATTTAAAATCGTGGGCAGACGAAGGCATAATGCTTTTAAATACAACATTAACTGTGAGAGCACATCAGCCAATGAGCCATGCAAAAATTGGTTGGGAAATTTTTACAAATGCAGTCATAGAAAAAATAAATGAAAAAAAAGAGCCCATTGTCTACATACTATGGGGCAATCACGCAAAGGCTCGCAAAAAATTTATAAATAATAAAAATCATCTTGTAATAGAAGGCGTGCATCCATCGCCACTTTCTGCCAACAGAGGTTTTTTTGGTTCTAAACCCTTCTCTAGAGCAAATGAATTTTTAAGAGAAAGAGGAGTTACGCCACCTACCTGGGAAGTCAAATAGAATTTTTAAAATTTAAAATATTTTTTATTACAGCAGAATCATTTGCCAAATGCAAATCATCACTGCTGTAATTTTTTTTGTAATTAGGGTCGTAATAATTTAACAAGAGATCGCGGATTAAAAAGTCGTAATCGCCTTCGTAAAATTTTTCTAAGTAAATACTTTCTTTTTTATGAGAAATAAATTTTTTAATTTCTATTAAAGCCTTATAGATCTCATCTTTATTGGACAAATTGTAATCTCTCTTAATTCTTGCTATGCGGTTTTCTATTTTATCTTCTATAACTATCTTTTTGCCAGAAGAAATTTTTTCAATTAAAATTTTTGGCAGCTGAATATTTCCAATTTTTGCACTTTCTCCTTCGGTGAAAAAAGTTTTTTCATCATTATCCAAGGCTTCAAATAGAAGTGATTCAAAATATTTTTGAGAAGGCTGATTATTTAATCCAATTCCACCAAAAATTGAACCTCTGTGGTTTGCAAGTTTTTCCAAATTAAGCACGGGAAAGTTGGAACTTAAAGTTTTTAAAATTTCAGTTTTTCCAACGCCGGTTTTGCCGCACAAAATTACAAAATCCTTTTGTGCAATTAAATTATCTAGGTTTTCATTAATATATTTTCTGTATGCCTTGTATCCGCCAATTAATTTTTTTACATTCACATTAAGGGCACGCAGAAATGAAAAAAACACATTGGACCTGTAGCCGCCACGAGAGCAATAAATTATCACATGATCATAATTTCCTGTGAGTTCAATAACTTTTTCATAGAAATCTAAAAGCTTATCCTTTGCAAAATTTATTCCAAGGTATTTTGCTTTTTCCACACTTTCCCTTACATAAGTTGTTCCGACAATTTTCCGTTCTTCATCATCTAGTATAGGAAGATTAACTGCGCCGGGAATTCTATTTTCATTAAACTCCCTTGGACTTCTCATGTCTATAAATTTTATTTTTTCGCCATTTTTTATCATTTTATGAATTTCTTCATAATTTAATTCGTATTTCAAAATATCACCAATAATAATATATCATGTAATTTAAAAGCATAAAATAAATTTGCAAAAAAAATTATTTTGATATAATGTAACTGAGGTGAATTATGGAGTATTTAAAAATGAATTATTCAGATATAAATAAGATAAATATAGGAGAAGTTCCTGCGATAATTATTGAGCCCAACTTGAAAACAAATAAGACAATTGTTTTCTACCACGGTTGGGGTTCTTGTAAGGAAAATCAAATTTTCCGTGGAAATATTTTTGCCAGCTATGGATATAGAGTAATTTTACCCGATGCAAGATATCATGGAGAGAGAAATAATATAGATCTCGACTATACAGCCGAAGACATTGAGGCTAAGTATATTTTAAAAGTCATCATGCACAATATTGAAGAGGCACCTTCAATTTTTAAATTTATAGAAGAAAATTATCCTGAAAATGAAATTGCAGTAGGCGGTCATTCCATGGGTGCTATAACTGCAGGAGGGCTTTATAATTTTAAAAAAGATTTGAAAATGGCCTTTGTTTATAATGGTATAAACGATTGGCATGCACTTGTAGATGCTTTAAATAAGATTAAAAAGGAAGAAAAGATTGACGAAAATGAATTTAGGATTAATGAATTTTTCCTAGATATGAATCCAATGGATAGCCCAGAAAATTTTAAAGATAGACCAATTGTACTATACAATGGAGAAGACGATGATATAATTGACCCAGCTGGTCAAGAGTCCTTTGCGAGGAAAATTGAAAAAATTTATAGCGACAAAAAACTTTTGGATTTTCAAACTTTTGAAGCCACATCTCATCAAGTTACCACTCAAATGCTCGAAGCGTCAATTATTTTTTCTAAAGAAATTGCGGGGTTTTAATGAATACAGCGAGATACTTGGTAAAAGGAAAGGAAAAATTAAATTTATACGATGTTCCAACTTCTTATAAAGGCAAGTTAGAAAAAAAGGAAGTAAAAGAAGTCTTAATTCCCGAGAACATTGAGAAGATGCGTGAATATCACGAAAAACTTTACGCAGAAAACAATCAGTCCTTATTAATAGTTTTACAAGCAATGGATGCTGCGGGAAAGGATTCTCTTATTAAAAACATTATGACTGGCGTAAATCCACAGGGCACAAAGGTTGCCTCCTTCAAAAAGCCAAGTGAAAATGAATTGGATCACGATTATCTATGGAGAGTTACAAAGGAATTACCACCTCGTGGCGAAATTGGAATTTTTAACAGAAGTCATTACGAAGATGTTCTTGTGTCAAGGGTTCACAATTTAGTTTTGGATCAACCCTTTCCAAAAAATTTAGTCACTAAGGATATTTGGGAAAAAAGATTTGAAGAGATAAATAATTTTGAAGAATATCTTTCAAACAATGGAATAACAATTGTAAAATTCTTCCTTCACATTTCTAAAGATGAACAAAAGAAAAGGCTTATGGAGAGAATTGAAAGACCAGAAAAAAACTGGAAGTTCACATCATCTGATATAACTGAGAGAAAGTATTTTGACGATTACATGAAGGCTTATGACGATATGCTTGTAAAAACTTCGACAAAAACAGCACCTTGGTATATTGTGCCAGCAGACAAAAAGTGGTTTTCAAGGTACTTAGTTTCAGAAGTAATTTTAGAAAAGCTAAAAGAAATGAATCCACAGTTTCCAAAACTTTCTAAAAAAGAGCTTGAAAGTTTAGACAAGTGGAAAAAGATTTTAGAAGAAGATTAATTAAATTAAAATCTATAAAAGACCTTTTTATATAAAGTAAAGAGGTCTTTTACATAAAAAAAAAGAAGGCATATGCCTTCAATAATATAATTATTCAGCTGGTTCAAAATCTGATTTTTCAGCTCCACAAAGTGGGCATACCCAATCTTCTGGTAGATCAGCAAAATCAGTTCCCGCTTTGATTCCATTTTCTTCGTCGCCTACTTCAGGGTCATAAATATAACCACAAAGTGTACATTCGTATTTTTTCATTGATCTTCCTCCTAATAAAAATACTTGCTACACAAGCTTATTTTCATTATAACAAATTACTAAATATAATACAGTAAAATTTTAAAAATAATAAAATCACAAATATTAATTGAAGTTTAAAAGATGAAAGTAATGGGTATTTTTTAATAAATGGAGTGAGAATTATGGATACTTTATATAAATTTAAGGGCTTTGTTAATAGTGATTTATCTTTAATAAAAAATTTTTTAGATTCTGCAATTATGGATTTATATCCCTTTATAGAAGACCAAGAAAAATTATTTGATATAAAAGTTATATTAAACGAACTTGTTGTAAATGGAGCCATGCATGGCAATGAAGAAGACCTCAACAAAAAAGTTTGTCTAAAATTGCTTTTAGACGAGAAATCTTTAAAGATAATTGTAAAAGACGAGGGTAGAGGCGTGGATTTTGACACATCTCTATATGACTGTACAAAAAAGAATTGCAATGGCAGAGGGCTACTAATTGTTGAAGCACTTACAGACCAACTTATATTAAATAAAAACGAAGTTATCGCAATAAAAAATCTATAAATTCTATTTGAATTTACATATGAAACCTCTAGGGTTTCTTTTTTTAAAAAAAATTATTTAGTTGAAGACGTAGATTTTAGATTATAAGTCTTCATTATGCAGATACATTTTACAAACAATAATTATCATATAATATAAGAGTTATTTTATAAAATAGAGTTGTTTTTTTATTATTTATAATATTTTTGGCGGCATATACAGCTGAAGATTATAGCCAAGTGGGTATAATTGATTTCAAATTGATTATGAATTTAGGCTTGTTGTATATTATATGTTTAATAGCAGCAGTGGTATTAAATTTAATTTATTTAGTGATAAAAAAATTTTTTAGTTTTATTAAGTTGTAATTATCAAGGAAAAATATTTAGAAACTAAAAATATATAAAAATATAAAAGTTTTATATTCTTATATTGTTAAATAGAAAAATGGCTGTCAAGTGGCAGCCATAATTTTTTTTATTAAATTTCCTTCAGAACTTTTTTAAGATGCTCGTATACTCTTTTAGTTGAAGAAATTGAAAGAGTTTCCTTTTGTGAGTGAGCACCCCTAATGTCTGGGCCAATGGAAATAATGTCCAGATCCCTATTTTTTGTAAAGAATACTCCGCATTCAAGTCCTCCGTGAGTAAATTCTTCTTCCATTTCAGTACCCTTCATTTCTTTATAGATTTTCTTTACAATTTCTCTAAAAGTAGATTCCCTTCTATATTCCCATTCAGGATATGGATTTATAAATTCAGCTTCGACTCCATATTTTTCAGCTATGTCTAGATAAACTTTTCCAAATTCTTCAGAAAGTGATGAGCTTGCAAATCTCAATGATACAAAAACTTCTGCAATTCCATCGACTAATTTTGCTATTGCGAGATTTGATGAAGATTCAAGAACTTTTTTTTCTTCATTTATAAAGGAATGAGGTCCAGTTGGGAGTTCTAATAAATATTTTGCAAGTTTTTCGCTAGATTCTGCTGTCAAAATTTTTCCCTCGTGAGAAGTTTTTTCGCATTCGATGATAAGTTCTCCATCGACATTTTTAAATTTATCTTTAACGTAATTAATGGCATCCTTTAGCTCTTTTTCGTCGCAAATAATAGAAAGTTTTCCTTCTCTTGGGATTGCATTTTGTTTTGTGCCGCAGTCTATGTCGATTAAATTTACATGACTTAATTTATTTAAAATTTCTGCAATAACTTTAATCATATTGCCCTTGTTGTTTGCAATTTCCATTCCAGAGTGTCCACCCAAAAATCCGTGGAGATCAAGTGCAAAAGCTTTTCCAGAATAATTTTCCCTTTCAGGTTTAAATTTTGAGTGTAGCAATTTTCCGCCAGCAGATGAAACAGTTAAAATTCCTTCTTCTTCGGAGTCGATGTTGATTAAATACTTGCCTTCGAGATATTTTGCGTCAAGATTCTTCGCTCCGTGCATATCAGTTTCTTCAGACACAGTTACAATTATTTTTAGTGGACCATGCTCCTCTTCGGCAAGTGCCATTGACATTGCAACGCCAATTCCATCGTCTGCACCAAGGGTAGTATCCTTTGCGTGAAGTTTGTCGCCATCTACTATTAATTCAATGGGGTCAGTTGCAAAATTGTGGTCTGAATCCTTATCTTTTTCACAAACCATGTCCATATGACCTTGGAGTATGACCTTAGGTCTATCTTCCATGCCCTTTGTGGCTGGAACTTCCATAATTATATTTAAACTTTCATCTTGAGTAACTTCATAGCCGGCATCTTCTCCAAATTTTTTTAAAAAATCAGAGACAGCTTTTTCCTTTCCAGATTCTCTAGGAATTTTTGATAACTTTTCAAAATAATCAAAAACTTTTTTTGGTTCTATATTCATATTAACCTCACTTTAAAATAACTTTGTGATAAACTTTTTTGCCCTTTCTAATAATAATTTCGCCATTTTTGAAATCATCTTTAGTAAGTTCAAGTTTTGGATCACTTATTTTTTTGTCGTCAATGCTAACTCCACCTTGAGTTATAAGTCTTCTACCTTCAGAATTTGTCTTAATAAGGCCTAGTTCAGTCATTAAATTTAAAATTCCAACAGGTTCATTAAATTTATCTGATGCCATTTCAGTTGAAGGTATGTCATCAGAATCTTTTTTGCCACCGAAAAGCGAATGGGAAGCATCGAGGGCGGATTTTGCAGCTTCTTCTCCGTGGATGTCCTTTACAACTTCATAAGCCAAAACTTCCTTTGCCCTATTTAATTCAGCACCTTCTAATTTTTCGTATTCAGCAATTTTATCGAGAGGAAGCATTGTGAGAAGCTTCATAAATTTGATGACATCTCTATCATCGCAGTTTCTCAAATATTGGAACATTTCATAAGGGGTAGTTTTTTCCTTATCAAGCCAAATTGCACCAGCCATAGTCTTTCCCATTTTGATTCCAGCAGCAGTAGTTAAAAGTTTAAAAGTCATTGCATAAACTTTGTCGTTTTCTAATTTTCTAACGAGTTCATAGCCACCAAGGATATTAGACCATTGGTCTGAACCACCGACTTGTAGCTTGCAGTGATGTTTTCTGTAAAGATATAAGAAGTCGTAGGATTGCATAAGCATATAAGAAAATTCAAAAAAAGTAAGGCCTTGTTCCATTCTGTTTTTGTAACAATCAAATTGTAGCATTCTATTTACAGAAAAATGAACGCCAATTTCTCTAACGAAATCCAAGAAATTTAATTTCAAAAGCCAGTCTGCGTTATTTTCGATAATGCCCTTGCCTTCAGAAAAATCTAAGAAATTAGAAATTTGTTCCTTAAATCTTTGAGCATTGTAATTAATAGTTTCTCTGTCCATGAGAGTTCTCATGTCGCTCTTGCCAGATGGGTCGCCAATAGTTGTAGTTCCACCGCCAAGTAGAGCAATTGGAATGTGCCCTGCCCTTTGCATATGTTGCATTACCCTAATTTGAATAAAATGGCCGAGAGTTAGAGAGTCTGCAGTTGCATCAAAGCCAACATAAAAAGTAACGGATTCTTTTCCCAGCATTTCCCTTAATTCATCTTCATAGGTACACTGATCTAGATAACCTCTCTCGCTTAAAACATCAAATACATTTTCCATAATTCCTCCAAAAAAATAAAAAGAACCCCACGATGAAAGGACGCATTCGTGGTACCACCTTTCTTCGCCGAGGCCTCAAAAATTAATAGACTCCAATATTGTAATTCAGCTTTCGCTTACTGTATATCTTCTCCGTCTTGTATACATACTATTTATGATATAATAATCGAAAATAAATAAATTGTCAAATGGGGTGAAACTTTGATTGGTATAGATATTGTAGAAGTAAAACGAATAGAAAAAATAATAAAGGAGCATGTAAATTTTCTCCAAAAAGTTTTTAATGAAGATGAAATAGAAAGAATAAGGAAGAGAAAAAATCCCTACGAGAGAATAGCGGGTATGTATGCGGCAAAGGAAGCGGTTTCAAAGGCAATGACTACTGGTATAGGCAAAATTTCCTTTCACGACATAAAAATAAAATACATAAAAGATATGCCCTATGCAGAAGTTTTTGACCAAAGATTTTATCTATCCATTAGCCACGAGAGGAATTGCGCAATTGCAATTGCAAAATTAGCTTGCAAAAATATTTCTAAAAATATGGAAGAAAAAATAATTTTAGATGAAAAAATAAAATCCCTTTGGAAAAATAGAGAAGAGGACACACACAAGGGCGATTTTGGGAAAATAGCCATAGTAGGAGGTTCCCTTGGCATGACAGGTTCATCTTATCTATCGTCAAATGCAGCATTAAAGGCAGGAGCAGGTCTTGTGTATAATATTGTGCCACGAGAAATTTTTGACCTTATGTCTATAAAATATATTGAACCCATTGCAAAAACTTTTTTTAACTTAGAGGAAATGGAAAAATTTTTAACAGGACTTGACGCAATAGCCATGGGTCCGGGAATGGGACTTGGCGAATATGCCAAAGCTGTCTTTGAAAAAGTAATAAAGATGAAAAAAAATCTCTTGATAGATGCCGATGGACTAAATATTTTGTCAAAAAATTTAGAACTTTTAGATGAGAGGAAGAATTTTACAACAATTTTAACGCCACATGAAGGTGAGTTTGCAAGGCTCACGGAACTATCTTTAGAAGAAATAAAAAATAATCGTGAAAAAGTTGCCCTTGATTTTGCAAAAAAACATAAGGTAATTTTAGTCTTAAAGGGGAATAAAACAATTGTAACAAAGGGCGAAGAAATTTATGTAAATAATACAGGAAATTCTGGCATGGCAACGGCAGGATCTGGTGATGTCTTAACTGGAATAATTTCTGCCTTTATGAAAAATTATTCCCTATTTGATGCAGCAAAACTTGCAGTTTATGTTCATGGACTTTCTGGAGATATTTATGCAAAGAAAAATTCAAAGACTAGCCTAAGGGCAAGGGACTTAATAAAAAACCTAAGCACAGTATTTAAAAATTTTGAAAAAAAATAAATTTGTTTTTTTGGTTTATAATAAACATTAAAGTAATGTAACCCGAACTATAACTGAATGTTTACATGTAAATATTAAAAAAACCGAAAATTAATTTATTATAAAAGTGAAAGTAGATGAAGAAATTTTATGAAATCATATCCATTTAAAGTCCATGCCTTTTGGCAGATCCTAAACATTTTTGTCCTAATCACAATATCGGAGTCTGTCAAAAATCATAGAAGTCCAATAATTGTAGCCTTGCCAGGTTTATTTGCTCTTGTTTTAAATTTGATTTGGATAAAAAAAGAAAGGGACAATTGGAGCAAGGGATACAAAATAGCCATGGGAGTTTATATAGTAGTTTTAATTTTATTTACAATTAGCATGGTTAGGATGTCAATGTAAGGGAGTTATTATGTTTAAAAATAGAAAAATACTTTTTATAATTTTATTTGCATTTGACCTTATTTATACATATTTTGCAATAATAGGAGTGGCAAAATTTTTCCAAAGGTTTAGAGGGCCGATATATGTACAAGTTCTTTGGTATGTAATGATTTCTGCACCGGCAATTGTGCATTATTTACCTGGTGGAACAAAATTTAATTTAAAAGAAACAAAAAGATACACAATTCCTTTATTGATTATGATTGCAATAAATTTTGTAATGCCTATGTATTTATAATAGATTTATTAAAAATTTGTAAAAAAATAAAATTAATTCCTATTATTTAAGTATAATAATTAAAATTGTGTTAAAATAATATTAGGATTGTTCATAGATCAATCTTTAAAATCTCTCTTGCCTTAAAAGGTGAAAAAATATGATGATAAAAAGAGGGGATATATTTTATGCCGACCTGTCGCCAGTTATTGGATCTGAACAGGGAGGAGTAAGGCCCGTAGTTGTTGTTCAAAACGACATTGGAAACAAGTACTCGCCTACTACAATTGTTGCTGCAATTACATCTCAACTTAACAAGGCGAAGTTACCAACACACGTAAATGTAAGGGCTAAAGATGTTCCACTTCCAAAAAATTCTGTAATTTTAATGGAACAGCTGAGGACCATAGATAAAAAAAGGTTGAGGGAGAAAATCGGTAAATTCGACAAGGATGTTATGGACGAGATAGACGCTGCAGTAAAGGTTAGTTTGGCGATGAAATAATTGAACAGCATACATATTTAAAGACTACTTCTTTTGAGGTAGTCTTTTATTTTGGGTTTTTATTTATAGAAATAGAAGGATCTATGTGATAAACTTATAGTGGAGAGATATATGGAAAAAATAAAAATTTTTGGAGTTGAAATTTTTAATATTGATAATTTAGAGTGTGAAAATATTTTAAGAGATTTTTTAAAGGGAAAGGGTCTTAAAAAAATTTACACTCCAAATACTGAAATTGTCATGGCAGCTAAAAGAGATGAAAATCTTAGACATTTAGTTAATTCTGGAGATTTAGTCTTAGCTGATGGAATTGGTCTTATTTATGCGTCAAAGATGAGAAAAAAGCCTTTAAAGGAAAGAGTTACGGGCTTTGACACTTCCATTAAGTTATTGGAGCTTGCAGATGAAATGGGACTAAATTTATATTTTTTAGGCGGCGTGGAAGGTGTAGCAGAGGATGCTGCAAGGGCAGTCAATGAGAAATATAAAAATGCTAATGTGGCTGGATTTCACAATGGCTATTTCAATTCTAGGATAGATGGCGAAACATCTAGTGAAGAAAAGAATATAATTGAAGAGATTAACAGCAAGGATATTGATATTGTATTCGTGGGCTTTGGCTTTCCTCGTCAGGAAAAGTGGATAGAGGAATTTAAAGATGATATTAAGGCAAAGGTTATTATTGGAAATGGTGGTGTTCTCGATATTTTATCGGGAAGGGCAAATAGAGCTCCTGAGATTTTTATTAAGCTTGGATTGGAGTGGCTATATAGACTTTTAAAAAATCCTTCGAGGATTAAAAGACAAATTGATTTGCCAAAGTTTTTGTTCGCAGTTATGAGAGATAAAAATTCAGTTGAATGAGGAGTGAAATTTTGAATATCGAAAATAAAGCAGTTAATACTATAAGAATGCTATCAGTTGATCAAATTGAAAGCGCAAATTCAGGACATCCCGGTCTACCACTTGGTGCAGCACCAATGGCTTATGTACTTTTTAAAAATCATTTAGTAAGAGATTCTAAGGATTTAGATTGGGAAAATAGAGATAGATTTATTTTGTCTGCGGGACATGGATCGGCTCTTTTGTACTCACTTTTCTATTTATTTGACTATGGTTTAAGCCTTGATGATTTAAAAAATTTTAGACAACTTGATTCAAAAACTCCAGGGCATCCAGAGTATGGTCATACTAAGGGAGTGGAAGCAACTACTGGTCCACTAGGTCAAGGCATTGCCATGGCAGTTGGTATGGCAATTGCAGAAGAAAAACTTGCAGCTATTTATAATAAAGATGATTTAAAACTTATAGACCACTACACTTATGCCCTTGTAGGCGATGGATGTTTAATGGAGGGAATTTCCAACGAGGCATCATCTCTTGCGGGAACATTAAAATTAAGTAAATTAATTGTACTTTACGATTCAAATAAAATTTCTATTGAAGGTTCAACTGATTTAGCTTTCTCTGAAAATGTTCGTGAAAGATATAAGGCTCTTGGATGGGATACTTTTTTAGTTGAAGATGGAAATAATCTAGATGAAATTAATGAGAAAATTGAAGAAGCTAAAAAATCTAATAGACCAGCACTTATTGAAGTAAAGACAAAAATCGGATATGGTTCACCTAGAGAAGATTCTGCTAAGGCTCATGGAGAACCGCTTGGAGCAGAAAATAGAAGGGAAACTAGAAAATTTTTTGGACTTCCTGACGAAGACTTTTGTGTTTTAGATGACGTAAAAGAGTATTTCCAAAAAATTGTAGAAGAAAATACAAAAAAAGCTTCTGAAAAGAAAAAAATCGAAGAAGAATATGCGAAAAAATACCCAAAGGAATACGAAGATTACAAAAATTCCTTTAAGTTTGAAAGGAAGGAACTTTTAGAGGATTCTTATTATGATTCCTTTGAAAAGGACATGGCAACTCGTGCCATCTCTGGAGAAGTTTTAAATAAAATTGCAAAGGAAAACATTCATATCTTTGGTGGATCTGCAGACTTAGGTCCGTCAAATAAGACAATTTTAAAGGAAGAAGAATATTTCTCAGCAGAAAACAGAACTGGCAGAAATTTAACTTTTGGTGTACGTGAAAATGCCATGGGAGCAATTACTAATGGAATTTTATTGCACGGTGGACTTAAAACTTATGCAGCTACTTTTTTAGTTTTTAGCGATTACTTAAAACCGACAATTAGACTTGCCGCTCTTATGAACCTTCCAAATGTCTATATCTTCACTCACGACTCCATAGGAGTAGGAGAAGACGGGCCAACTCATGAACCAATTGAACATTTAGCAATGTTAAGGTCAATTCCTGGAGTAGTTGTTTTAAGACCAGCTGACGGAAGAGAAACAGCAGCAGCACTTAACCTCGCTTTTAACTCGAAGAACACACCTTTTGTACTTGCACTTTCAAGACAAAATTTGCCACAACTTGAAAACTCATCGAGAGATATTAACAAGGGTGCTTATATAATAAAAAAAGAAGAAGGCGAGCTTGAAAAAATAGTAATTGCAACTGGTTCTGAAGTTTCTCTTGCACTTGATGCAACAGAAGGGTTAAAGGGTGTTCGTGTAGTTTCAATGCCTTCTATGGAAATTTTTGACGGACAAAGTTCAGAATATAAAGAAGAAATTCTTCCTTCAAATATAACTAAGAGGATTTCAATTGAAGCACTTTCATCCTTTGGATGGCACAAGTATATTGGAATGAAGGGCATGGCAATTTCCATTGATACCTTTGGAGCAAGTGGAAAGGGTTCGGAAGTCTTCGAGAGATTTGGATTTACAAAGGAAAATATTAGAAGAAAGATAGAAGAATTTTAAAAATAAATTATTGAAGGGGAGGGAGACCTCCTTTTTTACATTGAGAGGGAATATTGAGAGGGAATGATGAATTTAATTAAAGAAAAAAAATGGGCAATAATTTTTTCACTTTTTGCGATGTTTCTTTGGGGGTCTGCAATTCCCCTAATAAAGTTAACATATATTCATGCAAATATTTTGCCTAAGGATTCCGGTGGGAAAATTTTAATTGCAGGGATAAGATTTTTTATGGCTGGCATTTTGACCTTTATATATTTCTTTATTTTTAACAAAGGAAAAGTTGAAAAAGATAAAATAAATTTTAAATTTATAATAATACTAGCCTCCATACAAACTATGTTTCAGTATATGTTTTATTACATTGGTCTTTCAAACACATTAGGCTCACTTGCAGCAGTTATTCAAGCATCTAATGCCTTTATAATAGTAGTAATTTCAGTTATTTTTATTAGCGATGAAAAATTCACAAAGAGAAAGGCGTTGGCTCTCATAATAGGAACAATTGGCATACTTATTACAAATGCAAAGGGTGCAGAAGGGCTTCACTTTAAATTTACTGGCGAGGGATTTATTCTTATTGCAACAACTTTAAACGCATTAGCAGCAGTTTTAATAAGAAAGTATGGAAGAAGACAGAATCCCTTTATTCTAACGGGAACACAATTTTTACTAGGAGCAACTCCCCTTATAGTAATTGGAGCACTAACACATAAATCCAATGTAAACTTTGACTTTACGCTTTTCCTACTCCTATCTTATGGAGCATTTATATCGGCAACAGGTTTTACAATTTGGACAAGTATTCTACAGGTGCATAGTTCAAGTGAGTTTGGCATATACAAATTATTTGTTCCAGTTTTTGGAACAATTTTATCTGTAATCTTTCTCGGAGAAGAACTCACAATAAATATTGTTTTAGGGCTTATATTTGTATTTATAGGGGCATTAGTTTTAAATAAAAAAATATAAAACAATAGAACTGATGAAATATTATCAAGAAAAAATAAAATTTAAAACAATATTTTAAAGGCTCCTTCATAAAAAATAAGTCAGAGTGTAGACAAATCTATCAAAATTTGATGGGTTTGTCTATTTTTTATTGAATTAAAAAAGATAAAAAAATAATTAAAAAGCCAAAATAGCAGTAAATAAGTACATTTTAAGCGATGAAAAAAGTTTAACATTGCGGCAGAGTTTTATTGAGTTATAGCAAAGATAAAAGTGTAAAAAAAAATAAAACAAAAATAAAAAATCAGTTTTAAGCTATTTCAGAAGAATATAAAAAAATTTAAAATATGATATTGACTATCACGCTGGGGAAAATAATAAAATACTGGTAAAGAAAATGTTTGCAATAAAAAAAACTAAAGGAGGCGACAATATGGAAGAGGTAGTAAGTAATGGCTCAATAAATAGAGCTGATCTTGCGAAAAAGAAATTAGATAGTACATATTTCAAAAAGGGGATTAAAGTTGGAATTTATTCTGGAGTTACATATGGTTTATACACAGCGTTTGTTACAACAGCGACAACTTATGGAGTATGGGCTGGCTGGTACGGAGAAAAATCTCCCCTATCAGCAATGGCAGTAGCATTTATACTTGGAACATTAGCGACGGGAATCAATGATTTGCTATCAGCATTCTGGGCAATAGCAAATGCCTTAATAAAGGGAAAATTTGAAGACTTTATAAAAACTGTAAAGACTAAACCGGGACTTATAATGATTTTTGCAGCTATTGTAGGTGCGCCAATAGCAGGAGTTGCATATGTGCTTGCGATAGTAGCTGGTGGACCAGTAGTAATTCCAATAGCAGGACTTAATGTGTCTATTGGAGCAATTTTAGGCAGAGTGATTTTTAAACAGAAGTTAAGTCCAAGAATGATTTTTGGTATCTTAATTTGTTTTATAGCTAGTGCGATTATAGGAGTGTCTGGTCTAAGTGGAGAAATCAAACCAGGGATGATACTTGGAATGATCATGGCATTTATAGCAGCTTTTGGATGGGGACTTGAAGGAACAATTGCAGGATTTGGCACTGCGATGATTGATTCAGAGATTGGTATTGCAATTCGTCAAACAACAAGTACAATTTTTAACTTTTTAATTGTACTTCCAATTCTAGGAATAATTGAGGGAAGTGGTGTTTCATTAATTGCAAGTCTAACAACAACTGCACTCACTGACAAGACAGTTTTAATATTCTTAATCAGTGGTTTATTCACATTTTTGACATTCAACACTTGGTATAAGGGTAATTCAATGTGTGGTACAGCACTTGGCATGGCACTTAACGGAACATATGCTTTCTTTGGGCCCTTCTTCTGTTGGATAATACTTGGAGTAATTCTTAAAAACCCTGGATACGAGCTTGCACCTACGACATGGTTTGCATCTCTATTAATGGCTTTTGGAATTTTTATCATGAGTGTGAATCCTCTAGATTATATCAAGGGAGGAAATAAATAATGAGAAGACCATTAAATTACGAAATCCTTAAATATTTAACAAATCATGACAAAGTTTCGGCAGAGGAAATATATAATTCACTTCATGAAGAGTACAAAGATCATAAAGCCTTTAAGCTAAGCATTATCGTGGAATCACTTATGACAGCTAAAGAAAATGGGCTTATAAATGAAGATGGTTATGATTTAATAAAGGATAAGTTAGTTGTATATTACAGTGCAACGCCTGAGCAAAAAGAAACTATAAATTCATATATAAAATAGGAGGTTTTATGAGGTGTTTAGGAAATGAAGCAGCTGGTTTAGTTGAGACACTAGGTATGTTACCAGCAATTGAAGCTGCGGATAAAATGTTAAAAGCAGCAGATGTAGAGCTTGTATCTTATGAAAATGTTGGATCTACTCTTGTAACTGTAATGGTTAAGGGAGACATAGCTGCAGTGGAATCATCTGTATCAAGTGGAGCTGAAGCTGCAAAAAAAATTGGAAAAGTAACTGCAGCAAATGTTATGAAAAGGCCTGTGAAGGCTGTTGCAGACGTGCTTGCAGTTCATGGGATCAATGATGTAGATGAGAGTGTAAGAGTTAGAGCACTTGGTGGAATTGAAACTTTTGGGCTTGTATTTGTATTAGAGGCAGCAGATGCAATGATTAAGGCGGCAGATGTAGAATTTATAGGCTATGAAAATGTGGCAAGTGGATATATTTCAGTTCTAGTTTCAGGAGATGTAGCTGCAGTTGAAGCTGCAGTAGCTGCAGGTGAAAGAGCAGTAAAGGAAATGGGAGCAGATATTTATGCGAAACTTGTAATTCCGAGTCCACACAGAGATTTATATAGTATTACAGAAAGATATGAGATAGATAATTTGCTTCCATAAGGAGGAATTATGAAAATTATTGATTATGATCTTTTGTCTCTTCAAGAAGCGAGAATTTTAATAGAAGACGCCGTAATAGCAAGGGATAGCTTAAAAGAATTTAAAGATAATCAAATAGAAAGTTTAAAAGACCAAATAAAACTATACATGAAGAAAAATTTAAAATCTTTAACTCATATGTCCTATGAAGAAAGCTGCTATGGCAATGAAATGGATGAATATAATCTTGCTAATTTTTATCTCGAAAATATAGACGAGGAGTTAAAGAATTTCCCCAAGGTTTTTGATGTAATAAAATCTGAAAACACAAAGGAAGTTTTTGTTGCTCTGCCTAAGGGAACAATACTTGCATATATTGCACCATATCTTAGCGTTCTTACAACTTTTCAAATAATTTATATGGCAATTAGTGCAAGAAATCCAGTGATTATTGTGGCTAATAAAAAAGTTAAAAAAACTATTATAAAAATGGTGGAAGAAATCACTGATATTTGTTATGAAAACTTATATCTTAGAAATGTAGTTTCTATACTAAAGATAAATTCAGATTTATCTAATGAGACTTTAGTAGAAAGCGAAGAGATTTCTCTAATAATAGAAAATGTATTAAGTGATGAAAAGTTAAGTATAAAGAATAAAAATGCAGATCATTTTTTAGCGGAAATGGGAAATAATATTGTTTTCATTGACAAAAACGCTGACTTAGAAAGTGTAGCAAAGGAAATTATAGCAAGTAAGAGCTTCAACAATGGACTTCTTCCAGGAGTTGAGCAAGCAGTGGTTGTAGATCATGAAGCTTACGATGGTGCAAAAAATTATTTTTCAAGTAATGGAGCCTATTTTTTAACTAAGGAAGAGCATATAAAACTTCAAAAGATTTTATATGATGATAGTTTACAAATTAGAAAAGAACTCATAGGAAGAAGTGCAAAAGAGCTTCTTAAAATGGCTGATATAAAAACTGATAGGGATATAAAAGTCTTAATCGTAACTAAGCCCTATGTGTCTATAAACTCACCATATTCTAAAGAAAAATATCATCCAATACTTTCAATGTATATAGAAGATGATTGGCTAAATGCTTGTGAAAAATGTGTGGAACTAATATTAAATGATGAAAAAGGACAAAGTCTTTCTATTTATTCTAATGACAATTATGTAATTGAACAATTTATAGAGAAAAAACCTGTTGCAAGGGTTTTGGTAAACACATCGACGGGATTTGGAACTATAGGGCTTAGTTCCAACTTGCCACTTAGTTTTATAGTTACGAATAAACAAATAACTGGACAAAAATCAACAAGTTTAAATCCAAACCATTTTGTTAGATACAAACAAATTGCAATGAAGGACGATAATAGATCAAATAAATTTAAAGATTTTATAAATAAATCAAAAGAAGGAAGTAATTTATTCAAGGAAGTATATAAAAATATAAAAGATAGTTAGGAGAAAGTTATGGATTTAAAAGAATTTTCAAAACAATTAGCTAAAGCTACTGAACGCATGACAGAAGAGGAAAGAAGAAACCTTCGAAACATGTTTGAACAAGTAACTAATAGCATAGTAAAGGAAGACAAAACAGCAACATGTAATGACGATTCATGTGGTACAGAAATACCAGATGGTCCCACTAAGAGACATGTGGCATTAAAGGAAAACTTCTTAAAACAAGTGCCAACAATCACTCTACATAGAGCGAAGATTGTAACAGAACTTGCAAAAGAAAATCCAGGAATGCCAAAAATTGTATTAAGAGCAAAATCTTTTAGAAAATGTTGCGAAACTGCACCCCTTGTAATACAAGATAACGAACTTATTGTTGGAGCACCTTGCGGAGCACCAAGAAGTGGAGCATTCTCACCTGATATTTCATGGAGATGGTTAGAGGAAGAACTTGACACTATTGCAACAAGACCTCAAGATCCATTTTATATTTCAGAAGAAGACAAAAAATATTGTCGAGAAGTATTATTTCCATATTGGGAAGGTAGATCTTTAGATGAATCTTGTGAAGCCATGTATAGAGATGCAGGAGTTTGGGAATTATCGGGTGAATCCTTTGTATCAGATTGTTCTTATCACCAAATAAATGGTGGTGGAGATTCTAACCCGGGATATGATGTAATCCTTATGAAAAAAGGCATGATTGATATTCAAAATGAAGCAAAGGCTCATTTAGAAAAATTAGATTATTCTAACCCAGAAGATATTAATAAAATTTATTTTTATAAATCAGTTATAGACACAACTGAAGGTGTAATGATTTATGCAAGAAGAATGAGTGAATATGCAAAAGAACTTGCAGCAAAGGAAACCGATCCAAAGAGAAAGAGAGAGCTTGAACAAATCGCTGAAGTAAATGCATATGTACCAGCGCATAAACCAAGAACTTTCTGGGAAGCAATTCAATCAGTATTTACAATTGAGTCACTTCTAGTAGTTGAAGAAAATCAAACTGGTATGTCAATTGGTAGAGTCGATCAGTATATGTATCCTTTCTATAAAGCTGACATTGAATCAGGAAGATTGAATAATTACGAAGCCTTTGACCTTGCAGGATGTATGCTAATCAAAATGAGTGAAATGATGTGGCTAACAAGTGAAGGCTCATCTAAATTCTTCGCAGGATATCAACCATTTGTAAATATGACAGTTGGTGGTGTAACTAGAGAGGGAAAAGATGCAACAAATGATTTAACTTACCTATTAATGGATGCAGTTAGACATGTAAAAATTTATCAACCATCACTTGCAACTAGAATTCACAATAAATCACCTGAAAAGTATTTGAGAAAAATTGTAGATGTAGTTAGAAGTGGTATGGGATTTCCTGCTTGTCACTTTGATGACACTCACATTAAGATGATGCTTGCTAAAGGCGTAAGTGTAGAAGATGCCAGAGATTATTGCATGATGGGCTGCGTTGAACCTCAAAAATCAGGAAGACTATATCAATGGACTTCAACTTCATATACGCAATGGCCAATAGCAATTGAACTTACTTTAAACCACGGTGTACCACTATGGTATGGAAAGCAAGTTACTCCAGATCAAGGGGATTTATCTCAATACAAAACATATGAAGAATTTGAAAAGGCGGTTAAAGATCAAATAGCATATATCACAAAACTTACAGCAGCTGCTACAACATTATCTCAAATAGCACATAGAGATATAGCACCAAAGCCACTTATGTCAATTATGTATGAAGGATGTATGGAATCAGGTAAAGACGTATCAGCAGGTGGAGCAATGTATAACTTCGGACCGGGAGTTGTATGGTCAGGACTTGCAACCTATGCAGACTCAATGGCAGCTATTAAGAAATTAGTATTTGATGATAAGAAATATACGCTTAATGAACTTAATACAGCTCTTAAGGCAGACTTTAAGGGATATGAGCAAGTAAGAAGAGATTGTTTAGATGCACCTAAATACGGTAATGATGACAGTTATGCAGATGATATTTGTAATGATGTAATTATATTTACTGAAAGAGAACACGCTAAATACAAGACACTTTACTCAAGACTATGTCATGGGACTCTTTCAATTTCAAATAACACGCCTTTTGGTCAAATGACAGGAGCGTCAGCAAATGGGCGTGAAGCATGGGCTCCACTTTCAGATGGTATTTCACCAACTCAAGGAGCCGATTACAAGGGACCTACTGCTATTATTAAATCAGTTTCAAAAATAGCTAATGATTCAATGAATATGGGTATGGTGCATAATTTCAAGATTCAAAAGGGATTACTTGATTCTAAAGAAGGAGAAAATGCACTTATCACACTTCTTCGTACAGCAAGTATGTATGGAAACGGAGAAATGCAATTCAACTATCTTGACAATGAAACTATGATAGATGCACAAAAGCATCCAGAAAAACACAGAGATTTAGTTGTACGTGTAGCTGGCTACTCTGCATTCTTCGTAGAATTATGTAAAGATGTACAAGATGAAATTATAAGTCGTACAATGCTTGAACACTTCTAAGAAGTAGAAAGGATTAAAATGGACAGAGGATTAAATGAAGCACAACTTGAGAGGACTGCTAGGATATTTAATGTCCAAAAATACAATGTTCACGATGGACCGGGTATTAGAACAATAATATTTTTCAAAGGTTGTCCCTTGAGATGTAAATGGTGTTCTAATCCAGAAGGCTTAAAATATGAACATCAAGTTATGCTTAAAAGAAATGCTTGTATAAATTGTGGAGCATGTGTTCCTGTATGTCCTAAAAACATTCACTATATGGAAAATAGTGAACATAAAGTCCGTAGAGATATAAAATGTATAAACTGTAAAAGATGTGAAAAAGCTTGTCTTCAAAATGCAATTGAAGTAAGAGGAGAAGATAAAAAAATAACTGAACTTATAGAAATTGTAAATGAAGACAAGGACTTTTACAGAATGAGTGGTGGCGGTCTTACTGTCGGTGGAGGCGAATGTACAGCACAGGCAGAAAGTTTAATTTCACTACTTGAAAGTGCTCATATAGAAGGCATTAACACAGCGATTGAAACTTGCGGTTACACTGATATAGAAAAACTCAAAAAAATTAAAGAACATGTTGATTTATTCCTATTTGACATAAAACAAATGGATCCAATAAAACACAAAGAGTTAACGGGAGTTAACAATGAATTAATTTTAAATAATTTAAAATATTTACTTGAAAATGGTTCCCGAGTTAGAATCAGGATGCCAATCTTAAAGGGAGTTAACGATAGCTTTGAAGAAATACAAGAAGTTGTCAATTTCTTAGAGCCATACAGATTCTTTAAAAATTTTGAAGGTATTGATATACTTCCTTATCACAGATATGGAGTAGGAAAATACGATCAACTTGACATGGTTTATCCTATGGAGGGAGGGTTCTCTTTATCAGAAGAAGATTTAGACAATATTGAGAATTGGATAAGAAGTGAAAATATAGATGTAAACCTTGTTAGACATTAGGAGTGGGTATGGAAAATTTACAAAGAATTATTCAAGAAACTGTTCCCGGCAAACAAATAACATTGCTTCATTTAATATCTTCGCCTGATCCAAATGTAAATGACAGAATAGGGGTGGACGAGGGCTCTCTTGGGATTTTAACCTTAACACCGACAGAAAGTTCAATAATAGCCGCTGACATAGCTTCAAAAGCTGCAAGCGTAGATATTGCATTTGTAGATAGATTTAATGGAGCAGTATTAATTAATGGAGATGTCGAAGGAGTGCACACAGCTCTTGCAGAAGTACAAAGATATTTCAAGGAAATTTTAGGATTTAATGTTTGCGAAGTAACAAAATCATGAAAAGAAAATGGGCAATTGTTGGCAAAAACAATTCAGGTAAGACAAAATTAGCGGATTTTATAGAAAAGGATAGTAATAATAAAAAGGTTTCACTTGATTTATATTATAGGGACAAAACTATAGAGATTCCTGGTGAATATTTAGAAATGAATTATTTAAACAATGCGATTATAATGATATCTCAAAACCAAGCCTTGGGAACATTGTTTGTAGTATCGGCAGATGATGAGTTTATTTATCCGCCTAATTTTGCAAAATCTTTTACAAGAATATGTGCAACAGTAATTACAAAAATAGATTTAGTAGAAGAAATTAAATTAAAAGAAATACATGAAAAGGCATTAGAGATTGGAACAGAAAATATTTTTCTAGTTTCTAATAAGACACATGAAGGTCTAGATGAGCTAGAAGAATTTATAAAGGGATGTGAAGATTAGTGAAATTTATAACAGAGGATGATTTAAGAGATTTATATTTCAAAAATCCTTTTACATCATATGAAATAAAACAAGGCACTCGCTTGACTCCCGGGGCTAGACAATTTTTAATCGACTTTAAAATTGATTTTAATATTAACAATAAAATCAAGAAAGCTTATAAAAAAAATTGTGAGGATAATATCATAGATGAAATTAATCTAGCCATTGATATAAAAGAATTTGCTCTGAGCATAAGGAATATAGATAAAAATTTTTCAGATAAATTATGTGACTTATCATACAAGATTTATAGTAATGAAAATTTAAATTGTGGCATAAGATTTAGAGAAATTAATCTAAAAAAAGAATTTATGAACATTAATTTAGATTTAAAATTAGCAGAAAAAATAATTAAATCTATAAGATTTGAAGAATATTTATCTAGTAAATATGAAGAAGATAATAATATTAAATTACTTAAAAATCTCATAAAATTATGGGCAATAAGAGATAATGAGGACGGTGATAGAAATTAATTTCGATAAAACAAATGAATTAATAGAAAAATTCGAAAAATCAATTACAAGTCCTAAGATTGATAAAAAGAAAAAACTGTATACAGGAATTGATTTGGGAACAGCCTTTATTGTACTTGCTGTATTAGATGAAGATAAAAATCCAGTATGTGGAGCTTATGAATTTGCAAATGTAATAAAAGATGGAATGGTAGTAGATTACATTGGAGCTTGTGACATAGTTAAAAAGTTAAAAAAACAAATCGAAGATAAAATTGGTGTGGAACTTTTTGATGCAGGCGTGGCAATACCACCTAATACAGAAAGTTTAGATGGTGGAGTCGTAAAAAATGTTGCTGAATCAGCAGGGTTTAATGTAGTAGATGTATTTGATGAACCGACAGCTGCTAATAAAATACTTAATTTAAGAGACGGGGCAGTTGTAGATATTGGCGGAGGAACAACAGGAATATCAATACTAAAAGAGGGCAAGGTAACGAAAGTAGTAGATGAAGCCACAGGTGGTACGCATTTTTCTCTAGTACTTTCTGGAGCAAATAAAATTTCTTTTGAAGAAGCTGAGCTTTTAAAAAGAGATTTTAAAAAGCATAGTGAAATTTTTCCAATTGTAAAACCTGTTGTAGATAAAATTATTTCGATAATAAATAAGGCAATTGAAGGCAGTGAGGTAAATGAAATAATTTTAGTTGGTGGTTCTGCTCTTTTAAATAATATTGAAAATTATATTGAGGATAATATAAGAATAAAAACATTAAAGCCCAAAAATCCAATGTTTGTAACACCTCTTGGAATTGCAATGGGAATTGTTGAAAAGAGGTAGATATGGATATTAGACTTATAAAGGCACCTGGGGAAAATACACTTAGGATAATAAGTGAAAGAAGCAAGTACAAAATTGAAAATAAGCCTGGAGCTATAGGGCTAGTACAAGGAAAGCTAATTGAAATGATATCAGCTTCCGATATTGCAGAAAAGTCAGTAGGAGTTGAAGTTTTTGATGTAAGGGGCTCTTGTCCTCAAAATTTTGTACTATTAGCAATAGTAGGAGATATGGAAGAAGTTAAAGTTGCCTTAGAAAATATCAGAGCTGGTGGTGATTTAAGAAATGGTAATTGCTAAACTTGTCGGAAAGGTTTGGTCCACAAGAAAATATGACTCGTTAAATGGTTTAAAATTCATGTTAGTTGAATTAACAGAAGGAGTGGACAAGGGAAAGAGAATTGTAGCAGTTGATACAATAGGTGCAGGTGATGGCGAAACTGTCTTAGTAACACTGGGTTCATCAGCAAGAGTAGGGCTTAGTGAGGGAAGTTCAACTATTCCAATAGATGCTTTAATTATTGGAATAGTTGATGAAGATTGTAAGTTGTAGGAGGTATTATATGAGGCTTATTACAGCAAAAGAAATCTACCAAGCAAAGAAAGAAAACAAGCCTATCTACATTGATAAAGATACAATTGTTACACCTTTGGCAAGAGATATTGCAAAAGAAAACAATGTTTCCTTTGAAGATGGTAGTAGCTGTAAAAAAGAAAAAGTTGAAGTTGTTGAAACTAAAGAATGCGCTTTATCAGAGGATGAAATATATAACATTTTAAAATTGGGAATTGAAAACAAGTTTTTTACGGAAAAAGATTTAGAAAACTTATTAGGTAAAGAAGATGAAAAAAAAACTTCACTTAATATTATTCCTGTGGGAATTAGTGGAAGACATGTACATTTATCTAAGGAGCATTTAGAAATACTTTTTGGAAAAGATTATGAGTTAACTCCCATTAAAAATTTAACTCAGCCTGGTCAATTTGCATCTAAAGAAACAGTAACACTTGCAGGGCCTAAATCAGTTATAGAAAATGTGAGAATTATAGGGCCTGTAAGGAGTAAAACACAAGTTGAAATACTTACATCAGATGCTTTCAAATTGGGATTAAAACCTGTTGTGAGACTTAGTGGCCATTTAGAAGGCACACCTGGTATAACAATTATAGGTAAAAAGGGTACTGTGGTTTTAGATGAAGGTGTAATAGTTTCTCAAAGACATATTCACCTCAATGAAGAACAAGGTCGCGAGAGAAATTTAAAAAATGGAGATGTAGTTAAATTAAGAACAAGAGGTATCCGCTCTGCAATACTTGATAATGTAAGCGTAAGAGTTGGAGATAATGGTTACTTAGATTGTCATCTGGATCAAGAAGAGGCAAATGCTCTAGGTCTTAATTCGAAGAGTTATGTTGAAATTGTGAGGTAAGTAAATGGCAGAAGAAAAAAATAAAGATGGGCTTGGCGAAAATAAAAAAGTGGAGTCAAATCCTGCTCAAGCAATGGAAACAGAGGCAAAAGCAAAACCTCAAGAAGTAAAAGAAGAAGTAAAAAAAGTAGTTAATAAAAACACAAATAAAAAACAAGAAGAAAAAAAGGAGATAAGAAAAATGGCACAATTAGACGCATTGGGAATGATTGAAACTAAAGGATTAGTAGGAAGTATTGAAGCAGCAGATGCAATGGTAAAGGCAGCTAATGTAACATTAGTTGGCAAAGAACATGTAGGTGGTGGACTTGTTACAGTAATGGTTAGAGGAGATGTAGGAGCAGTTAAGGCAGCAACTGATGCAGGTGCAGCAGCAGCTCAAAGAGTTGGAGAACTTATCTCAGTTCACGTAATTCCAAGACCACATGTAGAAGTAGAAACAATTCTACCACAGGCAAAATAATTTTTAGAAATTTATAGCGTGGAAAGAAGGTAAATATGTCAGAATTTGATTTTGATCTTTCTTCAATTCAAGATGCTAGAGACTTAGCTAGAAAAGGTCTTGTAGCTGAAGAAAAATTAAAAAACTACACTTTTGAAGAAATAGACAAAATTATAAAAGCCATTGCAGAGGCTGGAGAAGCCCATGCAAAAGAACTTGCTGAGCTTGCAGTAGAAGAAACAGGCTTTGGGAAAGTAAAAGATAAAATTTACAAAAATCACATGGCGAGTGGGCTTTTATATGAACAAATTAAAAATGAACAAACAATAGGGATTATCGCTGCAGATGAAAAAGCTCAAACTTTAACAGTGGCTGATCCAGTTGGATTAATAATGGGAATTGTACCATCAACTAACCCAACATCAACAGTTTTATATAATGCAATGATTGCAATTAAATCTCGCAATCCAATTATATTTAGCCCGCACCCAAAGGCTGCAAAGTGTTCACTTCGTACAATTGAAATAGTAAATGATGCAGCAGTTAACGCCGGAGCACCAGAAAACATTGTTCAAGGACTTTCAAAACTATCCATGGAAGCAACAAATGAATTAATGCACTCAAAAGAAGTTAAGCTTATCATTGCAACAGGTGGTCCAGGAATGGTTAAAGCAGCATATAGTGCAGGAAAACCAGCAATAGGAGTTGGAGCAGGCAATTCACCAGCATATATTGAAAGATCTGCAGATGTTAAAAAAGCTGTTAGAAATATAATGGCTTCAAAAACTTTTGACAATGGAACAATTTGTGCATCTGAACAAAGTATAATTACTGAAACATGTAATAGAGATGAAGTTATTAGAGAACTTAAAGCTCAAGGTGCATATTTCATGAACAAAGAAGAAACTGATAAAGTTTGTAAACTTCTATTCAAAAATGGAACTTCAATGAATGCAAACTATGTTGGTAGATCAGCAAAAGTTATAGCAGATGCAGCACATATTAATGTAGGTCCATATACTAGAGTATTAGTTGGAGAACAATTTGGAGTAGGTCCAGAATTTCCGCTATCTTACGAAAAACTCACATCAGTTTTAGGGTTTTATACAGTAGAAAACTGGGAAGAAGCTTGCGATCTTTCCATTGAACTTTTACAAAATGGCATTGGACATACAATGAGCTTACACACTGAAGATAAAGAAATTGCAAGAAAGTTCTCAGTAAAACCAGCAAGTAGAATACTTATTAATACTGGTGGAACAATGGGTGGTACAGGTTTATCAACGGGACTTCCAATCGCACTAACACTTGGCTGCGGAACAATGGGTGGTTCAAGTGTATCTGAAAATGTTGGACCAAAACACTTAATCAATATTAAAAAACTTGTATATGGAATTAAAGATGCATATACTTTAGTAGAAAATGATGAATTATTTAAAAAATATCATCCAGAAGAATTTGCAAACTATAGTACAAATAATTGTGAATTAACATTTGATAATCTTGCGGGATTAAAAAATGATAAATTACCTGAATATAATAGTTCAAAAAATTATTTTGAATATAGTACAGGATGCAATGTATGTAAAGACAATAAAGAAGATAAGAGACCAAGTGTTACTGAAGAAGGTCTTGATTTAGAAGCTTTACAAAAAATGTTGGACGAGTTAGTACACGCTTTTAAAGGCGAATAATAAATATAAAATAATAAAAAAGGAGAATAACAATGAACGAAGCATTAGGAATGATTGAAACTAAAGGATTAGTAGGAAGTATTGAAGCAGCGGATGCAATGGTAAAGGCAGCTAATGTAACATTAGTTGGCAAAGAACATGTAGGTGGCGGACTTGTTACAGTAATGGTTAGAGGAGATGTAGGGGCAGTTAAGGCGGCAACTGATGCAGGTGCAGCAGCAGCTCAAAGAGTTGGAGAACTTATCTCAGTTCACGTAATTCCAAGACCACATGCAGAAGTAGAAACAATTCTACCACAGGCAAAATAATAAGTTTATGTATGATTTAGTAAACTTTTATAATAATCTTAAAGTAAAGTTTAGTAAATCAAGTGCCAATGAAATATTAACATTTATGATTTATGAGCTTAAATCTGCCATAAACTTGAAGGATACTGACGCAATAATTTTCATAGGAAATGAACTGGGAAGTTATCTTAGAGTTATGGCAGAAATTAAAAGCTCATATAAAATTTATGAAACAATTAAATATTTAACTCTTAAGAAATATGGTTGCAATTCTAAGGAATATGCAACTATACTATTAAATTTAGCTGATGTAGATATAGTAGATAAAAATTACACAAAAGCCATTGAAAGATTAAATAGATCTGAAGAGATTTTAAAAGATCTAAATGAAAAATACTTAATGGCGACTATGTATAACAATAGAAGCTCAGCATATAGAGGACTTAATAATTATAAATTGGCAAGAAGGGATATAGAAAATGCAATTAGACTTATAGACAATAGGGATAAAATTGCAATATCAAGGATTAATCTTGCAGAAGTTAAATTACTCGAAGGAAATTTTCTAGAGGCACTTAATGATATAAGAAAAGTTATAGAATATTACTCAAATGAAAACCCAAGGGACATTCATTTTGCAAATGCACTCTCAACAGCAGCAAATATATTTTATAAATTACGAGATTATGATAGGAGTATAGAGTTTTACAAATTGGCATATACTAAATTCCATGACAAATTTGGAAATTGCGAGATGACAAAACTATTACAAAGAAATATTGAAAAAGTAAAAATAGAGAGGAATAAATATTGAAGGGTATAGAATTATCTAAGAAATTTTTCAATGAGTATTGTTTAGGAGAATTAAATAATAAGGCACCGCACTTAATTGATAAAATAAATGTAGGGCTAGTTGGAGAAGGTTCTGAATGTTTCTTCCTCGATGATGAAATTTCAAGGGATCATGACTTTGACAAGGGATTTTCTATATTTATAGAAGAAAAATATTATAAAAAGTATAAAGATTTACTAGAAAATTTATATCGTGGATTTTTTGGAGATGAATTTATCCATAATCCTAGAAAGGGTGTAATATGTACAGAAAATTTTTATCAAAGATACACTAATAAAAGAAACATACCCATATCAAATGTCGATTTTTTAAACATAAGAGAGTCCTATTTATCGGTTGCAACTAATGGAGAAATTTTCTTTGGTAGAGATAATCTATTTATGGAAATGAGAAAATATTATAAAAACTTCTATCCAAGGGATGTATTATACAAAAAACTCGCAGCATATTTGTTTCAAATGGCACAATCAGGTCAATATAATTTATTTCGATCAATAAAGAGGAAAGATAAAATAGCAGTGTTTTTTGCAAAAAATGAATTTATAAGTGGAGCATTTGGTGCCCTTTATTTACTAAGTGAAAACTATATGCCTTATTACAAACTCCGCAAAAGGTATTTAGAATCGAAAAATTATTATCCGCCTGAACTTTTTACAGATTTAGAAATTATAGCAACAGAAGAGAATGAAGAAAAGCTATATTATTTAGTTGAAAAAATATCGATTTATATTCTAAATATTTTAAAACTTAGAGAGATAGTAGATACTAGAGATAATTTTTTAGTAAAGGCAGCAGAGGATGTTACGAAAAGAATAAAAGACCCAAGGATAGCAACAATTCCAATAATGAAGGGGAACTTTAATGTATAATATTTTTGACTACATAGATGAAAGAAAATTAAATAAAATAAATTGTGAATTTAATATTGAAAAAAGAGAACTAGAAATTATAAAAGATATTATAAATATAGAGTGGAATTTCTTTGATAAAGTCAAGGGAATGCATGGACGAGCAATATGCCAAGATAGTCCAGTAAACTTTATAATAAATAGAATGGCTCAGTATCTAGCATATAATGAAAAAATTTGTCTATATATTCGAAGAGATTATAAAAATTGTCTAGAAAAAGGAATTAATCCTGTATTTGGAAAGTATGCAAGGATGATGCAATTTACTGATATCAATAGGTATGAAGAAATAAAAGAAAAATTGCCTAATATTTCACCAGTAAAGCAATATGCTTTGAAGGAAATCAGCGATATATTTCACATTGGTTTGGTAAATATCGAGAAAAAACTTCCAAAAACAACTGAAAAAGCTAGACCTATTAAGTCAATTGATAATAAAATATCTTCAGTAGGATATTTTATCTCCGAAATTTCTTTTTATAATCTTGAAACAATTTGGCTTATAAAAAATCTAATTATAAAAATAAAATCAGAAAATTTTATAGAAAATATCTATAGGAATACCATGGAGTTAAAAAATATATTGTCTTAGAAAGGGAGTATATTATTATGATAGAAAAACTTTATTCAATTGGAGAAATAGCGGCAAAGACAGGGGTAACGACTAGAACATTAAGGTATTATGAGGAAATAGGATTAATAGAGCCTGATTTGATTAAAGAAAATGGATATAGGTATTATTCTGAAAGAACAGCAACTATTATACCAGTCATAAAATATCTTCAATTTATGGATTTTAATTTAAAGGGAATTAAAGATTTCATAGATAATGGAGACTACGAGAAGAAGATGATAAGTTTTAAAACTGCCATTGCAAGAACAAAAGAAGAAATAAATAAACTTAAAGCAAGAATTGCAGTAATCTCAGATTGGGATAAATTAATTAATGAAAGTGTAATTTTTCACTTAATAAACAAAGAAGTACCAATAAAAGTTAGACGTCATGAAAAAGTAGATGTAATTAAATATGATATGGACTTTGACTTTGATTATAAAAAATTGATTTTAAGTGTGGATTTTGCGAATTTTGTAAGTGAAAATAACACTACAATAACAGATTCAGTAATGGCGTACTATCCATCTTTTAAAAAGAGAATTGAAGATGAGAAAAATAAAAACACAACACCAGTAGTTTGTTTGCAAAAAACTGTTAGCAAAATTGAGAATATAGAAAACATGACAAGAATCGAAGAAGGATATTATTTATCTACATATCACCTAGGAGCATATAATAATATTATTGATTCATATATTAGAGCTGAAAATTATGCTAAAGAAAAGGGATATACTTTAAAAAATGAAGCAATAGAAAGATTTGTATTAGATTATTGGACAACAACAAATGAAGGGGAATTTGTAACAGAAATACTAATACCGATAGAAAACTATGAAAAATTTAGAGAGGAATAAGAATGACATTTTCAGTAAAAACTAAAATTTACAATACAGAAGATAGTTTAAATATATTCGAAGAACTAGATTACAAAAGAGTATTGTTTATAACAGATCCCTTTGTAGTTGAAAGTAGAATGATTGAAAAGATCACTTCAAGACTTAAAAGTGAAACTTCATATGAAATATTTAGCGATATAAAACCAGATCCTACAATTGAACTAGTAAATAGTGGAGTTAAAAAACTACTTGAAAAAGATTATGACTTAGTAGTAGCAGTAGGTGGAGGATCAGCAATAGATGCAACTAAGGCAATAATATATAAGGCTTATGAAAAAACTGGAAGCAAAAAAATCTTTGTAGCAATACCTACAACAGCAGGTACAGGATCAGAAGTAACAAATTTTTCAATAGTGACAATTGGAGAAAAGAAAGAAGTACTAATAGACGACTTGCTATTAGCAGATTATGCAGTACTTGTGCCAAGCTTTACTAAATCAGTACCAAACTTTATCACGGCAGACACAGGAATGGATGTGCTTACACATGCAATAGAAAGTTTAGTATCAAATAAAGCAGATAGATTTTCTAAAATTTTGTCAAAAGAAGCAATTAAACTTGTATTTAAAAATTTACCCATAGTATATGAAGATGGATTAAGAATGAAATCTAGAAAAAATATGCTAGAAGCATCGACAATAGCGGGGATTGCATTTACAAATGCAGGACTTGGGATAAACCATTCACTAGCACATATATTAGGGGGAGTCTTCCATATATCGCACGGAAGGCTAAATGCAATACTACTTCCATATATAATTAAATATAATATGGAAAAAAGTGAAAATGCAAGAAAAGAATTAAGAGAAATATCTAAAGAATTAGGATTAGATCATGAGTATCATTTAATAGAAAAAATCGAAGAATTAAATAGAAAATTTAACATTCCAAAAAATCTAAGAGAGCTAAATAAAATAGATGAAAAAGAATACTTTGGGAAAATAGACTATATGTCAGAAGTAGCATTTAAGGATAGATGTACAGCTACAAATCCAGCACTTGTAACAAAAATAAACTTAAAAAATATTTTTAGGGATATATACTAAGATTAAAACTCACGTCGCAGCGTGAGTTTTTAATTTATGCCATCTATTAAAAATTTACTCCAACAGATATTATAAAAGCTAAATTATTTAAGGAGAAAATGAATTTTAAAACACAAGTATTATAAGTTGATATAATAAATAAAGGTCTTATTTTACTAGGCAGATAATTCGCAAAGCCTCTTTTTAATTGCAAAAAAATGCAAAAATAAAGGGAGAAATGGTATAATAAAATTAGGAGTGATATTTTGAGATTAAAGAAAAATCACACAATAATTTTAATTTTATTAATAATTTTTTTTGGATTTATATATTTTAATCATAAGAATTTTTCAAGGGAAAGAACTATAATAAGACTTAAAGGTGTGAGTGTAAATGAACCGATAGAGGATTTTAGCATTGCATCAAAGTCCGTTTTTTTGTGGGCGGACCCAGTTTTATACATTACAGATAGAGATGGCAATATTATAAAAAAAATTCAGAGAGAAGACGAAAATATTAAGGTATTTTTTGCAAATAATTATGCTTTTTTATACGAAGAAGATCTAGGAAAGGTTCAAATGTACTCTGAAACAGGGGAACTTCTTTCTACAATTGATGTAAAGGGCGAAGTTTTTAATATTTCCTACGAAAATGCAAATATTATTTTTCACATAATTGATGAAAAAAATGAGATTTTATACTTATTGGGAAATGATTCTACACTAACGGAAATTTATAAGACGGGAAATCAAATTTTAACTCACGATGTTTTAGATCCCAAGAATCTATCTATTGCAGAGATAAAAAATGATGCTAGTGGATATAGTTCCCTTCTTTATTCTCTTCACAAGGGAAATAAAAAGAGTGTAGTGTTAAACCATGAAATAGTGTTTTTTGTAAAAAAAGACAAAAGATCTGTCCTTGCTCTTACTGACAAGTCAATTTATAGATTTATGGATGCAGGCAAAAAATATGAGGGAAAAGTCCCAAATATTTCCGATGTATTAGTGGACGGAAGAAACACTTATCTTCTTCACTCAGGAATTATCACAAAGTATGATTATGTGTTAAAGCCTGGTGACAAGAAAATAATAGCAGCGAATGTCAATAAAATGGAAAATGTTTCTGGTTCAATATATGTTTATGGACCTAGTGATGTTGGTGGAGAAATAGGAAATCGTGGAGAATTTTACACTAGGCTTGGATATTCTCTTGATAAAATAAAAATGAACGGACTTTTAATAGGTGCACTTCGAAATGGCGAGTTAAATTTATATTCAGTTGTAAATTCAAATTCAGTGAGAGACGATGAGAATAGAATAGAGACTACTTATAAAGAGGTGTAGAGTGAATTTAGATAAGAATACAGACACTGTTGCAAATGAGGCTGATGCAGCACTTCAGTCTACCTTTGCAGGACTTGGTTCGTGGCAAAGACTTGCGGTTGTCGCTGCAATAATAATTGGAATTTTTATAATTTTACAAATTATTAATAGATTTATAAATAGACAATTAAATTCAAATAAAATAAAGGGAAAGGGATCTTATAATAGAATTGTTACAGTTACAAAATTATTTGAAAGAATAATAAAAATTGTTTTAACTTTTATTGGAGTTACAATAATTATGAGTGTATTTGGCATTTCTATTGCACCTATACTTGCAACTCTAGGTGTGTTTTCCTTGGCAATTGGCGTTGGTGCACAAAACCTTGTAAAGGATGTTATCAATGGTTTTTTTATTATATTTGAAGATCAATATTCTGTCGGCGATTTAGTTGAGATAGAGGGAATTGAAGGCATTGTTGAAGATGTAGGTCTTAGAGTAACGAAGGTTCGAGACTTTGGAAAGATTCTTCACATAATCCCAAATAGCAACATCTCCATTGTGTCAAATAAGGAAAGGGCAAATGTTAGGACGAAAATTGATTTTTACGTTGATAATTCTTGCGATCCAAGTTTTGTTTCTGAAAAAATAAAAGGAACAATAGAAAGATACAAAGATGATGCTAGGATAGTGATGGGCCCAAATCTTTGGGGAGTTACTGAAAATGCTAAGGATTCATACAAGATGACTCTTGTTTATTATACAAAGCAGGGAGAGCAATATGAGCTTGAATATGCAATTAGGGCAGAAATTTTAAAAACTATGCAAAGAGAAAATATTAAAATGCCAATTGTTAGAAATAAACTGATACAAAAGGAGGATAGTGATGCTTTATTATAATTTGGGAGATATTGTAACCTTAAAAAAAGGACATCCTTGTGGTGAAAATAAATGGGAAATTGTTAGAAAGGGTGCCGATATAAAGTTAAAGTGCCTTGGCTGCGAAAGGCTCATTTGGATGAGTCGTATGGATTTTGAAAAAAGGGTTAGAAAAATTCTAGAAGATGATAAATTTGTAAGTATAGTCCATCACAAGAAAGAAGGGGAATAGTATGGATGTAAAAGAAATTTATGATGCTAAGGAAAGACTAAAGGGTCATATTAAAGAAACGCCAGTAGTTTATGCACCTAATTTAGGTGAAGATGTATATTTAAAAGTTGAAGTTCTGCAAGACACAGGTTCTTTTAAATTAAGAGGAGCTTACAACAAAATTGCGACGCTTACTGACGAAGAAGCTGAGAAGGGAGTTGTAGCTTGTTCTGCAGGCAATCACGCACAAGGTGTGGCAAAATCTGCTACTGAAAGAGGAATAAAATCAATTATTTGTATGCCTTATCATGCACCACTTTCAAAAGTTCAAGCTACAAAAAATTATGGAGCAGAAGTTGAACTTATAAAGGATTCTTTTGACGATGCAGCGGCATATGCAGCAAAACTTTCGAAGGAAGAAGGATTGACTTTTATTGCTCCTTTTGATGATGAAAAAGTTATTGCAGGTCAAGGAACTATTGGACTAGAAATATTAGAAAAGATCCCTGATGTAGACATAATAGTAGTGCCAATTGGTGGCGGTGGACTTATTTCTGGAATTGCACTTGCAGCAAAAAGTATTAATCCTAATGTAAAGGTAATTGGCGTACAAACTAAAGTATCTCCAAGTATGTATGAATCAATTAAAGAAGGTAAAATTTTAACTGTAAAGGGAGGAGCAACTATTGCAGATGGAATTGCAGTAAAAACTCCAGGAAAAATTACTTATAATATTGTTAAAGAATATGTAGATGAAATAGTTTTAGTAACTGAAGGAGAAATTTCATCAGCAATACTAACACTTCTAGAAAAAAATAAAATTATAACAGAAGGTGCAGCAGCATCAACTGTGGCAGCTCTAATGTACAAGAAGTTTAGCCACATAGGCAAAAAAGTTTGTTGTGTACTTTCTGGAGGAAATATTGATGTAACAAGAGTTTCAAAGGTTATTGAAAAGGGTCTTTACAAGACTAATAGAAGAATGGAACTTAAGATTAAATTAAAGGATCAACCTGGTGAAATGACACGTGTTACAAAGTTATTGGAAAAAGAAGGAGCAAATATAGTAAAAATTGCTCAAGACATCGATGTAGTGGGAGACACAATCGATTCTATGATAGTAAGCATAGTAGTTGACACAAAGGATAAGGATCATCAAGAACAAATAATAACAGAACTTAATCAAAACTTCTACGTATTTAAAGCAAATTACAACGATACACAATTTTAACAAAAAGAGGGTTTGCCCTCTTTTTATTAAAATTAGTATTAAGCTAAGGAGGGAAAAATGGAAAACAATAATTTAAGTTTTTTTGATAGCGATAGTGGATTAAAGAAAATAAACACCATACATATATTAAAAGATGGAAAAGAAGAAGACTTATCTATTGAAAAAATTTTTGACAAGGAAAAGTATAAACATTTTTTAGGAATAACTTATTCCATTTCCCCTAAATTTGTAAATGAATTTTTAAAGGAATTTGAAACTTCTGAAATTGTAATTGGAATTGACAATGACAGGGTAAAAAATTCAATTAATGAACTGGCAAAGCATTTAAAAGATAGAATTTTAGAGCAGATAGAAGGAGATCCAATTAAATTTTATCAAGAGCTAGACATGGAGTCTAAATTTAATTTAGATAAAGGAAATTTAAAAGTTTGGGTATCCGCAGCTTACATAATACATTCAAAATTTTATCTCATGTGGAATGATAAAGGCGAAAATCGAGTTATACTTGGATCTGCAAATTTATCAGAAAGAGCCTTTGACAAGGAAAGCTCTCAATTTGAAAATATTGTAATTTTTGATGATTCAAATTTATTTAATATATATAAAAAATATTATAAAGAAAATTTGTCTCAAGTCCTTTGTGATTATATTCCAAGTGAACTTAAAAAAATAAATTCAAAAAATTTTAAAAATATAAAGAATATTGATGAGATAAACGCCGACGAAATTTTTATAATTTCTAATGATGATTTGGGAAAGATTAAAGAAAAAGCTGCCGTAGAAATTATTGACGACCTAAGAGACAAATTGGCTTTAGGAGTATACAAAGATAAAATTATTACTGAGATTGACAACATTTCTGTCGACAGAGAATTTGTCAAGAATGAGAAAAAGAAAGAAAATATTGCAGAAGATGTTGCCTACGAAATTGTTAATGAAATTATAAATAAAAGGAAAAAGGATCCAGAAATAAAAAGCAAAAATATAATTACAAATCAGGTTAAGCAAAAAGTAGAGAAAATTATTGTAAAAAAGGTAGAAGCAAATAAAAATCTAAAAAGATATGGGCTCTACAATAGACCTGATTTGCGAAACACCAAAAATAACAAAACTGGACTTTTCGTCATATCTGATCTCGACAATAATATAAGTATTCCCTTTGGGAAAAGAGCGACTAAGGAAGAATTGGCATATGCCTTAAAAGTTTTAAATAATTATATAAAGGGATTTGAAAATTATTCTAATAGATATACAGATGATTATGGGAAAAGAGTTTTTGAAAGTTTACTATGTACTTTTACTGGTCCCTTTATTCAAGAATTAAGGTCAAAACTTGAAATTGAAGAAAATAGATTGGACATACCCCAATTTATTATAATTGGTGGAGATGCAGGAAGTGGAAAATCATCTTTACTCTCTATAATGTCAAAACTTACGGGAATAAATAAAGGCGACTATTATCAATGGGAAGCCCTACTAGGTCAATCGCAAAACAAGGCAAAGAGAGAAAGGCTAGATACTATTCAAAATTGGATTCTTGAAAATAATGTAAATCCCATACTAGTAGATGAAATCGATAGCGACTTTTTCACAAAAACAAATTATGGAAGAGATTTTATAGTAAATATTTCCAATCTTTGCGTTAGAAATGACGAACCCTATCCAATTTTTATAGGAACGACCAATACAAAATCTTATTCGCTGCCAAAAGAGGCGAGGAGAAGAAGTTATTATTTAATAATTGATAGAGAGATCTCAAAAAATTCCGAAGCTAAGGAATTTTTTAAAAATATTTATGAAAATGTGGACAATACTTTGTTTTTAGACTTTTGTTTTAGAATGGCAGAGAGATTGGAAAGCTCCTCAGATTATAAATGGGATAATTATACAGAAGAAAGCGGCTTTGACTTTTTATATAATTCCAGAGAAATTTTTAAAGAAATTTATGAAGAAGCAGAAATGCCACTGCCAAGATATTTTCCAGAGAAAAAATACAATGATGATAGTGAAACCAACAAAGAAAATTGGAGAAATCTTTACTTAGGTTCTAAAAATGATTTTGTGTACGACGACGATACGGGACATATTTATTACAATATTAAAAAATTAAATGAAAATGATAAATATTATGGAACAAGTACGGCACAAATTTATGCAGACGCATTGCCACAAGAAGTTTGCGTCAATAGCGTTCATGGTGCAGTCAATATTGGATTATATACTGATGAATTTTTTGACTGGATAGAATTAAAAAATCCCTATAAAAAGAAGTCCTTTCTTGAAAAAATCTTTGGAAAATGATTTTAACGAAGGTCAAAAAAAGTCAAAAAAAGTATTGACATTCTTTGACTTTAGGTTTATACTAAAGATAGTTAGCAGAGGAGCTAACAGGCTGCTAATAATTTAATAAAAAAGGGGAGTTTTAAATGAGTATTAGACCATATGAAAAAAATTATTTAAGAGACACAAGATTTGATGATTTTTATGACATGATTGATTCTTTCTTTAACGATGATTTTACGCCTCAAAGGGCAATGAAATCTGCAACTTTTAAAGTTGATGTGATCGATGAAGAAAATGATTATAAGGTAGAGGCTGAACTTCCTGGATTCAACAAAGATGAAATTGATGTTGACTTTGAAGAAGGTAATCTTACAATTTCAGCTGAAAAGAATGAAGAAGTTAATGAAGAAAATAAGGAAAGAAATTATATTCATAAAGAAAGAAAGTCTTCAAAAATGGTTAGAAGAATGTTCTTTAAAGATGTGGACGAAGAAAACATGTCTGCGAAACTAGAGGGAGGAATTTTAGAAATTATTATTCCTAAAAAAGCTGAAGAAAAGAAAAACAAAAAAATTGAAATTCAATAATCTTTTTAGTTAATTTTTCAAGATTAAAATTAGATAATTCATAATAATAAAAAATAAAATAATTTAGGGACTGTTGCAAAAGTCCTAAAATAAAAAGGCGAGGAATAGAAAAAACCTCGTCTTTTTTGATGCAATATAATCACTAAAAACAAAAAACGCAATGGCTAAACTTAAATAATTGATAAAAAAGATGTTGCAGAGTACAATCATCTATTCTACAACACTTTTTTATTTTAAGTTGTAGAAATTTTGCATTATTCTTATAAAATTTTTCACAGCATAACTTTCATAAACTTGTTTTTTCCTAACTGAATAAAATTTTCTATGAGAATTATTATAGTCTAAAGAAAAATAAGATACATTTTCACTATACTCTATGGGCAGCATATAAGAGCCAATAAAAGTTGCACCTATTTCATTTTTACATAAACTGTGAGCTGTTGATAATTGATCTACATACATTAATATTTCATAATTCGACTTATTCGTCTTAAGCATTTCAGTAGATCTTTCATATAAATTATTGTAAGGGTTTAATAAAATATATTTTAAATTTTCAAAATCAGACAATTTCACTCTTTTTTGGGAATAGTTTTTATCCATTATATCTTTTTTGGTAAGCCTATATTTTAACAAAGATTTATTTACATTTTTATTAGGAAGACATAATAAAACTTCGTCATCAAATACAGGGTTTAAATCATAAGTATTAAGCTCTAAATCACCGCAGTTAAAGGATAGATCTATTTTATTTTCATTTAATAATTCTAAAGATTTTGGAGAGCTATTTTCTATTAAGGACACTTTTATAAAGGGATATTTTTCCATGAAAATTTTTAATATGGGAGCTAAAACGAAGTTATTCATATAATTTGTAGCTCCTATAACTATACTTCCTACCTCTAAATTCTTTATGTCGTTAATTTTAGTTAAGGTATTTTTTTCAATTTCTAATATACTTTCTAGTCCTTTAATATATACAATTCCTACTTCTGTTGGCTCTATTGGATATTTACCTCGATTAAATATTGGAGCTCCTAAATTACTCTCAATTTTTTTTACAGCTATGCTTAGGGCAGGCTGTGTTATAAAAAGTTTTTGTGCAGCTCTTGAAAAACTTTTTTCTTCATAAATTTTTAAAATATACTTATTTTCAACTTCCATTTAAATCACCTTATAAAATTTAATTATATTATCATAAATATCATTAATTTGATTATATAACTATTGGATGCTAATATCAAATCAAGGAAAACATTATTATTAATCTTAATAGGAGGAAGATATGGTTAGAGTAATAAACACAGAGGAATTAATTCCAATAATAAGTGATTTGGTAAAGAAAGCATGTTATGAATTAAGTGAAAATGTTTTAGAAGCATATAAAGGAGCTTTTGAAAAAGAAGTATCCCCTTATAGTAAAGAAACGCTAAAACTTCTGATAGACAATGCTGAATATGCAAAGAAAGAGCAGATAGCCTGCTGCCATGACACAGGAACGGCTGTAATTTATTTAGAGATTGGTCAAGATGTTAAGTTTGAAGGTGAGTATTTAATTGATGCAGTAAATGAGGGTGTAAAAAGAGGATATGAGGAAGGATATCTTAGAAAATCAATTGTTGCAGATCCCTTAAATAGAGTAAATACAGAAACAAATACACCTGCAGTTGTGCATACAGAAATAGTTAAGGGAGATAAAGTTAAAATAACTGCAATGCCTAAGGGTGGAGGCAGTGAAAATATGGGAACTTTTACAACTTTAACACCTGGCGAAGGGATTGAAGGTGTTAAAAAATTTGTAATTGATTCAGTAAAAAGGGCTGGCGGAAAGGCTTGTCCACCTATGATTATTGGAGTTGGCGTTGGAGGAACTATGGATAAGTGTACGGAGATTGCAAAAAAATCTTTGCTTAGACCAATAGGTAGTCATAATGAGAATCCAATTTATGCAAAATTAGAAGAAGACTTATTGGAAGAAGTGAACAAACTTGGTATTGGGACACTTGGCATGGGAGGAGTTGTAACAGCTTTAGATGTTCATGTTGATTATTTTCCTTGTCATATTACAGCTTTACCAGTTGCAGTAAATTTTCAATGTCATGCAAGTAGACATGCATGTAAAACTATTTAATTTGGAGGATTTTATGAATACTTATAATATGGAATTACCTTTAACAAAAGAGGATGTAAAAAAACTTAAAATAGGAGATATTGTTTATTTAACGGGAGATGTATACACTTCTAGAGATGCTGCACACAAAAGATTTAAAGCATGTATTGAAAAAGGAGAGGAACTTCCAATTGATTTAAAAGATAAGACGATTTTTTATGCAGGGCCTTGTCCTACAAAGCCAGGTAGAACAATGGGCTCAATTGCTCCAACAACTTCGGCAAGAATGGATCAATATGTAGAGATGACATTAAAACTTGGAGTTACTGCTATGATAGGAAAGGGAGACAGAGCCGATTATGTTGCTGATTTGTGCAAAAAATATGGTGGAGTTTATCTTTTAAGCATAGGCGGTGCATCCGCTATGATTTCTAATCAAGTAAAGTCTTGTGATGTAATAGCTTATGAAGATTTGGGAACAGAGTCGATAAAAAAATTGTATGTCGAAAATTTAAGGGTAATAGTTGGAATTGATACTAATGGAGATGTATTTCAAAAAAGAGAAATAGAAAAATACAGAGAGGTGTAATATATGGGATTTATTTTTAAACCATGGAAAAATCTTAGCCTTTTTAAGAGGATAATGGTCGGATTTGTATTAGGTATTATTGCAGGTTTTATATTTGGCGAAAAAGCATCCATGTTTAATTTTTTGGGGACGATACTTACAAATTTATTAATGATGGTGGTAGCTCCCTTAGTTTTATGCCTTTTGGTGTGTGCTGCAGGAGATATGGGGGATGCAAAGAGACTTGGAAGAATTGGTATTAAGTCGGTAGCTATTTTCTTATCCTCAACGGCTCTAGCTATTGTGTTGGGACTTGTTATTTCTAATTTAATAAATATAGGATCGGGAATTTCAATAAATGTAGATATCGCAAAAGTTGAGCAAAAAGAAACTGTGTCAATGCTTGATACATTAATAAATATTATACCGAAAAATATATTTAAATCTTTAGCTGAAGGAGATTTGTTGCAAATAATATTTTTTGCTTTGATTTTTGGATTTTCCTTATCTAGGCTTGGAGATACTGGAAAAAAATTATTAGAAATTTTTGAAGCGGGACAAAAATCTATGGAAAAACTAACTGATATAGTGTTGCAATTTACTCCTTATGGAGTTTTTGGATTAATGGCCAATGTTATTGGAACAAATGGGGCGGATATATTAATACCATATTTAAAATCAATAGCAGCTTTATATTTATCATCACTTATCTATCTTATTTTTGTTCAAGGAATTTTAATGGTTGGGATAATTGGGAAAGTTAATCCAATTAAATTTTTTAAAACTATGAAGGAACCAATGGCCTTTGTTTTTGCAACTTGTTCTAGTGTTGCTACAATACCTCTAAATCTAGAAAGTGTTAAAAAGCTTGGAGTAGATGATGAGACTGCAAATTTTGTTATTCCCTTTGGTGCTGTAGTTAACATGAATGGTACAGCAATATATCAAGCGGTGGCAGTTGTTTTTACAGCTCAAGTGTTTGGAATAGATTTAAGTTTTACGGAGCAAGCTATGGTAATGTTAACGGCAACATTAGCATCAATAGGGACAGCTGGAATTCCTGGTTCAGGATTAGTTATGTTAACCATAGTTTTGTCTTCAGTAAATCTTCCCATGGAAGCCATAGGACTTTTAGCTGGGATTGATAGGATATTAAATATGGGTAGAGTAGTTCCCAATATTGTAGGAGATGCAGCTACATCAATAATAGTAGCTAGGACAGAAAAAACTTTAAATAATTAGTAATTGTGTAAAAGAAAACCTACTTTTTAGAGGCATCCTTTTAGAGATTAAAGGATGTCTTTTTTTTATATATTTTGTTTACTATTTATAATTTAGATTATCTTTATTTGTTTTAACAAAATTATTTTTTAGATGATAAAACTAAAAGGCCCTTGATGTTTCACTTTTATCTTTTGGCATATATAACAAGGAGCATAAAAATAAGCATTGCATCTTAAACATAAGTCTACTCATTCTGCACCTATTCTGATAATTTATATCCTCAAAATAATAATGAGAGTTTATGAAAATAATAGGTAGATGAAAAATTTTTTATTTATTATAATGATGGCGGAGGGATTATGTTAAACTCAAATATTATTGCAAGACTCTCAACTTATGCGTTAATCTACGAAGTATCACTTAGTCCAAAGCCGGGTCTTGTAACTTTGTTAGATTCCGGTGCACATAAAGATATGGATTATATAGATTTTTTAAATTCAGCTTTGGTACTACATGATTATTTTAAAATTGCCTACGAACTTGGCGAAAATTCATCTGGCGAAGATTATGATGAGCTTAGGAAATATGGAATTGTTTACGAAAAAAAGATGAAAGATGCAACTCATGGAGCAAACACTCACAAAGGGATTATTTTTTCCTTGGGACTTATGGTATATGCAACTGCAATTGAAATAAAAAGAAAAGATTTTTCCTTTGAAAAAATCATTTCAAGAGTTTCCTATTTGAATCGTGGAATTACTAGAGAACTAAATAAAAAGATTGCTACAAGTCATGGTGAAGAAAACTATAAAAAATACGGAGTAAAGGGAATAAGAGCAGAGGCAGAGAAAGGATTTTCAAAGGCTCTACTAGGTCTAAAATTTTTAAAAGAAGCTGAAAAAAACATAAACTTTGACTATGCTCTTACGGGAACTCTTTATTATTATATGTCTTTTATTGAAGATTCAAATATTATAAAAAGAGGAGGACTTGAAGGATTTAAATTTTTAAAGGAAAGTGCAAACTATGTTTTAACAAATAAACTTTACGAGACAAGTTGTGGCATGGTGGAGATTGAAAAAATAAATAAGGAGTTTAAAAGGAGAAATTTAAGTCCTGGAGGTTGTGCTGATTTTTTAATTTTAACTCTTTATTTATATCTATTGGAGGATTACATTGATTGAATATAAAGAAGTAATGAATTTCGAGAAAGGGAAAGTTGAAAAATTTTTAAAAAGATTTGATATAGATTACGAGAGGGACATTGAGTACACAATTATAGCGGTGGATGGTGATAAAATTGTGGGGACGGGCTCATCGTCTGGACGAGTTTTAAAATGTTTTGCCATTGAAGAAAGTTATCAGGGCATGGGCATTACTAATGCTATAATCACAAGACTTTTGAATCACCAATATGAAGTGGGAAACAAGCATCTCTTCATTTTTACAAAGCCAAAGAATGTAAAAATATTTTCTGATTTTGGATTTTCTATAGTCGAAGAGACAGAAGATGTGGCACTACTTGATAATAAAATAGAGCAACTCCATTGTATTCTAAAAAACATTAGCGATCATAGAGAATCTGGTGCCATTGTAATAAATGCAAACCCAATGACTAAGGGACATCTATATTTAATTGAGACTGCGAGAAAGTTTACGGATCTTCTTCACATCTTTATGGTGGAAGAGGAGGGTTCGACATTCCCCTATAAGTTTAGGTATCAAATAGTGAAAGAAGAAGTGGAAAAATTTGACGATGTAATTTTGCACCCAGGTAATGACTACATTATTTCAAAAAATACTTTTCCAACATATTTTTATAAGGACGAAAAAACAATTTTGAAAGCATATTCAGAACTTGACACGAAAATTTTTGGAAGATACTTCGCAAAGGCGTTAAATATCAAAAAAAGGTTTGTGGGAACAGAAGACATAGACATTGTAACTAAAAATTATAACGAGACTATGAAAAAAATTTTGCCAAATTATGGAGTTGAGTTAGTGGAAATCGAGAGGTTAAAAAGTGATGAAGAAGTAATCTCTGCATCAAAGGTGAGGAAACTTCTAAAGGAAAAAAAATTTCAAGAAGCCTATAAGTATTTGCCAGCTGCTACAATAAAGGCATTGAAATCAGATGAAGGGCAGAAAATAATAAATGAAAGACTCTAAAATAGTTCGCATGCAAAAAATGCTTGATGCAAAGGAAAAAAGATATTATAAAATAAAGGCTCTGACGGAAAAATTTAACTCCCCAGTGCTTTCCTTTATGCTAAATATTCCCGGCGAAGAAAAAAACTTTAAGGAAGCAGTAAAATTTCATAGAGATTATATAGAAAAAATAAAAAAAATTTTGCAAGAAAATAGCATCAGCATTCTTGAAGAAGAATACAATAATCTAAGGACGGGAATGGAGTATATTGCTGCCATCGATTGTAATGGAAAATTTGTAAAGAAAAGGATGATAGATCTTGAAGAAAAAAATCTTGGAGGAAGACTTCTTGATATAGATATTTATGACAAAGATTTTACACAAATTTCAAGATCAAGCTTAGGACTTTCCGAGAGAAGGTGCATAATTTGCGGGGATGTGGCAAGGACTTGTATAAAAGAAGAAAGGCATAGTATAGAAGAACTTGAAGAGAAAGTGCTAGAAATTTTAAAACTTTAATTTAAAGAGTTACACTTAAAGATAATACGACCTTGGAAAAATTTAATAAAATGTTATTGTAAAGGATTTGTTTTAATGCAGATGGCAAATAAGCTTTTGCAAGAAATATTTTGATTAATATATGCTTTGTTATAATCAATTTTATGAAAAAAAGTTTTTTGTAGTATTTAATAAATCAAAAACTTTTTAAATACTATAAGAGAATCATCCTACATCTTTTAACTTTTTTAATTTTAGCATATATTTTCTTTTTAATAGATTTTTACATAGGGTGAGGCTATATCAAAACTTGTTTTTTGATATTAGTCTTATATAAAAGCTTTTGATAGAATTTTATAAGAGGTGAATATATTGGCAAAAATTAAAATGAAAAATCCAATCGTAGAAATGGATGGAGACGAGATGACGAGAGTCATCTGGAAAGATATAAAAAAAGAATTGCTTGAACCATATATTGATTTAAATCTTGATTATTATGATCTATCGATAGAAAACAGAAACAATACTTATGATGAAGTAACAATTGATTCGGCAAAAGCTGTCGCTAGGCATCACATAGGCGTTAAATGTGCAACGATTACAGCAAATGAAGATAGAGTAAAAGAATTCAATTTAAATAAAATCTACCCTTCTCCAAATGCTACAATAAGAGCATATCTTGATGGTGTAATGTTTAGAGAACCCATTATTTTTGATTGTTTAGACATTTTAATCCCTACTTGGAAAGAGCCAATAGCAATAGCAAGGCATTCCTTTGGAGATATATATGTTTCAAAAGCTTTAAATGTAAAAAAAGGCGATGAATTAACAGTTTCAATTAATGGAGAAGACAAATATTCTTATAAACCTGATTATGACGCTATTTTTTTAACTCAATATAATAAAGTTAAGTCAATCGAAGATTTTGCTCATGTATCCTTCAAATACGCTATTTCTAAAAACATGAATTTAATTTTTTCAACTAAGGATACTGTAGTTTTAGGATACGATTCTGTTTTTAAAGAAATATTTAATGAAACTTATAAAGAATACAAAGATGAGTTTGAAAAAAGGGGATTAAATTATCATTACTACTTAATAGATAATGCTATAGCACAAATAATGAAATCAAAGGGAAATATTCTATGGGCTTTAAAGAATTATGACGGAGATGTGATGAGTGATATGATTTCTGCGGTATATGGATCATTATCTCTAATGGAATCATCAATTATTGGCAATGGCACTTATTTGTATGAAGCAGCACATGGAACTGTAACTGACCATTATAGAAGATATCAAAAGGGAGAGATTCCATCCACAAACTCTGTTGCTCTAATATTTACTTGGGCATCTGGAATTGAAAAAAGAGGTCAGCTTGATGGAAACAAAGAATTAGAAGATTTTGGAGTAAAATTAAAGAAGTCAGTTAGAGATACTATTGAAAGTGGATTTATAACTGGTGATTTAATATCAAGCTATAATAAGAGTGAATATGTAAAAGTAAATTATTTAGAATTTATAGAAAAGGTAAAAGAGTTTTTAGATAAATTAATATAATATTAGTATATAGCAGGCGAAAGCTTGCTTTTTTATTTTAATAATTGAAAAGATTAACAAAAAGTGGCTGTTGCAAAAGTCCTAAAAAAAGACGAGAAAATAGAGAAATCCTCGTCTTTTTTTACAATGTAATCACGGAAAAACAAAAAAACAATAGCTAAACTTAAATACTTGATAAAAAAAGATGTTGCAGAGTAGAATCATATATTCTGCAACATGACCTTTTAAACATAAATATTATAGATGAATTATTCCAAATACTAAACCTGCTAAAACCATTAGTATTGAGACAGAATACAAGTATTTGAAAGAGAACTTTATATGATCCTTTAATTCTAAATTTTCAACTAATCCTAGTGCAAGGTAAGTTGCAGGAACAAGTGGAGAAATCATCAGAGACACGTTTTTTCCAATCAACATAGCCATAGCTGTGTTAATTCCTTCAATACCAAAAGCCTTGCCAACTTCTATTATTGGTGGCATTAGTCCAAAGAAATAAGCGTCCGTACCAACAAGCATTCCCATAGGAAGTGCAAGGAAGCCAAAGATTAAATGAGTAAATCTTCCGAGAGCACTTGGAATAATATTAGTTAAAGTTATTGCCATAGCTTCAATCATTCCAGTTCCGTCCATTATTCCAACCATTATTCCAGCGGATAAAATTGTTGCAGAAATAGTTAAAGCTGATGCCGCATGTTCTTTAATTTTTTCGTTTTGCTCTTTTAAGCTTGGGTAGTTAATGCAAAGAGCAAGGGATAATCCAATCATAAAAACATAATAAGATTGGAGAATATCAACCATCAATAGACCTATTACAGCAATTGTCAAAATAATATTTAAAGGAAGGAGTTTCTTAAATCTTGGGTCAAGTTCTTCTGAAGATTTTTCAACATTAGATGATTGGATTTTCAAAGTTGTGCCAGCTCCTCTTTTCTTTTCAATTGTTCCAAGAATTATTGCAAGAGTAATTGTTGAAACGATTCCAAAAACTTGGATTGGAATTAATTTTAACCAGAGTCCAGTTGCATCAATACCAAGAACTGTTGCAGCTCTTGCAACAGGACCACCCCAAGGAAGAAGATTCATAACTCCCATTGCACAAGCAGTTAAACAAAGTAAAACCTGCGGTCTTATTCCCATTCTCTTATAAATTGGATACATAGTAGGTATTGTTATAAGGACAGTAGTAGCAGTAGCACCATCAAGGTGGGCAATAATACCTATTATTCCAGTTGCAATGGTAATGGCAATAACATTTTCTCCAGCCATAGCAACAAGTTTATCTACTATAACATCAAAAACTCCAACATCACTCATGATGCAGAAGAAAACGATTGAGAAAATAAACAAAATAGAGTTATTAGATACTGTCTTCATACCAGCACCAATCATTTCTTTCAAATCAGGGATACTAGTTCCAATTAAAAGAGCAGCTATACTAGGTACTAAAATAAGAACAACGATAGGGCTCATCTTTCCTTTTAAAAGCAAAACTATAATTGCTAGAACTAATAAAAAACCTACTAATGATAACATAAAATACCTCCTGTTATGTAATTGACATAAAGTCTTCTTATATATAGAATATTATCGTATTAAATATACTATGTAACAAATACTATTTTAAAATATATAATATAGATTTTAACTATGGGAGGAGAGTATGAACGATAGAGAATTACTTTATATTAAAACTATAGCTGATACTAAGTCGATATCAAAAGCTGCAGAAAAACTTTATATTGCTCAACCAAGTCTAAGCCAAGCACTACAAAGAATTGAAAAAGAATTAGGAACTCATTTATTTATTCGCGAACCAAGAGGTATGAAGTTAACCTATGCAGGGGAAAAGTATTACCTAATGGCGAAAGAAATTTTAAATATATATAATGATTTTAAATCGGAAATCACACATATAAATGAATTAAAATCAGGTAGACTAGTTATAGGAGTAGCAAGATATTTAGGCATGAACATCCTTCCTAAAGTTCTTCCAAATTTCAACAAGAATTATCCTAATATTGAAATAGTAATTAAAGAAGAAAACACAAGAGTTTTAGAGGAACTTGTTTTAAGTGGGGATGTTGATTTTGCTATAACTCATGTCCATAAAAAAGATATAAATGATAATATAGAATATGAGATGCTAAGAAAAGATGAATTCCTTTTAGTTACTTCTAAAGATTATTTAAAAAATTCAGAAAAAGTTAAAGAAGACAATGGTAAAAAGTTTGTAGACTTAAAAGATTTAGCATTAGAGAAATTTATACTTTTAAATATAAATAAAGGAATAAGAAAGGTACAAGAAAGGACAATAAAGTCCTATGGAATAAATCCAAAGGTTATTTTAACTACAAAAAATTTTGAGACTGCGAAGAGACTTGCGGCTAAGGGCATGGGAGTAACTATAATACCTAAGGATTATTTAAGTATATTTAACCAAGATAAGGATTATGATAGTTTTAATCTGATTGGAACAAAGGAAAATATATGGTACACGGCTATTCTTACAATTCCAAATTTATATAAGTCTCAAGCTACACAGGTTTTTATTGAAGAAATGAAAAAGTATTTTTTCTAATTAATTTTCGATTGTCATAAAAATATAATTAATAATAGAATTAAAATTTAATATGCAAAATATCTACAAATATATTATTATACTTTTATTAAAAATCTTAAAAATGGATTTGATAATTTGCATCTTTTTTAAAATAATAACTTAATAAATTTAAAGAAAAGCAAGCAATGGACTTGCTTTTTTAAATTTTATTATGCATTTAAAAGCGTTATAACAAAATTATTTTGTTAAGTCTACAACATAATTGTTACAACGAAGAGGCTAAAAGGAAATCTTACTTATTGAATAAGAGCATGTTTCTGGGGTATTATAGAAATATAGAAAAAAAGGAGGTTTTTTATGAAGAAAAAATATTTTGGACTTAATCTTCCAATGCTATTAATTTTAGCAATAATTGTTTTCATAGCGACTTATTTGGGAGTTTTGTCTAAGGATTTAGCGGGCGGAGTTGCCCTAATGTTCGCAATAGGTATAATTTTATATGAAATTGGCGAGAAAATTCCATTTTGGAACACTTATGTGGGTGGTGGACTTGTTCTTGCATTTTTAGGTACTGCAGTTTTATGTTATTACAAAGTAATTCCTGAAGAATATGTTGAACTTATTTCATCTGTAAACTCAAAACCAATGGGAGTTTTAAACTTCTTCATCATAATGCTTATCACTGGTTCACTTCTTGGACTAAATAGAGAGCTTATGATTAAGTCTTTTGCGGGTTATATACCAGCAATCCTAGGTGGAGTTGTTGGTGCAGCAGTTCTTGGAATTATTGGAGGACTTTTCTTTGGAGTTTCTCCTGCAAACACTGTTTTAAAATACGTTCTTCCAGTAATGGGTGGAGGTAATGGTGCAGGTGCAGTTCCATTAAGTCAAATTTATGAAAGAGTTACTGGAGACGCTGCAGCAAATTATTATGGATTTGCAATTTCAATTCTTACTATTGCAAATATTTTCGCAATAATTGCTGGCGGTCTTTTAAATAAAATTGGAGAAAAAAATCCAAAGCTTACTGGTGATAAGAAAACTCTTATGAGATCTGCTCCAGAAATTGGAAAGGGAGAAGAAAAATTCACTACACAAATAAAAGACTACACAGGAGCAATTTTAATGGGTCTTACTTTTTATCAATTGGGAAGACTTATTGCAGATAAAATTTGGGATCCACTAGTTCCATCAGTTCCAATTCACCCTTTTGCCTTTATGATTATTTTAGTTGCCCTAGCTAATGGTCTTGGAATTATTCCAGGTTCACTTAGACAAGCTGCAAAGGAAGTTCAGTCTTTCTTTACTAAAAATATTGTAATTTTAGTAATGGTTGGCGTAGGTGTTGAAACTGATTTACACGAGCTTGTAGCTGCAATAACTATAGGAAATGTTATTATGGCACTTTTAATTGTAATAGGCGCTATAATTGGTTCAGGACTTGTTGGTCACCTTGTAGGATTCTACTTTGTAGACTCTGCTGTTACAGCAGGACTATGTATGGCTAACAGAGGTGGTTCTGGAGATATCGCTGTTCTTGGAGCAGCTGATAGAATGGAACTTATGAGTTATGCTCAACTTTCATCAAGACTTGGTGGAGGAATTATACTTGTAATAGGTTCAATACTTTTTGGATCACTCATGTAGTAGGAGGGATATTTTTGAAACTAAAAAAGGAAGCAATGGCTGGAACTCTCGAGTCAAATGATATTTTAATAACAGTTGACGATGGCGAAGGCATCTCTATTGAACTTGAAAGTTCAGTGAAAAAACAATTTGGCAAACAAATTGAAAAAGTTATAAGAGAAACTTTAGAAAAGTTAGATATTAAGGATGCAAAAGTTACTGCAGTAGACAAGGGAGCCCTTGACTACACAATAAGAGCAAGAGTAGAAGCAGCATGCTTTAGAGCAGCTGAAAGTACAGAATATAAATGGAGCTGATATTTTGAAAGAAAGATTAAGAAGAACAATGATGTTTCTTCCAGGTAACAACCCTGCAAATATTACTGATGCTCATATTTATGGCCCGGATTCAATTATGATCGACCTTGAAGATGCAACGAGTATCAACCAAAAAGATGCGGCAAGATTTTTAGTTTACAATGCACTTAAAACTTTGGACTATGGAAAGACTGAAGTTGTTGTTAGAATTAATTCCCTTGACACACCATTTGGACGTGAAGATATTAAGGCAGTGGTTAAGGCTGGAGTAGATGTAATTAGATTGCCTAAATCAGAAACGGCACAAGATGTAAAAGATGTAGATGAAATAATAACTGAAGTCGAAGAAGAAATGGGATGCCTCGGCAAAACTCTTATGATGGCAGCTATTGAATCTCCAACTGGTGTAATAAATGCAGTTGATATTGCAAAGGCTTCACCTAGAATGATGGGCATTGCCCTTGGAGCTGCCGACTATGTTACAAATTTAAAGACACAAAGATCAACTCATGGTTGGGAACTTTTTGCAGCAAGAAGCCAAATAGTACTAGCTGCAAGAAATGCAGGCATTGCTTGTTTTGATACAGTTAATACAAATCTTGACGATATGGATGCCTTTAGAGAAGAAGTTCAATTTATAAAGGATCTTGGCTTTGATGGAAAATCTGTAATTCACCCTAAACAAATTGCTGTTGTAAATGAAGTTTACACACCAACGGAAAAGGACATTACAAAATCTCTTCGCATTATTGCAGGTTCAAAGGAAGCCGAAAGAAAGGGCTCTGGAGTTATTACTGTTGACGGAAAGATGGTTGACTATCCAATTATAGCTGGAGCACAAAGAGTATTGGATCTTGCAGTTGCTAGTGGAGTGCTAAAAAAGGAGGATATTGATGAACTATAATAAAAATGCAGTAGGAAGAGATATCCCTGAATACCTTGAAGGCATTGGTGAACTTGTTCCCTTTAAAGGCGAAGGCAAATATCTTAGAACAGACAAAAAGGCTTCACCAAAAATCAGATATGGAAATAGAGATGAAAGTAAACTACTAGGTTCAATCGAAGAAGCTGTAAAGAAAAGTGGTCTTAAAGACGGCATGACAATTTCTTTCCACCATCACCTAAGAAATGGTGATTATGTTGTAAACATGGTTATGCAAGTTATTGCAGACATGGGCATTAAAGATTTAACTCTTGCACCATCATCCCTTTCACCATGCCACGACAAATTAATTCCTCTAATTGAAGCCGGTGTAATAACTGGAATTCAGTCTTCAGGACTTAGAGGGGAACTGGGAGAAAAGATTTCTCAAGGAATTCTTAAAAAACCTTGTATAATTCGTTCCCACGGAGGACGTGCAAGAGCAATTGAAGATGGCGAACTTCACATTGACGTAGCATTTCTTGCAGCACCTTCCTGTGATGAATATGGCAACATAAACGGCAGAGAAGGAAAATCCGCTTGTGGTTCACTTGGTTATGCAATTGTAGATGCACAATACGCCGATTGCGTAATTGCAATCACAGATAATCTTGTACCCTTTCCAAATATTCCTGCATCAATTGGCATGATGTATGTTGATTATGTAGTTCAAGTTGATGCAATAGGAGATCCAAAGGGAATTGTTTCTGGCTCAATTAGATTTAACGACAATCCTAGAGATTTATTAATAGCAAATAATGCAGTAAAGGCAATCAAAGCCTCTGGACTTTATAAAGATGGATTTAGATTTCAAACTGGAGCAGCAGGATCAACTCTTGCAGTTGCAAAGCTTCTTCGTGAAGAGATGAAAAGGGATGGCATAAAGGCATCAATGGCACTTGGCGGAATCACTGGATACATGGTTACAATGCTTGAAGAAGGATTAATCGATGGAATTTACGATACACAATCCTTTGACCTTGATGCAGTAAGATCAATTCGTGAAAATGCAAAACACTTTGAACAAACAGCATCATCTTATGCAAATCCAAATAACCCAACTCCAGCAGTTAATACTCTTGACTTTGTACTTCTTGGCGCACTTGAAATCGACACAGACTTCAATGTAAATGTAATGACTAGATCTGATGGAGTTATTAACCAAGCAGTTGGCGGACACCAAGATACTGCACCAGGAGCAAAAATGTCCTTAATTCTTGCACCACTTGTAAGATCAAGAAATCCAATTATTATGGATAAAGTTACAACAGTTTGCACACCGGGAGAATCTGTAGATGTAGTATGTACTGACTATGGAATCTCCGTAAATCCAAAGAGAAAAGATTTAATCGAAAAATTTAAAGAAGCTGGAATTGAAGTTAAAGACATCAAAGAATTGCAACAAATGGCAGAAAAGCTAACAGGAAAACCTGAAGAAATTAAATTCTCTGAGGAAGTAGTTGCAGTTGTAGAATACAGAGATGGTTCTATAATTGATGTAATTAAAAAGGAAGCTTAAAATTAGAACTAAAAACTAACTATACTAAAAAAAGGCTCTATGTCAAATTTTGGAGAGACTCGATAATATCGGGTCTCTTTTTTTAGTATGACTGGCATGTCCCATATCTAGGATGAAAGTTTCTAATTTTATCAAATTTAGTCAAAACTACAGAAGATTCAAAGATACTAAGTGATATAAAAAACAACTAACAAAGGATTACTAAGAAGAATTAATTATAATTAAAATTTAACTTAAAGCATATAAAAATAATATAGAAAAAATTATTGTATAGATTACAAGAAAGTTATATTTATATTAGATAATTATAAAAAATTCGATTTCTTTTAATAACATATTGACAGAATAAAGCAATAGATGTATACTTGTTGCATACATGAAATTGTTTTCATGAGAAAGAGAGGAGAGGTATTTTGAAATTAACAAAAGATCAACAAGATTTATTAGATGGCAAGTACGGTGAAGGTGCTAAACTTGCAATGAAAGTACAAGTTGCAATAGGAGAATCTTTTGGGGCAGAGAGGATGGTTCCAATAACAAGGGCTCATGTAGCATTAAGTAATCAAGATGCCGATTTATGGTTAGCGGAAAAAATGGTAAATTTAGGAGCTCATTGTAGAGTTTCACCAACAGTTAATCCCGGATGGGGAATTCCTTATTTTAAAAAAATGAATATTGGAGATAAGGAAGATTATGAGATGATGCAAAGGACTCATGAAGCATATAAAAAATTAGGTGCAACATTGAGTTATAACTGTACTCCATACATAGATACAAATGTGCCTAATTTTGGAGAAATAATAGCTTTTTCAGAGTCCAGTGCTACACCATATGCAAATTCAGTGTGGGGTGCAAGATCTAATAGGGAAGGAGCTAACTCAGCTTTATTTGCTGCAATAACTGGATATGTACCAGAGTACGGTTTACTTTTAGATGAGAATAGAAAGGGAACTATTTTGGTAGAGGTAAAAGCTGATATGGATAATGACTATGATTATCATATGTTGGGGATGTGTGGTAAAAAGATAGGTCATGGAATTCCCGTTTTTGTAGGTTTGCCAGAACATATTAGTAAAGAAGCGTTAAGGAATTTGGGGGCCCAACTAAATACATCCGGAGCATATGATATGTATCATATAGTTGGTTTTACTCCAGAAGCTCAAACTCTAGAAATGGCTTTTGGTGGAAAAGAACCAGAAAGAAAAGTAACAATAACAAATGAGGATTTTGAAGAAGTGTTAAAGGATATTTCTTTAGAAGGAGAAAGAGAAATTGACTTTGCTATGTTTGGTTGTCCTCATTTTACACTTGATGAAGTAAGGCATATCTCTGAAAGAATTAATGGTAGGAAGTTAGAAAAGGAAATGTGGATTTTAGTTTCATCTCATGTAAAACATCTTTGTGATATTATGGGATATTCTGAAATCATGGAAAAACTTGGGGCTCATATTGTACCTAGTACTTGTCCAGATCAACCAATTTGGAAATTTTTAAAAGGAAAAGTTGGGGTAACAGAATCTCCTAAATGTGCTTATTACCCTAAACGAAGAGGAATCGATTTTGTGATAAGAGATTTAGACACATGTATTGATGCAGCATTAACAGGGAGGGTTAAATAATGAGTAGAGTTTATAAATGTCATAAAATATCTGATGGAAGAGTAGAAGCAGAAGTAACTATATCCAAAGATCCAATAATGTTTTATTTATTAGAACCAGGAACAGGGAAAATGATTGAACCTAACCATGATTTTACTGGAAGGAGTATGTCTGGAAAAATTTTAGTATTTCCATCAGGAAAAGGAAGTTCAGTTGTTCAAGCCGATGGTTTATTCCAATTAATGAAATATAATAATCAGCCTGCTGGGATGATTGTGAAGTATCCAGAAACAGTTTTAGTAACAAGTGCTATTATTTTCGAAATACCACTAGTAGACAAAGTTGATACGAAGTTCTACGAAGATATTAAAGAAGGTGATAGGATTATAATTGATGCAAATAAAGAAGAAATAACGATTTTATAATAATTAAGGAGATATTATGAAAAAGATTTTAAAAATTATAACAATTTTATTAGTTGCTGTTGCTATTACAGCTTGTGGAAGTAAAGGTAAGGCTAACAAGACATCTGATACGGCAGAAAGTACAAAAGCAGCAAAAGGAGATGTAATAATTAAAATAGGTCATGTTGAACCTGAAAGTAGGTCAACTCATAAGGCTTTGCTGAATTTCAAAAAGAATGTTGAAGAAAAAAGTAAGGGAAAAATTGGTATAGAGATTTATCCAAATGGTTCCTTAGGTGGAGATGTTCAAATGACAGAATCTGTAGCTATGGGGACATTACAATCAACATTGCCATCAACTTCTGTTCTAACAACATATTCAGAAGAATTTGGTATTTTAGATATGCCTTATCTTTTTAAAAATAGTGAATCTGCTTTTGCTGCGTTAGATGGAGAAGTAGGAGAATATTTTAATAAAAAGTTAGAGGAACAAGGAATTCATTGTTTAGGCTATGCATATAATGGACCTAGATCAACAACAACAAATTCAGGACCTATTGAAAAACCTGAAGATTTAAAGGGAGTCAAAATGAGAGTTATGGAGAGCCCAATATTTATTGACTTTTATAAAACATTAGGAGCAAATCCTACTCCAATGAGCTTTACAGAATTATATACAGGTTTACAACAAGGAACTGTAGAAGCACAAGAAAATCCACCATCTTTAACATTTGCAAATAAATTTTATGAGGTTCAAAAGTATCAAACTATTGATGAACACGTTCATAACTTTTTGCCATTTTTAATTAATAAAAATGTCTATGACTCTTTGGACAAAGATATGCAAGAATTGCTTGAAAATGAAGCAAAAGTTTTTGTTGCAGAACAAAGGAAGATTGAATTAGAAGATAACGTTAAAGCGATTAAAGATCTTGAAACAGAAGGAAAACTTACAACTAATGTATTTAGCGATGATCAAAAGTTAGAATTCAGAAAAGCTTTACAACCAATGTATGATAAATATCAAAAACAATTTGGAGAAGAATTATTTAATTTGTGTGAAAAGTATAATAAATAAACAACTATAATTTAGAAGAATTGGATATATCCAATTCTTCTAAAAGGAGTAAAATATGAGAAATTGTTTAAAAAAATTCAATAAGATTGAAGAAATTGTCCTAGTAAGTAGTTTAGTTATTAATGTTGCGATAGTATTTATGCAAGTTATAATGAGATATTTCTTTAATACATCGTTAGCATGGTCTGAGGAACTGTCTAGATACATATTTATTTGGCAAGTATGGCTTGGAAGTAGTATAGCATATGTTGACAATCAACATATTAGAGTGGACTTGATATTTAGCATTTTTAAATCAAAAAAAGTTCATAAAATTTTACACTTAATAATTAATATTATATGGCTTACTTTTAATGTATTTTTAGTCTATGTAGGAATAAAACTTCTTAAATCTATGAGCGCAAGAAATGCATTATCATCAGGGATGCGTTTGCCATTGGTATATGTATATTCAGCACTCCCTGTGTCATCTTTTATTCTAGTTTTTAGAATTTTTTTTGATACTATAGATACTATTACAGGAAAAAAAGAAGGTATAATAAATAACGAAGAAATTGAGGAGATTTAGTATGGAGTCAATGGTATTATTTGGAATATTTTTCGTGTTATTAATATTGGGAATTCCAATAGGATATGCAATAGGTATTTCTACTTTAGTAAACATTGTAAGTTTTACTGACATGCCAACAATGATGATTGCCCAGAATTCAATTGCTGGCGTAGATTCTTTTCCTTTATTAGCTATTCCATTTTTTATGTTAGCTGGAAATTTGATGAGTAGTGGAGGAATAGCAAAGAGACTAGTAGATTTCTTCCAATCTTTTATTGGACATATAACTGGTGGATTGGGTATGGTTACAATTGTAGTTTGTATGTTTTTTGCTGCAATATCAGGATCGGCAGTCGCAACAGTTTCTGCAGTTGGAGCATTTATGATTCCGCAGATGGTTAATCATGGATATAGTAAAGGATTTTCAACAGCTCTAACAGCTGCAGCTGGTACAATAGGAGTTATTATACCACCTAGTGTTCCTTTTGTAATATATGGTGTTGTTTCAGGAGCATCAATAACACAAATGTTTACAGCTGGTTTCTTGCCTGGAATTTTAATGGGCATAGCATTAATGATTGTATGTTATATTGTATCAAAGAAAAATGGGTATAAAGGTAATGAAAATAGAAAAAGTCTGAAAGAAATATTTCATTCTTTTATTGATGCATTTTGGGCTATAATGTCTCCAGTAATAATTTTAGGTGGAATTTATGCAGGAGTATTTACTCCAACAGAAGCGGCTGTTGTTTCGGTAGTATATTCGTTTGTAGTAGGTGTTTTTGTTTATAAAGAATTAAATTTGAAGGAAGCGTATAAGTCTTTTAGAGATGCTATAGTAGTTAATGGGGCAACTACTTTTATGGTGGGATTATCTACAGCATTTGCTGCGTTGTTAACAATGGAACAAATTCCCATGAAAATAGCAATGTTTATTACATCTCTTAGTGATAATGGTATCGTTATTTTAATTTTAATTAATATATTCCTAATTATTGTAGGAATGTTTATTGATAATATACCTGGTACAATTATCCTGACACCTATATTATTACCAATTGTTTTAAGATTAGGAATGAGTCCAATAACTTTTGGTATAATGCTAACTATGAATTTAGCTATTGGTTTTTGTACACCTCCTTATGGAATCAATTTATTTGTTGCAACGGCTATTTCTAAGGTAGGAATGAGTGTATTGACAAAAGAAATAATAAAATTCATATTAGCTTTAATTGTTGTATTAATGTTAGTTACGTTTGTACCATTAATTACAAATGTATTTTTATAAAAGGAGATTTATTAAAATGTTAATTTGGATTATAGATGAAGAGTGGACTAATTACGATTTGGAAAAAGAGTATTTGCCAAAAGCTTTTGAAAATGTTGAAATAAGGATTTCAAATTATGATTATGAAAAAGATCTTGAGGAGTTCGGAAGTAAAGTTGATGCTATTTTAGCACAAGTTTACGCTGATATTCCTAGAAAAACAATAGAAAAACTGGATAATTGTAAAGTCATATCGACATATGGAGGAGGATATGATAGGATTGATCTAGAAGCATGCAAAGAAAAAGGAATAAGAGTTACAAATATACAGGGATATTGTGCTGAAGACTTAGCAGATTACACTCTTGCAGCTATTTATTACTATAATAAGAGAATACAGTTTTATTCTGATACATGTTTAGAGAATGTAAAAAATGGTAAGTGGGGCTCTCTTGTAATAGAAGAACCTAGACATAGAATTTCGAAAGAGAACCTTGTCATTGTTGGATTTGGAGCTATAGGAAAAGCTATAGCTAATAAGGTTAAGCCTGTTGGAATTAATGTTTATGCCATTGATGATTTTTTAAGTGAAGCAGAGATAGCTAAATATGGAGTTAAAAAAGTATCTTGGGAAGAAGGATTTAAAATTGCGGATTATGTTAGTGTAAATTTAAAAGGAATTGATGCTAATAAAGATAAAATCACTATGAATGAATTTAAAATGATGAAAAAGACCGCTCATATAATTAATACTTCTAGAGGCAAAATTATAAAAGAAACAGATTTGATTGAGGCAATTAAAAACAAAGAAATAGAAGGTGCTATTTTAGATGTTGTGGCTAATGAGCCTCCTAATGGGAATGAAAAAATTTTTAATCAAAAAGGTATTTTGGTAACACCTCATATTTCTTATATTTCAATAGAGTCTATGAAAGCTTTAAAAGAATTTGCATTAGGAAATTTAGAGGCTGTTTTAAAAGGTAAAACTCCAAGAGATCCTGTTATTTAAGAATTTGTTTTTTTAATTAATTAAGTGGGGTTGTAATGACGAGAGTAAAATTAAAAAGTAAGGAAACTCTTTCAGATAAAGCTTATAAATTTATAAGAGATTCAATAATATCAGGTGATGTAAGGGGTGGAGAATTATTAACCGAAAAAAGAATTGGTGAACAATTAAACATGAGTAGAACTCCAGTCAAAAGAGCACTCACTAGATTAGAACAAGAAGGGTATTTAAAAAGTGTAGATGGAGTTGGTACAATTGTACTAGAATTATCTCTAAAAGATTTATCTGATATTTATGAAGTTAGAATTGCCATTGAAAAAATAGCAATGAAAACTTCAATAAGGAATATAAAGGATTATGAAATTGATAGATTAGAAAAAGATTTATATAAAATATTAGAAGACAAAAATAATAATAAATATATTTCTGAAAGATACTTGATAAGCAAAGATGAAGAAACTCATAGGCTTATTTTAGAAAATTCTGCGAACAATTATATTAAGACTATTTATTCAAGTATAAAGGGACAAATTGATAGATATCAGCATGAAGCTTATGCTTTAACGGATACAACTGTGGAAAGTACTAGATACCATTTAGAAATATTAAAATGTATAAAGAATAGAAATTTAGAAGCAGCTCAAGACATTTTAGAGAAGCATTTAAAATGGTCATATGAGGTTTTAGTAAATGAGTTTACAAGGTTAATTTGACCAACAAGTGTTTTTGAGATGTTTGTTTATTCTGAACAATTAAGATGACTACAAAAGTTGAACCTAATACTAGAGTTAGTTTATACTTTCTCTGGTATTTTGTTCTTTTCTGTCTTAATAGATAGGAAAATTTTATGCTGTACTCTCCTTTTTAAATTATACTGGAATTTAGTGTACTACTTTTTAAGTTCATGTAAAATAGAGTTAAACTCAAACAAAGGGAGAGCTAAAATATAGGGGTATAAAAATGACTTGAGTTTTTTATGCGGAATTGAAGGATTTTTTAGCGTTGTTAGATGTATTAATTGAATATGAAAAAACATTTAAAAATATTATTTTTTTGCATCACTTATTGTTTTGCAAATTGATTAGTATTTAACATAATCTTTAGTATAATTTTTCGATCTTTAAAAAAGTTAGATTATAAAAGTCATATAAATTTATTAGCTTCTATTGTATTTATTGTTGTTACATATTTAATTACTAAAATATATATAAAAAGAAAAAGTTTTTATTTTAAGAATTTAAACATTAAAAAACTGATGTTTATTCATTTATTCTTTTAGGCATGTTAATATCAACAATATTGAAAAGGAATTTAATTTTACTTATTTTGAAAGGTATATGAAGTATTTTGGTGAAAATATAAAAGTAAATGATATTAATAAAATTAGTCCATTAGAAACAATTATAACATCTGTGGTTTTAATACCAATAGGGGAAGAATTGTATTTTAGAAAATTTGGATTAAATTTTTTAAAGTCCAAAGGTCTTGATAAAAAACATGTCATTTTATTATCAGCACTTTCTTTTTGACTATTTCATTTTAGAATTATTAGTTCTTTTGTATCTTCTTTTTTAATTGGAGTTATTGCTGGGTTGGTATACGTTGTAACTGATAAACTAAGATATTCAATTTTTACTCATGGTTTAAATAATTTACTTGCTATGTTATCGGTATTATATTATGAATTTATATAAGAGATACCCCTAACATAAATTTTATTATGAAATATAATGATAATATAATAGCTGTGATATACATATTTATTATTTTATTATTGTTGTTTTTGATACAAACTTTTTATAAAAGAAAAATTAGCTATTACAAAGAAAAAATAATTGGAATATATAAAAATCTTTAAATAATTACATAAATAGATTTTGAAAAATAAGGGTATAAGATAAAAAAGGAGTTGGAAGAAGAAAAAAACTATAAAAATTCTGGAGAAAATAAAAATTATAAAAAATTATAAGGAGTGAAAAATGAAAGCAAGGAAGGAACAGAGTTCAATATTATGTTTATTTTTGTTATTTCTAATGATTTTGTCTACAATCCCTATCCAAACCTTTGCAGAGAAAGAAACTAGTCAAAATATTGTAAGGGAAAAAGAGGATCTAGTCAATAGTTTAAACTTGGTGGAAGGGACTGCCGATAAGGAAATCGCCGTAATTGTCTCACCTGAATTAGAAACTAGCAGTGAAACTGCTGATATTGCAATAGACGAAGTCCACTTTCCAGATCCGAAGTTTAGAGAATGTGTAAAAAAATATGATAAAAATAGTGATGGTATTCTTTCGCAAGAGGAATTGGATGCGGTTACAAATATTGATTGTGCTTCTAAAGGAATTAAAGACCTTAAGGGAGTAGAATATTTTACGAAACTTGAGGAGCTTGACTGCGAAACTAATTCTCTGAGAACCTTAGATCTAAGTAAGAATTTAACTCTTAAGAAACTTCATTGCGGGTACAATAGTCTAAGCACCTTAGACCTAAGCCATAACTCGACCCTTGAGGAGCTTAATTGCCGAGTTAATAGTATAAGTACATTAAACGTAAAAAATAATCCAGCTCTTAAGAAGCTTAATTGCTATACAAATAAATTAAGAACATTAAATATAAAAAACAACCCAGCTCTTGAGGAACTTAATTGCCATAAAAACAATCTAAGCACCTTAGACTTAAGTCAAAACTCTGCCCTCGTGGAACTTCATTGTGAGTACAACAATCTAAGCACTTTAGACCTAAGCAATAATCCGCAGCTTGAGGCTCTTTACTGTTTAGAAAACAATCTAAGTACTTTAGATATAAACAAGAACCCAGCCCTTAAGAAGCTTAATTGCCATACAAATAAATTAAGAACATTAAACATAAAAAACAATCCAGCTCTTGAGGAACTTAATTGCTATAAAAATAAATTAAGCACATTAAACGTAAGCAAGAATCCTATTCTTCGTGTACTTAATTGTGATTATAACAAAATAAGCACCTTAGACCTAAGCAAAAACCCGAACCTTGAAGAACTCGATTGTAACTACAATCAACTAACGAGCTTGGATTTAAGTAAAAATGAAAAAATAAATTCTTTTAATGGATATGATGAAGAATATCCAATTAAAGTCGATAAAAAAGACTTGAGCTTTGAGCTTACGAGCTTACCGGGAAATTTTAATCCTGCACTGACAAGCGACTGGGAAAAAGCTTCCGTCTTAGGTTCAATACTAAAGCTTCCTTCGTCAAAGCCTTCCTTTGTAAAATACAGATATAAAGTAATAGATAATTATACTTTACGTGTTACTTTAAAGGTTACTTATGCTGATAAAGTTGTAGCATCCTTTGATGCAGGAGAAGGAAGTGGCAAAATGGAAAGGGCTAAAGTTTTCAAGAATAGTAGCTATAAATTACCTGATTGTACTTTCACAGCCCCTGCTGGTAAAAGATTCAATGCTTGGGAAGTAAAGGGAGAGGAAAAGCAAGTTGGCGAAGAAATTACATTAAAAGAAGATATTACTGTAAAAGCCCTTTGGAAAGACAAACCAGTAGTACTAATGACAGAACCAAAGATAGACGATCCACAAAACTTAGGAACAAAGATACCGGACCCAGAGTATGCAAAAGTGGAATTCAAAGCAGGAGAAGGAGAGCTAGAAGGCATAACTAAGTACTATGTGTTAAAAGGACATTCACTAAGTGAATCAAGTGATTTTGCAGAACCAAAAGCAAGAAAAGCAGGTTCAACATTTAAAGTGTGGACACCAACCTTTGACAAAACTGCAAAGATAAAGGACAATACAAAATACATGGCAACTTTTGAAGAAATAAAATTTGACCCTAGTAATGTATTGTCTATTGAAGTAAAAGAACAGCCTACAAAATTGACATATTCAGATGGAGAAAACTTAAACCTTGATGGATTAGTAGTAAGTTTAAAAGATAATAAAGGATTGAAAAAAGATATAGCCTTTGCAGATTTTGACGCTAATAACATTAATGCAAATCCTGCAAGTGGAATTAAGTTAAGTCTATCCGATAATGAAAAAGCAATTACACTAACAAGGGGTAGCTTGCAAACTGAAACAGCCAAATTAAAAATAAATACCTTAGTAAAAGTAGTAACAGACCCTAAAGCTTCAGCAATAGAAGGCTATGCAAGAGTAATCTTTGATGCAACAGAAAAGGGAAAAATAGACGGAACAAATAGATACAAAGTACTAGACATCCTAAAGGGAACAACATGGGATAATGTAGAAGTAATAAGTGAAATTCCAGTAAAAGCTATCTACAATGATGGAACAAAAGAATTTAAAGAATGGGATAGCACAGTGCCAACAGATGGCAAAGTAGTATCACAAAAATTTGATGCAATTTACAAAGCAAAAGCAGTAATACCAGTAACACCTAATCCAAGTCTCGATGATAGTGACTCAGATTGTGAAAATTGGCACACACCTTTGTGGTCAAGTCATTCAGGTTCATCGTCAACGACAAGAGTAATAGCAAATGCGACAAATACAGCAAATAAATCCAATTCAGCAAAATCAGTTAAATTAGAAGTAAGATTAGCAATTGGTCTTGAAGTAATGAGAAAATCAACAGATGGTGTAGAAGAAAAGATAAAGATGGACGTTGCACCATTTATTGAAAAAAGCAGAACAATGTTGCCAATTAGATTTGTAGCAGAAGCCTTAGGATTTAATGTTCAATGGGACAATGAAAACAGAACAGTAATCCTAATAGACAAAGAAAATTTAGTAAAAATACCAGTAGATACAAAGGAAATAATCGTAAATGGAAAGGTTTATGAAAGTGATGTAAAACCAGTCCTTAGAAAGGACAGAACAATGTTACCAATAGCAAATATAGCTAGAGCATTGGGATTAAAAGATGGCAAGGATATCATCTGGAATGAAAATACAAAAGAAGTCGTCATAATGAGAGAAATTGGTAAATAATATTTAGCGGAAATTAAAAAGGCTTTATAATATCTATTATGGAGTGAAAGCTCTAATAGATATTACAAAGCCTTTAAATATTTTAAATATAATAGTTGTTATATCGCAATAAAGTAAGTAAAAATATGATACAACATCAAAAATATTAAGTGAAACAACTAGAAATTATTTAAGAAATAGATTTGATGTTATAAAGTAAAAAATTAATAGGATTATTCATATTTGTTTGAGTGTTATAGATATGTGAAAATCAGTGGAGGAAAGAATGAAAAAATCTGGAATAGTTGGCTAAGAGAGGCGATATTTATTTACAGTATTATCTATACAATCGCAACAATTATTAATAGTATTGCATACCTAATTCAGGGTATTAGATATGATCCAAGTGGTAATGGGCATGAACTCACAAGAGCATTGATAGTTTTTATTGGTATTATTGCTTATGGAATGGTGAAACATCTACCTATAAAAAATATATTTTTAAGAGTGGTAATTACATAAGTGGTTGCTTTAGCATGTGTATTTTTTACTGTATGGTTAACTCAGTTTGTTGAGCCTTTGACAAAAAGAGCATATAAAGACGTTTCTATAAATTATACAGGCTTGTTTATAGTTGTTGCTGTAATCGCAGTGATATTTCAAAAGATAAGGCAGAAGAAAGGAATATAATGATGGCTTCGTTATTTATGTAAATAATCATATAAATCACAGTTTGTCTAACTGAATAGAGCAATTTTAGAAATAGCAAATCAAATTGGTTTATTATTTTTGCCCAAAAGAGAAAAAAGGGACTTATGGAAGAAAAAGATAAAATAAGACCCATAGTAACTAATTATAGATATTGGAATACTGTAAATCTACATTTCAAGAGAACATACTAGGATAAAATACTAAAGCTAATCAAGAGAGAAATAGATAATATATAAAGTTTTAAAAGAAATTTCTTTTATGTCCTTGCGAGTATTTCCAAAGATGCTGTTATAAATTTTTGACTTATCTACATTTTTACAAAATTTAGAAATTCTATGTAGTTGACATCTTGGGAAATAGATGCTATTATGATATAAAATTTAAACTCAATAGGAAGAAGAGTAGCTTGTTGGAACTTTTACAGAGAACTTCGTTTGGTGAAAGAAGCAGAGGAAAAATAAGTGAACATGGTCTTTCTCGAGTGCTTGCTGATATTTAGGTGAGCACGGGTGCACCCGTTATAGTGCTAGAGTATGGTAGTACTTGAAGAGTCCTTTATCGCGAGATAAGGGAGAATTAAGGTGGTAACACGAAGCTTTCGTCCTTTTAAGGGCGGGAGCTTTTTTTATTAGACTCCTTGCAAGTACAAATTTTAGATGAGAGAGGAATAAAGAATGCCATTAATAATACCCAAGGATTTAATAGTTGAAGAAGTTTTAGAAAGAGAAAATATTTTTACAATGAGAGACTCTTGTGCAAGTAAGCAGGACATAAGGCCTCTTAACATAGCTATTGTAAATTTAATGCCTAAAAAGGAAGAGACAGAGCTTCAACTTTTGAGAATGTTGTCAAATACTGCCCTTCAAATAAATATTGACCTTATTAGGATGGAGTCCTATAATCCATCAAATAGCGATATTAAAAGGCTCAAGGCCTTTTACAAAACTTACGAAGACATAAAAAATAATAAGTATGACGCAATGATAATAACTGGTGCACCAATTGAAACTATTGCCTATGAGAAAATAAAATATTGGGAAGAACTAAAGACAATTTTTGAATTTGCAAAGGAAAATGTCTATTCCACAATGTTTATATGTTGGTCTGCACAAGCAGCTCTATATCATTATTACAATATCGAGCATAAAGTTTCAAAGGAGAAAATTTTTGGTGTATTTGAATTTGACAAGTTAAAGGAAAATAAAATCATTAAAGGCTTTGACGACACCTTTTTAGTTCCAACTTCAAGGCACACCTATGTAGACATAGAAGACTTTGAAGATTTTCCAGATTTAGAAGTTATAGCAGCAAGACCTGATACGGGAGTTTCTCTTGTTACAACAAAGGACGAGCGCTTTGTATTTAATTTTGGACACTGGGAGTACGACAAGTACACACTTCACGATGAATACATTAGAGATATTTCAAAGGGCAAAAAAATTAACCCACCTCAAAATTATTATGAAGACAATGATCCAAAAAAGGAAATAAAAATAAGGTGGAAATCTGCCGGAAATTTGTTTTTTTCCAACTGGCTCAACTACTGTGTATACCAAGAAACACCCTTTGCCATCGAGACTATTGAGGGAAAATCTGTTTCTAAATTTGGCGGGAGTTCTCTAAAGGATGCAGGTCAATTTGCAAAGGTTAAAAAAATAATTTTTTCCAAGGAAGATAGAGATGTAATAGTAGTTTCTGCTCCGGGAAGAAGATTTTCAAGTGATACAAAAATTACAGACGAATTAATTTCACTTGCAGATAAAAACTTAAAAATAGATGAACTCAATAAGATTATAAAATCTCTAGAAGAAGAATTAAGCGTGCAGAGAGTTTATAGGGATACTCAACTTAAAAAAATAAAAAAAAGATTTTTGTCTATTGCAGAAGATTTAAAGCTTGAAGAATTTTGGAAGGATGAATTACAATTTGTATTTGAGGAAATAGAAAACTCAGTGGATAAAGAATTTATAGTAAGTAGGGGCGAATATTTAAATGCAAAACTTCTCTCAAAATATTTAAATTATAGTTTTGTAGATGCCAAGGACATAATAATTTTTGACAATGATGGACAGGTAGATTTAGAAAAATCGAGAAATGCAATAAAAAAACATATTGGCGAAAACAAAAAAGTAGTTGTGCCAGGATTTTATGGAAGCGACAACAATGGAGATATAGTAACTTTTACAAGAGGTGGCAGCGACTACACGGGAAGCCTAATTGCCTACGCACTAGATTCAAAAGTTTATGAAAATTGGACAGATGTAAATGGGATAATGACATCTGATCCAAATCAAGATCCAAATGCAAAGACCATTGACAAACTAAATTTTAAAGAATTAAAAGAAATAATAGATAAGGGTGCACAGGTTTATCAAGGAGATGCAATAAAACCAGTGGAAGAAAAAAATATAACAATAAAAATATTAAATACAAATAATCCGAAAAACCATGGGACAATTATTAAGGATTGATTGATAGTTGCTGTAGAATTATATTTTACGGCAACTTTTATACCTTTAATTATGCAAAAAAGGCTCGCAATAGCAAGCCTTAATAAAATATAATTTAAAATTATAGGGATTCTGCAATTTTTTCGGTTAAGTCAATTACTCTTTCTGTATAACCCCATTCATTGTCATACCAAGAAATTAATTTAACCATTTTCCCATTAACTGTTGTAAGAAGTGAATCGAAAATTGAAGAGTGAGTGTTTCCAATAATATCGGAGGAAACAAGTTCATCTTCAGAATATTCTAGGATTCCTTTTAATTCATTTTCAGAAGCTTTTTTGATTGCAGCGTTGATTTCTTCGACAGTTGCCTCTTTTTCAAGTTCAAAGGTAACATCGACTAGCGAACCAGTTGGAACGGGAACTCTTAGTGCAAAACCAGTTAAAATACCATCAACTTCAGGAATTACTTTTCCAACAGCTTTTGCTGCACCAGTGGAAGTTGGAATGATATTTTCTGCACCCATTCTTGCACGTCTCATGTCCTTTTTGTGGACACCATCGTGGATGTTTTGGTCATTGGTGTATGCGTGAACTGTGGACATAAGTCCCTTCTTGATTCCGAAGTTTTCTAAAATAACCTTTGTAATTGGAGCAAGACAATTTGTAGTGCAGCTTGCATTGGAGACAATGTCGTGTTTTGTTGGATCGTACTTGTCGTCATTAACGCCCATTACAACAGTAAGCATGTCGCCCTTGCCTGGAGAAGTTAAAACGACTTTTTTTGCGCCACTTGTAAGGTGTCCTCTAGCTTTGTCTTCGTCTTTGAAAGCACCTGAAGAGTCGATAACAATGTCAACACCGAGCTTTTTCCAATTCATTTGATCTGGAGTTTTTGATTCAACAAAAGTAACTTTTTTTCCATTAATAATCATTCCGTCATCAGTAAATTCAATCTCACCTGGGAATTTTCTATAAATTGAATCGAATTTAAATAGGTGAGTTCTTTCTTTTAAAGTTTTTTCTAAATTTCTAACGGCTACATGAGTAACTTCGAAGTTAACATCATCATTTCTTAATGCCCAAATTCTAAGAGCGTCTCTGCCAATTCTTCCAAAGCCCATTATGCCAACATTTTTTTTCATAAAAAACCTCCGTAATCATTCAATGCTATAATTATTATAACACAAGTAGTAAAAAGTAAAATCTAATATTGTTTTAAAGATGAGGTAATAGATATCTTATTTGTAATAAAAGGGAAAGCTTGCAATGGAGTTTATAAAATTTCTAAAGATAAAGAGAAAATTATTATGGAAATAAATTGGAATTAGAAAATTTTAAAATATTTGTAGATGATTTTATAAATTATAATAAAAAATTAGGCTTGCCGACTCTATTGAAAATTTAAGTTATTTAAAATAGATTTTAACTTTAGGGTATTTTTAGCCTTTTTATTATAATAAAAGTGGAAAAAAAGTGAAATTTAAAATTTATTGTGATAATATATGTAAAAGGAAGTGACGATATGAATAGCGGTATTACGAGAGAAAATGCTTTAAAGCTTTTAAAAGAGTATAACAAAGATGAGTTTCACATTAGACATGCCCTTACTCTTGAAAGTGTAATGGGATACTTGGCAGAAGAGTATGATGCGGATAATGTGGACTTTTGGAAGATAGCAGGTCTGCTCCACGATGTTGATTATGAAAAATATCCCAAGGAGCATTTAAAAAACACTCCAGAAATCTTAAAGAGTGCTGGAGGAAGTGATGAACTTATTCACGCAATTTTATCTCATGGCTATGGTCTATGTTCAAATGTTTCTCCAGAGCTTTTTATGGAAAAAGTCCTCTATGCAACTGACGAGTTAACAGGACTTATTTATGCGGCATCACTTATGAGGCCATCTAAAAGCACAAAGGACATGAATTTAAAAAGTGTGAAGAAAAAGTTTAAGGACAAAAAATTTGCGGAAGGTTGCTCTCGTGACGTTATTAAAAGGGGAGCAGAAATTTTAGGCTGGGAGCTAGACAAATTAATAGAAAAAACTCTTGTTGCAATGCAAGCTAGAGAAGATTTTATTGAAGAAAATTTAAAAATCGAGATGAGTTGTTAAAAAAACAACAAAAATCGTATAAATTCGTTGATTAGAAAGTCTGGCTGTGTTAGAATTTATATGTTATAGAAATTTAAGGGAGGTAATAGTTTGCAAACTTTATTATCTATTATAATTATCGTTGCTAGCATTATTATAATAACAATAGTTGCACAAATGGAATCAGACCAAGCTGGTCTTGGAACTCTTCAAGGAGAAGAAACTACAACTTGGGGATCTCACAAGGGTTCAAGTAAAAAAGACATCCAAAATAAAATTGTCATTGGTTCAAGCGTCGTTTTTGCACTTGCACTTGTTATTTTAGCTGCAATCTAATTAAAATTTAAGGAGGATTAGAATGAATATTTTATATCTAGCTCCTATAGTCGGTGTTTTGGCACTTTTATTTGCTTTTTATAAGGCAAATTTTGTGTCAAAACAAGATGCTGGCAATGAAAGAATGAAGGAAATTTCTTCTTACATTTCAGAAGGAGCTATGGCATTTTTAACAAGAGAATATAAGGCTCTTGTTGTATTTGTTATTGTACTTGCAATTATATTGGCAGTAGGACTTAAATCAATTCCAACTGCTATTTGTTTTGTTGTTGGGGCTATCTTTTCAGTAGCTGCGGGCTATGTTGGTATGAAAGTTGCTACTAAGGCAAATGTTAGAACTACTAACGCAGCATGGAAAAGTGGTCTAGGTAAAGCACTTGATGTTGCCTTTTCAGGTGGTGTCGTAATGGGAATGTGCGTTGTTGGACTTGGAATTATTGGTATTACTTGTGCATATTTCTTTACAGGTGGACAAACTGAAATCATTACTGGTTTTTCACTTGGAGCATCTTCTATTGCACTTTTTGCAAGAGTTGGTGGCGGTATCTATACTAAGGCAGCAGATGTTGGGGCGGACCTTGTAGGTAAAGTTGAAGCGGGAATCCCAGAAGACGACCCAAGAAACCCGGCAGTTATCGCTGATAACGTTGGCGACAATGTTGGTGACGTTGCTGGAATGGGCGCTGACTTATTTGAATCTTATGTAGGAGCACTTTTATCAGTTATCACTCTTGGGGTAGTAGCCTATGGAAATGATGGAGTTACCTTTGGACTTCTTGTTGCAACAGTTGGTATTTTAGCATCAATTGTAGCCGCATTTTTTGTAAAGGGAGATAAGAATCCACAAAAAGCACTTAATGCAGGAGAATATGTATCAGCTGCCGTTACTATGGTTGCTTCAGCAGTTTTATCAAATGTAATTTTCGGAAGTTTTGCACCTTTTGCACCAGTTATCATTGGTATTGCAGTTGGTCTTATTATTTCTAAATTCACAGAATATTATACAGCTGACGATTATGCACCAGTTAAAAGAATTGGAGCTGAATCAGAAACGGGAGCGTCTACAAATATTATCGCTGGACTTTCTGTAGGTATGATGTCAACAGTAGGACCTATTATTGTAATAGCAATTGGAATTATCGCAGCTTATCTTGGAGCAGGCGGAGCTGAAAATTCAATTATTGGGCTTTACGGAATTTCACTAGCAGCTGTTGGCATGCTTTCAACAACGGGTATGACAATTGCCGTAGATGCTTACGGACCAATTGCCGATAACGCTGGTGGTATTGCAGAAATGTGTGAACTACCAGAAGATGTTCGTGAAATCACAGACTCACTTGACTCCGTTGGGAATACAACAGCAGCAATAGGAAAGGGATTTGCAATTGGATCAGCAGCACTTACTGCCCTTGCACTTTTCGTTTCTTATATCAACGCAACTGGACTAAGTGGAATTGACATTTCTAAACCAGAAGTTATAGCTGCAACATTTATAGGCGGCATGCTTCCCTTTGCCTTCTCTGCACTTACCATGTCAGCAGTAGGTAATGCAGCATCAGAAATGATTGACGAAGTAAGAAGACAATTTAGAGAAATTCCTGGAATCATGGAAGGCAAGGCAACTCCTGACTATGCAAAATGTGTAGATATATCAACAGGAGCAGCATTAAAGCAAATGATCGTGCCAGGACTTATCGCAGTAGTAGTTCCAATCATAGTAGGAATTTTACTAGGAACAGAAGCACTAGGTGGACTTCAAGCAGGAGCTCTTGTAACTGGAGTATTAATGGCAATCTTTATGTCAAATGCTGGTGGAGCTTGGGATAATGCTAAGAAATACATTGAAGGCGGAGCACATGGTGGAAAGGGTTCAGAAGCCCACAAAGCTGCTGTAACTGGAGACACAGTTGGAGACCCATTTAAAGATACATCAGGACCTTCTCTTAATATTCTAATTAAACTTATCACTGTTGTATCCCTTGTATTTGCACCACTATTTGTTGCATACGGCGGACTATTCTTATAAAAACAAATCTGTTAGAGAAATTCTCTAGCAGATTTTTTAGGTTGTAAAATACATGAAGGCTGTTATGAACATGGTAAAAAAATTGCAGATGTAATCAGATATTAATAGATCATATAGACAGGTATATTGATCCTATGACTGGTGGGCAAAGACAAATGGCTAAAATAGTTAGAAGTTATTTTGCATTTGAAAATTGGAGAGATGGATGTTAGATTATTGAAGAATAAAGGAAGGACTTTTTATGGGATTAAGGAGCAATTTAGAGAAAAGTCAAAAGGGAAGAAGGTTATTTTATCTTATTTCATTAATAATAATCGGTTTATTTGTATTAGATATTATTTTAATGAATTTAGATGAGCTAAACTTTTTAAATAAATTACATGGAAATATATACTTTCTGGATTCTTTTTTATTGTTTTTATCTGTTATAACTTTTATTTTAGGATTATTTTTTGTCAATAAAAATTGGACTGTTTGGGTAGTATTAGCACTGTTGCTGGCTCCGAATATTTTTGTGTTCATAGTGTTTTTTGGGTTTGCATCATTAAATTTATTTAAAGCCTTATCTGCATATCTTTATACAATAGTGGCTTGGTTTTTAAAGTTAATAAATGTGCTTTAAATCTCATCATATAGATACAGTAATTTATTAAAAGTCAATTTTTATGATTGGTACTTATTTTCATATGATGAATTGCAAATAAAATTGACAAGAAAAGATTTTTATACAATTTAGGTAGATAATGGGATGAAATATTTGGTTAATTTTAATGGAGGTATTTATTGATGCAAAAAAATTAGGAATACTTTTAATAATTATTTTATCTTTATCATCATTAATATACTTTAGGGGTAAAACTGATAATGAAAAGGTAGATGATAAGAGTAATTCCAATGTTATGAGCGAAGAAGTAAAAGCAAATATTATCAATAAAAATTCTAATGACCTTTATAGAGATGTAATCATTAGTAAAGATAACGACTTTCATGGAAGAAAATTGAATAGCCAGTTTTCTTTTACATTATTACTCGAAAAAGCTGATAAAATAAAATTTAAAGATCCTAAAGATTATAAAATAAATTTCAGATTATTGGAAGATGCAAATATTAGAGAATTTTATTAATATCAAATTCTTTCAGAAGATTTTGAATTGTATAAAGATTATCAAGGTATAGAACACTTTAGATTTTATTTAACTTATTCTATAAGAGAAGATTTTGGGAAATTAGAAAATAATAAATCGGATATTTACAGTTTGCATGGTGAAATAAATATAGAAGATATATGAGAACTCGTCTTAGAAATAAGATGAGTTTTTTAATTGAAAAAAACCACTGGCTAAGGCCAGTGGTTGTGGTTAATTTTTAGCAATCTATTGGGTCTAATAAATTATTTAATGTTTTTACATGAATTCCTGTGGCGTTCTTTGGTAGATATCCCTTAGCTTTGTTTCTGTAAGCTGTTGCGGCTATGTCAAGGTGAACCCAAGGTGTATTTTCCTTTACGAACTCCCCGACAAATAGTCCTGCTGTTACAGATCCTGCATCTCTTCCTGAAGTATTTTTGATGTCTGCGACTTCTGAATTGTTTAATTTTTTAAAGTCTTCATCATAAGGAAATGCCCAAATTTTTTCACCAGATAGCTTTGCAGCTTCAAGGACTTCTCTATAAAAATCTTCGTCATTTGTAACGGCACCTGTGTAAACTTCGCCAAGGGCAATTGTTACTGCTCCAGTAAGAGTTGCAAGGTCGATAATTTTTTCTGCACCAAGGTCATTTGTAGCGTAGTGAACTGCGTCGGCAAGGGTAATTCTTCCTTCGGCATCTGTGTTTGCAACTTCAATAGTAAGCCCCTTCATAGAGTCGATTACATCGCCTGATTTGTAAGATGTGCCTGAAATCATATTTTCACAAGCGGCAATAACTCCAACTACATTTACCTTTGCTTTGTTTTTTGCGAGAGCATACATTGTGCCAATTACAGTACCAGCACCACCCATGTCGCAGTGCATATAATTCATTCCAGAGGGAGATTTAATATTGTAGCCGCCAGAATCGTAAGTTAGCCCCTTGCCAACAAGGGCAATTTTTTCGGCGTCAGAATTTTTATATTCCATTACAATAAGTCTTGGACGGTTAGTCGCTCCAGCAGCAACTTTTAAAAAGGCCTTCATTCCAATTTTTTCAATTTCATCTTCTTCGTAAACACATACATTTACGCCGAGATTTTCTAATTTTTCAACTGCAATATTTGCAAGGCTCTCAGGATAAATTACATTGGCTCTTTCATTTACAAGATTTCTTGCTAGAAATACTCCGTCCATAATATTTTCCATTTTATTTAAACCTTCACGCAACTTTTCTTCAGGTCCTTTAAAAGCAGAGTAATTGACAGTGAGTTCAAAGTCTTCTTTTTTATGCTTGACATCGGTTTTTTTTGTAAATTCATATTCGCCATGACGAAGTCCTTCATAAGCTGCCATAATAGTTTTTCTATTGCAAATATTAAATTCTGGCATTTTTATTTCAACTTCGTGCTCTTCATTTTTTCTAAGAGTGTTTCCAAGTTTAAAGAAAATATTTCTTATGTCTTCAAGATCTATTTCATCGTCGCCAAGTCCAATAAAAACATGGGAGTCGCCTTCAATTATGGGAAGGTATAATATTTCATTAAATTGTCCATCAAATTTTTTCGATTCCAAAAATTTTTTAAATTCACTATTGATATCTTCATTTTTCTTTATGAAGTGGACCTTGAGTCCTCCTTCTTTATACAAATTAAATTTAATCATATTTCACCTCTACATTCATTATACATGAGATTTTAAAAAGGTCTAATTAAAAAATTTTATAATATAAAGGAAATTAACATTATTGTTTTTTTTAGATAAATTATGATATGATAAAATTATAAAATAATAGCATAAATTTAGTTGATAAAGTATTGGATTGGTGTTTTTTGGGTGGTGTTATAATGGGTAAAGAATTAAAAGCTTCAATAATGTTATTTTTCACATCAATAATTTGGGGACTTGCCTTTGTTGCACAGGCAGTCGGCATGGATCATATAGGGCCTTTAACCTTCACAGCAGTAAGATCACTCGTGGCAATAATATTTCTATACTTGACATATGTGTTTTTTAATAAGACATCAAAAACTTATAGAGAACAAAAATTTAGCATGTCTAGAACTATAAAGGGCGGAATATTATGTGGTTTTGTATTTACAATATCTATTAACCTTCAACAATTTGGTTTAGTTTATACAACGGCAGGTAAAGCAAGTTTTCTCACAGCATTATATATAGTATTTATTCCAATTATTAGCCTATTTTTGGGAAAGAAAATAAGTAAGAAACTATTAATTTGTATAATTTTTGCGATGATGGGAACTTATATAATGTCAGTAAAGGAAAGCATAAGCATTAATAGAGGCGACATAGTTACAATTATCAGTGCCTTTATTTTTGCAGTCCACATTTTAATTCTTTCAGAATTTTCCAAGGATACAAATGCAGTCTTGCTGTCTTTATTTCAATTTACAATTTGCGGAATAATTTCTTTTATCGGCGCAATTATTTTTGAAGGAATAGATATTGGTGCAATTTTAAAATCCTATGTATCAATTTTATATGTAGGAATTTTGTCTTCGGGTGTTGGCTTTACAATTCAGCTTATGGCATTAAAGGAGCTTGACCCAGTAATTGCATCTATGATTAGCTCCCTTGAATCAGTTTTTGGAGCAATATTTGGTTGGATTATTCTTTCACAAAGGATGAATGAAAGAGAAATAATTGGAGCTATAATCATTTTTATGGCGACTTTGATAGCTCAACTTCCAATTGAAGTTTATTTTAATAGAAGATTGAGGAAACATTGAAAATTTTCACAAGAATTTTATATTAATTAAAAAACATTTCACATTAATGATATATAATGTTTGAGAGGTGAAGATATGTCACTATTTGATAAATTTTTTGAAAAGGCTGGCAAAAAATTAATTACAATAGACGGAGAGTATGGCAGTGGAGCAAATGAAATTGCAAAAAAAGTTGCCGATAAATTAGGTTATGAGTTCTTTGATGAGAAATTAATTGAACTTATGAGCCTTGAAGGAAAAGTAAAGCCTGATGAAGTAAAAAAAGATGATTCCTTTTTACAAGGAACTATTTACGATTTGTACAAACAAAATTATTCCTATTCTCAAGAGGACATTGCGACTAATGATGCAGCCTTTCTCTTAGAATCAAGGACTATAAGGGAAATTGCAAAGGGTAAAAAAGCAGTGATTTTTGGCAAATGTAGTGACTTTGTTTTGGAGGATTTTCCAAAACTTTCTGTATTTATTTACGCATCTAGCGAATTTAAGGAAGAGCGAATTTTAAACACTTATAATGTAAAAAAAGACAAGCTTGAATTAAAGCTAGAACGTGAAAATAGTAGAAGGTCAAATCACTACGGTAGAAATACAGGAAAAGCATGGGGAGAAAGGTCAAATTACGATGTCTTAATTAATTCATCGGCCTTTGACTTTGAGAGCATTACAAATTTAATTGTAGATATGTCAAGAAATAAGAAATAAAATTATTTTAATCCCGACAAGAGTTGGGATTTTTTGTTTCCAATTTATATAAAGGATTTTGTAAAATGCAATATAATAGAAAGTAAAGTATTTAGTAAAAGATTTTATTAGAAGTTGTGAACTTTTTATTTTTATTAACTTTTATAAGGGTAGAATATTTCGAGGTGATTTAATGAATAATGATTTGGTTATAGAAAAAGTTATAAAAAATGTTGGTGTGATTTATTTAAATAGGCCAGAGAAGATAAATGCGCTAAATTTAGAAATGATAAATAAGATTCAAGAAATTTTAGAAAGATGGGAAAGTGACGAAAATATTAGAGTAGTTCTCTTTGATACTTTGACTAAAAAGGGATTTTGTTCAGGCGGTGATTTAAAGGAGCTTTACATTGACTATATAAATAATGACGAGTGCAAAGTGAAAAATAAATTTTTCGCCACTGAATTTGAGATGGACAAGTACATCGCTTCTTATAAAAAACCCGTTGTGAGCCATTGGACTGGAATTGTCATGGGTGGAGGCATTGGTCTTAGCATAAATTCAGATTTAATAATTTCAGATGAGAGTGTAATCTGGGCTATGCCAGAAACTAGTCTTGGATTTGTTCCAGATGTTGGCGTATGTAGTTTTATCTCCACTCTTCCACAAGCTTTAGGTCAATATGTTGGGCTAACAGGATCTAGTTTAGAATCTTCTGATTTAGTAAACTATGGTTTGGCAGATCTTTATATAAATTCAAGGAATTATACAAAATTAGTTGAAAAGCTTTTTGAATTTTCAGAAATCTATAGTGGCAAGGAGTTAATAAAAAAACTAAAAATTGAAGGTAGAAAATATAAATTAGAGCCAAGAGAAACTTCTGTAACTAAAAGCTTAGAAAAAATTGAGAAATATTTTTCAGAGGAAAGTGTAGTTGAGATTTACAAAATTTTAGAAAATAATTTAGATGAGGATTTTGCAAGAAAAACCTATGAAATATTAAAAGAAAGATCACAACTTATGCTTGCCGTGCAATTTGAAAAGTATTTTGTATGTAAAAATTTAAGTTATCATGAAACAGTGGATCTTGATCTGAAAGTTTTAAATTATTCAGTGGAAATTGGCGAGATGCAAGAGGGAGCAAGGGCAAAAGTTATAGACAAAGGTAGCAAGCCAAATTGGAGTACGAAGTCTATAGAAGATGTAAATATGGACGAAGTAAAAAAATTACTTGGACTGGAAAAAACTTATAGCGAAAGGAAAAACTCATAAATACAAATTTTTAATAAGAAGGCATTCGTAGGAATGCCCTTTTTATTTCAAAGAATTGTCCTTTGTAACATTTATTTTGTATTCACTTAGAATTGTATCGCCCAAGAGAATTTCTTCAATTGCTTTTTTAGCTTCCTCATCAGCTTGATTTAACAAACCCTTTTCAATTGCCTTGTATTCAACATCTTTCTTTTGGTCTTTTGAAAAATTATTGTAGTCCTCGATGTCGATTCTGTTAAAAATAGATTCTCTCTCATCAAAAACCTTTAGCGAATCTTCGTAAATTTCATGACTCAAAATTTTTGCAGCTGGAATTTGTATTTCAATACTTTTTTTGTCAAGGCTTATTTTCATTTTATTGAGGTCTATCCCTGCGTTTATAACTCCATCATAGGATACTATAAACTTTTTTGATGTAAAGGGAATTTTGTAGCCGTAAAAAGTATTTTGATTTTCAAATTGACCCATATTTGTGTAATGATATTTAAGGGTAGTAAGTTCCTTAGCCGACATTATTTTATTAGCAATTAAACTGGCAGTAATATTTGGTTTCATTTCACTTTTCATAGTTTTTTTGCCGGCGAAAAATGTGGCAGTAAGAGCAATGGCAAGAAGTAATACCAAGATAATTAACTTTTTTAATTTTTTCATAAACTCTCCTTTTTCACAAAATTATAACATAAAAAATAAAAAAAGTCTGAAAATTTGTTATTCCTTACATTTTTCTGTTATAATCACGAGTTCTTTGATATAATTAGTCTAAAAGATATGGAGGAAGATGTTAATGGACGATGGCGCCTTGTGGGCTAAACTCATATTAATCGCAATACTTACGAGCATAAATGCATTTTTTGCATCAGCTGAAATGGCAATGGTTTCAGTGAATAACAACAAAATCAAAGAAATGGCAGAAGAAGGAGACAAAAGGGCGAAGACACTTATGTCAATCTCAGCAGATCAAACGAGATTTTTGTCCACAATACAAGTGGCAATAACTCTTGCGGGATTTTTCTCATCTGGTTCTGCGGCAACAAGTATTTCACAAGTCTTTGGAGTATTCTTGAGAGAAAGGGGAATACCCTATGGGAACACAGTGTCCTTTATTTTTGTTACACTTTTACTATCCTATATAACACTTGTATTTGGAGAACTTGTGCCAAAGAGAATTGCACTTCAAAATTCAGAAAAAGTTGCACTAAAATCAAGTGGTATAATTGCCTTTGCCTCAAAAATATTTTATCCCTTTGTAAAATTGCTATCACTGTCGACGGTCTTAGTATTAAAAATCATGGGAAAATATTCAGAAGATGTTGAAGAAAAAATTTCAGAAGAAGAATTAAAATCCTATATAAAAGTATCGACTCAGCAGGGAGTAATAAACTCAGCTGGTGAAGAAATGATAGTAAATATAATGGACTTTGATGACAAATTGGCTTATGAAATAATGACGCCGAGGACATCAATTTACATGGTTGACTATGACGAATTTACCACAGATACAGTTGAAGAAATACTAAAAAAAGGTTACTCTAGGATGCCTGTCTTTAGAGAAAATACAGATAATATCCTTGGAACAGTTTACATCAAAGACCTCTTCGTAGAATACGCAAAAAATGATTATGAATCAATTAACCTAGATAATTGCATCAAGTCCCCTTATTTTGTGCCGGAAACAAAAAAATAGACATGCTTTTAAAAGAACTGCAATCCTCAAAAAATTATGTAGCAATACTAATTGACGAGTATGGTGGATTTTCAGGCATGGTAACAGTGGAAGACATAGTAGAAGAAATTGTCGGCGAAATAGAAGATGAATACGACGAAGATATTCGCAGCGTGGAAAAAATTTCAGAAAACGAATATATAGTAGATGGAGCTATGGATATTGAAGACATAAATGACGCAATAGGGACATCACTTTATTCAGAAAATCACGAAACAATTTCAGGGCTAATCATAGAAAAACTGGGATTCATACCAGAAGAAAATGAGAAGAAGAAACTTAGCGTAAAAACATCGGGTTGTATACTTACAGAATTAGCAGTAGCCGAAAAAAGAATAGTAAAGGCAAGCATAAAAATTATTCCCGAGGAACAGGAAGAAGCAAAAAAAGAATATAAAGAGTTTAACTCATAAACAATAAGACAGGGCAGCCTGTCTTTTTTATTTAGAAGTAAATATTTCGCATTAAAAATATAAAAATAATTATAGCTTTAAAAATTTATATAAGAAAACAATTGTGGTACAATTTAATAGGAGGGCATTGCTATATATTAATGTTTTTTCACATTAGGAGCAATGACCTATTATATTTAAGTAGAAGTTTAAATAGATATTTAAAAAAATATGAAGGAGGAAATAAAATGAATAGAGAAAATGCAATCAACATTTTAAGTGATTTAATTGAAATTAAAACTGTAAATGGAAATGAACTTGAGGTAGCAAATTACCTAAGGGATTTACTTCTCAAAAATGGAATTCAATCTGAACTTGTTAAGTTTGCAGAGAATAGGGCCAATCTCATCGCAGAAATAGAAAATGGTCCAGGGAAAACTTTAGTTTTAAGTGGGCATATGGATGTGGTATCTCCAGGAGATGAATCTCAGTGGACCTTTCCTCCTTTTGATGCCCATATTGAAGACGACGTGATTTGGGGCAGGGGTGCATCTGACATGAAGTCAGGGTTGGCGGCACTTACTATTGCTTTTATTGAAACTGCTAAGGAAAAGAATTTTTCTGGTAAAATCAAACTGATTGCAACTGTGGGAGAAGAAATAGGAGAACTTGGTGCCGAGCAACTTACTGACCTTGGTTATGTCGAGGATGTCGATGCAATTTTAATTGCAGAGCCATGTAATTTAGGAGTTGTATATGCTCATAAGGGATCACTTAATTATAAGGTAAGTTCAAAGGGTGTTGCAGCTCATTCCTCTACACCAGAGATAGGCAAAAATGCAGTTGAACACTTAAATAGAGCAATGAGTGAGATAAGTAAGCACTTTGAAAAGAGGGCAGAAGATTTCTCAAATGAAATGCTTGGAAAAATGACACATAGCATCACAGTTGTAAAGGGAGGGACACAGGTCAATTCTATACCTGATTTTGCAGAATTTGAGGCAAATGTGAGAACAATACCGGAATTAAAAAATCAACAGATCATTGAAGAAATTCAAGAGATTCTTGCAAGACTAAATAAAGAAAAGGACTTTGAACTTAATATGGAGGTAACAGCAAATCAGTCTCCTGTTCAGTCAGATCCAAATTCCAAGTTAGTCAAGACAATCATCGATGTTGTAAAGGAGATGCCAGATCTTTTGCCAATGAATTTAATGAAATCTATGGGAGAAGTGCTGGGCAAAGATTTGAGGGAAACCCTTGATGTATCTTTTTCTGAAATTAAACCTATGGCAGTTGCTGGAACAACAGATGCAGCTCAGTTTATGAAAGATAGATCAGACATAGAACTTGCCGTTTATGGACCGGGTATGCCAATGCTTAATCATAAAATAGATGAAAGACTTCCATTAAAACAATATATAGATTTCATTGAAGCTTATATAAGAATTATTAATAATTATATGAATGTTTAATTCTTTTAAAAAATAAATTTTTTGTGAAATTTATCTTTAAGAATAAAGGCAAATGAAAGAGAGAAATACTTGATAAATTTCATTATGTACTAATACTAATATATAAACTAAAAATATATTAAAAAAGGCTATGGAAACTTCCATGGCCTTAATTTTAGCATAAAACTTATATAAAATAGTTTTGATTCAATTTTTTTTATTTTATAAAAAAGGGCAGAAAAAATGCCGAGTTTTTCTCGGCGTTTAAAAGGAAATTAATTAAAAAAGTGTATTAAATAATCTGTTATTAGTTTAGCATAATAAATTTATAAATACAAGAAAAATTTTTAAAATTTTTGTAAAACTAGATTATTTTTTTATTTTTGTTGTGATAATTCTTGAGATTTTGTTATAAAAGCTTTATAAAGATTTAAAGCATCTTTATTATTATCTTCTATAATCATTGCTTCAGGATGAAATTGTAATCCTAAGAAATAGGATTTATCGGTTTTAACTATTGCTTCAATAGTTCCATCGTCAGCTTTTGCTAAAATGTCTAAATTTTTACCAAGATCTTTTATTGCTTGATGATGCCATGAGTTAACTTCCAATTTTCCAGATTTTCCCAATCCATCTGACAATATATTGTTTGGCAGAACATCAATTTCATGTTTTACAAAAACCTTTTTTTCAGGATCTCTATGAATAATATCAGTAGGCCTTTGAGTAATTATATCTTGATATAAAGAACCGCCAGATAAAACATTAGTAAGTTGCATTCCTCTGCAAGTTGCTAATGTAGGTTTGTCTTCTTCTAATAAAGCCTTGAGTAAAAACACATCAGAGCTATCTCTTCTAGGATTAATTTCTTCTAATTTTTCAATTGGATTTTCGTTGTAAAGATTTGGATTTAAATCATCTCCGCCAGTTACAACAACACCATCTACGTCTTTAATTTCCTTTTTAGCTTCATCTATGGATTTCATTTCCTTTAAAAATATAACTTTTGCTCCAGCTTTTCTAAGTGCATCGGCATACATTTGAGTATCGACATCAACTTTGTCTTTAGAATTTTTATCAACTTCATCAGTAGACCATGAAATTCCTATTGTGGGTGCATTTTTATTTTCTTTTTTTGAACAAGCTGTAAATGTGAACAGTGCTATTAGTAAAAAAGTGATATAAGTTATAATATTTTTTATGTTGTTTTTTCTCATGTAATGCTCCTTTATTAAATATTTTTACTAGTTTTACAATTTTTAGTATATCCTTATTCTAAATAAACAATCAAGACTTAAAAAATAAAAAAACAAAAAATAATTAGCAGAGTACTTGCAAGAGTGCTAATGATGTTGTATAATGGAATAGTCAAAGATAGTCAAATAATTTTGATATAGCTGACAAAATTTTAAATTTAAAATTATTCATTTAATTTATAATTTATGTTCCTTTGCTTTTAATTTGGATATAATTATGTTGACAGTTAAATGAGTTTATATAGATTATGAGGAGGTTAATTTTGAAATACAAAGATTATTATGAAATCCTTGGAGTTTCTAAAGATGCAGATGAAAAGGAGATAAAGAGCGCCTATAGAAAGCTGGCTAAAAAGTATCACCCAGATCTTCATCAAGGCGATAATGCCGCTGCTGAAAAGTTTAAGGAAGTTTCAGAGGCTTATGAGGTTTTATCTGATGCCGATAAGAGAAAAAAATACGATACTTTTGGCTCTAATTATGATTTTAGTTCTGGCTATGATTTCGATCCTTCTCAATATGGTTACACATACACTACTGGAGGAAGTGGAGCAGATTTTTCTGATTTCTTCGAAACTATTTTTGGTTCTTCTAGATCTGGCGGAAATTTCTCTGGTGGTTTTAACATAAATGATATTTTTGGAGATTTGTCTGGAAGGGGAAAAAGAACGTCAAACAAGAGCAGAAATAAGTTTGAATCTGAACTTTCTATTTCTATTAAAGATGCCTATGAGGGTACTACGAAAAATGTGAATTTGACTTATAATAAAAAGGAATACCAAGTTGCTGTCAAAATCCCTAAGGGAATAACCCGTGGTAAGAAAATTAAGGTCAAGGGCGAAAAATTTGGTCTTCCTGGCGATATTTTATTTAAAATAAATATTCGTGATGAGAAAGATCTCGTTCTCGATGGGTTAGATATTACTAAAACTCAAAATATTTATCCATGGGATGCAGCTCTTGGCAGCAGTCAAACTGTGGAAACTTTAGGTGGCAAATTAAAATTAAGAATACCAGAAAATTTTGTTGGAGGAAATAAAATGAGAATTCCTTCAAAGGGATTTAAAGATTTAAAGGGCAATGTGGGGGATCTCTACATTATTTTTAATATCGTAAACCCTAATAATTTATCTGACAAACAATTAAAATTATATAAAGAATTACAAAATTTAAGTAAATAATAAAAAATGAGGTGTTTTTATGAATTTTGAAAAATTTACTCAAAAATCCCTTGAAGCCGTTCAAGGTGCATACAATATTGCTAAGGAATACGGCAATCCCGAGGTAAAAGAAATTCACATCAATTACGCCCTTTTAAAGGACAAAGATGGACTTATTCCAAGAGTCTTGACATATATGGACCAAAACCCAGACATGATAAAGGCAGATGTCTTAAAGATTATTGAAAGACTTCCAAAACAATCTGGTGCGGAAGTTTATGCAGACTCTTCTTATAGAGAGCTTTTCCAAAAGGCGGAAGATTTTATGAAAAAGATGGGCGACGAATACCTTTCTGTTGAGCATATTTACCTTGCTCTATTAAACATGAAGGGAAAGGATTCTTCTTCTGTTTTCAACAAGTATAAAATTGATGCAGATGGATTTTTAAATGCTCTAAAAAAAATTAGGGGCAATCAACATGTTACAACAGATAATCCTGAGGGAACTTATGATGCATTAAAAAAATATGGTCAAGATTTGACTGAACTTGCAAGAGATGGCAAGCTTGACCCAGTAATTGGTCGTGACGAAGAGGTGCGCAATGTTATTAGAATTCTTTCTCGTAGGACTAAGAACAATCCAGTTTTAATTGGTCCTCCCGGAGTTGGTAAAACGGCAATTGCAGGTGGTCTTGCACAAAGAATTGTATCCGAAGATGTACCTGAAGGTCTTAAAAATAAAATTGTCTTTTCACTAGACATGGGTGCACTTGTAGCAGGTGCAAAATACCGTGGAGAGTTTGAAGAGAGATTAAAAGCTGTTTTAAATGAAGTGAAAAAGTCTGATGGAAATATTATTTTATTCATCGATGAAATTCACAACATAGTTGGCGCAGGAAAAACTGATGGAGCGATGGACGCATCAAATTTGTTAAAGCCAATGCTTGCTCGTGGAGAACTACATGCAATTGGTGCAACAACTCTTGACGAATACAGAAAGTATATTGAAAAGGACCCTGCACTTGAAAGAAGATTCCAAAAAGTTTTGGTTAAAGAGCCAACTGTGGAAGATACAATTGCAATCCTGCGTGGATTAAAGGATAAATACGAAATTTATCACGGAATAAGAATTTCTGATTCCGCAGTAATTGCAGCAGCAACTCTATCTGATAGATATATTACAGATAGATTTTTGCCAGACAAAGCAATTGACTTAATGGATGAAGCTTGTGCAATGTTGAGGACAGAAATTGATTCAATGCCCACAGAAATTGATGAAGTGAGAAGAAAAATTTTGCAACTTGAAATCGAAAATCAAGCTTTAAAAAAGGAAACTGATGAGGCAAGTTTAGAAAGACTTAAAAAACTTCAAGGCGAACTTTCTGAAGAAAAGGCAGAATTTGACAGATTAAAATCAAAATGGGAAGCTGAAAAGAAGGAGCTTGACTCTACAAAGGACTTAAAGAAACAAATTGAAGATACTAATCACGCAATTGAAGAAGCCGAAAGGAATTACGATTTAGAAAAACTTTCAGAATTAAAATATGGCATTCTTCCAAAGTTAAAGGAAGAATTAAAAAAGAAGGAGTCATCTACTAAAGATGAATCTTCCATGGTAAAGGAAGAAGTTACAGAAGATGAAATTGCCTATGTAGTAAGTAGATGGACTGGAATTCCAGTTGAAAAGCTAAATAAAACTGAAAGAGAAAAACTTCTCAATTTGGAAGAAATTCTTCACAAGAGAGTAATTGGTCAAGATAGAGCTATTGAAGTTGTGTCTGATGCAGTACTAAGGGCAAGAGCAGGACTAAAGGATAAAAACAAACCAATTGGATCCTTTATATTCTTGGGACCAACTGGAGTTGGAAAGACAGAAACTGCAAAGGCTCTTACAGAAACACTTTTTGACGATGAAAGAAATTTAATTAGAATAGATATGTCTGAGTACATGGAAAAACATTCTGTGTCAAGACTTGTAGGTTCTCCTCCAGGATATGTTGGCTACGATGAAGGCGGACAGCTTACAGAAGCTGTTAGAAGAAAACCCTATTCAGTAATTCTATTTGATGAAATTGAAAAGGCACATCCAGATGTATTTAATATCCTTTTACAAGTTTTAGACGACGGAAGACTTACAGATAACCAAGGAAGGACTGTGGATTTTAAAAACACAGTAATAATAATGACTTCAAACATTGGCTCACACTTTTTAATTGACGGAATTGGCAAAGATGGGCAAATAACTGAAGGTGCAAGGGAAAATGTAATGCAAGATCTTCGTACTTCCTTTAGACCAGAATTTTTAAATAGAGTTGACGAAATAGTTTTATTTAAACCGCTTCAAAGAGATGAAATTTACAACATTATTAAACAAAGCATTAAAGAAGTTGAAAGAAAACTTCAGGATAGAGATATTAAAATCGAAGTTACCGATGCTGCCCTTGAATTTATTTTGAACGCATCTTTTAGTCCACAATATGGTGCAAGACCAGTTAAGAGATATATTGGTCATACTCTTGAAACAAAAATTTCAAAGATGATAATAAAGGGCGATGTAATGGATGGCGACACAATCATAGTTGATGTCTATGCAGATGATTTATCTGTAAGAGTTAAATAAGATTTAAAGACTTGCTATTTTTGGCAGGTCTTTTTATGTCGGTAGTATTACGAATATTAAGAAATTATTAATTAAGTTGAAATAATGTCCTTTATCACTTTTTTATCACAAAAAAGATTTAAACTCAATGACATAATGTAATATAATACAAATAGCATTTTATTTAGGAGGAACTTTAATGAAACCATATAGTAAGAAATATTTAACACTTGCACTAGCAGGGGTATTAGTATCGTCAATGCCAGTATCTGCTTTTGCACAAACAGAACCAGCAGCACCAGCAGGAGTACCAGCAGCACCAGCAGGAGTACCAGCAGCACCAGCAGGAGTACCAGCAGCAGGAACTACACCAAGTACAACTACACCAAGTACAACTACATCAAGTACAACTACACCAAATACTGAAACTACAACTCCATCAGAGGCTGAAAATAAGAAAGAAAGAGAAGCAGATAAAAGCAATCTATCAAGCCGTGATTACACTATTAATAAGGGAGAAAGAGTTGATGCTAGTAAAGTTCTATCTCTACCAGATGGTGCAGAAATAATTGGTAATAAAACTTTTGAATTTTATTCAAAGGGAAATCATGAAGAAACTGTAACAGTTAAATTTAAAGATGGATCTACAAAAGAAGTTAAGATTAACTTTGACGTTAGGGATAGATATGATGATAGATACAATAATATTACACTTACAAATGTGAGATACGATGGAACATATTTGACAGGTTATACTTCTGCAAAAGCTGACATATATATAAAGAGAGTTAGTTCAGGATATGGATACGGATATAGCTATGACAGAGGATATGAAAAAATAGGATATGCAGATAATAGAGGCGATTTTAAAATTAAAGTAGATCTTAAAGAAGGAGAAACTTATTCTGTAATAGCAAGAGATGGATCAAAAGAATCAAGAAGTGTAGAAGTTAAAAATGACAATTACAAAAACATCAAGGGTTCAAAAGTTGATGCAAGTGATTTAAGAATTATGGGAAGAACTTTAACGGGTTATGTTAAAAATCATCCTTTTGAAAATGTAAGAGTTTACATGGACGGAAAGCTACTTGGAAGCTTTAGAACTGATAAAAATTCATATTTTTCAGTAACTTTAAGCGAAAGTGTATATGATAGAGAACTTGATGATTTAAAATTCTACACAGATTCAAAAACAGTTGAAAATAAAAAAATTAAAATTAAAGAAGCCCTTGAAGGACAAAAACTTGTAAAGGGAACTGCAAATGCAAAGGACGAAATTACAGTTTACGATGCAAGCAATAGAAAACTTGGAAGCATCACTGTAAATAATTCGGGAGTATTCACTGTATTTTTAGATAGAGCATTAATCTTTGGTGAAACTATAAAAGTCGAAGCAAAAAATGAAGCAGGAGATATTACAAAGATTGAATACAAAGTTACAAAAAATGCAGTTGAAGAAGTTAAGGCAATTGCTTATATTAAGGGCTACCCAGATGGAACATTTAAGCCACAAGCAAATGTAACAAGAGCAGAAGCAGCTCAAATGTTTGCTACTTTGTTAAATGGAGGAGCAGATTTTGGAACAAGCTCTGCAACAAAGTTTTCTGATGCAAATGACAACTGGTTCTCTAAGGCAATTAATTATGTTGTTGCAAAGGGTCTAATTAGTGGTTACCCAGATGGAACATTTAAACCAAATGAAAGCATTACAAGAGCAGAATTTGCACAAATGATTTCTGGCTATGTTAAGAATGAAAAGAAGGGTTCTTCTGACTTCCAAGATGTTAAAGATCACTGGGCAAAGGATGCTATTGAAAAATTAAATGGCAACAAAAATGTAACAGGTTATCCCGATGGAACATTTAAACCTAATGCAAAAATAACTAGAGCCGAAGCTGTTACTATTTTAAACTCTGTTTTTAATAGAAATACAACTAAAAACTCACTTAACAATGTGAACACTTCATCTCTTAATAAATTCTCAGATGTAAGCGAAGGATTCTGGGCTTATTACAATATTCTTGATGCAGCAAACACTCACAACAGAGAAAGATTAAACTCAACTTCTGAAGTTGATATGTGGAAATAATTTTAATGAGGCTCCTAAAGGGGCCTTATTTATTGCAAATTTTTAGGAGAAATTAATAAAAATTAATAAAAATTAATAAAAATAAAAAAGCACTTGACTTTTGTAAATCTCCTATATATAATTTAAAAAACAATTGAATACATTGTATTGAAAAATACGATAGAGGAGCGGGATTTATCAGTAATCTTTTGGAGCAAGACCATGCAGTGAATAAAGATGAAAGGAAATTTCGCCGAAGTGTATTAATGGTAAGTTAATATGCTGGGCATGCAAACAATATTTGTATGACTGTCACAATATGTGGGGAGCTATCTAAAGTTAAATACTTTGTCTTATTTTATTAGACATCTTTAACAGTTTGGTTTTCCAGACTGTTTTTTTATTACTTTTTATAGCCACCGAGAATTACGGAGGTATATTATGAATTTAAGAAAGAATTTAGCAAAAGTTTTATTAGTTGCAGGTTTAGCTAGCACAATGTTTTTAACTGCTTGTAATTCAAAGGGAGATGGAGGCACAGCGGCTGCTCCATCAGATTCAGGAACTTTAAAAGTTGGAATGGAATGCGATTATGCACCTTTTAACTGGACACAAACAAATGAAAAAAATGGTTATCCAATTGCAGCTGGAGGATATGCTGGCGGATACGATGTTGAAATCGCAAAGGAAATCGCAAAGTCCATGGACAAGAAGCTTGAAATAGTAAAAACTGAATGGAATGGGCTTACTCCTGCACTTACTTCAGGGAAAATTGATTTAATTATTGCAGGAATGAGTCCAACTGCTGAAAGAAAGGAAACTATTGATTTTTCAAATACTTATTACACATCAGATCTTGTAATAGTTGTTAAAAAGGATTCGCCTTATGCAAAGGCAAAATCACTTGCTGATTTTAAGGGTGCAAATATAACAGGGCAACTTAACACTTTTCACTACGATGTAATTGATCAAATTGAAGGTGTAAATAAATCCACAGCTCTTGAAACTTTTCCAGCAATGATAGTTGCACTTAGAAGTGGAAAGATCGATGGATATGTTTCTGAAAGACCGGGCGCACTTTCTGCAACTTCTGCAAACAATGACTTAAATTTTGTAGAATTTGAAAAGGGAAAGGGATTTGAAGCATCAGAAGAAGATACATCAATTTCAGTAGGAGTTAAGAAGGGCAACGATGAACTTTTAAATAAAGTTAATGATGCACTATCAAAAATTTCTGAAGAAGAAAGACAAAGTATAATGGAAGAAGCTGTAGCAAATCAACCACTTGGCGAATAATTATGGGAGAATAAGATGCCGGAAAGTTTTTTTGGATGGATAGGATTTTTAATAAAGGAATATGGTTCCCTCTTTGTCGAGGGAACTCTTAACACAATTATAATTGCTGTAATTGGCACATTAGTTGGATTTTTAATAGGATTATTAGTTGCAATAATAAGAACAATAAAGGTAAATAAAAAATCATCAGCCTTTAAAAGGGCAGTTTTAAAAATTGCAAATGCAATAATTACAGTTTACATTCAAGTTATTAGGGGAACACCAATGATGGTACAAGCTATGATGTTTTATTATGGCTCCCTTCAATATTTTAATTTAAATATGGCAGCAATGCCTTCGGCACTTATAATCGTATCTGTAAACACAGGAGCTTATATGGCTGAAATAATTAGAGGCGGAATAATTTCTATTGACAAGGGCCAAACTGAAGGGGCACTTTCCATAGGAATGACTCATTGGCAAACAATGACAGAAATTGTACTTCCTCAAGCCGTTAGAAATATAATCCCATCAGTGGGAAATGAATTTATTGTAAACATCAAGGATTCATCAGTTTTAAATGTAATTTCCGTTTCAGAATTATTCTTTATTTCAAAATCAGCAGCGGGAACTTATCTGAGATACTTTGAAGTATTTTTTATCACAGCTTTAATTTATTTATTCTTAACTATTACAGTAAGTCAAATTATGAAGCTCGTTGAAAGAAAAATGGATGGAGATGGAACTTATAAAATTTACGGTTCACAATCTTCAGCAGAAGTAATAGAGGTTAAGGAAGAGGTGTGAGATGGCGTATATTTTTGAAATAGAAAATTTAGAAAAAAGCTTTGGCTCTAATGAAGTTTTAAGGGATATAAATTTTAAGGTTGAAAAGGGCGAAGTCCTTTCAATAATTGGTTCATCTGGATCAGGCAAGTCAACACTTCTTAGATGCATAAATTTATTGGAAGAACCAGATGGTGGAAAAATAAAATATCACGGTGAAAATATTTTAGATTATATTTCTATAAATAATTATAGGACAAAGGTGGGAATGGTTTTTCAATCCTTTAACCTTTTTAACAACAAGACTGTTCTTGAAAATTGTGTAGTAGGACAAGTTAAAGTTCTAAAAAAATCTCGAGAAGAGGCAGTAAGGGTTGCAGATGAATTTTTGAAAAAAGTTGGGATGTATCCCTTTAGAGATGCAAAACCGGCATCATTATCTGGTGGGCAAAAGCAAAGAGTTGCCATAGCGAGGTCACTTGCAATGAATCCAGAAGTTCTTCTCTTTGACGAACCAACATCGGCGCTTGACCCAGAGATGGTAAATGAAGTTTTAAATGTAATGCGTTCTCTTGCAGAGGAAGGACTTACAATGCTTGTAGTAACTCACGAGATGGGCTTTGCAAGGGATGTATCTAACAGAGTTCTCTTCATGGATAAGGGCGTTATAGCAGAGGACGAAGATTCAAAAGAATTTTTTGCAAATCCAAAAACTAAGAGGGCAAAGGAATTTTTGTCCATGGTTTTATAATTTAAATTTTAATAAATCTTAAAAAGCTCGAAAGGGCTTTTATTTTTTTGTTTTTTACTAAAAAAGCAGCTCTAAGACTGCTTTAAGTAAAATAAATAATCTTATTCACAAGTTTTGTAAAAAATTCCAAATAAAACAAGCATTCTAAATTAAAAAATCCAATAAATTACCAAATGCCAAGTAGGTTTTGCATTGCCAAGCTCACAAAAATTATTCCTATCCAACAAAGGGCACCTTCTACTATTGCCTTTCCTCCTTGTGAAATTAATTTTTTAAGATCTGTATTAAGTCCAATTGCAGACATTGCCATTATAATAAAAAATTTTGACAAAAATTTCATTGTTGACAAGAAAGAGGCTGGAAGTGGAAGCACAGTTGTGAAAATTGATGCAAGTAGGAAAAATAAAATGAATGTTGGAAAAGATTTTAACACGCTAACTTTTTCTGCATTTTCCTTTGATTTTATGATTCCAAGTCCAAGAGTAATTGGAATAATTGCAAGAGTTCTCGTTAATTTTACAATTGTTGCATAATTAAGTGCGGTGTCGTCATTAAACATTGTTGACCAAGTTCCTGATGCTGCCACAACTGATGATGTGTCGTTTATTGCTGTTCCAGCCCACATGCCAAAGCCTGTGTGAGTCATGCCAAGTTTTACGCCAAGGGTTGGGAAGATTAGTGCAGCGATAATATTAAATAAAAATATTACGGATATTGAAGTCGCAATGTCTTCGTCCTTTGCGTTAATAACTGGTGCTGTTGCAGCAATTGCCGATCCACCACAGATTGATGATCCAACTCCAATTAGTGTTGCAACATCTGAATCAATTTTTAAAATCTTTGCTGTGGCAAAGGAGATTATAAGTGCAGTTGAAATTGTAGAAAGAATTATTAAAAGTGATGATTTTCCTACTACAATAATTTCGCTAAGGTTAAGACCAAACCCAAGTAGTATTACGGCAAATTGAAGTATTTTTTTTGATGTAAATTTTATTCCAGATTCAAAGGACTCTGGTCTTTTAAAATTATTCAATATAATACCGAAAAGAATGCCAAAGACAGGTCCGCCAATTACTGGAAAATTTTTGCCTAAAAAGTAGGCACAAGTTGCAATTAAAGCTGAAAATAAAATGCCAGATATATTTCTTTTTTCCATTATTATGTTCTCCTATGTTTTTGTTTAATAAATAATTATTATACATGATTTTTTTAAATTAGTTCTTACTTTTACAAAAATTTTCTAATGAATTTTATAAATCTAAAATTTTTCCACAAAACTGTGAAGTATTGGCACCTTTATAGTATAATGAAAATAGTATGCAATGAGATTTTCCATAAAACTTGTGGAAATTTATTTTATTTATTATAATACTTTTATTATGGAGGTAATATGAGATTATCAAAACTTTATATGCCAACTCTTAGGGAGGATCCACAAGATGCAGAGATTGCATCTCATAAATTTCTACTAAGAGCAGGAATGATTAGAAAATCTGCTAGTGGCATCTATACATATTTGCCACTTGGTTATAGATCTATTCGAAAAATTGAAAATATAGTCCGTGAAGAAATGGACAAAGCTGGTGCAATGGAGATTTTAATGTCTGCCATTCAACCAGCAGAAATTTGGAAAGAGTCTGGTAGATGGGAAAAATTTGGTCCTGAAATGTTTAAGCTAAAGGATAGAAATGACAGAGAATTTTGTCTTGGGCCAACTGCGGAAGAATATTTTACCACTCTTATCAGAGATGAGGTTAAAAGTTATAAGGATCTTCCTCTTAATTTATATCAAATTCAAACTAAGTATAGAGATGAAAAAAGACCTAGATTTGGGATAAATAGAGCTAGAGAATTTTCTATGAAAGATGCCTATACTTTTGACACTTCTCCTGAAACTCTTCACATTGCTTACATGAATATGTATAAAGCTTATGAAAAAATATTTGACAGATTAGAGCTTGATTATAAAATTGTCGAAGGGGATAATGGTGCAATGGGCGGTACTGGTTCGCACGAATTTATTGCTCTTTCTGAAACTGGCGAAGGTGTAATTGTATATTCTGAATCTGGAAAATTTGGAGCAACTGAAGAAAAGGCTCCTGTTGAATATGCGATGCCAGCACATGAAGATAAAAAGGAATTAGAAAAAGTTCACACACCGAAGGCGAGCACAATTGAAGAAGTTGCTAAATTTTTAAAGGTGGATGAAAAAAAATGTGCCAAGGCAGTTGACTTAATGCTTGGAGATGAGCCAGTTATAGTATTTATTCCAGGAGATAGAGAATTAAATATGGCAAAGCTTGTATCTTACACTGGAGTTGCTGAACACGACATAAGGATGATGGAAGAGTCTGACATCGAAGCTATAAAATCTAAAAAGGGTTATACTGGACCAATTGGTTTAGATGTTAGAAAGATTTTTGACAAAAGAGTTGCTGAAATGGACAATCTTATTGTCGGTGCAAATGAAGAAGATTACCACTACATCAATGCAAATTATGGCAGAGACTTTGAAGGTGAAGTTGTAGAGGACCTTCTTCTTGTATCTCAAGGCGACAAAGTGCCTGGAACTGATGAAGAATATAAATTTGCAAGGGGTATTGAAGTAGGAAATATCTTCAAATTGGGTACAAAATACTCAGAGGCTCTTAATGCAACTTATCTCGATGAAAGGGGCAAGGCAAATTACTTCTATATGGGTTCTTATGGTGTGGGCATTACAAGATCTGTAACGGCAATAATCGAACAGAATCACGACGACAATGGGATTATTTGGCCAATGGCAGTGGCTCCTTATGAAGCAATTATTACTATTGTAAATGTAAAGGATGATGAACAAGTTGCCCTTGGAGAAAAAATTTATGACGAGTTAAAGAAAAAGGGTGTAGAAGTTTTACTTGACGACAGAAAAGAAAGAGCTGGAGTTAAGTTTAAAGATAGGGATCTAATTGGTATTCCACTAAGAATTACTTGTGGCAAGAAGTCCGGAGAAAGTTTTGTTGAATATTCAACTAGAAAAGAAATGGAAAATTTTGAAATTTCTTCTGAAGATGCAATAAAAAATGTTTTAAATGAAATAGAGAAGGTTAGATAATATGAGCGATTTTAAATTTGAAATTATAGAGCACTTGGGAGTTTTATCTGAAAGTGCAAAGGGCTGGACTAAGGAACTTAACAAAGTTTCCTTTAACGACAGACCGGCAAAGTATGATTTGAGAGAATGGGATTCAAACCACGAAAAGATGTCTAAAGGTGTTACACTTAATGATGAGGAAATGGAAATTCTCTCTAAAATCCTAAAGGATAGAGGTATTTAATATATTTTTAAAACAACTTATGTTATAATATAGAGATGTTAAAAAACGCAATGGAGCGAGGAGGCAATTAAAATGGAAATTAAAAAGAAAGAAAACAGTACTGTCTTTTTTGACATTGTTTTAAAAAGAGAAGATATAAAGAACGCTGAAACTGAAGTGTATAAAAAAAATAAAAAGCACTTCCAACTTCCTGGATTTAGAAAGGGTCATGTTCCAAGAAAGATGATCGAAAACATGTATGGCAAAGATGTATTCTTCGAAGATGCTATTAATGAAATTCTTCCAAGTGAATATGAAAAAGCTGTTAAGGAATTAGACCTCAAAGTTGTTGACCAACCAAATATTGACATCGACGAAGAAAGTGCAAAAAAAGAAGAAGATTTAATTGTAAATGTATCTGTTAATGTTAAGCCAGAAGTTGAACTTAAAGACTACGAAGGAATAGAAATCGAAGATCCAACTCTTGAAGTAACTGATGAGCTTATTGATTCTGAAGTTGAAAATCAAAGAGCGATGAATGCTAGAATTATAAATGTTGATGATAGAGCAGTAGAAGATGGCGACACTGTAAACATTGATTTCAAGGGTTCAGCCGATGGAAATTATTTTGAAGGCGGAGAAGCTGAAAGCCAAGACCTTAAAATTGGTTCAAATACATTTATTCCAGGCTTTGAAGAACAATTAATTGGACACAAAATTGGAGAAGAATTTGACATTATTGTTAAATTTCCAGAAGATTATCATCAAAAGGATCTTGCAGGAAAAGATGCAAAATTTGAAATTAAATTAAATAGCATATCTTATGAAGAACTTCCAGAACTTGACGATGAATTTGTAAAAGACATTTCTGAATTTGACACTCTTGATGAATTTAAAGCTGACATTAGAAAGAAAAAAGAAGAAGAATTTAAAACAACTTCTGAGATGGAAAAGCAAAGAAGAGCAATTGACAAAATCGGAGAAATGGTAGATGTAGAAATTCCTGAAGCAATGATAAGTACTCAAATCGACGATATGATTAGAAACTATGACCAAAGTCTTAGAGCTCAAGGCATTAGCTTCGAAGATTATATTAAGATGATTGGTCAAACTCTTGAAGATTTCAAAAAGACAATGAGACCTGAAGCAGAAAAAACTGTAAAAAATGATCTTGCTATTGAAGCACTTGTTAGGGATTTAAACATTGAAATTACTGATGAAGAAATAGAAGAAGAAGTAAACAAAGTTGTAGAAGAATACTTTAAAGACGACAAGGAACACATGGAAAAAATGAGAGATTATATGCTAAATCAAAATAAGGAAGTTGTAAAAGACGACCTTCAAAAGAGAAAGGCAATTGATACTCTTGTTGAAAAAGTTAAATTTGTTGAACCTAAGGAAACTACTGAAGAAGAAATTAAAGAAGAAATTAAAGAAGACAAATAATTAAAGGACGTGATTAAATGGCATTAGTGCCAATGGTAGTAGAACAAACTAATAGAGGAGAAAGATCCTACGATATTTACTCAAGACTTTTAAAGGATAGAATTATATTTGCAAGTGGCGAAGTAAATGATGCAATGGCGGATCTAATTGTTGCTCAACTTTTATTTTTAGAATCTGAAGATCCAAATAAAGATATTCAACTTTATATTAATTCACCAGGAGGCTCTGTAAGTGCAGGATTTGCAATTTACGATACTATGAATTATATAAAGCCAGATGTATCTACGATTTGTATTGGAATGGCTGCATCTATGGGAGCATTTTTACTTGCATCAGGTGCAAAGGGAAAGAGGTTTGCTCTTCCCAACTCCGACATAATGATTCATCAACCTTCTGGCGGTGCGCAAGGTCAAGCTAGTGACATTCAAATTAATGCAGAAAAGATTTTAAAAATTAGAAAAAAGTTAAATGAAATTTTGGCTGAAAGAACTGGACAGGATCTTGAAAAAATCGAAAGAGATACAGATAGAGATTATTGGCTAACTTCTGAAGAAGCAAAAAAATATGGTTTAATCGACAAAGTTATAGAAAAAAGGGCTTGAGGTGAGATATGTCAAGTACAGATGAAATATTGAGATGTTCATTCTGTGGCAAAACGCAAAACCAAGTGAATAGATTAATCGCCGGACCTAATGTAAATATTTGTGATGAATGTATTGAGAGATGTCATCTAATTTTAGAGGAAGAAATTTCAAATACAATAGATAGAGAATTTGAACTTAAAAAACCTGCTGAAATCAAAAAGATTTTGGATCAGTATGTTATAAAGCAAGAGGATGCAAAGCGTGCTCTTGCAGTTGCAGTTTACAATCACTATAAGAGAATAGCTTCTTCTAAAAAAGTTAATCCAGATATTGAGCTTCAAAAGTCCAATATTCTCATGATTGGACCAACGGGTTCAGGTAAGACTTTACTTGCACAAACTCTTGCTAGACTTTTAAATGTTCCCTTTGCAATTGCCGATGCCACAACTCTAACTGAAGCTGGATATGTTGGTGAAGATGTTGAAAATATTATTTTAAAATTAATTCAAAATGCCGATTACGACATTGAAAGGGCGGAAAAGGGAATTATTTACATCGATGAGATAGATAAAATTGCCAGAAAATCTGAAAATGTATCTATAACAAGAGATGTAAGTGGAGAAGGTGTGCAGCAAGCACTTTTGAAGATTATAGAAGGAACAATTGCAAATGTTCCACCACAAGGTGGCAGAAAGCATCCTTCACAAGAGTTTATTCAAGTTGACACCACAGATATTTTATTCATAGTTGGTGGTGCCTTTGACGGAATTGACAAAATCATAGAAAACAGAACTGCTAAATCGTCCATGGGCTTCGGATCTGAACTTATAGACAAAGAAGCTAATAGAGAAAATATTTTAAAGAAAGTAGAAACTGAAGATTTGCTAAAGTTTGGACTTATACCAGAACTTATTGGCAGACTTCCTGTTACTATTACTCTTGAAGAATTAGACGAAGATGCCCTAGTTGAAATTTTGACTAAGCCAAAGAATGCTCTTGTAAAACAATACAAGGAGCTGCTAAAATTTGATGATGTTGAATTAATTTTTGACGACGAAGCCCTAAAATATATTGCAAAAAAAGCAATAGAGAAAAAGGCAGGGGCCAGAGGATTAAGAGGGGTTATCGAAGATACAATTATGAATGTGATGTACGAAATTCCTTCAAGAAATGACATCAAAGCAGTTAAAATAACTAAAGAGTCAGTGGAAGGTACAGCATCTGCTGAATTAATAAAAAAATAAATATATTTAGCCGTGGTTGCCACGGCTTTTTTAGAAGGTGAAAAATGAAAAAAATTAAATTACCACTTATTCCTCTTCGAAATTTAGTAATCTTTCCACACATGGTCATGCATTTCGATTGTGGCAGAAAAATTTCTGTAAATGCAATTGAAAGGTCGGAAATGCAAGATTCAAAAATTTTTTTGGTGGCACAAAGAGAATTAGAAGTAGAAGATCCAAAGAGAGAGGATCTCTTTGAAATTGGGACTGTGGCTACTATAAAACAAATTTTAAAATTGCCTGGCGGAGTTGTAAGGGTTTTAGTTGAAGGTGAAAAGAGAGCAAAAATATCTAGTTTAGATATTACAGAGGAAATTATAGAAGCGGAAATAGAAATTTTAGAAGAAGATGAAATTGACTACACTGAAGACGATAAAATTGAAGCAGCACTTCGCCTTGCATTAAATGATTTAGAAAGTTATGCCTCTCTCGATGAAAAATTCTTTCCAGGGATTCTTTCAAATATTGCAGACACAGATGATCCATCAAGATTTATTGACACAGTAGTAGGATATCTAAATTTCAAATTAGAAGATTATCAAAAACTACTTGAAACCACTGATATTTACGACAGACTTGTTGCTTTTCACGAGATAATGAAAAAGGAAATTGAAATTCTTTCCATCGAAAAAAATATCAACGATCAAGTTAAAAAGAAAATGGACGAAATCCAAAGGGAGTACTATCTAAAGGAACAGCTTCGTGTAATTCACAAAGAACTTGGCGATAGCGAAGACGAGGGAGAATTAACTGAAGTATATAAGAAAAAAATTGAAGAAAAAAAACTTCCTGAAGAAGTGAAGGAAAAAGCCCTTAGTGAATTAAAGAAACTTCGCAACTTAAATTCGCAGTCGCCTGATTATTCAATATTAATAAATTATCTGGACTGGATTTTAGATCTGCCTTGGATGGAAGGTGGGGGAGAAAAAGTAAAATTAAGTGATGCTAGGAAAGTTTTAAACGATGAGCACTATGGACTTGAAAATGTAAAAGAGAGAATTTTAGAATTTATCGCAGTTAGGATTTTATCCGGCGACAAAAGCAGAGGGCCAATACTTTGCCTTGTAGGACCTCCTGGAGTTGGAAAGACTTCTATTGCACAGTCCATTGCAAAATCGCTTAATAAAGAATTTGTTCGCATGAGTCTTGGGGGGATCACTGACGAAGCAGAAATTAGAGGGCACAGAAGAACTTATATTGGAGCACTCCCAGGTCGAATTATAAGTTTGATGAAAAAAGCTGGCAAAAATGATCCAGTATTTCTATTTGACGAGATAGATAAAATTGGCAATGACTTTAAGGGTGATCCTGCATCTGCACTCTTAGAAGTCCTTGATCCAGAGCAAAACAATACTTTTACAGATAGATATATGGAACTTCCCTTTGACCTATCTAATGTATTTTTTATCGCAACGGCAAATACAACTCAGACTATCCCGAGGCCGCTTCTCGATAGAATGGAATTAATTGAAATAGGCGGCTATACTCCAAATGAAAAATTAAATATTGCAAAAAAATATTTAGTTTCAAAACAAATTTCTGAAAATGGCTTAAAGAAAGAAAATATAAATATTTCTGAAAGGGCGTTAAAGGACATAATTGATTATTACACTCGTGAATCTGGAGTTAGAGGTCTTGAAAAACAAATTTCAAAAATCGTGAGAAAAGCCGCACTGAAAATTGTGGAAGAAAACTTAGAAAAAGTATCAGTATCTACGAAAAATATTTCGGATTTTCTCGGAGAAAAAATTTATTTAATAAATGAAAGAGAAAAAAATTCTGAAGTGGGTTCAGTAAACGGACTTGCATGGACAGAAGTAGGAGGGACTACTCTTGTAATAGAGGCTACAGTAATGCCAGGCAAGGGCAATCTAACTCTCACAGGTTCTCTTGGCGATGTAATGAAAGAATCTGCTATTGCTGCCATTTCACACATTGCATCTAATGCAGAGGAATTTAAACTTGATCCAAAATTTAGAAGTGAAAAGGACATTCACATTCACGTGCCAGAAGGAGCAGTACCAAAGGATGGACCTTCAGCAGGAATTACTATTGCCACATCAGTTTTATCTGCACTAACAAAAAGACCTGTTAGAAGTGATGTCGCCATGACTGGAGAAATTACACTTCGTGGCAAAGTCCTTCCAATAGGTGGTCTAAAAGAAAAACTTTTGGCAGCGGAAAGATATGGCGTTAATACAGTAATAATTCCATCTGAGAACAAGAGAGATCTAAGAGAAATCGAAGAAGCAGCAGTAGAAAGACTTAATATAAAAACTGTTTCAACTTTTAAAGAAGTTGCAGAAATTGCAATAGGTGATTTTAGTGAAGATAAGTAAAGCAGAATTAGAAAAAGTTGCCGTTTTAGAAAAACAATATCCAATTTCAAATCTTCCAGAATTTGCCTTTGCAGGAAGATCTAATGTAGGAAAATCCTCCTTTATAAACGCAATGTTGAACAGAAAAAATCTTGCGAGGACATCTTCCACACCGGGAAAAACTAGGACAATTAATTTTTACAAAGTAAATGAAGCACTTCGCCTTGTTGACCTGCCAGGTTATGGCTACGCAAAAGTTGCAAAGACAGAAAAAGAAAAGTGGGCAGGAATAATCAATAGATATTTAGAAAATAGAGAAAATCTTTTGGAGACAATTCTACTTGTAGACATTAGACATGAACCTACAAATTTAGATAAGCAAATGTATGACTACATTATTCATTCAGGATTTTCTGGAATAGTCATTGCAACGAAAAAAGATAAACTAAAAAGATCACAAGTAGATAAACAAATATCTCTTATTTCCAAAAAACTTGGAGTTGAACATAGGGAAAATATAATACCTTTCTCCTCATCAGAGAAAAAAGAAGTAAAGGACATGTGGTTTATATTTGAAGACATGATGAAGTTTCACGAAGACAAATAAAGGGCGAACTTAGTTGGCTTCCTATTTGTATTATAATAAAAAATTAAACTTTCACATAAATTTTAAATATTAATCATATACCTATGCTAAGATGTAACAAGTGGAGGAGATTATGAAAATTAGGAATAAAATAATTATAGTGGGACTTTCTTTACTAATGCTTCCAACTGCAGTTTTTGCAAAATCAGATAAAGAGATAGTAACTCTCGGAGCTGATTTAAGCGAGACTCAAAAAAGTGAAATGCTTCGTGAGATGAAGGCTGACGAAAATGCAAAGATTATCGAAGTTACAAATAAGGAAGAATACAAATATTTAGGGGACGTGCTTTCCTCAAAGGAAATTGGGAACAAGGCTATTTCTTCTGCAATTGTAAAATATAAAAAAGCAGGTAGTGGAATAAACATTGAGCTTTCAGACAATATTCGCATTGTAAGTGAAGCTGCATTTTTAAATGCACTTAATACAGTAGGAATTGAAGATGCAGATATTTATGTAACTGCACCAGGAAAAGTTAGCGGAACAGCAGCACTTACTGGAATTTTAAAATCCTATGAAGAAAATACTGGCAAGAAACTTCCTGAAGATTTGAAAAAAGTTGCAAATGAAGAATTAGTTGTGCAAAGTAAACTTTCTGAAGAACTTGGCGATAATAAGACTAACGATATTATATACGAAGTAAAAGACGCAATGGCAAAAAATATGCCAAAGGACGAAAAAGAAGTTAGAATTTTAATTGAAAATGTAGCTAATAAATACGATATTAACTTGACCAAAAATCAAGAGGACAAACTTGTAAATCTATTTAACAATATGAAAAATGCCGATGTGGACTGGAATAGAGTTGCTGACACTGCAGTAAAATACAAGGATAAGGCTTCAAAATTTTTAAATTCCCCCGAAGGAGAAAAGGCTGTAGAAAATACAAAAAACTTTTTAGAAAAGTTTATCGACTTTATAGTTTCACTTTTTAAATAATTAAGAAAGTTCACCTTAGGGTGAATTTTTTTGGCTCTATAATATCTGTTGGGGAGTAAAATCTCTAACAGATATTTTTATGTAAAAAAATTGCACTTATACGCATTTAGTCCTAAACTTAAAATAACAACAAACTTTGTTAGGAGGTGCATATAAGTGCAAAATAATAATAACACTAATTTGTTGGGTTTTAAAGATGTAATTTTTGATAGTTTTTGTGAGGATAAGGAATTTGTTCACATTCATGCTTCTGTTACAAAGATGGATACTTGTCCTCACTGTGGTTCTACAAAGATTTGGGTTCAGGATCATAGAATTCAAAAAAACCTTCCTACTAAACTTAGGAAATATTTTAAAAGAAGTAAAAGTTTACTCACGAAGCCTGCTGCTAAGTTAACTTCTGAACAGGCTAAGGAAGTTACTTTAATGCTTGATTTAAACAACGATTTGAAGTTAGCATATAGGTTAAAGGAACTGTTTTACCAATATGTTCTAAGTCAACCCAATAGAGTTAGAGCATCTAAATCTTTAAGGGAATGGATAAGAAGAGCTGAAGAATCTGATTTAAAAGAATTTAAATCTTGTATCACTGCTTTTAATAACTGGTTTGATGAGATATGTAATTCTTTTGATTATCCTTGGTCTAATGGTCCACTTGAAGGTACTCATACTAAGATAAAGACTTTAAAAAGAAATTGTTTTGGTATGAAAAATTTCAATTTGTTTAGGAAGAGAATCATGTTTGCTTGTAAGTAATGATATGAAAACGGGAAAATTTTGCAAAACTCCTAGGGGTTTTGTTTGCTATACCTATTTTTAGTAATTTTTTAGTTATTTTAGTTTTGATATTCTAATAGCGCCTAAGTATTGATTTTTTAATGGAAAGAGAGACTCGAATTAACGAGTCTCCCCAATATTTGACATAGAGCCAATAATATTTTATAAATCTTTAAAATTTACTTTTAAAACTTCTTCAAAAATATATGGATTTTTTCTTTCATATTCAATTTCTAAGTCTGCAATCAACTGTCTAAAAACTATACCTTCGTTATAATATTCTTCCTCAGAAACTCCTTTAAATAAATCCAATTCTACTGATAATAACCCACTGCTAGATGTTATTATACCTGATTTTCTTTCAAAAATAACATGTACATCTTTTGCATTTCTAGTTTCTATATCGTCATAATAGGCTTTACTTTTATCATTTTCTAAAATTGTAAAAAGTTTAAATTGCATATCTTCTTCTTTTATATTTTTACATTGAGAAATATTAAAAACTATACATTCATAATAAGCTTTAGTAAAATTTTCAAAACTAACCTCTACTACATCTAGCTTATTTTTTAAATATTTAATCATTTCATCTTGAGTTTTTACACCTATATTAACAAATCTTTTAAACTTTTTTTACTTTCTTCATATCTCATAAAATTTTATTCAACTCAATTAATTTATTTTTGCTAATACAGGAGTCATATATGCGGATTGCCAACCAGATTTTAGGTTGTATCCCTTTAAATCCTCTATTATAACTCTAGCTTCTTTTTGATTATATGGGATTTTTACATTTGCTATCTTTACAGAACCAATCTTTTTTGCCGGATTTACTCTAACACTTCCTGAGCCTATGGTTGCGAATTTTTTTATAATTTAAAGCCTGTCCATTATCTACAGTTATACTTGAAAATTTCCAATTACTATATGTGCCAGTCCCACCCCAATACAAGTATACTTCACATTCTCTTGTTGTCCCATTTCTAATTACTCTTCCATAAAAATCTTTTAAATGTTTATTTATCTACTGCTATAATAACATTAATTATTATTTTTTCAAACGATAAAGTCCATATAATTGTGTAAAAAGTAAAAAGGTCATATAAGTCCCTTTTTGGTACAATATATTAAATAAACAACATACAAAGGAGGACAAATATGACCCAAGTACATTTTACGCTAAATCAAGAAGATATACAAAACATAATTAATGAATCAGTAGAAGATGAATTGAGCAAGAATATACTCACTAAAGTCTTTAATGAGCTAATGGAAATGCAAAGAGATCAATATATAGGTGTAGGAGAATATGAAAGAGGAGAACAAAGAAGGAGCCAAAGAAATGGATATTACCAAAGAGATTATACTACCCAAGTAGGAACTTTAAACTTGAATGTACCTAGAACAAGAGATGGCAAATTTTCAACAGATCTTTTTGAAAGATACCAAAGAAATGAAAAAGCCCTTATCGCTAGTATGCTAGAAATGTACATCCAAGGAGTCTCTACAAGAAAAGTATCAAAAGTAATAGAAAATCACAAAGTAGTATCAAAAGCATGTCATATAGCAATAGGAATAAATGAAGAAGGTAAAAGAGAAATAATAGGACTAAGTTTAAGCGAGAGTAAGAGTTTAACAACATGGAATAACTTCTTTGAATATTTAATAAATAGAGGCTTATAGGGCTTAAAATGGTAATATCAGATGCTCATAAAGGATTAGTATCAGCTATAAAAGAAAGCTTCTTAAACGTAAGTTGGCAAAGATGCCAAGTTCATTTTATACGAAATATATTAAACAAAACACCAAAGAAAAACACTAAAGAATTCAGAGAAGATTTAAAAGCACTATTTAAAATCACGGATATAAACTTAGCAAGAAAAATGAAAGAAGAAATATTTAATAAGTATGAAGAGGATAAGAAATATCAAAAAAGCTTAGAAACATTAGATGAAGGATTTGAAGATTCCTTTGCTTACTTAAACGAAGAACAAATTCACTCAAGGATAAGAACAACAAATAGTCTAGAAAGATTAAACGAGGAAATAAGAAGACGAGAAAAAGTAATAAGAATATTTCCTAATGAAAGATCAGCAATAAGGCTAATAGGAGCTATATTAATCGATATAAATGAGGAGTGGATAACTACTCAAAAAAGTTACATTAAATTTTAGGTACTTATCATTTGCCTTAAAAGATTGTAAATACTAAAAAGAACCTGTCAAGGTACGCTTTGCTTTACCCCTTGACAGAACCTTTTAAGTATTTATTTGAAAATTAAGACAAATGATAGAAATAAATATTGTACTAGATTAATTTACACAATATTATGGACTTGACAAAAAAATCCGGAAAACCGGATTTAATTAAAATTTATTGTAGTGAACTTTTGGAGAAATATCAAATTCTTCGTGATTTTTTGTGCCTGATTTTTTGTATCCCATTGGTATTAAACATTGTGCTCTATATGGTTTTTTAACGCCAAAGTTTTCAGCAAAATATTCTTCGTAAGAAATTTTTTCGGCAGTGTTACCTTCTTTTACATTGATCCATGAAGATGAAATTCCTTCTTCTTCAAGTAAAAGCTGAAGATAAGCAGCTGTAAGAGAAGCTTCTTCTACCCAAGTTTTGCAAATTTCTGTGTTTGCGATAACTATTACGATTGTTGGAGCTTCTTTTAGATATAAAGTTGCGAAGGAATCCATTTGAGATAATTCTTCTATTTTATCTTTGTCGTCGACAATTATAAATTCAACGGGATGAGAGTTTCCGTTGCTTGGTCCCATGGATGCGTACATCAAAAGTTCTTCCAATTTTTTTCTGTCAATTTCTTTATCTTTATATTTTCTAACTGTTCGTCTTTTTAAAATTATATCTTTTAACAAAATATCACCTCAACTACATTCTACCATAAAAAGCACATAAAGTAATCTGTGCAAATATATTCATAATAATTTTTAATTTTAAAAATATTCATCTAAATATCAATACTAAATGTCTTTAATAAACAAAAATATTCTCTGAAAATATTTTCACAAAAGCTTGACAAAAATAATTAAGTAAAGTATAATACAAGAGAAGTGAAAACTTCATCATCTTTTTTCTTCCCTTAGAGAACAGTTATCTAATTACATAATCTGTTCTCTTTTATTTTGTAAATTTTTAATTAAATTTTAAAATTCATTTTATAATTTTAATAACGCAAATTCTTTAATAGCCACTACATAAAGTATAAATTTAGCTTATATTTCAATAATATTACAATATATATTCTTTGTAACAGAAATTTAAAATAGAATCTCTTTCAAAAAGACATTATTAAGTTATAATAATATTGAAGGTGATAAAAATGAAGATTTTTAAAAAGACTTCATTGATCATTATCTCCACAACATTGATTTTAACAAGCACTGTATTTGCAAAATCCTTTAGAGACACGAGAGGTCATTGGGCGGAATCATCTATTGATTTTATAACAGACAAGGGAATAATGTCGGGTTACAATGATAATACATTTAAACCTAACGATAATATGACGAGAGTTGAGTTTTATGCTGCAGTTAATAATTTAATTGGCTATGATAAAACTTATACAGTTACCTTTTCTGATGTAAGCACTTCTGACTGGTATTATGGCGATGTAGCTAAGGGCATAAAAGCAGGATACATTGTTCCAACTACGGGAAAGCTAAATCCAGAGAGGGAAATTACAAGGGAAGAAGTTGCAGAAATTCTCGGTTACGTTTATTCGCTACAACAAAGGGTAAGTGCAACTAATGAATTTGGAGACAGAGGGAAGATTGCTGAGTCGGCAAGAGGTTATGTTGGTGCTTTAGTCGAAGCAGGAATACTTAGAGGTTATTCTGATGGAAATTTCTATCCGACAAGATCAATTAGGAGATCGGAAGTGGCGACACTTTTTAGGTCGATGATTTCTAATTACAATTATCCACAAAAAAAAGCTATAAATAATAGTAAAATTAAATTTGGAAGCAGAGATCTCTACGAATAAGGCAGGCGACTGTCTTATTTTTTTGCAAAAAGAAAAAAACTCGTGCAGATATAACATATCATTACAAATATACATCAGTTGCAAATCACATTTAAGATTAAAGAGTAGGAAGTTAATAGAAAGATTAAATGAAGAAATTAGAAGAAGAGAAAAGTAATCAGAGTCTTTCTAAGTATAAAATCACCAAACAGATTAATAGAAGCTATCCTAATAGATAAACATTAAAAATATATAAAATATACAAAAGTTATTCTCTTGTATGCTAAAATATTCTAATTTCTAAAAAAGGTAGTAAGAAAAATAAGTAAAACTTTGTACTATGAGTTTTACACAAAAATTTGGAGTTGACAGTTTCTTCATTTTTATTTTAAATTGAAAATTAAAGTAAAAAAAAGGTATAATTTTATATTATAAACAATAAATTATTTTTATTTACAAATTATTTTAAAAGGAGATATGAAAATGGATATTTCAAAAAGCGCTTTAATATTAATAGATTTACAAAATGGAGTAACAGCTGTTGAATTGAATCCCCACAAGGCAATACAGATTATTGAAAAGGCTAATCACTTAATAAATAAGTTTAGAGAGGAAAATGGGTTTATAGTTTTTGTTAGAACTGCTTTTATTGACAATAAAGATATCTTACCTGCAGATAAAAAATTACGATCCCTATCAGATGTAAAAGAAAGTTTTGATCAAATTGATAATAGATTAAGTATTAGACAAAATGATTATATTGTTACAAAAAGAGGATTTAGTGCATTTTTTGGTACTGATTTAGATTTGGAATTAAGACGTCATGGTATAGAAAATCTTGTATTTGCTGGAGTTTCTACACATATAGGCATTGATACATCGGCTAAAGACGGCTATCAACTAAACTACAATATATACTTTATAGAAGATGCAATATCTGCACCAAAAGAAAAACAGCATGAATTTATAGTAAAGGAAATATTTCCATTATATGGTAAAGTTATAAAAACAGAAGATTTAATATTAGATTAAAAAATAAAAAATGGAATACAAAAAATAAATTAGAAATATTAAGTGTAAAAAACTATTGCAGCACCCCAATAAATTTTAACGTAGACTAGGAGGAAAGCTTTTTCTGATTATTAAAAGATGTATAAGAGTCTGTAATAGTTTTGCGTGGTTCTGTGAAAAGTTTTGTGTATCAGCTCTCCTTATTAGGTTGAGCTGATATTTTCTACTTAATATATTCTTTGCAATTGGTTTAAAGTTATTTTTAGTTTAAAATAAACTAAATTAAAGTATTTTAATTATAAATTTCTAAAATAATTTAAAAGTATTTCTGATATTTCTTTGTCGTAATTTTTTAATACTTTTAATTTTTTATACATGTCAAAGCCGCCAGCACCTGTGGCTCTATAATTATTCATGACAATAGAAAATTTATCTTCATCTTCTATTTCTCTTTTTTTAAAATAAATTTTTCCAATTTTGTTTCCACTTTCTTTTTTCAGATTTAATTCAAAGCTTATGCCATAGAAAAAGTCGAAATTATAATGTTCTTCCTTTGGCTCTAAAAATATTTTGGCAATTTTGTATTCTCCATCGTACTCTATATAAGTGTAGTTTTGTTCAAGAGCCTTGCGAAGAGTTTTGCCGTCAATTTCAAGGACAATTGCAGTGTTCGGAAATCTATAAGTGTTTAGAACATCTCTTGTAGTTAAATTTTTCTTTAAGCCTGATACTACATTGGCAAAGGATGTAATTGAAATATCTGAAGATGTGTATTCTCTTTGAATTTTATTTATTAAATCAGCTAAGGCGGAACCTTCTGTTGCCATTTTTATTTTGTCTTCTGGAAGGTAATCGCGTGATAATTTTGCAATGGGCATGTCTAAATAGTCTTGAACTTTTTCTTCAATGCTTTCATATTTTTTTATTAAATAATTTTCTTCTAGCTTTGGTTTGATAAAGGAAGCTGAAATTTTTTTATCTTCTGTGTCTATTTCTATAACAGCTGCTTTTGTTCCATTTGCAGGAGTTTCTATTGCAAAGGTATTTTCTATCTTGCCAGATAGTTCCATGTGTTGATGTCCAGCTAAGATTAAATCATAGTCCAGTTTTTTTGCAATTTTCCCGCCTACATTTTCATTGGTATCGGAAAGCTTCTCGCCAGTTTTTAAATCAATTTCGTAGCCACCATGATAAATTAAAATGTTAAAATCTGTTTTTTCTTCTTTTAATTTATTTAAAGTTTCTTTTGCAGTTTCAAAGGAATCTTTTATTTCAAAATTTTCTAAATTTTCTTTTCTTTCCCAAAGATTTACCCAGTCTGTTACAATTCCTACTATGCCAATTTTAAATCCCTTAATTTCTTTTATTGCATAATTAGCTAAATTTATTTCGCCACTTTTGTCTATAACATTGGCACAAAGTAATTTTCCACGCATATTTTTTGTGTAATTTTTTAAATAATCGTAGCCATAATTAAAATCATGGTTGCCAAGAGTGTAGTAATCTACATTTTGCATCATATCTGCTAAAATTTCTGAGTTCATAAATTCTTTTACATAATATGCAAAGGATGAGCCTTGGAGAGTGTCGCCGCCATCAGTTAAAATTGTGAACTCATCTTTTTTTATATTGTTTAAAAGAGAGAGATAGCCAATAGCTTTTCTCTCTCTATCTAAGTAATCTGTGGGGAAAAAATATCCATGTAAATCCGATGTGTGAACTATTTTTATTTTCATTTTTCACCTACTAATTTTGCTCTAATTTTTGTTGAGAAAAATTCTATAAATAACACTAGGATTATTAATCCTAATAAAATTGCACCAACTTCACGCCATTTGTAGGAATTTATTGCAAACATGAGAGGAGAGCCAATTCCACCTGCGCCGACAAGTCCTAAGACTGCTGCATCTCTTAAATTTATGTCGAAACGATAAATTGTAGTGGAAGCAAAGTTTGCCCACAGTTGAGGAATTATTCCAAAGCGGATTTTTTGGAAAGTAGTTGCTCCAATTGAGGAAAAGGACTCTAATATGGACTTATTTAAATTCATTATATTGTCGGAAAATAATTTTGTGAGCATGCCAATGGAGGTGAAGCTCATAGTCATAAGCCCTGCAAAGGGACCAGGACCTGTAACTCTAATAAACATAAGACCATAGACTATGGAAGGTATTGTTCTTATTAAAATTATAAGGAGTCTAACTACATAGGCGATTGGTGCTGCAACAATATTTGATGATGCTAAAAAGCTAAGAGGAATGGAAATTATTGAACCCACAAGTGTGCCTAAGAAAGCGATACATATTGTTTCTAATAAAAGGTAGGGTACGCCCTTTTTTGTCAAGCTAAAGAGCATTTCTTTATTGGGATTTAAAATTCCCTTTATAATATTTTTTGCAACATTTATTCCTTCATCAGTTGCAGATTCAAAATTAATTACAGATGAGGACCAAATTACCATGAACAAAACTATGGCAACTATTAAAAAAATGTAGCCGTGATTTTTCGGTTCTGATTTTAGTTTTTGTATTACTTTTTCTGACATATTAATTCAACTTTCTTCTAAAGTGTGCACTGACATTTTCGATAATAAATACTGTTACAAGTAGTGTTAAAAGTATCATGCCCACACGGTTGTAATCTCTCCAGTTAATGTTTTCGTTTATTAGAAGTCCGAGTCCGCCGGCGCCTACATAACCGAGTATGGCAGCGTATCTTACATTTCCCTCAAAGTTATAGAGTGCTGTTGAAAGATAGAAGGGTAAAATTTCTGGAACAATGGATTTGAAAAAAGCCATAGTCCTTGTAAAACCCATGGAAATCATCGCCTCAAAGGCTCCCATATTAACTGTTTCGATTTGCTCATAAGTTAACTTTCCAACATAGGAAAAGGAAAAAATAAAAATCGCAACTGTACCTGCAAAGGCACCAAGACCAAAGACATATGTTGCTATAAGTGCAGATACAAGTGTTGGGATTGTACGAAGTACTGAAAATAGTAATTTTACAATCCAATTAATTATATTATTCTTCACCATATTATGTGCAGCCAAAAATGCAAAGGGAACAGACACCACTGCACCTAAAAAAGAACCGAGGAAGGACATTTTTATAGTATCTAATAGTGGTTCTACAACTGATGAGAAGTAGGAAAAATTTGGCCTAAACATTGGAGATAATATTGTAAAAAGTTTGTGGGTATTTTTCACAAGTATGTTAAGTGAAAACCCAGTGATTTTTACAGATACCATTGTAAACAATATTAGAACAATAATTATTGGAAGAGTAAATCCAGGATATTCATAAACTTCCCTTCCTGAAGGCATAATATATTTTTTTGGTTTAAAAATTTTATAGTAGAGGTTCATATTTCCTCCATTTTTAATTCCTCAAAGGAATCTCCATAAATAGATTTTAAAATTTTGTCGTCAACATCCCTTGCTGGACCATAATAAATTATTTCGCCATCTCGGACGCCGAGAACCTTTGTGGCATATTCAAGGGCAAGTTCAACATGGTGAATGTTAAGAAGGATGGTAATTCCGAGTTTTTCATTAATCTTTTTGAAATAGTCCATTACTTGTCTTGCAGTTACAGGGTCAAGGCTGGCGACAGGTTCATCTGCTAATATAATGCTTGGATTTTGAACAAGAGTCCTCGCTAGAGCAACTCTTTGTTGTTGACCACCAGATAAATTGTCCGCCCTTTCAAAAGCTTTCTCCAAGATGTCAACTTGTTCTAGAGCTTCTAAAGCCTTCAACTTACATTTTTTTGGATAAATGCCGAGAATTGACTGAACTGGGTTTAAATCGGGGACAAAGGAAGACATTACATTTTTTATAACAGAAATTCTTTCAACTAAGTTAAAAGATTGGAAAATCATTCCGATATTTCTCCTGAATTTTCTAAGTTCCCTTCCCTTTAAACTTTTCACATCAACTCCATCCACAGTTAAAGTTCCAGAATTTATGTCGTGCATTTTATTTATAGTTCTAATAAGAGTGGATTTACCAGCTCCACTTCGCCCTATTATGGCAACAAATTCGCCATCTTTTATAGTGAGATTAATATTTTTTAGTGCCTTAAATCCACCAGGATATACTTTATCTACATTTTTAAATTCAATCATAATACTCCCCATAAAAAAGAGCTTCTATTGAAGCCCCTTCTTAATTTTTAATTCTTTAAAGCTTTGTAATAAAAATTATATTAAATACAATGCATTAGTTTTTAAGATCTTTTAAAAGTTTTTGTGCTTCTCTTTCACTATCGTAATCAGAATCTTTTGCAACTTGATAGCCTTCGTGGTTGTAAATTGAAATGATCTTTTTACCTTCGTCAGTGTTTGCAATTTCAATGAAGGAATCAGAAAGAGCTTTTTTAAAGTCGTCAGTCATAATTTCTGAGTTTTTAGAAACTGAAATTGTGTCGTTGTAAATTTTATCAGTAACGCCAATTACATTCGTTTCGTCCCAGATGGAAGCAGTTTTATTAAATTCACTTTGCCATTTTTCAGCATTATCCATTCTGACATCAGCAAAGCCAACCATTACATCAACTTGACCAGAAGCAAGTCTAGCCATAGAAGAAGGATAAGAATCAGCTTGAACAATTGAAGGAAGATCAGTCAATCCCTTTTCATAATTTTTTTGTAACCAAAGGTATGGATAGATGTAACCCGCAGAAGAAGAGGATCCCATTACAGACCATTTAGCACTTGCAAGATCTTCCCAAGTTAAATTTTCACCATTGTTTACCTTAGCTGCAAGTTCTTTACCCTTTTCAGAAGGACCAGCAATTATAAGAGCTCTGTAGAAATTAACTTGATCCTCAACTTTCTCAGTTGGTTTTTTGTCGTTCCAGTCCTTAGGATTATCAGAATCAACAGAAAGTCCATTTCTAGTTGCAGTAAGAAGAACTTCAGCACCATCGTCATAGATTGCATAAGTTCCACCAGGAATAAATCCAATGTCGACACTTCCTGCACTTAAAGCCTCACCAGTAGCTTCATAATTTGTACCAACTGTTATATCAATATTTTTGACATCGTAACCCTTTTCGGCAAGTTTAGCCTTTAAGATTTCCTTTAAAGGTTCAGTTTGAGTAACAATTTCTTCAGGTTCCCTAGAAGGAACAAATTGAATTTTTAAAGTTTCAATTGCCTTTGCGTCTCCTTCAGCCTTTGCCTCTTCCTTTTTATTACCACCACAAGCAGTAAGAGTCATTAACATTACAAGGAGTAATACTAACCACGTTTTTTTCATATAAAACCTCCGTAAATTTAATGGATAGCCATTAGTAAAATTCTATCAAATTTATTATACCAAAAAAAGGAAAAATAAATATTAAAGTAGCATAAAAAATAAAAAATATTATGAAAATTATTTTAACTTATTAAATTGAGGAGAAATACATAATTTGATATAATTTTTTTAAGGAGTGAGGAAATGAGCATAATTGTTAAAGTAGAAGAGTCAAGATTCCCAAATGTATCTAGGGCAAAATTTGAAGGAAGAAAATATGAATTTAAGGGGGGAATAGTTGGGCAAAGAGTTGAAATTAAACAAAAAGGCAAAAGATCTAAAAAAGCAAAATTATTAAATGTAATTGAAAAATCTGAAATAGAAAAGGGAACTCCATGTCCTCACTTTGAAAAATGCGGCGGCTGCACTTATCAAACGCTAAAATATGAAGATGAGCTAGAATATAAAAAAGGTTTGGTAGAAAAACTCTTTAAAGAAAAGGGAATAGAAAGAGAACTGGAAATAATCCCATCTCCAGTACATAAATTTTACAGAAACAAAATGGAATATACCTTTGGCGATGAGTACAAAGGAGGACCTCTCGCCCTTGGACTTCATGTAAAAAATAGATTTCACGAAATAATAAACACAACTGAGTGCAATATTGTAGATGCAGACTTTAATACAATTAGAAGTGAAGTTAGAAATTATTTTGAAAAAATAGGCGAAGCCCATTACAACAGAAGGAAACACGAAGGATTTTTGCGACATCTTTTAATAAGAAAGGCTACAAAAACTGGCGAGATAATGGTTTTACTTTCCACATCAACGCAAAGTGAGTTAGACAAAGAAGCTTTCATAAAATTTTTACTTGAATTAGAGCTTGATGGAGAAATCGTGAGCATTTTCCATGTAAAAAATGACGCCTTATCTGACGCAATTGTGCCAGAAGAGATAAATTTAATCTATGGCAAGGATTACATTGTAGAAGAAGTTCTTGGACTAAAATTTAAAATAAGTCCCTTCTCATTTTTTCAAACAAATACAAAATCAGCAGAAGTTTTATACAAAAGGGCACGAAAAAAAATTGACACAAAAGACAAATTAGTCTTCGACCTATATTCAGGCACAGGCACCATTACACAAGTTTTAGCAGAATCTGCAAAAAAAGTAATTGGAGTAGAAATTGTGGAAGAAGCAGTAGAGGCAGCAAGAGAAAATGCAGTCTTAAATAAAATCGACAATGTAGAATTTATAGCATCAGACGTCTTAAAAGTCTTAGATGATTTAGAAAAAAATCCAGATTTAATAGTCTTAGATCCGCCAAGAGAGGGAATAAATCCAAAGGCAATAGAAAAAATAATTGACTTTGCACCAAAAAAATTTCTATATATATCCTGCAACCCAGTTACATTAGTACGTGATATAGGAGTATTTATGGAAAGAGGATACGAAATAAAGGAATTAGAAATAGTCGACCAATTCCCAAAAACTTCTCATGTGGAGACGGTAGCGCTTTTGTCCAAACTGGATGTCAATAAGCATATAAATATTGAAATTGAGCTGGATGAGCTTGATTTGACAAGTGCTGAAAGTAAGGCAACATATGCTCAAATCAAAGAATATGTTTGGAATAAATTTGAATTAAAAGTTTCGACATTATATATTGCACAGATAAAAAAGAAATGTGGAATAGAATTACGAGAACATTACAATAAGTCTAAAAAGGAGAAACAAATTATTCCACAGTGTACACCTGAAAAAGAAGAAGCCATCATGGATGCCTTGAGACACTTCAAAATGATTGAATAGAAAGGAATGACTGCCTATGACTCTCAGCATTTAAGACATTCATGCTCGGTATAGGAAGAGCTATTATTCCTTTCTTGCAAGGTATCAATTAGAAAATAGGCTCAATATAAAGATTGATAGGATCATTTTTATATTTAAACCTTTTGTAGGACTATATTTAATAAACCAACAAAAACTGTATTTTAAAGATTTGAAGGAAGCACTTAATTATGAAGAAGCAAGTCATGTTCAAGTGTTATGAAAATAATGAAATAGATAAATTGGAGTAGCCTATTCATATATTTATATCTTTTCGAAAGGATAAAACAATGATAGAAAGTAGACCTAAGTTTGATAAAATCACATCGTTTGATGAGTTTAATAAATACTATTGGTATCATGAAGAACTTTCACAGATATGCAAGTCATTAGGATTAGAATACAGAGGTACAAAACAAGAACTCACTTATATTATTGAGCAGTACTTTAAGGGTGATGTGATTAAAAAGTCATCAATAAAAAACATAAAGAAACAAGTTGATTATATTACTTTAGATATGCCTTTACTTGAGTGTGGATTTTCCTTTAATTCAAAATTCAGAGAATATTTTTCTGTTGTAACAGGTGTTTTGCCTTTTAAATTTACTGCAGATATGGCAACGGCTTGGAGAAAAGTAAAAAGACAAAATGATTTGAGTTTTACAATTCAAGATATGCTCAAAGTTTATTATGGAAAATCAGATTATGCTAAGTATGATAATTCGGTTTGTCAATGGAATCAATTTTTAAAGGATTTTTGTGCAGACGAAAATAGTTGTAACTACTCTAATAAAATACAAGTAGCTGCAATTCTTTGGAAAGAAGTCAGAGATTCAAAAAACAAAAAAGTTTATTCACGAGAACTTATAAAAAAATATGAGGATAAAATAGAAGACTATCACAAGTAAACAGAAACTATTTTTTTGAATGAAAAAAATTAATACAGATAGATGTTAGGCGATAGAAATTAAAAACTCTATCGTCTTTTTTTATATTAAAAATTAGGAAATTAAGGGGGTTGAAAAAAATTTTTATTGGTGGTATTATTAAAACGATAAGTACACATAAGTACACTTCTGAAACAGGAGGTGCAATATCAATATTATAATAAATACCGATTCTAGCGAACCGATTTATGAACAAATCGAAAATCAGATAAAAAAACAAATTATGATTGGAGATTTGAAAACTGGAGATTCTATACCATCTATGAGAGTATTGGCTAGAAATCTTAAGGTAGCTGTAATTACAGTTCAAAAAGCTTATGAAAATTTACAAAAAGATGGATTTATTGAAACTATTCATGGCAAAGGCAGTTTTATATCAGCAAGAAATATTGAATTACAAAAAATAGAAACATATAAAGAAGTGGAAGATTTAGCAAAGAAAATTGTCAAGAGCATACAATCAAGTTCTATTTCAATAGATGATTTGATAGATTTAATAAAAAAGATATATGAGGAGGGGCAATGATGGATTCATATGAAAATAATTTAGCATTAAGGGTATCTGGATTAAATAAAAAGAATAAAACAAATGATTTTTCTTTGAAAAATATAAATATTGAAGTACCTTATGGATCTATTGTAGGAAATATAGGAAGAAATGGAGCGGGGAAAAGTACTACTATTTCTTGTATACTTGGAATGTTTCAAAAAGATGAGGGAAAAGTAGAGATATTTGGTACTGAATATTGTAATCAAATAGATATTAAAAAACACATAGGTGTTGTTTTAGATGACCCAAACTATTCATTATTATTAACACCTAATGAGATAAATGAGGTAATGAAATTTAATTATAGTAATTGGGAAGAAGATAGTTTTAAAAATTATTTGAATAGATTTAATTTACCAATAGACAAGAAGACTAAACAATTTTCTTTTGGTATGAAAAAAAAGTTATCGTTGGCTATAGCATTGTCTCACGAAACAAAACTTCTCATATTAGATGAGATTACTTCAGGTTTAGATCCAGTAAGTAGAGATGAAATCTTATGTATATTATTAGAATTCATAGAAAATCCAGAACACTCGGTTTATATATCATCACACATTACAACAGATTTGGAAAAAATAGCTGACTATATAGTTTTTATGGACGATGGTAGAGTTGTGTTGAGTGAGGAAAAGGACGAATTATTATATAATTATGGGATACTTCGTTGTAATGATACGGATTTAGAAAAAGTGGAAAAAACGGACATCATTTCATACAGGAAGGAATTTGGAAGGGTAGATATTTTAGTAAAAGATATATCGAAGATAAAGAATAAGTATAAAGAATTTGTTGTGAATAAACCAAATTTTGATGAAATGTTATTAATATTAACATGGAAGGAGGACTAATAAATGAAAGGGTTGTTGTTAGAAATATATTATAAAAACATTAAAAATATTTATATAATGAATGCGTTTTTAATTTTAGTATGGATTCTAATAAATTTATTTGCTGACATACAAATGATTGTTTTTGCGTATTTTGCAGTAGTAATCTTCGCTAATAGTTTATTGCTACTTTTATCTCAAAGAAAAGATTATGATTTAAAATTATATAAATATGAATTCATGCTACCAATAAAAAGTAAAAATATAATACTATCAAAATATGTAAGTCAAGTAGTTATTATTCTCTTCTCTATATTGATGTTGATTATTTTGAATTATATATCAATTTATCTAGGTAAGCATTATTTTGATTATGGATCTTCAGACTTAATATCTTTGTTAAATGTTCTATTAGGTCTTATATTACAATTAGTATCAATCTTCTACTTAGCCATGTACTTTATTGATTTAGAGAAAGGTGATTTGTGGATGGTTTTAGGCTTGATTGGGTCTATAATGCTAGTATCAATAGAAATATTTACATTAAATAGGCTTGGATTTTCTAAGTCAGGTGGGAATATTGTACTTTGTATAATATACTTGGTAATATTTTCAATGTCTTTTGCATTGAACTCAAAGAAAATGGAAAATTTGAAATTAGACATTTAGGATAAATGATAGATATAGAATTAATAAGTGTAATAAGTAATTATAATATGATTCAGATCTGCTAGGATTAGAATATAGTATTGTAGTATGGAGATAAAAACTTATTAAATTAGAAAAATATTAAAAAATGGATATCTTAGGCGATAGAAATTAAAAATTCTATCGCCTTTTTAGTACCATAAATAGTGTAAGAAAGGAGTTTTGCATGAAAAAATTAGAACAAATAAGACAAGAATCAAAAAACATAAAAGATAAAATTGATCATACAGAAGAAAGATTAAGACAACTAAAAAATCAAGAAAAGAAGATATTAAAACAAGACATAGTGAAAAAAAGAAAAGAAAGAACTCATAGGCTAATAACAAGAGGAGCAATATTAGAAAGCCTTATAGAAAATGCAGAAGAACTAACAGATGAAGAAATAAAAATCCTACTAGAAGAAGCAACAAAGACAAAAGAATTTAAAGAAACACTAAGAATAATGAGAGAAAATTAAGAAAAATAAAATAACCAAATCTCCCTTAGATTTTCTAAGGGCGCAATTATACACCCTAAAGGGTGCTTGCGTGCCTTTGGAGCCAAACCCTTGCAGGGAGCAACAACCATTCGCTTTTTAAAAGTCAATGGTAAATAAACTCGCTAACGCTCGCCCTTGACTTTTAAAATTTGAAATGAACAAAACAATTAAGCCGACATACTGAAACAACAAAAATTAATTCAGTAGTCGGCTTTTTTAATTCTATCATTTCAAAACGCTCATTCACAAAGTGGTTATAGAAAATCTTCTAAGCCTCCGCCTAAAACAACAAAGAAAGAAAGGAAGTGATAAAAATGGCAGACAGTTTTCATTTTTCAGTAAACATAATATCAAGAGGAAAAGGCAAAAGTGCAGTAGCAAGTGCAGCATATATAAGTGGAGAAAAAATAAAAAATGAATGGGACGGAGTAACCCATGACTACACCAAAAAACAAGGAGTAATTAGCAAAGAAATATTTTTACCAGATCACGCACCAAAAGAATATAAAGACCGAAAAACATTGTGGAACTCGGTAGAACTATTTGAGAAAAACTCTAATGCCCAACTTGCAAGAAACTTTATCATATCCCTACCAAAAGAGTTAAATATAGAAGAAAATAAAAAGATGATAGAAGAATATATAAAAACCAACTTTGTAAAAGAGGGAATGATAGTAGACCTAGCAATCCATGATGAAAGTAGAGAGGGAAATCAAAACATTCATGCTCATATAATGACCATAGTAAGACCAATAAATGAAGATGGAACATGGGGGCAAAAAAGTAAAAAAGAATATATCCTAGATGAAAAAGGAGAAAAAGTATTAAACAAAAATGGAAAACCTAAGACAAGAAAAGTAGAACTAACAAGCTGGAATGATAAAGGCAATGTAGAAAAATGGAGAGAAAATTTTTCAGATCTTTGTAACAAATATTTAGAAAGAGCAGGAGCAGAAAAAAGAGTAGACCATAGGAGTTTTAAAAGACAAGGCATAAAACAAATACCAACAATACATCTAGGAGCAAGTGCTAGTGCAATGGAAAGAAAAGGAATAAGAACGGAAAAAGGAGATATAAATCGTGAAATAAAAAAACAAAATGAACTATTAAAAAACATAGGCAATGAAATAAAGAAAATAACATCATGGTTAGCAGGCTTTAAAGATAAGCTAAAAGAATCATATAGGGAATATAAAGACCAAAGTAAAAAGCAAATCGAAAATGAATCAGGACTCTTTAACCTCTATGAATATTTAAGCTTTTATCAAGAAATGCAAGAAAATAATAGAGGTGGATTATCATTTTATGGGAAAAGAAACAAGGCAATCTATGATCTAAAAAGATATGCAAGTGGAATAAATTATTTAAGAGAAAACAAAATAAAAACCATATCAGACCTACAAGGACATATAAACATCCTAAGAAGTAAAAACTCTGAAATATATAAGACCATAAAAGAAAACAGTCAAAAGATAGAAGACCTTAATAAGTGTTTAGCCTATGCAAAGACTGTAAGAAAAACAAAAGCAACCTATCAAGAGTATGAAAACAAGAAAATATTCAAAGAAAGCTTCTACAAGAATAACCAAAAGGAAATAGACCAACATATAAGGGCAAGAACCTTAATTGAAAAAATCAGTGGAAAGAAAAAATTAAGAGAAAAAGAATGGCTAGGTGAAATTAAAAACTTAGAAGATGAAATCAGTAAATTAAATACAGAATCAGAAAAGATAAGGGAAAGATACAAGGAAATAAACCATATTAAATATGCAGTAGAAGTAGTGAATAAAGAATATAGTATCGACCTATCCATAGAAATTGACAAGGCAATCAAGAGAGGAGAAAAAGAAAGTATCATAGAAAAGATAAAAGAGTATAAGCAAGATAGTGATAAGTTTAATAAAAAAAGACAAATGACTAAAGACTATTACAAAAATCAAGAAAGATAAGACCTGGTAAAAATATCTTATCCAAGCTATAATATGACCAAGAAAATAAAGGCAGATCTAGGAGGTAATAGAGATGAATAAAAGGCAAGAGCTAATAGATGAACTCACAAAAGCAAATGAAGATAACAAACTTAAAAGTAGAGGTTGCTTTAAATATGAATTGTAGGGAAATTAGTCTTTTCACGGTTATTAGATAAAGAGTGAGGCATCAAAAGATAGAAAAATCTTGCGAAATTTGGTATAATCAAATAAAGAAATCATTCCAAATTAGAGTGCTTTTGATAGATTAGGATAAGTATGCATGAAAGAATACATTTGGCTCTTCCCTATTATTTTTATTTTTCATGATATGGAAGAAATCATAGGTGCTAAAGTATGGCTAAATAAAAATTCAGATTTAATCAACCATAAATATCCAAGACTTCATAAAATGTCAAAAGATTTTAGTACAGAAGGTTTCGCATTTGCGGTTTTTGAGGAGTTGATTGTTTGTATCATTCTTTGCATTGCAACGAGTCTTATAAATAATTCGCTTGTATGGGGAATATGGTTGGGAGCGTTTATAGCGTGTACCGTCCATTTTGTGGTTCATATCATACAGGCAATCATTTTTAGAAAATATATCCCTGCTGTTATAACAAGCATTATTTCTATGCCTCCAAGTGTTTGGATTATCTTAAAAGTATTGGATTATTTTTCTGATTATCTATCAGAAATGTATGCTTTTATGGTAATTGGGTTTATAATCGTTTTTGTGAATTTGATTTTTGCTCACAAGCTGATGGGAGTTTTTACGAGGTATATCAATAAAAATGGGGATTAGTAAAAAGTGAGGTCAATATAAAAATTGCTTTTTTGGACAGAGATGGAACATACAAAACATATAAAAGCACAGAAGAAATAAGAGCAATGAACAATGAAGAAGTGCAGATTATATATTCCAACATGAAAAACTATCTATCAGATAAAAGAACACACATAAACTACTAAAGGTGGAAAGGCATTGTAAGCTATTTTAAAGTATAAAAGGTACAAATACCTAAGTAAGCTATAAAAACATCAAAAATAAGCATTCCACCACCAAGAACAACCAAATAAAAACAATCAAAGGGAAGTATAGAAAAATTAAAGTCTATACTTCCCTTTTTTAATTCAAACAAAGGAGATAAAACATGATAAACGAAGAAATAAGCAAAGAAGCAGGGCAAGCAGCACAAACCATAATAACATACACAATAAAGGCAGCAAAAGAATCAATCAACTTAGACAAAGAAATAAGAAAAAAGATGAATGAAACTTTAGAAAAAGCAAACGGAAACCTAAAAAGTCTTATGGGCGATGAAATGAAAATAAAAGACCTCTACAAGAAAGGACAACTAGAAAATATAAGCATAGATCAAAGCGACCTCAAAGACTTAAAAAAAGAACTAAAAAAACTTGGAGTAAGTTTCTCAGTAATGAAAAACAAAGAAAGTAAAAACTATGAAGTATTTTTTCAAGCTAAAGACATAAAAGTAATGGAATATGCCTTTAAGCAAGTTATAGCAAAAGAAAATAAAAAAGAAAAAGAAAGTATCCTAAAACAAATAAAGAAATACAAAGACCTATCCAAGAACAAGGATAAGACAAAAGAAAAAGTCAAAAGGAAAGTAAAAGAAAAAGTAAAACCAAATAAAAAAGATATGACCAGAGAAATCTAAGGGAGTAACGAAAAGTTACACCCTTAAATAACCACAATAACAAGACTTCCGAAAAGAAGAAGTCCAGAATTCCGAAAATCGGAAATCAAGAATTTCGATTATCGAAAATCAAGAAAGTAGCAGATATGGCAGCAAACAAAAGATATTATTGGATAAAATTGAAAGAAGAATTTTTCACAGACAAAATAAACAGAGGACATTGTCCTTAATGAGTCCAACCCATGTCCGACAAGAGATAGAGAAAGATATAGAGATAGATAAAGAGAGAGAGGGAGAGATAGAAAAAATTTAACATTTTTGGTATAATCACATTAATTAAACTAAATGTGTAATGATAAAATGAGCTTGTTTACCGTAAGCTGATTATGATAAAAAGATGTAAACTTCCACTATTGGTGCAAAAAACAGAATAAAATAAAAAATTAGATTGGAGTGATGAGAATGGATAAAAAAGATTTAGCTATTGTAGGAGATAGTGAATATATAAAAATGCTTGAGAAAATAAAAAAATCATATACAAGCAGGCAACTTAAAGCAGCAGTTTCGGTCAATTCTGAAATGCTAAAGTTTTATTATAGTTTAGGTGAAGAAATTATTAGCTTAAAGGCAGAAAGCAGATGGGGAAGCGGATTCTATAAAAAATTAAGTTCGGATTTAAAAAATGAAATTCCAAATGTCAAAGGATTTTCTGTTACTAATTTAAAATATATGAAAAAATTTTATGAAATGTATTCGCCATTAAATCGTCCACAGCTTGTGGACGATTTACAAATATCTAAAGTCGGTGGAGATTTTAATATGATTTTTAGTATCCCATGGGGACATCAAAGATATATTATGGATAGATGTGAGGGAAATTTGAATAAAGCATTTTTCTTTATATCTAAAACATTAGAAAATAGCTGGAGTAGAGCTGTGCTTTTAAATTTCTTGGATACATATCTATTTGAGAGACAAGGAAAAGCAATAACAAATTTCACAAATAATTTGCCTGCTACACAAAGTGATTTAGCCAATGAAATGACGAGAGATCCGTATAATTTTGACTTTATATCTATAAGGCAAAATTATGATGAAAAAGAATTGAAAGACGCTTTGATGGATAATATTCAAAAATTCTTATTGGAGCTAGGAACAGGCTTTTCGTTCGTGGGCAGAGAATATCGACTTGTAGTTGGAAATTCAGAAGAATTTATTGATATGTTATTCTACAACATTAAGCTACATTGCTATGTAGTTGTGGAGGTTAAAATTTCCGCATTTAAACCTGCGGATATAGGACAACTTGGAACCTATGTAACATCTGTAAACCATATATTAAAGGGAGATGGGGATAATCAAACAATAGGTCTTTTAATCTGTAAGACAAAGGATAATGTATTGGCAAAATATGCTTCTGAAAGCTCAAGAGAGCCTATTGGAATTTCAGAATATCATCTACAAAACTTAATTCCTGAAAGTTTAAAGGGAGCATTACCAACCATAGAAGAAATTGAAAACGAACTAAAATAAATTTTAAAAACATAATAAATGTACAAAAGGCGGTAGAAGTAAAAACTATCGTCTTTTTTATTTAAAGAAAGGTAGGAGAGCATGGCAGATAAAAGAATGTTTTCATTAAAGATAGTAGATAGCGACTTATTTTTGGATATGCCACTAAGTAGTCAATGCCTATATTTTCATCTATCAATGAGGGCAGATGATGATGGTTTTGTAAATAATCCTAAGAAAATCATCAAGATTATCGGAGCAAATGAAGATGACCTGAAAATACTTATTGCCAAAGGCTTTGTAATAGTCTTTGATCAGGGAATTATCGTCATTACTCATTGGAAGATAAATAACTATATTAGAAAAGACAGATATAAGCCAACAATGTATATAGAGCAGAAACAACAGCTTTATCAGACGGAAAATGGAGCATATATTTCAGAAGAAAAAGTTGGTTGTCATCTGGTTAACCAAAGGTTGTCAAGTGGTCAACCCAGTATAGATAAGGGTAGATTAGATAAGGTTAGTATAGATAAGGGGAGAGAAGAACAGTCCACCCCCATATTCTATGGAGAATTCAAAAATGTAAGGTTAAGCAAAGAAGAATATAAAAATTTAAAAGAAAAATTAAACTCACACACAGAAATAATGATAAATAAACTATCAAGATACATGGAAAGCAGTGGTAAGACCTATCAAAACCACTATGCGACAATCTTAAAATGGTATGAAGAAGATAAAGAAAAACTAACACAGAAAGGTTTAAATAAAAAAATGAACTATGATGTAGGAGAATCTTTATAGATAAAAAGAGGTGGAAAGCCACTATTAAAGACTTTAAGTCTAAAAAGGTATAAAAGTATGCCAGAGATAATAAAAATGTAAATATGACACTTAAAAGGCGATTAGAAAATTAAAGAAATGTTAGAAGACTTTTAGATGACAGTTACCAAGAGGGTCTAATTTTCACTGCAACTTATGCATTGGGAATTGGACCTTTTTACATAAGCAAATTCTATTTCAAAATTGGTTACCAAGAAAGACTTCTTTTCACTGTTAAGTATAAGAGGGTAATTTTAAAGAATTTTGTTTCATCAAGATAAGTATTTTCTGATGATCATATTTTAAAAAGATTAATAACTCTCGATAAATTTTGAACCTTAATAATTGAATAGACCAAGACAAGACGTTAATTATTTTTGGAGCGTAATAACCTATCCGTCAAGATCTTTCTGCTGAATAATTCGGCATAATAAGTACTGCTAAGCTAAAAGCAAGGGAAGAAGAAAGAGAGCGATAAGTAAGAGTTTGAATATAGGGAGGGATACCCTATCCGCTATGAAGAAAATGAGGATAATGATACTTCTAAGGTTGAAGCTGGCTCATCCGGAATAGAGGCGGAGGTGAGATTCCTATGTTGCTAATCCAAAGCACTTGTCAATGTCGTAAAACTTAATTAAACAAATAATTATTAGATATAAAACTTTAGAGAGAGGAGGTATATATTGGACAATGACTGGAATGGATTGGCTGATTTAATAGCAAATCTGATTGCAAAATATGCTGGTGTTTTAGATTTAGATAATCTGCCCGATCCAACGCCAGCAAAAAATCAAGAGATGAAAAATAGTTTTGACATGGCAAAAACACAAATTGAGACGGACTAATAAAAGTGTTATAATATACTTGAAATGATAGTCCAAACTTAAATTCGAAAAATTATATATGATATAGAAAAATTATATTGAGGTTAATGCTATGTTAAAAGAAAAAATAAAAGTATACCTCTATACACGAGTATCTACGTCAATACAGATAGAGGGGTATTCGTTAGAGGCACAAAAATCACGAATGAAAGCTTTTGCTATTTACAACAATTACGAAATTGTCGGAGAGTATGAAGATGCCGGAAAGTCTGGCAAGTCTATTGAAGGTAGAAAACAGTTCAATAGAATGATGGAAGATATAAAATCTGGAAAAGATGGAGTATCTTTTGTTCTTGTGTTTAAGTTATCAAGATTTGCAAGAAATGCAGCTGATGTTCTTTCTACACTTCAGATAATGCAGGATTATGGAGTTAATCTTATCTGTGTTGAAGATGGCATTGATTCATCTAAAGATGCTGGGAAACTAATGATTTCTGTTTTATCAGCTGTGGCTGAAATAGAAAGAGAAAACATTCGTATTCAAACAATGGAAGGTCGAATTCAAAAAGCAAGGGAAGGAAAATGGAATGGTGGCTTTGCTCCGTATGGATATAAACTTGAAGATGGCAAACTGTTTATAAATGAGGAAGAGGCAGTTGCCATAAGAACGATTTTCGACCAGTATGTAAATACTACGATAGGAGCCAATGGGCTATCTAAATACTTAGAGAATCATGGAATTAGAAAAATCCCAAGACAGAATGGTAAAAATCCTTTGTTTGATGCAGGTCTTATAAGAAAGATATTAAAGAATCCTGTATATAATGGGAAAATAGCATTTGGAAGAAGAACTTTAGAAAAAGTTCATGGTACAAGAAATGAATATAAGCAGGTTGAACAAGATGAATATCTAATATCAGAAGGAATACATGAAGCTATAGTTTCCGACGAAGTTTGGCAAGCTGCTCAGGTTAAGCTAAAATCTCAAGCAAAGAAATATGAGCATGTGAATAAAGGAAAAGATACACGCACACACTTGCTTTCTGGTATTGTAAAATGCCCTATATGTGGAGCGGGAATGTTTGGAAACAAGTGTACCAAGAAAAAGAAAGATGGCACAAAGTATAAAGATTTTTATTACTATGGTTGTAAACATAGGCAGATGATAAGAGGTCATAAGTGTACATTCCGTAAGCAAATTAGAGAAGAATTGTTAGATGATGCTGTTGCAGAGGTGATTGTCAAGATTGTAAGTAATCCGAAATTTGCTTCTATGATGCAAGAAAAAATCAACATGAAGGTGGACACCTCTGAAATAGAAAAAGAAATAGATAATTACCAAAAGGAATTGAGGAAGAGTCATTCTACAAAGTTTAAGCTAATTGAGGAAATAGATAATTTAGATGTTGAAGATAAGCATTATAAGAGAAGAAAACAGGATTTAGACGATAGACTTTATCGCATGTATGACAAAATAGATGAATTAGAATCATCACTAATTGATGCGAAAGCAAAGAAACAGACTATTGAAGCTGAAAAACTCACAGGAGATAACATATATAAGGTTCTGATCTATTTTGATAAACTCTATAAAGTCATGAATGATGTAGAGCGTAGGCAGTTAATTACAGCTTTGATTTCTGAAATTCAAGTTTATGAAGAAAAACAACCTAACGGACAATGGCTAAAATCGATTACTTTCAAGCTCCCAATTATAGATGATGACTTGAATATAAGTATGGACAATAATGAACAAGTTGAGACTATAGCGTTGATACAAAAGATATAAATTTAGAAATCCTGCATTTTAAGCAGTTTTATAAGCATTTTGTATTCGATAAAGATGAGGAAGGATACGTCAAAAAAACTCAAAAAAACTATATGGACGTAAGAGTAGTTTTGCAACTGGTATGAGGAAACACAAAAATATATTTAACTCATTTTGTACTTTCTACAAGAGTAGCTTAAAAGGCTGCTCTTTTTTTTGAAGGGAGTAAGGATTCGTTATATATGTTATATAAAATGTAAAACCATTGGATAATGACAATGTATTGACGTTGTACGAATAAACCTATATAATTATCCTAAAGGAGATGATGAAATGGCTACAACGAATTTGAATATAAGAACAGATAAAGAAATAAAAGAGGCAGCAGAAAAAATCTACTCCAGTTTAGGCTTAAATATGACTACAGCAATCAATATGTTTTTAAGGGCAAGCATTAGAGAAAGTGGTATTCCTTTTGATTTAAAACTTGATATTCCAAATGATGGAACTATAAAAGCTATAGAAGAAGGAAGAATGATAGCAAAAGATAAGAAGGTCAGAGCTTACGATAATATGGATGATTTGAGGAAATCCCTTGAAGTATAAAATAAAGTTTACAAGTAGATTTAAAAAACCTAAAGTAGGCTAAAAAGCAAGGAAAAGATATTGAAATGCTCTTTGATATTATTGAGAAGATAGCAAAAGATGAAACTCTTGATGAAAGATATAGGGAACTTTCATTAACCGGAAATTACAAAGGGACTCGAGAATGTCATATAGAGCCAGATTTTTTGTTAATATATGAAAAAATAGAAGAGGTTTTAATATTATCATTAGTAAGAACAGGCTCACACTCAGATATATTTAAGTAAAATAACACGAATGAGAGACTTCTATGACTAATACACCCTCTACAAACTTAAAAAAATGAGATAGATTGTGAAATCTTAAAAGAAGCAACGATTGACCTGAACCCCAAAATCCGGAATACGGATGGAGGGGTTTTTAAAAAAACAAATGTGATATAATTATAAAAATAAACTTCATCTTTACATAAAAAGGAGATAAAAGAATGAAAGTTAATTACAAAGGCCTCTGGAAAATATTAATAGATAAAAATATGAATAAAAAAGATTTATCTGAACAAGTTGGTTTAGCACCAGCGACTGTTTCAAAAATGGGGAAGGGTGAATTTGTGTCTATGGAAGTATTATATCGTATTGCTAAAAAATTAAATTGTGACTTTGGTGATATGGTGTCCATTTATTTTAGTCAGAAATAAGATTGGTGTTTATTTAAGGGGAGGTTGAAATGACTATTTTTTTGGGAGATTGGTTTCACTCTAGAACTACAGGGAAATTATCTGAGTTAGCTACAATTCAGAATCTTTATATTGCAAGTAGAAAAAATGAATATATAGGAAAAAGTTGGAGTATTGATCGAAGGAATCCCAAAAATGCTTGGTTATACAATTTCTCAGCTGAAGGAATAACAGGATCAAAATCTATACAACCTTCCACTATGCAAACAAAAATAAGAAATTTCATTCGATTAGGTTTCCTTGAAGATAGTACTTTATTACCTTTGAAATGGACTAGTCTTGGCTTATTATGGTCTAACTCAGTTAAAAATGGTGAAGGCGAAGATAGCAATTTGTTGTATAAAATGATTATTGCAAATTCTATTGCTACTCGTTCATTTACACACACAAATCGCGATTATGATGAATATCCTAATGAAGACACATTGGTTGTAAAAAAATTAATTAAATACTTGAGAAAAAATACAGTGATATCCTACGCTAAACTATCAGATTTAATTGATGGTGATACATCACGAGTAGGCAAAAACACTTCTTACTGGATCAATGATTTAATACAATCTGGATTATTTATTGAAAAAATTATGGAAAATGAACGAGTATATTCTTTAAATGCAGAGTATGAACCAATGATACAAGCAATTGAAGATTATGTTCCAATGAATAGAATTAGAGCCAAGGAAATAATTGCATATCCGTTAGCAATAGGTGCTCCATTTCGTGAAGGATTAATAACGATATTTAAGCAGTATGCTTCAGATAATTTACTAGAAGCAATAAATACTTTGAAAAACATTAATATATCTGACAAATTAATTGATGAAAGGATCTTAGATAGAACTATTGCTATTCAAAGAGGAAGAAATTCAGGCTGGGCCAATGATATCAAAAGTCTTTATGATTATAAATGTGCTATTCCAGGTTGCGATGCAGAAGGCTCTATTTTCATAGAAGCAGCACATATAATGCCACACAGAGTAAATGATATTTTGCGTCCTAACTCAAAGGAAGATTTAAATAATGGTGTAGCTTTATGCATGAGTTGCCATAAAATGTATGATGCGGGTTTATTTACTTTTGACTTAACAGGAAAAATTATCATTTCAAATTTTATTTATTCTTACGAAGCTGTACAAAATGTTGAACAGGAAAATGTTCAAAGAATTCTAATTAGTAGTAATAAAAAGCTAAACATGGGTCATGGAAGAAATCAATTTGATGGCCACTATACAAACTATCATAAAGAGCATATATTTTTAGGGGAGTAGATTAAGGTATGTATGAAGATACAGAGTTTTTAAAGGGACTTGAAGAAAAATATAAAATCTCTAAAAAAACAGAATACGAGAGTCATGTTAATTTTCAGGAGGCTATCAATCAACCTTACCAACGTTGGTATCCGTATAGAGAAGGATATTCATATTTGTTAATAGATAAAATAATAAGTGATAATAATATAAAAGGTAATTTATTGGATCCATTTGTTGGAAGTGGTTCTTCTCTTCTCGCAGGAAGAAAAAATGGATTAAGAACATTCGGAATAGATGTTAACCCATTATCAGCATTTATTTCAAATGTAGAAAATAGAATATATTCAGATCAAAATATAACAGACATTGAGGAAATTCAAAAACAATTTTTAACAGAGGAGCAAGATAAAAAATATCGTAAAACAAATTTTGATTTAGCTACAAAATACTTTAATCATGATATTTTACAAAGTTTATTGCAGTTTAAAGAAAATATACAGAGTATTGAAGATAACTATGTAAGAGATATATTTTATTTATCTTGGTTATCTATTCTTGAAAGTGTTTCAAACGTAAAAAAAGAAGGCAATGGATTAAAGTATAGAAATAGAAAAAGAAATAAAAAAGGGTATATCAATATACCAATTGAAGAATGGGAAAAAGAAAAATTTCCGGAAAATAAATTTGAATATATAAAGTCGGAGTTATTATCTAAAATCTATGATATTTTATTTGACTTGAGAAATTATCCTATTGAAGCAGCTGAGCCTAAAATTTATGTAGGAGATAGTATTGACATAACTCATGATTTTGATGATGTATTTCAATTGACGATATTTTCACCACCTTATGTAAACTTTTTTGATTACTTTGAAATACATAAGATTGAATTATGGATGGGCGATTTTGTTGATAGCAGAACTGAATTTTCAAACTTAAAGAAAACAGGATTTAGATCAACGTCTTCAGCATTAGGCTACAAAGAAATATCTTATAAAAACAAGTCTGTAGAACATTTAGTTAGCTTGATAAGTGAAAAAAAACTTTGGAGCAATAAAATACCTGAAGTTATAGAAGGTTATTTTGATGATATGCAGGCCTTGCTAATTAACATCTTTAATAAGACAGAACAAAATGGATATGTCTGTATTATTGTTGGAAACTCAGCTTATGGTGGAATCTTAGTACCAACGGATTTGTTAATAGCAGAAATTGCAGAAAATATTGGTTTTAGTGTAGAAGAAATAATAGAAACAAGACACTTAACCACTAGTCCACAACAAAGAACAAAACTTAATGATGTACTCGAACATATGAGAGAATCAATAATTGTTTTAAAGAAGAAGGAATATTGATAATGATAGAGAAAATTAAGTATGTAAAAGACCTTCCTTTAGAAATCGATAATGGTACAATTTTTAATATTGAAAATCAAGATGTCTCATATTTAACGCATGGATTCCATAAATATCCAGGAAAGTTTATACCACAAATCCCAAAATGGGCCATTGAAAAATATGCTAAAAAAGAGGAGACTAAAATCATCGACCCTTTTTGCGGAAGTGGTACTACCTTAGTGGAAGGTTTAATAAATGGGTATGATTCTGTTGGAGTTGATATCGATCCTCTATCTTGTTTAATTACGAAAGTAAAATCAACACCGATACAACCAGAAATTTTAGAAGAAATGATTTCTTGTGTTATCAAAAACTCTAAAATTGAAAATGAAGTTTTTCAACCGAAGACACACAACATAGACCATTGGTTCACTGAGAAGGCTCAAAGAGATTTAGGAAGAATAAGGACTAGTATCGATAAAGTACTAGTCAAATTTGAAACAATAGAAGATGTTGAAGACTATTATGATTGCTTAATTGTGCTTTTTAGCTCAATTATCCGACGTGTATCTAATGCAGATAATCAGTCCCAAAAGACTTATGTGTCTGGGACGAAGGAAAAAATTCCAGCTGAAGTAGATACACTTTTCAAAAAACAGTCACAATATTATCTTCAGAAGATTAATGAGTTATATGATATTTGGGATGGAAAAACAAAAGCTAAAGTTATTCAATCAAATGGAAGTCCAAATATTGGAGAGTTTGTGAATTCTGAATTTGATCTAGTTATAACTTCTCCACCATATATAAAATCAATTGATTATGTTTATAATCAAATGGCTGAATTGTTTTGGGTTGGAGACTTATTTGAGCTTGACACTCAAGAAAAACAAAATAAGAAGCGAAGAAATTACACAGGGACAACATTGATTTATAAAAAGGAATATGGTGATTTCGATATTTCCGATATAGAAATTGAATGTATTAAAGGTGTAATAGAAGAGATATTTAAGGATGAGAAAAATGGCCAAAAGCATGCCTATATAGTTAATGACTATTTTAATTTCATGAAGAAACATTTAGAGAGTATGTTTGATTTATTGAAAGAAAATGGGCACTATGTAATGGTTATTGGAAATAGTACTGTTAGTGACATTTTAGTCGAGTCCGCAGATTTGATTGTACGAATTGCTGAATTAGTAGGTTATGAATTAGAAAATCGCTGGTCATATGAAATAAAAAATCATTTCATGGGCTTTCATAGGTTGGGAAGAGGTGGGAAAATTAAAGAAGATCATGTGTTGATTTTTAGAAAACCAAATGAAGGGTGACGATAGATAGGATCTATAAATAATTTTGTGTATCAACCTAAATCCTGATATGAAGTGTACCCATAAAACTGGACACAATATTTAATTAATTAGTTGTAAAATGACTTAACAGTTTTTTGTATATCATTTCTTGTGTTAGGTGATAATGGATTTTCCCATACCAATAGTCTAAATATTAATCAAGTTCTACTTTTAAGAGTCTATACATTACACTATCCAAAAGTTTTTTAGCACATCTTGATTATCTTATACATTTAGAGGATTATATACCTCAGTTAACATTTTAGCTATTTTATTTTTATTCTTTCATTTCTAAATTTATTTGCCATTTTATTCTCTTTTATAAAATATATTTCGGGGTCTTAGGGTTCTCCCTAACAAGGTAAAAATTAAAAAAATGGAGCATTCCGTGAAGGTCTGCTCCATTAATTTTTTCGTAAGTGTCCGTACACTTACTGTGCTTGCTATTAAAGTTATAAGCGTTAAGCGTGTTATTTATAGTAAATAAAATTATACCATACTCAGAATATAAATTCAGGGCACTATTGACAAAAGTATAAGAAAATGATAATTTTTATTAAAGAACGAGTGTCGGTCAATAGGTGGTGAGGTTTTGGTAAAGAGAAATGTAAAAGATCCAGAAGAAAGAAAACAGGAGCTTATAAACATAGCATCCAGACTTTTCGAGAAATATGGGTATGAGAAAGTTTCTGTTAGAGATATTCTCGCAGAAGTTAACGGAGCGCCGGGAATGTTTTATTATTATTTCAAATCAAAAGAAGATATTTTCTTGGCTTGTATGGAAACATATTTTGAAGAAAAACTAAAAAATAAGTTGGATATACTTCAAAATAAGGAAATAGATTACGAAAAAAGAATAAAAATTTTAAGAGAACTTATAGTAAAAGATATCGGTCAGTTTACGACAAAATATAATTTTTCAAAAGAGAATTCAATTACAGATAACTCGTACAGGCTATGGGAATTGATTCATTACATTGGAAAATTTATAGATGTCTATTCAGAGTTTATAATTGAAGGAATTGAAAATAAAAAAATAGAAAATAATATGGGAATAAACAGGAAAAATGTGAGAAGTTTTGCAGCTTTTATTTTATACGGAGCTGTTGGAACAATATATAATGACTATATTATTAAGGGAGAAAACAAAACAAATTCAAGTGAAGCCTTTGGAATAATAAGCGAACTATTTCAAAGACCTCATTAGAGAAAAATAAAATATAAGGATTTTACAAGGGAAACATCAATGGTGTTTTCCTTGTATTAGTTTTAAGGCAAATGAACGAACTCGTTCGGTAAGGAGGTATGTTTTAGATGAAAAAGAAGAAATCAATCAAAGATATTATTTCCTACAGTGAAATAAAAAAAGGACAACTTGTAGGAGGGATATTATTTGTTAGTCTTGGTATGCTATTAAGTATTTGTCCAATTTTGGTGATATACAAAGTCATAAAATCTCTATTTTTATATGGAAAATTAGAACAAAGTACAATACAGTTCTGCATCTATGGACTTGCAGCAGTGGTATTGTCATACTGCTTAACTTACATTGGCGGTATTTTATGCCATAAGTTTTCTTATGTTTTAATAGCTAACTTAAAAAAGAAGATATTATTTCATATTGGGAATCTTCCTTTAGGATTTTTTACCGGAGACAACAAGTCAAAAATAAGGCAAGTATTAGGATCGGACATGAATCAAATTGAGGGTTATTTTTCTCATCAATTACCAAATCTAATTTCAACTTTAGCACTAATTTTAGCAATGATAATTGTTATGTTGAAGATAAATTTAATATTAGGTCTTACGACCTTGTTAATTATATTTGTAGGTTTAGGAATTCAGATTGCAATCATGGCAAAGATTATAAAGTCGGGTGGACTTGAGAAGAACTTTGCGATTCTGGATCAAATTAATTCAGCAACTACTGAATACGTTAAAGGTATGCCGGAAGTGAAAATATTTGGAACAGGAGCAAAATCATTTAAAACTTTTTCAAAGTCAGTAGGAGAATATAGAGACTTTACAAGTTCGATGACATCAATGATAAGACCGGGATTTGTTTCATTTAGAATGTTTATTTTATCTGTTGCTACATTCATAGTTCCAGTAGGAATACTTTTAATGTCACGAAATAATAACTTGGATTTTGCTACAGTTTTTATTTTCTATTTAATTCTTGCACCTGCCATTAGCGTACCTGCATTAAAACTTAGAGATTTTGCAGAAGGAATGAATTTACTAAATGAAGTTGTTTTGAGAATCTACGAAATTATAGATCAAAAAGAATTGGCAATTGAAAATAGCGAGGAAGAGATAAAAGGTCATGATCTTGAATTTGAGAATGTAAGCTTTTCTTATGGAGATGAAGAGGTTTTAAAGAATATAAGCTTCTGTGCTAGACAAGGAGAAGTTACAGCATTAGTTGGCTATTCGGGAGCTGGAAAATCCACAATTGGAACGCTAATACCGAGATTTTATGAACCTTCAGAAGGCTCTATTAAAATTGGTGGAGTCAATATAAAAAATATTCCGATGAACGCCTTAATGGAGAGGATAGCATTTGTTTTTCAAGACAGTGATTTAATCACAGATACAGTCTTCAATAATGTTGCTATGGCAAAGACAGGTTCTACAAAAGAAGATGTCATAAAAGCATGTAAAAAAGCAAGATGTCATGATTTTATTGTAAAACTTCCTGATGGGTATGACACTGTTTTGGGTAAAGGAACTTATTTATCTGGAGGAGAGAAACAACGTATTGCTGTAGCAAGAGCGATTTTAAAGGACGCACCAATATTAGTATTAGACGAGGCAACAAGTTTTGCTGATTCTGAAAATGAATATCTTATGCAGGAAGCTTTGTCTGAATTGGTTAAAGATAAGACAGTTATCATGATTGCTCATAGGTTAAATACCATAGAGAATGCAAATCAAATTTTAGTAATATCTGATGGAAAAATTGCAGAAAGAGGTAAGCATGAAGATTTAATCGTTGCAGATGGAATATATAAGAGACTCTTTGATATTTATAAGAAGACAAATATTTGGCAAATGGATATAGAAGGGAGTGAGAATGAATGATAAGAAATATTACTTTAGGAAAGATGAATAATATAAGAAAATCAATTATATTAAATGTTTTGGCATCTATTTCAAACCTTATACCATTTATTGCTTTGGCGAAAATTGTAGAAACACTATTTTTAAATAGAGGTGCAAATAGTATAGATACGAGCCTTTTATGGAAGTATTTTGGGATAATGGCAATATTTTTCTTAATAACATTCTTATTGGAAAATTTAGCCACAAAATATACCTATGAACTTGGATATAAGACAAGTGCAGATGGAAGAATAGAGCTTGCAGACCACATAAGAAAACTGCCAATAGGTTATATTTCAGGAAAAAGTTCAGCAGAGATCTTAGATACATTAATGAATGATTTTTTCAAAGTTGAAACGGCAGTAACTCATCAATTACCTCAATTTTTCAGTGGTATATGTGTAGCGGTTCTTTGCTCAATATTATTTTTGATAATTAATGTAAAAATGGGAATAGCAACACTTATTGGTTTGCCGATTTCTGTTTTACTTCTTACACTCATGCAAAACTTTCAGAAAAAAATTTATTTGAAAACAAAGAAAATGAGGATAAAAGAGGAAGAAGATATAAACGAATATTTGGATGCTATTAAGACTCTAAAAGCTTATAACAGCTTAGATGATACATTAACAAAGCTTGAAGAAGATATAGATAACTCGAGAGACGCAAATATTAAGAGTGAGAAAGGGGTTGGTTCATTAACTACTATAGCAAGTATGATTTTAAGAATAGGACTTCCTTTGATGAGTTTAGTTGGTTCCTATTTATTTATAAATGGATCTTTGGGAATTGATACATTTTTAATGTTCTTATTTGTAGGCACAAGGATTTTTGATCCCTTGGAGCTTGCACTTGTAAATTATACAGGTCTACAAATGGCATCAGTTTCAGGAGAGAGAATCATTAACTTACTTAACGCTAAACCTATGTCAGGTAATTGCGATGTAAACGAAAGCAACAAAATTGAAATCCACGATGTTTCATTTTCTTACAAGGAATCTAAGGTTATCGATAATGTTTCATTAGACATTAATGAAAATGAATTAACTGCTTTTGTTGGTTACTCTGGCTCTGGAAAATCTACACTAATTAAATTAATTTCCAGATTTTATGATCCTAATGAAGGGACAATTAAAATTGGTGGAGTAGATTTGCTAACAGCCGACCCTGATAAATTAATGGATAAATTTTCTGTTGTTTTTCAAGATGTGTATCTTTTTAAAGACACAATTTATAACAATATAAAATTTGGAAATGAAGATGCAAGTAAAGATGAAATCATGAATGCTGCAAAAATGGCAGGAGCTTATGACTTTATAGTCAAAAAAGATGATGGATTTGACACTATGATTGGACAAGGAGGAGCGACTCTGTCTGGAGGTGAGAAACAAAGAATATCAATAGCGAGAGCAATATTAAAAAATGCACCAATAATACTACTTGATGAAGCAACATCTTCACTTGATCCTGAAAATGAACTTATTATACAAGAGGCAATATCAAATTTAATTAAAAATAAAACAGTTGTGGTTGTAGCTCATAAATTAAGAAACGTAATGGGAGCTGATAAAATTGTTGTTTTAAACAAAGGAAAGGTAGAGGAAGTTGGGAAGCATGAAGAACTTATTAAAAATGAAGGACTATATAAAGACTTATGGAATTATCAAGAAAAGTCTAAAGAATGGAAGATTGTGCAGTAACAATCAATTTTAAAGGAGAAAACTTATGAAAACACAAAAGAAATCATCAAAAAACGCAGTTACAGCCGGTGTTTTAATTGCACTTTACTTTGTAACATATTTAGTAATTGGGGCAATATCAATGCCTGTCCCTGTTTTATTTTTACTAATGCCTATGCTTGTGGCACTACTTGCTGCACCAACCTATCATATGCTTCTTGCAAAGACAAAATCAGCTACTGCTATTGTAATCGCAGCTATATTACCAAGTATTTTATTAGTTGCAACTGGACATATTCCAATTGCTCCATTAGTGGCAGTGCCTGCTGGAATAATTGCTATGTTCATAGCAAAAGGTGGAAATTATACAGACTTTAAGAAAAATACAATTAGTCATATGTTTTTTTCTCTAAACTTATTTGGAGGATTCTTACCAATTTGGGTTATGAGAGAAGCATTTTTTGAAAGTGTAATAAAAGGTGGCTTAGATCAAAGCTTTTGTAACACAATAAGGGCATGGACACCAATATGGATGTTACCAGTTATGATTATAGGAACATTTATATTCTCTTTGATTGGTTCTTATTTTACAAAAAAATATTAAATAAAAAGTTGGAATCCGCAGGAGTTTTATAATGGATAATTCAAAGTTTGTTCTGGGGTCAAAATATGACCTCAGAACAAAACTTATCTTGCTTATAGGTGCGAATATTTTAATTTTTTTAGGGTTTGATTGGATCTATCAAAGTCTTATTACATTATTTTTTCTTGTCATTATTATTAGTGATGGTTATAAAAAATCCGCTATAAGGTATATTTTATTTTTTGTAATAAGTGTCGTATTAGAAAAATCTTTAGCCTATTTGAATATAAATTTTCTTATGAATTTAATTTTATTTCTCTTAGCAATTGGGAGAAAATTTTTGCCATGTATTATCGTGGGTAAATGGATTTTAAATTCCACATCTGTTTCCAGTGCAGTAGCAACTTTACAAAAATTAAAACTTCCAAAAGACTCGCTCATAATGATTTCTGTAATATTTAGATGTTTGCCTACGATTAAAGACGAATGGAGTCATATAAATATGGCGATGAAAACTCGAGGAATTAATTTTAACTTAATCAATTTAACAAGAAGACCAACATTAATTATGGAATATTTTTTTGTGCCCTTATTCGTAAGTGTGATAGAAATTGGGGATGAGCTCTCTCAATCAGCCATTATAAGGGGACTTGATGCTCCTGTTAACAAAACAAGTAGATATCTTATTAAATTTAAAAGAAAGGATATTTGTGTCTTACTTTCTATTATTTTAATTATGTTAATCGTTGTATTTATGAAAATCTCGGGGTGGGACTTATGATTGAAATTAGAGAATTAAGTTTTAAATACAAGGGAGGAGCTAATTACTCATTAAAAGGAATTAATTTGAATATAAAAAAAGGAGAATGCATTCTTCTATGTGGTAGGAGTGGTTGTGGAAAGTCTACTCTCTTAAAGCTTATGAACGGTATAATACCTGAGTTTTATGATGGGGACATTTCTGGCAGCGTTATGGTCAATGGTATGAATACATTTACCACACCAATTTATAAATTATCTAAGAATGTAGGTTCGGTTTTTCAAAATCCTAAAACACAATTTTATACAACCAATACAACCGATGAAATCGCTTTTGGTTTAGAAAATTACGGCATAGAAAGAGAAGTAATTAACAAAAGGATTGAAGAAGTTGAAAAAGAGCTTCATCTTGAAAACTTGATGAATAAAAATATATTCAATCTTTCTGGAGGAGAAAAGCAGAAGATTGCTATAGCAAGCATTTACGCATTAAACCCTGAGATATTTATTCTTGATGAACCATCTTCAAGCTTAGACATAAAGTCAATGAAAGAACTATCGCTTACAATAAAAAAGCTTAAATCTTTAGGAAAAACTATTATTATTGCAGAACACAGGTTGTGGTATTTAAAAGACATTGTTGATAGAGCAATATACTTAGAGGATGGAAAAATCATCAGAGAATATAGTATGGACGAAATTGAAAATCTAAGTGAAGATGAACGAAAGAGAACAGGACTTAGGCATTCTGATTATAAAGCTATTGAAAGATTTGATGATTTTGAAACTTCAAATAAAGGGACTTTATTAGAGTTAAAAAATCTGATATTCAAAAGAAATACCAGAATAATTTTGTCCATTGAGGATCTTAAATTTTGCTATGGGAATATTATTGGGATTGTTGGAGAAAATGGAATTGGGAAGTCTACATTAGCAAAAATTATATGTGGCTTATACAAAGAAAATAAAGGTAAAATTTTAAAAGATGATGAGAATTTAAATATAAAAAGTAGGCTAAATGAGAGCCTGCTTATTATGCAGGAAGTGAACTGTCAGTTATTCACGGACACTGTCAAAGATGAAATAGTATTAACATCAAATATTAAAGATGATAATGCTTTAGATACTTGGTTAAAAGAGATGGAGTTAAAAAATATCAGTGATAGGAATCCTCACACCTTGTCAGGAGGACAAAAACAGAGAGTAATTATCTTATCAGCTTTACTATCCGACAAGAAAATTCTATTTTTTGATGAACCAACTAGTGGATTGGACTATAGAAATATGAAAATAGTAGCTAAAAACATAAAGAAAGCAAAGGAAGAAGATAAGTTGATTTTAATAATATCCCATGATGTTGAGTTTTTAGAGTCAGTTTGTGATAAAGTGATTGATTTTACTTACTTATGAAAATGCATACATTAGTAAATTACAAGATAGACATATGATTAAAACGGAAGAAAAACGAGAAGTTATGAATAGTATTTTTTAGAATACCCTATAATATAAACTTTATAATATTTTTTTATTTTTGAGGATTTATGCCAGTAGCATAAGTCCTCTTTTTATGTTCAAATTAATCTTTAAAACTCAAAAATACTATAAAAAAATAAAAATTCTGGTTACCAAAGAGGGCAAATTTCACTTTATAAAGTGAGGGGTATTTTGTCATCTTTCTATAAAAATCCAAATACTTTGAAGTGTGAAGATTCTTGAAATTGATTATGTGAGATTAGTATATTTCAAATTTAATCCACTTATCAAGGTAAAAAAATAACTTACATAGGAGGTAAAATGCAAGCAATAAAGATTTATAGTTTGAGAGTAGCAATGTTATGTAGACTTTATGATCTTAAATTAATTAATGATAAGGAATATACAAAAATTAAAAACAGATTAGAAAATGATTATAAGAAGAGAGATAGAAAGTAGTTAATCTCGTGATATAATAACACTGTAGAAAGATACAAAATGGGAAGGAGGTAAAATGAATACTAAAGTAAAAGTAATAAAAGCTTCAAATACTGGAGCAAGAAATAGAAATGCACTAGATTTAGATTTAAAACGTGTTGCAGCATATTGTAGAGTAAGTACAGATAGTAAAGACCAGCTTGAATCATATAAATCGCAAGTTGATTATTATACAAATCTAATAAAAAATAATAAGAGCTGGACTTTGGCTGGTATATATGCAGATGAAGCAACAACAGGAACAACTGCTACTAAAAGAGCAGATTTTATGAGACTAATAAGTGATTGCCAAAATGGAGATATAGATATGATAATTACTAAATCTATATCAAGATTTGCTAGAAACACATTAGATACCTTAAAGTATGTAAGACTCCTAAAAGAAAATAATGTTGGTGTAGTATTTGAAGAAGAAAATATAGATACTTTGACAATGGATGGAGAGCTATTACTAACAATATTAAGTTCAGTAGCTCAACAAGAAGTAGAAAATACCTCAGCCCATGTGAAAAAAGGACTGAAAATTAAAATGGAAAAGGGGGAGCTTATTGGTTTTCAAAGTTGTCTTGGATACGATTATGATCCTACAACAAAAAGTATCTCTATAAATGAAGAAGCAGCCAAAATTGTTAGGTATATCTTTAAAAGATATTTAGAGGGCAATGGTGGCTCAGTCATTGGTAGAGAACTAGAAGAACAAGGATATCTCACCCCTAGAGGTAAAACAAAATGGTCTGACACTACAGTGTTAGGAGTAATTAAAAATGAAAAGTATATTGGCGATATACTAATGGGAAAGACCTTCACAGTTGATCCCATAACAAAAAGAAGACTAGCAAACTTTGGTGAATCTGATAAATACCGCATTGAAAATCATCACGAGCCAATTATATCAAGAGAAGACTTTGAAAAGGCACAGGAGATTAGACTAAGGAGAGCACAAAACAGAAACGCCATTGCTAATAAGGATAGAAAAAGAGAGAAACTATCAAGACAATACGCTTTTTCAAGTATGCTGGAATGTGGATTTTGTGGTGAAATACTTTCAAGAAGAACATGGCACACTAGTTCAATTTATAAAAAAATTAACTGGCAATGTGTAAAATCAACAAAAAAAGGTAAGAAATATTGGCTCTATAATATCTGTTGGGGAGTAAATCTCTAACAGATATTTTTATGCAAAAAAAATTGCACTTATACGCATTTAGTCCTAAACTTAAAATAACAACAAACTTTGTTAGGAGGTGCATATAAGTGCAAAATAATAATAACATGAATTTGTTGGGTTTTAAAGATGTAATTTTTGATAGTTTTTGTGAGGATAAGGAATTTGTTCACATTCATGCTTCTGTTACAAAGATGGATACTTGTCCTCACTGTGGTTCTACAAAGATTTGGGTTCATGATCATAGGATTCAAGAGATTAAGGATACTCATATTCATGGTAAGAAATGTCTTATTCATTTAAAGAAGACTAGGTATGATTGTAAGTCTTGTGGTTGTCGTTTTGAAAGAGAACTTGATTTTATTGCTAAGGGTCATACTATGACTTATAGGCTTGTTTTTGCTATTGTTGCTGAATTTAATGAACTTCATTCTAGCTCTTCTATTGCTAGTAGGTATAATGTTTCTTCTAATACTGTTTTGAGAATTTTACATTGTTTATGTGTTTCAAGAGCAAAACTTTCAAGTGTATTGTGTATAGATGAGTTTAAGGGAGATAGCGGAGGTTTTAAGTATCAGACTTCTCTTCTTAATGGTGATAACCACTCTGTCATTGATATTTTGCCTACTAGGGATAAGAACTTTTTGTTTAAATACTTTAAAAAAGTTCCTAACAAGGAGAGACAAGAAGTTAAGTTTTTTGTAAGTGATATGTCCAATACCTTTAAGTCTGTTAAGAATAGGTTCTTTAAAACTTCTATCCATATAGTTGATAGGTATCATTTCATAAGACAAGTTTCATGGGCTTTAGAGAATGTTAGAAAGAGGATTCAAAAAGATATTTCTTCTAATCTTAGAAAGTATTTTAAGAGAAGTAGGAGTCTACTTACAAAACCTGCTTCTAATTTAACAACTGAACAAGCTAAAGAAGTTTCTTTAATGCTTGATTTAAACAACGATTTGAAGTTAGCATATAGGTTAAAGGAACTGTTTTACCAATATGTTCTAAGTCAACCCAATAAAGTTAGAGCATCTAAATCTTTAAGGGAATGGATAAGAAGAGCTGAAGAATCTGATTTAAAAGAATTTAAATCTTGTATCACTGCTTTTAATAACTGGTTTGATGAGATATGTAATTCTTTTGATTATACTTGGTCTAATGGTCCACTTGAAGGAACTCATACTAAGATAAAGACTTTAAAAAGAAATTGTTTTGGTATGAAAAATTTCAATTTGTTTAGAAAGAGAATCATGTTTTCATGTAAGTAGTTGTTGGGAAAACAGGAAAATTTTGCAAAACCCCTAGGGGTTTTGTTTGCTATACCTATTTTTAGTAATTTTTTAGTTATTTTAGTTTTGATATTCTAATAGCGCCTAAGTATTGATTTTTTAATGGAAAGAGAGACTCGAATTAACGAGTCTCCCCAATATTTGACATAGAGCCGAAATATTGTCCTCATTCAAAGGGAATACAAGAAGCGGCAATAGAAAAAGCTTTTGTTGAAAGCTATAGGCAATTATGCCATGCAGATTCAACAGTAATAGATGACTTTTTAAAAATTGTTGAAGAAGAAATAAATGATAATACTTTAGTCAAGGATCTGAAAAAGATAGAAAATCATTTAAATAGAATCATTAGTCAAGAAAGAAAGTTAGTTGATCTCCATTTAGAAGATAGTATAGATGAAGAAGTTTATGCTAAAAAGTATAAAAAACTTATGAAACAAAAAGAAGAATTACTTGATGAAAAGAAAACACTAGAGCTAACTATCAAAGATGAAAACTCTATTAAAGAAAGATTAAAGCAATTTAAAAAAGTCTTAGAAAATAGAGAAATTATAGAGGAATTTAACAGAACAGTATTTGAAAGCATAGTTGATAAAGTCGTGGTGGGTAGAATCGACAAAGACGGAACAGTTCATCCATATGACTTAACATTCTACTTCAAAACAGGAATTAAAGATAGTCAAAATTCTAATAATTTCAAAGATAAAAGAAAAAATGCTAAAGATAATGACAATAATAAATTGTGTTCTTACAAGAATGACGAGGATAAAAAATTATGTTCCCAATCAAAAGACAACGCATTCAGAATCTGTGGCTCTTCTTAACAAAATTAAATAAACAATTTATAAGGACTTTTGGGTTTAAGAAATACCCTTAGGTCTTTTTTTATTTATTTGTGTCCCAATCATTTTTATAAATTATCATAAATAAGAAAATAAGCAAAGTACAAAATATAAGTTTTATCCTTTGCTTAATTGTTAGTTTATTGTTTTAAATATTAATCGTAAGGAATGATATAGGATGGATTATTGAGGATTTTTTTTAGCTCTTCTAAAAGAACAGGCAAAAATTCTGTGTAAGCTTTTCCTCCTGCTGGATAAAAAAGTTTTTCTATTTCATGTAGAGAGTGTAAACCGGATTGGCTGAATTCCAAAAATAGACTATGCAAAATAGGGATAAGGGGCAATAAAGCTAAGACCAAAAAGTAGACCAAGTGGGCTCTTGCGTTTTCTCTATCTTTTTTCAAAAAGAAAAACAAAGTTGAGAAAAGTAAGTACCAAAAGAGAATAAATCCTACTATTAAGCCTATAATTGAAAGCAGAATGAAGAAAATTCGAAATGGCCATTGATATGCAGGACCCTGAAAAAACATAGCCAAAGCCGAGTTTAGAGGACTGATTAAGAATAGAAAAATTCCTATTTTAATAAGCCTATAATAGTTTATATGAGGAAATTTGATTTTATTCATGTATATATCCTAGGATTATTCTAAATTACGTTCAATTACAAGTCCATCAATATACACATTAAATGTATGAGTATTATTTATGGGGTCTAAAAATTGAATAAGGTAATTGTACATAGTGTTAAAATCATAGACATCATATAGGCGAAAAAATGTTTTACCATAGTACATTCTATGATAACATAAGTTTGTTGTACCATCAATTGCAAGCCCTAAATCTGAGTTTAAAGCGAACTCAAAATGGAATCCATCTTGATTTAACTCGTCATTTCCAGAATAACCAAAGTTTGCCACATCTAAATTAAATTGGGAAACATACATTCCTTGTTTTATATTTGATTCAATGCCATATCCATCATATCTATTTACAAGTTGAGCAGGATAACCTACAATATTAAATCTTAGGTCAGAAGGAGAAGAAGTAAGAGAATGATTATAAAAATGATAAGAAATAGGAAGTCGATTTACCCTAAATATACCTCTAATAGCCGAGATACTAGATGTTTGGGATAAAGAATTAAAATATTGTTCTTTTAATTCCTTAGGTATAGAAGGGAAAGCTGCATTTACGGTTTGCTTAAGAACCTCATTATCTGTTTTTAAGCAATTCAAAGCAAAAATATAATCGGAAGTTGCTTCAGATTTATGAAATTTAGAAATTTCTAATGGAATATCTGTATTTATATGTACTTCAGGAATTTTGGATTTTTTAGATGGGATAGTAATCATTTTTTTAGAATAATTTTCAAGTGCATCAAAATATTTTATCCTATATTCTAAAGGTATAAAGGAAATTTTATTTTGTATCATAGAATCAACAAATTGTTCGTCATTACGACCAATTTCAGGAGTCCACTCTATAACATTGCTATCTAAAGGTTCAAAAATAACGTTGTCAAAGTAATTAAAATTTTCACTTAATGCATGACATGAATTGAAAAAATTCAAAGATAGGACACATAAAACCAATGTAAATAAAAACACAAATATTTTTTTTATATTTATTCTCCTTTCAAGATAATGAAAATACAACAATAATCTTTTATTTTATATATATCCAAAAGCAATGTTTTTTAAACAATCACATTGAAAAAATGTTTTATAATTATTAAATAAATATATAGACATAGAGTTCATATATTACATTTAAGTCAGTATTTGAAGTTCATATATAAGACTAATAAGAATTAAAAGTAGATCTAAAATATAGTTAACAGTACAATATAAACCTCCTTAATACAGAACGAAGAAGTGTTTTTTGAATGAAGAAATTAGCCATAAAGCGTATTATAATACTTATTCCATAATTATTAAATCATAATAATTTAGCAGCTTTCAAATCAAAAAAAACAATTAAATATTTAAGCAAACAATAAATACAAATTCATAGAAATTAATATAAAATTTACTTTGAAGGTGTTAGAATAAGAAATGTAAATTAAATTTCACGCATATAGAACAAACTCATTTAAAGGAAAATATGATAAATAACGAATAATTTTTTTAAAATTTTCACTAGATAATAAGATTCTAGACTTATAATAAATCACATGTTAGTTATGGAAATATTCCCATATACGAGGCTTTTGAAAAGTTTCAAAATTTATCCATACTGACCACTCAAGCCACGTTGAGTGTATCGCATTGATGTCAAGGAATAGAGTATAGATCATCTATTTCAGACTTCTACTTATATTAAGCGATATTAAAATAGCTTTTATCGCAAAAATTGGGTGATGCATTTGTATGCTTCACCCATCAATTTTTAGTCTATCATTTACATATTTACTTTTCATACTTTAACGATTTGTTTGCAAGATAGGAGAATACAATTATCTCTGCAATAGCAAATGCAAATAATAAAGTCAAAGTTTGTGTATTAATAAACCTTCCATTATTCAGCCATAGGGAGAGGTAGTTAAGACCCATGACCTTTGCTAAGAGAGGAAATATATTTTGTGTGGTTAAAGCAAAGCCTAGTATTGATGTAAAAGTCGATAAAAGAACTATTATACCCAGCGATTTTATTTTTATTGCTAAAAATTGAAAAACAAAAATCATAGGCATTGAAAGTACAATACTAAGACTTATATGGTAAATGTAAATTCCAAAATCTGTATCAGAAAAGTGACAAATAAACTTTCCTTCAAGATAAAATAAAAGTAGAAAATACATCTGTGTCAAAGCAATGATAAGTAAAGACCAAATTCCCTTAGAGATTATAAAGGATATATTCTTTATTGGGCTAATTCGTATTAACTTAAGATTCGCCTTATGCTCTACGGACCATAGACTTGCTACGACTATTGCTATAAGAGGTATAAGGAAAAATGAAAAGTAAAACAATGTTACTTGTGTCCAAAGACTCTTCCATTCAAGAACTAATATTTCAACGTTACTAAGATAATTTATTAATCCGAAAACATTGGCAAGTAATGGTATTATAATTGATGCCAACAATAAGTTCAAAAATTTTGTTTTCTTTAATTCTAATATTAACATTTTGTCCTCCTTATTCTTTTTCTAAAAGGAATTTTTTCATGTTCTTCATGTAAACTATACTGATTACTAAAAATAAGAGTGCTATTATTGTGATATAATATTGTAATGGATTTAATATTTTTATAAATTTATCTCCTTCTTTGATATAAGATATATTCATTAGGCAAGAAATCCAAGCAAAAGGATTTATATAGCTTAGCAATCGAGATGTTAGCATACATATGATTCCGGATAATGCTCCAATAATTGACAAAAAAGAAGTAAGATAAACTTTTTTTGTCTTCATTTCAAGGATCATAAATAGAGCAAGGGAAAATAAATTGATAAACAAGATTGCTATAAATAAAAGCAAAAGTCTAATTATAACGTCCATATTAAAAACAAAATATTTTGATTTTTCTGAAAGAACAATTACGAGTATCCATTGAATAATCTGCAATAATAGTAATTTAGAAGATAAATTTTTAAATTTATTTAATAAAATATCTGTAACTTTTTCTCCCAAGCGAATTTGTAATTGCCACATATTGTTTTTCTCTTCAATTTCAATTACTTTTTTAGCCAATGAAGATATCAAAATTGGATTGACCAATAAGCTAATAAAAAAATATGCATCTAAAAGCTCATATAAAAAATATGTAGAATTTAATGCAGTTCTGGAAAAAGTAACTCCTACTGGAATCAAGGTTTGAGATGTAAAAATTATAAACAATAAAAAATTTATTCCTAGCTTTTTATTTTTTTTACTTTCTAAATTTTTCATTATTTAACTCCTTTGGTTTCTGCTATAAATAGTTTTTCAAGACTTTCCCTTTCTTCTTCGATTCGATAGATGTCTACTTTTCCGTGTAGATAATGAACAATTTTTCCAATTTCATCATTAGATTTTTTTCCAAGGATTAGTTTTTTATTTTTAACATTTTTCTGAGAAAGATTTAACAGGGAAGCGGTTTTAATATTATCAGATGTTTCAATGGAGATAAATGGAGGATGAATCATTCTATAATCAGAAAGCTTTCCATTATAAATTAATTTTCCACTTTTTAATATCCCAATATGGGTAGATATTTTTTCTATTTCGTCTAGGATATGAGATGAAATTAAAATGCTAGTGGAAGAATTCGTCACAATATTATTAAATAGATTTCTCATTTCCTCTATCCCCTGTGGATCTAGTCCATTAATAGGTTCATCCAGAATTAACATTTTGGGATGTCCAATTAAAGCGATACCAATTCCAAGTCTTTGTTTCATTCCAAGCGAGTATTCTTTAGCTTTTTTATTTGCAGCATTTGTAAGTCCCACAAGTTCTAATGTCCTTGTGATTTCATTTTTACTTATATTTTTGAGTATACAAATAATTTCTAAATTTTCGTACCCTGTGAGATGTTCGTAAAAAGATGGATTTTCTATTAAAGCTCCAAGGACTCTATTGAACTCTTTTTGATTTTTTTCATTTAATTCTTTTCCAAATAGAAAAATTTTTCCAAAATCTTTTTTTACAAGGCCTAAAATTAGCTTCATCAGTGTAGACTTGCCGGCGCCATTAGGTCCAATCAAGCATAGATAGAACTTTCTTTTATTTCAAGATTTTCAATATCCAACACACAATCACTTGCATAAAATTTTTTCAAGTTTTCAATCTTTAGTATGGTATTCATAATATTTCACCTTCCTTAAATGTATTTTAGCAATTAAAAATAAAGACATGATTTCAGTAAGATCACTTTTACATCACAAATTGAAATATTGAGTAATATTCACTGGAGATTTAAGAAAGTTATTATATAATAAAATAAAAGGAGAACTAATATGATTGAAAATAGACAACAGGCTATTTTAATAATTGATGATGACAAGGATTTATTGGAAAGTTTATATAAATACTTAATAAGTAAGGGATATAAAAAAGTTCTAACTGCAAAAAATTTAGCAGAAGCTGAGTTTAAGGTCATCAATAGCAACTTGGACCTTATCGTCTTGGATTTAATGTTGCCAGATGGAAGTGGTTTTGAATTATTAAAGAAAATCAGAAAAAAATCTAGAGTACCTGTCATAATTCTATCGGCTTTAGATGGAATTGAAGATAAAAGAGAAGGTTTTGAAAGTAAGGCAGATGACTATATAGTAAAACCTTTTTTACCTGAAGATCTTCTTTGGAGAATAGATGCAGTTCTTAGAAGAAGTTCCGGTTCCATGTCTGAGGGTAGAGTGAGATTAGGTAAAGTTATCTTTGATAAACAAAGGGCAATGTTAATTAGAGATGATAAGGAAGAAAACCTAACGGCTAAGCAATTTCAAATTTTAGATCTTTTGGCAAACAATCTGAACAAAATTGTATCCATTAATCAAATATTAGATGATGTATGGGGAGAAACTTACGGTTATGAGAACACACTAATTACTCATATTTACCGAATACGAGAAAAATTAGAAGAAGACCCCAAGAATCCAAAAGTTTTAGTAACAATAAGGGGTTTAGGCTATAAATTAGTTTCTGATGAGGATGTTTAAATGCTTAATTATATTTTAAAAAGATTTACAAAAATTTTTGTTCGAATCATTTTGTTATTATTTGTTCTTGGAGTAATGTTGTTGAGTATACTCTATGTTAGTTACAAAAGTAGAGCGAATAATCCTTATCCAAATGAAGTGTTCGATTTTGTAGACAAAAATAAAAGTGAGATATATTTAAACGAAAAAAACAAAAAATATTTAGAAGAGAGAAAGATTTGGGCAATTAGAATTAATAATGATGGAGAAGTAATTGAAAGCTTTAATAAACCAAATGATGTGAAAGATAAATTTGAGATTACAGATATAGCAAGATTTACTAGGTACTATTTAAATGACTATCCTGTTTTTACTTATATATTAGGAGACGGATTAATAGTATTTGGCTATCCACAAAATTCCTTTGATAAGTTTCCAATAAATTTTGTGGATTATAGAAGTTTTACCTTTAACTTAAAGTTATCAGCTGTCTTTTTGCTGATATTTTTGTTTTTAGTATACTTAATGTATAAAATTGATGTAAAAAGCATCTTTAAAAAGTTAGAACCTGTCCAAAAATCAATAGAAGAGCTTTATGAAGAAGACTTTGATCTGTTAGAAGAAGTTGGTGAACTTTCAGATCTATCCAAAACAATAAATGATGCGAATATGAAGTATCACGACTTGAAATCAACACAAGCAAAGTGGATTAGGGGAATTAGTCATGATATAAGAACACCTCTTGCAAAAATAGCTTGGGGGCTAAATGAAATAAAAGAAGATAAAAATTTAGAAGAAATCATGAAAATTCAAGATCAAGTACTAAAAATCTCCAATATAATAGAAGATTTAAATCTGACAATGAGTATTAGTTCACTTAGTAAAGATAAATTTACCATAGCAGACCCTGTACCTATACTTAGAAAATTAATAGTTGAAAAATTAAATGAATTTCCTGATAGAGAAATAATTTTTGACAATGAGCTAAAGAACGCAAAAATAAATATGGATAATAATTTATTTTATAGAATGGTAGAAAATGTATTGAAGAATTCATTAACCTATACAGATGGAATAATAAAAGTATCAGCTTACTCTTTGAATGATAAGATATTAATTTCCATTGAAGATGAAGGTCAAGGAATAGAAGAAGAATTAATAGAGAAAGTTCAAAAATCGGATATAAGTCATGTGACAACTCATGGAATGGGATTATTTATATCAAAACAAATAGCGGAAATTTTAGGAGGAAGTATTTTAATTGAAAACACTTATCCAGGTGTCAAAGTGTTATTTCGCTTTGATTTAATTTAAAATTTATAAATGCTAGTTTAAATAATTTTTCGATTTTAAGTTTAGATTGATTCCCACATACAAATCTTTTGAAAAATCTCAAATAATAACCATACCGACCAATCAAGCCATGTTGAGACGATAGTATTGATATCAAGGATAGAAGATTAATAACAGAACAATGGCGAAGTCAAGGGGTTGGAGATTTTATGCTAAATCTAAAAACTCATAAATATTAAAACAAGTTCTATGGAAAAATATAGAAAGAGAAAATGCAGCGTAAAAATTTTCTACAACTGGGTAATAAAGAACAAAAATACCAGAGAAAATATTATACTCACTCTGGTATTTTTACAACTTTGTGGGTCAAATTATAACCACGTTTTTAAGATTAAAAGTTAATTTTATAAATCAAGGTCAGGAACAATTTGAATTTTATAATCTGGATAAAGGCCTTTGACTTCTTTATTTATTATTTTAAGGGCATCTTCTATTTTAATGTCAAAGCTCAAAACAACATCAAATCTTAAAGAATTTTTATCGATATCGCAGTAAAATCCATGGACTTGTAGAGCCCAATCATGAGATAAAATTTTCTTTTCGACAGTTTTTCTAATTTCTGTAGCTTTTTTGTCTTTAGTATTAAAAGAATATACACCGAGAGCAATTAAAATTACTCCAGTTTTTTTATAAATCTTGTGTTGTAATTTTCTTGTCAACATGTCAACCTCATCGACTTGCATTTTGTCTGGAAGTTCAACATGAAGGGAAGAATAGTATTTATTAGGACCGTAATTAAAAAGCGCTAAGTCGTATACTCCAAGAACTTGTTCTTCTTCACTAACTAACTCTTTTATTCTCTCTACCATTTCATGATCAGCTCTGTGACCAATTAAATCATCAACAGTTGATAGCATTATTTCAATTCCAGCCTTAATCATGAAAATTGAAATAATTATACCAATATAAGCTTCAAGAGAAATTCCCCAAATTGTAAAAATAATTGCAGACAAAAATACAGAAAAAGAGAGAATTGCGTCAAATAAAGCATCAGAACCCGATGCAATTAATGCAGTAGAATTAATTTTTTTGCCTTGTTCTTTCACATAATTTCCCAACATAAATTTTACGACAACTGCCAAACCAATAACTACAATAGAAAGTATTGTATAGGATGCAGGACTTGGATTTAAAATTTTCTTCACAGATTCAACCAAAGAAGTAATTCCAGCGTAAAGAACAAGAGCAGCAATAATCATCGAAGATATGTATTCAATCCTTCCATAACCCATTGGATGCTTTTTGTCTGGAGCCTTGCTGGCAATTTTTTCGCCTATGATAGTTACAACAGAAGAAAGAGCATCAGATAAATTGTTCACAGCATCTAAAATCAGTGCAATAGAATTAACAAATAAACCTAAAATTGTCTTAAATATTGCGAGAAACACATTGATTAAAATAGCAATTATGCTTGTCTTTATAATTGCCTTTCCACGATTTTTTAAGATATTTGAAATATCATAACTCTCTTGTGACATAATAACCCCTTTTTATTTAAAATTTATGATTAATTTTTACGCCTTTTTAATACCCATAATTTTATTGTTTAAATAAAGAATAGAGAATGGATAAGAATGAAAAGTATATAGTATAAACAAAATAGTAAACGACATGCCACTTATCATTTAAGCGAACCAAGTACTGTTTTTTGATTTTAAAATAGTTTTAACTAATAGTATCAATATATTTGGGACAATATTGATTTGCCAAAATTCAAAGCTCAGGATGATTTAGGAATTTTTTCAATCATGGAGCAAATAAAAAAAGAATAAAAATCGCTTTGTAGAAATCGAAGAGTTTATAAGTGCAAACTCAGTTTTAAATTATGTAATTTATTACAATGTATTAAAATCATTATAATGGAAAAGATAAGGATGAAAAAATACTGTTATTCATCTTTTAAGTTAAAGAATTATAGAAATATCTAATTATTTTTGGAAAAGTGATATTTGCCGGTAAGTTAAATAATAAATTTTAGTATTTGACTAGTCCCTTAGGGACGGTGATATCCTTTAAATAGAGGAGGGATATTATGATTATAAGTGAAGTTCAAAACAGGACGGGTCTTACAAGAAAGGCTATTAAATATTATGAAGAAAGAGGACTAATTAATCCCAAAAGACTTGAGAATGGGTATAGAGATTACAGTGATAAAGATATTAAAATTTTAAAAAAAATTTCTGTACTTTCTAAAGTTGGATTAAGTGTAGCTGAAATTAAAGGAATACTACATTCACAAGATTCTTCATTATCTACGATTTTAAGGAATAAGGAATTTGAATTAAATATTGAAGAAAAAAAGAAAGAAATTCTTGAACTTATAATCAAGGGAGAAGAGCAAGCTACGATAAATAAAAAACTTGATTTGTTAGAAACTAATAAAACTATTTATGAAAGATTAATGGATAAATTTCCGGGCTATTTTGGACAAGTTTTATTTTCAGCCTACAAGATATTTTTAAATGAAAATCTAGAAGAAGATGGGAAAAAAGCCTTTGAAAAATATATAGAGTACTTAGATAATTTACCAGAATTTCAATTGTCTAATGACGAAGGTAAATACATTGAAAAATTAACTAAATCTTTTTCTATGGCAGATTTAGAAAAAATTAATGAATCAAAGATTGAAGCAGTGAATAATATAAAAAAATGGTTTAAAGATAATGAAAAATTTATTTTTGACTATGAAAAATATAAAAAAAGTGATGAGTATTTGAATAGTGAGGTTAAGAAAATACAAGATAGATTTCAAAAATACATGGTGGACAATGGATATTATGAGATTGCAATTCCACTCATTAGAAAATTTAGTAAATCCTATGATGAATATTATAAGAAATTAATACAAGCCAATAAAAAATATTTAAAAGAAAAAAGTTCTTATTCTAGATAAAAATGTATTTTGGGAATAGGGTTGTGGACTTTAAGTATGATTTAATTAATATACAATTAAGAAATTGAAATGTCTTAAATTATGAGGAATATAGAAGCTTATGTAAGAATTCTAATTAACATAATATCATAATAAAAAGTTGTGCTTTTTTTGATACAACTTTTTATTACATATTTATTATATTTCCAAGAATAGATGCCGCAGCTGGGATTGAGCGAGACTTGCTGCCTATTATTGTGAGATCGCAAAGGGTATCTGTTTTATATTTAACAGCTTTGTTCTTACTATTTACGAAGTATAGACTGTCATTTTCTGAAACTAGGTGCATTTATATAGCTTCAATTGAATTTATTTCAGCTCCTGCGAGGTCATATAACCACCTATAGTACACACTATTCAAAGATGTAAATTTTTTCCTTTGCAAGATTATTTAGTTTTTTATATATTGGATTAAATCTGAAAATCTTTTAGGAATTTAATAAATTTTTTTTCTTTATTGGAAAGGGCTTTATTTTTAAGAAAAAATAAATTTACATTTCTTTTAGAATACTTACTTTTTATCTTATAAAAATATAAAGAATCATTAAATTTATCGTATTCAGCCATTCTGTCCCTTATAAAAACAATGCCTTTTCCAGCCTTAGCCACTTCATAAGAAGTTTGAAGCTGGTCCATATACATTAAAATATTTGGTATGAATCCATACTCGTAACAAATATTCATAGCTCTATCGTGAAGATCATTTCCCTCTTTTAAGAAAATGAACTTTTCATCTTTAAAAACTTTTAAATCTAAATAATTTTTATTATTTCTAATACCTAAATTCATAATTTCTTCAGGCTTTAAGGTAAATTTTTCAATGCCTAAATTTACGGGATTTGATTTAGGTACAGCGAGGATTAGCTCTTCTTCAAACCATATATCTTTATTAAAAATTTTTAAATTTAAATTTTCCACACATACACCTAAATCAGCCAAATTGCATTTTAAAAAATCTTCAATCTCGCCAGTTCCTATTTCTACAACTTTAATTTTTATTTCGGGATCTATCTCTGAATATTTTTCAATTAAATCAGGAAAAATGTAAGTGCAAAAATAGGTAGGTCCACAAAGTGTAAAAGTATTTTGTTTGGAGTTTGAAATTTTCGCAAGATTTTCTCTAGTTAATTTTTCTAAATTCATAACTTGTTCAATTGATTTAATATAAATTCTTCCTGCTTCAGTAAGTTCAATTGGATTAGATTTTCTGTCAAATAAGATAACGCCTAATTCGTCCTCAACTTTTTTAACGGTACTACTTAAGGCTGGTTGAGAGATAAAAAGAGATTTCGCAGCTTTTGAAAAACTTTTATTTAAATAAACAGCGTAAATATAATCATTATAATTAAACATAAGAACTCCTATATAATTAAATTAATATAACATCATACAATAATCAGTATTAGACGTGAAAAAGGTTTTATTGATATGATTATAACATAGTAGATTTGCAGAAGAGGAGGTAAACATGACTAGAATTGAAGAAAAATTTAAGAAACTGGGAATTGATAATGCGCCTGGTCAGGAGTCATTACAAGATAGTGCTATTTTAGATCTTAGAGGGGAAAAGCTAGAGGGAGAATTTGTTGATTTTTCTCATGGAGATGTGGATGCCCATCCCCCAATCCCAGGTTCTCTTGATAGATTTATAAAATCCTATGAAGATGGTGGAAAGCAAGCTTATTCGGAGTACAGAGGCCACAAGTATATTAGAGAAAATGTTGCAAAAAAAATCACAAAATTCACAGGGGTTGAAATTAATCCTAATAAAAATATTATTATAACGCCAGGAACACAAGGAGCTCTATTTCTCGCTATGTCATCACTTATTGCAGCAGATGATAAAGTAGCCATATTAGAGCCAGATTATTTTGACAACAGGAAGTTGGCGGAATTTTTAGAAGCGGATATTTATCCAATTCAACTTGATTATTTAAATGCTCCTTCAGGAAGTTCGGGAATAGACTTTGATGCACTTGAAGCTGCTTTTAAAGATGGCGTTAGAGTATTTCTTTTTACAAATCCAGGAAACCCAACAGGAGCTGTGTATTCTAAAAAAGAGTTGGAAAAAATTGCAGCTTTGGCAAAGAAGTACAATGTAACTTTACTCGCAGATGAGCTTTATTCAAGACAAATTTTTGATAACCGCAAATATTATCACATGATTAATGAAGATGTTGATTTTGATAAATTAATTACAATAATGGGTCCTTCTAAAACTGAATCAATGAGTGGATTTAGACTTGGAATTGCCTATGGATCAGAAAAAATTATTGATAGAATGGAGAAGCTTCAAGCAATTGTTTCTTTGCGTGCCCCAGGTTATAATCAAGCGATGCTAGAGCTTTGGTTTGATGAGCCTAAGGGATGGCTAGAAGAGAGAATCAAAGTACATCAAGATATTCGTGACGATTTAGTAGAAAAATTTAGAAAGGTAGAAGGCGTTAAGATTAGACCAACAGAAGGGGGATCTTATATTTTTCCTAAACTTCCAAAACTAGATATTAATATTGGAGATTTTGTTAAAGTTTTAAGGGTTCATGCAAATGTTATAGTTACTGTTGGGACAGAATTTGGCCCACAATTTGATGATTGTATTAGGCTTAATTTCTCTCAAGATCCAAAGAAAGCATCAGATGCAGTTGATAGAATAATTGAGATGATAGAAAGGTATAGGGCGAAATAATGGAAAAAAATCCAATTCCTCAAGGTAAATATATTCCAGCGAAAAGATCGAGAGATTTAATTTATTCAGCAGGAATGACTCCAAGAATAGATGGAAAATTAATGCTAGAAGGAAGGGTAAAGGTTTCTGAAGATATTTCTAAATATAGGGATGCAGTTGTGCAAGCGACTAAAAATGCAATTGTAGCGATTGAAAACACTCTTGAAGGCAATGAAAAAATTAAAGATATTATTACAATGACAGTCTATGTGAATGCAGAAGAAGGATTTACAGCCCATTCCAAACTTGCAGATTTTGCATCAGACTATATTGTTAAAAAGTATGGAGAAAGGGCAATTTGCTCAAGAGCAGCTATTGGAGTTCAATCTCTTCCAGGCAATGCTCCTGTAGAAATACAAATAATTGCATATTGCGAGAAATTATTGCAAGGATAATTATAAGTATAAAAGAGTTTTTAGTGATGAATTTTTAGGTAAACTTAGGTCAAAGTTTGCTTATTTAAATTATGATCCAACTTATGGAAAGAGATTATTTATGGATAATGCTGGAGGTTCTTTAAGATTAACTGAAGCTATTACATCAAAAATGGATTGGGATTTATTTCCAGACTGTCCACTTCGATATCACGAAAGAGCCTTGGACTTGACAAAAATTGTAGATTAAACAATGGAAGATTGTAGAGTAAAAATCAATTTTAAAGGATGAAAATAAAATATAAGATAAAAAGCATTTAAGTTAAGAGCTTTTAGGATTTTAAAATGAATCTTAAAAGCTTTTTTATTTTGAGATTATCATGATAATTCTAAAGAGTTTTTATTAACTTTATAAGTATAAGATTAGTCTATTAAAATCAGACAGGCTAGCAAGTTTTCATGACAATCTTAAGTGTTGGAATCTTTAAAAACTTTCTTAATGCCTTTTCAAATAGGCATATAATTTTTATTGACCATGTTCATTATAAAATTTAAAAATAATGAATTGAATATTCAAACAATAATTGAATAGAAGAAGATTTTTGAATAGAAAAGATTAAAAAGATATGCTACCATATAAATGATAAAAAATATCAATAACAACTAGCGATAAACGCAATATTTATCTATTTATTTTAAGGAGGTTTAAATTTGAAATTATACAAGAAATTATTTTCTTATATGCCAGAGAGAAAAATGCATGGATTTTTATCTGTAATTTTAACTATGGCAGGGATTATAATGCAATTTACAGCTTATTATTTAATATGGCTGCTACTTAAAGATGTTTTTTTAGGAGAAAGTCTTGAGGAAGCTTTAAAAATTGCTACGATTATTTTACTTTTGTTTGTTTCTCATGGACTTTTATATCTTGCAGGAACGTGGATGAGTCATCTTGCGGGATTTAGACTGGAAACAAGATTAAGAGAAAAGGGTATAAGACATCTTTTAGAGGCTTCAAATACTTTTTTTGATGTACATAACTCGGGAAAAGTCAGAAAAATAATAGACAATAATGTGGAACAGACTCACATGATTGTCGCCCATCTGATTCCAGATCAAACGGCTGCTATTTTAACACCATTATTGATGCTGGCTTTGGTATTTACACTTGATATATATCTTGGAATATTTTTTGTGATTATTGTTTTTATATCTCTAATTATAATGAAAAAGATGATGGGAGAAACCCAATTTATGGATGCTTACATGAAGAAACTTGACGAGTTAAACGCAGGAGCAGTTGAATATGTGCGCAGTATGCCCGTAGTGAAGATTTTCAATGCACCAGTCATCGGATTTAAAAAACTATATGATTCAATAATTGAGTACAAAGAAATGGTATACAAATATTCCATGTCTTGCAGAATTCCCTATGTGGCTTTTCAGTGGATTTTAAATATTTTTATAGTAAGCCCTGTTTTCATAGCTTTATTTATGGTTTCACGAGGGGATAGTCCGGCGTTGTGGAGTGCCAAGGTTTTATTTTTCACTCTTTTTATGGGACTGTTTTTTTCAAATACTATGAAGATAATGTATGTATCCATGTACCAATTTCAGGCAAATATGGCAGTTGATAATCTTGAGAATTTATTTAAAGAGATGGAGCAAAAGAAGATAAACTTCGGACAAGATAGGGAAATGAAAACTACGGATATAGAGTTTAGGGATGTAGATTTTTCTTATGACGGAGAAAATAAAGTACTTGAAAACTTTTCTCTTAAATTATCGGAAAACAAGGTCTATGCTTTGGTAGGCTCATCGGGAAGCGGTAAATCGACGATTGCTAAACTAATCTCCGGACTTTATCCGGTGGACTCCGGTGAAATTAGGATAGGAGATAAAAATATTTCTTCTTACGAGAAAGAGTATCTCATGAACAAAATAGGAATCGTTTTTCAAAACCCAAAACTCTTTAATGGCGTTACAATCTTTGACAATGTAAAACTTGCAAGAGAAAATGCATCGGACGAAGAAGTTTATGATGCTCTTAAAAAGGCAAGATGCAATGAATTTATTGATAAATTTAAAGATGGCTACAAAGCTGTTATAGGAGCGGAAGGGATAAATTTATCAGGCGGTGAAATCCAAAGAGTTTCAATTGCAAGAATCTTTTTAAAAAATCCAAAAATTATCATACTGGACGAGGCCTCAGCTGCAGCAGACCCTGAAAATGAATACGAACTTTTACTTGCTTTTTCAGAGCTAATAAAAAATAGAACGACGATTATGATAGCTCACCGACTTTCATCTGTGCGTGGAGTAGATGAAATACTTGTTGTAGAAAAGGGAAAAGTCATTGAAAGAGGAAATCACAAGGAACTCATGGAAAGGGAAACTCGATACAGAGCTTTTGTCGATTTATACGAATCTGCAAATGAATGGGAGGTTAGTGTATGAAAAATTATATAAAAAATAGATTTGCATTGACTGAAATAGGTGCTAAAGGAACAATTGTTGCGATAAAATACTCTGCCTTGAAGAGCCTATCCTATATGATGCCCATTATGTTTTTAATGTATGTCATTCAGGGACTTCTCGGATTAGGAAATTTTGACTTTAAAATATCAATTATTGTTTTTGTCGCAATCGGACTTTTTATGATTTATGTAATTAACAAGGATTATATAACGACATATAACGAAACTTATAAAGAATCGGCAAATCTTAGGATAGAAATATCCGAGAGGATAAAGGATCTTCCACTATCTTTTTATTCAAGGCATAGTCTAACAGACCTGTCGCAAACTATAATGAAGGATGTGGAAACTGTTGAACATGCCATGAGTCATGCCATTCCGGGATTTTACGGTTTTATGATAAACTTCGCCATTATAGGAGTTTTGCTTCTAGTGGGAAATATAAAACTTGGACTTGCGGTGATGCTTCCAATTTTGGTGTCCATGCTTTTAAGTTTTCTTTCAAAAAAAAGGCAGACGAGGGCAACTGAAATATATTATAAAGAACAAAGAAAATCGTCTAAAATGTTTCAGGAATTAATAGATTTATCCACAGAAATAAAATCCTATAATTTATCTGAAAAGAAGAAAAAAGATGCACTGGAATTTGTAAGAGAACTTGAGAAATATCATATTTCTTCAGAAATCGGACAAGTTGTGCCAATAACTTTAACCGGAATTGTAGGGAATTTTGCTCTCGGATTTGTGGTATATTTTGGACTTACTGAATTAATCTCAGGTAATATTAACATACTTTATTTTGCAGGATATTTATTTGCGGCAGCAAGACTTATTGACGGTGTCGCAGCATTTAATCAATATTATGCGGAAATGATGTATATCGACTCTCCTGTTGAAAAAATAAGGAAACTTAAAGAGGCTCCAACTCAAGTAGGAAGTGCTAGTGAGTTAAATCAATTCGATATTTCAGGAGAAAATGTGGAATTTTCTTATCTTGACGGGAAAAAAGTAATAGATGATATTTCTTTTAAAGCACTTCAAGGAAAGACAACAGCTCTTGTAGGGCCTTCTGGGTGTGGAAAGACCACTCTTTTAAGATTGGTGTCCAGACTTTATGATTATGACAGCGGAAAAATAATTATTGATGGCAAAGAAGTACAAAAAATAAGGACAGAAGATTTATTTAAGCATATATCAATAGTATTTCAAGAGGTATTATTATTTAACGGCTCGGTAATGGACAATATTAGAATAGGCAATTTGTCCGCATCTGATGAAGAGGTAATAGAAGCGGCAAGACTTGCCAATTGTGATGAATTTGTAGAAAAACTGCCTCAAGGGTATGACACATTGATTGGAGAAAATGGTTCAAATCTATCAGGAGGCGAAAGACAAAGGATTTCCATTGCAAGGGCATTTCTAAAGGATGCAGAGATCATTTTACTTGATGAAATTGCGGCAAGCCTTGATGTAGAAAATGAAAAATATATTCAGCAGTCATTAAATAAACTTACAAAAGATAAAACCCTTATGATAATTTCTCACAGAATGAAATCAATAGAAAAGGTAAATCAAATCATTGTGATGAATAATGGGAAAATTGAACAATCTGGTGTGCATGAAGAACTGCTAAAATCAAGCAAAACCTATAAAAAGATGATAGACTCTTCAAAAAAATCAGAAGAATTTGTATTTTAAGGAGGAAAAATGAAAAAATTTACAGTTCGTGATTTAGTTAATGCAGGAGTATTCTCGCTACTTGTAGTGGCGGCTACATGGTTAGGTGGTATGATTGGTTTTATTCCAATTGCCATGCCTATTGTACCATTTTGTTGCGGTATTGTATCAGGTCCTGTATTTATGTTGTACTCAACGAAGATAAATAAATTTGGAATGATTTTAATCATGGGAATAATTTTTGGGCTGGTGTTTTCAATGTCAGGTCATGGAGCCATAGTATTTCCGCTTATTATAGTATTTTCACTTATCTCCGAATATATTATGAAAAAGGGAGACTATAAATCTATAAAACACGCAAGACTTTCTTATCTAGTATTTATGTTATTTGCGGCGGCAAATCTTATTCCGCTATATTTTGCAAGAGATGCCTATATACAGTCTTTAATTGCACAGGGTTATGGAAAAGAATACGTAAATAAATTAATGAGCGTCATGCCGATGTGGTCCTTTTTACCGATTGTTATTCTTGGAATGATAGGAGGCTACTTGGGTTGCACTATCGGGATTAAAATTTTGAATAAGCATTTTAAAAAAGCGGGAATGGCTTAATGAAACTGGATTTCAGGACAAAGTTCATATTAACCATAGTACTTGGAATTGTTGTGGTAGAAGGTTCCGTAAGTCAAAAATATCCTTTCCTTGGTATTTTATTAGTTGTATTTCCTTATATCTTAGCACTTTTTGACAGAGAAAAGTCCCTATTTTTCAAGGGACTTTTCTATACAGTAATTGCTTTATTGGGGCAAAAGTTTTTGCCACATTTTCAGGGGAATTTTCTTGCTATGGTACTCACTCTCTATTGTGGAATAATACTTAGAATTATTCCGGGCGTGATGATGGGGTATTATGGAGTGACAACCACAAAGATGAGCGACCTTGTATATTCTCTAACAAGGATGAAATTTCCCGATTTTATTATAATTCCGATTTCTGTTATGTTTCGATTTTTCTACTCCATTAAAGAAGACTATAAGGTGATTAACGAGGCGATGTATATGCACGGGCTTACATTAAAAAATTTTTTTAAAAATCCGGCAAGAATTATAGAATACAAATTTGTTCCACTTCTTATGATAACTTCTCAAACAGCCGATAATGTATCAATATCTGCCATGACAAGAGGTATGAGAGTAGGAGAAGAAAGAAGTAGTATTTCAAATGCAAGCCTAAAGTTTTATGATTATATACTAATTTTATTTTCTTTGTTTTTGACGATTTTGTTTATTAAGGTGAAGCTATGTTAGAATTTAAAAATTTGACTCTGGAATATGAAAATGATGAGGGTAAAAATTTAAAAATCCTAGACGATATCAATTTAAAATTTGAAAAAGGTAGCATAAATGTAATAACGGGAGAATCAGGTTGCGGTAAATCTTCTCTTATAAAACTAATAAACGGTATAATCCCAGAGATAACAAGTGCAAAAATATGTGGGGAAATAAAATTAAATGGCGAGAATTTACTGGAAAGTGATATTACAAAAAGAAGCGAGAAAATATCGACAGTATTTCAAAATCCAAAAAATCAATTTTATGCAATAAATTCCCTTGATGAAATAGCCTTTGCCTTGGAAAATAGAAAAATGGAAAAAGAGGAAATTTTTAATAGGATAGAATATTATACCAAACTGCTTTCGACAGAAAAACTTCTGAATAAAGATTTACTTAAATTATCAGGGGGAGAAAAACAATTAGTTGCCATAACCTCTGTTTCTGTCATGGATAACGAGATTTACCTATTTGACGAACCTTCCGCATCACTGGATAGAGAGTCTATAAAGAGGCTTTCTGAAGATATAAAAATTTTAAAAAAACAGGGTAAAATTATAATAATTGCAGAGCATAGGCTTTATTATTTAAGGGATATTTTGGATAAAATTTTTGTAATTGAGAACAACAAAATTTTTTCATATGACAAAAATAATGTAGATGATGTTTTGATAAAAAAGCATCATCTCAGGATTTTACAAAATATAGAAGAAAGGGATTTTAAAAATGATAATTATACTGAAAAAAACTTATTTGATAAATCATATAACGAGGAAGATGAATTAATTTGCAAAGATTTTTATTGTAAATATAGCGGAGGAAAAGAAATATTTGATTTTTCAATATCTTTTAGCAAGGGAATTCATTTTATAATTGGAGAAAATGGAATCGGAAAATCTTCTTTTATTAGAAATATTTGCGGACTGAATAAGGGGCAAAAAGGAGAAGTATACTATTGTAAAGAAAAAATAAAAAATCACGGCGATCACATATCTCTTGTGATGCAAGATGTAAATTATCAACTTTTTACAGAATCGGTATATAGCGAGATTTCCATTGTATCAAATGATGAAAAATTAAAAGAGGAAACTTTAAGAGAATTTGAGCTTTGGGACAAAAAAGACTTTCACCCTCAGAGTTTATCGGGAGGAGAAAAACAAAGGCTTGCTCTTGCACTTGCAAAGGCAAGTCCAAAGGGTATTGTAATATTAGACGAGCCTACATCGGGGCTTTGTTTTAAAAATATGAGAAATTTGATAAAAGTAATAAAAGAAATGAAAGAAGATGGAAAAATCATTATTATAATAACTCATGACTATGAGTTTATAAAAATGGTGCAAGAAAATGTGGTGAAATTTGTAAGTGGATAAAAAAGGATATGAAAGTTGGGGGTTTAAAGTATCGCCAACAGAGGATAAAAATATTTTTGATTATGAGGGAATTGAATATCCAGAAAATAAAATGAGATCCTATGCCATATTTCCAGGCATTACTGTATTATTTATAGATTTTAAGCATAGATATATGGCTGAAAATTCGGAAAGCGAGGGCACATATGGATATAGAATTGGATATTCATATGAAGGCAATTATTATACTCATATAAATAACACAAGAGTTTTGATAACAAGGGAAATATTTGTGGGAAAATCCCTTCCCAAATCCTTTAAGTCCTATTGTACAAGTGATAGGACGATTGCTTTTAATATAGCCATATCACCAAAACATATAGATCATAAAGCCAAGAGTTATGAAATCATCTCAAAATTTTTAAAAAATGTAGAAAATATTAAAGACTTTGGTTATATTTTCAACAGCAGAGAGCTAACATTTCTTTCCAATCAATTAATAGAAGCCTTAAAAAATAGAGATATGATTTTAATAAGACTAAAAGTATTGGAACTTATGTATAGGATAGCAAAGGAAAAAGTTACAGAAAACAGGACAAAATATTACAAAGAGGATGCGATGAAAGAAGAGATTTATCAGATAGAAAGCTACCTTAAAACTCATATGAAAGAAGACATCGACCTAAATAAAATTTGCAAAGAATTTAAAATTTCAAAATCATACCTAAACAATAGGTTTATGCGTATATTTCAGTATACTCCCATGAGATATTTAAATAATATGAGATTAATTAAAGCAGAGGAAATTTTAATATCAACAAATAAAAATATAATTGATGTGTGTGAAGAAGTGGGATTTAAAAACCCTTCTAATTTCGCAAGGTCCTTTAAAAAATTCACAGGTCTAAGCCCAAGTAAATATAGAAAACATAACAAAATTTGAAATATAAAACAAGGCTTGTGAAGTATAAAACTTTTTTTAAAGGTGATGTTAAATAGTATATAGAGGTAAAGTTTCATATAGAAGATGGCAAAGAATCTGAGAAAGTGAAATTTAAAAGAAATACTAATCGGTGAGGGGAAGCTATCTTATCAAAACAGAAGCAATTGTTGTGATTTTTTATAGAATAGATAGCAGGAAGGGATATAAATAGATAAATAAAAACAAAAGGTCTATTAAAAACAGTGTTGGTTATAAATCATCAGCACTATTTTTATTTTGAGAATATAATTAAAATAGACATAGAAGTCATATTCCTATAAATGTAGTTGCGCCTAAGTACTAAGGAGCTATTTTACGAACCGTAATATAATGACAATGTATAGACTATGCACGAATTTTATATCATAATCAAGTTAATGGAGATGATATTATGGCTACAACTAATTTAAATATAAGGACAGATAAAGAAATAAAAGAAGCAGCAGAAAAAACCTACTCTAATTTAAGTTTAAATATGACAACTGCAATTAATATCTTTTTAAGAGCTAGTATTAGAGAAAGAGGAATTCCTTTTGATTTAAAATTAAATGTTCCCAAAGATGAAACTATAAAAGCTATAGAAGAAGGAAGAATGATAGCTAAAGATATGAATGTGAGCTTTTATGATAATATGGATGATTTGAAAAAAGCTCTTGAAGTATAAAATAAAGTTTACTAGCAGATTTAAGTCAGTCTTTAGGCTCAATAGAGTTGGTATGGAAAGAGAAAGATTGACGGAGTTATTACAAAAATTATGGCTCTTGGTAGTCTATTAGATGTAGAAATGATAATAGTGAATATGTCTATGATTATAAGAGACTATCTGTAGAAAATTCTTTAAGGGAATTGATAGATAAAAATATAATTGAAAGAAGGGGCAAAGGCAGAGCAACATATTATGTTAAAAAATAGGACTGATAGCATCTACAAAAGCAGGTCCTATTTTCATTTTCAATTTTTAGAAGTAATAGTATAAACATTTTAAATTTAATATTCATCCGAAAGGGTGCAGTCAACGCAAAGACCAATGACCACATTTATTTATTGAGGCAGTGAAACTTGACTATCTATTTTTGATTTATTTTTGCTTTTAATTTGTAATATAAATAATATGTTTACAGAAAAAAGTAAAGAGGACTTTAAAGACAAAGAAGTAGCTACACAGAATGATTATGGTAATTTCTAAAGAGATATTGACAAATAAGGTCTGAAGTGTGAAAATAAAAGTGATAAACCATATCAATAAAAAGAAGAAAGAATTGAATAAAAAATAGTAAGCCTATTGATGGCATTTGTAATGATAGCTACAATTTTATCTCCAAGCTATGCTCAAGCCTCTGAGTATTCAGATTATGTTAAACATAGTGAGGCAACTTTGTAGAAGATGGAAAAAATATAAAGTTGAAGAAGATTTGATGTCTAGAGGAGATAAAATCAAAACTACTTCTAATTTTTTTACTGATGAAGGGGTATTAATAGAAACTCAGATTATAACTGTCGATAGATCAGTTGGCATTGTTTACTTTGAAAACAGAAATTCAGATCAAGAGCTTATAAATTCAGAAAGCTATAGCTTTGATCAAATTTTAGAACTAACAGAATCTGATGAAGAAACACGTGATGTATTTGTTACTTATTCCAATGATCGTGGGAAATTTGTATTGACAGCTACTTCTGCTGGATTACTAGGGGCAGGTGGAATTATGCCATGGAATGTTCGAGCAAGCGTAGATGTGTATTCAAGTCCTTATAGAACAGGAAAACATTACACAAGATTCTATGGAGATTTTTATACCACTGACGGAGAATATATTACGAGTTTACATTGGAGTAAAAGGGGATATCATTAATGAAAAATGCGCTCTTAAGAGCCTTAATGTATAATATCATTGGACTTTTTATTATGGGTGTTTTTTATTTTTTGAAATATGATATAAATAAGACTCATACAAAAGAAATGTTATTAATAATATTTCTAGGTGAGGTTTGTTATTGGTTAACTGTTCTAATTGGATTATTGGTTATTAAAAAATTAAAAAGTTAAATAATGAATTTTAGCATCTATCAAATTGGTAGCGGCATTATTGCTTTTCACAATTTATAAATGATAAAATAGTTTTAGTTTAAATAAAGGAACTTATAAATTAAGACTTATAGAGGTGATTTTTTGCGAGTGTATAAAGATAAAGAGGAACTCAAGGCTGAAATAAATAAGACATTTAAGAAATATATTTCAGAATTCGATGACATTCCAGAAACTTTAAAGGACAAGAGAGTTAGTGAAGTTGACAGAACGCCAGCAGAAAACCTTGCTTATCAGGTGGGATGGACGACTTTAGTCCTTAAATGGGAAGAAGATGAAAGAAGGGGACTTCAAGTAAAGACGCCATCGGATAAATTCAAATGGAATCAATTAGGCGAATTATATCAGTGGTTTACAGATACCTACGCTCATTTATCTCTGCAAGAGTTGAAATCTAAATTAAATGGAAATATTAATGCTATCTATGATATGATCGATTCATTAAGTGAGGAAGAATTATTTAAACCACATATGCGAAAGTGGGCTGATGAAGCGACTAAAACAGCAGTATGGGAAGTATATAAGTTTATTCATGTTAACACTGTTGCACCCTTTGGAACCTTTAGAACAAAGATCAGAAAATGGAAGAAGATAGCGTTATGATTACAGTTATTTAACTCAAATATTAAATAATAAGTTATAAGAAAATTCATGAGGCAGTAAATCAATAGATTTACTGTTTTTTTTTGCTTAAAATCAAGGAGAAAGGACAAAAAATTTATTCCATTTATTAAAAACAAATACACTAAAAATAAAAAAGATTTTTTGCTGTGAAAACTACAGAGATTATTTCATTTGAGATTAAAAAGTAAATATAATCTTTCATCAGTTTTTACATTACTTTATTGACATCTATTATAAATAATTGTGTGAAAACTAATAAGAAATTTCAATTTTTTCTCTTTAGAAGAAGGAATAAATCTATAAATGAAAGAAAAGTTTACATTTTAGTTATTGACTGAACGGTCTATGTTTTACTATAATAGACCATGTAGTCAATAATAAATAATGGAGGTTAGAATGAAAAAACAAGAAAAAACTCAAAAAACTAAGGAGCGTATTATTGATGCGGCACTTAAAGAATTTGGCAGCAAAAGTTACGATGCGGCATCAGTCAATAGCATATGTGAAATAGGAAAGATTTCCAAGGGATTGATTTATCACAATTTTAAAGGGAAGGATGAGCTCTATTTGCTTTGCGTAAAAGCTTGCTATGATGAAATGACAGAGGCTTTGAAGGCACAGCCTTTTGAAATTCAAAGTGCTAAAGATGGCTTGAAAAACTTCCTTATGATTAGACAAAGATTTTTTCAAGACAACCCCCATTATGCTAATATTTTTTTCAATACAGTTTTACAACCGCCAAAGCATCTGATTCATGAACTTGCTAAGTTGCGCAATGGTTTTGATGAGTATTTTAGTGAGTATTATCTTGCTCTTTTGGATTATCTTACATTGCGAGAAGGGATTACAAAAGAGATAGCATTGGAATATTTTTTAGGTGTCAGTGAAATGTTCAATAACTATTTTCAAAAAAAATCAGAACAAAAAGGTGACTATCGAGAATTTGTTGATGACCACGAGGGAAAATTATCTACAATTTTTGACATCATATTGTATGGTTTAGCGAAGGAATCAACAAAGAAAAATGGTGAAAATTAAAAAACTTTATATGTAATAGACTCTCTTTAGAAAGATTAGGTGAAGCGAAATGATTATATTATTTTTTAGGCTACTTATAACAATAGGAATTGCATTTTTTGTGGGTAAGCTTGTTTCTAAATTGAAATTACCATCAATATTGGGATGGTTGATTGCTGGAATGTTTTTAGGACCGCATGCACTTTCACTTATAAATCAAGAACTTTTAGATGCGCAGTGGTATCAGACAATTAATCATATTCTTGAATGTGGTGTCGGTTTAATGATTGGGACTGAGCTTGTCTGGAATAAAATAAAAAAGTCTGGAAGGGCTATTGTAATTACAACACTGACACAATCTTTGGGCACTTTTTTAATTGTATCACTGGTTTTCGGCATAGTATTTTATAAATCAAATATTCCAATATATTTGGCATTTATTTTTGGTGGAATTGCACTTGCAACAGCACCAGCCCCAGCATTATCCATTGTCCGAGAATTTAATACCAAAGGACCAGTTACTGAAACTTTAATCCCCATGGCAGCATTAGATGATATTGTAGGCTGTATAGTCTTTTTCACAACGATTGCAATTGTTGCAGGCAATTTTTCTGCCGGTGATTTACCAGCATATATGATCGCTTTTATTGTAATTTTACCTTTGATTATAGGCATTGCAATAGGTTTTTTAGCTGGATTAGTATTGAAAAAAGAGCGAGGCAAATCTTCTACATTGATTTTGTTGATTGCCATGATAATATTGGCATCTTCTGTAGGATTTATTTTTAATGTATTGATTTTGCCCCGCCCTGTTTTGAACTTTATGTTAATTGGCATGGCATTTTCTGCAACCTTTTCCAACATGGTTTCAAAGGCACGTCTTGTACAGATAATGCATGGATTTAGCCCTATTTTAAGTATATCGATGATTGTTGTAATCCTAAATTTAGGAGCACCCTTGGATTACCATTTGATTCTTGGAGCTGGTTTATTTACTGCTATTTATATTGCAGCAAGAGCGACAGGAAAATATTTTGGTGCATATTTTGGAGCGAGTATTACAAAATCTCCCGAAACTGTGAAAAAATATCTTGGGTTAACTCTTTTACCGCACTCTGGAGTTTCTTTGGTATTTACTGGCATTGCCGTTTCAGTTTTAGCCACACCAGCTCCCAAAGATTCAAAAATTGTTCAGGGAACTATTGCAGCAGCAGCTGTAATTAACGAAATTATTGCGGTAATAACCGCCAAAAAAGGATTTGAATGGGCTGGAGAATTGGGGAATACAAAGAGCGAGAAGAAAGTAGGAATTAAGCATAAAACTATTAAACTAGAATATCATGAATCGGAGGAGAATAAAAAAGCAGAAAATTAGATTAAAATAACTTAAAGACAAGGTAAAATAAAATTAGAAATCATATTCCAAGAGATTTTTTATTTTTAAAACTCAAATGTGGTACAATAAAAATATTAAAAGCAAAATTAATTATAAACTTGGAGGAATAAAATGAATAAAGAAAATAAAAATATTGCCATTCAAGAAACTTATGGTGAAAGATTTCAATACTGCTGGGGTTGCGGTCCTAAAAATCACGAAGGCATGCACCTAAAATCCTATCCATCTGAAGATGGAAGAGAGTGTATCGCAAAGGTAACTCCAGATTCTGTATATACTGGTGGCGTTCCTGCAAACCTTTTTGGCGGAATGATTGCAATGATCTTCGATTGTCACGGAACTGCATCTGCGGCATGGTTTAAGCATCATGATTTAGGTCTTGAACTGACTGAAGACACAGTAATAGGTCGTTTTATTACTGCAAGACTTGAAGTTGATTTCAAAAAACCAACTCCAATGGATGTGGAAATTACTGTTAGGGCAACTGCTGAGGAAATTGGCGAAAGAAAAGTCATAGTAAATATGGTAATGGAAGCTGATGGAGAAGTTCGTGCAAAGGCAAGGATGGTTGCCGTTGGAGTAAAGGACAATATGTAGTTTAAAAGAAATTGCTTTCAACCTCTTTTTTAAAATTTAAAAGTTTCGAGGTTATTATGGATTTAAAAAACAAAAATATTATAGGCATTTTAATATATTTTACATCCTTTGTTATTAGCTTTGGTGTTTTTGCAATTATTAAAAGAGTCGAACTAATTCCAATAATTAATAATCTTATACTTGGATTTAATTTTTTATTTTTTATAGGACTTCAAATTTTTTCATTCTATAAATTGACAAGAATTGAGCTTAATAGATATATAAAAGTCATACTATTGATTTTTCTAATAATTTGTGCTTGTATTTCTTCTTTTTTTATCTTTTTAGCATCTGTGTTTTCGGCAAAAGATGACAGAAGTTTAATTTATGACGGAGAAAAATATTATGTTTTAAATGTAGGTTGGCTGGATCCAAATTATGAAATTCACAAGAAAAATTTAATTACTATGAATAAATTGGATAATGATAAACTTGGCGATGTTTTTTGTGATTTAAATAAAATAGAAAATAAAGAAACTAGAGAAATTTTAAAATTTCTAATTTATGGCAGAAATGGAATTTTTATTAAAAATACAGAAGAAAATTTTAATTATCAAAGTGAAAGTATTAAACATAAAAATTTTTCTAATAATTTTCAAATAATATAGAAAATAAAAATGAAACTTTAAAAAATTTTGAAACTTTAAAATAAAGGAAAAGTGTGGTCATTATTTTTAAATTATTGCAATATTTTGCGAAAAAATATTATTGATTGGTTAAATTGAAAAGATACAAATAAGAAAGACATTTTTGTACATTGACACTATACTGACGATAATATTTGATCTATCTATTTATATAATTGCATAAATTTAATAAAAAGTCTTACAAATTTTGATAAAAATTAATTTATGTTTGCAAATTAAACTTGCAAACTTTTTTTATTTTTTGAAGAAAATTTATAATATGATGATATAATAATAAAACTAAGACTTTGAAGGGAGATTATTTTGAAGAAAAAAGGAATTTCTACTGCAATGTTATTTATAATTTTATTTGGCATTGTAAGCTTATTTTCAGACATGACACATGAAGGTGCATCGAGCATTAGAGGAGCTTATCTCACTGTACTTGGAGCATCGGCAGGGACTATTGGTTTTATCTCGGGGCTTGGCGAACTAGTTGGCTATTCTATGAGATATGTTTTTGGAAAAATTACTGACAAGACTAAAAAATATTGGACAATGGTAATTTTTGGTTATGTACTAGATATTTTGGCTGTTCCTGCTCTTGCACTTGTGGGCGAAAATGGTTGGCTTGCTGCATCACTTTTACTTGTGGTGCAAAGAATGGGGAAGGCAATAAAAAAACCAGCTAAAGATACTATTATGTCCTTTGCTGCATCGCAGGAAGGCGTGGGAAAGTCCTTTGGAATACAAGAGATGTTAGATCAAATTGGTGCATTTCTAGGTCCAGTTTTTCTATATCTAGTTATGTTATTTAAAACAGAGGGCAGCACTTTTGAAATTTATAGAACTTGCTTTGCATTTTTGGCAATTCCTGGTTTCATTACAATCCTTTTTTTATTTTATACGAAGATGAAATTTCCAAACCCAGAGCGTTTTGAGCCAGAGTCAAAAAGGGAAGAACCCTTTAAAATGAAAAAGTCCTTTATATATTATATTGCGGGAATTTCTTTTTTTGCCTTTGGTTTCATCGACTATTCAATAATAATTATGCACATAACTAAAAATTTTACAGCAGGAAATATACAAACATCAAATTTAATTAACAGTGGAACAATTCCACTACTTTATGCAGGAGCAATGCTTGTGGATGCCATTGCAGCACTGATTTTCGGGCATATATACGACAAAAATGGAGTAAAGGCTCTAGTAATTTCCACAATTATTTCTGCACCTTTTTCAATTTTTATCTTTGGATTTAAAAGTATTCCTGCACTTTTATTTGGATTGGTCCTTTGGGGAATTGGCATGGGTGCACAGGAATCAATTTTAAAGGCGGCAGTAACTTCCATGGTACCAAAGGAAAATAGAGCCACTGGATATGGAATTTTTGAGTCTTCTTTTGGATTTTTCTGGTTCTTGGGTTCGTGGTTACTTGGCGTAATGTATAGCATTTCTATTCCTATTATGATAATTATTTCTATGACGACGCAGCTTCTTGCCCTTCCACTATATTTAAAAGTTGTAAATACAAAATAATTTTAATTAGGCGAGGAATCGCCTTTTTATTGCATAAATACTCTAAAATCTTTACTAAAGATTTACATTTTTTTTACTTTTTCTTTAAAAAAGTTCAATTATATTGTAAGATTAAATTGAATAAAAAATTGGGAGGATTTATGTCAATTAATTACTTTATTGAACTATTGGGAGGTCTTGCTTTATTCTTATATGGTATGGAAATGATGAGCAGCGGCCTCGAGCTAGTTGCAGGTGACAGACTTCGCATTGTTATAGAGAAAATGACATCGAGTTTTTTTAAGGCAATACTCGTTGGAACCTTTGTAACTGCGATAATTCAGTCGTCTTCTGCAACTACGGTAATGGTTGTGGGTTTTGTAAATGCTGGACTCATGACAATCTATCAAGCAGTTGGAATTATAATGGGGGCAAACATTGGTACAACAATAACGGGACAATTAGTTGCACTAAATATTTCTACAATTGCACCCATAATTGCCTTTGTTGGGTTTTTGTTAAATACATTTTCAAAAAATAAAAAGAAAAGATACATTGGTCAAGCAATAATTGGACTTGGATTTTTATTTATGGGAATGCAATTTATGAGTGATTCCATGGAGCCTCTACGAGAGTATCCTGGCTTTGTAACTCTAATGACAAAATTTGACAATCCAATACTTGGCGTACTTGCTGGTACAATTATTACTGCAATAATTCAGTCATCATCTGCATCTCTTGGTATTTTGCAGGCAATAGCAAATCAAGGAGTAATACCACTTAAATCATCAATGTATATAATTTTTGGATTTAACATTGGTACATGTATTACATCTGTTTTGTCATCAGTTGGATCATCTAAAAATGCAAAAAGAACTGCATTAGTCCACGTGCTATTTAATATTATTGGTACAATAATATTTGTAACAATTTCCTTTGTCGTTCCTATTGATAAAATAATAGTGAATTTTTCAAGAGATCTGCCAGCAGCACAAATTGCCAACTTGCACACAGCTTTTAACGTGGCGACTACACTTATGCTTTTTCCCTTCTCTAAAAAGCTTGCAGACCTATCCTTTAAACTAATTCCTGGTATAGATAAGGAACAAGAAGAAATGTCTTTACAATATATAAACAAAAATATTGTCAAGGACGCACCTGCAACCTTTACTGATGTAAAAGCAGAAATAAAAAGACTTTTTGAAATTTGCAATGAGAATTATAAAAGTTCAGTTGCTTTACTCAAAAATTTTAACGAAGAAGTATATGATAAAATATTTAGACGAGAAGAAGTAATAAATTATTTAAACAAAGAAATTTCAGCCTTTATAATTGACTCTCTTGGACTTGCAATGAATGAAAAGACTTCAGCAAATTTTGCGGCATATCTAAGGATATCTAGAGACATGGAAAGAATTGGAGACCATTCCAAAAACATCGCCGAAGTTGCTAAATTAAAAGAAGATCAAAAACTTGAATTTACAGATAAAACCTTTGAAGAATTAAAGGAAATAAATGAAATAATCGAAAAAATGTTTAACTCGGCAATTGCAGAATTGGATAAAGACGAAAGGGTTGCCTTTCTGCGTGAATCCAACGAATTAGTGCAAAAAGACGCTTCTCAATTTAGAAACAATCACATGATTAGGATGAGAGAAAAAATCTGCAATCCTGAAAGTGGACTTTTATATGAAAAGACTCTCGCAGCATTGGAAAGAATTTCATCTTATATTTCTAATGCAGGAAAACTTGCAATTTAATATTTTAAAAATCTGCTCATGGTAGCAGATTTTTTTATGTGAATTTTTAGCTTGTATAAACAGAGAAATAGAAAAACTATTTTGTAATAAAAATATATGTTTACAAAACATGGGTTTTAATGATAGAATGGATTTGGTGGTAATATGGAATTAATGGAAAAACTAAGAATACTATCAGACGCCGCTAAATATGATGTTAGTTGTTCCTCTTCTGGTTCAAATAGAAAGAATAGAGGAGGACTTGGTAACGCAGATGTGAGTGGAATCTGCCATTCTTGGAGTGAAGATGGTAGATGCATATCACTGTTAAAAATACTTTTTACAAATCATTGCATCTATAACTGCAAGTATTGTGTAAACGCAAGGAGCGTCGACTCAAAGAGAGCAGCTTTTACAGTGGAGGAAGTAGTAGATCTTACAGTTAATTTTTACAAGAGAAATTACATTGAAGGACTGTTTTTATCTTCTGGAATTTTTAAATCCTGTGACTACACAATGGAAAAATTAATTGAAGTTGCAAAAAGGTTGCGCGAAGATGAAAATTTTAATGGCTATATTCACATGAAGGCAATACCAGGTGCTAGTGAATATTTAATCAAAGAACTTGGGCGATATGTGGATAGGATGAGTATAAATATTGAACTTCCAACTGAAAAAAGCCTTGCACTTCTTGCACCAGAAAAGAAAATTGCTGAAATAACTAAGCCCATGGATTTTGTGTCAAAAACATTAAAGATAAATTTCCTTGAAAAGAAAAAATATAAAAATTTTGGGCGAAAAAACTTGTTTTTGCCAGCGGGACAAACTACGCAGATGATTGTTGGTACAGGCGACATTCACGACAGAGATATAATGATGAGGTCTCAATCTCTTTACGATGACTATTCTCTAAAAAGAGTTTATTATTCTGCCTATGTGCCAGTTCGTGAAAATTCTAATTTGCCAAAGTTTGCTACACCACTTCTGCGAGAACACAGGATTTATCAGGCAGATTTTTTGATTAGATTTTATGGTTTTCGTGCGACAGAACTTTTAAGCGAGAGAAAAAAAGATTTTGATTTAAATATGGATCCAAAAATGGATTGGGCAATTGAAAATTTTGTAGAGCCTATTGAAATAAATAAGGCGAGGGCAGATGAACTTTTAAAAATTCCAGGGTTTGGTCCAAAAACTGTGAAAAAAATTATTGAAGCACGAAAGTCCTTTGCTCTAAATTTTGAAGATTTAAAAAAGCTTAGAATTTCTACAAAAAGGGCTATAAATTTTATAACAGTTTCGGGGAAATATTATGGCAAAAAGTTTGACTCAAGGGAATCTCTTCGCTCCATAATTTTGGAGAGAGAAAATTCAGAGCAGCTCACATTTTTATAGAGAGGGAAATATGATTTATGTATATGATGGAAGTTTCCAGGGACTTCTCACAGTAATTTTTGATTCTTATAAAGTTTTGGAAGAAGTGAAAGATATTGTCAAAGAAACTGAACAAGAGGATTTTATTAATGATAGAATAAAATGTGTAACAGAAAGGGACAAAGCAGAACGTGTAAAAAATTCCATAATAAAAAATTTTTCCTATTCCTTTTACGAAAATATCTTTATGGTTTTTTCATCAAATAATGAAAAAAAGGAAATTGCCATTGCTAAGACGTTGAAAAAATTATATGTAGAGGGATTTTATTACATCGAAAGTGCCGATGATTATGTAGTTTTATTTAGAAATATTTTAAAAAGAGTTTTAGGGGAAATTCATTCATACAAGGGACTTCTTCGATTCGATGAAAAAGATGGCTTGTTATTTGCAAAATTTAGTCCAGAAAATGATATCTTGTATTATATCTTTAATCATTTTAAAAGAAGACTTGTAAAAACAAAATTTATAATTGTAGACATAAAGAGAAATCGAGGAGTAATTTACAATGGAGTTAGGGCAGAATTTTTTGATTATGAAATGAAAGAAGATTTTAAAATTGAAGACGATTATGTAGACCTTTGGCGAATTTTTTACGATGCAATTGCTATTAAGGAACGGAAAAATGAAAGGCTTAGAGTACAGAATATGCCTAAAAAATATTGGAATTACCTTCCAGAGATAAATAGACTTTGAGAAAGTTTTATGAATTTTTCATAAAGCTTTTTTTATTGTAAACTGGGTATATAAAGATTGGGGGAAGAGATGAAAAAGAATAGAATTGCAAATCTAAAGGACTATATAGAAAAAAACTATCCCAAGGCAGTTTTTGTGGAATCAAGGGAAATTGAAATGCAAAACTTTTTGCAAAGAGATTTTAAAGATGGAAGCAATAATTGTACTATTGCAAGTTTGACGAGAATTATTAGTTATTATTTTAAGGACCTTGATAAGTTTGAAATTTACAAAGAGGTTTTTAAAATTGCAAATAAAAATGGCTATTTCAAAAATATTGGCACGATTCCCTTTTTTATTTCACGCATTGCAAACACTTATTTTAGAAAAAATAATATGAATCTAAAATCAAGGGGAATTTACATGGGTAATTTTTATTCCCATGTAAAAGATGAAATAGATAATTTTCGCCCAGTTCTCATGAATCTAGGGAACGGATATTATAAAAGACATTCTTTGGTTATTTTTGGATATTCAATTTATAAATTTAAGGGTATGAAAATCAAAATTTTACATGTCTATGATGGTTGGAATAAAACTCCTTCCTATATAGATTACAATGACTTAAAGGGATTGATGAACTTTCCTATTTTTTCTTACAATATTTTTAACATTGACTTATTGTGATGAATATAATAAAGTTTAGGTCTAAAGGAAAAGGTGATGTTATGGAGAGAAATTATTTGAAATTTTTAGTGTCGGAGCTAATTTTTGTAAAAGAAGACACAATTATAAATTTAATTCCAAAGACTTATGAGAGATATAATGAGATTTTTGGCGAATTGGAAAATTATGTAGATACTTTAAATTTAAATATTAGAAAACTTAGAAGAAATATAAAATTGTTGGACAAACTTTCTCCCGTAGATGCAAAAAATAAGGCTCAAGAAGAATTTGCAAAAGAGTTTAAAGAACTTGAATTGGAAGATAAAAAAAACTTCACACGAGAAGATGAAATTATAATTACTGATGAAAAGAGAAAAGAAATTGAGGATATTTTTAGAGAAGTAATATTTTATTATAGTCCAGCTTTTTACGATTTTCCTGTGGAAGAATTTGACAGGGCAGAAGAACTTTTCAAAAATTGTGACAAAGAGGGACTTTTGAAATTTTTAAATAGAGAAAGGCCGAGAGAACTTCGCATAAGTAGCGAAAAATTGCAGTTTATGAGAGATGACCTAGAGATAGAAATCTCAATGATGTTTGACAGATTTCCACTAAATCAACTGGATATGTTAGATGATAAAGAAGCAATTGATTTTAATTTAACTAGACTAAAAAATGTTTACGAAGAGTACCAGGAGATCTATGGAGGTCTTGGTGAAGAACTAAATATAAAAATTGCAGAAAAATATTCTACCCCGTAAAAGTTTACGGGGTATTTTGCAAAGGATTTAAATTTTTTAATTATTATATGCCCTTTTTAAAAGATTATTTGTGCAATTTGTTGCCAATTTTCCAGATATTAATCCAAGAATTATTCCGGCGATTATGTCCGTTGGATAATGAACAAAGAGATACATTCTAGAGAAGGCAATGAGTGCTGCCAAAATAAGTGCGAGCACACCTCTTTTTTTGTTGTAAAAATAAATCACATATGCTGCTGCAAAAGACGATCCAGTGTGTCCTGATGGAAAAGAAAATCCCAGCGGTTCTTTTATTAAAAGATTTACATCAGATACTGTAAAAGGCCTTGGTCTTGCTATTATTGGTTTTAAAATTAGAAGACCAAAGATTGAAAAAATAATTAGCGCTAATGCTAAGGTAAAAGCCTCTCTTTTCAACTTATTATTATTCTGAAAGAGCAAATATATTGCAGCAACAATCCAAATAAATCCTCCATTGCCCAGATAAGTTATAAAAATCATGAGATAATTTAAAATTGGAGAGTAGAGAATTTGTAAAGCTTCTAAAAATTTAATTTCCATGCTATTTTGTTTTAAATTTGTATTTTATAAAATTCACAAAATTTTTCAAATTATTTTTAAGAAAAGAATCACTATGATAAACTAAGTAATAAGTTCTACTCATAGAGAAATTTAAAATTCTGTGCTTAATTATATTATCGTCATTAAAGGATGAATTTGCACCAATGGAAAGTACATCACTATTTTTTACGATATTTAAAACCATGTCTTTATTTTGACAAATAAATTTTAAATCTATTGGAATATTTTTTTCACGAAGATAACCCAAAAGTATTTTTTTAGAAACACTGTCTAAATCTCCAAATACAAATTTTTTGTTTTTTAAATCATCTGGTTCAAGTACTTTTTTGTCTTTTATTTCAGAATCTTTCGAAGAAATTATAAAAATCTCATCTTTAAAAAAGGGCTCGACTAGATTATTTTCAACTCCAGAATCTCCGTCTATTATCGCAAGGTTTACTATACCAGCATTTAATTTTTCAATTATTTTTTCACGAGAGTCAACATATACTCTTATACTAACATCGTTTTCCTTTTTTTCATACTCATCTACTATTTCAAGCAAAAATTGAGAACTAAAATTTGAACTTACACCTAGATTAATATTGTGGGCGGTAGATGAACTTTGCAAAAAAATCAAAGTGTTTTCAAATTGTTCCAATATATTTAGGGCAAAATCATAAAGCCTTAAGCCAACATCAGTTATGTACAATTTTTTAGAAACCCTATCGAATAGTCTTACATTATACTCATTTTCTATTTGTGAAATTGCATGAGAGACGGTAGGCTGCGAAATTTCTAGATTTTTAGCAGCATTTGACATATTTTTCGTCTTAACAACTTCAATAAATATTTCCAAATCCCTTATAGTCATATTAGCCTCCTTAAGCATATTTTATTATTATTTTTAATAAAAAGCAAGAAATATAGAAAAAAGGTTATAATTTTATTTATTAAACTCATTTTATATAATATTACAAATAAATGTGCTTATCAATATTAAAAAAGATTTTCAAAAAAAGAGACAGAAGATAAAAACCTCTGTCTATCAAGATTTATTTATATCATAAATTTTAATATTTTCTTGCCAAGCTTTATCATTAGCCAAATTTTCTTGGAAGATGCCTTCTTTTTTCATGTAGTCGATAAAAAACAAATTAAATTTTTCTGCACCTTGAACATTTAAGTGATGAGGATCGTAGAAATCATCTTTAGTTAATTTTATTTCGTCATAAAATTTGTTGAAGTCGATAAAGGTTGCGTCTCTTTTCTCTAAATATTTTTCAATTGTATTTATATTTTTTTTATACAAATTATAATCGTAAACGGGCGTCTTGACAAAATATAATTTTACACCATTTCTATTTGCTAGGTCTATGATTTCGTCAAAGGCCTTTAGGTTTTCCTTTAAATAATTTTTTTCATCAAAGGAAGTAATTGAATTTAAATAATTATCTTCATCTTCAAATATATTTTCTCTAAAATCTTTACTTTGACCCTTTAAAAGTACATAGCCTTTTAGGTAATCTTTGTAGGAAGTTTTGTCGAAGTTGTAATCCTCATACTTTAACTCATCCCATCTGCTATGATAGCTAATGAGGGGAAGAATGGACATTGCCTTAAACTCCTTAGGAACTTTTTTAAGGATCATTTCTAATTTATTTTTAGACATTGGCAAATAGTCTGAATAAGAATTTACAACGCTAGAATCTTCTTGAATTTTATAAATTGATGATTGTATGTCGACAAAAATCACGCTGGGATTTTTTATTCTGAGGGCTTCCTTTACATAACTTGCAGTAACTTGTAGAGGCTGTTTTTGAGACCCCAATACATAGGATTTAACACCAGTATTTTCATAAATTACAAGGGGTTCAAAGGAACAGTAAGTATGACTTGAACCAAAAAACATCGCATTATAGTCTTCAGCTTCGTTAAAAAAGCCGCCTATTTTATTTCCCATATCCCAAGGCTTTGAAAGAGATTTTCTCATGAAAAGGCTATTTAGTTCTATGATGCCAAAAATTACTATGGCAATAAATATTATTGATTTTAAAAATTTTAGAAATTTTTTCATTTTATCACCTAGAATTGAAAATATATAAAGGCGGATTCAGAAAACTCTGGACCATATACGCCAAAAATTATTATTATAAAGATAAAGGCGAGGTAAATTAACCACCTTATTGGAAGAATTATTTTTAAAAGACCTTCACTTAAATTTATTTTGTTGTACTTTAAAATGTCGAAGATGAATAAAATAATTACACCAAAGGTTAGAGGATAAATATTTGAAATTCCAAAGGAAGTTTTTGACAATTCTCCTAATAAATCAAGGCTTTTCTCATTACTTAAAATTGCAAGTAGATATTCATTGCCTTGGTGAATATTTTCTGCTCTAAAATAAATAAAGGCAAAGACAACTATTATAAAAGTTACAATTCTTTTAAAGGTATCTACAAAAATATTTTTATGAAGGCTTTTTTTATTAAGACCAAAAATATTTTCAAGTACATTAAAAATTCCGTGGATAAGACCCCATAGCACAAAGGAAAGTTCTGCGCCGTGCCAAAGTCCACTCACTAAAAAAACAACAATTAAATTAAAATATTTCCTCATCTTGCCCCTTCTATTTCCACCAAGGGGAATGTATAGGTAGTCCTTAAACCAAGTGGATAGAGAAATATGCCATCTTCTCCAAAACTCAGTAATGGATTTAGAAAGGAGTGGCTCCTTAAAATTATCCATTAGATCAATGCCGAGGATTTTTGCCGATCCCTTTGCCATTATAGAATAGGAATAGAAGTCGCAATAAATTTGTAGTGTAAATAAAATGCCTGAAATAATTAAAATTTCTCTTGAAAAGCTTTCATAATTTCCAAAGACTTCATTTACGAGAATTGCAGCTCTATCGGCGATAATTAATTTTAAAAACATTCCATAGGTAAATAGGATTAGACCACTAATGAGATTGTCGTAGCTAAATTTTTTTGGGCTTTTTAATTGAGGTAGTAAATTTACACTTCTCTCAATGGGTCCTGCCACAAGTTGTGGAAAGAAAGATACAAAAAGGGCGTAGTCCACGAGGTTTTTTTCTGCGTGAAGGTCTTCTCTATACACGTCAATGGTGTAGCCAAGTGCCTGAAAAGTGTAAAAGGAAATCCCAACTGGAAGTAGCACATCTATTGCAATATTAAAATTATTGTCAGAAAAACTATTTATAATATTGGCAAAAAAATTAAAGTATTTAAAAATAAAGAGTATGCCCAAATTTATAAAAAAGCATAAAAAGACAGCAAGCTTCATTTTTTTTACATTTGCCCTATTTTTTTCAATATATATTCCAGTTATGTAGGTTATAAATATTGAGAGGAGCATTAGGAATGTGTATTTAACATTCCAAAAGCTATAAAATGCGAGGCTTGCCAATAGCAAAAATATATTTTTAAATTTTCTTGGTAATAAGTTGTAAAAAAACACAACTATGGGCAAGAAAATCAAGTATTCAAGTGAGTTAAAAAGCATAAAATCCTCCAATTACTATATAATATAGCAAAGCATGGAGGATTTCAATAATTAGATTATTGGGACACTAGGCTCATTTTGTATTCACGAGGCGTTTTACCAGTATACTTTTTAAAGGTCATAGTAAAATGAGGTTGTGAAGAAAATCCACATTCATAACTAATGTATTCTAAAGTCTTTTTATCTTCTAAAAGAAGTTTTTTTGCCTTATTAGTCTTTAATGTATTTAAATATTGGCAAAATGTAAAGCCTGTTTCTTCCTTAAAAAGTGAACAAAGGTAATTTTTGGAAAGGTGAAGTTTTTTTGCAAGATCTTCTAAATTTAATCCCGTTGCGTATTCTTTATTAATGATCTTAAGGGCATTGTCTATAATTTCATTTCTAGAAAATTCCATTTCATCAAGTAGAGAATTGGAATAAGCTTCAATCAACTGATTTGCAATATTTTTTAAAGAAGATTTATCATGGACATTTTTGATTTTTAAAGTAAAATCGTCGTGAATATTTGTGAGGTCTTTATTATAAGTAATGAGAAAGTATGTATATAAGAATGTATTTAAGTTGTCCATTTGTTTTTTCACCTTATCAAGAGACTTTGTAGTAGAATTTTTTGAAATAGCTTCAAAAATTTCTTGGGCACAATTTATGCACTCTGGCTTTGCTTTCTCTGCAATTTTAAGATAATTTGTCATAATTCCTCCTATTAATATAATTTTATTTTTTCTATAAAAACTTAACTTAATTATTTATTCATTAAAAATTTAATTTAATTATAACTCAATTGATATTAAATATCAACTAGTAAAATTATTTTTATTTAAATATTTTTATTAAGGGTATAAAAATAATTTTTGAAAAAAATGGAAAGATTTTTGCAATTGCGAGAGTTTTGTTGTATTATATTCTCCTTGCAAAAATTTATTATTAAGGATAAATAAATAATTAATTGCTATATAATTTAGAAATTAAAGAGAATAAAATAAAGTTCAAAAATTATCATAATGTGGTGTCAATTTTTAATAAATAGCATATAATAAACACAGGGAGGGATTACTGTGACAATTTCAAAAAACAAGATGATTGAACTAGAAAAGAGAACAATAGAGGAGTTTAAAATTGATTCTCTTATTTTAATGGAAAATGCAGGTATGGGGATTTTTCGTGAAATTAATCAGTACGATTCCTTTACAATAATTTGCGGTAAGGGAAATAACGGCGGTGATGGACTTGTAATCGCAAGACATTTAATACTTAATGGAAAAACTGTTGAAGTCTTTGTAGTTGGAGACAAAGAAACAGAGGATTTTTCCAAAAATTTAGAGATTATAAAAAAACTTACAGATATAAAATACATTGAAGGCGATAATTTTAATGAATTAATTGAATCTATTGAAGTAAATGAAATTACTGTGGATGCAATTTTTGGCACAGGACTTAATAGAAAATTAAATAAATTCTACAGAAGTTTAATTGATATTATAAATATTCATGGGAATTATATAATTGGCGTGGATATACCTTCTGGAATGGATGCAGATACAGGTGAAGAATATGGAAATTGTGTGGCTTGCAATGTTACCTATGCAATATCTGATATAAAAAAGGGAGAGCTTTTAAATAGCAATGTGGGAGAGCTTAAAAAAGTATATATTGGAATTGTGAGGTACAAAGATGAGTAAAAAAATCAGCAGAAATATAAATTTGACAGAAGGCTCTATTGCAGAGGGACTTATAAAATTTGCAATTCCCCTTCTTCTTACAAATTTTTTGCAACAATTATATAATACAGCAGACCTTATGATTGTAGGAAGATTTGCAGGGAAAAACCCTATGGCAGCAGTTGGTGCAACGGGACCAGTTTCAAATCTATTAATTGGACTTTTTTTAGGACTTACTACTGGTGCGTCTGTAATAATATCCCTTTATTATGGCTCAAATGATAGGGATGGATTAAAAAAATCCGTTGGCGTTTCTTATTTTCTTGGACTAATGTCAGGGCTTTTTATAACAATTTTTGGTTATTTCACGACGCCCTTCTTTCTTAGGATAATGGACACGCCGCAAGAGATTTTTAGGGATGCAATAATTTACATGAGAGTTTTCTTTTTGGGAACTATCCCAATTCTGATTTACAACATGGGTGCATCTATTTTAAGGGCAACAGGCGACTCAAAGAGACCTTTTAACTTTCTATGCGTTTCTGCCATTGTAAATATTGTTCTCGACTTAATTTTAGTAGGATGGCTTCAAATGTCTGTACTAGGTGCTGGTATTGCAACTCTTGCATCACAAGTAGCATCAGCAGCTCTTGTTACTTATTCACTTTTAAAAACAGATGGCTCTTACAAACTTAGAAAAGAAGAAATAAAACTTCACAAGTTTGAAGCAAAGAGAATTTTTGAAGTTGGAATACCGACGGGAGTTCAAACAGCACTTTTATCCTTTACAAATGTAATTTTTCAAGCAAAGATAAACTCCTTTGGCTCCGATGCCATTGCAGGTGTTGCAGCAGAAGGAAGGATCGATGGATTTTTATTTATGTCACTTCAAGCAATTGCCCTTGCAGCGACAACTTTTTCGGGACAAAATTTTGGTGCAAAAAAATACGAAAGGCTTCGAGAGGGGATTAAAGTTTCGCTTTTGATTGTATTTGGAATTTCCGCAGTTTTATCAGTAATTGCCGTTGCCTTTGCAGAAGAGCTTATTGCAATATTTAATTCTGATCCAAAGGTAGTTGGATATGGTTCCGATTTTTTGAGGATAATAAGTCTTGGAATTTGGTCCTTTGGACTTTCAGAAACTATTTCTGGATTTATTAGGGGAAGCGGAAACGCAATGGGACCAATGATTATTTCTCTTTTGACAATTTGTATTTTTAGATTAGTGGTAGTTTACTTTGCAATGCCAATATTTAATTCCATAAGAGTAATAAGTATAATTTATCCAGTTTCATATTTTGTAAACTTTCTTCTCATGGTAATTTACTATAAATTTGGAAAATGGAGAAAAAATATCATTATGTAAAATAATTGGCACTCAAAGGTGCCTTTTTAATTGCAATGAAGAGAATATTTATTGTAAACTATAATTATTATATACAAAGTAGTGATATTATGAAAAGGAAAAGTATTTTTTTAATATTTATTTTAGTTGCCTTGATTTTTTTGGGAGTAAATAATTTTAAACGCTATCCAAAGAAGATTGTAGCAGAAGTGCTTTACACCATTGATGACAGAATTTTTGCCTTTGCAGATGACTATATCGAAGATTTTGGCATAAGTGATATTTTTGAAAAAGTTAAGAGCTCGGGAGATTATGGTATAAGGTTGAGTAGCCTTAAAGAAAATGGCGATAAATTAAATATTATAAATTTTCAGAGTGCGACAAATAAATCCCTGTACTTTCTTGAAAGAAAAGAAGAAGATAAGAAGACAAAGACAGTGGGCGAAAAAATTGTAAATAGCGATGTCTATCTTTATAGAGATGAAATTTCCGATCTTCCTCTTTATATTGACAGAAATACAATGTTAAATTTATCTCAGGACTCCAATGTCTTAGGAGATCTTGGCTATGACATAAATAATAAAAAATTATTTTTGCCGCCAGTTTCTTTTTCTGAAAAAAACTCAGAACTAAAAAAATACGTAAAAAAAGAGTGGACGAGAATAATTAGAAAAACTAATGTAAAAAACATTTCAACAAATATATATGAAATTAAAGTAAAGTCTCTAGACCTTGAGAAACTTATGAATAAAGTTGAAGAATTTTATCGGGAAGAAAATTACTTTCCCTTTACGATTTTAAGTGAAGTCCTAAAAAAAGAATTTTCAAATATTTATGGCGACTTAGAAAAACAAGATGTAATAGTTTTTTACATGGAAACAGACGATGACAAAAATCTTTTGAAGCTTCAGTCCGATGACGGAAAGTATATGCTAAAAATAAAAAAGGATTTTGAACTAAAAGTTCCTCACAGACATATTTTCATTGAGCACGAAGAAAATGAAAATTTGAAAACAATTAAGGGAAAGATAAATCAAAGAAACTTTAGGATGAGTTATTATCCAAGGGAGAAAAACCTCATCTATCACGATGAATTTATGCATATTAATGCAAGGTTTTATAACTTAATAAAGTCAAAAAAGTTTAAGGTAATAGCAGATATAGATGGAAGCGAGATAAAAAAAGTAAATTTTAATTTCTATACTACTCCAAATAAAATTGAAAAAGAAAAAAAATATATAGAAATTTTAAAATTAAGCGAGAAAGATTGGAAGAATTTAATAAAAGGAGCAAGTAATGAAAAATGATTTTAACAACAAGAGTAAATTAATATTTAGAATTTTATTTGACTCCCTAATTGTAGGAACTTTTGCAGGACTTTTTTCAGTTTTATATAGATTTGTAATAATGAAAATGGATTTTTATAGAAAAATCTTATACAGTGAATTTAACTTAAAATCAATTTTAATTTTAATTGTCCTTGCAATAATAATTTCCTTTGTAATTTATAAATTATTAAATTGGGCGCCTCTATCTGGAGGAAGTGGAATTCCACAAATCCGAGGCGAAATACTAGGCAAATTTAAAATGGATGAAGTGCCAACGCTTATATCAAAAATTGTAGGTGGAGGATTGGGCAACCTCATGGGCTTTTCTCTTGGAAGAGAAGGCCCATCAATACAAATGGGCGGTGCAGCGGCAAAATTTATTGGAAGGGCAATAAAAAGACCGCCAGATGAAATAAAATACATGATTACAGCAGGAGCAGCAGCAGGGCTTGCAGCAGCCTTTAACGCACCCATGGCAGGTTGTATCTTTGCGATAGAAGAACTTCATAAATCCTATTCAAAATTTGTTCTCTTGCCATCCTTTATAGCATCAATAGTTGCCAATTATGTCTCCTTTGTAATAATGGGAGCCGAGACATCTTTTTCTTTCTTTGTTTCTGAATCTTTACCTATGAAACTTATTTGGGTGGCTATTTTAATTGGAATATTAACAGGACTAGTTGGTGGAGTTTATAATTATTTAATTACAAAATTTCAAGATCTTTTTAAGAAAATAAATTCAAAAATTTTAAAGTATGGATTATTAATGAGCGTTACAATTATAATTGGATTTATCTTTTTTGAAGGAACAGGAGGCGGCCATGGACTACTAGAAAAAATGGCAAGAGGACAATTTCCAATAAAATATATCTTGGCAATACTTTTAGTAAAGTTATTTTATACAACATTTTGCTACGGCTCGGGAGTACAGGGAGGTATCTTTTTGCCAGTACTTGTAATTGGAGGATCTTGCGGAGCACTTATTTTTTCAATATTACAAAATAATTTTGGACTAGAAGAATATTATGTAAATTTTATAATCCTTGGCATGAGCGGCATACTAGCATCAGTGGTTAGAAGTCCCATACTTTCAGTTATTTTAGTGTCGGAAATGACTTCAACTTTTGAACATTTAATAGCTCTTTCCATAGTTGTAATGGTTTCCTATTATGTGGCAGAAGTTTTAAAAGTTGCACCAATTTATGACACACTTTTTGAAAGACAACTAAGGGACAAAAACCTACTTAGTCCAAAGGAAAGAGAGCTTGGCGATTATTCGATTTTCGAGTACACAATAACAGATGGATTAAAATTTGCAGGAAAGACTTTGCGAGATATAAATTTTCCAAGGCATATAATAATAATGTCAATAGAAAGAGAAGGAGTTGAAATAGTTCCAACAGCAGATGATATCATACTTTATGGAGATAAAATAACAGTGTTAATAAAAGCTGAAGACGCCTTAGAGATAGATAAATTTTTTAAAAATGAATGAAATAAAAAAACTAGAGTTGAAACCAATTCTAGTTTTTTTGAACTATAAAACTTTGTGATTATAAGCTTTCCAAATATTTTTTTACCTGTGGACCTACAAGGGCTTTATCATCTTTTAAAAGTATTGGTCTTTTTACTAGCATGCCATCTGTTGAAAGTAATTCTAATATTTCCTCTTCTGTCATTTCATTTTTCTTGTCCTTTAGTCCAAGTTCCCTATATTTCATGCCACTTGTATTAAAGAGTTTTAAAACATCAATATTTGCCCTTTTCATTATTTTTTTAAGCTCATCTACTGACAAGAGCTCCTTGTCAATTTCTCTGTATTCATAGGAAATATTTTTTTCTTTTAATAATTTTTCTATATTTTTACAAGTGCTACATTTTTTATATCCGATTAATATATTCATTTTACGCCTCCTCAATTTAAAAACATTATACTACAGAAATTTATAAAAAAATTAAAAAAATTTTTATAAAAAGTGTTTAAAAATAAAAATACGTGGTATAATATTAATACCAAATAAGATTATCGTATTAAAGTAAAAATAAATAAAAATAAAATCTTATTTGGAGAAACTTGACAATTCCATCCAAAATTTGAAAAATGTTTTTGATTTTGTTAAATTTACGAGTTTTGACTTAAAAGGTCAAGGCTTTTATATAAATCGAATAGTTTTTAATAGGCGTTTAATGTATAAAATGATGGTAAATAGTTTGTTTTGATATTACTCTTAGTTTTTATATGATGAGGTACACAGGCTTAGAGTTGGGACTGTGAGAATATCAATTTGTATAGGGCTTAGGTAAAATAAGAATATAGGTGATAAGACGTGATTGAACCAAAAAGTTTAAATTGGATGGAATTGGATATTTAAAAAGAATGTCATTTTGTAAAGTAATTTGACATTCTTTTTTTTTTGTGCCTTTTATTTTTAAGTAGCTTAAAGTAATCTTTTATAAATCTTTTGCTAAATAGTTAAAAAGTTGGTACAAGAGATTTTATTCAAAAAATCGCCACGAAATCGTGACGATTAATTTATTTATCTAAAATTTTTGCGGCCATTTCTTTTCCAAAGTCGATTAATTTCTTAATTTCTTCATCGGTTGCTGAACCTTGAATTTCAAGTTGTGTGTCGAGCACATCGTAATTTCCATCTTCCATATATTTCTTTAGAGTTTTAAGTGCTCCACCAGACCAGGAATAGGATCCAAAAATTCCCCAATAATTATTTTTCATCCTTTGATGAGAAACTTCTGTCAATAGATAATTCATTGGCGGGAATAGGTTATTGTCGTAGGAACATGAGCCAAGGATTACGCCCTTGTATCTCCAAATATCTGATAGTAGATAGGAGAAGGAAGTCTTTGTTATGTCGCGAATTTTAATATTTGTAAGTCCACCTTCAGAAAGTCCCCTTGCAACAGCTTCTGCCATTGTTTCTGTATTTCCATACATAGATCCATAGATTACTACGCAACCGTCAATTGTTTCTTGTTTTGCAAGGGATGTGTAGATGTCGATTATTTTTTTAGGGTTCTCTCTCCAAATTGGTCCGTGATCTGGACAAATTAGTTCGACGTCAAGAACAGCTAATTTTTTTAGAGCTTTAAGTGCTTGTGTCGCATATTTGCCAACGATATTTATGAAATATCTAGTAGTTTCTTCAAGGTAATTGTCGTTGTAGTCAATTCGATCATCAAAGATACCGCCGTCAAGAGTTCCAAAGCCGCCAAAAATATCTTGTGAGAAAAGCGTCTTTGTAGTTTCTTCATAGGCTACCATGGATTCAGGCCAGTGAACCATAGGAGTCATGTAGAAAGTAAATTTTCTATTTCCAAGTTCAATTGTTTCGCCTTCCTTTACTTCTACGATATTGTCTGTAACTTCATAGAAATTATTTAACATGGCAACAGCTTTTTTATTTGTAACGAGTTTTGCTTCTGGATAAATGTCCAATATTGATTTAAGAGAAGATGTGTGGTCTGGTTCCATGTGATTGATTATTATATAATCAATTTTTTCGCCTTCGCCGACTATTTCATTTATTTTTTGGATATAATCATCGACTGTGTTAACTTTTACTAGGTCAAAAAGTACATTTTTTTCGCCCTTAACTAGATATGAATTATATGCAACACCCTTTGGAAGAGGCCACATTCCTTCAAATAATTCTGTTTGTCGATCATTTGTACCTATATAATAAATATCATTTTTAATAGGAACTGACAATAAATTTTTCATAATTCCTCCTATATTTAAAGTTTTATTTTAAGTTCAACAGGACAGTGATCCGATCCCATAATTTCTTGATGAATTTTTGCGTCTACTAAATTTTTCTCAAGGTCATCTGAAACTACGAAGTAATCTATTCTCCATCCAATATTTCGTTCTCTTGACTTTGCAAAATAACTCCACCATGAATATTCATCTATAAGTTCTGGATAAAAATATCTAAAAGTGTCGATGTATCCATTATCCAAGAGTTCTGTGAATTTATTTCTCTCTTCATCAGTAAAACCTGCAGATCTTCTGTTAGTAGATGGATTTGCTAGGTCGATTTCTTTGTGAGCGACATTTAAATCGCCACACAAAATTACACCTTTTTTTGATTTTAAGCCATTTAGATAAGTTCTAAAGTCGTCCTCCCAAACTTGTCTATAATCAAGCCTTTCTAATTTTCTCTTTGAATTAGGTGTATAACAAGTTACAAAGTAAAAATTTTCAAACTCTAGTGTTATAACCCGTCCTTCGTTGTCATGCTCTTCTGATCCAATTCCATAATATACATTAATAGGTTCTTTCTTAGAGAAAATTGCCGTACCCGAGTAACCTTTTTTCTCTGCATAATTATAAAATTCGTAGTAACCAGGAAGGTCCATTTCAATTTGACCCTCTTGGAGTTTTATCTCTTGAAGTGCAAATATATCGGCGTCAACTTCGTTGAAGTAATCCATAAACCCCTTTTTAATGACAGCTCTAAGTCCATTTACATTCCAAGAAATCATTTTAAATTCCTGCATATATCCTCCTAATAAAATTCCAAAAAGTTATGTCTTTTGCCTTTTTCTTTGAAACCTAAGATTTGTTCCATATTTACATTTTCAGTAGCACGAAGAATATTTATGTCGACATTTTTGTTTTCTTTTTTAAGCTCTTCGATTAAGTCCTTTATAAAAAATCTTTTGTTGCCAGATTTTTTCTTTGTAACAGTGCAGGCACAATCAAGTGCAGATAATCCAGTGGATTTCATAAAGCGGATGATTGCTTCCTCTCGAACTAGATACATTGGTCTAATAAGTTCAAGACCTTCAAAATTTTGCGATTTTAATTTTGGCATCATAGTTTTAAAATCGCCGGCATAAATAATATTTAAAAGAACTGTTTGGATGACATCGTCAAAGTGATGACCAAGAGCAAGTTTATTGCATCCCAGTTCTTTCGCCCTATTGTATAAATTTCCACGGCGCATTCTCGCACACATATAACAAGGAGAACCGCCTTCAGACATTTTTTCTGCAACAGAAAAAACATCGGAGTTATGAATCTTAACTGGTATACCAAGTTTTTCACAATTGAACTCAAGTCTTTCTCTATTTTCGGGGAGATAACCAGGATCCATTGTTATAAATTCAAGTTCAAAGGGCACTTTATTATGCCTTTTTAATTCTTGCAATAATTTCGCAAGAGTGAGGGAATCCTTCCCGCCAGAAATTGCAACAGCAATTTTGTCGCCAGGACTAATTAGTTCATATTTATTTACACCTTGTACAAATTTCTTGTAAATATCTCTTCTATATGTTTTTATAAGGGACCTTTCTATGTCCACAGTGCTTTTTATTGCTTCCAAAAAATTTCACCTTTACCAATCTATTCTCATTATAGCACAGTTAATTTCTAAATTTAACTAAATACAATTTGTAAAGGCGCTAAAATATTTTTGTACCGCCTAAACTTTTGCTTAAAGATTATAACACAATGAGTTTTTAAAAATAAAAATCTTTTATAATTTGTGACAATTCTAAAGAGCATTAATTATCAAAAACCTTCGCAATGTGATATAATTTACTTAATTTAAATTAAATACGCTAAAAAATCAAGCGCATTATATGTAGATAAAAAAGGAAGTATAAAATGGTAAATTATAATGTTAAAAAAAATTTCACGCTTCTTGTGGATTTTTATGAATTAACAATGGCAAATGGATTTTTTAAAGAAGGAATGAGAGATAAGACTGTAATCTTCGATATGTTTTTTAGAGAAGTGCCTGACAACGGTGAATACACTATTATTGCTGGGCTAGAACAATTAATCGAATATATGGAAAATCTTCACTTCTTTGAAGAGGACATAGAGTTTTTGAGAAAGAAAAATATTTTTGACGAAGAATTTTTAGAATATTTAAGAGATTTCAAATTTGAATGTGATGTGTGGGCAATGCCAGAAGGGACTTTAGCCTTTCCCGGTGAACCCCTTGTTACAGTAAGAGGTCCTGCAATTCAAGCACAAATGTTAGAAACTATGATACTTCTAACTTTAAATCATCAATCAATGATAGCCACAAAGGCCTCAAGAATTGTAAAACAAGCAAAGGGAAGACCCGTTGTTGAATTTGGCTCAAGGAGAGCACAGGGATATTCTGCTGCAAATTTAGGGGCAAGAGCTGCATATATTGGGGGATGTGCAGGGACTGCCAACACATTATCTGACAAAATGTTTGGCGTGCCAGCTCTTGGCACAATGGCACATTCTTGGATTCAGATGTTTGATACAGAACTTGAAGCCTTTAGGGCCTTTGCAAGAGTTTATCCAGACAATTGTCTTTTATTAGTAGATACTTATGACACTCTTAAAGAAGGAGTGCCAAATGCAATAAAAGTTTTTGATGAAGAAGTTGTTCCTCGTGGATTTAGACCAAAGGGCATAAGAATTGATTCAGGGGATATAACATATATATCAAATAAAGCGAGAAAAATGCTTGACGACGCAGGTTATCAAGATGTGCAAATTATGGCGTCAAACTCACTTGACGAATACACAATAAGGACTATTTTACATCAAGGAGCAAAACTCGATTCCTTTGGAGTTGGCGAAAGACTTATTACATCAAAATCATCTCCAGTTTTTGGTGGTGTCTATAAATTAGTTGCAACTGTCGATGAAGATGGAAAAATTACTCCAAAGATAAAAATTTCTGAAAATGTTACAAAAATTACTACTCCAGGGTTTAAAGAACTTTATAGATTTTACGAAAATGAAACGGGGAAGGCAATGGCAGATGTAGTTGCATTAAGAGATGAAGAAATACCAAAAGACAATTATGAAATTTTCCATCCAATTTACACTTGGAAGAGAAAAACTCTCACAAATTACACTGCCAAAAAAGTTCTCGTACAAATATACGACAAAGGCAAACTTGTCTACAAACTTCCAAGTCTTGAAGAAATAAAGAAGAAGGCAGAGAGGGAACTAGACACATTGTGGGAAGAAACTAAGAGACTAGACAATCCAAATGAATACATCGTGGATTTATCAGAAAAACTTTGGAAGGTTAAGGACGATTTATTAAAGAAACACGGTAAAAATTAAAAATAAAATTAGAAGGGGAGAAATATGCAGTACTATGGAAATGTTTTTAGACCGCCAAGTGAGGCGAGGTCACTAATTATTCAGGCGACTGTGGGATGTTCTCACAACAATTGTACATTTTGTTATATGTATAAAGATGACGACTTTAGGATAAGATCTCTTGAAGATATTAAAAAGGATTTAGTTGAAATGAGCTCTTACAGAGATTATTTTGAAAGAATCTTCTTGGCTGATGGAGATGCACTTGTTTTGAAGACAGAAGATTTAATCGAAATTTTAAGAACTATAAAAAAATATTATCCCAATGTAAATAGAGTTTCATCTTATGCGACTGCTCAAGACATTAATAGGAAGTCCCTTGATGAATTAAAAAGGCTTCGTGAAGAAGGACTTGAAATGTTATACATTGGATTTGAAACTGGGGATGAAGAACTTCTAAAAGAAATTAAAAAGGGCATCACCTATGAAGAGTACGTAACTGCAATGAAAAAAGCAAAGGAAGCGGGATTTAAGACTTCTGTTACTATTATTGCAGGATTAGGTGGAGTTGAAGGAATGGAAAAAAATGCAGTGAGAACTGCAAAACTTGTATCAGAAACTAAGCCAGATTTCTTGGGATACCTCACTATGAGAATTTATAAGAATACTCCACTTTACTCAGATTATATTTCTGGCAAATTTAAAATGCCCGATGCTGGCGAAATATTAGAAGAGATGAAAATATTTTTGGAACATGTTGATTCAGAAGGAACAGTCTTTAGGTCTAATCATGCATCAAATTATGTTCTTTTAGCAGGAAATTTAAACGAAGACAGGCTAGATCTCATTAAGGCGATAGAAAAAACTTTGAAAAAGAAAAATTTTAGACCTGATGTATTGAGAGGTTTTTAAATTGAGTAAAAAAGATTTAAAAAATAATGAAGATTCAAAAAAAATAGACGATTTAAAATTAAAAGAAATTTCAAAACACCAAAATAGCGGTGTAATTTCCTTTACAAAGGAAGAGGAAGACAAAAAATCTCTTGCTGTAAATCCCATTAGATATTTGCTTCCACTAGATTATGGCAAAACTCCTTTAAAAGAAGAAAATATTGAAATCAACTTAAAGGAAAAGGAAAAACCAGATGACAAGGGTTTTGAAATAATTATGGAAATAAATCCAAATATCTATGAAGATAAAAAGAAAAAAAATAAAAGAAAAAGCAATTTGCCAATGCTTTATAATCAAGAAGAAATTAAAGAAGAAACCCTTGGAATTCTCGATGATTATAGAGAGATTTTCTCTAGACAAATGAAATTGGCACTTAATTTTTCTGAAATCTACATCAATAGTATGCTTGATATGCAAAAATCTTTTTTGAAGATTATTTTAATTTTTTAGATAGTCTTTCAAAAAAATAAGGAGGATTATGGAAGAAAAAAGAGAAATAAGAGAAAGTGTGAATAATCCGTTAAAGAAATTATCCTTTAAAAATGAAGTTTATAAAAAGATTTTTTTAATGGGACTTGCACTACTATTCATTGCCTATTTATTTTTAAATAGCAAAAGTATATTCACGGGTTTTGGCATATTACTTGGAATAATGACACCCTTCATACTAGGTGGAGTCATTGCCTTTATAATGAAAATACCTCTAAACTTTTTTGAGAGAAAAGTTTTTAGCAAAATAAAAAATAAAAAAATAGAAAAGCATAAGAGGACAATTTCCATAGCTCTATCCTTTATATTTATTATACTAGTAATATTTATAATAATGGCAATAATTGTACCTCAACTAATTAAATCCTTTGACGGAATTAGGAAATCACTGCCAAGCTTTTTACAAATGGCAATTGACAAGACTAGAGAAATTCCCTATCTAAGTAATTATTCAGACAAACTGCAAAGTGAGTATGATAATTTAAGCTGGAATGAAATATTTAACAGAATTAAGGACTTTGTAACATCGAAGGAAAAGTCATCAAATATAATTAATAGTGCAATTTCAACTGCATCAAGCATATTAGGCGGACTTGTATCCTTTATGCTTGCCCTTATAACATCAATTTATATTCTGGCTGACAAGGAAAGACTTGGATATCAAGCTACAAGAATTTGCTATTCCTTCTTTAACAATAGAGTTGCAAAGAAAATAATTCATGTAATGCACCTTCTTCACGAAAACTTTTTTGGATTTATAAGAGGACAACTTACAGTAGCGACTTTTATAGGAATTGCAACCTTTGTATCGTGCTTTATAATTGGAGTTCCCAATGCAGCAACCCTTGGAGTTATAATTGGAGTTACAGATCTCATTCCAATCATTGGACCTTTTTTGGGCGGAGCCATGGGCTTTGTAATGACAGTAATAGAAAACCCTACAAAGGGAATTGCCTTTATAGTTTTAATTTTGATTCTTCAACAAATTGAATCTAATTTAGTATACCCAAAGATAGTTGGAAACAAAGTAGGACTTCCATCACTTTGGACATTAGTTGCAATTACAGTTGGTGGTTCTCTATTTGGAGTAGTGGGAATGTGGGTATTTATACCATTAGCATCTACTCTTTATGAACTAATGAGAGAATATACTGAATATAAAATTAAGGGAAAAAATTTAGATATTAGAATAAAAAAAGTTTAAAAATGGCTAGATATAAAAATATTTAGCCATTTTTTAGTATATTATTTTTTATAATATTATCTTTTACTTACTATCATGTTCTGCGTCCATAATATCGCCTTCACAGAACAAGTAAGTTCTCATTTGTTCGTCCCAACCTTCTTGGTTTCTTCGCAACCATTCAAGTGTCATCATTGCGTGTTCCATTTCTTCTTTTGCATTGTGCCACATTATTTCCTTTAATTCTTTATCTTCAGAAAGAGAAACTCTTTGGTAGTACCAGTCAACTGCTTCAATTTCTTCTTTTAATGAATTGATTGCTCTAATAATATCCCTTGATTTTTTTGTCAATTCTTCTGCTGGTTCATGATAATCGTTAGCCATAATATCCTCCTTAAAACAAAAAATATACTTACAAGACTATTATAACATTTATGTACAAAAGGTCAAAGTGAGTAATTTTTGAAATATCATTATTTAGGGTATAATAAAATAAGTAAAAAGGAGAGGTTAGAATGATAGAATTTAAAAATGTCAGTAAAATCTATCCTGGCAATCAGGTTGCAGCTGAAAATATAAATTTAAAATTTAAGGATGGCGAATTTATATGCTTTATTGGAGCCAGTGGATCGGGGAAGACTACTTGCATGAGAATGATCAACAGAATGAATGACATAACTAGTGGAGATATCTTGATAAATGGAGTTAGCATAAAAAACATGGATCCAGTTGATCTTAGAAGGAAAATTGGATATGTAATTCAACAAATTGGACTACTCCCGCATATGACAGTCTACGATAACATAGTCCTCGTGCCAAGACTTTTAAAGTGGGACGAAGACAAACTTAGACCAATAGCAGAAAACTTAATCGAAAAAGTAGACTTGCCCTTATCTTATTTAGATAAATATCCATCGGAACTATCTGGAGGACAACAACAAAGAATAGGAGTAATAAGAGCTCTTGCAGCAGATCAAGATATTATATTAATGGACGAGCCCTTTGGCGCACTTGATCCAATAACTAGAGATGCTTTGCAAAAGCTTGTAAAGAGACTTCAAAAAGAAATGGGAAAGACCATAGTATTTGTTTCTCACGATATGGACGAGGCGCTGTCCCTTGCAGATAGAATTGTAATCATGAGAAAGGGACATGTGGAACAATTTGACACGCCAGAAAATATTTTAAAAAATCCAAAGAGCAAGTACGTGGAAGATATGCTTGGAGAAGAAAAGTTAAACGAAGCAAAAACATCTTACAGAACAGTAGAAACAATAATGTTAAAAGATCCAGTTTCACTTTCTAGCGACAGGTCTACTTACGATGCCCTTGCCCTTATGAGAAAGAGAAGAGTAGATACAATTTTTGTAACTGACGAAGAAAGCCATCTTCTTGGAGCAGTTGGAATGTTTGACATAGGAAGATTTGGTAAAAAAATAAAGTCCCTTAATGAAGTAATGGAAAAAGTTCACGCAATAAGAGAAGACACAGTTATTATGAATGCCATAAGAGATATTTATAACTTAGATATAAAAAACCTTCCAGTAGTGGATATAGAAAACAAACTCGTTGGTCTAGTAACTAGAGCTTCCGTAGTAGATACAATTTACACGAACCTTTGGGAAAATGAAGATGGCGAAGAAAGTGAAGAAATTTTTGAAGACGACAACTTGTCAGAACTTATGAAAGACGCATCAGGAGAGGCATCTAAAAAGATAGGTGAAGATAATGATTGATTTTTTACTTAATAATAGTGGAGAAATTTTATCAAAATCAATGGAACATCTTTTTATTGCAGCAATTTCACTATTTTTTGGAGTTTTAATTGCAGTTCCACTGGGAATATTTTTAACTCGCTCAAAGACTACGGCAAAAATTGTAATGGCAATTGCATCAGTACTCCAAACTGTACCTTCCTTTGCGCTATTGGCACTTATGATTCCAATTTTTGGAGTTGGCAAAAAACCTGCCATAGTTTCCCTTTTTATCTATTCTTTACTTCCAATTTTGAGAAATACTTATCTAGGAATAGCAGGAGTTAACGACAAATTAATTGACGCAGCCAAGGGCATGGGTATGACGAGGTCGCAAATTCTTCTGAAGGTTCAAATACCAATGGCTATGCCAGTAATTATGAGTGGTATAAGACTTTCTGCTATTTATGTACTTGCATGGACAACTCTAGCATCCTATGTTGGAGCAGGAGGACTTGGAGATTTTATATTTAATGGACTTACAAATGCAATAATGCCAATGGTTGTATGGGGAACAATTCCCGTAACATTAATGGCTATAATCGTTGATTTCTTCTTTGGAATTTTGGAAGACAAGCTTTCACCTAACAAGACAAGTGAGGTGGCATGATGAAAAAATTTAAAAAATTAATTTTAATTTTTGCGATGGCTTCCATATTTTTGACATCTTGCACATTACCAGGCATTGGTGGAAACACAAAAACAAATGTAGTTGTTGCCACTGGGTCGAATACTGAAAGACAAATATTGGGAGAAATGGTTAAGCAAATGATAGAACATCACACAGACCTTAATGTTTCACTAATAACAAATTTGTCATCGTCAGTCTTAAATCACATAGCCATGTTAAAAGGAGATGTCAATGTAGTTGGTGCCATGTACACAGGTACCGCACTTAGTGGCGAACTTGGCATGGAACCAATAAGAGATCCAAAAGAAGCACAAGAAGTTGTAATGAAGGAATATTATAAAAGGTGGAATAGATTTTGGTATCCATCCTTTGGCTTTGACAACACTTATGCCTTTATGGTTACTAAAAAATTTGCAGAAGAAAATAATCTTAAAAAAGTTTCAGATTTAGAAAAACTAAAGGACAAAGTTAGCGTGGGAGTAGACACCGCTTGGATAAAGAGAGAAGGCGATGGGTATAAAGCCTTTCAAGAAACTTATGGCTATGGATTTAAAAGTGTCTACCCAATGGATATTGGACTCGTATATACAGCACTTGCCAGTGGCGAAATGGATGTAGTCCTTGGATACTCAACTGACGGAAAAATTTCATCTTACGACTTAGTAATATTAGAAGATGACAAAAGACTTTTCCCACCCTATGACGCATCGCCCATTGCATCGGAAGAAATTGTGGAAAAATATCCAGAAGCAGAAATTGCAATAATGAAACTAGTGGGACAAGTCTCATCAAAAACTATGCAGGAATTAAATAGACAAGCAGATGAAGATTTAATTGAACCGGCAAAGGTAGCGGAAAACTTTTTGAAAAAAAATAATTATTTTGAAGATGTAAAAGTCGACAAAAATAAGTTACAAGAGTATAAAACTTTTGTGGAAGGAGGAAAAAATGTCTGAGGTAATAATGTACTACGCACAAAATTCAAGCTATGTTTTCGAGCAATTTATTAGGCACTTTTTAATTTCCCTTTATGGAGTTTTATTTGCATCAATAATTGCAATACCTCTTGGATTTTTTGTGGCGAGAAAAAGAAAACTTTCAAGGCTTACAATTAGCATTGCCAATGTAATGCAGACCATACCTTCCCTTGCAATGCTTGCTATGCTCATGTTTTTAATAGGAACGGGGCCAAATACAGTGGTCTTTGCCGTATTTCTATACGCAATTCTTCCCATATTAAAAAACACAGTTTCTGGCATAAATTCTGTAACGCCAGAACTTGTTGACGCAGCAATGGGTATGGGCATGACAAGAATTCAACTAATGACAAAAGTTGAATTGCCCCTTGCAATTTCAATTATAATGGGCGGCATTAGAAATGCACTAGTCCTTGCCATAGGAGTAACAGCAGTGGGAACCTTCATAGGTGCAGGAGGACTTGGCGATATAATAACAAGAGGAATAACTGTTGCCAATGGAAGCCCGATAATAATTGCAGGAGCAATACCAACGGCACTAATGGCAGTATTGGCAGACTTTATACTTGGAATAATAGAAAATAAGCTAACGCCAAGAACCTTTACAAAAGTTTGATTTAATTTGATTAAAAGTAAACAGTAAAGCAAAGTTTACAATTAGCTTAAATTAATAAAAAAATTTTATAAATAAGATTATTTAAAGTGAAAGATACAATTTAATAGCAAAATAAAAAACTCAGAGCGTCAATAGTTCTGAGTTTTTGTTTGCAAAAAAGGCAGTTTAAATTGAAAAAAATACTTCTATATAATTTATAAAACTATTTATCCTTATTTTTACTTTTTCCTTTTACTAAATTTATTGAGTTGTACCAATTTGATTTTAAACAAAGCTTAGCCAATTCCAAATCTCTTTTTTTAAGAGCTTCTATTAAAGCTTTGTGCTCTCCAAAAGTATTTGACTTGCCGTCGTTGTCTTTAAAAAAAGAAAGCTCAACTCGTTGAATTTTCTTTTTAAGAGGGTGGATAATAGAAGGTAATTCTGGATTCTTTGACAAGTAAATAAAGCTGTCGTGAAATTCATTGTCGTAATTTAAAAGTTCCATTGTGTCGAGATTCTTAAAAGCAAGATCTAATTTTGCATTTATTTTTTGAAGGGCATTAATAAAGTCATCGTCAATTTTATCAAAAGCTTGTTCAAGTGCGAGCATCTCTAAACTAGCTACCACAGAATAAGTATAAAAGGAGGCATCTAAATCAATGGGTGCGACAATTGTCCAACGATTAGCTTTTGAAAGTATTAGTCCTTCATTTTCTAATTTTAGAATGGCTTCCCTAACAGGAGTTCTGCTTATTCCAAGCTTCTCTGAAAGATCATTTATATTTATTTTTGTTTCAGGCTCCAAATAACCTGTTATTATCCAGTTAGAAAGAGTATCATAAACTTCATCCTTAATAAAAGTTCTATTTATTTTTTCATTTCTCCTATTTTCTAATAGCATATTTTACATTAAAACCTCGTTTTCATTATTAATTTAAAGTATATCATAAAATAATTATAAAAAGTAGTGTTGAAAAAGGGTTGACAAAAAAAGGTTTGCAATGTATTATGTGATATATCACATAATACTAAAAATTATATTCAATTATTTATAAAAAGGGGAGTCTATGAAATTAGAAATTTTTACTAAAGAACAAAAGGATAAAAAGGAAAGATATGATATAAGCTTTTTAAATAAAGATGTAGCGATAGAAGTTCATAATTATCACAATAACTTTCCCATGTATGAAGAAACGCCTTTTGTAGAACTAAAAAATCTTTCGGAAAAAATAGGTGTAAAAAATATTTTGGTTAAGGATGAATCCAATAGGTTTGGATTAAATGCATTCAAAGTTCTTGGTGGAAGTTATGCCATTGGAAAAGTTATTGCAGAAAAGCTAAATATGGACATCAAAAATTTAGATTTTGAAAAATTAACTTCTAAAGAAGTTAAAGATAAATTAGGAGATATTACTTTTATAACGGCGACAGATGGTAATCATGGTCGTGGAGTTGCTTGGGCTGCTAATAAATTAGCTCAAAAATCAATTGTATATATGCCAAGGGGATCAGTTGAAGAGAGAGTTAAAAATATTGAAAAAGAAGGTGCAACTGTAAAAGTTTTAGATATGAACTATGATGAATGCGTTAGAGAAGCTAATAAACTTGCTGAAGAAAAGGGATACATTATGGTTCAAGACACTGCTTGGGATGGATATGAGGATATTCCAAAGTGGATTATGCAGGGATATATGACTCTTGCGTGGGAAATGTATGAAACTTTGCAAGAGAAAAATATTAAGCCAACTCATGTGTTTTTGCAAGCTGGCGTTGGGTCCTTTGCAGCAGCAACTACTGGATTTTTTACAAATATGTACAAGGGTGAAGATAAGCCAAGTTTTACTATTGTAGAGCCAGATACTGTTGCTTGTATCTATGAATCAGCTATTGCAAACGAAAGAGTTTTAGTTGGTGGAGAGCATAAAACAATTATGGCGGGGCTTGCTTGTGGAGAACCAAATACATTTGGTCTAAAAGTTCTTTTGGATAATTGTGAACATTATATTAAGGCATCAGATGAATTTGCAGCCTTTGGCATGAGAGTTCTAGGAAATCCTTATAGGGATGATAAAAGGATTATTTCAGGGGAAAGTGGTGCAGCTCCTTTTGGTGCAATTATAAAAATTTTAACTGATGATAGTTTTAAAGATGTAAGAAAGAAATTAAATATAAATTCAGATTCAAATTTAATATTTGTTTCTACGGAAGGCGACACGGATGCTAAAAACTATTTAGACATTGTATGGGATGGTAAATATGAAAGTACAGGAGGTAAAAAATGAGCAAGATAAGTGCAGTAGAGTTAACGCAAAAGTTAATCAGAAGACAAAGCTATTCAGGAAAGGAGAAGGGAGTATCAGAAGAACTAACAAAATTCTTTGAAGAGAATGGCTTTGATGATGTTCATGTGGACAAGTATGGAAACACTATTGGTCACATAAAAGGCAATAGACCAGGACCAAAAGTTGTATTTGACGGGCATATGGACACAGTTCCAGTAACTGATGAAAGTGAATGGAAGTATCCTCCTTTTGAGGCAGAAATTCACGATGGAAAGATTTACGGAAGAGGCTCAAGCGACATGAAGGGTGCTTTGGCGTCTATGGCAGTTGCAGCAAGCAATTTTAAGGAAAAAACTAAGGGAGATTTTGCCGGAGAAATCTTTATAGCAGGAGTAGTTCACGAAGAATGCTTTGAAGGTGTTGCTGCAAGAGAAGTAAGTGCTTATACAAATCCAGACTATGCAATAATTGGCGAAGCTTCAAACTGTAATGTTAAAATTGGGCAAAGAGGAAGGGCTGAAATTAAAGTTGAAGTTTTAGGAAAGCCAGCACACTCAGCAAATCCTGAAAAGGGAATCAATGCAGTCTATAAAATGTGCAAAGTAATCGAGGCGATTAAAACTTTAAGACCAACGCATCATGATAGACTAGGCGATGGAATTTTAGAACTTGTAGACATTAAGTCAAGTCCCTATCCAGGTGCATCTGTCGTGCCGGAAAAATGTATTGCTACTTATGATAGAAGACTATTAGTTAATGAAACTAAGGAATCTGTTTTGGCTCCAATAAACGAACTTTTAGAAAAGTTAATGAAGGAAGATAGTGAATTAAAAGTTAGAGCTTATTACACAGAGGCTGAAGAAAAATGTTTTACTGGAGAAACTATTGGAGGAGAAAGATTTTTTCCAGGATGGATATTTGATGAAGATGAAGCATGGGTAAAAAAAGTTGTTGCCAAGCTAAAGGATAAGGGACAAAATCCAGAGATAACTCAATATAATTTCTGTACAAATGGAAGTCATTATGCAGGAGAGGCAAAGATAAAAACACTTGGCATTGGACCTTCTAGAGAAAATTTAGCACACACTGTCAATGAATACATAGAAGTTTCCGAGCTTGAAAAAGTTGTGGACTCTTATGAAGCAGTAATGGAAGCGTTATTATTGTAAAGGAGATAAATATGTACGATATCTTTATTAAAAATGGAACTGTAGTAGATGGAACGGGAACAAAACCCTTTGATAAAAACATAGCTATTAAAGATGAAAAAATGTATTTTGTTGAAGGAGATGTTGAAGCAAAGAGAATAATTGATGCTAAAGATAGAATTGTAACTCCAGGATTTATAGACACACATTCCCATTCTTCAATGCTTGTAATCGAAGATCCTTATCTTGCACCAAAATTATTTCAAGGAATAACAACTGAGCTAGTTGCTCAAGATGGAATGGGACCTGCTCCTGTAAATAATGAAACTGTAAAACCTTGGAAAAAAGCAATGGCAGGACTAGAAGGTGAATATGATTATGAGTGGGACTGGAGAAGTGTAGAAGAATACTTGAATAAAATCGACAAGCTTGATCTTGGACCAAATATTGCATATCTTGCACCTCATGGAAATGTGAGAATGGTCAGCATGGGCCTTGAAAATAGAAAACCAACAGCAGAAGAACAAAGGAGAATGGAAGAAGAACTTCAAAAAGCTTTTGATGCTGGTGCTTTTGGGATGAGTACAGGAATGATCTATCCACCATGTGTATATGCAGATGTAAATGAATTTATTGAACTTGGAAAAGTAATAAAGAAAAATGGCGGAGTTTTTGTAACTCATCAAAGATCAGAAGCAGATGCAATGCTTGAATCCATGGATGAAATTTTAAAAATAGCAAGAGAAGGTGGATGTAGAACTCACTTCTCACATTTTAAAATCTGTGGAAAAAATAACTGGGGTTTGATTCCTGATATTCTAAAAAAGCTAGATGATGCAAAGAAAGAAGGTCTTACAATTTCCTTTGACCAATATCCCTATGTTGCAGGCTCTACAATGATGTCTGTAATTCTTCCGCCATGGGTTCACGACGGAGGAACGGACAAATTAATAGAAAGACTTAATGATAAAGAACTTCGTGAAAAAATGAAAAAAGACATAAAAGAAGGAATACCGGGCTGGGACAACTTTATAGACTTTGCAGGACTTGAAGGAATCTTTATAACCTTTGTAAAAAACGAAGAATCAGAAAAATATGTTGGAATGAATCTTATTGAACTAGGTGAAGCTACGGGGAAAGATCCCTATGATGCAATATTTGACTTAATCAGAGATGAAGAAAATATTGTAGGTTTAGTAGATTTTTATGGCAAGGAAGAACATATAAAGACCTTTATGAAAAGAGATGAACAAAATGTTTGTACAGATGGAATCATAGGAGCAAAACCACACCCAAGACTTTACGGAGCCTTTGCAAGAGTTCTTGGAAAATATTGCAGAGATGAAAAAGTATTTCCAGTTGAAGTTGCCATTAGAAAGATGACTGGTAAAGCAGCAGACACAATAGGACTTAAAGATAGAGGATATTTAAAAGATGGATATGCAGCAGACATATTAGTGATAGATTTTGAAAATATTAAAGATAATGGAGATTATACAAATCCTAAGCAATTAGCTACAGGAATAGACTTCTCTATAGTTAATGGAAATATTTTAATAGACAAAGGGAAAGCAACTCCTAAAAAAGCAGGCAAAGTATTAAGATTTAAAGGGAGATAAATTAGCTTTTATTAAAGTTATTTATTTAATAAAAAATTTAGAAAATGGAGGATTTTTATGTACGACTTAATAATTAAAAATGGAAAGTTAGTTTATGATTCTTATACTGTTGAAAATGATTTAGCTGTTAAAGACGGAAAAATTGTTCAAATTGGAAAATTTTCTGACGACCAAGCTAATAAGATAGTAGATGCAACTGGTAAATATGTTTTTCCAGGAGGAGTTGAGGCTCATATGCACTGCATGGCACCTTTCCAAGGAGCATTAGGGGCAAATACATTTTTTGAACAAAGCGTTAGTGCTGCATATGGCGGCGTAACTACTTTTATGGATTTTGCAAATATGTCAAGAGGTCAATCTCCATTTGAGCAAGTGAAAGCAAGAAGAAAAGAAATGGAAGAATCAGCAATTGATTATAGTGTTCATGGAAAATTTATTGAAGCAAATGAGTATACTTTAAAAGACATAGATAAGTTAGTTGATTATGGTACACCAACATTTAAAATGTTTATGACTTACAAAAAAGAGGGTGTCATGGCTGATGACGAAACGATTCTTCAAGTGTTCCGAAAATGTAAAGAAGTTAAAGGATTGCCAATGTTACACTGCGAAAGCAATCCAATAGCTGAAAATAATATAAGAGAATGTGAAGAAAAAAATGATTTGTCATGGGTAAATTTTGCTAAATGCAAACCAATTTTATGTGAAGCTGAAGCATTTTCTAGAGCTGTTTGGTTTGCTAAGTATGTGGACACGGGCATTATTGTGGTTCATACAACTAATAAAGAAGCACTTGATGTAGCTAGGGAAGCTCATAGTAAAGGGTTCCCAGTTTATGTTGAGACAGGTCCTCACTACTTAACACTATTTGATGACCTTTATGAAAGGGAAGACGGGTATCTTGCTATATGTTCGCCACCATTAAGAACACCAAAACAAGCTGAAGAATTATGGGATGGTATAAAAGATAAAACTATTTCATTAATAGGATCTGATGACTGTACATTTGATGTAGATGAAAAATCAATGTTTTTGGAAAAAGACTCAGAAGGTAAATTCATACAAGATTTTAGAAAAGTTGTTAATGGTTTATCAGGACTAGAAGTAAGGTTGCCAATTATGCTATCTGAAGGGGTTAATAAGGGGAGGATAAGTATTAACGATGTAGTTGCTTTGACTAGTACTAATATTGCAAAGGTATATGGATGTTTCCCTCAAAAAGGTATTTTAGCAGTAGGTTCAGATGCTGATATAGTAATAGTTGATATGGATAAAGAAGTAACCCTAAACAAGGATGTATTACATAACAATATAAGTTATTGTTTACATGAAGGAATGAAGATTAAGGGATATCCTGAAACGACAATATCTCACGGAAAAATAATTGTAGAAGATGGAAAATTTTATGGAGAAAAGTTTGCGGGTAAGTTTGTAGAAAGGTCAATTGATCAAAATATTATACAAAAATTTGATTTATAAGTGGAGGGTTAATCATGAAAGATAATAACTCACTGAAGAATAAAGAACTCATGCCTACACAAGATAGCGAAAGAACTATGTCGTTAGCCGATTATATTATATTGTGGTCAGGTATGACTATAAATATAGTGGCATTTAGTTTAGGTGCACAATATTTTGATAATGGTAAGGGATTATCACCGTTAATGATATCATTAGTAATGATTATAGGGTATGGAATAGTTACATTGCTTACAGCAATGGTTGGAGATATCGGAACAAAATATGGAATTCCGTTTGCGGCTTATATAAGAGCACCATTTGGTTACAAAGGGTCATATATAGCTAGTATAATTAGAGCAATTCCTGGCTTATATTGGTTCGGTTTTCTAACATGGGTTGGAGCTAATTCGCTTAACACAATGTTTGGGATATTGGCTCCAGGTTTTGATAATTTAACTATAATTATAATAATTTTTGCAGCAGTACAAATTATGAACACTATGTATGGAGTGGAGGCCATGGCGAAATTTGGATGGATTGCAATTCCATGTTTAGCTATAATGTTTACTGCAATTACTATTAAAATAATGGATGTATATAGTATTACTATCCCAGATGTAATGGCGACTACTGCTGAAGGTGGTTACTCAATACCATTTGCTATATCAGGTATTGCAGGTGGATGGATCACAATGGCATTAAATGGGGGGGATTTAACAAGACAAATAAAAAGATATCCTGACTACTATAAAATGAATTTTTGGCAAAGAAATAAAAGAGCTATAATTGGGCAAGTAATAGGACTTATGTTAGTAGGTGTATTAACGATGCTTGTAGGAGTTATGGCAGGAATAACAACAGGATTTTGGGATTTAAACGATGTAGTTCCACATTTGTTTACTAATAAATTTACAGTATCATTATGTTTGATTGTTATAATGTTTGCTCAATGGAGTACAAATACAGCGGCTAATTTGCTTCCACCATCACTTGCTTTATTGAATATTTTTCCAAAGCTAAAATATTCATATAGTACGATAATTTGCGGATGTATCAGTATTTTGATGATGCCATGGAAGCTACAAAGTCAAGGTGGTTTCTTGGTTACTATACAGTCATGGATTTCATTAATGCTAGGACCGATAATTGGTATAATACTAACAGATTACTTCTTAATCAGAAAAACTCAGGTTAATATAAAAGATCTATATGATTCTCAAGGTCAATATTACTATAAAAATGGATATAACTTTGCAGCAGTTTTAGCAACGTTTTTATCATTTGTATTAGCCTTATTTACAGGTGATTATGCTTTTTATACAGGACTTACAATAAGTGTTGTAATATATTATGTTTTAATGAAATTTGTTGTATTAAATAAGTATGAGCAAAATATAGGTAAATCAGTTTTATTAGAAGAAGATTAAGTTTTGAATTTAATTGATCTATCATATCTGTTCAGGAATAAAATATCTAGCAGGTATTATAGAACAAAAAAATAAACAAACAAAAAAACTCAGAGCGTCAATAGTTCTGAGTTTTATTTTGCAAAAATTTTTATTAATATAAAAGCGTAATAAAATTTTTCTATTTATTTCTCATATTTCTTGTTTTTCTAAATTCTATTACAGAAGCTAGGGTATTAATTAGGACTATATAATGGTGGTAAAAGGAAAAATACAAGGACATTATTGGTGCACTAAACATCTCAAGGGGTGTACGACCCGCTATATTCCAAGGGATATAGGCTGCTGTCATGACTGCGGTATTTTCAATATCGAGGGCCAGTTTTTCATTATCTTTATAACTTTCACGTGCCATTTCATAAGTTAGCATTATGGAAAGTGTTTGATTTGAGCTAAAAACTGAAATTAAAATTGACATTATTGACATTATTGCCATGTCGGGAAATTTTGAAAATAATTTTTTTATGAATTTTTTCACGCCGACTAAAAGCTGGGTTTCCTTAAAAAAGCCAAAGTATCCTGATGAGATTCCAACTATTAAAAGCATTTTCAGCATTGAAATAAATCCACCGCCATTAATTAATTTGCCAGCATCTGAATTTATGTGGAAACCAAAAATCAATGCCTTAATTATTTCTGATGCACTTTTATTTTGAAATACAGCTGCAAAAAATATTGAAAGCACAATGGAAATAAGCATATTTATTTTTAAATCAACTTTAAAAATTGAGAGCAAAATTATGGAAAGTGGTGGAACTATTAAAAGCAAGTTAAAGTTAAAGATTTCTTTTATTAAATTTATTCCACCATTGTCAATTTTTGCGTCAATGCCAAGATTAAAAATTTGATAAGTTAAAATTGTAAGGACAAGGGGAATAATGCAGGTTCTAAACATATTTTTCAAATTTTTGTAAAGATCAGTTTTTGTCAAAGTTGCAACGAGTAATGCCGATGTCGACATTGGCGATGATCTGTCGCCAAAAAAGCAGCCAGATAAAATTGCACCACCACTTATAAGGGGATTAAAACTCATTGCATTTGAAATTGACATGGAAATTATACCAGCTGTTGATGCTGTGCCAAAGCTTGTACCTGTAAGAAAAGAAATAATCGCATTAAAAATAAAAATACCAACGTAAAAAAACCTTGGGTTAATTAAGCTTGTTCCGTGATAAATTATATAAGCGATTGTGCCAGAAAGCCTCCAAATCCCTGTAATCATTCCAATGAGAGAAAATACAATTAGAATAGTTTTTGTGCTTTTTATGCCGGTATATATCATTGTAGAGATTTCCCTTAAACTAAAATTTTTTATGTAGGCATAAAAAGACAAGAGCATTAAATTTAAGAAAAGAGCAAAAGCTAGTTGTATTTTAAAAACTATTGCTACAAATAAATTTAGCATGAATAAAATTAATATACATATTTCAAACATCAAATCACCCCTAATTATTATATCTTAACTCTATACAAAATATATTATAAAGAATATTAGAAAAGTTATTACAAAAAAATTAATTTAAAATTAAGAATTATTTAAATAAATCTATTGCAGCGTTTAACTATTGCAAATTAAAATCTTCATGCTATATAATGTTATTGGAGGTTAATATGAAGAATTTATACATAAAGACAAAGAATTTAATTTTTAAAAATAAGAAAACTAAAATAATTGCATTATTGCTATTATTTTTAATTATATTTTTAATATTTAAAATAATTTCGGGAAAGCTAAAGAGTGGAGATGGCGAAGGAGTTTCACAAAACCAAGTAGTTACATTGGAGAGGGGAAGTGTCCAAAATTCCGTTACGGAAAAAGGCAAAGTTGTGCCTTCAAATTCTGTTGAAGTTTATGCAGAAAAGCCACTTCCCGTTACTCATGTAAATGTAAAAGTGGGAGATAAAGTTAAAAAAGGCGATGTAATTGCAGAATTGGATTCATCTTCCATTGAGCAACAGTTAAAGTCGAGGCGTGCACAAAAATCAGCCACAGATAAAAATGTTTCAGCACAAATTTCTGCGGCAAAAAAAAGATTATCAGAAGCAATTAGTGGCAGAGATTCAGGAAAAAATGCAGCGATTGTAGCTGCTGAAACTTCTATAACACAAGCAATGGATCAGTATTTAACTGCACAAAAAGCCTATGACGACTTCAAGAGAAGCATTGACGAAAAATATAATCAAGGTATAGTCGCAGAGGGCGATACAAAGGAAAATCTTGTCTACCAAGAGGAAGCGACGAATTTAAAATATAAACAACTTCAAGATGATATAAATAAAAACAATAGTAAAATTTCTGAAAACAGAGCTATGGCAGCAGATAAGTCTAGAGAAACGGACTATTTGCAAAATTCACTTGAAAACGAAAAGAGAAGATTGACTGAAATTGGAATTTCCATAAAAGAAGAACAGGAAAGATTAGCAGAAGCTCAAGGACAAGTTTCTAATTATCAAACAGAAATAAGTGGACTACAAGCACAAAAAAGTCAATTAGAAGCAAAAAAACAAAAACTAGAAAAAGATAGACAAAGTCTATTGACATCAACTTCAAATGAAGCAAAAAAAGAATTAGATAGAGTTTCGAGGGAACTTGATGAAGTAATAAAACAAATAGGACAATGTGATAAAGATATTATAGATAAAAAATCGGCACTTGATGCAATTAACTTTGATGAAATAAAAAAATCGGCAAATGAAAATGTAAATAGTCTTACAAGAAGACAAAACGAAGTTGAAATTGAAGTAAATAGAATTTCAGAAGAACTAGGAAATGCCAAAGCTGACGAACAAAAATACACCTCAGAGGCAGATGCACTGGAAAAAGAATTAGAAGCACAGGAAAAACAAGTGGACGCAACAAAGCTTGAAGTGCAAAAAGCAAAAGATGATGTCAATCTAAATTCCGACAAAGCTTTAAAATCACAAAAGGCACGTGAAGACGAGTTAAAAACTTTGGCACAAAATGTAGAAACCGCAAAGAATAATTATGAAAGTGCAAAGAAAAATCTTGAGTCTACAAAAACTCAAGTGGCAAATGAAATTTCTGGACTTTCAGACAATTTAAAAACAGCAAGGGCAAGTGCTAACAATTTAGACAGCGTAGAAATTGAAAATCTAACAGAAGAGTTAGAAAAAGTAATGATAAAAGCACCAGCTGACGGAATTGTAACAGAGCTAAATGCAAAGGAAGGACAAACACCAGCAGCATCTGTTGCTAAAATCGAAACCATAGAAACATTGAGGGTTGAATCACAATTAAAGGAATACGATAAAAATTCTGTATCTATTGGGACAGAAGTAGAAATCACATCAGATGCAGTCATGGGCAAAAGCTACAAGGGCAAAGTAATTTCCATAGAGCCAGTGCCAATGAAAATTTCAGAGGAAAACAAAACTAGCGAAGTACTATACAAGACGGTAATAGAAATTAATAGTGGACAAGAAAATGAACTTGCACCAGGAATGACACTTAGAGTTAAATATATTTTGAGCGAAGAAAAAAACACTTTCAAAGTACCGGCAGACGCAATTTTCGAGAGAGATGGCAAAAATTATATACTTGCACTTAGGAAAAAGAGCGAGGATAAATATCAAATTGAAAAAGTTGAAGTTACAAAGGGACTTGCAAATGATGCAGAAATTGCAATAAAATCCAAGGACTTAAAGGAAAAAGATAAAGTTCTTGCTACATCAGGAGGATATGGCGAAGGAAATATTGTAAAAATCCTAGATACAAATTTGCCAGATGAAAAGGCTGGAAAAGAAGATGAAAAATAATTTCATAAAAATGCGGGACATAAAAAAGTCCTTTAACATTGGGAAAGAAAACGAACTAGAAATTCTTCACGGCATAGATTTTGATGTAAATGAAGGGGATTTCGTTTCAGTAGTGGGACAGTCTGGTTCAGGCAAGTCAACTTTAATGAATATAATTGGACTTCTAGACAGACAGACATCGGGCTATTATGAACTTAATAAAGTAGATATTTCTTCTCTAAAGGACAGTGAACTTTCTAGCTATCGTTCCAAAAAAATTGGCTTCGTATTTCAAAATTTTAACCTAATACCAAGGTCAAATGCACTTAAAAATGTCGAATTGCCAATGACCTATGCAGGAGTTTCAAAAAAAGAGAGGACAGAGCGAGCAGAAAGACTTTTAGAAATTGTGGATATGAAGGATAGAATGAAACACCTTCCCAACGAATTATCGGGAGGACAAAAACAAAGAGTGGCAATAGCGAGGTCTATGGCAAACAATCCGGACATAATCTTAGCGGACGAACCTACGGGAGCATTGGACTCCAAAACGGGCAGAAATGTAATGGATCTCTTTCACAAGCTAAACGAAGTGGATAAGAGGACAATAATTATCATCACTCACAACCTCGAACTTGCAGAGGAAGCCACACGAATTTACAAGATGAACGATGGAATGTTGGAGGAGATTTAATGGATATATTAGAAACAATAAAACTCTCCTTGGAAGGCTTAAGAACCAATAAGTTAAGGTCCTTTTTGACTATGCTTGGCATTATAATCGGTATAGGTTCGGTAATTGGAATTACGACAATTGGCGATGCACTTACAAAATCTGTAAACAAAGCCTTTGACTCCATAGCTAACACAGCAGTCCAAATTTATGTAAAGTCCAAAAGTTCTGATTACGATAATAGTGAGCTTAGCGAAGGTGATTTCCTAACGGAAAATATAATAAATTATTTAGAAGCGCAAAAGGGCAGGAAGATCGACGAACTCATCTACTATGGAGCTGGTGGAAATGGTTTTGTAAAAGAAGAAAGAAATAAAGAGCAAGTTTCAATATCGGCAACATCTCCAGGCGAAAAAAGTATTTCCAAAGTAAAAATGCTTGCCGGAAGATTTTTAAATGAAGAAGATGTAAAGAAGGGAAAGTCAGTTGTAGTAATATCCGACAAGGTTTTGGAAAAAGTATACAAAACTTCAGCACCAGAGGTACTGGGCAGAGAAGCAAAAATCGAGAGCAATGGCAAGCTAATAGTTGCTATGATTATTGGCGTATACAAGTACGAAGAGATATCTGTAATGGGACAATCCTTTAATGGATCTAGTTCCACAGTTTACATTCCAAGGACCACAGGGGATAGAGAATTTTTGACAGAGCCGAGGACTGTTTATTACGATGTAACAATGACTTTAAAAAACCCCGATACAATAGAAGAAGATGCAAAATCAATTGTCGACGACTTAAACGCAAAATTTTACGCCAACAATCCTAGAGCGGAAGTGAAATATTATTCAGCTAAAAGCGAAATTTCACAAGTAAATAATGCAATGAGTTCGATCCAAATAGCAATTGGAGCCATAGCAGCTATATCCCTTTTAGTTGGCGGAATTGGAGTAATGAATATTCTTCTAGTTTCAGTAACAGAGAGGACTAGGGAAATAGGAATAAGAAAAGCACTCGGAGCAACTAGAGGGGACATACGAAAACAATTTATAATAGAATCTATTATAATTTGTATAATTGGAGGAATTTTTGGCATAATCTTGGGGTCAATAATAGGATTTGTGGGTTCTAACCTCTTGAAAGCTCGCACATTTCCATCTATTGGCTCAATTGTAGTAGCAGTTGGATTTTCTATGCTAATAGGAATTTTCTTTGGTTACTATCCAGCCAACAAGGCAGCAAAACTTGACCCTATAGAAGCCCTTAGATATGAATAAAGTTTAAGGTCTTTGTACTATTAAAGCTTTAAAAGCATAGAGCAATATTGAAAATAAAATATATGTAATATAGAAAGATGCATTGTCAGAGATGACGATGCATTTTTATTTTGCTCTATTTTTAGGTCAAATATAAAAAAGAAGCGCAAAAGATATTATAGATATTTTACAATAAACTTTCTCGAAAGAAATTATTGGATATAAAAATTTTAAGAGTGATATATATATATATATATAACGAAAGAGTTAAAACCTGTATTTTATCTGATTATAAATCTCAAAATATAAAAATAAAGGGCTTTAAAAAATTTTCTTTTAAAGAAAAATTGTATAAAATAAAAAACATACAAATAAAGAAGTTTAAATAAAATATAGTTTTTTAAAAATAAATAAAAAAACAAAATGGCTAAATATAGGGATATTTTACTTGTATCACAAAAAAATCAATACAACAAAGCACATGCTTACAAATCAAAAAATTTAAAAAAGCCAAACAAATGCGTAGATTTAGGCATAATATAAAAACTATTTTTTAAGTAAACTATTGATAAAAAATAATTATTATTTTATAATATGTACATCATTACTAGTGAATCAAATAAATCCTAGTATAGGCTAAGACTGATTAATAGGAGGAGCAAAGAAATGGACAGAATTTTTAAAAAAATTATTTGCCTTACATTGGCGTTGTTGATGATTTTGGAGGTGTTTAGTCCAGTAGCTGTAGCTGCTAGAGGACTACTTGACGAGGGAGAAGTCCAAAATTCTAGCACAGAAAATCAACAAAAACTGCCCGATGATTTATTCACAGGGAAAAGTTTTACCACAGATAAGACAGAAAGCAACAATAAAAAAGATTCTAGGACTGAATATGAAAAATCTGATGGATTTTTGCAACCGGCTAAGAAGAAAGAAGATTATGAAATATTAGTACCAGCCAAAAAAAGTCCAGAAAAAACAAGCACAGATGTAAAGACTCCTGAAAAAGAAGATAATCCAGCAGAAGAAAAACAAGAAAAACAAGATGAACAAGCTAGATTAGAAAAGGAAAAAGAAGAAGCTCTTAAAATTGAAGCGGCAAAAAGGGAAGCTGCAGCAAGAGCAAATGAAGCTGAATTATCTGAGGCGGAAGCGGAATACAAAGAAGCTCACGAAAAGAGAATTGAGTTAGAAAAACTATTAGAAGAAAAATTAAAAGAAAAAAGTCTAAGAGACCAAGCAAAAGAATCAGAAAAAAGCCTAAACTTGGAAGAATCAAATAAATCAAAGGACATAATAGAAGAAAAACAAATTGAAGACGAAGAAGAAAAGGGATTTCTAGACAAATTAAAAGAAGGTCTAGGTTTGACGGATTTACAAAGAGCAGATAAAGAACTTAAAAAAGCTCTTAAAAATAAAGACAATGGCCTAGAAGAAATCCAAGCATTACTTAACACCTTTGAAGATAAATACAATTTATCAAGAGAAGACCAAGCCAAACTAATGGCAGACAACACAGAAGCCTTTAAAGAATTCATAGAAGAACATGGCTACGAAAACTTAGACCCTAAAGTATTCATGATTCAAAAGGATGAAGCAGAAAATGCTGGCTTAGAAATAAGTGACCTTTATGAAAACTACTTAAGAGAAGACAGAGAACTCACAGAAGAAGAAATGGACGCAGGTCTTCAAAAAGCAGAAATGCCAACTGTTCAAAATAATTTTGGTTTTATGAGATTAAGGGCAGCTTTTGGAGCTGAACCGAGTCCGCTAGAAGATAAAAAATTCACTATAAGGACTAGATTTGATACATCTACAAGACTTGGAGCTATACAAGTAGGAAAATACTTTGACATTCATCTAGACGAAAAACTCATGGTAAAAGATGTCTCAACCCTTAAACCAATAGTTTACAAGGGGCAGACAATAGCAACTCCGCAATATGATGAAGCCTCTAATACCATAAGATACAAAATAGTTAGAGAAATAAATGAAGATATTAGCCTTCCTTTGAATATCGATGTAGGTTTTAATACTGGAAAAATTACACCAGACGAAAGATTTACAGTTATCAATAAAATTTCAGGACTTGGAGTAACACCACCAAAGGCACTTCTACCTGTTGTCGTAGACAAAAATGGAAACACAGTTAACACAATAATAGAACCAGGTAGTGATGATGTTGTTAAAATAATAGACGATAAAAATGGAAATTATCAAATTAACCTAGATGCAGTTGGAAATCCTGTCATAGAAAACAGGGAAATGATAGGTATCAATTGGACAATTAGGGTAAATGCAACACAAGACTTAAGAGATGCCTTGGGCTATAAGTTAAATTTGACTACTGTTGAAGGTTCAGGACTTGGAGAAATTACTGATGTAAAAATCAATGGACAAAGCGTAGATCTAAAGGACCAACTTAATGGAGCTTTGGGAATAGTTGACTCTAAACATCATGATTTTCAAGGAAAGGGTCAAGATCTTGTATATAATTTCTATACAGAAGTAACAAATAAACAAGGCAACTATGTGTTAGATATTTCTACAATTCTTACAAATAAAACTGATGAACAGGGAAGGGGAAAGACGGGAGCTATTAGATTAGTTTTTGACAAGGGATATACCCAAGATTCAATAATAGAATTTACTCCTACTCGTGTTGGTGTAAATAATAGAACTACAATAGAAGGAAAGTTCAATTCCAATTCACAAGCAACATGGACTATTACAGACGGAGTATCAAGTGGAGATACTAATGTTACTCTTCCATTAGAAACTAGAAGCTTGGGAAATAATCAAAATATTGCTCAAGGACAAAGTGCAGTATACGGTTTAAATGACCAAGGTCAAATGGTTCAAATAGGAAGCACACAAACTATTACTGATTTTCCACAAGAGGGAACAAATCCAGGTGGAAACCAAGCGGTAGGGAATATAGCAGTATATAAAGTTATTACTGACTTACAATCTCCGGAAACATATCAAGATTACGAAGTGAGTGGAGTTAAAATCTCAAAATACAGAGATCTTTACGTCCAACAAGTTTGGAACTTGCCAGAGGGTCTGACAATGCCTAGCGAAACATTTAAAGCAGTGGGAAATGACGGAGATGTCCTTGGCGAGATAAAAGTTAGTGAAGGATTAGATGGAGAAAAGGAAAGAACAATAACTATACCCCATGTAAAATATTGGAATATTAGCTCATTGGGAGAAGCCTATCTAATAGATCACAGAGTAAAACAAGAATACGATGCAAATCCAGTAACAATAAATGGCAGAACATACAGATACTATGAAAATGTAAATTACTACAAAAACTATGAAAAAGTTCATTATATTCAAAATTCAGCCATTGAAGAAACTGAAGCAAAGACGGCGTCCTTTAAAGTGGTTAAAGTTGACAGCAAAGATCCAAACAAAAAAATAAAAGGAGTAACTTTTAGATTATTAGGAACTGGGATAGATGTAACGACAAATGAAGAAGGAGAAGCTGTTTTTACAGATATACCTTCAGGTTCTTATCAATTAAAAGAAACTAAAGCGGCAGATGGATATAAAATAGACCAAGATTTAAAGACTGTAAATATATCCAACAGTGGAGAGATTAGCGTATCGGGAAATAATGCAGATTTCTCACTTGGAGCAGGTAAAACTGAATATGTGGAACATAGCGGCTACCCAGACTACATGAATGCCATGTATTACGGCAAGGTTGATGAAAATGGAAATGCAGAATTTTATCTTTTCTTAAAGGCTAATGCAAAGAAACAAGGCGGTTCAACAGATAGAGATACAAGGCTAAATATCAGCATACCGGGAGTAGAAATTACTGATGTAACAGCTTATGATGTTTCACCAGATAAAAGAGATAATGTAAAAGATTTAATGCAAAAACAAACTGTAGATACAGTTATTAATAGCCTTGGTTTAAATTTAATAAATAGAGCAAATAGCAACATGATTACAGGGAAACCTAATAAAACTGATGCCTATACTGGAAAAACAGGATATCAAATTTATTTTCCTCAACAAAGATTTGCTAATGACTGGGGCTTTTTGGTAAAAGTAAATGCTAATATTGGAGACAATAAATCAACTACACTTTCCTATGAATGGTTAACTGATAAGGATACTGGAAATCAAGCTCAAATCTCAAAAATTGTGAATTTAGGCAATAGCGGCGAAGAAGGTTTGCCTAGCATAACTATAAAAAATGAAGAATTTACTAAAAGCCCAATATCTATAACAAAATTCGACAATTCAACTGAAAGACAAAAACTGGCTGGAGCAGAATTTGTGTTAAAGGATAGGGATGGAAATATAATTGCAAATAAAGTTACGGGAGAAGATGGAGTAGCGAATTTTGGAGAGTATGCTTCAGGAGTGTACACATTAGAAGAAGTAAGTGCACCGAAAGGCTATCAAAAGTCAAAGGTCTACTTTGAAGTAACAGTTGACGATAAAGGACAAGTAACATATAGTCCTAAATTCAAGGAGGGTTCAGGTACACCAGTTCTTGGCGAAGATTACTATAAAAAAACAGAAGAAATTCAGGATGATGAGAAAAGTGCAAAAGTAATATCTGTAGAGCAAAACCTCACTTATCAAGAAAATACGGCAGGTGATATTGGGAGAAAACCGGGTGTATGGGAAGCTTACGAGTTGGAATCATTACAATATCACGCAGATATAACTTTGGATAATTCATCACCGGGCACAAGGTTTGAAATTCAATTTGACCCAAATCTTGATTTCACACAATATTTTGGGGAATTTCCAAAAATTAAAATAGGTGGAGTTTACGTTGCAGATCCATACTTCAATTATGACACAAACCTTTTGACTTATGTATTTAATGATAAGTCAGGTGGAGGAACGGCAACTATATCAATTGATTTAAGAGGTATTATTCCTAGCAAATTTTACGCAAAGCAAGATGGGACTTATAAATTCACAAATATAGTAGCTCCGGGCGTAACAGGCGTTGATGGAGAACAAAGCAAAACGAATGAGATTAAAGCAGACTACGGCTATTATGATACAAAATTTGGAGCACCTGCTCAAGCAAGTTATTTTAGGGATGTATATAAAGATAGCGACGGCAATTGGTATTTAAAAGTAATATCCTATTACAATGCATTGGGAGATACTGGATTTGGACAGAGAACTGTAACTTGGAATTGGCTTTCTACTAATTATCAAAGTAATTATGCTGTATATGACTGGAGAGCTAATGGAACAAGTCCTTCCTTTGAACTGGAAGATGTAAAAATTTATCGCACAGATAAAAATAGAAAAGTAATAGAGGAGAAAGCATTAAATGAAAATATGCCTCTATCTTTTGGGATTAGGCCTGAACAAGACCCTTATAGGTACTTTCTAGTTTACCATATGCCTATAAATCCTAATGAAAGAATTAGCGATAGATCAAATAACTTCACTTTGGATTATGATCCAAGCCAAATACAAACTTCAGGTGTAATTAATCAGAAAACTCCTCTAAAAATAGTAATGCCTAACATTTCAAGTAGGGGAGAAGGTTATGTAATAGAAAAGACTTTTAAAATTCCAGACCTAGATGCCTTCAATAGTAGTTGGAGAGCCTTCCTAATGGATAGCGGTAATGGGACTCTTAGATCTGCCTTTGCCAGTGCAGCTAATTACAATTGGAGTACAGGAGACCAAGTTGGTGGAGAAATACCACAATATTCTAAAGAAATAGTAGGTCTTATTAATAAAAAATACACTCCTGGTCATTTTAAAATAACTAAATTAAATGAGGGAAATAAGCAGGAAAAACTTACTGGAGCAGTTTTCGCACTGACTGATGAAGAGGGAAATACAATTTATCGCTCATCAGATAGCGATGGAATAGTAAGTTTTACTGATCTCGCTCCGGGAAGATACACTCTAGTAGAAAGTACTGCACCAGATAAATTTAGAAAATCAGAGAAAAAATGGACAGTTACAGTTTATGACAATGGCGAAGTGCATATCCTAGAAGTTGGAATTCTCGGTGCTGATGAAGAGTATCATGGCACAGATATAAACATGAAAGTAACCAATAAGCCAATGGGCACGGAATTTGTAGTATATAAGAAAGATTCCAAGGGAACGCCACTTGCAGGGGCTGAATTTAAACTTACAAAACCAGACGATAGTACATTTTCAAAGATTGCAGAATCTGGCCAAAATGGTGTTGTAAAATTTGACAACACCTTAACTGACGGGACATATATATTAGAAGAGTCCCGAGCTCCTGAAGGTTACAACAAGCTCGACAAGAAATGGGTTTTAGTTATAAATAATGGAGAAAAGAAAGTTTATAATTACAGAGAACCTGCAAGCCCAACAGAATTAAATTCGATTTTAGAACAACGAGGAGTAAATTGGGTCAATGTAAGGGAAAGAACATTAGACGGATGGAATTTAAACGACAATAGGTACACAGGTTGGACGGGAAATTCAGCAGAAGCCTATAAACTTGGTACTAGAATCGTTGGAATAAATAAAGATGAAAAATATATCATTCAAAGATTTGTATTAAATCCAGAATCAGCACAAATTGGCGAAACCACAGCAACAATTCACAGAGAAAAACCTAATTACTCAAACATGGATTGGTATGCAGGAAATGAAACCTACCAAGTATTCAAATTGAATAAACCAGTTGAAGGCGTTATTTCAGATATAAGACTTTCAGAGTATGGAGCTGAAGAAATAAAGGACAGCGTGAGAAGAAGTACGGATAATACCAACCCACGAGAACCGCAACGTCTAAAATTAGATTTTCCTGCTACGGATAAGCCAATAGTTGTGGATATAAAAGTTTCCTATAAGGATGCAACTGGCGGAGTCGGTCTTGGAATGGACTGGACGGAAAATGGCACGACTTATTGGAAGAGCGACTATTATGAAAGAGTAGACACAATAAAACTTGCAGAGCCAGTTGTACAAGAAGGGGATATCAAGGGGGCTTATGTATCATCTGACTCTCTCGATGTAACTAATGAGTTTAAAACTTTTGGATTTAATCTTAAAAAAGTAAAAAAAGTCGATGAAAATCAAGTTATAGAGGGAGCTACCTTCAAACTTACTGGACCTAATCCAAGTCAAGAAGAAAAAATTATGACTACGGGAGAGGACGGTATAATATATTTTGATGGATTAAGACCGGGAACTTATAAATTATCAGAAGAAAAGGCTGCACCAGGTTATAAAAAGACAGATGTAACTTGGACAGTTACAATTACGAAGGAAGGAAAAGCCTACTATAAAGTCGACAACCCTGACAATATAAACTCAGAAGCCTTTGTAGAAAATTCTATAATGTTTGCAGCTAGTGCAAGAAATAATATTTATTCAAGATATGACCCAAACTCTAATTTAGAAATTTCTAACTTGGATAGGCTTGATGCTATGAGAATTCCAGTAGGAGAAAGCTATATTGAATATGCATTTAGGGCTAGCGTAGGTTGGCAAGATGTTGATCCTGACAGGTCTACAATGGCAAACCACGAAGATTCTGGCTATGGAGAAATAGATACAAAAATAACAGCAATCAACAAGGATACAAAACAATTTAAGCAAGTATTCTTAATTGACGGAAGAGTGAACAAAACATCGCCTATTATGTTAAACATTCAAAATATGAATGGGGCGGACATAAAGGTATATCCAGTAACAGATTCTTCTACAGTAGATAATGTGGTTAGCAGTGGTTCTGATATGATATTCAATGGTCCCTTTGATGATAATAATTTTGGTGGAAAAACTATAAACTTCCCGATAGAAAAGCAAAAAATAGCGATAGAGATTATTTCGTCATATGGTGCAAGTGCCAATATTGGCTTAGAAATGAGATATTTCTATGAAAGAGTTGGTCGCCCGTCTAATTGGAAACAATTTTTTGCAAAGGAAACTTATAATAGTGAAAATGACATAAACAAAGAAATCTACGATGTAATAGCTATTTCAAAGGGGAATGGTTCAGTTAGTGCAAGCCCAAATCAAAATGTTGAGGCGGGAGCAACAGTTACGATAAATACAAATCCGGAGGAAGGATACAGATTAAAAGCTCTCACAGTAACTGATGACAATGGTGGAACTATTCAAGTAAATAATAATCAATTTACAATGCCAGAATCGAATGTAACTATCACTGCGGAGTTTGAAAAAATACCAGAAAAAACTTATAAAACAATTATTAATGTTCAACAAAATGGAACAGTGACAGCTAGTCCAAGTGAAAATATAAAGGCAGGAGAAACTGTTACACTTACATTAAACCCAAATGAAGGTTATCAATTTGAAAAAGTAGAAGTAAATAGCACAACAGGTCCTGTGGGAACAACAATAGTTAATGGTAATGTAACCTTTACAATGCCGGCATCTGATGTAGGTATCAATGTTTACTTTGTACCAATACCACCTACAAATTATTCTATAAATATAGATGGCAGTATAGAACATGGCAAGGTTTCTGCAAGTACTACAAGTGCAGCAGAAGGAGCAGAGGTTATACTTACAGTTACTCCTGATGAAGGATATAAAGTTGAAAGTGTAATAGTGGATGGCGTGGCGATAACAGTAGATGCAAGTGGACAGTATAAGTTTACAATGCCAGCATCAAATGTAAATGTGTCAGCTACCTTTACACAATTACAATACCCTGGAACGACACCTCCAGAAGGTTCTGTTGAAATACCTACTGGTGGATTTGCTTTAATCAAGAATGAGCAAACAGGTCTTGACCTCAAAGTATACAAGAGAGATATGTACGGCAATCCGTTACAAGGTGGAGAATTTACTTTAAAGAAGTATACTGACGAAAATTATGAAACAGAGGACACTAATTTCACGCCTATAAATGCTGAATCTAGAGAAGATGGTTTGCTAGTACAAAAAGATGCAGAAGGAAAAGATATAGCTATAACTTTACAACCAGGTTATTATCTATTGGAAGAAACTCAATCTCCGCAAGGATATAAAAAGATCAAAGCTCCTTGGGAAATTCACGTATATGAAGAAAACGGTCAATTGAAGGCGGACTACAAGGGACCGGAAGACACTCCGAATACTTTTATAGATTCTGATAAGGCAAAAGATGTCGGCAAAACTGGTTTAACGACAACTCCTAGCGGAATTAAGTATGCATCTAGGATGACCTATATAAATCCGGAATCAAAGACATATATTCAAAGAATATATATAGATACTAGGGCTTATACAGGAAGCGATAAGATAAATGTTCAAATAACACCAGATATAAAAAGAGAAGAGTTTGAAAGACCGGGAGAAGCTCCTGAAACTATAAAACAAGGTGTGAAGACTGCGTATAGGTCAACATATAAAATAACTGGACTAAGTGATAACCCTAGCGATAGTGAATTGGACAACATATTGAGGTACTATGATATATCCAGAAATGACGTGTCCATGGTTAACACTGCAAGGTGGAGACCTTTTGACTGGGGATTTGACGAAGACCAATTAAATATTGACAAGGGAGTCTACTATATAGATGTCGAAGGATTCTATGATGACAACATCATAGATCTAGGGAAAATCAATATGAATATTGACTTTTATGACGGTGCAAGGCAATTTCAACAACGTGTTTATGAAGAATCAAAGTTTTCCTATAAGGTTGTTGACAAGGGTTCTTATCAAGGCGGTATGGAAGCTCTTAGACAATGGCTAGAAAAACAATATGGAAAAGCATACGCTGACAATTGGGCAAACAGCAAATCTGACGGTCAAAAATATATTAATGCATTAAGCAAGGAAGCTTATATAGGAGGCAAAAAATATACAGCTGGTAGGATTTATCCTGCATTAGATGATAATAAAGATTCCATTGTTACAAGCATCAATATAAAACCGTTATATTCATCAAGCAAAGTCAATACAATTGGATTAGAGGGCATGGATATAAGAAATGATAAAGAAACTTACAACATCACATTCTCAAAACACGGTCGAGATGATCCAAAGGAATCTTTAACTGGTGAAGAAGTTACTAATAGAAGACTTGAAGGAGCTGTATTCAAACTTCAAGAAAGTGTAGGGAACACCTATGTTGATGTGCCGGGTTCAAGCATAGCATCTGCCTTCAACGGATATTTCGGTTTTAGAGGATTAAAACCGGGTCGTTATAGACTAATAGAAGTTAAAGCACCTGAAGGTTACAACCCAATTGAAGGGCCATTGCTATACTTTACAATAGAAACTATAAACAAAAATTCTGGAAGAATTATAGATCCAGAGACCGGCGAAACAATTGACATTAAAACTATTAAAGTCAAATTTCCTACGGGTTCTCAAAATGATACAGTGTATGAACTCTCTGATTTAAATATGATTAATTCAGAAGGGCAAACAGTACCTATTAGCTCTGTGGATGCAAAAAATATCAATATAGAAGAAACTAAGGTAATTAATCCTAATACAAATGAACAAGTTCTACTAAAAAATCTTAATATAGTAGTAACGGACAATGAAGGAAAGTTAAAAGAGTATCCCGTAAAACAAATAAAAATAGTGCCAGATTCCAGCGGATATATATCCTTGGAATATGACGAAGCTAATGGGGTTTATCAATATGTACCTGAAAAAACAACATCTGAAAAAGATGGCAAGCTAGTTGACTTTGTAACAAGTGCAACTGCAAAAAACATGGGTAAGATTGTAAACGAAAAGCCGGGAAAAGGTAGCATAACTGTCAAAAAGGTAGACCAAAATGGAAATACAATAAGTGCTACGGATCAATTGCCTGGAGCAACATTTAAGTTAACTAATTTATCGAATGACACAGTTATAACTAAAACTGTTGGCGAAGATGGAACTTTGAAGTTTGAAGGACTAAATATAGGAAATTACAAACTGGAAGAAGTAAAATCCCCTGAAGGCTATGTCAATACAGACCAAGTATGGCATTTCACAGTAGGTGGCAAGGACTTAGACCCTTATGCAGGAGATATTTCAAGAACGGGAGTAGATTTAACAAGTAAAATAATTCTTGATAAATCTGATATGAAAGTTGTAAATCCTGAAAATGAAAATAATGAGCCGGAGCAAGAGGGAGAAATTCATCCACACTTAGGAGAAAGTTTTGAATTTGACAACACTTATAAGCTTGCTCCAAATACGAAAATAAATCCGGGAGATTATTTCGTATTAAAATTAAGCGACAACATTAATATTAACGGTATTCTTGAAGATAATGTTGAAAGTCTTGATATATTTGCAGATGGAGTAGGAACTATTGCCAAAGCAGATTACGATAGAGAAAATGGAACAATTACCTACAAATTTACAGACTATGCCAACACTTATCAGTTAGTAGAATTTAGCAATAAGCTTTCAGCCTTTATTGACTTGTACAATTTGAAGGAATCAGCTGAACAAAGAGTTGGTTTAGGTGTGGGTGATGATACTAGCAAATATCACGATATAAGAGTTGTCTATGACCTTAACTATGCCGAAAATAGTGATGGGTATAATTCTTTAAATCTTGCATCAAAAATCGTAAGTTATAGGGCAAGTAATGGAGAATTTGTTCACTACTATTATGTAAATAGGAAAAGACAATACACTGGGACATTTAAATTCAATTATTCATCAGAGCAAGACATAGAAAATTTAAAAATTAGTTATAGTGCATTGAGAAACAACTATTATGTGGAAAGAGATATGCCTAAGTCCTTTGGAGTAGATGAAAATAGCACAAATCTTATGCCTTTTACAACTATAACGTCGAGAACATTTTTAAACGCAAATGAATCTGTAGATTTGACATTTAATGGTGGACTATCAAATGGCGATTCCGGAATTATCAAGGTAACAGGAAGGGTAGCGGGAGATGATAAATCTGCTTATGTAGGGTATGGTAAACTGAAATTAACGTATACTAATGGAGCATATATAATGGTATACAGACACGACCAAGTTTATACTTTTGAAAATGAAGCCAGTGCAAAAGCGGAGTTAAATATCCAAGCAGTTAACCCTGAAAATAAAATTGAATTCATTAAAGTTGACCAAGACGGCAAAGCATTAGAAGGTGCAAGCTTCACACTTTACAAGAAGAATGCCGAAGGAAACTTTGTCGGATATGGAGAGGTAACTAAGACAACTGGTGAAGATGGACGCTTTGAGTTCACTAAACTAAAACCGGGTGAATATCAATTAATAGAAACAATAACTCCAGATGGATATGTTAAACAAAATGATCCTTTACTAGAATTTAGTGTAGATGAAAAAGGAAAAATCACAAGAAAGGGCACTAATGAAGAAGTAGGGGCTGTGCCAATCACTATAACCAACAAGAAAGAGCAAGAAGTGGAATTTGTAAAAGTCGATGCAAAGGATAAAAAGGCTCTTGAAGGTGCAGAGTTTGAAGTTTGGTATAAGAAGGACAAAAATGGAGAATACTCAAAGGAACTTATAAAATTATACCAAGATGCGAATAACAATAAATTAGTCTTGAATAAAGATGAAAAAGCTCCTTCTGGGTATACTGAAGTTGACAAATTCACAACGGGAGCAGATGGAAAAGTAAAATTCAAATTATACGATTCCGGTTACTATGCCCTTAAAGAGATAAAAGCACCGGAAAAATATATAAAACCAAAAGACTATGTCAAGGAATTTGCAGTGTTAGATGGAAAGATTGAGGTAGACAATAATAGTTTTGAGATTGAAAACCATAAAGGAGAATATCCACTAACTGGTGGTATGGGTACTTTAATCTTTACTATAAGTGGCTTAATCTTAATGAGTGCAGCGGCTTATATTTACAAGAGAAAAAGAGGTATGGACTATGATGATTAGTTTCAAGATCAACAAGAGAAAACCTCCGTAGAGAAGTCGATGTTTTAATATTTAAAATGAATAGGAGAGCAGTTAAGCTTAAAGCTGTTCTCCCTCAATACAATAGTCTTTAATATTTTGTAAAAATTAAGTAAGACAGAGGATTGAAAAGTTAGGAAAAAGTTAAAGTCTTTTATAAGACCATAATAGCCAAAGAGGCTATTTAGATAAGGTAATAATTTGCCAAGGCAAATAATTATAAAAATTTAAACAAGGAGTTATACTATGAACAAGAAAAAAATTCTCTCACTAATTATGGCATTAGTGATGCTAGTAGGAGTTTTTTCTCCACTAACAGCACTAGCGGCTGTAACAGAGCCAACTGGTGAACTTTCAAAAGATCAACTTTCAGAAACTAAACCAGATACAACTGAAGTTAATATCTTCAAGTTAGTAACAAAAGAAAGCTATAAAGCAGGTGCACCTTGGAAACATAATGGTGGACAAATTGCTGACATTACTAATTTAGGAACTGGTGTAGAAGTTTTACAAGGAGCTCAATTTACTTTCTACAAAATCAATGGAGAAAATGATGTAGAAAATGAAAAAATCCTAGAACTTTTAAAAGCTAACTCAGCTAAATTTGAAACTGTTGACCAAATGACTGCTTTAAAAAATAATGGAGCTAATGGTTTAACTGCAAGCGCTGCTGACACTAATATGACATCAATTGCAGCTAATAAAATTGATTTAGCAACTGGTACTGGTTTAACAGATGGACATACTGCAGATACTGGTACAGACGGTAAAGCTACTGTAAATCTAGCTGATGGTTATTATTGGGTTGTCGAAAGTAAAATTCCAGACAAAGTAACAGGACAAATTGCTGTTCCATTTGGATTAACACTACCACTAACTAATATTGAAGATGTAGTAGATGGTGAAAATACTATTAAAGCAGGTACACAATATCTAAAGACTTTATACATCTATCCAAAGAACTTAAAGACAGATAAAGTTAAAATCGATAAGAACCATGCACAATATGATGATATAAATAAAAAATGGTATGATCAAAATGGAACTGAAGTACCAGCAGCAGACCTAGGTGCTGATTATGCAAAATATGAAGCAGATAAGAAAACTGTATCTGCAGAACTAGGTAAAAAAGTTCCTTATGAATCTAAAACAGAAATCCCAAGAAACTACAAATTTGAAACATTCTCTTGGCAAGATGTTATGTCCGAAGGACTAACTTATAACAAAGACCTTGAAGTTACAATTGATTACATTGATGCTGATGGTTCAACTCAAAAAACAAAACAACCATTTATTAGTTCAGCAAATAAAACAACATATGTAACTGAAAGAGATAACGGTTTTGATGTCAAAGTAACAAAAGACCAAGTTACTGATACTTTAGTAGAATATTTAAAACGTGGTCCAGTAACATTCCACTTTAAATATTCAGCAACTGTTAACAAAGATACAGTTGTAGATAAGCCACAAACAAACAGTATCACTTACACGCCAGGTGAACCTAATGGTGGTGGTAAAGTAACTACTGGAACAGATAAATCTATTACAGTAAACAAGACATGGGGAGATCCGAAAGCAGAACCTACTGTAAGTCAAGTAACTTACTATGTAGAAGATGCTAATGGAAAAGGTGTTGCATCTGTAACTTTAACAAATACCTCAACTGGTAAGATAGTAGCAGGTCCTGGAATCGAATTTGAAGTAGGAGCTAAATGGTACTCAGGTAAATTTACTGGATTAAAAGAAAACACTCAATATACTGTAAGAGAAGCAGTTGTAGGATATGACCCAACTTATACACCTAATGGCTCAACTCTTGGAATCGACAACAAGTCTAATCCAGATACACTAAAACCAACTGAACCAAAGGTTGAATTCCACGGAAGAAAATTCGTTAAGTACGATCAATTAGACGGAACTAAGAGATTAGCAGGTGCAGAATTCGTTGTTAAAAACAACATTACAGGCGATGATAACGATGGAAAATATTTAGTAGCTAAAACTTCTACACAAACTGATGCTGAAAAAGTTGATTTAACAGCAAAGAAAACTGCATTAGACACTGCAATAGAAAATTATAATAAGCTTTCAGCTGAAGAACAAGCAGGAGAAGCAGGCACAACTGCAAAGAACGCCATTGACGAAGCTCAAAAAGCTTACAACAAAGCCTTCAAAGATGCTGCAAATGCATACACTTGGGGAGACAAAGACGATGCAGTAGTATTTGTATCTGATTCTAAGGGTGGATTTGAAGTAACTGGCTTATCAGCAGGAGACTATCAATTAGAAGAAATTAAGGCTCCAGCAGGATATGCTTTAAACAAAACTCCAATTGACTTTAATGTAAAAAACGGAACATATAAGAGTGCAAAAGACGATGAAACTGAACTTGAATATACTTCAACAACAGAAATAACAGATGATTATGGTAAGAAGATCGCCAACAAGAAAGTTACAATTCCACAAACTGGTGGTATTGGTACTGTAATCTTTACTGTTGTTGGTATTGGTTTAATGGCTGCAGCTGTTGTTGCTATGAAGAGAAACAGAGAAGAAGCTTAATCTTATTAAGTAAGATATTTTGAGATACTTTTCTCAAAGAGGTTTAATTATTTAAATCTATGGGAGGGGGCAACCCCTTCCTCTACATATTATGATAGAGGGGTAGAGATGAAGAAAAGAATTAAAGATTTAATAATTTTATACATGATGGTAACTATGGTCTTCCTACCTCTCAATGTTTTGGGAGCATCATCTGTTACCATCGAAATTAACACAAGGGAAACTTTGACTAGAGAGGATTTGGAAGGCAGGACTCTAGGAATTTGGAAAATAAACGACAAATTTATTGATACTAATATGGATAAGACTAAACTTGCTTCTATTTTAGACAAGTTAAGTGAAGAGGAGCTTGATGAGCAACTTGCTGACAAAAGGGACAAATGGGTCATTAGTCCTAAGGAGAAGGACGACTACAAAGTTACTCTTGACCTTGAAGTTGGCACTTATTATATTAGGGAGCTTGGAGGCAAGGATAGAAAAACTTTTATTGAATCTGCGGTTTTTTCTCCTGAGGAAACAAATATTATTAAGTTAAAGTGGGGAGAAAGGGAAAATCCTCCAGAAAATCCACCGCACAAGCCACCTCACAATCCGCCACAGGTGCCGCCAGAAAATCCGCCTCATGAACCGCCGACTCCTCCTAATTCAGTTTTACTTTTTAAGACTGATGATGAGGGCAGAGGTCTTAAAGGTGCTAAGTTTCAACTTACTCGTGATAATGGCGAGATAGTAAGGACTAGCAATTTTGTCATGGATGACAAGGGCGTGGAAGAAGTCTTTGAGACTGATGACGAGGGTTATATTTTAATAAAGGGTCTTGAACCTGGTGTGTATTTCTTCAAGGAAATCGAAGCGCCAAAGGGCTATGAAATTGTAACACCAGAAAGCCAGTTCTCAATATTTTCTGGTGGAAAGGCAAGGCTTACTGTTGTGAACAAGAAGAAGCGTGGCTCTTATAATTTTTTTAAGACTGATGAGTCTAAAGAGAAAGGGCTTCCTGGTGCTGAGTTTGTAATCACTCGTCAAGTTGATGGCAAAGACCAAAGGCTAAAGCACAAGGGCGAGGATCTAGTCCTCAACTCTGGCGAGGATGGCAAGTTTTTTGTGAAGGATCTTCCCTATGGAACTTATTATATCTGGGAGACTAAGGCTCCTAGTGGCTACACTCTTTTACAGGGCAGTTTGAAATTTGAAATTGACGACAATTCTTCTGAGAAAGTCCTAATTATTGAAAATACTAAAAGACCGCCTATTCCTAAGACTGGCGACATCACTTTAATTGTGCTTGTCATCGCTGGTGCTATAATGATTGGTTTAGGCAGGTTTATGATCAAGGACAAAAATTAATTGAGGCTCCTTGGAGCCTCTTTTTTATGGAGAAAAGATGAGCAAAAAAAAGAAAAAATCCAATAAGTTATTTATTTTTATTTTTATTTTAGGTCTTGGGATACTTTCCTATCCCTTGGTCTCTAACTGGTATTATAGGATTGAGGCGAACAATCAAGTTGCTGATTTTAAAGAGGCAAGGGATCTCTTGAGTCAAGAGGAAATAGATAGGCGTCTTAGATTAGCCAAAATTTACAACGACGATCTAGGCAATGTAGTTCCAAAGGATCCTTACAGCGATGAGGAAAAGCATAGAGCTTTAGAAAATTATGCGCAGATGCTTGAACTTAGGACTAAAATTGGAACCATTGAGATACCTTCCATTGATGTGGATTTGCCAATTTACGCTGGTACTAATGAGGAAATTTTGCAAAAGGGTTGCGGGCACTTGGAAGGGACTTCTCTTCCCATTGGTGGGGAGTCCACTCACACTGTTATAACAGCCCATTCTGGTCTTCCTTCTGCTAGACTCTTTACAGATCTTGAAAAGGTGAAGCTTGGGGACAAGTTTTACATCAACAACATTGGCGGAATTTTGGCATATGAAGTTGATAACATTGATGTAATTGAACCTTCTGATTTTTCTAAGCTCCTCGTGGTGCCGGGAAAAGATTATGCAACGCTACTTACTTGTACTCCTATTATGATTAATACCCACAGGCTCATTGTCCGTGGACACAGAGTTCCTTATGTGCCTGAGGAAGATGAAAAGATTAGAGAAGATAAGGGCGGCAATTTAGATATTGATAAAAGGCTTATCATTCTTTTGATTTTTGCTATAATTATATTAGTTAGATTTATTCAATATAAGAGAAATAAAAAATTGGCAAAAAAAAGAGAAGCTGAAAAGGCAAAAAATATTGAGATGGCTAAGATGAATGTAAATAAAAACAATGATTTAAGGGATAATAAAGATAGGGGTGATGACAGTGAAGGAGAAGTTTAAAAATAATTGGAAGATTATCCTATTATTTTTACTAGGTCTTCTCATTGCCCTTTATCCCATTATTTCAAATTATTATTATACTATGGACAATAACAACCAAATTATAGAATTTAAGGAAGCTGTTTCTGAGATGTCAGAGGAAGAGATAAACAAGAGAATGGATCTTGCTCGTGCTTATAATGAAACCCTTGACCCTTCTAAGCTTGCCGATCCCTATACTGAGAGGGAAAAGAAAGGTATGGCAAATTATGCAAGGATGCTCGAAGCAAGGGAAAAAATTGGTTATATAGATATTCCGAAGATAGATCAAAATATTCCTGTCTTTGCTGGTACTTCTGAAGATGTTTTGCAACACGCTTGTGGGCACTTGGAAGGGACTTCTCTTCCCGTTGGTGGCAAGGCAACTCACGCTGTAATTACAGCTCATAGAGGTCTTCCACAAGTCAAACTCTTTAGGGACCTTGACAAGATGGAAGTGGGCGATGTGTTTTATTATACAAATATCAAGGAAACTTTAGCTTATCAAGTGGACCAAATAGTAGTTATCGAGCCGTGGAATTTTGATTATGTTCTCGTAGTAGATGGCAAGGACTACATGACTCTTTTAACTTGTACGCCTTATATGATTAATTCTCATAGACTTTTGGTGCGTGGTCATAGGATTCCATATGTGCCAGGGGAAAAAGAAACTGAGGAAAAAGCTAAGATCAACCACAGGTCATTGATTTGGGTGCTTGTTATTTTGGCTCTTGTTATGTTCCTTATCTTTATTTATATTAGAAGACGCAGGAGGAGATATTATGAAGGCTAAGGCTAGGGTCATAATTGGATATTTATTTATCTTGGCAGGGATATTTATGCCCCTTCTTGCCTTTACTTCTATGTCCTTTAGAGAGCTTGTGGCGAACAAAAGGTATGAATCCTTTAAGGAGAAAGATGCTCAGGTAACTGATGCACTTAAAAAATATAATGAAGAAGTGCAGAAGAGCGGCAACAATATTATCGATCCATTTGACAACGAAGATTATAAAGGCTATTACGAAATCAAGGGAATTGATAAAGACGAAGTTTTTGCTTATCTTATTATTCCGAAGCTTGACATGAAAAAACCGATTTATCTCGATGCAAATTACGACCATTTGGACTGGGGAGTTGCACAAGTGGATGGGACTAGTATTCCTCTAGGTGGAAGGTCCACAAGATCTGTCATCGCTGGACACAGAGGCTGGTGGGGAGATCTCATGTTTTATGACATCGACAAGCTTGAAGTTGGAGATGAAATTTTAATTGATGGACGCAGTGGGCTTTTGAAGTACAAAGTTACTGGTCAGGAAATTATAGATCCAAGTGATTGGGAAAGAATTCTTCCCCTTGAAGGTAGAGATATGATTACATTACTCACTTGCCATCCAAAGAGACCGCCTAGACCAAAGAGGTTACTCATCAATGCAGAAAGAGTTATTGAAAAGAAAGCTGATGTGACCACAGAAGTTATAAAAGAAAGTGAAGTTTCACATTTGAAGTATGCAATTTATGCTATTACAGTTATTGGTTGGATTGCTATAATTATTGTCTTCTTTAAAATGCTAACTTATATAAAGAAAGAGAAAAGACATTGATTCTTATAGGAATTAAATATTATTAAGGCTCGTAACTCGAGTCTTCTATTTTTGTATAGGATAAAAAGTAAAGCCATGGTTTCCCGTGGCTTTAAAATTTACTTTCTATTTTTAATTTCTTTTATTAAGTCTGGAACTATATTAAATAAATCGTCTACTATTCCATAGCTTGCTACGTTAAATATTGCTGCATCTGGGTCCTTATTTATTGCAATAATTGTAGCGGAGTTGTCCATTCCCTTTGTGTGTTGAATTGCTCCCGATATTCCAAGGGCAATGTATAAGTCTGGTTTTACTTGCACGCCAGTTACTCCAACTTGAAGGTCTTTATCACACCAGCCAAGGTCAGTTGCAGCTTTTGTTGCGCCAACTGCACCGCCAAGAGCATCGGCAAGTTCTTCTACTAAGTGCCAGTTTTCTGGGCCGCCAAGTCCCAATCCACCTGATACAACTATTTTTGAATTCATAAGTTTGTCGAGTAGAGGGTTTATGTCAGATTTTTCAAAGCCAATAAATTTTGTAGCAATGTCCTCTTCTTTAAGTTTCACTTCTTCTTTTATTATTTCAATCTTTTTACTTTCGTCACGAGTGGCCTCTACAAAGGCTCCTCTTCCAATTGTTGCCATCATAATTTCAGATAAAATTCTTACGTCGCAGAATAATTTTCCATCAAAGGATGGTCTAATCCATTTTATATCTTTTTTATCTTCTGCTAGCTCGACTGAGGAGCAGTCTGCAACAAGTCCAACGCCTTTTTTTGCGGAAATTCTTCCGGCAAGGTCACGACCGTTGTGGCTTGCTGGTAGCATTATTATTGCTGGGTCGTATTTATCCATTAATGTTTCTAAAACTTTTGCAAAGCCCAAGGTATTGTAATGTTCTAAAAGCTCATCCTCTACCTGAATTACTTTGTCGGCACCATAGTATCCTGATTCTCTTGCCATTTCGTCGTTATTAAATCCAATTTCAATTGATACAAGTTCTTTATCTAAATCCTCAGAAAGTTCTTTTGCCTTTGACATAGTTTCTTTAGTAATAAGTGAAAGTGAACCTTCTGAAGTTTCGTTTACTACCCAAATATTTCCTTTTTTCATTTTATCACCTACACTAATACTTTCTTATCTTCTAAAATTTTTATGACTTCTTTGATATTTCCCTTTGCAGAGCCAGTGTCAATTATGTTTCCTGCTTCTGATTTTCTTGGAGCACTTAAATCCTTTACTATTGTAAGAGAACCCTTTTGTCCAAGCTTGTCAGGGTCGAGTCCAAGGGAAGATGCAGTTAAGACGTGAATTTCTTTTTCCTTTGCAATTTCATCTCTATTTAATGCAAATTTTGAAGGCTTGTTCACTGAACCCTTTAGGGCTGTTGCAACAAAAGGTGTAGATAATTTTATGGTTTCAACGCCTGTGCCTATATTTCTCTTAACTTCAAATTCGCCATCTCGATAATTTATGTCGCATAGATAAGTAACTTGATTCATGCCGAGTCTTTCTGCAATTTGTGGGCCTACTTGTCCAGTATCGCCGTCTGTAGTTTGGTCGCCTGTAAAGATTATATCGTAATCACAAATTGATTTCGCCGCTTCTGCAAGTGCATAGGAAGTTGCTATTGTGTCAGATCCTTTAAACTCAAGACCTTCTAATAGATAAGCTTCTTCTGCACCCATTTGTATGCAATCACGCAAAAATTTTTCTGCTGAAGGTGGTCCCATAGTTAGCACGTCAATTTGGACATCTTCTTCTACTTGTTCTGATATATTTAATGCAAATTTAAGTCCACATAAGTCTGATGGATTTATTATAGTTTTAATTCCATCTCTAATTAAGTTATTAGTTTCTGGGTCAATTTTTGCATTAGTTGTGTCAGGAACAGTTTTCATTAATAATAATATCTTCATAGTTCCTCCTTAATATTTATTTAATATATTTATATTATACCCTAATAAATAGATTTATATTTCGATTTAAGAATTTTGATGGGAAGAAAACTTTTATGGAACAATAAATTTATAAAAAGGATATTAGTGTTTTTGAAGAAAATATATTACATTGCCTTAAATATTAAACGCAGAAGTTTTAAAGAAATTGAATAAGCGATATTTGAAAGGGGGACTAAATTTATGTTATTAATAAAAGAAGTTTATAAAAAAATTTCTAGGGTATATTAATACTGATAATGTTTATCATAATATTATCGCAAAAGTTAAAATTAAAATAAAGGAGGACAATATGTCACAAATAGGAAAGAAAATTCCAGAGTTTAAAACAATGGGCTATAGTCCAAAGAAAGAAGAGTTTATCGAAATTACAAATAAAGATTTTGAAGGTAAATGGACGGTGTTAATGTTCTACCCGGCAGATTTTACTTTTGTATGCCCTACGGAACTTGAGGATATGCAAGGTCAATATGCTAAATTACAAGAATTAGGTGTTGAAGTTTATTCTATGTCAACTGATACACATTTTGTGCATAAAGCTTGGCATGATCATTCAGAAGCTATTTCTAAGCTAGAATTTACAATGCTTGCTGATCCACATAAATCAATTACAAGAGATTTTGATGTGCTTGATGAAGAGCCAGGATTGGCACAAAGAGCTACTTTTATTATTGATCCAGATGGAATAATTCAAACTGTTGAAATTAATGCAGATGGAATTGGCCGTGATGCAAGTCAAGTATACGATAAGATTCGTGCGGCACAATTTGTAAGAAATAATCCTGGCGAAGTATGTCCAGCTAAATGGAAAGAAACAGGTGAAACATTAACTCCAGGACTAGATCTTGTTGGTAAAATCTAATGTTGGATTCAAATCTAAAAAATCAAGTAAAACAGTATTTACAACTTCTCGAAAGAGAGGTTGTAATCACTGCAAGTCTTGATGAGAGTGAAAATTCAAAAAAAGTTAAGGAATTTATAGATGAGTTATTACCTTTATCAGATAAATTAAAACTAAAAGAGGGAAATTTAAAGTATACTCCTAGTTTTTCTTTATCTTCAGAAGATATAGAGGGAATAACTTTTGCAGGAATTCCCTTGGGACATGAATTTGAATCCTTTGTCCTAGCACTTCTCCAAGTAGGGGGAAGAGTACCAAAGATTGAAGAGTCACAAATAAAGAGAATAAAATCAATTGATAAAGAGCTTGATTTTCAAACTATTGTAAGCCTAAGCTGCCACAATTGTCCTGAAGTTGTTCAAGCTTTAAATATAATGGCTGTACTTAATCCTAAAATTAAACATACTATGATCGATGGTTCTATGTTTAAGGATTATGTTGAAGAATTAGGAATATTGGCTGTACCAACTTCTTACCTAAAGGGTGAATTATTCTATAACGGCAAGATTTCTCTTAATGAAATTTTAAATAAAGTTACAGATGAGAAAGAAGATTTAAAGCTAGATGAAAAAGAAGAATTTGACGTATTGGTAATAGGCGGTGGGCCTGCAGGGGCAACTGCAGCAATTTATGCTGCCAGAAAGGGAATAAAGACAGGGCTTGTTGCTAAGGAATTTGGCGGACAAGTTAAGGAAACTTTAGCAATAGAAAACATTACTGGGCTTTCATATACTGAGGGGCCTAAATTCATGGACTATGTAAGGGAACATGTACAAAAGTATAATGTGGATATTATAGATAATGTAAATGTAGAAAATATAATAGAAGCAAATCCAATTAAAATAATTACTGATCATGGAGAACTTAAGTCTAAAACAATAATTATAGCAACTGGTGCTAAGTGGAGATTAATCGGAGTTCCTGGTGAAATTGAATTTAGAAATAAGGGCGTAGCTTATTGCACACATTGTGATGGACCTTTATTTAAGAATAAAAGGGTTACAGTAATCGGCGGAGGAAACTCGGGTATAGAAGCAGCTATTGACTTGGCAGGCATTGCAAAGGAAGTTTTAGTATTAGAATTTTTACCGGAGTTAAAGGCAGACTCTATATTACAAGATAAGTTAAAGGAACTTAAAAATGTAAGGGTTATTACTAATGCTGCTACACAAAGTCTAGAGGGTGGAAAAGTTTTAGAAAAAATAACTTATCAAGATAGAGTTAGCGGTGAAGTAATTACAGAAGATACACAGGGATGCTTTATTCAAGTGGGCCTTGTTCCTACGACTGAATGGCTCGACAATGTAGAAAAAAATTCTCGTGGCGAAATTATTGTAGACGAGTTTGGAAAAACTAATAAAGAAGGAATTTACGCAGCGGGAGATTGTACGAATTCTACATTTAAACAAATTGTGATAGCGCAAGGTAGCGGAGCCATAGCTGCACTAGGGGCATATAATTATTTAATGACTAAATAAAATTTATAGACTAATTGTATATATAATAGAAGAAATATGGTTTAGTTAAAGCTAAGCCATATTTTTCTCTTTTAGAATGAGCTATTGGTCGGGATTGGTAAAATAAATTAAAAGGTTTAAAGAGAAGAATATGAATTGAGGAGAAGGTGTAAGAAAATTCAAAATTTTATACACAGAAAAAAAGAAAGTTTTTTATTAAAATAAATTTAACTTACAATTTAATTTATAATTATAGAAAAAGTTTCTCTAAAAATTACAATGGAGAAGTTTAAAATTTCCCGAAAAATTTTCAATTACTTCAAAAAATTCCTTTACATTGGCTTAAATATACTATATAATGTTTAAGCGTTTAAAAAAGAATGTTGCGATGAAGTCATAAGTTGCTCGAAACTTTGCTGAAAAAAAGGAGTTTTGAGGTAATTATGACGGAGAAGTCCAAGCTGGACTTGGGCGAGGGTTATTTTTTTCAGATGGGCTCTATGATACACTAGGGCGCGTTTATCGATAACCCCATTCGCAAGTAAGGATTTAGCGAATAGGAGGTAAATATGTCTAACAAAGGCAAACAAAAAATCAGAATTAAACTTAAAGCTTATGATCACGAATTACTTGATAATTCAGCGTTAAGAATTGTTGAAGCTGCTAAGAAGAGCGGTGCAGAAGTATCTGGACCAATTCCTCTTCCAACAGAAAAGGAAATTATTACAATTATAAGAGCTGTACACATGTATAAGGATTCAAGAGAACAATTTGAGCAAAGAACTCACAAGCGTCTAATTGATATACTTAATCCTACACAAAAAACTGTAGATTCACTTATGAAGTTAAATCTACCAGCTGGTGTAGACATAGAAATTAAACTTTAAGACTTTGCTTTATAAGACTTCTATTTAGAAGTCCGCTGTAAATACTAGGAGGTGCAACATGAAATATTTAGTAGGTAAAAAAATTGGCATGACCCAAATTATTGATGAAGAGGGTAATGTTACTCCTGTCTCAGTTATTGAAGTAGAACCAAATGTTGTTGTGCAAAAGAAAACAATTGAAAGTGATGGATACAATGCTATCCAAGTTGCAACACATGAAGTTAAAGAAAAAAAACTTAACAAACCTGAGAAGGGACATTTCGACAAGGCAGGCGTAGGATATAGAAAACATCTTTCTGAATTTAGAACTGATGATGTAGATTCTTACAACCTTGGAGATGAAATAAAGGTAGATATTTTTGAAGTAGAGGAACATGTTGATGTAATTGGTACTTCAAAGGGAAAAGGAACTGCAGGTATTATCAAACGCCATAACTTTGGCCGTGGTAGAGAAACTCACGGTTCTAAATTCCACAGAATGCCAGGTGGTATGGGTGCTGCTTCTTATCCAGGAAAAGTATTCAAAAACCATAGAATGGCTGGAAAAATGGGTAACGAAAGAGTTACTGTTCAAAATTTAGAAATTGTTAGAATAGATACAGATAAAAATTTAATTTTAGTTAAGGGTGCTATCCCAGGACCTAAGAAGGGAACTGTAAGAATTAAAAGCACTGTTAAAATGACTAAATAAGATAGGGAGGTTAAGAAATGCCTAAAATTCAAATGATTGACATTAAGGGAAATCCTGTTGAAGAAGTCGAACTAAGTGAAGGGCTATTTGATGCTCCTATAAGCACTCATGCTGTTTATTTAGTTGTTAAAAATATTTTGGCTAATAAAAGACAAGGTACTCACTCTGCTAAAACTCGTGCTGAAGTGCGTGGAGGCGGAAGAAAGCCTTGGAGACAAAAAGGAACAGGTCGTGCAAGACAAGGTTCTATTAGATCGCCTCAATGGAGAGGTGGCGGAGTTGTTTTCGCTAAGAAACCAAGAGATTATTCTTATACAACTCCTAAGAAGGCTAGAAGAGTTGCTCTTAAGTCAGTTCTTACTAGCAAATTCCAAGATGGTGAAATGATTCTTGTTGATAAGTTCACAATGGATGAGCCAAAGACAAAGATCTTTGCAAACATCTTAAAGGATATTAAAGCAGGAAAAAAAGCGCTTGTAGTTGTTAATGATGACGAAAAGGACGTTCAAAGGGCTGCAAGAAATATCGCTGGAGTAAAAACATCTAGAGCCACTGATATTAATGTATATGATTTATTAAAATACGATAATCTTATTATCTCAAAGGCTGCACTAGATGTTGTTGAGGAGGTTTTTAACTGATGAATAAATTTGACATTATTAAAAGACCTTTAGTTACTGAAAAAAGCATGGATATGATGGCAGAAAATAAGTACACTTTTGAAGTGCAAAAGGATGCCACTAAACCTGAAATCAGAAAAGCTGTTGAAGAAATCTTCGGCGTTAAGGTTGAAAAAGTATATACAATGAATATGCGTGGAAAATTAAAAAGACAAGGAGTTCATCAAGGTAGACGTCCTTCATGGAAAAAAGCTATAGTTAAGCTTACTGATGACTCAGAACCGATAGAATTTTTTGATTCTATCTGATAGTAGGAGGTATTAAAATGGCGATTAGAGGATTTAAACCTACAACTCCTGCCCGTAGACAGATGACTGTTGCTACATTTGAAGAGATTACAAAGAAGACACCTGAAAAATCTCTTTTAGTTAGCATCAAAAAAACTGCCGGTAGAAATTCACAAGGTAGAATTACTAGTAGACATAGAGGCGGCGGAGTTAAGAGAAAATATAGAATTATAGATTTAAAGAGAGATAAAGATAATATTCCTGCAAAAGTAGCGGCTATTGAATATGATCCATATAGAACAGCTTACATTGCACTTTTACATTATGCAGATGGTGAAAAGAGATATATCATTCAACCTAATGGATTAAAAGTTGGAGATGTAATCGAATCAGGTTCAGATGCCGATATTAAAATTGGTAATGCGCTAATGCTTGCTGACATTCCAGTTGGTACTACTATTCACAATATCGAAATGACTCCAGGCAAGGGCGGCCAAATAGCAAGAAGTGCTGGATCATCAGCTCAACTAATGGCTAAAGAAGGAAAATATGCTCAACTTAGACTTCCTTCAGGTGAATTTAGATTGATAAATCAAAGATGTAGGGCAACTATTGGACAAGTTGGAAATATTTCTCACGAACTTATTACACTAGGTAAAGCGGGTAAGAGCAGATATCTTGGAAGAAGACCTCATGTTAGAGGATCTGCAATGAACCCTGTTGATCACCCACATGGTGGTGGAGAAGGTAGAACTCCAGTAGGTAGACCTTCACCAATGACTCCTTGGGGCAAGAAAGCTCTAGGGCTTAAGACTAGAAAGAAATCTAAAAAATCTGATATGTATATAGTAAGAAGAAGAACTAAGTAATCGGAGGGTATAATGAGTAGATCAATAAAAAAAGGACCATTTGCTGATGAACACCTTCTAAAGAAGGTTGACGAGCTTAATGAAAAGAACGAAAAGAAAGTAATTAAAACTTGGTCTCGTCGCTCAACTATTTTCCCTGAATTTGTATCACACACAATTGCTGTTCATGACGGCAGAAAACATGTGCCAGTATACATTACTGAAGACATGGTAGGACATAAATTAGGTGAATTTGTTCCAACGAGAACATATAGAGGCCACGGCGGCAAGAGCGAAAAGAGCACAACAGTTAAATAAGGAGGGTTATAATGCAAGCACAAGCAATTGCAAAATATGTAAGAATATCACCTCTTAAGGTGAATTATATTTGCGCTGAAATACGCGGCAAAAGTGTTGATGAGGCCCTCTCTATTTTAAAATTTACTAATAAGAGGGGAGCTCATGAACTCTATAAGGTACTAAAATCAGCTGTAGCTAATGCTGAAAACAACCTTAATTTGGACAGAGACGATCTTTATGTGAAAAAAGCATACGCTAATGACGGACCTACTATGAAGAGATTTCGTCCTAAGGCTAAGGGTATGGCTTATCCAATCCTTAAAAGATCAAGTCACATTGGCGTTGTAGTAGCAGAAAGAGAGTAAGGAGGTAGAGAATGGGCCAAAAAGTAAACCCACATGGACTTCGTGTTGGAATAATTAAAGATTGGGATTCAAAATGGTACGCAGACAAGAAAAATTTTGCCGATCTTTTAGTTGAAGACAACAATATTAGAAAATATGTCAAGAAAAAACTTTATACTGCAGGAATCTCTAAGATTGAAATTGAAAGAGCTGCTAATAGAGTTAAAGTTTCAATTCACACAGCTAAACCAGGAATGGTAATTGGACGTGGCGGAGCTGGAGTTGAAGAACTTAGAGCTGAAATTGAAAAGCTTACAAATAAATCTGTTGTAATAAATGTTGAGGAGATTAAAAATCAAGATTTAGATGCACAAATAGTTGCTGAAAGCATTGCAGAATCTCTTGAAAGAAGAGTTGCATTTAGACGTGCTATGAAACAAGCAATTCAAAGAACTATGCGTCAAGGAGCTCTTGGTATTAAGACTGCTGTATCAGGTCGTTTAGGCGGTGCAGATATGGCAAGAACTGAAGGTTATTCTGAAGGAACTATTCCTCTTCAAACATTAAGAGCTGATATCGACTACGGTTTCGCTGAAGCTGATACTACTTACGGTAAGATTGGCGTTAAGGTTTGGCTTTATAAGGGCGAAGTTCTCCCTGAATTAAAAGAAGATTCAAGAAGAAAACCTAGAGATAACAGAGATAATAGAAATCGCAAAAGACGCGATAACAGAAATAATAATTTTAACAGAAACAATAGAAGAGACAATAAGAATAAAGAGTCTTAAAGAAGGGAGGAATAGTCATGTTGATGCCTAAGAGAGTAAAATATCGTAAAGTTCACAGAGGCAGAATGAAGGGCAAGGCTATGCGTGGTAATGAGCTTGCATATGGCGAATATGGTATAAAAGCTTTAGAACCTTGTTGGATAACTTCAAATCAAATAGAAGCGGCACGTCGTGCTATGACAAGATATATTCGTAGAGGTGGAAATATCTGGATTAAGATTTTCCCAGACAAACCTGTTACTGAAAAACCTGCTGAAACTCGTATGGGTTCTGGTAAAGGTGCTCCAGAGTATTGGGTTGCAGTAGTTAAACCAGGAAGAATTTTATTTGAAATGGGCGGTGTTTCTGAAGAAGTTGCAAGAGAAGCTATGAGACTTGCATCTATGAAACTGCCTGTGAAAACTAAATTCGTTATGAAAGATAAGGATGGTGACTCAAATGAAGGCTAATGAAATTCGTAATTTATCAAGCGAAGAATTAAATAATAAAGTTAATGAGCTTAAGAATGAACTTTTTAATTTGAGATTTAGATTGGCAACAGGCCAACTTGACAATCCATCAAGCATTAAAATGGTTAAAAGAGATATAGCAAGAGTAAAGACGATCATTAGAGAACGTGAACTTGAAGTTGGAAAGGAGGCTTAATCTCATGGAAAGAAATTCAAGAAAAACTATAACTGGAGTTGTAGTAAGTGATAAAATGGATAAAACTATTGTAGTAGCAATTGAGACTTTTAAAACTCACCCTATTTACAAGAAGAGATTTAAGAAGACTACTAAATTCAAGGCTCATGATGAAAACAACGAATGTGGTATTGGTGATCGCGTAAAACTTATGGAAACTAGACCACTAAGTAAAGATAAAAGATGGAGACTTGTAGAAATTATTGAAAAAGCTCAATAATTTTAACTTGAAAGGAGAATAACATGATTCAACAAGAAACAAGATTGCGTGTTGCTGACAATTCAGGTGCAAGAGAACTATCTGTAATTAAAGTCCTTGGTGGAACTAATAGAAAAACAGCTAGTATCGGAGATATCGTGGTTTGTTCTGTAAAGAATGCAACACCCGGTGGCGTTGTCAAAAAAGGTTCTGTTGTAAAAGCAGTTGTTGTTAGAACAAACAAGGGTATCAGCAGAAAAGATGGATCTTACATTAGTTTTGACGACAATGCTGCTGTTGTAATTAAAGATGATAGAAGCCCTGTTGGTACTCGTATTTTTGGACCTGTAACTAGAGAACTAAGAGCTGGAAACTTTATGAAAATTATTTCTCTAGCTCCGGAAGTACTATAATTTGGAGGTGTAATATGAAAATTAAAAAGGATGACATCGTAAAAGTTATAGCCGGAAAAGATAAAGGCAAAACTGGTAAGGTATTAAGAACAATTCCTAAAAAAGATTTAGTAGTTGTTGAAAAGGTAAATATTGTTACTAAACACATTAAACCTAGAGGACCACAAAATCCAGGTGGAATAGAAAAAATGGAAGCTCCAATTCATGTATCTAATGTTATGTACTTTGACAGTGCATCAGGAAAAGCTACAAGAATTGGATATAAGATAGAAGACGGAAAAAAAGTTAGATTTGCAAAATCTAGCGGAAAGGTAATTAAGTAGGGGGTAGAATAATGACTTCAAGACTACAAGAAAAATATAAGACAGAAGTTGTGGGCCACCTAATGGAACGTTTCAACTACAGCAACGTTATGGAAGTACCGAAACTTGAAAAAATCACTATTAACATTGGAATTGGTGAAGCTAAAGACAATCACAAAGCTCTTGAATCTGCAGTAGAGGAACTTACTACAATAGCAGGTCAAAAGGCTGTTGTTACTAAGGCGAGAAAATCAATTGCCAACTTTAAACTTCGTGCAGGACAAAATGTTGGCGTTAAGGTTACTCTAAGAGGACAAAGAATGTATGAATTCTTAGACAAATTAATGAATGTTGCCCTTCCAAGAGTAAGAGACTTTAGAGGTGTTAAGCCTACTGCTTTTGACGGTAGAGGAAACTATGCTCTAGGCCTTAAAGAACAACTTATCTTCCCTGAAATTGAGTATGATAAAGTTGATGCTATTAGAGGAATGGACATCATCATAGTAACTACTGCTAATACTGATGAAGAAGCTAAAGAATTCCTAGATAAAATGGGAATGCCTTTTGCTAAGGCTTAAGGAGGTACATTGTGGCAAAAAAATCAATGATTGCAAAACAAAAGAGGAAACAAAAGTATTCTTCTCGTGAATATACTAGATGTAAAATTTGTGGAAGACCACATTCAGTTTTACAAAAATATGGAATATGTAGAATATGCTTTAGAGAACTTGCGTATAAGGGACAAATTCCTGGCGTAAGAAAAGCTAGCTGGTAAAGCCTTAGATGAAAGGAGGCAAACTGATATGATGACAGACCCAATTGCAGATATGCTATCAAGAATTAGAAATGCAAATAATGCAAGACATAAATCTGTTGATATTCCTTGTTCAAAAATCAAAAAAGAAATCGCTCAAATTCTTCTTGATGAAGGTTATATTAAAGGATATGATGTTGTTGAAGACGACAAACAAGGAATGATCAAGATTGATCTTAAGTATTCTCAAGACGGAGAAAGAGTTATTTCTGGATTAAAGAGAATATCTAAACCGGGACTTAGAGTTTATGTTAAGTGCGAAGATGTTCCTAAAGTTCTAGGAGGACTGGGAATTGCAATTATCTCTACATCTAAGGGAATAATTACAGATAAAATGGCAAGAAAAGAAAAAGTTGGCGGAGAGGTAATCTGCTACGTTTGGTAATTTGGAGGTGAAAAATGTCAAGAATTGGCAAAAAACCTATTGAAATCCCAAAGGGCGTTGATATTAAAATTGACGGTCAAACAGTAACTGTTAAGGGACCAAGGGGTGAACTAACACAATCTTTTGATAAAGATTTAAAAATAGAATTAAATGACGGAGTTCTCACTGTAGAAAGACCAAATGAGATTAAAAAAATTAAGGCACTTCACGGTTTAACTAGAACTCTAATCTACAATATGATAATTGGCGTTACAGAAGGTTACTCAAAATCACTTGAAATAATCGGAACTGGATATAGAGCTGCTAAGAAAGGAAAGGTTCTTTCTCTTAACTTAGGATTTTCACATCCTCTTGATCTTGAAGATCCAGAAGGTATTGAAGTTGAAGTTCCTGCAGCTAACTCCATTATTGTAAAGGGTAATGACAAACAACAAGTTGGCGCTTATGCTGCTTACATTAGAAGCTTCAGAGAACCTGAACCTTACAAGGGTAAAGGTATTAGATATACTGATGAATATGTAAGACGTAAAGTTGGTAAGACTGGTAAGTAAGAGAGGAGAATTTAAGTGTTAAAAAAGATTAATAAAAATGCAAATAGAATAAAAAGACACAAAAGACTTAGAAATCATATCTCCGGTACTTCTGCTAAACCAAGACTTTCAGTTTACAGATCATCTAAGCATATTTATGCTCAACTAATTGATGATGAAGCTGGCAATACTTTATTAAGTGCATCAACTCTTGATAAGGCATTGAATTTAGAAAACACTGGAAATATTGAAGCGGCAAAGGCTGTTGGTGCTTCTATTGCTGAGAAAGCAAAGGAAAAAGGCATCGAAGAAGTTGTCTTTGATAGAAGCGGTTATGTATATCATGGCAAAATCAAAGCACTTGCTGACGCAGCTAGAGAAGCTGGGCTAAAATTCTAAGAAGGAGGAAGTAATGGAGCGTTCATTAATAAATGCGGCAGAACTTGATCTTGAAGAAAGAGTTGTATCTATAAATAGAGTTGCCAAAGTAGTTAAGGGTGGTAGAAATTTTAGATTTTCTGCTCTTGTAGTAGTTGGCGACAAAAATGGACACGTTGGTGTAGGTACAGGTAAAGCTCTTGAAGTTCCTGAAGCTATAAGAAAAGCAACACAAGATGCTAGAAAGCATATTATAAAAGTAAACCTACTAAATACTTCTATTCCTCATCAAGTAACTGGAATTTATGGAGCAGGTAGAGTTTTCTTAAAACCAGCAAGAGAAGGTACAGGAGTTATCGCAGGCGGAGCTGTTCGTGCTGTATGTGAACTTGCAGGTATCACTGATATTCGTACTAAGAATATTGGTACAAATAATCCAAGAAATACAGTTAATGCAACAATTGAAGGATTAAAACAACTTAAAACTGTTGAATCTGTTGCAAGACTTAGAAATAAATCAGCGGATGAAATAATAGGATAGGAGGAAAATCATGAGTACAATTAAAATTAAACTTGTAAAAAGTCCTATCGGTAGAGTACCTAAACACAGAAAAACAATAAAAGCACTTGGTCTTAAAAAATTAAACCAAGTTGTTGAAAAAAATGATACACCTCAAATTAGAGGTATGTTGAAACAAGTCGATTATATGATCGAAATAGTAGAATAAGGAGGTGTACCTAATGAAGTTACATGACTTAAGACCTAATGAAGGCGGCGGAGTTAAAGCTAGAAAAAGAGTAGGTCGTGGAATAGGTTCCGGTACTGGAAAAACATCTGGCAAAGGTCACAAGGGACAAAATGCTAGAAGTGGCGGAGGAGTTAGACCTGGATTTGAAGGTGGACAAATGCCACTATTTAGACGTCTTCCTAAGAGAGGATTTACAAATATCTTTAAGAAGGAATATGCAGTTATTAACGTAGCAGATCTTAATGTATTTGAAGAAGGAACTGAAATCACTCCTGAATTCTTAATAGAAAATAAATTTATCAAAGCTGGAAAAGCTAAAGACGGAATTAGAATTTTGGGAGATGGTGAATTAAATGTTAAACTTACTGTAAAAGCTCAGCATTTCTCAAAATCTGCTAAAGAAAAAATTGAGGCTTGCGGAGGAAAGGCCGAGGTGATTTAATGCTATCTACTTTTAGAAATGCATGGAAAATTGAGTCAATTCGCAAGAAGATGCTTTTCACTTTATTCATGCTTCTATTATATAGACTTGGATCACATATTGCTGTTCCTTACATGAACTCACAAGTTATTTCACAACTTATGAGTGGAGCAGGTGGATCAATTTTCTCCTTCCTAGATTTAATGGCAGGAGGTAACTTTAGAAGGTTTACAATTTTTGCCGCTAATATATATCCCTATGTTACTGCGTCAATTATTCTTCAACTTTTGACAATTGCAATTCCTTCATTGGAATCTCTTGCAAAAGAGGGAGAAACTGGTAGAAAGGCTATTGCAAAGTATACTAGATATCTTTCTATCGCCATAGCTCTTGTACAAGCCATTGGTTATACTTTTGGTCTTTTCAGACAAGCTATAAACGCAACAAGTGCTATTGAATATGCAACAATTATCCTATCAATTGTAGCAGGTACTGCTATTCTAGTTTGGATAGGTGAACAAATAACTGAACATGGAATTGGAAATGGTATTTCAATTTTAATTTTTGCAGGTATCGTTTCAAGATTCCCAATTGATATAGCTCAATCAGTTGCTCTTGTAAGAGCGGGAAAATCTAGTCCAATCTTTTTAGTGCTATTCGTAATAATTGCAATTGCAATTGTTGTATTTGTAGTAACACTTACTGAAGGTGAAAGAAGAATTCCTGTACAATATGCAAAGCGAGTTGTAGGAAGAAAAATGTATGGCGGTCAAGCTACTCATATTCCTATTAAAGTTTTGATGACTGGTGTTATGCCAATTATCTTTGCCAACTCACTACTTGCTATTCCAGCAACTATTGCTATGTTCACTAGTGAATCAACTAGAAATTGGATTCAAAAATGGTTAACTCCTGCTGGAGGACCTGGAGCTGTGATTTATATAATATTTACTATAATTCTTATTGTATTCTTCACATTTTTCTACACGACAATCCAATTTAATACTGTTGAATACTCTAAAAACCTTCAAGCTAATGGTGGCTTTATTAGCGGAATTAGAGCAGGTAAACCGACAAGTGATTATTTAGGTAGAACTTTGAATAGATTGGTTATGCCAGGAGCAATTGCGCTTTCTATACTTGCAGTTCTTCCAACTATACTAACACTTATTTCAGGATTACAATTTAATTATGGTGGTACTTCAATTATCATCGTAGTTGGTGTTGTGCTTGAAATTCACAGAGTATTAGAACAACAATTAATCATGAGAAATTATCGTGGTTTCTTAAAGAATAAATAGGAGGCATTTATGAAATTAGTTATATTGGGACCTCCAGGGGCCGGAAAGGGCACACAAGCTGAATATATTGTTGAAAGATACAATATTCCACACATTTCAACTGGAGATATCTTTAGAGAAAATATTAAGAACAACACAGAACTTGGTAAGGAAGCAAAATCTTATATGGATAAGGGACTTTTAGTTCCAGACGATCTTGTAATCGCACTTGTTGAAGATAGACTAAACAAGGAAGATGCTAAAAAGGGATTTTTACTAGATGGTTTTCCAAGAACCGTAGCTCAAGCTGTTAGTCTTGATTCTATTTTAGATAAAAATGATGAAAAGCTAAATAATGTTATTAATATTACAGTTGATCCTAAAATTTTAATAGAAAGAGCTGTTGGAAGACGAGTTTGTAAAACTTGTGGAATGACTTATCATGTTAAATTCAACCCTCCAAAGGAAGAAGGAATTTGTGATAAGGACGGTACTAAGCTTATTCAAAGAGATGACGATACTGAAGAAACTGTAAAGACTAGAATTTCAGTTTACTTTGATCAAACTGCACCTCTTATTGATTACTACAGAGCGCAAAATCTTCTCGTAGATATCGACGGGGCTAAGGACATTGACAAAGTATTTGAAGATATAGTTAATGGTCTTGAATAGTTCATGGATAATACATTTAGTCTTTTAAGGGGACAAGTTGTAAGATCCAAAAAAGGTAGAGATGAGGGAAGAGTTTTTGTAATCACTGAGATTATAGATGATGATTTTCTCTTTATCGTAGATGGAAAGCTAAGAAAGCTAGATCGACCAAAGAAAAAAAAGGTAAAACATCTTTATATATATAAGGATGTCATTGATCTTAATGTTAAAGATTTAAATGACAGTTATATTAGAAAGAAACTATTACCTTATAGCTAAAGGAGGATCCTTAATAATATGGCTAAAGAAGATGTAATTGAAGTTGAAGGCGTTGTTGTAGACGCTCTTCCAAATACTCATTTCAAGGTTGAGCTTGAAAACGGACATATCATACTTGCTCATATTTCAGGTAAATTGAGAATGAATTATATTAGAATTCTTCCTGGTGATAAGGTGACAGTTGAGCTTTCACCTTATGATCTTACAAGAGGAAGAATAACTTGGAGAAAGAAATAATCCTAGAGTTAGGAGGCATTTAAATGAAAGTAAGACCATCTGTAAAAAAGATGTGCGAAAAGTGCAAAATAATTAAACGAAACGGAAAAGTAATGGTAATTTGCGAAAATCCGAAACATAAACAAAGACAGGGATAAGGGAGGTAATTATGGCTAGAATTTCCGGTGTAGATTTACCTAGAGAAAAGAGAGTTGAAATCGGACTCACTTATATTTATGGTATTGGAAAACCTAGATCTCAAGCAATTTTAACTGCTGCAGGCGTTGATTTTGATACAAGAGTTAAAGATTTGACAGAAGCTGAACTTGCTAAAATTAGAGAAGAAATAGATAAATACCACGTAGAAGGTGATTTGCGTCGTGATGTTGCAATGAGCATCAAGAGACTTCGTGAAATTAACTGTTATCGTGGAAGAAGGCATAAAATGGGTCTTCCTGTAAGGGGACAAAAAACTAAGACTAATGCTAGGACAAGAAAAGGTCCTAAGAAACTTGTTAGTAAAAGTAAGTAAGGGGGGACTTTAATGGCTAAAAAACAAAAGGTTACACGTTCTAGAAGACGTGTTCGTAAAAATATTGAAAAGGGAGAAGCTCATATAGCTTCAACATTTAATAACACTATGGTTACTCTTACTGATATTAACGGTAATGTTATTTCTTGGGCAAGTGCTGGACAACTTGGATTTAGAGGTTCAAGAAAGTCAACTCCTTTTGCAGCACAAGAAGCAGCACAAGAAGCAGCTGAAAAAGCTAAAGAACATGGATTAAAGAGCGTTGATGTATATGTAAAGGGTCCAGGTTCAGGAAGAGAAGCTGCTATTAGATCTCTTCAAGCATCAGGTCTTGAAGTAACTATGATTAAAGATGTTACTCCAATTCCTCATAATGGATGTAGACCACCAAAACGTAGAAGAGTCTAAACTATTTATCGAGAAGGAGGGTACCCATGATTGAAATTGAAAAACCTAGAATTAGTATTGAAGAATTAGATGAGTCAGGTTTATATGGCAAATTCGTCGTTGAACCTCTAGAAGCTGGATTTGGTATCACTATTGGAAATTCCTTAAGAAGAGTGTTACTTTCCTCTCTACCAGGCGCAGCAGTTTCTTTTATAAATATACGCGGCGTTGAACATGAATTTGATACAATTCCAGGTGTATTGGAAGATGTACCTGAAATAGTTTTAAATATTAAATCTATAGTTTTAAAGATGACTGAAGATGAACCTGTAAAACTTGTTATAGAAAAAAAGGGAAAGGGAGAAATTAAAGCTTCTGACATTGAGCTTCAACCTCAGGTAACTGTTATTAATCCAGATCAACATATAGCTACGCTAAATGAAGATGCTGATTTTTATCTTGAAATGATGGTTGAAAGGGGAAGAGGCTATGAACCTTCTGAACTTAAAAAGGATGAAATAACTGAAATTGGAATTATTCCAATGGATTCTAATTTTACACCAGTGGAAAAAGTAAACTGGAAAGTTGAAAACACTAGAGTTGGACAAAGAACTGATTATGATAGATTAATCCTTGAAGTTACAACAGATGGTTCAATGAAAGCTGACGAAGCTACATCTCTTGCAGCAAAAATCTTGACAGAACATCTTGAACTCTTCATTGGTCTAAAGGAACATGTCAGTGAAATAAATTTGATGGTTGAAAAAGAAGAGGATCAAAAAGAGAAAGTTCTCGAAATGACAGTTGAGGAATTAGATTTATCTGTTAGATCATTTAACTGTTTAAAGAGAGCTGGAATAAACAGCGTTGAGGAATTGACTAATAAAACTGAAAGTGAAATGATGAAAGTTAGAAATCTTGGTAGGAAATCTCTACTAGAAGTAACTGAAAAGCTTGAAGAATTAGGACTTAGCCTCAAACCTGAAGAAGAATAAGGAGGACATTATGGCAAAAAACAGAAAACTTGGCCGTAATTCAAGTCATAGACGTGCAATGCTTAGAAACCTTGTTACTTCTCTTTTAAGGGAAGGTAGAATTAAAACTACTCACACTAGAGCAAAAGAAGTTCAAAGAATTGCAGATCGCATGATTACACTTGGAAAAAGAGGCGACCTTCACGCAAGAAGACAAGCTTTAGCATATATTTATTCTGAAGATGTTGTTACAAAATTATTTGAAGAATATTCTGAAAAATATGCAGATAGAAATGGTGGATACACTAGAGTATTGAAGATGGGTCCAAGACGTGGAGACGGTGCAGAAATTTCAATTATAGAATTAGTATAAGGAAATCCAATGGGATTTCCTTTTTTATATTTTTGGAGGGCTTATGTTTTATAAAAAAATTTACAACTCGCCATTAGGGAAAATTTATTTAATCTTTGATGAAGAATTTTTACTTGGACTATATTTTGAAAATCAAAAATATTTTGGAGAAGTTATAAAAGGTGAAGAGGTAGAAGATTTTAACTTAAAAAAGTTAGAAATCATCAATAAAAATTTAGAAACTACAGAAAAGTGGCTTGATATTTACTTTAGTGGTGAAGAGCCAAAATTTATGCCTTGCATAAAACTTATTGGAACAGAATTTAGAAGAGATGTGTGGAAAATTTTATTAGATATACCCTATGGAGAAACTATTACATATAAAGCTATCTCAGAGAAATTAATAGAGAGGGGAAAGTATAAAAAAATGTCGGCACAAGGGGTAGGTGGTGCAGTTGGGCATAACCCGATATCAATAATAGTACCTTGTCATAGAGTGATTGGAGTCGATGGAAGTCTTAAAGGCTATGCAGGAGGAATTGCGAAAAAAAAGAAATTACTTCAAAACGAGGGTTTCAAGTTTAAAAAATAAATGTAGAAGTAAAACAAAAGCTTTGCTATAAAAAAGTGAAGCTTTTATTTTTTATTTTGCACTCAACCCTTGAAAAATTTTTGCCAATGTATTAATATATATATTAGCAGAAGGCGTTGCCGAGTGCTAATAAAAAGGAGGTAAATATAGATGAAACTTAGACCACTTGACGATAAGATCGTCATCAAGAAAATTGAAAAAGAAGAAACAACTGCTTCAGGCATAGTACTTCCTTCTTCAGCTAAAGAGGAATCAAATATAGCAGAGGTTATTGCAATAGGAAATAAACTAGATACGGATGAAGATATGAAGGGACTTGTCAAAGTAGGAGATAAAGTTATTTTTTCAAAATATGCAGGAAATGATATTGAACTTGATAAGGAAAAATACACAATAATAAAATTCCAAGACATCTTGGCAGTTATTGAATAAGGAGTGATAAAATGGCAAAGGAAATTAAATTTTCAGAGGAAGCTAGAAAGGGCTTAATTAAAGGAATAAATACTCTTGCAGATACGGTTAAAGTAACACTTGGACCTAAGGGTAGAAATGTAATTTTAGACAAAGAATATGGCACACCACTAATTACAAATGATGGTGTAACTATTGCAAGAGAAATTGAATGTGAAGATAAATTTGAAAATATGGGTGCACAACTTTTAAAGGAAGTTGCTACAAAGACTAATGACGTTGCTGGAGATGGAACTACTACAGCTACTCTTCTTGCTCAAGCAATTATTAGAGAAGGAATGAGAAATATTGCAGCAGGTGCAAATCCAATGGTTTTACAAAAGGGAATTGATAAGGCGGTAGAAAGTACTGTTGAGGAAATCAAAAACTTTTCAACGGAAGTTTCTTCAAAGGAATCTATTGAACAAGTTGCTTCAATTTCAGCTGCAAATGAACAAGTTGGCAAGCTTATTTCTGAAGCAATGGAAAAAGTTGGCAATGATGGTGTAATCACTGTTGAAGAATCTAAATCAATGGGCACAAGCCTTGATGTAGTTGAAGGAATGCAATTTGATAGAGGATATCTTTCACCATATATGGTAACTGACTCTGACAAAATGGTTGCAGAATTAGAAGATCCATATATTTTAATTACGGACAAAAAAATTTCAAATATTCAAGAAATTTTACCACTACTTGAACAAGTATTGCAAGCATCTAAACCACTTTTAATTATTGCAGATGACATCGAAGGTGAAGCACTTGCAACTTTAGTTGTAAACTCCCTAAGAGGAACTCTAAATGTTGTTGGAGTAAAGGCTCCAGGCTATGGAGACAGAAGAAAGGATATGCTACAAGACATTGCAATTTTAACAGGTGGACAAGTTGTATCCTCTGATTTAGGTCAAGATCTTAAAGATGCAACAATTGATATGCTTGGCTCTGCGTCAAAGGTTAGAGTTGAAAAAGAACTTACAGTAATAGTAAATGGAGCAGGCGAAAAATCTGAACTTGAAAATAGAATTAACCACATTAAAAACCAAATTGAAGATTCAGATTCAGAATTTGATAAGGAAAAATTACAAGAAAGACTTGCAAAACTTTCTGGCGGAGTTGCAGTAATCCAAGTAGGAGCAGCAACAGAAGTTGAATTAAAAGAAAGAAAATTAAGAATTGAGGATGCTCTTGCAGCAACAAGAGCAGCAGTTGAAGAAGGTATAGTAGCTGGTGGTGGTACAGTATTAATCGATTCAATTGAAGCAGTTGCAAAAGCAGTTGATGAGTTAGAGGGCGACGAAAAAACTGGTGCAAATATCATCTTGAAAGCATTGGAAGAACCACTAAGACAAATAGCAGAAAATGCAGGATTAGAAGGCTCAGTAATAGTAGAACATGTAAAGAAAAAAGAAAAGGGCATAGGTTTCGATGCATATAAATCAGAATATGTAGACATGAAAAAAGCTGGAATAGTAGACCCAACTAAAGTAACAAGATCAGCACTACAAAATGCAGCAAGCGTAGCATCAATGATTTTAACAACAGAAGCAGCAGTAGCAAATATAAAAGAAGAAAAACCTGCAATGCCAGCAATGAATCAAGGAATGGGAATGATGTAATAATAAGAAAAGCCGAGATAAGTCTCGGTTTTCTGACTTTAACAGCAATGCGACTGAAAGAAAACATGAACTTATGAAAAATCTTATCCATGTAATATAGAAAATGCGAAGGAATAATTAGCATTTTCAGGCAAATAGGATTTATTAAAACAGCCTCAAAAAAACAGTCTTGAGATAGGCTGTTTTTTTATTTTATCCAGCAAAGGAGCTTAAAGTAAGAGTTTATAAAAATTTTATCTAAAGATAAGACAGTAAGACTTAAAGGAGTATTGCTGAGGAAGTTATACTTTAAAAACCTTTAAAATTAACACATCTTTGTTTAAATAGAGGCAGTTAGAGTAATTATATAGTGAGGTGTTTTATGAATATTAATTATATCAAGGCTTTTGAAGACAATTATATTTGGACAATTGAAAAGGAGGACAAAATCATCGTAGTGGATCCCGGAGATTCAGTTCCTGTTCTTAATTATTTAAAAAACAAAAAATTAGTTGCCATCCTTCTTACTCACAAGCACATGGATCATGTGGGAGGAGTTCAAGAACTTAAAAATAAATGCGGTGCAAAGGTCTATGGACCAGTTGAAACTAAAGAGTACAACGATGTTACTGTAAAAGAGGATGATGAATTTGAAGTCTTAGATGAAATTTTTAAAGTTATTTTAACTGCTGGCCATACAGAAGGACATATTTCCTATCTAATGGAAGATAATTTATTTTGCGGCGACGCACTTTTTCTTGCTGGATGTGGCAGAGTTTTCACAAAGGATTATAAAAAATCCTATGAGGGTCTTTCAAAATTAAAAAGTTTAGATGATGATACAAAAGTTTATCCTGCACACGAATATTCCCTTTCTAATTTAGAATTTGCAAAATCTGTGATTTCTAATGAGGATTTAGACAGAGAGTATGAGAGAGTAAAAAAATTAAGAGAAGAAAATAAAATCACCCTTCCTTCAACAATTGGCAAGGAGAAAAAAATAAATCCCTTTTTACTTGCAAGAGATTTAGAGGATTTTATAATTTTTAGAAACAAAAAGGATAATTTTTAAGAGTAAAAAATAAAAGTGTTGGCAAAAGAAAAGCCAACACTTTTTAAATATAAAAATCAAAGATCAACCAATTCCGCCAAGAATTGCTCCTGCTATTAGAGCAATTATTGCTGCAGTAACATATACATATTTAGCAAGTGGATAGTACCATCCACCGATTTCTTTTTTAGCTCCTTGGTTAACTGCGGACAGTGCATAATCCTTTCCTGCAACCCATAGGAACATTATTCCTGCAAGAGATGCTCCTAGTGGGCAGATGTAAATTGAAACTACGTCCATCCAACCACCTACTATTGCTTGGATAAAGATGGCAACTAGGCAACCAATTATATGAATAGTTGTAGTTGCAATTACTCTTGAGAAATTAAATTTTTCTTCCAAGTAAGCAACAGGTGTTTCATAAAGATTTATTATTGAGCTTAATCCTGCAAAAAGTACGCAAATATAGAAAACAATTCCAACAATTTTTCCAACAGTCATTCCGTTAAATACATTTACTAAATAAATAAACATAAGTCCAGGACCACCAGTGTCAAGGGGTGCATTTGCTGTTGCCATTGCTGGTATAATTACAAAAGCTGCCAATAATGCTGCAATAGTGTCAAATATTGCGACATTTCTTGCAGATGATGGTATACTTTCGTTCTTGGGGAGGTAGGACCCGTAAATTACAGTGCCACTTCCTGCAACTGATAATGAGAAAAAGGCTTGTCCAAAGGCATAGATCCAAACCTTTGGATCTTTTAATCCTTCAGGGTTTACTGTGAAGATGTATTTGTATCCATTTGAAGCTCCATCAAGTTTAAAAATATAAATTGCAAGTCCAACAAATAAAATAAATAATGTAGGCATCATAATTTTATTTGCTTTTTCGATTCCTCCAGATACTCCCATTGCCATAATGGCGAAACTTGCGATAATTGCTATTACAACCCAAATGTTCGCACCAAAGGTAGAGGCAGTTTGTCCAAAAGTTCCACCAATTACGTCCATATCTTGACCCATTGCATAAAGTCCGCCTGTTAGTGAAAGAAAAGTGTATTTAAAAATCCAAGCCATTACACAAGTGTAACCTATTGCAAGTGCAAGAGAACCAACTACAGGTATAAGCCCAATAGTTTCTCCAATTTTTTTGTTTTTCCATCTAAGTTCTGTACATTTGCCAAAAGCACCCACTGGACCAGCTTCAGCTGACCTTCCAAGGGCCATTTCAGAAATTACTCCAGTAGATCCTATAAGCACAACAAATATTATGTAAGGAATTAAAAAAGTCATGCCACCATAGGCTGAAACCATTATAGGAAATCTCCAGATATTGCCCATACCAACTGCAGAGCCTATACAAGCAAGTATAAAGCCCCATTTACTTTTAAAACCATCGCGAGTTTTTAAGTTGTTATCCATAATTATTCTCCTTGAATAGGGTAATACCCCTTTTTGAAAGGGGTATTTAATATTAAATTTTAATTAAGTTCATTATTTTTCATCTTCAGAAGGTTCATAAGTTTCTAGGAATGCGTGGAAGTGACGCATTGGAAGGTTTTTACCCTTTACTATTCTAATATTAGGAATAGTAGCACGATCTTCATAAAGAGCTTTTACAGCTGCAATTACATAATCTAGGTGTTCCTTAGAAAGTTGACTTCTGTTTATGGCAAAACGAACTACATTAGCGACTTCAGCTTGTTGTTCTGGAGTTTTTAGATCGTATTCCATAGAATAATTTCCAAGTTCAGCTGTTCTTATTCCATATCTTCTGATTAATTCAACAGAGAAGCCTTGACCAGCAAAAGTTTCGGGTGCTCGCTTATTGTCGAAAAATTCATCCATATTTATATATACTCCATGTCCACCAGCAGGTAGTACAACGCCCTTCACTCCAGCTTTATAGAATCCTTGTGCAAGATATTCACATTGTTTTACACGAGCATCAAGGTAATCGAACTTGGCAGCTTCATAAAGTCCAGCAGCAAGTGCCATAATATCTCTACCACTCATTCCGCCATAGGAGTCGTTTCCGTATGAAGAAATTTGTTTAACCTTTAATAAAATACCAACGTCAGTTTTTACTGAGCCATCTTCGTTAAAGTCAGAGAATTTTTTCCAGAACAAGCCTTTGTCTCTGAAGGCAAGCACGCCACCCATGTTTGCGTGTCCATCTTTTTTTAGGGATGCAGTAAATCCATCACAATAAGAAAACATTTCCTTTGCGATTTCTGGGATTGACTTGTCAGCGTATCCATCTTCATTTACTTTAATGAAGTAAGCATTTTCTGCCCATCTAGCGGCATCAAACATATATGGAATTTCATATTTGTGTGCTATTCTAGAACATTCCCTAATATTTGCCATGGAAACGGGTTGACCGCATACAGTATTATTAGTAATAGTCGTATAAATTAGAGGAACATTTTCAGGTCCTAATTTTTCAATTAATTCTTCTAATTTTTCTGTATCCATATTGCCCTTAAAGGGATTTTTTTCGTAGTGGCCATTTTCAGGAACTTCCCACAAAAGTTTTTTGTTATATAAGTTTCTTGGTATAGAACCCATTTGTTTAATATTTCCTTCAGTTGTGTCAAAGTGACCATTTGAAGGAATTGTGTAAGTCTTTCCCGGCTCTCTTTCATTTAAAATTTTTTTAACTAATTCAAATAAAACAGACTCAGCTGCACGACCTTGTTGGATGATAAAAGTATTAGGTCTTTCCATTTGTGCAGATCCACCGTTAAATAATCCACCTTCATACTCGCAAAGATATACTTCGTTCATCATTTTTTCTACATCAGTACAATCAGTTCTTACAAGGTCAATAATTCTTTTTTGGTTGTCGCCTCTTTCAAAAACGTCTCTAAAGGCATCTAAAAGAACATAGTAGCCTTTGTTTCTTCCATAAGATTCATCGCCTAAAAACATTGCAGACCATTGAACATCTGTCATAGCAGTAGTTCCTGAATCTGACAACATATCGATAGTTAACATTCCTGCAGGAAAAGCAAATTCATTGTAGTGAGTAGCTTTAAGAGCTCTTTCTCTTTGCTCAACTGTTACATTTGGCAAGTTTTTAGTAACATAAGTATAGGAATGTGGTGTAGGTACGTCTAATTGATACTCTTTCATAAAATAAAACCTCCATATAAATAATAAATGATAAATTTACAGAGGAACCCCGGTCATCGACTAAAAAATCAACTAGCGGACAGTATCCAAATTGAGAACCCCGGTTATCAAAAAGTTGATTGTAAATTAGTAAAATACTAATAATAAAATAAAAATTTGATGAGCGGTCAGCACTCATAGATAAGAATATTATCTATGAAATAGTTTACGCTATAGAAATTTAAAAGTCAATAATATTGTATATTCACTAATTATTTTGTTAAATAAAAAATGAAATCGTTTTAAAAACTAAGCATAAATTAAAAAATCTCCAAATTAATGGAGATTTAAATAATTATTTTTCAACTGAAGCTGAATAATTTTTTTCTATTGATTCGTCAAGTATCTTTGTAAATTCTTCATCTGTCTGGTTGACATTAAGTCCTTCAGTTAAAGCTCTTGAATAAGAAGCGATTACACTTTTGTTTTTTCTAAGTTTTTTATTAGCTTCATCTCTTGAGTAGCCACCAGAAAGAGCAACAACCCTAATTGTTTGACTGAAATTATATAAGTCTTCGTAAAGATTTTCTTTCTCAGGAAGAGTTAATTTAAACATTACATAATTTTCTTTTTCTAAGTTTTTAAGTCCTTCGATTAAATATTTTTTTAGAACTTCTTCAATTTCAGCTTTATCTTTAGCGTGAATGTCAACTTCAGGCTCTATAATTGGGACAAAGCCTGCATCAGAAATTTTCTTTGCATATTCAAATTGTTGGTCTACAACTTTTTCAATTGATTTTTCATTGAGTTCCTTTATTACGGAACGCATTTTTGTGCCAAAAATATTTCTTTCTTTAGCATTTTTAAGGAGCTCGTCAATGTGTTTGAAAGGCTTCATAAGTTGTACACCATCTTTTAATTCATCAAGGCCTTCGTCGATTTTTAAAAAAGGAACTATGCCCTTTTCTTCCCAAAGGTAGTCGCCAGTAAATTTATTGTCAACCTTTGAATTCATAGTAACTTTAAATAAAATTGCAGCCAAAATTCTATCAGAAGTAAAAGCTTCATTAGTTATAATTCTCTTTCTCATTTCATGAACTAGGTTAAACATTTCTTCATCGTTAGAATATTTGTCTTCAGTTATTCCATAATTTAAAAGTGCCTTTGGTGTTGATCCACCTGATTGGTCAAGGGCAGCAATAAAGCCTTTGCCATTTTTCATTCTATCAAATTGTTTTTTGTTCATTTTTACCTCCAAAGTCTAGACTTCTTATTACTTCTAATTATATAATAAGTAGACATAGTTGACAAATGACAAATTTTGAGGTGAATATGAATTATTATGCAGTAAGGGTTGGAAGAAACCCTGGAATATATAAAACGTGGGATGAGTGTAAAAAAGAGACTATGGGATTTAAAGGTGCAAGCTTTAAAAAATTTTCTACTCTTGAAGATGCTAAAGCTTTTTTAAATGAAATAGAAGAAGAAAAAAAAGAAGTGGTAGAAAGGGATGAGCTAATAGCATATGTAGACGGCTCCTATAGGAATTCTGATAAGAGCCATTCCTATGGGGTATATATGTTTAACGACGAAGAAGAATATATCTTTTCTAAAAGATTTTTTAAAGGTTCAGAGATGAGAAATGTTTCTGGAGAAATAAAGGGCGCCATGAAGGCTATGGAGTACGCAGAATCTATTGGAAAGAGAAAAATTTATCTTCATTACGATTACGAGGGTATAAGATCCTGGGCTCTTGGATTTTGGAAGACAAATAAAGAGGGGACAATTTTATACAAAGAATTTTACGATGACATAAAAGACAAACTAGAAGTAAAATTCATAAAAGTAGAGGCACATAGTGGTGTGAAGTACAATGAACTTGTAGATAAGCTTGCAAAGGAGGCAAAATGAGAAAGTCTTGGGACGAATATTTTATGGAGATAACTGAAATGGTTGCGACTAGATCCACTTGTGATCGTGCCTTTGTAGGTTGCGTGCTGGTAAATTCTGATAACAGAATTATTTCTACTGGATATAATGGGTCTGTAACGGGAAACCCTCATTGTGACGAAGTTGGTCATACAATGAGAGATGGGCACTGCATTGCCACAATTCATGCAGAGATGAATGCACTTTTATATTGTGCAAAGGAAGGAATTTCAGTGAAGGGTGCTAAGGCCTATGTTACACATTTTCCGTGTTTAAACTGTACAAAGGCACTTATACAAGCAGGAATTTGTGCCATATATTATCACGAAGCTTATAGAGTGGATGATTATGCAATGGAACTTCTGAATAAAAATAATATTCTTTTAAAACAAATTTAACAAATCTAGATGCCTATTAAGTATAACTTAATAGGTTTTTTTATTTAGATGTTGGGTATCTTATATTAATAAGTGATACACAAAAATTAGGAGGTAGAACATGAAGGGATTCATAGAAGAATTTAGAGAATTTATTTCTAAGGGCAATGTAATGGATATGGCAGTAGGGGTTATTATAGGTGGCGCCTTTGGCAAAATCGTATCAAGTCTTGTGGAAAATATTTTAATGCCACTTATTGGAATTATTATTGGTGGGGTTAATTTTTCTGATTTAAGTATAACTGTTGGAACTGCTGAAGTTAAATATGGCGTATTTTTGCAATCAGTTTTTGATTTTTTAATTATTGCATTTGTAATATTTATAATGATTAAACAAATTTCAAAAGTTACTAGCAAATTTAAAAAAGAGGAAGAAGTGAAACCGACAGAAAAGGTATGCCCTTTCTGCAAGTCAACTATTGCAATTGACGCAACTAGATGTCCACACTGTACATCTGAACTTGGAAGTGTAAAATGAAAAAGTGGGGTTTGGTCCTTGAAGGTGGTGGAGCAAGAGGCGCTTATCAAGTAGGTGCTTATTTTGCCCTTATGGAAATGGAATTTAATTTTTCAAAAATTGTTGGCACGAGTATTGGTGCCTTTAATGGAGCTATGTTTGCCCAAGGTGATGCCTATGAGTGTTTTAAAGCTTGGAAAAACTTGGATTTTTCTTCTTTTGTCAATGAATTAAAAACTGTGGAAGAAGATCAGGATATTCTGGCAAAAATTATAGAAAAATTAAGGAGGCACGACATAAAAATCCCTGAATTGACAAGGTCGCCCTATCCACTTTTTAGACTAGTAGATCAATTTATTGACGAAGACAAGCTTAGAAATTCAGATATTGATTTTGGAATTTGTACAGTTAATGTTTCTGATTTAAAAGTTGAGAAATTATTTAAAGAAGATATTGAGAAGGGACTAATAAAAGATTACATTATTGCCTCTTGTTACATTCCTTTCTTTAAATTAAAATCCCTTCATGGCAAAATATTTTTAGATGGAGGTTTTGCATCTCCAGCTCCTATTGAAATGATTGAAGATGACATGGATATTGTTTTAGTAAGACTTTCTGATAGGAATATAAAAAATGAAGAGCGTGCGAAATATATTGTTAAACCAAATAAAAGGCTTGGTTCAACACTTGGTTTTGATACTGATAGAGCTGATGAATTAATAAAAAATGGTTACTTCGATGCCTTTAGAGCTGTAAAGGGTTTAAAGGGTGAGGAGTATTATATTTTGCCAATTAAAGAAGAAGAAAGTTTAAAATATATTTATAAAATTTTAAAAGAAAAGGTCTACGAAATTGATAATAAAGTTATTAGAAAGATATTTGAAGAATATGTACCAAAGATTGCAGCAGAGCTAGAGATGCCAGAAAATTTTAAATACGATGAACTTTTATATAAGCTTTTAGAAAGAGAAGCAGAAAAAAACAAGATAGATAGATACAAAATTTATACAGTTGAAGGATTAATGAGGGAAATAGAAAATGGATTTTAATGCTGATTTTGAATTAATGAAAATTAAAGCTAAACTTCAGAAGAAAAGTTCAATGCCTGTGGATGTTAAAAACAGATTTTCTGTCATGATACCTTTGATAAAGAGAAGAGGACAAATTCATCTTTTGTTTGAAAAGAGGGCACTTAATCTTAGAAATCAACCAGGAGAAGTTTCTTTCCCTGGTGGCAGAATTGAGGGAAATGAAAGCCCAAAACAGGCTGCTATTCGTGAAACCTGCGAGGAATTATTAATAAAAGAAAAGGATTTGGAAATATATTCAGAGGGGGATTTTTTAGTAAATCCATATTCTGCTATTATTTACACTTATATTGGTGAGATAAAAAAAGATTTTTTTGAAATTATTCCATCAAAGGATGAGGTTGAAAAAATTTTCACAGTACCACTAAAATTTTTTATGGAGATTGAGCCAAAATCCTACAAGTTAGATTTAAATGTAAATAGAAATGAAGACTTTCCTTATCATTTGATTCCAAATGGAGAAAATTACAAATTCAAAAGGGGAAAAGAAGAAGTCCTATTCTATGATTATAAAGGCATCATTATTTGGGGTTTTACTGCCAAAATAACGAGAAGATTTGTAGAAAGAATAGGTCTTTGACCTTGTGTAAAGTTTGATAATTGATGATTTGAATTTTGTAAAAAACTTCTGTAAATAGATATAAAAATTATTTTTAATAAAAAATTAATAAAAAACTAGTAATATTTGTAATACAAATGTAATATTTTAGTTTAAAGTTCTAAATTTCAATGTTTAGAGCTTTTTTTATTTTTATCATAAAATATATTTAAATAATACAACCTTTAAAATGGCTAAATTTCAAAGATTATGCCAAGAATTACAAAAAAGTTACAAAAAATTGACAAATTAAGTTTTTTTTATTATACTTTTATGAGGTTAGAAAAGGTTACAAAAGTGTAACAAAATTTACAATTTTGTAACGCTATGGAGGTTATTTATTTGAATAAGAAAAACATTTTTAAAAATGCAAAGTTTATTTTAATAGTCCTAGCGCTTGTTTCAGTGCTTACAATGGGTTTTAGCACAGCTTTAGGAAATGATGTAGAATTAAATATTAATGGAAAGACAAAGACAGTTTTTACATATGAAAAGACTGTGGGTGCATTTTTAGAAAAAGAAGGCATAGTACTTAAAGATAAGGATGTTGTTAGTCCAAGTGTTGATCAAGAAATTAAGGAAGATATGAAGGTAATAATAACTTCTCCAAAATCTTATCACATTAAAGATGGCAATAAGACTATAATTGCTGAAGCAAATGGATATACAGTTGCTGATGTACTTGAAAATTTAAATATAAAGTTAAATAAGCTTGATAGAGTTTCCTTTCCTCTTGATGAAATTGCAAAAGAAGGAATGGAAATTCAAATTGATAGAGTAGTAGTTGAAAATATTGAAAACAAAATAGAAATTCCTTTTGAAACAGAAAGTCGTGAAAATGCAGAAATGCTTGAAGGACAAAAAAATGTAATCACTAATGGTGAAGTTGGACAAAAGGTTGAAAGTTTAAATAACACTTATGTCAACGGAGTTCTTGAAACTACTGAAGTTTTAAAAAGTGAAATTACTAAGAATCACGTTAAAGAAGTTGTAGAAGTTGGAAGTAAAAAAGCACCTGCAGCACCTAATGGGAAAAATGCAAAAAGAGTAATAGTGATGCAAGCCACTGCTTATGATCCAACAGCTGGTTCAAAGACAGCTATGGGAACTCGTGCAAGAGTTGGAGCAGTTGCCGTTGACCCTAAGGTTATCCCTCTTGGTTCAAAACTTTATATTGAATCAATGGACGGTTTCGCAAGTTATGGTTATGCGACAGCAGAAGATACTGGTGGAGCAATAAAGGGAAATAGAATTGATTTATTTTACAATTCAAATGCTGAGGCTAATAGATTTGGCAGAAGAAATGTAAAAGTTTATGTACTTGATTAAAAAAGTCCTAGCAATGGGACTTTTTTTAATGCAAACTTTTAAAGTGTTGGTTTTCCAAAAATTAAAGGAATCTCGAGAAAAATGAAAATCTAAAAATAAAAAAATTGAAAAAATAAGAGTTCATCATTTAAAAGAACCTTTATTTAATTTATAATATAAATGAGGATGATTTTATGAAATTAGTAGAACATGAACTCGTCGATAGGTATATTTATTATTTGCAAAGATACATCCCCTATGATAAGCAAAAAGATGCAAGGGATGATTTTTTAGAAATTTTGAAAGATAGACTTCCGGAAATTTATACGGAAGATGACATAAAAAAAGAATTAAATAAAATTGGAAATCCCTATGAATTTGCGACAACTTATACTGAAGGTAGTAAATTTCTTTTAAGTGGTAAAAACTATGAAATTTTTGTAGCCTTTTTGAAGATGCTTTCTGTGTCTGCATTAATTGGAATTATTTTATTCATTTTAAATTATTTCAAAAGATTTGTAAGTGCAAATTTATTTGATTTACTAAAGACAATTTTAATTAGCATTTTTGTTCTAAGCTTATTGCCTTCTTGGATTTGTGAAAAGATTAAAACCACAAAAATTCTAAAGGCACTCACAGAAGAATGGGATATAGATAATCTTTATGAGACTAAGGATTTTAAAATAGAAAAATATGAGATCGTATTATTGGTATTAAATTTTTCAATGTATTTTATGCTTCAAGCGTATATTATCACTGCAAGAATTAATATTTCCATTGTTACTTATACTTTTATTATGGTATTATTTTTTCTAAATGTACTTAGTGCAAATTTAAAATTATCAGAAAACACTATTGTCTCAAAAGTAATGCATTTTGAATATTTTGTAGATATATTTACATTAATTAGTTTTATAATTATGACAAATTACTTTATTCCAAGGGTATTTATCATAAAAATAATTATGCTATGCAGTGTAATTAATATAATTTTAAATTCTTATAATATTTCTAAAAGCAAGAATATTTTGCTATCGCGAAAAAAGAGAAAGAAAAATAAATTTAAAAGAAAAAACAAAAAGACAGAGTGAACAATAATCACCTGTCTTTTTTGCATTTGATTAATTAAATTAAGCTACATTTTCCTTTAAATATTTTATAATATCTAAAGATTCGTAAAGAGGCTTGTCGCCAATGAATAGACATGGAACTTGTTTTTTGCCGCCCTTTTCAATTAAATATTTGCGAGCTTCTTTATCTTCATCAATGTTTTTTATTTCTACAGAATTAATGCCATTATCTGCCATAAAAGATTCAACTTTTTTACAGAATGGACAAATTGTACCTACATAAAGTGTTAATTTTTCCATAAAATCCCTCCGATTTTATTTTACCCAATTAATGGTAAAGAAAACAAGGGCAGTATTTAAAAGGTAGTCATTTTTTGATATAATAGCATAGATTCGAGGTGATATTGTGGGATTTTTTGACAGTCTCGATGGAAATGTTAATGAAATAATGGGAAATTTAAATTATTTGAAGAAAAAGATTGTAAGTGAATCACAAGAAATAAAAAAAATGGCAAGGTTAAAGTACGAAATTTTAAACGAAGAGAGAAAGTTATCTGAACTTTTTGAATCTCTTGGGCGACATGAGTTTAATATTTTAAAGGGTGAAGAGTCAGATCTTGATATTGATGAAACTTTAAGAGCAATCGAAAGACATACTTCAAGGATTTCTTCGCTAAAGATGGGTCTAGATTTAAATGAAAATACTAGTATAAATTTTCAAAAGGATATAGAAAAAAATTCAGACAAAGACCAAGATAAAAATAATTTTAGCGGACTTTATGTGGAAAAAGATTTTAATAATAAATTAAAAGAGGAAGATGATAGTTGCATAATTTTTATAGAAGAAGATGAAGATGAAAGTAGATAAAAATTTTATTGATATAGATGGAATAAAAACTGCATATATAAAAAGAGAGGGCGGCGAAAAAATCGTCCTTATCCTTCACGGATGGGGTGCATATATTGAGTCGATTATGCCAATTTTTAATGCTATTCCAGAGCATTACACAGTCTATGCCTATGATGCACCGGGATTTGGATACAGCGAGGCACCAAAAGAGGTAATGGGAACCTACGATTACTATAGTTTTTTGTTGAAGTTTTTGGAAAAGTTTAATATAAAAAGGGCTACATTTATCGGGCATTCCTTTGGAGGCAAAACTCTTACGATTTTAGGTGCGAGAAATAAGAATTTAATAGACAAATTAGTGCTAATCGATGCATCGGGAGTTATTCCAAAGAGAAAACTTTCTTATTATGCTAAGGTTTATTCTTTTAAAGCTGCAAAAAAACTATATATGCTAACTCATGGCAACGACGACAAAGCTCTGTCAAAATTTTATAAAAATCACGGCTCCGATGACTACAAGGCAGCAGAAGGAATTATGCGAAAATGTTTTGTAAAAGTTGTGAATGAATCCACAAGAGAAGAGTTTAAAAATATCGAAGCAGAGACTCTTCTAATTTGGGGAGACAAAGATGATGCAACGCCTCTTTACATGGGTAAAATTTTTGAAAAAGAGATAAAAAATTCAGGACTTGTGGTTTTGGAAGATGCTGGTCATTATTCATATCTAGATAAGTTTGGACAATTTAGAGCAGTTATTAATTCCTTTTTAGATTAGGAGATTTAGATGAAAATTTTTTTAGTGAAACTACCTATTTATATAATAGATTTAATAGTAATTTCTGTGGCACTTTATTACTCTTTAATTAGGAGTAATTTTCCCATTCATATGCTTCAACTTGAAGGCTATGACAATGACGAGTACAAAACGTTTTTGAAAAATAACAAGGAAAAGATGAATAAATTAGTCTACAAATTGGATAAAAATCAAAAAACGCCAATAGTTTGGACCGATAGGGCAAAGAGACTTTTAAAAAAGCATAAAATTATAAATTTTATTTTTTTCGTAATTATTGTTGTAATTTCTCTTTTATTATTTGATATTACAAAATCTTATGTGCTATCAGCATTTTCGACTATTGTATTTTCCTTTTTAGTTTATTTTTTTCAATATAGAATTTTGATTTTGACAAATATGTGGGCAAAGCCAACTGAAGACAAAATCAATATGGGATTTTACAATTCTGCACAAGCTAAAATTAAAAAATTTAAAGAAGAAAGGGGCTTAAAAGTTTTAGGGATAACGGGTTCCTTTGGAAAGACTTCTGTAAAATTTATATCTAATACAATTTTGTCTGAAGGACTTAGAGTTAAAAACACGCCTTCTTCCTTTAACACGCCTATGGGTCTTTCAAAAATTATTAACAATGAACTTGAAAGCAACACAGATGTTTTCATCGCAGAGCTTGGAGCCAAGATGCCAGGAGAAATTCACGAAGTGGCGGAACTTGTACAACCTGATATTGGAATAATTACAGCAATTGGGCCAACGCACATGCATCTTTTTAAGACAATCGAAAATATTCAAAAAACAAAGTATGAATTAATAGAGGATTTGCCTGAAGATGGAATTGCAATATTTAACTACGACAACGACTATGTAAAGCCTCTTGCGGATAAAACTTTAAAGAAAACTTATAGATATGGAACAAGGGACTTTGAAAAACTAGATATTTACGCTGACGAGATAAAAGTTAATGAAACTGGTTCTGAATTTATGCTTCACATCAAGGGTGTGGGGGAAATAAAATGCGAGACAAAACTTCTTGGAGTACACAATATTTCAAACATACTTGCATCAGCGACTGCGGCACATGTCCTTGGACTTAGCTTAGAAGATATACAAAGGGGAATAAAAAAAGTTGAGCCAGTGGAACATAGGCTTTCACTTCTACCATCGACAAATGGCACAATAGTTATTGACGATGCTTTTAACTCAAACCCTGTTGGATTTAGGGCAGCATTAGATGTTCTTAGAGAATTTAAAGATCATAGAAAAATAATTATTACGCCAGGCATGGTTGAACTTGGCGATATGGAAATTTGTGAAAATAGAAAAATAGGCGAAGCAATGGCAGATGTCCTCGACTTTGTAATTTTAGTCGGCAAAAAGAGAACACTTCCAATTTATGAGGGTTTAAAAAATAAAAAATTTAATGAAGATAATATTTACAGAGTTTCTTCACTAGCAGAAGCTACTGAAGTACTCGCAAAGATTTCCTTGCCAGGAGATGTCCTTCTATTTGAAAATGACCTTCCTGACAATTACAATGAGGAGTGAGAATATGGAAAATATAGGTGTAATTTTTGGAGGTAGATCCGTTGAACACGAAGTTTCTGTAATTACAGGGATGCAAATTATTGAAAATATGGATAAGACAAAGTACAATCCTATTCCAATTTATATTACAAAGAGCGGCAAATTTCTTTCGGGCGAAAGTTTAAAAAATTTTAAAGCGTATAAAAATCAAGACTTCCACGATGGAGTTGAAGTTTTTTTCAAGCCAACTTATGGCGACAAAAATCTTTACTTTGTAAAGCATAACGAAAAAAAATTGTTTAAGCCAGAGTATGATTCTGTCGAAGTTTACGAAAAAATCGATGCAATATTTTTTGCCCTTCACGGAACTTTTGGCGAAGATGGATGCACTCAAGGACTTTTTGAACTTATGGGAATGCCCTACACTGGTTGTGGCGTAATGTCAGCAGCTGTAGGCATGGACAAGGTAATTATGAGAAAAGTTTTTGAATCAGAAAATATTCCAATGACAAAATACAAGTATTTTTACAAAGAAGAGCTTAAAAATTTACAAAATATTGTTGAAAAATGCAAGGATTTGAAATATCCTTTATTTGTAAAGCCTGCAAATTTAGGTTCCTCTATTGGAATTTCAAGAGTGGAGAATGCTCTTGACCTTTCAAAGGCGCTTGAAGTTGCAGCACATTATGATAGAAAAATAATTGTGGAAGAAGCAGTGGTAAATCCAAGGGAGATAAATGTGGCAGTCCTTGGTTATGAAAATGACCTTAGAGTTTCTGCAGCAGAGGAACCCCTCGGATTTAAGGATCTTTTGAAGTACGAAGATAAATATGTTTCTGGTTCAAAGGGTGCAAAGTCATCACAAAAGCATCAAAACAAAAAGCTCCCAGCTGATTTGACACCAAGTCTTGAAAAAGAAATTAAAGAGCTTGCAAAAAAAAGTTTCATGGCAATTGATGGAGCGGGAGTTGCAAGGATTGACTTTTTAGTTGATGGTGAAAAGGCTTATGTAAATGAAATTAACACTTTGCCGGGTTCGATTGCCTTTTATCTTTATGAGGTAGATGGACTAAAGATTGAGGATTTAATTACAAAATTAATTGAACTTGGAAAGACTAGACATAGCGAAAGAGCAGAAAACAATTATTCCATTGATTCAAATTTATTTAATATGACAAGTTATGGAGCAAAGATTTAATGATCAAAGAAAAGATTTTAGAAGTTATCAAAAATTCAAAGCCAAGGTCAAAGGAGGAACTCACAAAGCTATTTAAAATTAAAAACAAAGAAAAGAAACAGTTTTTTAAAATAGTTGAAGAGCTACAAAGAGAAGGACTTATTTTTGAAGATTCTAGAAAAAAATACAGATTTGTCGACAATGACAAATTCTTTTATGGAAAACTTCAAACAAATGCAAAGGGATTTGGATTTTTGATAAGGGGAAATCTTGACGAAGATATTTATATATCAAAAAACAATTTAAATTTTGCACTTAATGATGATGAAGTTATTGTTAGAAGGTACAAAGATTCCTCTGGCGATAGACCTGAGGGAAAGGTGCTTGTTATTGTAAAAAGAGTGAACACGAAATTTGTTGGAGTTTTTCAAGAAAAGAAGGACTTTGGATTTGTAATCACAGACGAGAGCAAAATGGCAATGGATATTTATATTCCAAAGAAAAAAATTAATGGAGCAAGAAATGGTCAAAAGGTAGTTGTAAAAATAGAGAAATGGCCAGAGGAAAATAAAAAACCAGAGGGTCGCATCATAGAAATTTTAGGTTATCCAGAAGATCCTCATGTTGACATAATGTCCGTTGCAGCATCTCTTGACCTGCCCATGGAATTTAACAAGGCGGCAATTTCTGAAGCAAAGAGCTTGCCACAAGAAGTTAGTGCTGATGAAATAAAGGGCAGGCGTGATTTCAGAGATCTAACAACTTTTACCATTGACGGAGCGGACTCAAAGGATTTTGACGATGCAATCTCTCTAGAAATTTCTAAAAAGGGCAATTACATTTTAGGTGTTCACATTGCAGATGTAGCACATTATGTCCAAGAGCTTGGGGCAATAGACGAGGAAGCTTTCAAGAGGGGTAATTCAGTTTACTTACTTAATAAAGTAATACCAATGATACCCTTTGAACTTTCAAATGGCATATGCTCACTTAATGAAGGTGTAGATAGGCTTACCCTTTCAGTTATTGCAGAGATAAATAAAAGTGGCGATGTAGTAAAACATGAAATCTGTGAATCTGTAATAAACTCAAATAGAAGGCTTGTCTATGAAGATGTGTCCGATTATTTGGAAAAAAATATAGTTCATGAATCCCTAGTTGGGCTTGAAAAAACTTTAGACAATATGTATGAACTTTCACAAATCTTACAAAAAAAGAGAGAAGAAGGCGGCGCAATTGACTTCGATATACCAGAAGTAATAATCGAAGTTGACGAAAGAGGATGGCCACAAAATATTCACAAGAGAGATAGAAGATCTGCCAACAAACTTATTGAAGATTTTATGTTAACGGCAAATGTCTGTGTGGCAAGAGAATATTTTTTCAAAAACATTCCATTTTTATATAGAATTCACGAAAGACCAAAGGAAGATAAAATTTCCGAACTAAATGCTTATCTTAGACCACTTGGATATATGATAAATTTTGACGGAAAAGTCGAACCAAAGGATGTGCAAAAAGTTCTCGAAAGGGCAAAGGGAACTAAGGAGGAAATGTTTATCTCTACAATGACATTGAGATCTATGACAAAGGCGAGGTATTCTGAAATAAATGACATACACTTTGGTTTAGCCTTTGATTACTATTCACATTTTACTTCTCCAATAAGAAGATATGCTGATCTTACAATTCACAGAATTATAAAAAGACATCTCAAGGGTACCCTTTCTAAGGGAATAATAAAAAATTTAAAATTAGTCCTTCCAGAAATTGCAGAGCAGGTTTCTAGGACGGAAAAAATTGCACAGGATGCAGAAAGACAAGTTGAAGACATTAAAATGGCAGAGTATATGTCTGAACGCATTGGAGAAAGATACATTGGTAGAGTTTCAAGTATAACAAGTTTTGGGATTTTTGTAGAGCTTGACAATTTAATCGAAGGACTCATTAGCTACAGAACTATGGATGGTTACTACGAATTTGACGTGGATAATTACAAGGCTATTGATTACGAAACAAAGGATGAATTTCACATTGGCGACGAAGTAAAAATTGAAGTTATAAATGTAGATTTAAATATGGGAAATATTGATTTTAAATTAATAGGTGATGAAGATTGAGTAAAGAAAATGATAACGCAATTGCAAATAACAAAAAGGCGAGCCATCTTTATTTTATCGAAGATACTTATGAAGCAGGCATTGAACTTTTTGGGACAGAAGTAAAGTCAATAAGAAAGGGACAAATAAATATAAAAGATTCCTATTGCGACATAAATAAGGGCGAAATTTTTGTATATGGCATGCACATTTCTCCTTACGAACAGGGAAATATTTACAATGTTGACCCGATGAGAAAGAGAAAACTTTTGATGCACAAAAATGAAATCCTTCGCCTTGAAAAAGTAAAGACTCAAGATGGCTATACAATAATTCCTTTGAAGGTTTATTTAAAGAGGGGAAAGGTTAAAGTTTTAATTGCAAAAGCAAAGGGTAAAAAACTTTGGGACAAAAGAGAGACTATGAAGAAAAAAGAAGTAGACAAAAAACTAAGGCAAGCACTCAAATACTGAGTGCTTTTTATATGGTAATTTTATATTATGTTTATAGCATTTAATTAGTGTTGACTGACTACATAAAAGATGAATTTACTTTGAAATGCCCTGACATAAATTGAAAGCAAAACAAATTAAAGAATTATAAAATATCTAAAGATAAGGTTTAATTAACTTGACATCTATATTAGAATTTGCTAATATGCTAATATAGATAAATTTTAGAGGTGTATTGATTTTGAAAAAAATTACTGAAGAACATAAAAAAGTAATTAAAGGCAGAGCAAGTCTGGTAAAGGCAATGGCTCATCCAGTGAGATTATGTGTGCTTGATAAATTGATTAATGAGGGAGAAAAAAATGTAACAGAAATAGTGGATTGCATGGATGTTACTCAATCAAATTTATCTCAACATTTATCAAAACTTAGAGATTTAGGAATAGTTGAAGCAAGAAAAGAAGGAAATTTAATTTACTATTCAGTTAAAAGGAAGGATGTAATTTCAATTGTAAAGGTGATAATGAGAGGTGCAGAATGAAGATAATAGTTGTTGGTGGAGTTGCAGGTGGTGCAACGGCGATAGCAAGACTTAGAAGACTTGATGAAAATGCAGAGATTCTTCTTTTAGAAAGAGGAAAATATGTAAGCTTCGCAAATTGTGGTCTTCCATATTATATTGGTGGTGCAATAGAAGAAAGGGACTCTCTTTTTGTAACTACTAAAGAATCTATTGAAGATAAATACAATATTGAAATTAGAACGGAAAATGAAGTTCTTTCAATAGATAAAGAAAATAAAAGGGTCAGGATCATAGATTACACAAGTGGAAGAGAATACGAGGAAGATTATGATAAATTACTTTTATCTACTGGCTCAAGTCCCTTTATACCAGATGTAGAAGGAATTAATGAAAGAAATATTTTTAAGCTTTGGACAGTTCCAGATGTAGATGCAATATATAGTTTTATAGAAAAAGAAAAACCTAAAAAAGCAGTAGTCATTGGAGGAGGCTTCATTGGACTTGAAACAGCTGAAAACTTATATGAAAAGGGTCTTGAAGTTACTCTTGTTGAAATGTCAGATCAAGTTATGCCACCACTAGATAAAGATATGGCAAAAATTTTAGAAAATCATTTAGAAAATAAAGGTGTAAAGCTTTTACTTGGAGAAGGATTTGACGGAACAGAAAATAAAGGAAAAACTATAAAATTAAAATCTGGGAAAAAATTAGAAAGTGATATTACAATTTTATCCATTGGCGTTAGACCTAATAGTGAAATTGCAAAAAGTGCTGGACTTGAATTAAATGAAAGAGGCGGTATAAAAGTAGATAAATTTCAAAAAACATCTGACGAAAACATTTATGCCGTGGGAGATGTAATTGAAGTCAAAGACTTTATACTGGGAACAAATACTATGATTCCTCTTGCGGGACCTGCAAATAAACAAGGTAGAGCTGTTGCTTCAAATATTTTAGAAAAAAGGGAAGAAACTTATAAAGCAACTATGGGCACAAGTGTTGCTAAGGTATTTGACATGACTGTTGCAACAGTGGGATCAAATGAAAAATCACTAATTAAAAAGGGATACAAGTATAAAAAGGATTATTATATTTCTCTAGTTCACCCAATGTCCCATGCAGGATATTATCCAGGAGCACTTCCTATGACAATTAAGTTAATTTTTGGCAGAGATGGTGAAATTTTAGGAGCTCAAATAGTAGGTTATGATGGAGTGGATAAGAGAATAGACATAATTGCAACGACTATATATTTTAAAGGAAATGTATATGATTTAAGTGATTTAGAACTTGCCTATGCTCCGCCATATTCAAGTGCCAAGGATCCAGTTAATTTTGCAGGATATGTGGCGACAAATATATTAGAAGGACTTACTGAACCAATTACATTGCAAGAGTTGAAAGAGGATAAATCAAAATACACTGTACTTGACGTGAGAGAAGAAATAGAACAAGTATCAGGTATGATGGATGAAGCCATATCTATGCCGCTTACTGAAATTAGAAATAGAATAGGCGAGCTTGATAAAAACAAAGAGTATGCAATTTATTGTGCAGTTGGGATAAGGGGCTATATTGCTGAGAGAATATTAAAACAAAGGGGCTTTAGTGCTCATAATATTTTAGGTGGATACAGAACTTATTTAGATATAGAAGGATCTTCAGATTATTCAGATTTGTCGACAGAACAGGATAAATTTGAAAGCTCTGAAAATAAAGATGATAATAATAAAGAAATAAAATTATTAAATGTATGTGGACTTTCTTGTCCAGGTCCAATAGTTCAAGTATCAGAAGCAATAAATAAATTATCTCCTGGCGAGATAATAGAAGTTGTGGCAACAGATCCAGGCTTTGCCAGAGATATAAAATCGTGGGCAAATAATACAGGAAATACATTATTGGAAAGCAGTGCTAATAAAGGGAAATTTTCTGCAAAAATTCAAAAGGGAAAGAGGGTAGAAAAGGAAGAAAAGAACCCCACAAATATTAAAGAAAAGACGATGATCATATTTGACGGGGATTTAGACAAAGCGATAGCTTCTTTTATAATAGCTACAGGTGCTGCAGCAATGGGAAATAAAGTAAATATGTTTTTTACATTTTGGGGGTTAAGTATATTAAGAAAAGAAAATGCTCCAAAGGTAAAAAAAGACTTTATGTCAAAAATGTTTTCAATGATGCTTCCAAAATCCTCAAGAAAACTTGGACTTTCTAAGATGAATTTCTTTGGAATGGGCTCAAAAATGATAAGAAAAGTGATGAAGGATAAGGGGGTTTCATCTCTAGAAGAACTTATATTAAATGCTCAAAGAGCAGGAGTTAAGATGACAGCTTGTCAAATGTCTATGGATGTAATGGGACTTTCAAAAGAAGAATTGATTGAGGGAGTAGAAGTAGGTGGAGTTGCGACAATGCTTTCTGATAATGACAACTCTAATATGAATTTATTTATATAATTAAGAACTAAAAACTGTGAGCTTGTAGATAAAGAAATCCCAAGGCTTGTAGAATTTACTTTTTCTAAATTTAATTCATATGAATATATAAATTTCTTGTCTATTTAAAAATGTAGTTTTTGGCATTTCTTTTTGAATTGAATTTATAAAAAAACTCAATATGTTTTACTTTCATAGTAGGTTTTATCTTGGTAGCAATAGGAGCACTCAAATACTGAGTGCTTATTTTTGTGCATAAATTTATTTATTATTTTTATAAAAATTAAATTTTATATTTATTTAAATATTATTAAAATTAGAAGTAAAAAATTGACAAGGAGAAAAAACAATGCTATAGTCTATTTAGAAATATGTCTAAACAGAAAGTTTGTGAGAGATGTGAAAAAATTTTTAAAATTATTTTTGTTGGGAATGCTATGCTTTGCAATATCACAGTTGTGCCTGCGTTTACCTATTTTAAAGCTTTTAAATAATAGCCTATTAATTTATAATTTTCAAATATTATATCCGTTGTTATATGGTTTTATACTATCATTGAGTGCAGGTATATTTGAAGAGGGATGTAGATTTATTTTCAAGGATAAATTTTTAAAAGAAAGTAAATCTAAGCTTGATGCTACTATTTTTGGACTGGGACATGGTTTGATAGAAGTCATATATGTATTTGCAATAAGCTTTAGTAGTCTTAATTTAATGACCAATTCAGAATTTTTTTTAGGAATTTATGAAAGAATATTAGCAATGATATTTCACATTGGGATGACGGTTTTAATATGGACTGGTTTTGCTAGAAATAAGAAATATAAATACTTAATTTTAGCAATAATGATGCATGGAATTTTCGATTATTTAATACCATTAAAATATATTTTTGATTTTAGCAATTTTATGCTATATGGAATATGGACAGCTATTTGTGTATTTATTTTGCTCTTCATTGTCAATATTAAATTAGGAGGAATTAGCAATGAGAAATTTTAAAAATTTAATTTTAATTGTGATAGCTTTATTTCTAGTTGGTTGTGGTTCAAAAGGTGAGAAAATGTCTGATGATGATTTTTCTAAGTATGAAAAGCAAGCACAGGCTGCAATAAGTTTAATTAATGAAAGAAAAACAGTTGAATTTATTGACTTGACAGAAAAATCCCTTGGATTTAAAAAGGAAATCCTTGAAGAAGCTTATAAAAACCTTGAAAATTATGGAAAATTTGTAGAATTTGGAAAGTCAAAGGGGATTTATGAAGAAGAAAAGGATAAGGGAGAAACTTATTTTACAATCTTACAGAAAGTAAAATATGATAAAAAAGATGCACTTTTTAGAGTAAGTTTCAATAAAGATAATAAAATAATTGGAATATTTTTTAAGTAAAGTTAATACTATCTTGTAAAAAATTATCTTATTTATGAGTAGCGCTCAATGATGAGCGCTTTTTATTTTAACCTTACTATTAATTTGATCTTCCTTTATCCTTTACTAAATCAACAGATGTAATTTAATGATTATTGTTTTTCCTTAAAATTGATTATATAATGTTCAAATAGAAGCATTAACACTAAGTTCATTTATTGATAAGTGAATTTTAGTTTAGATTAAAAGGGTGGTATTATGGCTTTTATCGAAGTTAAAAATCTCTCAAAGGTGTATAAAGTTGGCGAGAGAGCTGTGATGGCAAATAATAAATTAAATTTTGAAATAGAAAAAAATGAATTTGCAATAATTTTAGGTGCAAGTGGCGCTGGCAAATCGACTTTTTTAAATATTTTAGGCGGAATGGATACTGCTTCAAGCGGTGAACTTTTAGTTGATGGCAAGAATATTGCAAATTATAACGAAAGAGAACTTACAACTTATAGAAGATATGACATGGGTTTTGTTTTTCAGTTTTATAATCTTATTCCAAATCTTACTGCACTAGAAAATGTTGAGCTCGCGACACAAATTGTAAAGCATGCAAAAGATCCCGTTGAAGTTTTAAAATCTGTGGGACTTGGCGAGAGAATTGATAATTTCCCATCACAATTATCTGGTGGTGAACAACAAAGGGTTTCAATAGCAAGGGCAATTGCAAAAAACCCTAAATTACTTCTTTGCGATGAGCCAACAGGTGCTCTTGACTATAATACAGGCAAGCAAATTTTAAAATTATTGCAAGATTTAACTAGAACTACAGATACAACAGTGGTTTTAATCACACACAATTCTGCGATAAAAAATAGTGCAGATAGATTGATTGAAATTGCTGATGCAAAGGTGAAGAATGTATTTATCAATAAAAATCCTAAGAATATTATGGAAATAGAATGGTAGGTGCAGCGTGAAAGCTTGCGATAAAGATAATTTTAGAGAGATAAAAAATTCTCTTCCAAGATTTATTTCAATTTTAATAATTGTCTTTTTAGGTGTTTTTGTATTAATTGGGTTAATTTCTACGGGAGAAGTTATGCGAAACACAATCGATGACAAGATAAAAAAATTAAATCAAGAGGACATAAAAATTTCTGTACCCATAGGTTTTGAGGACAAAGATAGAGAAATTATTGAAGGAGAAGATGATATATCTGAACTTGAATATGGATACGATAAAGATGTTTTTTTGGAAGGAGACTCCATTGTAATCAAGGTTTTAAATATGCCCTATGAAATTTCTAAACCTGAAATTATTGAGGGAAGAAATATAAAAAGCTCTGATGAAATTGTCCTCGATTCGAGAATGAAAAAAGAAGGTAAAAAAATTGGCGACATTATTTCCTTTCAAGAAGACAATGATGATGATAAAGAAAATGATTTAAAGAGGCTTAGTTACAAGATTGTTGGTTTTGCAAATTCATTGGATTTCATTCAGGATAAAAATGGGACTTATTCTGAAAGAGGATATGGAAAAATTTCTTATTTTGCCTATATTGATGACGGAAATTTTTCAGGCGAGCCAACCCTTGCAAAATTAAAATTTTTGGGGACAGAGGGTCTTATGACTTCCGACAAAGATTATGTGGAATACATGGATAAAAAGACTCGTGAAATAAAAATTGATCTTAAAAATAGACCTAAGGAAAGACTTCTTTCTATTCAAAATGAAATTTCTGGAAATATAAATGATGCTGAAGATAAAATTTCAGATGCAGAGGGAAAGCTAACTGATGCAAAGGATAAACTTGTAAAGGGTCGTGATGATCTCGACAAGGGGAAAAGGGATTATAAAGAAGGACTTGACGAGTACAATAAAGAAAAAAACGAGGCAAAGTCTGAAATTTCAAAAAATAGAAATAAATTATATAAAGCATCTGTGGAAATTGATGATGGAGAGAGAAAACTCATTGACGGTTATGAAAAGTTAAGTGAAGGAAAGAAAAAACTTGATGACGCAAAAAGTGAGTTAAATTCTGGACAAAAGGAACTTGCCGAAGGTAAGGAAAAGTACCAAAAGGGACTTGGAGAGGCAGAAGCTTCAGAAAAGGCTTTAAAGCAAGGCGAAGATCAACTTGTTGAAGGTAGAAAAAAATTAGATGATGCTTGGCAAAAGATTGAAGAATCAAAAGTTAAGCTTTCTGAAGGCATAAAAAAATATGAAGATGGCGAAAAAGAATACGATAGCGGAAAATCACAACTTGATGCTGGAAAGGCAAAGCTTGTAAAAGAAATGGGTGCTAGCTCTTATGAAGATGCCGTTGAAAAAATTTATGCCATTGATAAAATTCTAGACAGTGCAGAAGAAATTTTAAGTAAACTTCCAACAATTGAAGATGAAATAGCAAGCACAAAGGAACAAATCAATCAAGTAGATGCAGGAATTTCAAAAATTGATGACGAAATTGCAAATATAAATTCAAGACTTCAAGATCCAAACACATCAGAAGATGAAAAGGCAAAGCTTAGTGCTGAAATTGCAGGATTAAATGTGCAAAAGAATAGACTTCAAAAAAATAAAGATGATTTAAATAAAAAATTAGAATTTTTAAATAATTCTAAAAAGGAAATAGATAATGCACTTGAAGAAATAAATAAAAAAGTTCCCGGCGGAATTTCTGGAAATTTAAGTGATTTAAAAGCTAAAGTAAAAGAAGGTAAAGCAGGAATTCAGCAAATTGACGAAAACGAAAAAAAATTAGTATCGGCTAGAGCAACCTTAGATGCCAGCAAGAAACAAATTGAAGAAGGTAAAAAACAACTTGAAGATGGAATTGCTGAAGCAGAAAAGGGTGAAGAAGAATTTGCAAAAAACAAAGATGAAATAGAAAAAAATAAAAAGAAATTACAAGATGCAAAACTTGAATTGGCAAAAGCAAAAAACAAATTAGATGAGTCTGAGGATAAATTAAATAAGGGTAATGTTGACTACGAAAGTGGAAAAAGAGAGCTCGATGAAAAAGAGAGTGAATATCTTGAAGGCAGAGAAAAACTTTCAAGAGCAAAAGAAAAATATTTATCTGGCACTGATGAATTAAAAAGAGGAGAAGAAAGGCTAGATAAAGAGTTAAAGAGTGGGAAAAATAAATTAGATGACGCCAAGGGAAAACTCTACAAGGCAGAAAAAGACTTGAGAAAGGGTGAAAGTGAATACAAGGACAAATCCAAAGAAGCAGAGGAAAAAATTTCTGACGCAAGAGGAAAAATTGCCGATGGAAGAAAATATTTGAGCCTAATAAAGCAACCTCGGTACAAAATCACACCTAGACATTTATCTGGTGACATTAACACTTATATAGACTATGCAAAAAGAGTTGACGGACTTTCCCTTATCTTCCCAATATTTTTCTTTGCAATAGCACTATTAGTTTGTTTTACTACAATGACTAGAATGGTAGATGAAAACCGAGTTGTCATAGGAACATACAAGGCATTGGGCTACGCAAATAGAGAAATTGGAAGAAAGTTTTTTCTATATGGATCACTTGCATCTATAATTGGTGGAATCTTAGGTGCTATAAGCGGCTCTTATATTTTAACTTATATTATTGGAAATGCTTATTCGACAAAGACGATTTTCGAGAACCATTTGATAATAGATCTCTTCCCAATGAGGATGATTTTTGCCATTGCTATTGGATTTTTATTTACAACTGTAGCAGCAATAATTACAGTTAATAAAAATTTAGAAGAAAAGACAGCTTATCTTCTACGAAGTAAAGCGCCTTCAAAGGGAAATAGAATTTTAATAGAAAGAATTCCTTTTATTTGGAACAATTTGAGTTTCTTATCAAAAGTAACTGCAAGAAATTTATTTTTGTCGAAAAAAAGAATGTTTATGACAGTAGTTGGAGTCATGGGCTGTGCAGCATTACTTGTACTTGGTTTTGGACTTTCAGAATCTGTTAAAAGTGTAGAAGAACTACAATTTAAAGACATTTTAAAATACGACATCTCGGTTTTATATGACAGCAAATTTGACGAAGAATCCTATAAAGATTATAGAAAGAGTATCGAAGATAAAAATTTAGCTTACACAAAGACTTATGAAGAATTATTCACCATGGATTACGATGAAATAGACCAAAATGTAAATGTAATTGTGCCAAGTGATAATGAAAAATTCAAAAATTATATATCTCTAAGGGATAAAGACAGCGGAGAAGAACTGGATCTTTCAAAGAGAGGTGCAATAATTACAGAAAAACTTTCTAAACTTAAAAAAATAAAAGTCGGGGATCCTTTAAAGCTTCGCGATGTATATGGAAATGAATTTGAAGTAGAAGTTTCGGGTATCACAGAATTTTATATTGGGCACAATGTCTACATGAACAAAGATTATTTTGAAAAGGTAACGGGATCAGAATTTGTCCCAAATACAGATTTAATAAAATTGCCAAAAAATTTCGACAAAGATAAATTTACAAAGACTATAATAGAAAAAAAATCCGTATTTAACATCACAGATGTTGACGACATGAAGGATATATTAAATCAATTTTTATATTCAATAACAAAGGTTAAATTAATAATTTTAATTGTGACGACAATTTTGGAAATTGTAGTCCTTTACAATCTAACAAATATAAATATCGAGGAGAGAATAAGAGAAGTCTCAACTATAAAAGTTTTAGGATTTTACCCAAGGGAGACCACTTCATATATTTATAAGGAAACTTATATCCTTGCCATAATTGGAATATTAATAGGACTCGTGGTTGGAAAAATTTTACACTACTCTGTATTACAAATAGTTGTGCCCTTAATGACAATGTTGCCAGAAAAATTGACTGCAAGACCTTTCATACTTGCGGGAATAATAACAGCCTTTGTAAACACAGTTATAATGATAATATTCCACTTTAGAATAAAAAAGATAAATGCAATAGACGCATTAAAATCAAATGAATAAAGAACCAAAAATTACCGAAGTTTGAAACTTCGGTTTTTGTTTTTAAAAAATTTTTCGTGGGTATATTAGGGATAGAGGATATTGTTGTAAAGTATTAAAGGGATGGTATTATGAAAGGCAATGAACTAAAAAGAAAAGAACATGAAGCTATAAGATGTGGTGTTGGTTATTATGATTTCACTCACCAAATTTTAGATGTCAAGGGTAAGGATGCAGCAACTTTTTTAGACAAAGTTTTTGTAAATGACATAAAAAACATGAAAAAAGGGCACGCACTTTATACTACAATGCTAAATGAAGAAGGAAAAATCATTGATGATGTGATAGTTTTTAGATTGGAAGAAGACAAATATTTGATTTCAACTCTTTATATTGACAAGATGATTAAATGGTTCGACAAATTTAAAGATGGATGTGATCTTGATTACAAGGATATTACTTCAAAGGTTACGATGTTTGCAGTTCAGGGACCAAAGTCAAGAGATCTTGTAAATAAAGTTGTTGATGAAGATATTTCTAATTTAAAATTCTTTACTATTGAAGACAATTCTGTTGGCGATTTAGACATTATGGTAGCAAGGGCAGGTTTCACTGGTGAGCTTGGGTACGAGCTTTATGTTGAAAGTAGCAAGAAAGAAAAATTAGAAGAAAAAATTAAAGAATGTGGCAAGGAATTTGGGCTTATCAATATTACAACTGATGTAATTATTGGAAGTTTGCCAGGAGAAAAGGGATATGTACTAATGAGCGACCTTGAAGGTACAAATCCACTTGAGGTTGGATATGGCTGGACTGTTCATTGGGATAGCGACTTTATTGGAAAAGATGCACTTATTAAAGAGAAAGAAAATGTAAAAAGAGATTTGTTAGGTTTTGAACTTTTAGAAGAAGGTGAAGTTGAGGTAGGGGCTAAAGTTTTACTAGATGGTCGAGAAATTGGAAAAGTTACAAAGTTCACTTATGGCTATACAGTTGAAAAATTCATTGGCTATTGCTTAATTGAAAAAGAGTACGCAGTAGAAGGTAAGGAAGTTGAGATTGAAACTAAAGAGGGCGTTATAAAAGCAAAATTATGCGATAGAGTTTTCTATGATAAAGAAAATGAAAGGGTAAGAGAATAAAATTTGGAGTCAGTTAGCTGGCTCCTTTTTTAAATCTATTTTTAAGCACTATTGGTGATTTTTATTTAAACTTTACAAAGTTTCACCATTATTTCACAGTTTGTAAAATATTTTACAGGAAATTTACAATAGAAATCTTTCAAATTTACAATGTTTTTCTATAATAGCAACGAAAGTAAAAATTATATTTGAAAGGAAGATAATAATGGAAATTAAAAAGATTGGAAAGGTTGGAATGATTCTTGCATTGGCAGCATCTTTAGTTGCTTGTGGAGGAGATAAAAAGGAAGCAGCAGCTAATGCTCCTAAGGAAAATGCTAAGCAAGAAGAAAAGGGCTCTAATGCAGCTGATCTTGGAACTATTAATGTAATTTCAAGAGAACAGGGTTCAGGTACTAGATCTGCTTTTACAGAGCTAACTGGCGTTCTTGTTAAAGATGGCGACAAAGAAGTTGACAATACTTATGCTGAAGCAGCAGTTCAATCTTCTACTGATGCAGTTCTTACAACTGTACAAAATGATAAGGCATCTATTGGTTATATTTCTCTTGGTTCTTTAAATGACACAGTTAAGGCTGTTAAAGTTGAAGATGTTGAAGCTACTCCTGAAGATATAAAAGCGGGAAGCTATAAACTTTCTAGACCATTTAATGTTGCTTATAAAGCTGATATAGATGCAAAATATAAAGACTTAATCACATTTATTATGTCAGATGAAGGTCAAAAGATTTGTGAAGAAGAAGGTTATGTTGGAGATGCTACAGGTGCTAAATACGAAGCTATTGACAATGATGCACACATTACAATTGCTGGTTCTACTTCAGTTTCTCCTCTAATGGAAAAGCTTGCTGAAGCTTACAAAGCTAAAAATCCTAAGGTTCAAATTGACATTCAGTCTAATGGTTCTTCTGCTGGTATGACTGCAGCAATGGAAGGTACAGCACAACTTGGTATGGCTTCTAGAGAACTTAAAGATGAAGAAAAGAAAGCTCTTGAATTTACAGTAATCGCAAGAGATGGTATTGCAGTAATTGTGAACAAGGAAAATACTTGCGAAAACTTAACAATGGATCAACTTCAAAAAATCTTCACTGGTCAATTAACTGAATGGTCTGAAGCAGCAAAATAATTAGGTACAGGGAATGAATAAAATGGAAGATACTAATAAAAAGGTACTCCATAAAGAAAACCAAAGAAAAACATTCACTAAGGAAGAGGTATTTAAACACTTCTTCCTAGTTTGTTCTGTACTGTCAATTTTCTTTTTGTTATTGATATGTATATTTATCTTCAAAGATTCTTTTGGTTTTATTGGAAAAATTGGAGTAAGAAAATTTATCTTAAACGATAGTTGGACGCCAATGAATGTACCGCCAAGTTATGGAATTCTACCTATGATAATTGGTTCTATAATGATCACTGCATTATCGTGTATTGCAGCAGTTCCAGTTTCAATTATGGTAGCTTGTTATTTGGCATTTGATTGTCCGAAAAACATTTATAGAATTTTAAAACCTGCACTAAACTTAATGACAGGCATACCTTCAATTGTATATGGTTTTTTTGCCTTGACAGTTATAGTGCCAATTAATAGATCTATTTTTGGTGGTACAGGTATGAATATGTTATCTGCATCAATATTGCTTTTGATTATGGTTTTGCCAACAATAATCTCTATGGCAGAGGCATCTCTTAGAACTGTTCCTCAATCTTTTTATCAAGGCTCTCTTTCTCTTGGCGCAACTCACGATGAAACTATTACTAGGGTAATGATACCTGCCGCAAAATCTGGTATTTTTGCTGGAATAATTTTAGGCGTGGGTCGTGCAATTGGTGAGACAATGGCAGTAATATTAGTAGCAGGAAATCAAACTAGGTTGACTTTAAATCCTCTAAAGGGAATTAGGACCATGACGACTAATATAGTACTTGAGATGGCTTATGCGGCTGGAGAACACAGACAAGCTCTTATAGTAACTGCAGCTGTGCTATTTATTTTTATTTTAATTATAAATATTGTATTTTTTATAGTAAAGAGTAGGAGCGAAAACAATGGTTAAATATATTACAGTAGGCATATTATTATTTTTTGTCGCTCTAGTTTTTGGACTTCACTTCATAAAGGGCTTATCTTTTTACAGGATAACTACTAGGTTATTTTCAGGAATGACTTTTGCGGTTTTAGTTTTCATAGTTGCTTTTGTGGTTTTTAAAGGAGCATTTTCTTTTAGACCAGATATGCTTTCACTAAATTACACTTCAGAAAATGTATCAATGGGACCTGCGATTATCACAACACTTCTTACAGTTGTTCTTGCAATATTATTTGCATCACCAATTGGAATTTTTACTGCAATATTTTTAGTTGAATACACAGACGTTGAAAACAAACTTGTTAAGGCTATTAGGCTTGCAACGGAAACTCTTGCAGGCATTCCATCAATTGTATATGGATTGTTTGGAATGCTATTCTTTGGATTAAAGTTAAAGATGGGTTTTTCAGTAATTTCTGGTGTATTGACAGTATCTATTATGATCCTTCCGATTATAATGAGAGCTACGGAAGAGGCACTAAAATCAGTTCATCCATCAATTAGACAAGGCTCCTTTGCACTTGGAGCAGGTAAACTTAGAACAATTTTTAAAGTTGTGCTGCCAGTTGCCATTCCAGGAATTTTATCGGGAATAATTTTATCAATTGGACGTGTAGTTGGTGAAACAGCTGCGCTTATGTACACGTTAGGTACAGCAACATCACTTCCATCATCACTTAAATCATCTTCAAGGACACTAGCTCTACACATGTATGTGCTTTCGTCTGAAGGTAAGCATGTTGGGGAAGCTTATGCAACAGGAATGGTGCTTTTGCTACTTGTTCTTTTAATCAACTGGTCTTCTACTAAGCTTGCAGACAAACTAAAGGAGGTAGAATAATGCAATCAAAGATGAATGTAAAGGATCTCGATTTATACTATGGAGATTTTAAAGCACTTCACAATATAAATTTAGACATAAGGGAAAATGAAATTTTATCATTTATTGGACCTTCTGGCTGTGGTAAGTCAACACTACTAAAATGTTTAAATAGAATGAATGATCTAGTAGTAGGTTGTAGAATAGATGGAGATATAACTCTTGATGGTGAAGATATTTATGCCAAAAATTACGATGTAAATAAACTTAGAAAAAGAGTGGGAATGGTATTTCAACAGCCCAATCCCTTTCCAATGAGTATTTATGAAAATATTGCCTATGGTCCAAAGACTCATGGTATAAAAAACAAAGCTGAATTAGATGAAATTGTGGAGTCATCGCTTAAACAAGCAGCAATTTGGGATGAAGTAAAGGACGATTTAAAAAAGTCTGCACTTTCAATTTCTGGTGGGCAACAACAAAGACTTTGTATTGCAAGAGCAATTGCAGTAAATCCTGAAGTAATTTTGATGGACGAACCAACATCTGCTCTTGACCCAATTTCTACAGGAAAAATTGAAGATTTAGCACAAGAATTAAAGGAGCAGTATACAATAGTTATAGTTACTCACAATATGCAACAAGCTTCAAGAATTTCTGACAAGACGGCATTTTTCCTTCAAGGAATAATTGTCGAATATGGAAACACAATTGACATATTTACAAATCCAAGGGAAGAAAAAACAGAATTATATGTAACAGGAAGGTTCGGCTAATGAGAAAGAAATTTGATGAAGAGTTAAGACATTTAAATAATTTACTTCTAGAAATGGCAATGTTAAATGAAACTGCAATTAAAAAGTCAATTTCATTATTAGATGATAAGGACGAAGCTATTGCAATGGAAGTTTCAAATTATGAAGAAAGAACTGATGTATACGAAGGTATTATTCAAAAGCAATGTTTAAAAATTTTCGTTGAACAACAACCAGCAGCAAGTGATCTAAGAAGAGTATCTGCTGCCTTAAAAATGATTACCGATATGGAAAGAATTGGCGATAATGCTAGGGATATTGCAGAAATTTGCATGATGTTGCCCGATGACTACGCTTCAAATAAATTTCCTCTAGTAAAGCAAATGGCAGAAGCGACTATTGCACTTTTAAATAAGTCCATAGATTCCTTTGTAAATATGGATATTGATTCTGCAAATAAAATTGACGATGAAGATGATGTTGTAGATAATTATTTTGTGATGATAAGAGACGAATTAATTGATATAATTAAATCAGATTTTGATCCCGCAGCTGCAATTGATATTATAATGATTGCAAAATACCTAGAGAGGATATCAGATCACGCTGTAAATATTGCCAAGTGGGTAATATTTTCTATAAAAGGATGATTTAATGTTAATTTATGTAGTAGAAGATGACACATCGATTTTAAAATTAATTGAATATTCATTGAGGAGCAAGGGCTACGATGTATACTGTTTTGAAAATGGCAATGATTTTTTCGAAAAGCTGAGTGAAAAAAAGCCTGATATTGTGCTTCTTGATATAATGCTTCCAGACATTGATGGTACAGAAATTTTAACTAAGTTAAGGGAAAAAGAGGACACTAAAAATATTTGGGTCATGATGATCACAGCCAAAACTTCTGAGTACGATATTATCTCAGCCCTAGATGGTGGTGCCGACGATTATATTAAAAAGCCTTTTTCTGTAATGGAACTTTTATCTAGGGTTGGTGCTATAGCTAGACGTGCCAGTACTTCTGAAAAAGATAAAAATATTTTAGAATTTAGTGGCATTGTAATGAATAATTTAAAGAGAACTGTTACAATTGATGGCGAGCAAGTGGACTTTACTTTTAAAGAATACGAACTTTTAAAATATTTGATTTTAAATAAAGAGATAGTCATCTCTCGTGAAAAACTCTTAACTTACATTTGGGGTTATGATTATGAAGGCGAAACGAGAACTGTGGATATGCATATAAAACTTCTTCGTGACAAATTACAAGAAAAAAGAAATTATATAAAGACCATTAGAGGCGTGGGCTATATGCTTTCAACGAAGGATTGAAATGAAAAATAGGTTTTTTAGATATTTACTTGGCATATCACTTCTTACGCTTTTTCTCTCAACTATTACATCCATGTTCATCTATTATTCTGTCTATGTAGACAGATCAAACAAAGACCTTTCAAATATAGTCATCACTATGGGCGAAACTTTAAATAAAATTGATGATGACCAAAACTATCTAGAGGATGTGGCTAAAAAGAAAAGAGATTTTAGAATTACTTTAATAAAAGATGATGGAAATGTAATTTATGATTCAGTTGAAAATGCAAAGTTTCTTCCTACACATAAGGATAGACCAGAAGTTATTAAGGCGCAAAAAGACGGCTTTGCACAAATTGAAAGATTTTCAACTACCCTTTCCAAGGATCTCTATTATGTAAGTTTAAAACTTGAAGATGGAAGTATTTTAAGAGTGTCAAGAGAGATGGAAAATCTCCTTGGCACCTTTACAAAAGTTCTTCCCGTAGATATTTTAATGTCACTTTTTGTATTTGGAGTTGCAGTAGTAGTTTCAGGCAGACTTACAAAAAAAACATTTGAACCTTTAAATAATTTAAATGAAGATTTACTTACAATTGACACATATAAATTTCCAGAAATAAGTCCCTTTATTCAAAAAATTAATAAACAAAACAAGACTATAAAGGAGAATTTCAAGGAGATTAGTCGAGAAAGGGATACCATTGAAACCATTTTAAAAAATATGAAGGAATCACTTATTATAATAGATGAAAACAAAAATTTGCTTTCTGTAAACAATTCTGCAAGGGAACTTTTTAATTCAAAAAGAAAACTTATTGGAGAAAATATTTTAAATTTAATAAGAGATGTAGATCTATTAAAACTAATAGACGATGCCTTGATGGGTTCTAGTGTCGAATCTGTTACAAACATTGGAGACAGAGAATTTAAATTTTATGTAAATCCAGTGTTTGAAGATAAAAAAGTTAGAGGCGTGGTAATTTTATTTATCGATGAAACCGAAGAAATTAGAGCATTGAGATTAAGAGAAGAATTTTCATCTAATGTAAGTCACGAGCTGAAGACACCTCTTACGTCAATATGCGGTTTTTCAGAACTCCTAGTAAATGGGATGGTAGATGAAGACAACAAGGAAGAGTTTTATAAATTAATTTATGACGATTCAAAGAGACTTTTAAATTTAATCGAAGATATTATGAAAATTTCTGGGATTGAAAATGCTGAAACCTTTTCTAGAGAAGAGCTGAATTTGAAGGAACTTATAAGAGATATTTTAAGAGCTCAAAGAAATTTAATTGACGAGAAAAATATTGCAGTTACCTTAGAAGGTAATGGACTTGTATTTGAAAACAAAACTATGATGTGGGAACTCTTTGCAAACATTATAAACAATGGATTAAAATACAATAAAGATGGCGGAAAGCTTGACATAAAAATCACTGAAGATGAAAAAAATCAAGAAATTTTTATTACAGACACAGGCATAGGCATTCCCTCAAAGGATCTAGCGAGAATTTTTGAAAGATTTTATCGAGTAGATAAATCGAGATCTAGAAAAATTGGCGGGACAGGTCTTGGACTTTCTATAGTAAAGCATGTTTTGCAATCTATTGACGGAAAGCTGGAGATAAGTTCAAAACTTGGAATTGGAACTCAATTTAAAGTAATTTTAAAAAAGATAGAATAGAAGACAAGTAAAGTAATAAATTTTAATAACTCCTAAAGACTGGCTCAACGAGTCAGTTTTTTTATGTATATTAAAAAAATTAATTTATTAACGGAAATATTTTTAATTATTAAAAATAAAAAATGATAATATTATCTTAAAAAATAGGAGGCTATTATGAAAAAGAAATTAATTAACTTAGGCTTAGGTTTTGTTGCAGGAGCGATTGGTGGAAAAATCCTTTCATCAAAAACGGCAAAAAGAATTGCTGTAACAACAGTTGCTGAAGGGCTTAAAATTAAAGAGGGAATTGACAAAGGTGTCGAAAGCGTAAAAGTTTCCACTGAAGATATTGTTGCTGAAGCAAAAGTTAAAAAGGCTGAAGATGACAGAAAAGAAGCTGAAAGAAAAGCAAACTTAGATATCGAAAAAGTTGCCAAAGAAAGCGAAGAATCTTCAGAAGAAATTGAAGTAGAAGAGTAATATGTTTGCAACTATTGTAAGTCGAACTATAGGCAGGAGTCGATTTTTATACGATGGCGTACTTAGAAACTGCGATGTAAATAAATTAAAATACAAAATTGAAAAACTATCTGGCGTTAAATCTTGTAAGATTTCACCTCTAGCAAATTCAATTACAGTAAACTATGAAGAAAAACATTTGCCGAAAATTGCAAAATTTATTTTAGAACTCAATTTAGAAGATTTAAAAAATTTTGAAATTGATGATGTAGATTTTGTGCCTCAAGAAGATAGAGAACTTTTTCATATTCTTCGAGATGCAATGTATAGAAGAATTTTCTTTGCACATATTTTGCCAATGCCCCTTAGACCAATTGGAATTTTAATAAGGGCGATACCTTATATTAAGGCTGGATTGAGAAGTCTAAAAAATAGAAAATTAGATGTGGCAATTTTAGATGCGACAGCTATTGGAATTTCTATACTTGATGGAGAATTTAACGATGCAGGAAATATAATGTTTCTACTTGGACTTGGCGAAGAGCTAGAAGATTACACTTTAAAAAAATCAAAGGAAGATCTTGCTCAATCACTAAAACTAAATGTAGAAAAAGTTTTTGTAGTCGATGGCGACAAAAAATACTTAAAAAAATTAGAAGAAGTAAATATTTCTGAAGTCGTGGAAGTGAATATGGGTTCCACAATACCTGTTGACGGTGAAATAATTAAGGGTTTAGGAATGGTAAATGAATCCTCACTTACTGGTGAATCCCTTGCTGTGAAAAAAACTGAAGGCAAAACTGTATTTGCAGGCACAGTTTTAGAAGAAGGAGCAATTCTCGTTAAAACTACTAAAAAACACGATGAGTCGAGAATAAATCACATAATTGAATTAATTGGAGAGAGTGAAAAAAATAAATCACTTGCAGAAAAGAGAGCAGAGTCCATAGCCGACTCAATTGTAAAATACTCCTTTTTAGGAGCAGGAATAACTTATTTGTTAACGAGAAATTTCATCAAAGCAAAATCCTTTTTGATGGTAGATTTTTCATGTGCACTTAAACTTACAATACCAATTGCAACTATGAAGGCAATTTCATCTGCATCAGGAAGAGAAATTCTTGTAAAGGGCGGTAGATATTTAGAAAAACTTGCCCAAGCGGATTCAATTATTTTTGACAAGACGGGAACTCTCACAAAGTCAGAGCCAAAGGTTGAAAAGGTAATTGCATTTTACGACAATGACAAAGATGAATGTTTGAGGATTGCAGCTTGCCTTGAAGAGCATTTTCCACATTCAATAGCAAATTCCGTGGTAAAGGCCGCAAAGGAAAAAAATTTAAACCACGAAGAAATGCATTCAAAGCCCGAGTACATTGTGGCACATGGAATAAAATCAAAAATTGGAGATAAAGAGGCTCTAATTGGTTCAGCTCATTTTATTTTAGAAGATGAGAAAATAAAAATTGATGAAGAGCAAAGAAATAAGATTGATGAACTTAAAGAAGATTATTCCCTATTGTACCTCGCCTTTGACGAAAAATTAATTGCAGTAATTTGTATAGACGACCCAATTCGTGAAGATGCGAAATATACAATTGATTCTCTTAGAAAACTTGGATTTACAAGAATTGCAATGCTAACGGGAGATGCAGAAAATTCAGCAAGAGCTGTTGCAGAAAAACTAGACCTTGATTATTATAAAGCTCAAGTCTTGCCAGAGGACAAAAAAAATTATGTAGATAGTGAAAAGGAAAGAGGAAGAACAGTTGTCATGATTGGTGACGGAATTAATGATTCCATTGCACTTTCATCTGCAGACGTGGGAATTTCAATGCACGAAGGAGCAGATATTGCAAAGGAAATCGCAGATATATCAATAAAATCAGACTCCCTAAAAGAACTTATTGATGTAATAAAAATTGCAAGGGAATTGGAAAAAAGAGTCCATAGAAGTTACAGGCATATTGTGTCCTTTAACGGAGCTCTAATTGCACTTGGAGTAGCAGGACATTTGACAAATACAAACTCAGCTTTTCTTCACAATGCGTCCACGGTTGCCATTACTGGAAGAAATATGATGGAATACAGAGTTTAAATTTAATAAAAAAGAACCCAGAGGTTCTAATTCTTATCTTCTGTCAATAATTTTAATATTTTAGAATAAATATTTTCTGCATTCTTTTTAAAGTTTGCAGATATTTTTTTTGCCATTAACAAATCGGATACTTCGATTTTTAAATCCAAGACATCAATTTCACCATCTTTAATTTTTAGACGAGTGTATCCTGTACCCTTTTCCTCATAAATTTCTGATGTAATGGAATTTTGAAGCAGCAATTCATGGCGATATTTTTTCATTTTTTCATCTAAAAACTTTATATTTTCCTCTGGGATTTTCTCGTAAAAAATATCTAGCGTTTTAACACCATCATCAGATAGATAATATTTCTTATCTCTATCAAAGAGTACTAAGCCCGTTGATTCCAATTCCTTTAAATACTGCTTAAAGTAAAAGTAATTAAAGAGTTCAATATCTAATACAAAATAGCTAAGATCATTTTCCTTTAACTTGTGGCTGAAGTTATCTATTATGTATAGAATTAATAATTTATTTAATGCAAGTTCAAAAGAACTTTTTTTCATAAAATCACCTTCTCTGTAATTATACCAAAGGTTTTGTGATAATGGCAATTAAAGATGAATTTTTGCCATTTTTTGATATAATGTAGGTGGAGGAATTATGGAAAGACAAATATTATTTTCTCGCGATGAGATAAGAGAAAAAGTAGAAAATCTTGGCAAAAAAATTAGTGCTGACTTCGATGACGATTTCGTTGTCATTTCTCTTTTGAGAGGAAGCTTTATTTTTGCGGCAGATTTAGTTAGAGAGATTGATAAATTAGTTGAAATAGATTTTCTTACAACTTCAAGTTATGGACATAATGAAAGTTCTAGTGGAGAAGTGAGGTTTTTAACTGATTTACGCACAAATATTGAAAATAGAAATGTTTTAGTTGTAGATGATATTTTAGACACTGGCAACACACTTTACGCAGTGAAAGAAAAACTTTTGACTTACAATCCAAAAAAACTAAAAACTTGCGTGCTTTTAGACAAGCCTTCAAGGCGAGAAGCAGATGTAAGTGCCGATTATGTTGGTTTTGAAATTGAAGATATTTTTATAGTTGGTTATGGTTTAAATTATGGCGATTATTACAGAAATGTGCCATATATCTACACTTATAAGGAAAAAAATGAAGAATTTTAAAAAGAAAAATCTAAATGTCATGAGCGTCAACACATTGACTCTAGTGCTGGCAATTATTTTCTTAACAATTGGTTTTAATATTCAAGAAAAATATAGTTTTTGGGGAACATTTATTACGGAAATTTTTATAATTTTAATTCCTGCAATTTTAATTTCCTCTACGGGAGATATTAGAGAAGTTTTAAAGATTAAAAAGATTTCTTTTGAGAGCATTTTAAAAACAATTATACTTGTAATTTTAGCATATCCAGTCATTCTTCTTTTTAATGGAATTTTTTTGTCGCTTTTATCAAATTTTATTGAGTACAAAAATTTTCCCATGGAGATAATGCTACAAAATGTCCCAATTTTTAATTATTTAATATTTATGTGCCTTGTGCCAGCAATTTGCGAAGAAGTTTTTTTTAGAGGTACGCTTACAAATGCCTATAATGTCTATGGCGAGAGGTTTGCCATAATTGTATCAGCCTTAGTTTTTGCACTATTTCATTTTGACATACAAAACTTTATTGCACCCTTCTTGTTGGGGCTTTTGTTTTCAAGTTTAATTGAAGTTACAGGTTCAATTATTCCTGCAATATCGGCTCACTTTGTCAATAATGTAATTGCAGTTTTAACTGCTAGGTATGTCAATGAAAGGCTTTTTGAATTTTTGAGAAAGACGAAATTATCCCGAGAGATTGGTTCCCTTGAACTTTTAATAATTATTATATTAATTGTAATTTCAATTTTTTCAGTGATTTTAATTAGATATATTTTGAAGAGTTTAAAAGAAGAAAATAATAAGGACAAGGAAATAAAAATTAGATATAGAGATGTGGAGGGCATTGATTTATTTAATTTTGTGCCAATAATTGCCCTTGTTATTTTGTATTTTATTTATCACTACATTGTTTTTTAGGAGGTAGGATTATGGATAAAATAAAAGAAGCAGCTGATTTAATTTTAAAATCAAAAAAAGTTTTTGCACTAACTGGTGCAGGAATTTCTACCGACTCAGGCATCCCTGATTTTAGATCTTCCACAGGATATTATTCAAAAATGGATCCAGCCCTTGCACTTTCAAAGGACAGATTGTTAAACCATCCAGAAATTTTTTATAAGGAAGGTTACAAAATTTTGGAAGACTTAAACGACCAAGAGCCAAATGGCGGCCATAAAGCTCTTGCAAAATTAGAAAAATTGGGATATTTATCGGGGATTATCACGCAAAATATAGACAATCTTCACGCAAAGGCTGGCTCAAAAAATATTTACGAAGTTCACGGCGAAACTCGTGGCACACATTGCATGAAATGTGGCAAAGAATATCCCTTTGCAGTAATGCGTGAAAAAGTGGAAAAAGGAGAAATACCACCTAAATGCGACGAATGCGGCGGTACAATTAGACCGAATGTAGTTATGTTTGGCGATATGATGCCCGATGACTTTGAAAGAGGAGCAAGGGAGCTTGACAACACTGACACGCTAATAGTTGTTGGTTCATCCCTTACAGTTTCTCCAGTAAATTTCTTGCCAAATTATGTTGACCACTTGATTATAATAAATAATGATCCAACGCCAATGGATCGCCAAGCAGATGTAGTCATTCATGAAAATTCTACAATTGTTTTACAAGAAATTTTAAAGGAGATTGAAAGCAGAAAATGATGTACAAAGATTTCGCATATTTTTACGACAAGCTCATGTACGATCTAGACTATGAAAAAATCTATAAATTTATCAAAGAGGTTCTAGGGGAAAAGTCTCTAGAACCTGTGTTAGTTTTAGAAATGGCTTGTGGAACAGGTGCCCTTACAGAGAAAATCATAAGGGATTACAAGGTTCATGCCTTTGACTTATCAGAAGATATGCTTAGCCTATGCGAAAATAAAATAAGAAACAAAAATTTAAAATTATTTAAACAAAATATGGCGGATTTTTTGGCACCCTCAAATTATGATGCAATATTTTCCGTTGGCGACAGTTTAAATTATGTAACTGATGAAAAAGATTTTGAATCTGCTTTAAAATCAAGCTACCAACACTTAAATGAAGGTGGAATTTTTATTTTTGACTTAAACACAGAATACAAATTTAAAAATATACCGCCAGTTACAGTGGATGAAGTGGATGATGTCCTATACATTTGGGAAAATATTTATGATGACGAAAAAAAATTAAATACCTATGGAGTTAATTTTTTTAGAAATATAAAGGACGATGAATATAAAAGATTTTACGAGGAACATTTTGAAAGAGCTTACGACTTATCTTTTGTAAAAAATTTATTAGAAGAAATTGGATTTTGTGAAATAGAAGTTTATGACGACTATGAGTTTAAAGCAGTTGGAGAAGAAACTTCAAGATACACAATTATTGCAAGGAGGTAATAATGGGATATATTTTAAGGGCAATTGACGAAACTGAAACTATAAAAATTTCTGCTGCCATTACAACTGATGTGGTAGAAGAAGCAACGAAAATTCATAAATTATCAAAGACTACAAGTGCTGCACTAGGTAGAGTTTTGACTGCAGCATCAATTATTGGTTCTTGGCAAAAAAATGAAGAGGACTCAATAACTCTTTCCATTAATGGAGATGGACCTGCTGGAAGAATTGTTGCAACTTGTAAAAACGACGGATTCGTAAAGGGTTATGTTACAAATCCCACAGCGGATCTTCCAATAAGGGAAAGTGACAGTAAAATTGACGTGTCTGGAATTGTAGGCAAGGGAAATTTAACTCTTGTAATGGATACGGGAATGAAAAAGCCTTATACGGGTACAGTAAATTTAACTACAGGAGAAATTGCAGAAGACCTTGCAGTTTATTTTAGCCAATCTGACCAAGTTCCATCTGCAGTAGGTCTTGGAGTATTAGTTGATGTGGACTATTCAATAAAGGCTGCTGGCGGATTTATTATTCAGTTAATGCCCGATGCAACTGAGGAGCAAATTTCAAAGCTAGAGGAAAATTTAAAAAACCTTCCAAGCGTTACTTCAATTTTAGATGAATATCACGATGCAGAAAAATTAATTGAAATTATAATGAAGGACATAAATTTTAAAATTCTTGAAAAGAGAGAAATCACTTATAAATGCAATTGCTCTCGAGAAAAAGTTGAAGATGCAATTGTATCTGTTGGACCAAAAGAAATTGAAGAAATTTTGCGTGAAGACAAAAAAGCTGAAGTTAGCTGTTATTTTTGCGACAAGGTTTATAATTTTGATGAAAGTGATTTAGAGAGAATGCTAAAAAAAGCTAAAGACATAAATAAAAATCGCAAAATAATTATTCAAGATAATTTTTAATTATAGATAAAGCAGAAGTTTATCCTATTAGAACTTCTAAAAAAACAGATAAAAACATCTTTAAAATAACAAATATAGAAGAAGGATTAATCAAAGTCTAATCAGTAAAGTGAGGTAGAAGAGGATGTCAGATTTAAAAAAGGAGAACAAAGAAATAGTACAGAGAGCAGAACTTCATAGAAAAATTTGGGCAATTGCCGATGACGTTCGAGGGGCAGTAGATGGATGGGATTTTAAACAATATATACTAGGAATTTTGTTTTATAGATTTATTTCCGAAAATATTACTGAATTTTTTAATTCTGCCGAACATGAAGCTGGCGACTTAGACTTTGATTATGCTAAAATTTCTGATGAAGAAGCAGAATGTGATTTTAGACCGAACACCGTTGAAGATAAAGGCTTTTTTATATTGCCAAGTCAGTTGTTTAAAAATGTTGTAAAAAATGCTAGAGACAACGAAAACTTAAATACTGACTTAGCTAATATATTTAAATCAATTGAAGGCAGTGCAGTAGGCTTTGCATCGGAAGATGACATCAAAGGACTGTTTGAAGATGTAGATACAACGAGTAATCGCTTAGGAGCAACAGTAGCAGAAAAAAACAAAAGATTGGCGGATATACTGACAGGCATAGCAGAAATAAATTTTGGGAACTTTCAGGATAATGATATAGACGCCTTTGGCGATGCCTATGAATATTTGATTTCAAATTATGCCAGTAACGCAGGTAAATCTGGCGGCGAGTTTTTTACTCCGCAAACAGTATCAAAGCTATTAGCAAGGCTCGTAATGGATGGAAAAACAAACATCAATAAAGTCTATGACCCTACTTGTGGAAGTGGAAGTTTGCTGTTGCAGATGAAAAAGCAATTTGATGAACATATTATTGATGAAGGATTTTTTGGACAGGAAATAAATATGACCAACTTTAACTTGGCACGTATGAATATGTTCATTCACAATGTGAATTACAATAACTTTTCAATTAAAAGGGGAGACACTCTAATTAACCCCTTACATAAAGATGAAAAGCCCTTTGATGCCATAGTATCAAATCCTCCTTATTCAATTAAATGGGTGGGAGATGCTGATCCTACTCTGATAAATGATGAAAGATTTGCTCCAGCGGGCAAATTGGCACCAAAGTCTTATGCCGATTATGCCTTTATTATGCACTCATTATTCTATCTTTCAAGCAAGGGCAGAGCAGCCATCGTATGTTTTCCAGGAATTTTTTACAGAAAAGGCGCTGAAAAAACAATTAGAAAATATCTTGTAGATAATAATTTTATTGACTGTGTTATTCAGCTTCCGGAAAATCTCTTCTTTGGAACTTCAATAGCCACTTGTGTTTTAGTCATGGCAAAAAACAAGACAGAAAATAAGGTACTGTTTATTGATGCCAGCAAAGAATTTAAGAAAGAAACAAATAATAATATTTTAGAAGAAAAAAATATTGAAAAAATTCTTGATGAGTTTAGAAGTAGAAAAGAAGTAGAATACTTTTCAAGATATGTAGATAAGGCGGAAATTGAAGAAAATGATTATAATCTTTCAGTTTCAACTTATGTAGAAAAGGAAGATACAAGAGAAAAGATTGATATAAAAGTTTTAAATAGGGAAATTGAAGAAACTGTCAAGAAAATAGATGAACTTAGAGCTTCTATAAATGAAATAATAAAGGAGCTTGAAGATGAGTAAGATAGACGAACTATTGAAAAATGAAAAGGTTGAGTGGAAGAAACTAGGAGAAGTTTGCGAAATTGTACGAGGAATTAGAGTAACAAAAAAAGATCTTGTAGAAAACGGAAAATATCCAGTTGTATCTGGTGGAATAGGATATATGGGCTATATCGATAAACAAAATAGAGATGAAAATACTATAACAATTGCACAGTATGGGACGGCTGGATATGTGAGTTGGCAGAAAGAGAAATTTTGGGCAAATGATGTTTGTTTTTCTGTATACCCTGATGAAAAAGTATTAAAAAAATATTTGTATCATTTTTTATTGGAGAAGCAAGAGTATTTATATTCAATATCTAACAAATCGGCAGTGCCATATAGTATCTCTAAAGAAAAAATATTAAAAATTGAAATCCCAATCCCATCCATAGAAACTCAAGAAAAAATAGTAAAAATACTTGATAAATTCACAAATTATGTTACTGAATTACAGTCTGAATTACAATCTGAATTACAATTTAGAACTAAAGGTTATGAGTATTACAGAGATATACTTTTAAGTGAAGATTATTTGAATAAGATTTCAGAAAAAATATTTTTTGAAAACAAATATGAATTGAAAAATGTTACTATAGAAGAAATTGCAAAAATAAGGAATGGAAAAGATTGGAAATCTTTGGGACAAGGTGATATTCCCGTATATGGTAGTGGCGGCAAAATGAATATCTATGTAAATAAGTATTCATATAATAAACCTACCGTTTTAATACCTAGGAAAGGTTCAATAAAAAATGTTTTTTATTTAGACGAACCGTTTTGGAATGTAGATACTATTTTCTATACAGAGATAGATGATAAAAAAATAATCCCTAAGTACTTTTATTATTTTATCGAAAATTTCGATATTGCCAAGTTGAGCACAGATTTTACAAGACCAAGCCTTACACAATCAATTTTAAATAAAATAAAAATAGCTTTGCCACCTATTCCAGTTCAAAATAAAGTGGTTGAAATTTTAGATAAGTTTCAATCTTTGCTTTCTGACACAAAGGGATTATTGCCTCAAGAAATTGAACAAAGACAAAAACAATATGAATATTATCGTGAAAAACTCTTGACATTTGACGAAAATATGGTAGAGAGAGAGAGAGAGAGAGAGAGAGAGAGAGAGAGAGAGAGAGAGGTTACATCTCTAAGAGGTATTTAACTTTATTAAAAGAAGCTGCGGATATTGTTGGAGTAAAACTATTTGGCTTTGAGTGGAAAAAATTAAAAGACATTACCCAATATTCTTCTAAAAGAGTATCAGCGGGGTTATTAAACGCAGAAAACTATGTTGGTGTTGAAAATTTATTGAAAGATAAATTAGGAAAGGTAGATTCCAGTTATGTTCCTAATACAGGAAATTTAATTGCTTTTAAAAAAGACGATGTCTTGATAGGGAATATAAGACCATATTTAAGAAAGATTTGGATAGCAAATGTTGATGGTGGGACTAATGGCGATGTATTGGTATTTTGTATAAAAGATGATTTTAAAAATATGATTATACCTAGATTTTTGTATAAAACATTGTCCAGTGAATCTTTCTTTGAATATGATATCAAATTTTCTAAAGGGGCAAAAATGCCAAGAGGAGATAAAAATAAAATCATGGAATACGAGGTTCCATTACCATCTCTCCCAGTCCAAGAATATATTGTTTCTATTCTCGATAAGTTTGATGCTCTTATCAATGATATCTCTCAAGGTTTACCTAAAGAAATAGAGTTAAGGCAAAAACAGTATGAATATTATAGGGAAAGATTAATGGATTTTCCAAGGAAAAACTAGTAATTAATAATACAAATGGAAGGAGTAATTTAGATGTCAGAGAATAAAGTAAATTATAATGCATCTACAATTGCTGAAATGACTGGCGGAATTATTTTAGCTAATTTTAAAAAGGACCTTGAAGTTAGAGAAACTTCCTACCAAAGTGAAGCTGAACTTGAAAGTCAATTAATTGAAAATTTGGTTTCGCAAGGGTATGAGAGACTTATTGTAAAATCAAAGGATGAATTATATGTAAATTTAAAAATTCAAATTGAAAAGTTAAATGAAGTTTCTTTTACAAAAAAAGAATGGGACAGATTTTTACTTGAATACTTGGATGCTCCAAGTGATGGTATGATTGAAAAAACTCGAAAAGTTCAGGAAAATCATGTCCATGATTTCATATTTGACGATGGACATTTGCAAAATATTAAGATTATTGATAAGAAAAATATTCACAACAATTTTTTGCAAGTTACTAATCAGGTATGTGGCGAAGGAAAAAATCGAAATCGTTATGATGTTACTATTTTAGTAAATGGCTTGCCCCTTGTCCATATAGAGCTTAAAAAAAGAGGCGTGAATTTACATGAGGCCTTTAACCAAATTCACAGGTATAGCAAAGAAAGTTTTAACAGCGATAATTCCCTATACAAGTATGTTCAGATATTTGTCATTTCTAATGGAACTTATACAAGATATTTTGCCAATACAACGGCGCAAAATAAAAATAATTATGAGTTTACTTGTGAATGGGCGGATGCTAAAAACAAAGTGATTTGCGATTTAGAGGATTTTACTAAAACTTTTTTTGAAAAACGTGTCATTCTTGAAGTGCTTACAAAGTATTGTGTATTTGATGTCAATAATACTCTTCTTATTATGAGACCCTATCAAATAGCGGCAACCGAACGAATTTTGTGGAAGATAAAATCAAGTTATGAGGGGAAAAAAGCGGGCAGACCAGAAGCGGGAGGTTTTATTTGGCACACAACGGGGGAACGTGTCATAATAGTGACAGGGTGCATTAACGTTTTGGAATCAAGGGTTTCAGGAACTTCTATTAATAATAATTCATGCATTTATTAGAGCCTTAGGTATAATTTTAGAATGTTATTAAGCTTATTTTTCTAAAAAATATTGACACTATCAAAGATTCTGGCTTACTTGACAAATAAAATAAAAACAAGTATTATAAAGTGCAGTATTAATCAAAGGAGTTTTATCATATGAGGCATAATATTTTTAAATAACTATTAATAAAATAGAACAAGTACTTTTCCATGCAAAAGGATATTTGTATGGCTTATTAATTGTACTTTTATTTAGAAATATTCTCATAACAATAAATTTATATTTTTATGTATTATATAGCATTGATTAGACTGTAGATGTAGCACCCTGATGTTATATCTAATTGAGTGTGTTATATTTACTTTAAGCAGTTATATAAAAAATAAGTTCCCCTGTGAAGAGAGTATTTTATCACAGGGGATTTTTTATATAATTATGGAGGTATAAAATGAAAATTATTAATATAGGAATATTAGCACATGTTGATGCAGGAAAAACAACTGTTACAGAAGGTTTATTATACAAAGGTGGGGCAATTAATAAGATTGGAAGAGTCGATAATGGTACAACGATAACGGACTCGATGGAACTTGAAAGAGATAGGGGGATAACTATACGAGCATCTACAGTTTCATTTAATTACAATGATACAAAGCTAAATATCATAGATACCCCTGGGCATATGGATTTTATAGCTGAAGTTGAACGAACACTGAGAGTATTAGATGGAGCTGTTTTAGTAATTTCAGCAAAAGAGGGAATACAAGTTCAAACGAAAGTGATTTTTAATACCTTAGTGAAATTAAATATTCCAACCCTTATATTTGTGAATAAAATAGATCGAAAGGGAGTATATTTGGATGAAATATACACTCAAATACAGGAGAAATTAACTTCTAATCTTGCAATAATGCAATCAGTTAAAATAAAAGATAAAGGTGATTTTGAATTGACAAATGTAAGGGATGATAAAGTAATTCAAAGTCAAATAATAGAGAAGTTACTGGATATAAATGATTATCTAGCAGAAAAATATATAAATGGCGATGTCATTACAGAAAAAGAATATAATGATGTATTTTTGGATGAGATTAATAACTGCAATCTTTATCCTGTATTTCATGGTTCGGCTTTAAAAAATATTGGAATTGACGAGCTATTATTTGCCATTACTAAATATCTTCCTACCAAGAGCTATAATACTGAAGACCTTTTATCAGCGTATGTTTATAAGATTGATAGGGATGAAAAATCTAGAAAGATGACTTTCTTAAGAATATTTAAAGGTAGTATAAAAATACGTCAAGAAATTTTTAAAAATGGTGGAGAAGAAGTTTTCAAGGTAAGAAACTTAGAAACAATTATAAATGGTGAAATTGTTAAGGTAGATCAGGTTAATAGTGGGGATATTGCTATTATTTCTAATGCTAATTCTCTGAAGATAGGTGATTATATTGGACAGAAATATGACGGGATTTTAGATATAAAGATAGCCCAACCGGCATTGAGAGCATCAATTAAACCTTGTGATTTAAGCAAAAGAAGCAAACTGATAGAAGCACTATTTGAATTAACTGAAGAAGACCCATTTCTCGATTGTGAAATTAACGGAGATACTGGAGAAATCATATTGAAGCTATTTGGAAATATTCAGATGGAAGTAATCAAATCACTACTTAAAAACAGATATAAAATAGATACTGAATTTGGTGAATTGAAAACAATATATAAAGAACGACCTAAGAGAAACTCTAAAGCAGTAATCCATATAGAGGTTCCACCAAATCCTTATTGGGCATCTATTGGACTGTCAATAGAACCACTACCAATAGGGTCAGGATTATTATATAAGACAGAGGTGTCCTATGGATATTTAAATAATTCATTTCAAAATGCAGTAAAAGAAGCTGTAGAAAAGGCTTGCAAAGAAGGACTTTATGGCTGGGAGATTACAGACTTAAAGGTAACTTTTGACTACGGATTATACTATAGCCCGGTAAGTACCCCCTCTGACTTTAGGAATTTAACACCATATGTATTTTGGGAAGCTCTTCGAAAAGCAGGAACTGAAATATTAGAACCTTATTTAAAATATACAGTTCAAGTTCCAAATGATTTCTGCGGAAGGGTTATGAGTGATCTTAGAAAGATGAGGGCTTCTATTGAAGATATAATAGCCAAGGGAGAGGAGACAACTTTAAGTGGAAAGATACCTGTTGATACATCGAAGTCCTATCAGTCAGAATTACTTTCTTATTCAAATGGAAAGGGTATATTTATTACTGAGCCTTATGGGTATGATATATATAATGATAAGCCTATAATTAATGATATTGGGAACGACAATAATGATAGCAACAAGGAAGGGTTAAGATATTTATTTCAAAAACAGGATGAAAATTGAGGCCTAAATATAAAATTTAAAATAGAATCGAGAAATCATAGTTTTAAAATAGTTGATGAGGGAGCATACCTGTATCAATTAGAAAACTTGAATGGTAGTACATTACTAAAAAAATGAAATTGGTGTTTTTTTACTTCTGAATGATAGGAAAAATATAATTTAGATGACAGATTTAAAACGAGTATTTGGATCAAATTGAATTTTATGAAGTAAAAGACATATATTCAAAGTGGAAATATTCTATTCAAATCAAATGAAGTGGGGGAATCCCTACGTAATAAAATTGAACATAAGATCAAGGCAGTTTTCGGGACTTTCATAAAGATTATTTTGAGGATTTCTATAGTGTTAGAACAGATTATTTTGGATTGCCCATTCTCTAAGGATGAAGTAACATAAGCAGAGACATTATCAGAAGTAGTAAGTCTATATGCTGTATTATTGACACATAATCTTGTAAAAGATAAGATTGAATACATAGATATTTATCGAAGTGAAAGTGATAAATATCATATTGTAGAGAGGGATGTATATCTTTTATTCTATATTAAACTAATATTGGCTTGAAAACTTATTTATAATAAAATAATAAATTTCAAAGGGGCAGATCAAATAATCTGGACATTTTTTTCTTGCCACCGAGGAACGTGTCATAATAGTGACAGGGTGCATAAATGTTTTAACATAAGGGTTTCAGGGATTTTTATTGAAAGCATTCATGCATTGGTTAGAGCAATTGGGTATAATTGTTGTAAGTAGTGCATGAGAAGTTATGAATTGGAATATTTAATATAACATATTCAGGAGGAGTGTTTAAATGATTGCTAATAAATTAAAAATTGGAGATGAGATAAGGGTTATAGCTCCTTCTCGAAGTTTGAGTGTAGTAAGGCAAGATACTTTTGATAAGGCTTTAACATTGTTAACGGAAAAAGGTTTTAAAATAACTTTTTCACGAAACAGTCGTGAAATTGATGAAGTGAACTCTTCAAGTATCGAGTCTCGTGTTGAAGATTTACACGAAGCCTTTTTAGATAAAAATGTTAAGGCTATACTTACCTGCATAGGCGGATTTAATGTTAATCAAATATTGGAGTATATAGATTATTCTTTAATAGAGGCTAATCCCAAAATTATATGTGGATTTTCTGATATTACTGCTTTGCTTAATGCCATTTATTCTAAGACAGGTTTAGTTACTTATCATGGACCCCATTTCTCAAGTTTTGGCTTTGAAAAAGAAACTGACTATACATATTCATATTTTGAAAGATGTCTTATGAATTCTGATAAGTATAATATAAGACCATCTAAAGATGCAAAAGAATACTATCTTATACAGGAAGGAAGTTGTGAGGGAGAACTTATAGGAGGAAACCTTTGCACACTGAATCTTTTGCAAGGAACAAAATTTATGCCTAACTTAAAGAACAAGATATTATTTTTGGAAGATGATAATATTATGGGGAATTATTTCGCTGCCGAGTTCGAAAGAAATTTGCAATCTTTAATTCAAATCTTAAAATTTAATGGAGTAAAAGGAATATTATTTGGGCGATTTGATGATAGTTGTAAAATAGATATAAATGTAATTCAAAGAATAGTATCAACTAAAAAACAACTTAAAAATATACCTATTGTATTTAATGTTGATTTTGGACACGTATTCCCCTTTGCAACATTTCCAATAGGTGGACTAGTAAGGGTGAATGCAACAGAAACTTCCATTTTATTGGAGGTAGTGAAGCATTAGTTAATAATCTCTAAAGGCATATAGAACACTTCTATCAACCATTAAAAGAGAAAAGTTAACCAAAGAGGGAGATGTTATAAATGAAAATGGAAGTTAGAAGGGTTTTAACAAAAGATGCTGATGATATAGATGGTATTATGTAAATGATGGAGAAAAACTTCCTTAGATTCCTACAAAAAACTTAAAAAATTACAACATAAAGTCTAGATTTATTGGTGAAAAAATAGAAGAAATTCTTAATAGCGATAAAATTATACATATTATCAATGCAGAGAATGTATTTTGAATAGAGGATAATGTTAATAATTTAATAAAGTAATCAAATATTAGTCTTCCAGATATAATTGTTTGATTTTCTATCCACAGGGGCTCGTATCATAATAGTGACAGGGTGTATAAATACTATAGTATCAAGGATTTCATAGATTTTTATGTAAAAAAATTCATGCATTTTTTAGAGTATCAGGTATAATTGTCATAAGGCAGTGCATGAGAGAACAGAATTTGATTATTTAGTAATTCTCAATTATTTGATATATTTATATTAGTGGAATTAGCTAGTTACACATAAGTAGAAAGGTATGTAGCTACAGTATTTAAATTTATGAAGGAAGATGATTATGGCCTACCATGAGTTTGGTATTATGGAAGATACTCCAAAAAAATATCAGAGGTTTGATGAATATGAGCCTGAAAAATTTGAACTTATCAAAATAAATGATGATTTTATTGAACCATTATTGCATAGTTTCGATGATATTTACTGTTATTGGCATACGCTAGAATGCCCAGGAATGAATCTTGCGTATTGTGGGATAACACTTATACCACCTGAGTCAATTGATTCTTTTATATTTATTTTTAGCAAATATGATAAAGAACCATATAATAAAATTATTGAATTGTTTAAAGAGGCTAAAATAAGAGATAAGTATATTATCCATTATGGAATTTAGTAGGAGAGTAAATGGAGGAATGTTTTATGCAAGAAAATATAGAATTAACAAAAAAGAGAGCTTATGAACTTTTTGATAACAAAATAATAGATACATTTGAAGTAGGAACATTTAAGGGGCTACAACAAATCCATCAATATATATTTCAAGATGTATTTGATTTTGCAGGAAAAATAAGGACTGTGAATTTATCAAAGGGCAATTTTCGCTTTGCTCCTGTTAGGTTTTTAGAATCTAACTTGGAAATTATTGAAAAGATGCCTGAGTCAGATTTTGATAGTATTATAGAAAAATATGTAGAAATGAATGTAGCTCATCCTTTTAGAGAAGGGAATGGGAGAGCTACTAGAATATGGTTGGATTTAATTTTTAAATCAAATATGGGTATGTGCATAGATTGGAGTAAGATAGATAAAGAAGAATATTTATCAGCTATGGAAAGATCACCGATAAATTCTCTAGAAATTAAAGTTTTGTTAAAAGGTGCTTTAACAGAGAGAATTAATGATAGACAAGTTTATATGAGAGGAATCCAGCGTTCATATGAATATGAGGGATATTATACAAAATAATCTAAGAAATAATTTATATAGTGATTATTATCCAAATAAAAATAAATATACTATCAGAAAAAAGCAATAGCTAACCTAGATATGAGATAATGCAAGTGGGAGAAGTTATTGCTCTTGTATCCACAGGTTCCGGCAAGACGCTTACTTCTTTTAAGGCGGCAAGGCTTGCGACGACACTGGATTTCATTGATAAGGTATTTTTTGTTGTAGATAGAAAAGATTTAGACTACCAAACAATGAAAGAATATCAAAGGTTTCAGCCGGACAGTGTAAATGGAAGTAAAGATACAAAGGAACTTAAAAGGTGTATTGAAAAATATGACAATAAGATTGTAGTTACTACAATACAAAAACTAAATGAATTTGTTAAGAAAAATCCTGACCATGAAATTTATGATAAACATTGTGTCCTAATATTTGATGAATGCCATCGCTCTCAGTTTGGAGAGGCACAGAAAAATATAAGGAAGTCATTTAAGAAATATTATCAATTTGGTTTTACGGGAACGCCAATTTTTCCAGAAAATTCTCTTGGTGGAGATACAACGGCAAGTATTTTTGGAGCACAACTGCACAGCTATGTTATTACGGATGCTATTCGTGATGGCAAAGTTTTAAAATTCAAAGTGGATTATAATAATATTACACCTAAATTTAAAAAAGCGGAGAAAGAGGAAGATGAGAAAAAATTAGCTAAATTGGAAAATAAAATGCTACTACATCCCGAGCGAATAAGTGAAATTACAAAACATATTCTAAAGGTATTTAATACAAAAACACATCGCAATGAGTTTTATGATATAAAGCATAGAAGGCTCAATGGCTTTAATGCAATGTTTGCTGTGCAAAGTATTGAAGCGGCAAAGTTATATTATGAAGAGTTTGAAAGACAACAGAGCAGTTTACCTGAAGAAAAAAGATTGAGAATAGCTACAATTTTTAGTTTTGCACCTAATGAGGAACAAAGAGCAATTGGAGAAATAGCAGAAGAGGATTTTGATGTTTCAGCAATGGAGATGACGGCAAAGGAATTTTTGGATAAGGCAATTGACGATTACAATACTTACTTCAAAACTAATTTTTCTACTAATGGAAATAAATTTCAAAACTATTATAAGGATTTGTCTCTTAAAGTAAAAGAGAAGAAAGTCGATTTGCTAATAGTAGTGGGAATGTTTTTGACTGGATTTGATGCTCCTACATTAAATACATTATTTGTAGATAAAAATTTGAGATATCATGGTCTTATTCAGGCTTTTTCAAGAACTAATCGCATACTCAACAAGGTAAAAACTTTTGGCAACATTGTTTGTTTTAGGGATTTAGAAAAAGCTACTCAGGATGCAATCAAGATTTTTGGCGATGAAAACAGTGTAAACATTATTTTGGAAAAGAGCTATGAAGAGTACATTTATGGTTTTAAAGATGAAGAAACTGGAAATGTAGTCAAGGGTTATATAGATATTTGTAATGAGATTGTGTCTAAATTCCCTGAACCTACAGAAATTATATTGGAAGCTGATAAAAAAGAATTTGTAAAACTTTTTGGCGAGTTATTGAAATCCGAGAATATCCTCAAAAATTTTGATGAGTTTGAAAACTTTGAAAAAATCATTTCAGATAGACAGATGCAGGATATGAAAAGTGTTTATGTTGATATTAGGGAAGGCATTTTAAATTCAGGGAGCAATGAAAATCCAGAAGGTGATAAAATAGATTTTTCCGATATTGAATTTCAAATTGATTTACTTAAAACAGACGAGATAAATCTTGATTATATTTTGGCTCTAATATTGGAAAAGTCAAAAGAAAATGATGATGTTGAAAGTTTAAAAGCAGAAGTTCGCAGGGTAATCAGGTCAAGCCTTGGCACAAGGGCAAAAGAAGAATTGATTATGGACTTTATAAACAACACAAGATTGTCTGAACTAAAAAATAATGACGATATTCTTGAGTCATTCTATAAATTTGCAAAGAAAGAGAAAGAGAATAAAATTATATCTTTAGTTGAGGACGAAAATTTGAAAGAAGATTCAAAACGTTTTATAGAAAGATCTATTAATAAAGGCTACGTAGAATATGCAGGAGATGAGCTAGATCGCATCATTCCGCCGACTTCACGTAGGCATGGCGCTAGAGAAAAGAAAAAGGAATCTGTATTAGAAAAAATAAGAAAAATTGTAGAAATTTTTGTTGGGATATAATTCCAATTTATTATTTTTTATATAAGAATTGATTTTGATATGATGGTGAATAAATTGAGATTAGGAAAATTAGAAGAAGTTGATATTAGACAACTTTGGAAACATGAGCAATATGATTTTTCAGAATGGTTATCAAAAGAAGAAAATATTGAAATGCTAGGTGATGAAATAGGATTAACATTGACAGAGATAAATAAAGAAGTTTTTGTTGGCTCTTATCGTTGTGATTTAGTTGCAAAAGATGAAACTACGGGGATTAAAGTAATTATTGAAAACCAATTGGAAGCGACAAACCATGACCATTTAGGTAAAATAATAACATATGCATCTGGTCTAGATGCAAATGTTGTTGTTTGGATAGTTAAAGAGGCAAGAGAAGAACACAGAAGTGCAATAGAGTGGTTAAACAATAAGACAACTAAGGATGTTTCATTTTTCTTGATGGAAATTCGGGCATATAGGATTGGAGATTCTTTGCCAGCACCTAAGTTTGTGATTATAGAAAAGCCTAATGATTTCGTAAAAACAACAAATGCAAATGTCGACAGTGGAGAGTTAAGTAAATCACAGGCTGAAAGATTGAATTTTTGGAATAGATTTAATGAAGTTTTAATTTCAAGAAATAAGCCCTTTAATGTAAGAAAAGCTACAACAGATCATTGGTATGATGTTGCTCTTGGAACAAGTGAAGCACATATATCAATTACATTGGTAAATAAAACAAATAGTATAGGTATCGAAGTTTACATCAATTATAATAAGGAACTTTTTGATAGATTATATTCAGTATCTGAAGAAATAGAAAATGAATTAGGGTTTAATATGGATTGGCAAAGATTAGATAATAAAAAGGCTTCTAGAATTATCTACTATATTAGCGGATTAGATTTTGATAATCACGAAAACTATGGCGAGCTTATAGATGAAGTAATAGATAAGGTTATTGTCATTAGGAGAACTTTTAGAAATTATATATAATGGAATTTGGCTGAATTAGTAAATTAAAAAACGAGCTTAAGTTAGATAAAACTTCCAGTATGTGATAAATAAAAAGCTTCCTAAGACTATAGAATTTAATTCATTTTTGTCAAGGCATGCTTGTGCTATAAGCCCTTGACAATCCTTCGTTAAATCTTAATAAGCAGATAAAGCTTTTGAAGAATTGTATCAAAGTACAAAAAGTGTAACATAGTCTTATCATATTACAATACCAACAAAACTAAAGATTCTTAAAAGTGTCTTATCTTGTGATGAAAATTTAATATGTAAATTTTAGACGATAGAAAGCAATAATTCTGTCGTTTTTTTATTTTAAAGAAAGAAGGTAATGAAAATTCAAAGGGTTTATATAAGAGAATATTATCCAAAGAAAACGGCTTTGACTAAAATTGAAATGGAAGATTAATTAAAAATATAATAGATCTCAATAATAGACCTAGAAAAATGTCTTAATATCAAACTCCATTTAAAATATTTATGCACGAATTTAGTTTGCTACAAGTGTCGCAACATTATTGCAATTCATCATTTAGAAAATTGGTGGGCTTATGGCGAATATTATTGCACAATCTTCTTTTCCTGGGTTTTTCCATCTGTGTTTTGTTCCGCTTGGAATTCTTACTGAATCACCGTTTTGAAGTAGGTAAGTGCCTGTTTCTAACATTAATTCTATTTTTCCAAGCGAGCAAACTGCAACTTCTTCTCCTTTATGTATATTAAAATCATCTGAATTATATTGAAAACCTGAAAGTTTCATTTCACAAAGTTGTATATCGCCTTTCATATCTGGACTTAAAAGATCATAGCTTAATTGGTATTTGTCTGAATTTGTCCTGCCGCTTGTAATTCTTATTCTATTTTCTTTTTTTACAATCATAGCGGATTCTTTGTTTTCTTCTTCAAATAAAGTAAACATTGGAACATCTAAGTTTTTTGAAATTAATTTTAATGTATTTAAAGAAGGATTTGCCTTCCCGCTTTCTATTTGGCTAAGCATAGATGGAGATACGTCAATCTCTTTTGCTAGTTCTTTGAGTGATAATTTTTTTATATTTCTAAATTTTTTAATATTTAATCCTAACTTATCTATTATGATCACACTTTCTATTTTTTGTTTGCTTTATTATTATACCATATATTTTACTTAATTTTATTTTTATAAAAGCTTGACAATGTTTTCTTATGTGATAGAATTAAATTAAATTAAATAAAGTTTAATATAATTTAACTAGGAGGTAAAAATGGACATCACGAAATTTCTTGAAAGAGAACCAGTATTAAAAGAAGTAGCTGAAAAAAAGGAAACAGTTTGGATTAATAAGAAGAAAAAAACTGGCGAAGAGGTTTGGAAAAATTTTCCTTTTGATGAAAACGATATAAAAGATGCTGAGGACAGATTAAAAAGATTTGCTCCTTTATTGATGGAATATTTTGATGACACGAAAGCTACAAATGGAATTATTGAATCTCCTCTTAAAAAAATTCCTAATATGGAAAAAATTTTGAAGGAAAAAACTTCTTTAGAAGGAAATTTATATTTAAAAATGGATTCTCACTTAGCTGTTGCTGGATCAATTAAGGCAAGAGGTGGAATTTATGAAGTTTTGTACCATGCGGAAAAACTTGCTATGGATTCTGGAATGCTAAAGGAAGATGATGATTATAGAATTTTAGCTAGTGATAAATTTAGGAAATTTTTCTCAAGATACACAATTCAAGTTGGCTCTACTGGAAATCTTGGTTTGTCTATTGGGATTAGTTCAGCGACTTTAGGTTTTAAAGTTATTGTTCACATGTCAAATGATGCTAAACAGTGGAAAAAAGATTTGTTAAGATCAAAGGGTGCTGAAGTTGTAGAATATGATGGAGATTTTACAAAAGCAGTTGAGCTTGGTAGAAAAAAATCTGATGAAGATCCAAATTCTTATTTTGTTGATGATGAAAATTCTTCTACCTTATTTTTGGGATATGCAGTTGCTGCAAATAGAATAAAAAAACAAATAGAAGATCAAGGGATAAAAGTTGACAAAGATAATCCAGCATTTTTCTATCTTCCTTGTGGAGTTGGTGGATCACCAGGTGGAGTTTCTTTTGGGCTTAAAAAAGTTTTTGGAGATAATTGCCATATTTTCTATATTGAACCGACTCATGCGCCATGTATGCTAATTGGTATGGCAACAGGATTAAATGGAGATATTTGTGTACAAGATTTTGGGATTGATGGAAAAACTGAAGCCGATGGACTTGCTGTTGGAAGACCATCAGGTTTTGTTGGAAAAGTAATGGAACCAATAATTTCTGGAATTTTCACAATGAACGACAACAAATTGTTTGATTATATGAGAGATCTAAATAATAGCGAAGATATAAAAATTGAACCATCAGCATGTTCTGCCTTTGAAGGTCCTATTAAATTATTTGAATACGAGGAAAGTAAAAAATATTTGGAAGAAAATAATTTATTAGATGTTAAAGAAAATATAAATCACTTTGCTTGGGCAACAGGTGGAAAGCTAGTTCCAGATGAAATAATGGAAAAATATTTGGAAACATATTTATAATTGGAGGATAAAATGAATACATCAACCTTAACAGTCGTAGCTTTATTTTTAGCATTATTTATATTGATATTTGCTACGGTAAAATTAAAACTGCATCCATTTTTTGCTCTATTGGCAGCAGGATTTTCTTTTGGAATAATTTCTGGAATGCCACTTTCTGATATGCTAACAGCTTTCCAAGAAAGCATGGGTTCTACTATAGCAGGTATTGGAATTGTTATTGCCATTGGAACAGTTACAGGATATTTGCTTGAAAAAAGTGGAGCCGTAGAAACTATGGCTCAAACGATTTTAAAAATAACAGGAGAAAAACATGCGGCCTTGGGACTTGCTATAACAGGATATTTTGTATCAATTCCAGTATTTTGCGATGCAGCAGTTGTTCTTCTTGCACCAATTGCAAAAAGAATTAGTAAAGATACAAAAATTTCTATGGCATCAATAGCAGTTTCATTAACAATGGGACTCCATGCAACTCACATGTTTGTTCCGCCAACACCAGGTCCTCTTGCAGTTGCAGGAATTGTTGGAGCAGATTTGGGATATGTAATAGCTTTTGGTGCATTAGTATCAATACCAGTAATGTTAGTTGCACATTTTTACGGAGAATTTATAGGAAAAAAATATTATGTTCAACCAAAACATGAAATGGAAATTGAAAAAGACCAACAATTACCATCAGTATTTATGTCATTTGCACCAATAGTTTTACCAATTGTTTTAATGCTAGTAAAAACTTTTGCTGACATGATGACAAAAGATGCACAAAGTGCAAATACTTTATTAAATATAATAAGCTTTATTGGAGAACCTATGATTGCTTTGTTAATAGGAATGATCATAGCACTAATTTCTTATAAAAATTTAAATAAAGATGACAAAGAAATTCACACATTTGACGGCGGATTTGGAGAAGCATTAAAAACAGCAGGACAAATAGTTTTGATAGTAGGAGCAGGTGGAGCTTTTGGAGGAATATTAAGAGCATCACAGCTTCAAGATATTCTAATAAACTTTTTCTCAGGAATAGATATAGGAATACTCGCACCATTTATAATTGGAGCGATATTTAGAACGGCAATTGGTTCAGGAACAGTTGCGATGGTTACAGCAGCAAGTATGCTTGCTCCACTTTTAGGGGTTTTAGGAATTTCAAGTCCGATGGGACTTGTTATAGCAATGCTTGCATGTGCATCAGGCGGATCAATGATTTTCCATGCAAATGATGATTTCTTCTGGGTAGCAACATCAACATTAGAAATTGATACAGGTCTTGGATATAAATCATTTTCAGTAGCATCAGTTCTTCAAGCCATAACAGGTTTGGCAGTAGTTTTTGTTTTAAAATCAATACTTATTTAACAAGGAGAAAAAATGAAATTAAATGAATTAAAAACACCATCAATAATTTTGAATTTAGATGCTTTAGAAAATAATATAAAAAGATTTCACAATTTGGCAATAGAAAATAATAAAGAAATTTGGCCAATGATTAAAACACACAAATCAAGTGAAATTTTAAAAATTCAAAAAGAAAACAAGGCAACAGGAGTTTTGTGTGGAACCTTAGATGAATGCGAAAAATCTTTGGAAGCAGGATTTGAAAATATAATGTATGCCTATCCAGTTTCAGATGAAATTGCAATAGAAAGAATAATAAATTTATCCAAAAAAACTAATTTTATAGTAAGAATTGATAATCTAGAAACAGGAAAACTAATAAACGAAAAAGCTCGTCAAAAAAATATTAAAATCAACTATACTATAATTATAAATTGTGGTCTAAACAGATTTGGAATAGAAAAAGAAAATATATTAGAATTTGCTGAAAAAATGAAAGGATTTGAAAACTTGAATTTTGTAGGAATTTCATCTCATCCAGGTCATGTTTATTCAGCATCTCTTCCAGAAGAAGTGGATAAATTTGTAAAAGATGAAATCGAAACTTTGTCTTATGCAAAAAAAGTTTTAAAAGGTGCAGGATATGAAATAAAATATGTGACATCAGGTTCAACTCCAACATATTTAAAAGCTGTAAAAGATGATACGATAAACATATTTCATCCAGGAAATTATGTATTTTTGGATGCTATCCAAATGTCTTTGGGCATTGCAAAAGAAGAAGATTGTGCTCTAAGAGTTTTGGCATCTCTTACATCAAATCCAAGAGAAAATACCTTTATGATAGATGCAGGAGCAAAATGCTTGGGACTTGATAAGGGAGCACACGGAAATGATTCAATAAAAGGTCATGGAGTTATAGTTGGACATGAAAATTGTTTGATAGAATCCCTATCAGAAGAAGTAGGAAAAGTTAATGATGATAAAAAGAAATTAAAAATTGGACAAAGAATCCAAATAATTCCCAACCATTCATGTTCAACAGCAAACCTAACAAATTATTTTTACGCCTACAGAAATGATGAGCTTGAAAAAATAATAGAAGTTGACATAAGAGGAAACTCTCAAAGGCAAGAAATATAAAATAAAAAGATTGGACTTGAACTGCCTCCTAAAGCTGGACTTAAAAAACCAACTAAAGGAGGTCGGTTTTTTAGGCTCTATAATATCTGTTGGGGAGTAAAATTTCTAACAGACATTTTTATGTAAAAAAATATTGCACTTATACTAACTAAGCCCTAAACTTTAAATAACAAAAAAACAGTCTGGAAATGCATATAAGTGCAAAGAAATAATAATAATAATATAAATCTCTTTGATTTTAAAGATGTAATTGTAAATAAGATAGGAGAGAATTCTTAACTGTAAAGACATATGTTACACTTTTTGTACTTTTCTTCCTAATTAAAATTTTTTAAAATATCCTTTATTTCTGTTGGGTCATTAAAATCATAAATTTTCCATTGACTAGGTAGAAGTAAACTATAAGGCTCTATAGAAAATCTCTTGTCCATTAAAAGAATTTTGCCCTTGTCATCTTCTGTTCTTATAACTCTTCCAGCCGCTTGCACAACTTTTATCATGCCTGGATAAATATAGGCATACTCGTAACCTCTGTTGTACTTTTTTTGAAAGTGACTTTTTAAAATATTTCTCTCGTAGGATAGTCCTGGTAGACCTACAGTTATTATGGCAACGCCTCGGAGCCTATTGCCAATTAGATCTATTCCTTCGGAGAAAACTCCTCCCATTACTGCAAAGGCTATTGTGCTAGAAGAAAATGTAAAATTATTTAAAAATTCTTCACGTTCAAATTCTGTCATTTCTCTATCTTGCTTTACAATATTTTCATTTTCGGCTATTTCAATGTAACTTTCATAGACCTTCTCCATAAAGGAATAAGATGGAAAAAAGAAGATATAGTTTCCTTTGTCCTCAGAAAAATTTTTAAGGTTTTCAATTATTTCCTCAATAGAGTTTTCTCTATCTCTATATACCGTGGAAATTTTATTATTTCTAAGTACAACTAAGTTATTTGGATCAAAGGGCGATTTTATTTTGTAATAATTTGTTTTTTCATCTGCACCAAGGAGCTTGCCATAATACTTTATTGGATTTAAAGTTGCAGAGAAAAATACAGATGATCTTGGCGTTTTCAAAATATTTGCAAAAATCGGTGCAATGTCAAGGGATTTAATCTTTATAGAGTCCTCGCTTTTTATTGAAACGAAATCCCTATTATAGTATTCCAAAATTTTGGTGTACTTAAAAAGTGAAAAGTAAATGTCCAGCGCCTTTTCATAGTCTTTTGCTTCCTTGTCCTTGGTCAAAAAATCGTTCATGGAAAAAACTGTCTTTTCCACTTCTACGTTAAAATAAATAAAAGAATCGTAGCTGTAAAAAGTTCGATTATCTAATTTTTTAAATTCATCAAGGGCATTTCTAATATGTTTTCTTGCAGCTTTTCTCTTCTTTGGCAAGATTTCAAATAATTTCTCCAAGTCAGCAATAAAAACTTCTGCCGAATACATTTCTCTTCCCCTATCGAGAAGATTGTGGCTCTCGTCAATGAGAAGTGTGAATCTTATCATTGAATTTTCAAGAAATCTTTTGAGATAAACTGTTGGATCAAATATATAATTGTAATCACAAACTATAAAGTCAGAAAAATCCAAAAGGTCAAGTTGATACTCAAAGGGACAAACAATATGAAGTTTTGCAAATTTTTCAATATTTTCTCTCGTGAAATTGTCGCAGGAGTCAAATATATCAATTATAGCATCATTAACTCTGTCAAAATGTCCCTTTGCGTACATGCAATCCTTTGGATTGCAAGAAACTTTATCATTTAAGCAAATCTTATCCTTTGCAGTTACCACAGTAATTTTTAATTTTAAATTTTTATTTAAAAGTCTTTCCAGTGCATCCTTTGCGGCTTGTTTTCCCGTGGATCTTGCTACGAGATAAAAGGCCTTGTCTATTTTATCTTCTCCCATTGCCTTAATAGTTGGAAAAATAGTAGAAATTGACTTTCCAATACCTGTTGGAGCCTCTACAAATAATTTGTTTTCACTGTCAATTGTGTTATAAACTGCAACAGAAAGTTCTCTCTGTCCCTTTCTAAAGGTTTTAAAAGGAAATTTTAGTTTTTTTATGGAGCTGTTGCGAATATCCTTCCATTCCACAATTCTTCTTGAAAACTCAAGATATTCCATTAGAGTTTCCATAAAAAAGTCACGAAGTTCATAAAAGGTAAAAGTCTTTTTTATATTTAGGATTTCTTCTGTCTCAAGTTGGTAATAGGTGAGCATTACATTTATGTTGTTGAGGTCATTATCCTTGGCATAAATATAGGCGTAACACTTTGCCTGTGCCCAATGCATTAGGTTTTCTTCCTTTTTTAATTCTTCTAGATTTCTAGTAGTAGATTTTATTTCGTCCACTGTAACTTCATTTGCTACTTCAATGCCATCAGCACGACCTTCTACTGTAAAAATTATGTCTTCAATTTCCTCCTGAGTTCTCAGAAAAACTTCTGTCAAAAAATTCTTGGAGTATTCCCTTTGCACCCTTTGATGTGCCCTTATGCCCTCGACAGCTCTTTTATTGGAAAAAAATCTCCTGTCGATATCACCACTTCTCTTGACAAACTCTATTAAATTTCTTACGGAGATTTTTACTTCTTTCAAAACAAATCCCTTCTATAACAAAATCCATTAAAAATTATTCTAAATCTAAAAAGTCAAGTTGTCTTAAAGCTTCAAATAAAATTATATTTGCAGAGTTAGAAAGATTTAAGCTTCTGCCATAATCCTTTAACATTGGAATTCTTATTGCCCTATCGTAATTAGAAAAAATTAGATCTTCAGGAAGGCCACGAGTTTCTGGACCAAAGACAATAAAATCTTCATCTTTAAACTTAACATCGGAATATCTTTTCTTTGCCTTAGTGCTTGCAAGATAAAAATTGTTCTCAGGATATTTTGCAACAAGTTCATCGTAGGAATCGTAATAATTTATATCGACTAAATGCCAATAATCAAGTCCTGCCCTCTTTAAATGTTTGTCGTCAACGGAAAATCCAAGGGGCTTAATGAGATGAAGCCTTGTTTTAGTAAGTCCACAAGTTCTAGCAATAGCACCTGTGTTAAAGGGAATTTCCGGTTCATAAAAAACTATATTTAACATTCTTTCTCTCCTTCTAAAATTTCCATGGCACATTTAAGACCGTCTAATGCCGAAGAAATTATTCCGCCAGAATAACCTGCACCTTCTCCAATTGGAAATAAATTTTTTAGCTTTTCTGATCTATAATTTTCTCTCACAATTCTAATTGGCGACGAAGTCCTCGTCTCCACTCCAGTGAGAATCGCATCATCGCTACAAAACCCATGGACTCGTCTATTCATTAGTTTTAGCGCATTTTTTATTGCGTGATTAATGCTTTCTGGATAAATTTCATTTAAGTCGGCAAAGACATAGCCCGGTTTAAAAGTTGGCAAAACTTCGCCAAGTTTTTCTGTTGCTCTATTTTCCATAAAGTCCTTTACTCTTTGCACTGGTGCCAAACCGCCGCCCATTTTATAAGCCTTTTTTTCGATTTCATTTTGAAAATTCATGCCGGCTAAATTTCCCTCTCCATATATTTTTTTATCAATTGTAGCAACTACAGCTGAATTTGAATTCTCGCCCCTTCTGTCGTGATAGCTCATGCCATTGATGCATAATTGCGACTTAATTGAAGAGGAATTTACAACGTATCCACCAGGGCACATACAAAAAGTGTAAACTGAATGTGCCTCTTCTTTATCTGTAACATTTAACTGATAAGTAGCAGAAGGAAGCTTTTCTGAAATCATTCCATACTGTGCCTTATCAATATTTTTTCTCAAATGCTCGATTCTAAACCCAACTGCAAAGGGCTTTTGCTCAATTAAATCATATTTATCAAGCATAACAAAAGTGTCACGAGCAGAATTTCCAATCGCCAAAATATAGCAATCGGCACTATATTCTCCCTTGTCAGTTATTATTTTATTAATCTTTCCATTGCAAATTTCAAAATCAATTAGTTTTTCACTAAATTTATAAATTGCGCCTTTTCTCTCAATATCTTGTCGAATATTTTTTATTACATTTCGCAAAATGTCTGTGCCAATATGTGGCTTCTGCTCGTAAAGGATATCTTCAGGTGCACCATTTTTAACAAAAATTTCAAAAACGTGAGAAACTCTCTTGTCCTTGGAACGTGAAGTTAATTTTCCATCAGAAAAAGTCCCTGCACCGCCTTCTCCAAATTGGACATTTGAATTTTCGTCTAACTTTCCAGTCTCGTGAAGAGTGTCGATGTCCCTTAGCCTCTCCTCAACTTTTTTGCCCCTCTCGATTAAAGTTACCTTAACACCCTTTTTCGCAAGTAAATAGGCAGCAAAAAGTCCCGCAGGACCCGTTCCAATTATCACTGCGGATTTAATTTTATTAATATTCTCGACTTCAAGCTTATCCTCATGAAACTCTTCAATATTATTTTTTAGTCTTTTTATAATCTTTTTATCAATATCCGCTAAATCTAAATCGACAATCACTTGGTACACGAAACTTATTTCATGCCTTGCATCCAAGGACTTTTTATAAATTTTATAATTAAAATCCCTCTTATTTAATTTTTTTGCAATTTCCCCGCTCAAAAATTTTTCATCTTTGTCATAGGGAACTTTTATATTTCTTAAAATTATCATTTTTCTCTTTTCCATATCTCGTGATAAACTTTGTAATTTGGGTCTTCAATTTCACATTTTTTCACTAATTTAAAGCCCTTAAAATCAGGAATAAACGTGTCTGCTCCTTTAACAACAGTATCAACTCTTGTAACAATTAGTTCATCAAGTCTATCCCACAAAAGGCTAATAATTGCAGCACCGCCAATTACAAAAACTTCTTTATCACTATATTTTTTAATTATATCATCAAGTTTTTCAATTGAATCAACATAAAACAAATTATTTTTATCTTCATTTTTTGAATGCGTAAAAACTACAGAAATTCTATTTGGAAGCTGTCTTCCAATAGCATGAAAAGTTTTTCTGCCCATGATTATAATATTATTTGTAGTATATTTTTTAAACATATGCAAATCATTGTCCACAAATAAAATTTGTTCGCCATCCTTTGCAATAGCATTTTTATTATCAACAAGTATAAGTAACTTCACATTGTCCCCCATTAAAAATAATCTTACATTAATCATAGCATTATTCAAAGACTTTTTTAACACTCTATAAAGCTTTAGATATATTTCTTATAAAAATTTTCAAAATCCTGTCAAAGTAAAAGTGTAACATATGTCCATACAGTTAATGAAAATATATAAATAAAAATTATAAAAAGTATTTACAATGATATCGATAATTGATATTATTAAGGAGGAAATTATGAAAAATAAAAAAACGATGAGTTTAGCGTTAGTAGTAGTTATTATGATGAACTTTGTAGCACCGATTTATGCTAACTCAAAATTGGATACTAACTTTATAAATATTAATGAAGATTTTAATAAAGATGAGATTATAATTGATTACAAAGAACATAGCGAAGATGGAGAATATTACATAGTAGAAAAAATTAATGGCAATAAAATTAATAGTAAGATTTATAAAATCGAAGATGGAGAGAATATTTTAAAAAATTCGATTATTAGTGAAATTGAGAATGGAAAAGTTTTTTGTATCGAAACTAAATCAGATGGTATAGTTGAAAAATACGAGGTTTCAGCAAAAACAATTGATAATATTGAAAATCACAAACAAGATAAAAATGAAATATCACTCTTAGGAAACAATACTTATTTGCGAACTGATAGGTATGGGATTTCTTAGTAGGTAAAAAGTTACTATTGCAATTGCTGCAGCAGCAATCGTCGCTGCAGTAGCATATATAAATATGACAGTTGCAACAAAAATCATTATTTCAGCTATAGCTGCAGGTGGTGGAGCCGGAGTTGCATCATTACCAGACTATTTATATTTTACTTAATGTTTATAGAACTCATAGTATAGGTAAAATCTATACTAGATATGAGAATGATTACTATTTAGATTCTAAAAGGACGCAATATATTGGTTCTTGGTCTTTTAGTGAAAGAGGGTTTCATTAAAATATGAAGTTAATTAAGAGAGAACTAATCAGAATATTTTTTATACTTGGTATACAAATTTTATGCGGTTATATTTTCTTTCATTTTTTTAAAAAAAGTTTTAATTTAAGAGAATTTTTTACAAACTATGCAATGATTATATTTTGGATAGTTTATTTCGTTGTTGTAATTATCATTAATATTTTAAAAATGAAAAATAGAATAGAATAAAATAAAATAAAAAGTTCTAGAAGATTGAAATAATTTCTAGAGCTTTTTATTTTTCTAATAATAATTTACAAACTTATTCATTTTTCCATCGTCAATTGAAATACTAATTTTTTAATTTATAGTCAAAGGCATTTGTCTTTAAGTTTAAGTCATATTTATTATTTTCCCTTTTCCTTGCAATAAAATTAAAAATGGTATATACTAGTTTTATAAACTAGATGTGGTGATAATATGAACGATAAAATAGATAACTTTTTTTTGGAAGATAATAAAAATAATTTAAAGCTAGTTGAAAGTCTTGACAAAGAAATTATTGGAAAAGTGAGAAACTGGAAACTTCTGAGATGGGATGAACTTCCCGATTTTGAAATTTACAACGATCAATTGCTAAGCATTGTGCTTTCCCAAGTATCTCCATTTTTATCTGAAAAGGATATTTCTCCTTCAATGATAAATAATTACGTGAAACAAAATCTCATGCCAAAGCCCGTAAAAAAGAGGTATTCAAAGGAGCATATAGCTCTACTGACTGCAATTAGTTTTGTAAAGCAAGTTTTTACCATGGAGGAAGTTGGAAGGGGAATTAAACTCTATTTAGAGGGAAAAGAATTTAAAGATGCTTACGATTCCTTTTGTGATATTATGGAAGATCAAATAAGGCTAGTGTTTTTGGGAGAAGAAATTCCCAATAAGGGAGAATCCCTCTATTTAACAGAAGCTATTCGCTCAATTTCGGGAAGTCTTTATGTAAAGGGTTATTTAAGGAGAATGTATGAAGAAGAATAGAGAGTTTTTCGTAGAATTTTTAAACAGTATAAGCCATTTTATTGGAGTTGGAATAGGGATAGTCTTTTTAGTGATGATGATTAGATCTTGCATTAAAAAGGGAAATGCCTATACTCCCGCTTTTATAATTTATGGTGCATTTTTTATATTTTTATTTTTGGCAAGTACACTCTACCATGGAATTTGGAATAAAAGGGCAAAAAATATTCTTAGAATTTTTGACCACTCCGCTATATTTTTATTTATTGCGGCATCCTTTACTCCTGTTATTTTAACAGTTCTATCAGGTAAAAAAATGATATTTTTTCTTGTACTTATTTGGGTCATTGCTCTTGCAGGTACAATTTACAAGATTTTAAGTTATGGAAAGTATGATAAACAAAAAACCATTTCCGTTATTTTATATATTGCCATGGGTTGGACTTCCATATTTTTATTAAAACCCATATTTTTAAAAATGCCGAGAGAATTTTTGTTTTTCTTAGTTGCGGGAGGTATTCTCTATACAGTAGGAACAATTTTTTACAAGATGAAAAAACAATACAGCCATGTTATTTGGCACTTTTTCGTGTTGGGAGCGGCAATAACTCATTTTATAGGATATTACCAATATCTCATTTAAGTAGATAATATTTTATAGAGAATTTTTTACTTCAATTAATTATAATCTTTATATTTAAAACTTTTTAACTGTTGTAAAAGTATGATGTGATAAGAAATGTGTTGTAGAAATAAAATATGTCTTGAAAATTAAGATGTTTTTCTTTTATTTGATCTCACATCAATTGTAACGCTACATTTTAATAAACAAATAAATTTTTAAAACACTTGCAAAGTTATTAGCTCTGTGCTATAGTAAGTGATAATTAAATAATAGTCGATGTTTAGAGAGGTTGCGGTTTTTAAGAGTAGGTTAACGAAAGGGAAAATCGCCGAAGGAGAAATCCTGGGGATGCAGAGAATATCTGTATAACTGTCACATTAGAAATGCCCATTTCTTTTGTAGTGTGCTCTATTCATTGAGGGCAAAAGAGAATTTAAACTATGAGTCTTTTGCTCATAGTTTTTTTGTTTTAAGGAGAGTTTTATGAAATTATTTGGAAATTTAAAAGTGATAGATAATGAGATACATTTGGGAAAGTATTCCATGAGTTATTTGAAAGAAAAATATGGAACACCTCTTTATATTGTAGATGAAGATTTTTTTAGGGAAAATATTAGAAAGTTTAAAAATAGTTTTAAATCTAAAAAATTCAATACAAATATTTTATATGCCTCCAAGGCTCTTTTAAATAAATATATTGCCAATGTTGTTTGTGAAGAGGACATTTCAATTGATGCTGTAAGTGGTGGTGAAATCTATACGATTTTAAATTCAAGAATGAGTGCAGATAAAATATATTTTCACGGCAATAATAAATTAAAAAAAGAGCTTGAATTTGCAGTTGATTCTGGTGTTGGGAAAATTGTAATAGATAATACAAGTGAGATAAATAAACTTGAAGCTATTTTAAAAGAGAAGAAAAAGAAACAAAAGGTATTAATTAGACTTAATCCTGGAATTGATGCTCATACTCATGAGTATATTACAACTTCAAAAAATGATTCTAAATTTGGTCTTTCAATTTTTTCGGATGATATATTTGATATTATTGAAAGAGTGGCTAATTCAAAATATTTTGAACTTCTCGGCTTCCATGCACATATTGGTTCACAAGTTTTTAGAGAGGAATCCTTCTTTTCTGAGGCAGAAGAGATGATAAATTTTATAAAAAAAGTTAGTGATAAGGGAATTAGAATTGAAGAACTTAATTTAGGCGGTGGCTTTGGCGTTTATTATACATCTGAAGATTCTCCCTTTGAACTTGAAGGATTTTTAAAGAGGTATATTAAAAAAATTGAAGAGCTTTTAGAAGAGAATAATTTAAAGCTAAAGACTCTTACAATAGAACCGGGCAGAAGTTTAATATCAAATGCAGGGCACACACTCTATACTGCGGAAATTATTAAAAAAACCTATGGTGGTAAGAATTTTATATTTATAGATGGTTCAATGAACGACAATATAAGACCGGCACTTTATGGAGCAAAGTATGAAGCTTCTATTGCAAATAAATTTAATGATAATTTAGAAGAAGTATATACTATTGCAGGTAAATGTTGCGAAAGTGGAGATATTATTATAAGGGATATAATGCTTCCAAAGGTGGAAGAGGAAGACCTTATTTTAGTTTCATCTACTGGAGCATATAATTATTCAATGTCTAGCAATTACAATAGGATTGAAAGGCCAGCTATGATTTTTGTATCAGATGAGATAAAGGTTGCGGTTAAAAGAGAAACATATGAAGATTTAATGAGAAATGATTTGTAATAGGTGAATTATGAAAAATGTTGTTATGAAATTTGGAGGAAGTTCCGTTGCAAGTATAGAAAAGATTATGAGTGTTGCAAGGATCTTAGTCAAGAGAAAAAGAGATTTAAATAATGTGGTCTGTGTAGTTTCTGCAATGGGAGATACTACGGATATTTTAATAAAAAAAGCTCAAGAGATAAATAAAAAACCTCAAAAAAGGGAACTAGACGTTTTGATGTCCACAGGAGAGCTTGTATCATCATCACTTCTTGCTATGGCAGTTGAATCTTTGGGAGAGAAGGCAATATCTTTAAGTGGAGCACAAGCGGGATTTAAAACTTATGGTAGGTATGGTTTTAGCAAGATTTTAGATGTAGATACAAAATATATTGAAGAAAAGCTTATAGATAATTACATTGTAATTGTGGCGGGCTTTCAAGGAGTTAATGGGATAGGAGATACTACAACGCTTGGTCGTGGTGGATCTGATACATCTGCTGTCGCTCTCGCAGCTAAGCTTGGATGTGATTGTGAAATTTACACAGATGTTGAAGGGATTTATACAGTAGATCCTAGATTTTATAAAAAGGCAAAAAAACTTTCTAGCATAAGTTATGAAGAAACTATGGAGATGGCACATCTTGGTGCAAAGGTAATAGACCCAAGAGCTGTGGAACTAGCACAAAAATATGAAGTAAAACTTTATATTGCACTAAATACTTGTAATGTCTTGGGAACTGTAATTGATAAGGAGGAAAATGTGGAAAAAAGTATTATAAGAGGAGTTTCATCAATTGATAATATTTTGCTTGTAAATAAAAAATTAGAAAATCAAAGCATTGCAGATTTATTTTCTGAACTTGCAAAAAATGGAGTTAACATTGATGTTATAAATCAAAATATTATTGAAGATGAAGTTTATGTTTCCTTTACATCAGTAATAGAGGAGAAGGATACAATTAATTCAATTGGAGATGGATTTAATTTTATAGAAAATGTATCAAAGGTTTCAGTGATTGGAAATGCAATGAGAACTGAACCTGGAGTTGCTGCAAGGATATTCGATGTACTTAATGCAAATAATATTAAATTTTATCAAGTTTCCACATCGGAAATTTCCGTATCGATAATTGTAGATACAGTTATTAAAGAAAAAGTTATGAAATTGTTTATTAGAGAATTTGATTTATAAGGAGAGATATTATGACTTTATTTACTGGTAGCGGTGTTGCCATAGTAACACCATTTAAAGAAAATTTTGACGTAGATTATGCTAAGTTGCAACAACTATTGGATTTTCATTTGCAAAAGGGAACAGATGCAATAATAATAGTGGGAACAACTGGAGAAGCTTCTACTATGACAAATGAAGAACAAGCAGAAACTGTAAAATTTACAGCAGATTATATTAATGGTAGACTCCCAGTTATTGCAGGTGCAGGTTCAAATGACACAAGACATGGTATAGAACTTTCAAAAATGTGTGAAGATGCTGGTGCAGATGGACTTTTGCAAGTAACTCCATATTATAATAAGACTTCACAGAGAGGCTTGATTGAACATTTTAAAAGAATTGCAGAAAGTGTAAATGTCCCAATGCTTTTATACAATGTGCCGGGAAGAACGGGAATGGGCATTGATCCAAAGACTCTTCTTGAGCTTTCAAAGATAGATAATATAATTGGAATGAAAGATGCAACAGGTGATTTATCTTATGCGGCAAAGGTAAGAAATCTTGTAGGCTATGATTTTGACATCTATTCAGGAAATGACGATGTTACAATTCCACTTATGAGCCTTGGGGCAAAGGGAGTAATTTCTGTTATAGCAAATATATTTCCTCAAAAAATTCACAATATGACTAAATTGTTTTTAGATGGAGAGATAGAAAAAGCAGCTAAACTTCAAACGGATTTAAAAGAATTAAATGATGCACTTTTTGTAGAACCAAACCCAATTCCTGTAAAGGCAGCTATGAATTTATTGGGCTATGAAGTAGGAGGACTTAGACTTCCACTTTTTGAGGCAAGTGAAGAGACAAAAGATAATTTAAAGAAAGTATTAGGTGTAAAATGAAAGTATTTATAGTCGGGATAACAGGTGCAATGGGCAGGACTTTCTTTAATTTAGATGGAGATTTTGAAGTAGTAGGTGGATTTGCAGAGAAAGAAGATAGAGAGAAAAATATTTATAATAACTATAAAGATGTAGATGTAGATTTTGATGTAATAATAGATTTTTCAAATAAAAGTATAGTAGATGATACAATAAGATTTGCGTTAGAAAAGAAAAAGCCACTCGTAGAGGCAACTACTGGTCTTAGCGAAAGGACTATGGATAATTTAAAAAAAGCTTCGGAAGAAGTACCTGTAATTTATTCGAGAAATTATTCTCTAGGCATAAATGTAATGGAGAAAATTGTAAGGGAGCTTACAAAAATGCTAGATGGTTTTGACATAGAAATAATAGAAGCTCATCATAACAAAAAGAAAGATGCACCAAGTGGCACGGCATTAATGCTCTTGGATGCAGTTAAAAAAGAAAGATGTGTATCTGAAATTTATGATAGGACAAAGCTTCACAAAATGCGCGATAAAAATGAAGTTGGCATTTCAAGTGTAAGGGCAGGTACAATAAATGGAGATCATACAGTTATCTTTGCAGGAGATAGTGAGATACTTGAGATCAAACACAGTGCCGGGTCAAAAAATATTTTTGCCAATGGTGCAATAAAAGCAGCCAAGTTTTTACTCGGAAAGGAAAAAGGTCTTTATAATTTTAAAGACATATTGGAGTAAATACTCTATAAGAATTTAATTAAGAAAACAAGAAAGAGGAAAAAGATGAAAATTGGAATAGTAGGATATGGAAATTTAGGAAGGTCGCTTAGAGGTCTTATAGAAAGAGACGAAAATCTAAATTTAGTGAAAATATTCACAAGAAGGGACAGCAATTCCTTTAATGATGATAAAATGGAAAGCATAAAAAATTTACTGGAGTACAAAGATAAAATAGATGTGCTATTTTTAAGTCTAGGTTCAGCAACAGACATACCAGAGATGGCACCAGAAATTATAAAAAATTTCAACACAGTAGATGCTTATGATAACCATGCACATATTCCGCAATATTTTGAAAAAATGGATGATATTGCAAGGAAAAATAATAAGGTAGCCTTTGTATCAACTGGTTGGGATCCAGGTTTATTTTCTTTGAATCGTCTAATAGCAGAGTCAATTTTGACAAAGGGTCATACAAATACTTTTTGGGGAAGAGGAGTAAGCCAAGGGCATAGCGATGCAGTTAGAAGGATTAAAGGTGTTAAGAGAGCAGTTCAATATACAATTCCAAAAGAAGAAATAATAGAAAACATTAAAGAAAACTCAAAGGACTACAAAAGTTTTGAAACACACAATAGACTTTGCTATGTAGTATGTGAAAAAAAGGATGAAGATAGAATAAGAAATGAAATAGTAAATATGGAAGATTACTTCAAACCTTATGAAACAAAAGTAAAATTTATTTCAGAAGAAGAGTTTGAAAGAGAGCACACAAATATGCCCCATGGAGGCCATGTAATAAGAGTTGGAGAAACGCTAGAAAACAATCGTGAAATGTATAAATTTACATTAGAACTAGACTCTAACCCAGACTTTACAGCATCAGTAATGATATCAGCATCAAGAGCAGTTTTAAAATATGTAGAAAATAAAAACTATGGAGCTCACACAGTGCTAGACACTCCGCCAGCATATTACAATGTGCTATCTCACGAAGAATTAATTAAAAATTATCTATAATAAATAGGCATAATGTATTTTTTGCAGGTGATTATCTAAAAATGGTGTGAAAGAAAAAGAGACTGTGAAATAGTTTGTGTATGAAAAGTCCTCCTGATAAGATGATAATTAGGAGGACTTTAATATGCAAAGAAAAGAGAACTTTATGTCAAATTTTTGGGTTCTTTTTATTAGGAATCAATAAGTACACAAATAATTCTAAATTATAAATAAAATTATATGTTTTTTGGACATAGCAGGCTCTAGTCTCCAAAAAAATTTAGCTATCATTTTCAGAATTTACTTTAACAAGTTTTCAATTTTCTCTATTTATAGGTATTATTCATAAATCACAGACCTAATTAATGCTATATTAATTGACAACTTTACTAAATAATTGTATAATCGAAAAAAATTACTTTTAATTTTTCCTGTTTTTTGTACTAAACAAGAAATTTAATTTAATTTTATCTAATTATTATACTAATTAAAAAGGAGAAAAAGATGAAAGTTGTAAAATTCGGTGGAAGCTCACTAGCTGATGCTATTCAACTGAGAAAAGTTAAGGCGATAATAGAAGATGACCTTGAGAGAAATTATGTTGTTGTGTCTGCACCAGGTAAGGGTGTAAAAAATAATCACAAAGTTACTGACCTACTCGCAATGTGTCACGAGTTAAGTGTACATGATTTGAATTTTAACGAAGTTTACAAGATCATTGAAAATGTTTTTAAAAATATTGTCGATGATCTTGTTTTAGATATTGATATTGATAAAATCTTAGATGATGTTAAAAGGGAAATTGCAAAGGGTGCTAGTTACGATTTTGTAATTAGTCGTGGAGAGTTTATTAGCGCCCAAGTCCTTGCTAATTACATTGGTTATGATTTTGTGGATGCGAAGGATTTAATTGTATTTAACGAAGGTGTTCTAGACCTTGTCAAATCTTGTGAAAACATAAAAAACATTTTGACAAAACACGATAGAGCTGTTGTGCCAGGTTTTTATGGTTTAGATGAATTTGGCAAGGTTCATACTTTTTCTAGAGGTGGATCTGATGTTACTGGTTCAGTTATTGCTTCTGCCTTAGATGCTGAAATGTATGAAAACTTTACTGATGTAAGTGGATTTTTAGTTGCAGACCCCAAAATAGTAAAGGACTCTTGTCCTATTGGAACTATTACCTATAAAGAACTTCGTGAACTTTCCTACATGGGTGCAAAAGTTCTTCACGAAGAGGCAATCTTTCCCCTTAGAGACAAAAACATCCCTATAAATATTAAAAACACTAATGCTCCTCACGAAAAGGGAACACTTATTGTTTCTAAATGCGATTATAAAAACAAGAATATTGTAACGGGTATTTCTGGGAAAAAGGGTTTTACTGTTATAAACCTTGAAAAAGTTAATATGAATACTGAAAAAGATTTTTTCAGAAAGCTCACTACTGTTTTTGAAAGCAACGACATATCCATTGAACATATGCCTTCAAGCATTGATTCTGTTTCTGTCATTGTCTCAGATTCTTACATTACTCCAAAAATAAATAAAGTACTTGAAGAGCTAAAAATTTACTTAAATGTAGATAATATTAGTTGGGAAAGAGATATTTCACTTATTGCAGTAGTTGGTCGTGGTATGATAAATGAAAAAGGCGTGTCATCAAGGATTTTTACAGCTCTTGCTAATAAGGGCGTCAATATAAAAATGATAAGCCAAGGTTCTAGCGAAATTAATATTATTATTGGCGTTGAAACTGAAGATTTTGAAAAAGCCATTGAAGGAATTTACACAGAATTTTATAAGGAGGAAAAAAATGAAGGTTAATGTAGCAGTTGTTGGTGCAACTGGTTTAGTTGGAAGCATGATGTTAAAGGTTTTGAGCGAGGAAAATTTTCCAATTGACAATTTGTATTTGTTTAGCTCAAAAAAATCTGCAGGAAAAATTATAAATTATTGTGGAAAGGATTATACTGTTGAAGAATTAAGAGAAGATTCCTTCGAGGGAAGAGAGATAAAAATCGCACTATTTTCTGCTGGAGGATCTGTAAGCGAAAAGTTTGCTCCAATAGCTGCAAAGGCTGGCGCAGTAGTTGTTGACAATAGCTCTGCTTTTAGAATGGATATTGATGTTCCACTAGTTGTTCCAGAAATCAATCCTGAGGATATTAAAAAGAACAAGGGAATTATTGCAAATCCAAATTGTTCTACAATTCAGTCAGTCTTACCTCTAAAACCGATTCACGACAAATATAAAATTAAAAGAGTTATTTATTCGACTTATCAATCTGTTTCTGGATCTGGAATCAAAGGAATTTCAGATCTTGAAAAGGGAACTAATCTTGCATACAAATATCCAATTAAAAATAATTGTATTCCACAAATTGATGTATTTTTAGACAATGGATACACAAAGGAAGAGATGAAGATGATAAATGAAACTAAAAAGATCCTTCACGATGATTCCCTCCTTGTTACAGCTACAACTGTGCGTGTGCCTGTTAGAAACTCCCATAGCATTTCTATAAATGTTGAAGTGGAAAAATCCTTTGAAATTGAAGATGTTAAAAAAATTATAGCAGAATATCCGGGTATAATTTTAGAGGATGATCCTGAAAAGGAGGTTTATCCAATGCCACTTATGTCTGCCGACAAAAATGAAGTCTTTGTTGGGAGAATTAGACGTGATTTCACAGTGAAAAATGGAATAAATTTATGGTCCTGTGCAGACAATATTAGAAAGGGTGCGGCGACAAATGCCGTGCAAATAGCAAAGAAACTCTTGGAGGTTTAATTTGAAAATTGCAATAATGGGCTTTGGCACTGTTGGAATAGGTGTCGAGGAAATTTTGTACAAAAAAAGAAATCCCCTTTTAAAAAGAGGTTTTGATATAAATATAGATAAAATTTTAATAAAAAATATAAATAAAAAAAGAAATCCACTAAATAAAAAGCTAACCTTCACAGATGATTTTGACGAAATTTTAAATTCTGATGTGGATACAGTTATAGATGTAACTTCAAGTCTTGAAGAAACTTACGAGAGAATTCTAAAGTTAATGAGTGCTGGAAAAAATATTGTAACTGCAAATAAAGCTGTGGTTTCAAAATATTTTGAAGAATTAAATGAACTTTCAATCAAAAAAAATATCTTTTTCTCCTACGAGGCATCTGTTGCTGGTGCAATTCCAACAATTCATCCAATTATGGAAGAAGTTTTTATTAACGACATCTTTGAAATTTCAGGAATTTTAAATGGAACTTCAAATTATATTTTATCAAAAATGGAAATCGAGGGTTTAACTTATGACGAGGTGTTGAAAGAAGCACAGGAGCTTGGATATGCAGAAGCCGATCCTACAGCAGATGTCTATGGTTTTGACACAATGCGAAAAATTAGAATACTTTCATCAATAGTTTATAATTCAAAAATTAATGAAGATGATATTTTTACTTTTGGAATCGCAAATATAAAAATATCTGATTTTGATTTTGCAAAGGCACTTGGCTATTCAATAAGACTTCTTGGAAAATCAAAATTAAAGGATGGCAAGATAAATATTTCTGTAATTCCTACATTTGTAAAAGATGATTTTTTTGCAAAAAGCTTTGAATCTACAAATGCAATAGAAATTCTAGGTGAAAATTTTAAAAAGTATGAATTAAAGGGTCCTGGAGCAGGAAAACTTGAAACTGCAGATGCGATAATACGTGATCTTTTGAGGATTCTTGCAAAAAGAGAAATTAAAACTTTCTATGGTTCTGCAAATAATTATGTAGTGGAAAATAATTTAGAAAAAAATTATTATGTGAGATGTGAAAAACTCTCTAAGGAACTTAAAAGTCTAATTTCATCAGAAAAAATAATTGGAGAAGAACATCACATAATTACTAAGAAAGTAAACCTCAATAAATTAATAGATGTAATTGATGATTTTGACAAAGTATTTATTGCAGAAATAGAGGAGGAAATATGAAGTTTTTATCAACTAGAAATTCTAAATTAAAAATCTCAGCAAGAGAAGCAATTGTAAAGGGTATTTCAGATGACGGAGGACTTTTTGTGCCTGAATCTTTCCCAAAATTTAACATAATGGAAAATTTAAATCTTAAATATACTGATCTTGCACACAAAATCTTATCTTTATATTTAACAGATTTTGACAGTAATAAACTTCTTGAAATTATAGAAAAATCCTATACAAGTTTTGAAGGTGAAATTGCAAAAGTATCCTATAAAAAAGATTTTTATTTAGAACTTTATCACGGAAAAACTTCCGCCTTCAAGGACTTTGCTCTATGTCTTTTGCCAAATCTCTTGACCTACGCAAAAGAATCCCTTGGCATAAAGGAAAAAACTCTAATTCTTACTGCAACTTCAGGAGACACTGGAAAGGCGGCCCTTGAGGGATTTTACAACACTGAAAATATAGACATACTAGTATTATATCCAACGGAGGGAGTTTCTGCCATTCAAAAAAAACAAATGGATTCAACAGATTCACTGAACTCAAAGGTAATTTCCATTGATGGAAATTTTGACGACGCACAATCTGCCGTTAAAAAAATTTTTAACGACAATAAAATAAAAAATAAATTGTCAGAAAAAAACATATATCTTTCCTCTGCCAACTCAATAAATATTGGAAGACTTCTGCCACAAATTGTATATTATTTTTACGCCTACGCAGATCTCGTAAATTCAAAAAAAATATCTGGCGGCGACAAAATTTCTTTTTGCGTTCCCACAGGTAATTTTGGCGACATTTTGGCAGGATATTATGCAAGGGAAATGGGACTTCCCATAGAAAAACTAATAATTGCATCAAATTCCAACAATGTTCTTACAGAATTTTTTATGTCTGGACTTTATGATGCAAATAAAAAGTTGAAAAAAACTATCTCACCATCAATGGATATACTAGTTTCAAGTAACCTAGAAAGATTACTATATCACAAATCATCAGATTCAGTTGTAAGGGAAAAAATGAAAGAATTAGCCGCATCTCGCATTTTCACATTCGAAAATGAATTTCCAGAATTTTTATGTGGCTATGCAGATGAAGAAGAGACAAAAAATGCTATTGCAAAAACTTTTTACGAGGAAAATTATTTAATCGATCCTCACACAGCTGTGGCAAAACATATAGTTGATGAGTTTGGGCTAAAAAACACAGTAATACTTTCCACTGCAAGTCCTTACAAATTTTCAACAGCAGTCTTATCTTCCCTTGGCGAAAAAGTTTCACAAGATGAATTTGAAAACATTGACTATCTTTATAAAATTTCAGGTGTAAAAATTCCAAGAGAAATAAAAAAATTAAAGTCAAAAAAAATAATCCACGACAATAAAATAAATAAAGATGAAATAGAAGATGAAGTATTAAAATTTGCAAATCGCGGCATGAGAATTGCTGTTCCTGCAACATCTGCGAATATAGGGCCAGGCTTTGATTCTCTCGGGCTTGCATTAAAACTATACAATACTTCTGAATTAAAAAAGAGTAAGGATTTAAAAAGCTTTAATGAAAATGTAAAAGATAATTTGACATATAAAGCTTATGCACATACTTTTGAAATCTACGGAGAGAAAATTGTTCCCATTGATTTCAAACTAAATTCAGATATACCAATGTCACGTGGGCTTGGCTCCTCTGCAACTTGCGTAGTTATTGGGATTATGGCAGCATTTTCTGTCATGAATAAAAAATTCGACAAAAAAGAAATCTTAAAAATTGCAACAAAAATAGAGGGACATCCCGACAATGTTTCCCCTGCAATTTTTGGCGGAATAACTGCATCAATATTAGAAGATGAAGAAGTATATGTTGAAAAATTTAAAGTTTCAGATAAAATCAAATTTTTGGCATTAATTCCAGATTTTAAACTTAGCACAGAAAGGGCACGAGAAGTACTACCAAAAAGCTACAACAAAAAAGATGTAGTATTTAACATCTCTCATCTATCATTATTAATTTTGTCATTGATTTCTGGAGATGAAAATAACTTGAAAGCTGCCCTTCAAGATAAAATTCACGAGCCTTATAGATTTAAATTCATTCCCGAAATAAATGAAATTGAAAAAATAATTGGCAAAAGTTCAGCAATTGCTCACTACTTAAGTGGTTCTGGTTCAACAATTATGATTTTATTAAAGGAAAATGACAAAGAATCTGAAGAATTTATTAGAGGAAAGTTAAAAAAATTAAGTGGCGAATATAAATTAATTCCACTTGAAATTGACGACAAAGGGGCCTTTATTATTTGATGAATTGCAAATAATATTGTGACACCTAAATTAAACTAAGTTCGTGTAAAAACAATTCAAATGGAGTTCGATAATTTAGGCATTTTCTAGATCTGTTATTGAGCTCCATCAAATTTTTAATAAGATCCTCTATAGACATTTCTGCCAAATCTGTCTTTTTAGGATAATATTCTCTGAGCAAACCATAGAATTTTCATTACTTACTCATTGCCATGCTGAATAAGGGTCAGTAAAGTAAAAGTCTATTCCTAGTTTTTCAACTTCACCATAGCAAGCAAATTCTTTACCTCTATCTGAAGTAAAAATTTTTAAAGATTCTTTTGGAAGTGAATTGAATAGTTTTTTATGGCTTCAAACATGGAATCCTTGCCCAGTCTTTCATTGGTAATGCTACATAAAATCTGGTCTTTCTCTCAACGAAAGTAACTAAGCATCCTTTACTTTTCCTTCTAAACGATACAACTTCATCTAATTCCCAATGTACAAATGTACTTCTTTCTTTTATACTTTTAGGTTTTTTTCTAATAGACGTATCTATATTGAATCTTCCTCTTGTTTCTTTGTTTTCTAGATTTACCTTTCTCCTTAATTTGATATGTCAAAATCTATTATTGCTGAATAGATCCAAATATATATTGTTTTAAACTAAACATACCTTTGTAAATAGTGCCTGCTATTTCATTTGTTGATTTATTTTTTCTGTCTTTAAGTGAAGATTTATACTTTTTATATTTTCCACTGTGTAAGCTTTATATTCATCTTCACAGCGTTCAAACTTTCTTGATATTGTTGGATGGTGGTAGCCCAAAATTTTCGCTATTCTTCTATAAGAATAGCCTTATTTGTTTAAAAACTCTATCTTATTTCTTTCATTTAGAGTAAGATGTTTATAGCTTATATTGACCAACCTGTTTTGTCGTTATTAACATTGCTTGCGTTGTTAATATGAGTTTTCATTTATATTGGGTGTCGCATTTAATTTTACAAACTATCATAATAAAAGTATGCTTTTTTGATTTTAGAAAAAATATCATCTCACATCCTATCGGAAGAGCTGATACACAAAACTTTTCACATACCCAATTAAATTATTTTTCCATAAGAAATTTTAAATTTTTTTCAACTAAATTAACCCCTTTTTGATAGGCACTCAGATAATATTTAAGTATAAGATTTAATGTAGTTTCAGAATAACTGTAAAGTTCTCCTTTGAAATAATTTTCTATTGTTGTATTAGCGGCACTTTGCGATGAATCGTATAAGTCTCTGTTATTGTCCAAAAGTTTGGGTTCATTTTTTCTAACATCTTCTTCCCAATACATATAAATAAGCATTATGGAATTCACCAAGGTGTTTTTGCATTTTGAAATATTTGGAAGAAATTTTTTTATTTTATTAAAATATTCGGGTTCAGAATACTGCATCATATAAGCATATTTTTCTGTAAGCAAATTTCTATTATCTTTCTTAGCACAGATTAAATCACTTAAATAAGAAGTTAGTATTATGTCATTGTATATACTCCAGTAACAAAGTCGGGAGTATATAAATGTAAAAGAATTATCCTGGCAAAAAGCCCTTTTACCTATATTATTTACGTTAGTAAAAAAGTTCCATTCATTGATTACAATTTTTTTAAGAGTTTCATCTCTCTTTTTTGATATTGAATTGTTTTTCATATTTATCCTACTTTATCCACGTATCTTCATTTCTCAATTCGATATTATTTATTCTTTGTGCAATTTCAAAAGATTGATATTTTAAAAAGTCAGCATGAGAGTTTGAAAGGTTAACCTTATTTAAATGTTTTACTAATTTTTCACACAATTCTTCAATGATTTTGATTTTCTTTGAAGATTCATTAACATCATTATAGGACAACAAATTATCAAATTTTGAGCAAGTATATTCTCCAAGTAAAGGTAATGATTTTAAAGAGCTATATTGCCATTTATAGAAAGGCATATATTTTTTATTTATAAGATGTATAAACTCACAATAATATTGTAAGAATTCACTAAGGGCAATTTGAGCTCCCATTAGATTATTTCTTTTTAAACACCTTGGATAATTGTATTGACCTGATTGAGCAATTTTATTACAAAGGTAAGCTAATTTCTTTAAAACTAAATCTTTTGGATAATAAGCTAGAAGTCTCTGCCTAATATAAGAAAATTTGCCATAGTTATCCTCAAATACTTTTCCATTTGTAGCAACTGATAAAAGATCTTGAGGTACTTTTCTAAATTCCTTTAAAGTTAAAGGGCCCTTTTCAAAAAGAGTATAATATTTGTAAAAACCTTCTATTGAAATAATTTTTACGACTCCATCACCTAAATTAATTTCATTTATAGGAACGTGGCTTATAATATCTTTAGGTAAGAACCAAGAACATCTTTTGACAAAATCATGATCCCGAGATATTTCATCATCAAATCCGTAACATTCAGAACCTTCTCCAATTAAACCAAAAGCAGAGTATCTAACAAGATCGGGGTAATTTTTTAAAACGAAAGGCTTTACTTCATTTAAATAAAAATCTTCTGATATTTCGAGACCTTTTTTAAAATTTTTGTCAGTAGCATCAAATGTTAAAATGGTATCTGTTTTTTTTTCGATAAAATTTAAATTGCTTTCTATATTTTTATAAGCTTCACTTTCTTTTCCATAAGTATTTTCTATAATTTTTTTAGATATTATATAAAGAGATTTACTTTTTTCAATATCGCCTATATTAAAATAATATTTTGCAAGATTGTTGAGTACACTCGCATAAAGTGGATTATTAGGGGAAATCTTACTTTCGAGAAAATCTTTAGCTTTAAAGATATATTCCTTTGCTTCACTAACTTTATTCAGCTTGAGAGAAACATCAAATAAATTATTATATGTAGTTGCAAGTTGAATGTTGTGATGGGGAATACTTTTTAATATTTCTTCTGCTGATTTTAAAAGGTCATAGGCTTTTTCTGCATTATTATCTTCTAAATATAAAAGTGCTAAATTATTTGCATTTGATGCATAAGAGTAGTTGTATAGGTTTAAAACTTCATATATTGAATTAGCTTCTTCAAATAGTCTAATAGCTTCTTTTTTATTTGAATTCATTCTATAAGCATTTGCCAAATTCATAATTGTATTTGCATATGCTTCAGAATTCGTATCAAAATATTTTTCGAATATTGTTTTAGCAAGATTTAAGCTCTTTATACTCTTTTCGTAATTTCCTGTATTTCTAAGTGCTCCGCCATAATCATTTAAAACTTCAATTAATTTTTTATTGTCCTTATTTTCAAAGGCCAAGCCTATAGCTTCCTCTATTATAGGAAGCATTTCCATTTCTCGTCCATCTCTTAAAAGAGAATGGTATTTTTTTTGCAAATTTTCAAGTTTTTCTAAATACATTTTATTAATTCTCCTACTGGATTTTCAATTATTTCAATAGCAACTATATCATTATTAGATAAATTATCTAATATGGCAATTTTAGAACTTTGAAGACTTGAAAGTAATCCGTTAAATACAGAAATACTTTTGCCAAAAAGACCAATTCGAAATTCAAGTTTTACTAATTCTATGTTAGCTTCTTTAACACATAGGTCAGATGCCTTCATTGCACAGATGCTATTTTTAAACTCACATATCATAAAAGATGAAATATTCGTAGGTTTTTTTGTGGTATTGATTTTTTCGATTATTTCTTCATGAATATTAAGTATATAGATAGAAGAAATTTTTTTAGACTTAAAATATTTATCTATTTCTAATATATCGCTTTCATTTCCATTGAAGATAAATAGCATTCTTCCGGGACATATATTTTTAGATAAGAAAAGATCAACCGGATAATTTAGAAGGATATTATTCATTTCCTTGTAACCAGTGGCTATACTCTGAAACTCAGCGAGTAAAAAAGAAGACAACATAAAATCACTCCTTTAATTTATTTTATGTAAATAAGAAATAGAATTCAATAAAGTTAAGGAAAATATTTTGATATTACAATTAAAAGTTTATTTTGAGTTATTTCTTACTAAAAATTTAAATTATGAAGATAACTTTAACTAAAAGTCAATAAAACTATAAATTTAAAAGTCTTAATTTTACACCGTAATGGTTTGCATTTTATTTCGTCATTCCGATACAGTATTATATAATCACTTCAAGCTTGATTAGTACATAAGCACAAAATAAAAAAATAGGAGGTATTCTATGTTGGAAAAAGGGTTTTCACAACCTACAGAAAGAATTAAGAGATTAAGACAAGTAATAATTGATGCTGTACCAGTAGTTGAATCTGATAGAGCAAGATTAATAACTGAATCTTATAAGGAAACAGAAGGTCTTACAAATATTTTAAGAAGAGCAAAAGCTGTTGAGAAAATATTTAACGAACTTCCGGTTACTATTAGGGATGACGAATTAATAGTAGGTTCAATTACTGTTAATCCTAGATCGACAGGTCTTTGTCCAGAGTTCTCATACGAATGGGTTGAAGCAGAATTTGACACAATGGCAACTCGTATGGCAGATCCGTTTGTAATTCCAGAAAAAACTAAAAAAGAATTACACGAAATATTCAAATATTGGAAAGGTAAGACTACATATGATTATGCAACAAGTCTTATGAGTGACGAAGCTAAAGATTGCATGGATAATGGAATTTTTACAGTTGGTAATTATTACTTTGGTGGTGTTGGTCATGTAAATGTAGATTATGAAAAGATTATTAAGTATGGTTTTAGAGGAGTTATAGAACAAACTGTAAAAGCTATGAATGATCTTGATGATTCTGATCCAATATCAATTCAAAAAATGCAATTCTACAAAGCGGTTATTATTTCTTACAACGCAGCAATTAATTTTGCACATAGATACGCTAAAAGAGCTGAAGAACTTGCAAACAAAGAAACAAATCCTCAAAGAAAGCAAGAACTTTTAAGAATTTCTTCAAATTGCATGAGAGTTCCCGAATATGGTGCAAGAGATTTCTGGGAAGCTTGTCAAGCATTCTGGTTCGTACAAATATTAGTACAAATTGAATCTAACGGACACTCAATTTCTCCAGGAAGATTTGACCAATATATGTATCCACCATATAAAAATGATAAAAATATTACAAAAGATTTTGCCCAAGAACTTATCGATTGTATATGGGTTAAATTAAATGATATTAACAAAACTCGTGATGAAGTTTCAGCTCAAGCTTTCGCTGGATATGCAGTATTCCAAAACCTATGTGTAGGGGGTGTAGATGGAGAAGGCGTAGATGCGACAAATGATATTTCTTATATGTGTATGGAAGCTGTAGCTCACGTTGCATTACCAGCACCTTCATTCTCAGTTAGAGTTCATCAAAATTCACCATATGAGTTCCTATTAAGAGCATGTGAAGTTTCTAGACTTGGATATGGTGTTCCTGCATTCTACAATGACGAAGTAATAATTCTTAACCTAGTATCTAGAGGAGTTAAACTTGAAGATGCAAGAGATTACTCAATCATCGGATGTGTAGAACCACAAGCTGGACATAGAACAGAAGGATGGCATGATGCTGCGTTCTTTAATATTGCAAAAGTACTTGAAATTGCACTTAACAATGGTAGATGTAATGGAAAACAACTTGGGCCTAAGACTGGCGAATTAGAAGATATGAAAAATATCGACGACATCTTTGATGCATATCAAAAACAAATGGAATACTTTGTTAAATATTTAGCTGAAGCTGATAACTGTGTTGACTATGCTCACGCAGCTAGAGGAAATCTACCTTTCATGTCAGCTATGGTTGATGATTGCATCAAGAGAGGGAAGTCAGTTCAATCTGGTGGAGCTATTTATAACTTCACAGGACCTCAAGCATTTGGTGTAGCTGACTCTGGAGACTCTTTATATGCAATATATAAGAATGTATTTGAAGACAAGAAAATTTCTCTAATAGATTTAAAACACGCTCTAGAAGAAAACTTTGGTTTATCAGATTCTCTAGTTCCAGGATGCGGATGTAATACTCAAACAGTTTCTGCTAAGGTTGGAGAAATGAACGAAGCTGAAATTTACGATGCAGTTAAAAAGATTCTTGCTTCTACTGGTTCTATAAATGTAGACGAGCTTGAAAGTAAATTAACTGGTGGAGATTATTTACAAGCTAATACTTGTGGATGTGGATCTGAACAAACTGGTCAATTTAAGACTATTCAAAAGATTCTTGATAATACAGAAAGCTTTGGTAACGACAATGAGCTTTGTGATAAATTTGCAATCAGAGCTGCTAAAATTTATTGCGATGAGGTTGACAAATATGTAAATCCAAGAGGAGGAGCATTCCAAGCAGGTATTTATCCGGTATCTGCAAATGTATTATTTGGTAAAGATGTAGGAGCACTTCCGGATGGTAGAGCGGCTCATACACCACTTGCTGATGGTGTAAGTCCAAGACAAGGTAAAGACTCTCATGGACCAACAGCTGCGGCAAACTCTGTAGCTAAGTTACCACACTTTCAAGCGTCAAATGGTACGCTTTATAATCAAAAATTCTCTCCAAAAGCCGTAGAAGGAGAAAAAGGACTAAAGAATTTCGTAGCTATTATTAGGTCTTACTTTGATCAAAAGGGTGCTCACGTTCAATTTAACGTTGTAGATAGGCAAACACTAATAGACGCTCAAGAACATCCAGAAGATCATAAAGACTTACTAGTACGTGTAGCTGGATATTCTGCTCACTTCGTAACATTAGCAAAAGAAGTTCAAGACGATATCATTAACAGAACAGAGCACATAATGTAAGGCAAAATTATAAGAAGAAATAGAACACAGTATGTAAGTGGAGGTGACTATGGATTCTATAAACTACAATGAAAAGGGCGTCGTATTTGATATACAAAGATATTCTATAAATGACGGTCCTGGAATTAGAACCATAGTATTTTTAAAAGGTTGTCCCTTGAGATGTATTTGGTGTTCGAACCCAGAATCACAAAGAAGAGAAAAAGAGCTTATGTTTAGAAGAATTCTTTGTATTCACTGTGGTCTTTGTATAAAAGCTTGCAAACAAGGTGCACTTGATGCAAATAACCTTAATTTTATAGATAGAGATAAGTGTATAATGTGTGAAGAGTGTGCTAATGTTTGTCCATCTAGTGCTCTAGAGGTTAAAGGTAAAGAGATGACAGTAGCTGAAGTTATTGAGGAACTTAAAAAAGATGAAAAATACTATATAAGTTCCAATGGCGGAGTTACATTATCAGGTGGCGAAGCAATGATGCAGGTGGGTTTTGCAAAAGAAATATTTAGAGCCTGCAAGGCAAGAGGTTGGCACACAGCAATAGAAACTGAAGGCTATGTTTCTGAAGAGGCAATAAGAGAGGTTATACCTCATGTAGATTTAGTTTTACTTGATATGAAAGCCAACAACGATGAGATACACAAAAAAGCGACTGGAGTAAGTAATAAGCTTATAAAGAAAAATGCAATGCTAATACAAAGTCTATCTGAAACGATTATAAGGGTGCCTACAGTCCCTGGAGTAAATGCTGATATGAAAGAGTTTGGAGATATTGTATCTTTTGTAAAGACTCTTCCAAATGTTAGAGAACTTCACATTTTACCATACCATAATTATGGAGAAGGTAAATATTATTTATTAGGTAGGGATTATGAATTATCTAATTTAGAAAAATTAGATAATGAATATGTAGATAAATTGAAGAAATTTGTAGAATCTAATGGCTTAGTATGCCAAGTTGGAGGCTAAGGAGATAGTATGGATAAAGAATTATTAGAAAAAATAATGGGGCAAGTTTCTAATGAATTAGGAATGGATAAAAAAGAATCTGTAGAAAATTGTTCTGGCACATGTAAAAAAGTAGATGTTACAGAATTTGTTGGAACATCAATTGGAGATACGATAGGTCTAGTAATAGCAAGCGTAGATCCACTATTAGTAGATAAATTGGACTTAGGAAAATATAAATCAATAGGAATTATTGGCTCAAGAACTGGAGCAGGTCCACAAATTATGGCGGTTGACGATGCTGTTAAAGCAACTAATACTGAAGTTGTTACAGTAGAACTACCAAGAGACACAAAGGGTGGAGCAGGACACGGATCTTTAATTTATATTGGAGCTGAAGATGTGTCTGATGCTAGACGTGCGGTTGAAATTGCACTAGACGTTCTTCCAAAATATTTTGGAGATGTTTATGAAAATGATGCAGGACACCTTGAATTTCAATACACTGCAAGAGCAAGCTATTGCCTAGAAAAATCTTTTGGAACACCAATTGGAAAGAGTTTTGGAATGGTAATAGGAGCTCCGGCAGCTATAGGTACAGTGCTTGCCGATGTAGCTGTTAAAGCAGCAAATGTTGAAGTAGTAGGATATTCTTCACCGGCACAGGGAACAAGTTTCTCAAACGAAGTTATACTAACTTTTACAGGAGATTCTGGAGCAGTTCGTCAAGCTGTTAAGGCTTCAATTGACGTTGGTAAAAAATTACTTGGTGCTTTAGGGGATGAACCTAAATCAACAACAAGTCCATATATTTAAAAATTAAAATCAGGAGGTAAATTATGAATTCAGACGCATTAGGAATGGTTGAAACAAAAGGTTTAGTAGGAGCAATAGAAGCTGCAGATGCTATGGTAAAGGCAGCTAATGTAAGTTTAGTAGGATATGAAAAGATTGGTTCTGGTTTAGTAACTGTAATGGTTAGAGGAGATGTAGGGGCAGTCAAAGCAGCCACTGATGCAGGGGCTGCATCAGCCAGAGTTGTTGGTGAAGTTGTTTCCGTTCATGTAATCCCAAGACCACATACTGACACTGAAAAAATTATTCCTCATTTCGACAAATAATATTAAGCCATAAACATTTTTGAAAAGTTAAAATACGACTTTGTATTTTAACTTTTCTATTCATATGACATAGGTGATTTAATGAATATAAATAGAGAAGAATTTGAAGAAATATTAAAGAAAATAATTCTTCAAATGTCCAATAAAAAAAGAATTAACTTTATATTCTCAAATCCATGGGATAATAGATATTTTGTAGCCCTTGATGCGATAAAGACACTTAATATAAATAAGAGTTGTGTTATTAGCAAGAAGTTAAGCGATTGCTATATAAATAAAATCAGTAATTATCTCAAATGGGATGAGATAATTTATCTGGATTGTGAAAAATTAGATCAAATTGCAGAAAATGATGCTTTTTTCCTTAATATAAAATTAAAAAACATTGTAAATGTAATTTTATTTAACGAAGACGAATTAGAGTCTAAGTTAGTTATGAAGCTTTTTGAAAATGGCAAAGATGTATATTTATGGAAAGAAACAGTTAAAAAGGTAACTGGTAGAGAACCTAAAAGATATATCGACAAATTATTAGGATATTATGACGAAATTTTAAGTTACGGAGTAAAGATAGTTGACATAGAGGAAGTGAATAAGTATGAATAGAGCACTAGGACTTGTTGAAGTAATAGGTCTTACAAATGCCATTATTGTTGCTGACACAATGCTTAAGGCGGCAAATATAAAAATGGAAAACATTGAAATTACAAAAGGTATGGGGTTTGTTACTGTAAAAGTTTCAGGAGATGTTGGAGCTGTTAAAGCTGCTGTAGATTCTGGGAAAAGTTTAGCTATTTCATTCGATAAATTCGTTTCATCAAAAGTTATACCAAGACCTGCCAGTGGACTTGATATTGTATTTGATTTAGATAGGGAAAATAGAGAAGAAAAAAGCTTTAAGCCAATAAAAGAAGATAAAAGAGAAACAGTTAATAAAAAAGAAATAAAAACAACTTTAAATGCAGGTGAATCTAAAACTACTGCAAAACTTAAAACCAAGCCTCAATCAAAAGACGTGGAAAAACCAGTAGCTAAAAAAGAAATAAAAGAAGTTAAACCTGAAGCTAAAGCTGAAAAGAAAGCAAGTGTTAAAGAAAAAAGCATGGAAGTAGATAATAATGATAAAAAAATCGATGAAAAAAATTTAGAAGAGGAATCGGATAATACTAAAAGATAAAATTCTGAGATAGTGAGTAGTGATAGTATGTTTATTGCAAAAGTAGTAGGTAATGTTGTAGCAACTAGAAAAAATGATACACTAGTTGGCTACAAACTTATGATTATTCAACCTATTAATGCAAATGGAGAAGAATATAAGGATCAATCTGTTGCCGCAGATTATGTAGGAGCAGGAATTGGTGAGCTTGTATTAGTTGGTGGAGGATCTTCAGTTCGTGTTGAAAATGAAAGGAAGTCTTCAGTAATAGATTTGGCAATAATAGGTATAATAGATGAATTAATTGTGTGAGGTAAGATATGAATAAAAGATCGGTTTTTGATACTGTTTGTGAGGCTATAGACGCCTCAAAATCAGCTCACAAATTATATATAAAGCTTGGCATTTCAGATAGAGAAGAAATAATAAGAGAATTAAGAAAAGAACTTTTAAATCATGTAGATGAACTTGCACAAATTGGCTATGAAGAAACTTGCATGGGATGTGTTGAGGATAAAGTAGTAAAAATAAAACTCGCAATAGAAAAAACTCCAGGTACAGAAGATTTACTTTCTGAAGTTTTGACAAAGGATAAAGTTATGACACTTTATGAGTACTCAGCATTTGGAATAGCTTGTGCAGTGATGCCAAGTACAAATCCGGTTGCAACAGTTATAAATAATGTTATAGGTTTACTTGCGGCAGGAAATTCTGTTATATTATGTCCTCATCCGAGAGCAATAAAAGTAACTAAATATTTAACAGATATAATTGCAACTACAATATTAAAAGTATGCGGCATAGATAATCTAGTCTCTACACTTTCTGAAGTCAGTATGAAAAATATTTCTGAGATAATGCATCATCCAGATGTGAATCTACTAGTAGTAACAGGTGGAAGTGATATTGCAAGGCAGGCAAATAAATGCGACAAGAAAGTAATATCAGCAGGATCAGGAAATCCAACTTTTATTGTAGATGAAACAGCAGATATTGAAAAAGCTGCAAATTGCATTGTAAGAGGTGCAAGTTTTGATAACAATATTTTATGTGTAACAGAAAAAAATATAGTAATTGTAAGTTCTATTTATGAAAAGTTTAAAAAAGCTCTTGAAAAAGAGAATGTATTTTATATTGATACTTTTGATGATATGTTAAAACTTTCAAAAGTTTTATTGACAGAAGATATGAAGCCAAATAAATTTTTAGGTGGAAAAAGTGTTAGTGAAATTTTAGATTTTGCAGGAATAGAATTCCATGGAGATTATAGATTAATTGCTGTAGATGTTCCGAAGATTCATCCATTTGCAATAGAAGAACTTTTAATGCCTGTAATTGCAATAGTTAAAGCTTGCAACTTTGAAGACGCACTTGAAATTTCTTTATGCCTGGAACAAGGACTTCGTCATACAGCTGGAATACATTCAAATAGTATAGAGAGATTGAATATAGCTGCAAAGACAATGCAAACTTCAATATTTGTAAAAAATGGTTGCTCTCTTGATGGAATAGGATTTTCTGACGACAATCCTGTGAGCTTCACAATAGCAAATAGATCTGGTGAAGGTTCAACAAGTGCAAGAAATTTTGCACGTAGGAGAAGATGTGCTTTAATAGACGCTTTTTCAATAAGGTGATTAAATGAAAAAATTAAAAAATGGAACAGAAATTGTATTTGGGGCGAAAGCCTTAAGTGTATTACAAAAATTTGAAAATAAGAAAGTTTTAATAATGACCGATTCTTTTATTTCAAATAGCGTTTTAATGAATACTCTTTTAAGAAATATAAAATCATCTAACAAAGTTATTATATATGACAAAGTAAATCCAGATCCAACACTTGATCTTGTTGGTGAAGCACTTACTATATTTATAAAAGAAAATGTTGATATTTTAATAGGCTTCGGAGGAGGATCTTCAATAGATTCTTCAAAGGGAGTAATTTACTTTGGAAATGAAGTACTTAAAAAGGATATTTATTTTGTTGCAGTACCGACAACAAGTGGCACAGGGTCTGAAGTTACTAGCGTTGCAGTTATAAAAGACAATGATACACATATAAAACATCTTTTACAAAGTGATAATATGCTTCCAAATTTAGCAATTTTAGATTCAGCATTGTTAAAAGAATTGCCGAGAAAAATAATTGCTAACACAGGTATTGATGTATTGACACATGCACTTGAAGCATATGTAGGGAAAAATAGAAGCTCTTTTTCAGACGCTTTATCTGAAAAAGCAGGAGAATTAGTTGTTAAATACTTATATAGAAGCTTTTTAAAAAACAGAGATGTTGAAGCAAAAGAAGAAATGCATTTAGCTTCTATGATGGCAGGAATGTCATTTGAAGAGGCAGGTCTTGGAATAAATCATGCAATAGCACATCAAATAGGAGCATTATTTTATCTACCTCATGGACTTTGTAATGGTTTAATACTTAATGAAGTAATAGACTACAATGCAAAAGATAAAAAAATAAAATCTAGATATGCAAACTTCGCAAGAAAAATTGGTATTTCCAATGCAAAAACTGATGACGAATCCCTAAACAGTCTAAAACAATTTATAAATACATTGCAAAGGATAATGAATATGCCAAAGAATTTAAGCGAATGTAATGTAGAAAGAGAAAAAGTGTTAAGAGAAATGGAGACACTTACAACAAATGCACTGAAGGATAATTGTATGAAGACTGCTCCTAAGAGTATTACAAAAGGAGAAATAAAAGAAATAATTGAAAAAATATATTAGCTTATATAAACTTATTCTTAGTACAATTGGATACGGAGGGGTTTAAGTGCACATTAATAAGATGAATATACCTAATATAAAAATTAATGAAAAATATACAAATGGAAAAAATGCTGAAGATCTTTATTCTATATTTGGCAAGGAGTATTTAGAGCAAATACAAAGAGTTATTTCTGATGTTACTGGACTTGCCTTTGTGACCATTGACTATAAAGGTCAACCTTTAACGGAAATGACAAATTTTTCTAAGAGATGCAAGTATATTAGACAGACGCCAATGCACAAGAAAATATGTGAGCTTTCAGATGCATCTGGTGCTATAAGAGCCGCAGTTTCCAAGAAAACATCTATATATTTTTGCCCATTTAAATTATTAGAAGTAGCTATACCAATAATTATAAATGATAAGTATCTTGGAGCTTTTATAGGTGGACAAGCAATTTGCTCTGATCCTCCGGAAAAAATTCTTCGTATGCAAGATCAACTTTTATTAGAAGAAATTGATTTTAGTAAGCTGGATTTTTTTGATGAAGATGCAGATGCTAAAAAATATACTTACAGAGAATTTGAGTCGACAGTAAAATTAGTAGAACTTATAATTTCTGAATTAGTAAAGAGAGAGGCGATTTCAAGTTACCACGAAAAGGAAAATAAAAGTAAAATCAAAGCTTTAGAAGAAAAGCTAGCTCAAGTAGAAGAAAAGAATTTAGAATTAAAAAAGAAAATTTCGTCTATTAACAATACGGTTAATTTATTATTTTTAAACAATATGATGGAGTCAATTTCAAATCTTGCATTGATAGAAGAAGCTGAAATTACTAGTAAATACAGTGAACATTTTAGGAAATTCGTTATGAATTTTATAGATGTAGAATCAAATTCAGCAAATTTTATTTACAAGACATTAATTGAGTATTTTAAAATGAAGGAAATTCAATATAGAGACAGATTAAAATATGAAATTAGTATTGAAGATGACGTAAGAGAAACAAAAATGCCTTTTAAATCTTTGATTACTTATGTAATTATAATGTCTTATCTAGGGCTTAATTTTAACGAAGATGATTATGAAATAAAAGTGCATCTAAAGAAAGATAGTGAATATTTTATAGCAATTATAGAAGATAATGGATTAGGAATTTCCGAAGATTCATTTGAAAGATTTAAAAGCACTCATATTGTCAGTACTGAGATAGAAGATATCAATAAATATCTTAGACAGATGGAAGAAGATAGTTTAAATATTTTTAGTGGAGATCTACAAATAAAGATAGAAGAAAATAGTAAAAATACAAAAATATTCATGAAGTATCGTTTAAATAGTTAGGATGATTGAATGTATAGTGTTTTATTAGTAAGCAATCAGATCTTAATAAGAACTGCTTTGAAAAAGACAATTGAGAGAAATAAAAATTTTTATATCAAAGATGAAGTTAATACTCCAAAGGAGGCGATTGATTTAATAAATAAGGAAAATATAAATATAGTGTTTTCTGAATTTATGATGCCTTCTATGAATGGCAAAGATTTTATAGATGTTGTTAAAAAAGAGAATAAAGATATAAAGGTTTTTTTGGTGACATTTCCATCTGATTTGTTCTCAAGAGAATATAAAAATATAGATTTAAACCAAGTAATACTTAGACCTATAACATATGAAAAAGTTGAAGAGAAGTTAAAACTATATGAAAAAGATTATAAAAATTTTAACGAAATTAATCTCGTATTAGAGATGCAAAAAGAAGTTAATATGAATGATTTCTTTGCTGTATACGAATATTTGACAAAATATATTGATAAATATGATTTTAAAAATAAAGAAGTAGAGAATAAAGTTCAAATAAAAAATAGTTTAAAAAGCATTGCAAATAGAATTATAAATTTAAACAATATTACAGATGAAGCAAAAAAAATAGAAAAAGAAATACCAATCACAAATGCAATTGTTTCAGATTCGAGGCTATGTAAAAACTGGATGTTTAAAATTTTAGAATATTATTTTAAGAGAAAAAGTACTATAAATTATCCAATACTTGAAAATGTTCTACTTTATATTGACAAAAATATATCTCTAAGCGATGTGGTAAAAGAATGTAATATATCACAGGGTTACTTAAGTAGACTTTTCAAATCTGAGTACAATATGACAGTTGTTAATTTTATACACTTTAAGAAGATAAACTTGGCAAAGGAATATATAGTTTTGGAAAATCAAAGCATATCAGATGTAGCTTTTAATTTAGGTTATAACGAATATGGATATTTTAGTAAGGTATTTAAAAAATATGAACAGGAAACAGTTGAACAGTTTAGAAAAGCTAGGTGAAATAAATGAATAAATTTATCGTTACATCCGAGTCTGTAACTGAAGGACATCCTGACAAAGTTTGCGACTTAGTGTCAGATTCAATTTTAGATGAATATTTAAGAGGAGACTTTAACTCAAGAGTCGCTGTTGAAAGTATGATATCTAACAATCTTTTAGTTTTAGCAGGTGAAGTTACATCAAAAGCAAAAGTTAATGTTGAAAAAGTTGCAATAAACACTATTAGAGAAATAGGGTATTCTACAGATGAATCAGGTTTTGATGTAGATAAAGCAATAGTACTTACAAACATTGATGAGCAATCAAAGGACATTGCTAGGGGAGTTAATCGTGAAAAGATTTGTGCAGGAGATCAAGGGTTAGTATATGGATACGCGACAAATGAAAGTAAATCATATCTTCCACTATCTAGTGAACTTTCACACAGACTTAGCAAGAGACTTTCTGAAGTTAGAAAAAAGAATATAATTGCGGGATTATACCCAGATGGGAAATCGCAAGTTAGCTTAGTTTATGAAAATAATATGCCTTCTTATGTAAAATCTGTAGTTTTAGCAGCTCATCACAGAGAAAGTAAAGACATTACAGCGCTTAGATATGAATTGATAAAGGAAGTAATTTTAAAAGAAATTGACAGTTCGCTCCTTAGAAAAGACACAGTAATTCATATAAATGCCACAGGAAGATTTACAATTGGTGGTCCTAAAGCAGACGTTGGACTTACAGGTAGAAAAATTATAGTTGATACATATGGTGGAGTTGGACGTCATGGTGGAGGAGCTTACTCTGGTAAGGATCCATCAAAAGCAGATAGATCCGCATCATATATGGCAAGATATGTTGCTAAAAACATTGTTGCAGCAGGACTTTGTGATAGATGTGAAGTTCAACTTGCTTATGTAATTGGTAAAGAAAATCCAGAAAGTGTTTATATAAATACTTTTGGAACAGAAAAAATAAGCTTGGATAAAATTTATAAAATAGCAAATGAAGTCTTTGATTTAAGTATTGATGCAATAATAAGGAATTTGAAATTACAAAGGCCAATATATAAAAATACAGCCGCTTATGGACATTTTGGAAGAGATGAAAGCGATTTTACATGGGAGAAAACAGATAAAAAAAATGAAATAAAAAATTTAATAAAGTAGGTGTAATATGGATATTTTAACAATATTTGTAGGTTTTGCTGGAGGATTTTTCGGTGCAGCTTATGGTTCAATACCGGCATTTATAATAACGGGTGTATTTGCTTTAGTAGGCTCAGCTTTGACAATTGCAGGAGTAATAGACTACACGGTAGGTTCAGTTGCCTTTGGACCATTCTTTGGACCTCATGTATCTTTTGCAGCAGGGGCAGCAGCAGCGACATATGCCGCAAATTATGCTAAAAAATTAGACAGTTCACAAAATGTTTTAGCATCTTTATTTGGATTAGGAGATATAAAAACATTATTAGTAGGTGGTCTTTATGGAGTAGTTGGAATAATTTCATTTACATTAGTTGAAAAGCAAAAGTATTTTGTAACAGATAGTCCTGGATTTAGCGTATGCGTTGTACTATTTCTAAACAGACTTATACTTGGCAAAACTTCTCTTATTGGATCGTTAAAGAATGGAGAAAAAAGAGAAATTTTATCAAAAGATGAAGCTATAATGAATGGTATCGTTGGTTTTTTATTTGGACTAGGAATAGCAATTATAGGGAAAGTTTTAATAGATGCAGGAGTTGGGAAAGAAGCCATGGGTGCATATCCTGTATTTGTTTTTGGGTTCTCAGCAATATCACTTATATTCCTACAGATGGGATTTTCTATTCCAATTACACACCATATAACTTATCCGGCTGCTACAACTTTTGTGCTGACAGGAAATGTATATTTTGCAGCTTTAACAGGATTAATTAATGGAATACTCTGGGTTATTGCAGGTAAAATCTTTAACTCACATTGTGATACATACATTGACCCACCAGCCGTTGTTATTGCATTAAGTGTTTTTGTAATAAATTTAATATTCTAATATAAGGAAAAGGAAGTAATATGTTGGACAATAATGAACTTGTAAAAAAATAACAAAAGAAGTTAGTAGGAGAATTGATAATATAAATAAGCATAAAATTGTTGTAGGAGTATCCAATAGACATGTACATCTATCACAAGAAGATCTGGAAAGTTTGTTTGGGAAAGGATACAAGCTCACTGAGAAATCAACATTGAAACAACCAGGACAATTTGCTTCAGAAGAATGTGTTATAGTTCGTGGACCAAAGGGTGAATTTAAAAACGTAAGGATTCTTGGTCCTGTGAGAAAAAAATCGCAAGTTGAAATATCTTTGTCCGATTCCTTTAAACTAGGAGTAAAAGCTCCGATAAAAGAATCTGGAAAACTTGAAGGTACACCAGGTATAGAGTTAATAGGACCATGTGGAAGTGTTAAATTAGAAGTTGGAACTATAATAGCTTTAAGACATATACATATGAGACCGGAAGATGCAGATTTTATGCATGTAAGAGATGGCGAATTTGTAGATGTGGAATTCTTTGGAGAAAGGAAAGCTATAATGGGCAATGTACTAGTTAGAGTTAGCGATAAATACCAATTAGAAATGCATCTTGACACAGATGAAGCAAATGCAGTTGGTATAAAAACTAATGACTATGCAGTAATAAGAAAATTTGCAAGGTGAGAAATTGATTAGTAATAAAGAAGTTTTACAGCTTTCAGAACTTATAAAAGAAGAAAAATTTATAGATTTTAAAAACAAAGAATTAAAAGTAGGGGTTGATCTTGGTACTGCAAACATTGTACTTGTAGTTGTCGATGAGAAAAACAAACCTATAACTGGAATTATTAAACCGGCTAAAGTTGTAAAAGATGGAGTTGTAGTTGACTATATAGGTTCAATAAGTATAGTTCGTGAGTTAAAAGAAAAGCTTGAAGAAAGACTGGGAAGTAAGCTTATATATGCATCATGTGCAATTCCACCGGGAATAGATCCTAGAAGCACTAAAGCAATAGCAAATGTAGTTGAATCTAGTGATTTTATTGTAACAAATATAATTGATGAACCTACAGCCGCTGCAGAAACTTTAAAAATAAGTGATGGAGCAATAGTTGATTTAGGAGGTGGTACTACCGGTATAAGCCTTTTAAAAGGTGGAAAAGTAATAGGATCGTGGGATGAAGCCACAGGTGGGCATCACATGAATTTAACTATAGCGGGATATTATAATATTGATTTGGATAAAGCTGAAGAGGTGAAGATTAATTCCAATAACAAAGATATATTTGCCATAGTAAAACCGGTTTTGGAAAAAATGGCAACTATAGTAAAAAATTATCTAGAAGGAAAAGAAGTTGATTCGCTTTATCTAGTAGGTGGTTCATCTAATTTTGATGGAATTGAAGAATTATTTGAAAAAATAACTGGAATAAAAACTTATAGAAGTAAAGAAGCGTTATTAGTGACGCCACTTGGAATAGCAAAGAGTTGTTTAGGAGGAAAAAATGGAAAATAGTATGATAGAAGATATTGTAAGACAAGTAATTGAAGACTTAAAAAAAGACGAGGAAATTAGTTTCGAAAGTCAAACAAAAAATAGTATGAATAATTATGGAGTTTTTGACAATATGGATGAAGCCATAGATGCAGCAGATAGAGCTCAAAAACAACTCTATGAACTATCATTAGATGAACGAGATAGATTTGCAAATGTAATAAGAAAAACTATATTAAAAGAAGATAATTTAAATTTAATGTCTGTAATGGCGGTTGAAGAAACAAAAATTGGTAGAGTAAGTGATAAGAAAATAAAAAATAGAGTTGCCGCACAAAAAACACCTGGTAAAGAAGATTTAAAAACAAACGCACTTACTGGCGCAAATGGATTAATGATTGAAGAATATTGCCCATTTGGCGTAATAGGTTCAATTACACCAACAACGAATCCTACAGAAACAATAATATCTAACTCAATATCTATGATAGTTGGAGGAAATGCAGTGGTATTTTCACCGCATCCTCGTGCAAAGAAAACTTCAATATTATTAATTCAAATGTTAAACAAAGCATTAGTTGAAAATGGAGCACCAGAAAACTTAATTACAATGGTTAAAGAACCATCAATAGAAGCAACAAATGAAATGATGAAAAATCCAAAGGTAAGACTTCTCGTAGCAACAGGAGGACCGGGAATTGTAAAAACAGTTTTATCATCAGGTAAAAAAGCGATTGGTGCAGGAGCAGGTAACCCACCAGTAGTTGTAGATGAAACAGCTGATATTAAAAAAGCGGCAAAAGATATAGTTGATGGATCAAGTTTTGATAACAATGTTCCATGTATAGCAGAAAAAGAAGTATTTGTAGTAGAAACAAAAGCAGATGACTTAATATATTACATGAGACAAAATGGAGCATACTTACTTGATAACGAAACAGATATAAAAAATCTTGATGAATTAGTAAGCCAAGAAAATGGAAAACCTAAGACAGAATTCGTAGGAAAAGATGCAAAGTATATACTAGAAAAAATTGGTATAGAAGTATCAGAGGATATTAGACTAATAATATTTAAAACTAACAAATATCATCATCTAGTACAAGAAGAAATGATGATGCCAATACTTCCAGTAGTGCCAGTTCCAAATGTAGATGAAGCAATAGAATGTGCTCACGAAGCAGAACATGGAAATAGACATACAGCAATTATGCATTCTAAGAATGTAGATAAACTTTCAAAAATGGCAAAACTACTAGAATGCACAATTTTTGTTAAAAATGCACCATCGTATTCAGGAATAGGTGTTGGAGGAGAAGGCTCTACAACTTTCACAATTGCTGGACCTACAGGTGAAGGGATAACAAGTGCAAAGAGTTTTTGCAGAATAAGAAGATGTGTAATTAAAGATTCATTTAACATTAGATAAAAATTAAATAAAAATATATATTTATTTAACACTCCAAAATCATCCTTGAGATTTAGGAGTGTTTTCATGTATAAAAGAGGCTCTATAATCTTTAAAACATGTTATAGAGCCTAAATAAAATATTTAAAACACTTGCAAAGTTATAAACTCTATGTTATAGTAAATGACAATTAAATAATGATCGATGTTTAGAGAGGTCGCGATTTTTAAGAGTAGGTTAACGAAAGGAAAAATCGCCGAAGGAGAAATCCTGGGGATGCAGAGAATATCTGTATAACTGTCACATTAGAAATGCCCATTTCTTTTGTAGTGCGCTCTATTCATTGAGGGCAAAAGAGAATTTTAACTATGAGTCTTTTGCTCATAGTTTTTTTGTTTTAAGGAGAGTTTTATGAAATTATTTGGAAATTTAAAAGTGATAGATAATGAGATACATTTGGGAAAGTATTCCATGAGTTATTTGAAAGAAAAATATGGAACACCTCTTTATATTGTAGATGAAGATTTTTTTAGGGAAAATATTAGAAAGTTTAAAAGGCTCTATAATATCTGTTGGGGAGTAAATCTCTAACAGATATTTTTATGTAAAAAAAATTGCACTTATACGCATTTAGTCCTAAACTTAAAATAACAACAAACTTTGTTAGGAGGTGCATATAAGTGCAAAATAATAATAACATGAATTTGTTGGGTTTTAAAGATGTAATTTTTGATAGTTTTTGTGAGGATAAGGAATTTGTTCACATTTATGCTTCTGTTACAAAGATGGATACTTGTCCTCACTGTGGTTCTACAAAGATTTGGGTTCATGATCATAGGATTCAAAAGATTAAGGATACTCATATTCATGGTAAGAAATGTCTTATTCATTTAAAGAAGACTAGGTATGATTGTAAGTCTTGTGGTTGTCGTTTTGAAAGAGAACTTGATTTTATTGCTAAGGGTCACACTATGACTTATAGGCTTGTTTTTGCTATTGTTGCTGAATTTAATGAACTTCATTCTAGCTCTTCTATTGCTAGTAGGTATAATGTTTCTTCTAATACTGTTTTGAGAATTTTACATTGTTTATATGTTTCAAGAGCAAAACTTTCAAGTGTATTGTGTATAGATGAGTTTAAAGGTGATAGTGGAAATATTAAGTATCAAACTTCTCTTCTTAATGGTGATAAGCACTCTGTCATTGATATTTTGCCTACTAGGGATAAGAACTTTTTGTTTAAATACTTTAAAAAAGTTCCTAACAAGGAGAGACAAGAAGTTAAGTTTTTTGTAAGTGATATGTCCAATACCTTTAAGTCTGTTAAGAATAGGTTCTTTAAAACTTCTATCCATATTGTTGATAGGTATCACTTCATAAGACAAGTTTCATGGGCTTTAGAGAATGTTAGAAAGAGGATTCAAAAAGATATTTCTTCTAAGCTTAGAAAGTATTTTAAGAGAAGTAGGAGTCTACTTACAAAACCTGCTTCTAATTTAACAACTGAACAAGCTAAAGAAGTTTCTTTAATGCTTGATTTAAACAACGATTTGAAGTTAGCATATAGGTTAAAGGAACTGTTTTACCAATATGTTCTAAGTCAACCCAATAGAGTTAGAGCATCTAAATCTTTAAGGGAATGGATAAGAAGAGCTGAAGAATCTGATTTAAAAGAATTTAAATCTTGTATCACTGCTTTTAATAACTGGTTTGATGAGATATGTAATTCTTTTGATTATCCTTGGTCTAATGGTCCACTTGAAGGTACTCATACTAAGATAAAGACTTTAAAAAGAAATTGTTTTGGTATGAAAAATTTCAATTTGTTTAGAAAGAGAATCATGTTTGCTTGTAAGTAATGATATGAAAACGGGAAAATTTTGCAAAACCCCTAGGGGTTTTGTTTGCTATACCTATTTTTAGTAATTTTTTAGTTATTTTAGTTTTGATATTCTAATAGCGCCTAAGTATTGATTTTTTAATGGAAAGAGAGACTCGAATTAACGAGTCTCCCCAATATTTGACATAGAGCCGTTTAAAAATAGTTTTAAATCTAAAAAATTCAATACAAATATTTTATATGCCTCCAAGGCTCTTTTAAATAAATATATTGCCAATGTTGTTTGTGAAGAGGACATTTCAATTGATGCTGTAAGTGGTGGTGAAATCTATACGATTTTAAATTCAAGAATGAGTGCAGATAAAATATATTTTCACGGCAATAATAAATTAAAAAAATGTAATGTGATAATGCATATGTTACAGAAATAAAAAAATAGAGAGGTACTTTTGATACAATATAAATAAGCATAAAAAAGTATCGAAAGGAGCCTCTCTATGTCAATAATAACAGAAGAAATGAGATTTCGTCAAATAATATGTGAATATGCACTTAAACATAGCGTTACTAAAGCCGCAAGAAGATATCATACTAATCGTCAATTTGTATATAGACAGTTAAAAAAATAAATTGGAAATGTAAAAAGCCTAGCATTAAAATCTAGACACCCAAAAACAAGCCCAAAAGCCCGCAAAAAGAAGAATTAAAATTAATTGAAAGAATGTATAAAGAAATTGGGATCTAAGGATTGGCAGAAGTATATGTTAGAAGCAAATCAAAAGGCTATGAAAGATCTTTTAGAAGTATGTGTAGACAAATACGTAATATGGATTTAAAAAGCCTAAAATCAAGAGTCAAAGCTATACAAGATATATAGGATTAGATGGAAAATATCCCGGAGAAAAAGTACAAATAGACATAAAATATGTACCTGGAGCCTGTATAAAATTTCCCACATATAGAAACAAATATTATCAAATAACAGCAATAGACGAATATTCCAGAAAAAGAATATTAAAAATAGTAAAAGAAAAAAGCACTTATGAAACTTCAAAATTTTTGGAAACATTAGAAAGAGAAATGGGCTTTAAAATAAATACAATACAAGTAGATAACGGGTATGAATTTGTCAATGATCCCGAAAAAACAAATAAAACATCTATATTTCAAAAGTCGCAGACAAAATGGGAATGAAAATAAAGAGGACCAGACCATATTCACCATGGCAAAAGGGAAAAGTAGAAAGAAGTCATAGAGAAGATGAAAAAATAATATATGGAAGAGAAGTATTTACCAGCGAAAAACATTAAAAAAAGAAATAAAAGAACATGAAATAAAATATCACAGCACAGCAAAACATGCACTGAATTTCAAGAGTCCAAATGAAATAATAAAAGAATATAATCTTCAAAAAGCTTCATTAAATCTTAATAGGCAGATAAATCTTTTGAAGTTATTGTATCAAAGTACAAAAAGTGTAACATATGTCTTGACAGTTAAGAAAGTCTTTTTTGTTATGTTGCATTTTTCCTTTATATAAGACAAAAATCGTGCTATCATAAAATTAACATTAACAAAAAGGAGCAATCATGAAAAATTTTAAGGTAAAAGATTTAGTTATTACATCACTTTTTATTGCACTTGTCTATGTATTTACATGGATAGTAAAAATTCAGTTGCCCTTTGCACCAAATGGAGGACTTATTCACCTCGGCAATGTTCCCTTCTTTTTAGCTGCAATATTTTTTGACAAAAGAATTGGAATGACAGCAGGTGCACTTGGAATGGGACTTTTTGACTTGACAAGCGGCTGGGTAATGTGGTCTCCAATGACAGTTATATCAGCATTAATCATGGGTTACATACTAAATGAATTTAATTACAAAGACTTAAAATTAAAAAATTTATTAATTTCCTTTGTGCTTGCTACTATAGTAAAAGTTTTAGTTTACTATGTCGGAGAAATATTTATTCTTTCATCTTTTGTGACTCCACTTGCATCAATACCTGGAAACATTATTCAAATTGCAGTTTCATCAGTGATTGTGCTTGTACTTTTAAAGCCAATGGAAAGAGTTTTTAAAAATATTTAAAGATTAAAGGAACTGCTATAAATGCTAAAATAAAAGGTGATGTTGCAAAATAGATAATTTTATTTTACAACATCACCACTTAATTTATATTATTCAAATTTTCCGTGACAGTTCTTATACTTTTTTCCGCTTCCACATGGACATGGATCATTTCTTCCAATCTTTTTTTCTTTTCTTACATAAGGTTTTTGTTTTCCGTCATCTGGATTTACAGTTTCAACTTCTTTTGCAACTCTAACTCTTTGTACTTTTTCAGGATTTATTACATGATAAAGCATTTTAACTGTGTCTTCTTTGATTGATTCGTTCATTTCTTCAAACATATCAAAGCCTTCTTCTGCGTAAGCTCTAACTGGGTCAGTTTGTCCAACTGCACGAAGTCCAATTCCCTTTCTTAATTGATCCATTGCGTCGATGTGATCCATCCACTTTTGGTCAACATTTTGAAGTAGGGCAACTCTTTCGATTTCTCTAAACTTTTCGTCACCAAAGTCTTCTTCTTTTTCTTTGTATTTTACATCGGCAAGTTCTTCAATGTATTCTTTTAAAGATTCTGCTGTTGGATTTTCAAGTCCCTTTAAGAAATTTTCATCAAAACCAAAAATATTTATTCCAAAATTTCTAATTGATTCGAAGTCTAAGTATCTCTTGTTATTGTCATCAATCTTGTTGTAAAAGTCGATAGTCTTGTCGATGACATCATTTCTCATTGCGATGATGTCATCTTTTAAGTTTTCACCTTCAAGTACTCTTCTTCTTTCGCTGTAGATTACTTCCCTTTGTTTATTCATAACGTCGTCGTATTTTAAGACATTTTTACGGATACTAAAGTTATTTCCTTCTACTTTTCTTTGTGCTGATTCAATAAGCCTTGTTAAAATTTTTGCTTCAACGGGTTCATCTTCTGGTGAATCGATTTTAAGCATTGTTTCTTTAAATCTATCTCCGGCAAATAGTCTAATTAAATCATCATCTGCTGATATATAAAATCTTGAAGAACCAGGGTCTCCTTGACGACCTGAACGGCCACGGAGTTGGTTATCGATACGTCTTGACTCATGTCTTTCTGTACCAATTATTCTAAGTCCGCCAACTTTTTTAACTTCTTCTGCTTCTTTGTCAGTTTCTTCTTTGAATTTTTTAACAAGAGCTTGATAATCTTCTCTTGCTTTTATAATTTCTGGATCATCTGTCTTGAAATATGAATCTGCATATTCAAGCATTTCTTCTTCCATGCCTTGTTTTTTAAGTTCTTTCTTTGCAAGATATTCTGGATTACCACCAAGTACAATGTCGGTACCACGACCAGCCATGTTAGTGGCAATGGTTACTTGTCCAAAACGACCAGCTTGCGCAACAATTTCAGATTCTTGTTCATGTTTTTTGGCATTCAATACATTATGTTTAATGCCTGCACGTTTCAAGTATTTTGAAAGCACTTCCGATTTGTCGATGGAAATTGTACCCACTAGCACTGGTTGTCCCTTTTCATGTGCTTCTGCTATTTCTCTAGTAACAGCTTTGAACTTTGCATCTTCATTGATGTAGATGTGATCATTTTCGTCATTTCTTATAACAGGTTTGTTTGTAGGAATTTCAACGACGTCGATATTATAGATGTCTCTAAATTCGCTTTCTTCTGTCATTGCTGTACCAGTCATACCAGAAAGCTTGTCGTACATTCTAAAATAGTTTTGGAATGTAATTGTAGCAAGAGTTTTTGATTCAGCTCGTACTTCAAGTCCTTCTTTTGCTTCGATGGCTTGGTGAAGACCTTCAGAGTATCTTCTACCATACATTAAACGACCAGTAAATTCATCAACTATAATAATTTCGCCATCTTTAATAACATAGTCAATATCTTTATGCATTGTACCCGCAGCTTTTAAAGCTTGGTTAATGTGGTGAGATAATTCCATATTAGATGCGTCTGATAAGTTTTCGATGCCAAAATATTTTTCAGCCTTTTCAATACCCTTATCAGTTAATGTTGCAGTTTTGTCTTTTTCATTTATAACATAGTCAACAGTTTCTTCTTCAAATTCTCTATTAAATCTTTCAAGATCTATTTCATCTTGGCTCTTAATCCTATGAGATAAAGTATTCACAAAATCTCTAGCTCTAACATACAAATCAACAGATTCGTCGCCTTGACCAGAAATAATAAGAGGTGTTCTAGCTTCATCAATTAAAATTGAGTCAACTTCGTCGACTATACAAAAGTGAAGTCCTCTTTGTACCATTTCTTCTTTATAGATAACCATATTATCTCTAAGATAGTCGAAACCAAATTCATTATTTGTACCATAAGTTATGTCTGAATTATAAGCAGCTTTTCTCTCATCTTGATCCATATCGTGGATAATACATCCAACAGTAAGACCTAAAAACTCATAAACTTTACCCATCCAGTCCCTATCACGGCTTGCCAAATAATCATTTACAGTTACAATATGTGTGCCCTTGCCTTCAAGAGCATTTAAGTAAGCTGGAAGTGTAGCAACAAGTGTCTTACCTTCACCTGTTTTCATTTCAGCAATTCTACCTTGGTGAAGAATAATACCACCTATTACTTGTACTCTAAAGTGCTTCATGCCAAGCACCCTCCAAGCAGCTTCTCTTACAACAGCAAAAGCTTCTGGAAGTATATCATCGGTAGTTTCACCATTTTTAATTCTATTTTTAAATTCTTCAGTTTTTTCTTTTAGCTCAGTATCTGAAAGTTTTTCCATCTCGCCTTCGAGACTCATAACTTTATTTACAAGGGGCTCGATCTTTTTTAGTTCCCTATCGCTGTAGGTACCAAAAATCTTTTCCATTAAACCCATTTTACCACTCCTTTTACCTGACGTATTATTTTATCATTAAATGGCATGATTTACAACAAAAAACAATTTTTACTTATCTCTATAAATTATATTGTTACAAATATTTAATGTCAATATAAATAGCTTAAATACTTAATTTTAATTGAATTTAGCTGTTCATTAACTATACAAATTTTAAATTTTATATTAAAATGTATTTAATAAAGAGGAGGTTAATATGATACTAGTAGTTGACTTTGGAGGCCAATACAATCAGTTAATAGCAAGAAGAATAAGAGACTTAAATATTTACTGTGAAGTTGTACCCTACAACAAGGCCCTAAAAGAATTAGAAAATAGAAAAAATGTAGAAGGGATAATATTTACTGGTGGACCTAACTCAGTATATGAAGAAAATGCACCAAAAATTGAAAAAGAAATCTTTGACAAAAATATTCCAGTACTTGGACTTTGCTATGGAATGCAAGTCATGGCATACACATTAGGTGGCAAAGTAGTAAGTGCACCAAAGGAAAGAGAATTTGGAAAAACAGAAATCACAACAGAAACATCTGAAATATTTAAAAATTTAGATAAAAAAGAAACGGTTTGGATGAGCCATGTAGATAGAGTAGAAAAATTGCCAGAAGGATTTGAAATAATTGCACATAGTAAAAACTGTCCAGTAGCAGCAATGGCAAATGTAGATAAAAATCTTTACGCATTACAATTTCACCCAGAAGTAAATCACACCATCCACGGCAAAGAAATGTTAGAAAACTTTGCAGTAAATATTTGTGGTGCAAAAAAAGACTGGACAATGGAAAACTACGCAAAAAAAGCAATAAAAGAAATAAAAGAAAAAGTTGGAGATGGAAAAGTACTACTTGCATTATCAGGTGGTGTCGACTCATCAGTAACAGCAGCACTAATATCAAAAGCAGTAGGTGAAAAATTAACTTGCATCTTCGTAGATCACGGACTAATGAGAAAAAACGAAGGTGACGAAGTAGAAGAAGCTTTTAAAGACTCAGGCATGCACTTCATAAGAATAGATGCAGAAAAAAGATTCCTAGAAAAACTTTCAGGGGTAACAGATCCAGAAAGAAAGAGAAAAATAATCGGCGAAGAATTTATAAGAGTCTTTGAAGAAGAAGGACAAAAAATAAAATCAGTAGATTACTTAGCACAGGGAACAATCTACCCCGATGTAATAGAATCAGGGTTAGGCGACTCAGCAGTAATAAAATCTCACCACAATGTAGGGGGACTACCTGATTTTGTTGATTTCAAAGAAATAATAGAACCACTTAGAATGTTATTTAAAGACGAAGTGCGCAACCTTGGACGAGAACTAGGACTACCTGATTATTTAGTAAACAGACAGCCCTTTCCTGGACCTGGACTAGCGATAAGAATAATGGGAGAGATAACAAAAGATAAATTAGACATTTTGCGTGACGCAGACAAAATTTTTAGAGACGAATTAGAAGCTGCAAAACTAGAAGACATCAACCAATATTTCGCAGTATTAACAAATATCAGAACAGTTGGCGTAATGGGCGACTTTAGAACTTACGACTACACGCTTGCCCTTCGTGCAGTATCGACAACGGACTTCATGACAGCAGATTTCACAAAAATCCCGTGGGAAATCCTAGAAAAAGTATCAAATAGAATAGTAAACGAAGTAGATCACATAAATAGAATAGTTTACGACATAACATCAAAACCACCAGCAACTATTGAGTGGGAATAATCGCAAAAAAATTAAAAGATTTGTAAAATCAACGGTTACAGAAGATAAAAAACTGTAACTGGGACTAAAATGGGAACATTTGTTAAAAAGAATAAACTAAATAATAGTTCCAAGTGGTTTACATTTGGATAAAAAAATTAGACCGTAGTTTCAAGCTGCGGTCTTTTTGTTATATATATAATGAGAATCAATTTAATTAGAGATCCAACTTTCTAATATATAGTCAATAAGATATTTTAATTTAGTAAAATCATAATCTTGTTTATAGTATTGATGAAATGATTTGATTAGTAAATTTTTTGGCTCAATATTTCCTTGATATTGCATTAACTTGTCGTTAAATCCAGTCCATCTAACATAAATTTCATAGTCTATTGAACTATGATCTAAAAAACATTCTATAGAAACTGCTTTTCCGTTTATATTTTCTATAGAATTTCCCTGTGGACCCTTACATTTAAAATTATTAAAATCTTTATAATTAGGTAGAGTTATAACCTTTAGGTTATTTGGCAAATCGATTTTTTTAATATCATTATAAACAGATTTACCAGCTGTATCATTATCTAAAATAACTAAAATTTTATTTAAAATATTTATTTTGGATAATCCTTTAACAAAATTCTTTAAATTACCAGTTCCGGTAAAAGGATAATTTTTCTCCATATCTATAAAATCAAAGAAATCTGCGATATCACTATAAAGTAGTTTAATACATTTTTTTATAATATCTGTATCAGAACTACCTTCTGTTACTATAAGTATTTTTTCTTGTGTATCTAGTTTTGGAATAATATCTTCTTCTAGAATCCATCCGTTTTCAACAACATCTGCATACCTCCAAATTACATTTAGATGATGATTTTTTTTATTTTCACTTAGAATTCTTAATGTAATATATGGATGTAGATTTTGAAGGAATTCTCTAATATCGTAATATTCATATTCTGACAAAGTAGAAAGCTTATTAATTTCACTTATAACGCATTTTCGTGCATATTCACCTAAATCATAATTATAATCATATTCTTCAGATGCCATATTTATGCTATTTATATCAATGTTTTTTATAGTATTGTAATAGTCATTAAAAGAAATTGGTATAGAAATATTATCTAACTCACTAATACTTTTTAAATCTTCGTTAAATATTTCTTCAATATCATGTAAACTATATCCTAATAAATCCAATCTTCTCATCACAGATTTGATATTTTTAGATAATCCTTTTCTATATTCGATATCGTCATCAGAATAGTAATAAGGAACCATTTTTATATCTTCTTTTTGGAACAAGCAAGAGTGGTTATTAAACATATTATTTTTACCCCAATCAAGTTCCATTTTTCCTATTCCTAATGTAATCATAGAACCCATAAATAGTACCTCTTACTTTAAAAATCTTGATTTTTTTGGATATGATAACTTCCAACCTTCAAATTCCTCGTCTGTTATCTCATCGTTGTAATGCTTTTTTCTCATCTCATTCCATTCTATAAGAAAATTATTGAAGTCTACATCATTTGATAAAAGTCCAGTGATCTCTCCATCATCTGCCAACGGTCTAAACTTCATGTCTTTTTCATAATCAAAGATTATATGCATTATTTCAAAAATAGAATTAGGTTCATGATTAATTAATGCTGATATATCACAATCAAGTGCTTCAGATATTTTTTGTAATTGTTCTCTACTTGGAGATCTATTTCCAAGCTCGTAATTTCTTATAGCAGCATCTGTCAAACCAGACTTAATGGCAAGTTCTTTTTGAGTTAAGTTTCTCATAAGTCTTAACTTTTTTAGTTTTTCTCCAGAAATCAAACTAACTCCTCCTTATTTCACAATAACTATAAATATTTTATCACAAAACGAATAAAAGCTCAACAAAACTGTTCTGTTGTAAATATTTGCAAGTATCTGAATATTTTAGAAAAAAATAAATAGAAAAAGCTTGGCAGAACAAATATGAACTGTTATTATATACACATACAGTTCGATAGTGAACGGATAATGTAAGATATAAAAATTAATGCTCGCCCTTTTGAAGATGTAGAACCTTACAAACTATAAAAGGAGGACATTATGAAAGGTATTTTCATGAATGCAAAAGATGTACAAGAATTTCTTGATGTAAGTAGGACAACAGCATATCAGATAATAAACGACATGAATCAAGACCTACTTAAATTAGGTTATCGTGTACAAAGAGGAAAGGTAAATAGAGAATACTTTATGGAAAAGTATTGCTATAAACCAACAAATACAAAGGAACTTTAAAGTGCCAGCATTTAAAGATGAAAGTGGGAACAAAACTTGGTTTTGTAAATTTAATTATACCAACTGGAAAGGAGAAAAATTAACTAAGAAAAAACGTGGATTTTTAACAAAAAAAAGAAGCAATTGTAAATCAAAAAATACTTCCATATATAGGTGATTTAATGCCTAATGAGATTACTAATGTAACCATAATTCAATGGTAAAATGAGCTAATGAAGATTAAGGATAAGAATGGGAAAAACTACTCTCCTACTTATTTGAGAACTATTCATGCTCAGTTATCTAGTATCTTAAATCATGCTTGTAGGTACTACAATTTAAAAACTAATGTTGCTTGTGATGTTGGTTCTATGGGAGAAAAGAAGCTGATGAAATGCTCTTTTGGGCTCAAGATGAATATGAAAGATTTGTAGAAGCTATAAAAGATAAACCTGAATCATTCTATGTTTTTGAACTTTTGTATTGGTGTGGTCTTAGAATGGGAGAATTATTAGCCTTAACAAAAGAAAAATTTGATTTTGAAAGGCATACATTAAAAATTGATGAATCTTTACAAAGGATTGATGGGAAAAATATAATAACTGCACCTAAGACTAAAAAGAGCATAAGAACAATAGTTATGCCTGAATTTTTAGCTGATGAGATCAAGGAGTATATAGAAAGTTTTTATAAGTTAAAACCAAAAGACTTAATATTTAATTTTTCTAAGAGCTACCTCCACCATGAAAGGGATAGGGGATCTAAGAAATCTCAAGTAAAAAGAATTAGGATACATGATTTAAGGCATTCTAATGTTTCACTCTTAATTGAACTAGGATTTTCTGCAACTGCAATAGCTGATAGGGTTGGACATGAATCGATTGATATTACCTATAGATATGCTCATCTCTTCCCTAACAAGCGCAGTAAGTGAGTACACACTTACAAAAAATCAAAAAATCAATAGCTTTTAAGGCTATATAATTTTATGAATCTTACCTTGTTAGGGAGAACCCTAAGACCCCAAAATAAGTGCAAAGGAGAAGAACATGTATAATAGAACAAGAAAAAATCAACTAAAAATATATTTAACAGATGAAGAAAAAGAAATATTTGAAAAGAAAATGAAACTTGCAAATTGCAAAACAATGTCCCATTTTTTAAGAAAATGTGTATTAGAAAAAGAAATATATATTGTAGACCTAGAACCATTTAGAGATCTCCAATGGTTACTTTCAAATGCAACAAATAATATAAATCAGATTGCAAAAGCTACTAATACAACTGGTGTTATTTACAAGAAAGATATTGATTATATGAGAGAAAATAGAAAAATTGGCAAAAGAGATATGGGATATACATTCCCTGTTATTAAGAAAAACTAAATAGAATTCATACAAAACAAATCTTAGACCTGTAAGAAGTTTTTAAAATATGATATAATATTATTGATTAAAATGCCGATTTTTAAAATAACAAGGGAGAGAACTTTATGCAAAACTTTGGGAAAATTATTTTTAAAATAGACCAGGTTTTAGAAGAAAAAAATATAAGCAAAAACAAATTAGAAAAAGAAGCAAATCTTCAAAGAACGCAACTTAATTCTTATTGCAATAACAAAGTTAAAAGAATTGACTTAGAAACTATAGCAAAAATTTGCTATGTTCTTGAGTGTAAGGTTGAAGATATTATGGATTATGTGAGGTAATTAAATGAATAGATATGAAATTATTCAAAAAATAGGTGACATGTATCAGATTGGCAATACTGAATCAGGAGAATTTAGTTATGTTCAAGCACTTAAAACAGTTGGGAAAAATATAAAAGATTACCAAAAAGGAGACACAGATACAAACCATCAATACTTAGATATAAGATTTGAAAATGATAGATTAGTTATATTAGTAGAAACAAAAAATAGCTTTAATAGATGGGATCATAATAAAATTCGAAAACAATTACAGGATTATGTAAGGTATGAAAAAGCGTATTCTGATAAAAAAATAATTGCTATGCTAATAGAAACAGATGGAGATGATATTTGGGTTTGGCATGGACAATCAGTAATTATTGATGAAGAGCACAGGAAAAAAGAAGAAACTGTTTTAAAATCTTTTGAAGAATATGAGAATATAGTTTTTGGTAAAGTTAACGACAAAATAAAAGTTGTTGATTCAATAAAGATTTTAAATGAAATGCTACATTCTGATGGTGTTAATGAGAAATTGAGAAGTCAGTTTGTAGGTACTTGCCTGCTAGCATTAAAGAATGGACTTTCATATAAAAATTTAAAACCGACATTGGATCCTAATACTGGAAAAGATTTAAGTCAAGAAAAAATAATAATAAAAGATATAAAAAATATTCTGTCAGGCTTGTTATCTAAAAATAATGATGTGGATACTCTAAATAAAGCTGGCAAATTATCTGTATTAAGTAGTAAGGTGCTAGATGATCAAGATATAGCTAGTCTAACATATGATGAATTGCAAAAAATATTGGAATTTATAGACAACAATATAATTCCTTTTATTAATGATTCAAATACTGCAGGACAAGATTTATTAAATCTATTCTTTACAACATTTAATAAATATGTTGGTAAATCAGATAAGAATCAGGCATTTACACCAGATCACATTTGTGATTTTATGTGTAAAGCTGTTGGAGTAAATAAAAACTCACGAATTTTAGATCCTTGTTCTGGCAGTGGCGCATTTTTAGTAAGAGCAATGACAGATGCAATGGATGATTGCGACACAGAAGAAGAACGTGAAGAAGTAAAAAGAAATCAAATTTTTGGTATTGAATACGAAGATGGAGCGTTTGGTTTATCATCAACAAATATGTTAATCCATGGTGACGGTAATTCAAATGTTATCCAAGCTTCTATGTTTGAAAGAGGAGAATGGATTAAGGACAAAAATATCAATATTGTTTTAATGAATCCACCATACAATGCCACCAGAAAATTCTGCGATCCAGAATATGTAAAAACTTGGACTTCAAGTAAGAAAGAAGATCCTTCTAAAGGATTTCATTTTGTAGAATATATAGCAAGGCACATACCAGCTAACTCAAAAATAGCAGTACTATTACCAATGCAAGCTGCCATAGGAAACAGTGGAGATGTGAAGAAATTCAAAAAGAAGATGCTAGATAATTATACTTTAGAAGCAGTCTTTTCATTGCCAAATGAAATGTTTTATCCGGGTGCTGCTGCTATAGCTTGCTGTATGATTTTTGATTTATCCCAAAAGCATGAAAGGTCTAATAAGGAAACTTTTTTTGGATATTTTAAAGACGATAAATTTATAAAAAGAAAAGGATTAGGTAGGGTTGAAAAAACAGATAGCGACGGGAATAGTTTGTGGGTAAGCACAAAAGATGAATGGCTAGACTTATATAAAAACAAAAAAGAAGTGCCGGGATTATCTGTTATGAAGAAAGTTACTTGGAAAGATGAGTGGTTGGCTGAAGCTTATATGGAGACAGATTATTCTTTGTTAGAAGAATCTGATTTTGAAAATACATTAAGAGAGTATTGTGCATATCTTATAAGAACAGGAAGATAAAATGGGAAATATATTAGATATAAAATCTTGGAAGTCTTTTAAAATAAAAGATATATTTGAATGTAAAACTTGTCCAAGCTCAGTTAAAGTAGATCTTGATGATGGGGATATTCCATATGTAAGTAGGACAGCGTTTAATAATGGTCAGGCTGGTTTTGTAAATGTAGATGAGCACATGATTAGCAAGGGCAATTGTATTACGATTGGAGCAGAAGGAGTATATGCATTTTATCAAGAAAAAGATTTTGCTACTGGGGTGAAAATTTATACTCTTAGAAATAGGCATTTAAATAAAGAGACTGGAATGTTTATTTGTACTATATTAAATAAAGAAAATTATAAATATAATTATGGTAGAGCAAGAGTATTAGATAAAATTAAAAATGAGATAATAAAACTTCCAGTTGATGAATATAATAATCCTAATTGGGAATATATGGAAAAATATATAAATATTATTGATAATAAAAAGGATAAAAAGGGAGAAGTATTTGCTTCTAAATTAAAAACAATAAACAAAACAAATGAAGTAGATTTAGATATAGAAGGTTGGAAAGAGTTTTACTTGCACAAATTATTTAATACATCTATGGGCAATGGAATAGATGCAATAGCTACAACAAATGATAATCCAAAGTACAATTATGTATCACGTGATAGTAACGGAAACGGTGTTGTAGGATTTGTAGATGAAATTGAAGGACAAAAGCCATTCCCTGCTGGTTCCATGTCATTAGCTTTAGGTGGTAGTTTTTTAGGATCTTGTTTCATACAAAAAGAACCATTCTATACGGCACAAAATGTAGGGATATTGCAAGAGAAAGAACCACTTAGTATTCACACAAAATTATTTATCTCGACTCTGATAAGGAATGAATGCAAAATAAAATATCAGGCTTTTGGAAGAGAATTAAACTCACATTTTAGAAAAGATTTTACTTTAAAATTACCAGTTTTAATGAATGGTAATGACTATGTTATAGATAGCGATAAGAAGTATTCAAAACTTGGGCTTATACCTGATTGGAAATGGATGGAAAACTATATAAAGAGTTTACCATATGGCGATAGGATTGAGTGAGGAAATTATATGTATATTAAAAAAATTAAAGTAAAGAACTATAGGAATTTTAATGACTTTGAAATGGAGTTTAACGAAGGATTAAATGTAATCATTGGGGCTAATAATTCAGGGAAAACTGGTCTTATACATGCTATTAGGTTACTTAGTTCACCGTCTGATATTAATATTAATGATTTTAATAAAAATAATCTTATCAATTATAAAGAGAAATATATTGATGAAGCACCTTCTATAAGGATAGAATATGATATACAGCACGAAATTTTTGAAGGAGATACTACAGATGAGAGCATTTTAAAACTTTTACCATTTTTAGGTATGGAAAAGATGGCGGAAAGCCGTATAAGCACTGAAAAAGACACAAAATATAATATTTTTGCAACTATACAGGCAACATTTTGCTTAGATAGTAAGTTTACTGAGGAATATAAAAAAGAGGTTCAAGACATAAGTAATTTTGATGACTACTTTTTAATGCTTAACAGATACATAAATGATCATTATTTATGGATATATACAAATGGGAAAACCGAAACTAATATTGATTCAAAATTGGCTAAAAAAATCTTTGATATACAATATATTAATGCGGAAAGAACAGGTACTGATGTTGCTATAGAAATAAAAAAAGATATCAGTTCTTTATTAAAAGATAGCGAAAAAAAGAGAGAGTATGACGCACTTATTTCAGAACTTAATGATAATTTAAAAAAACTTCTTGAACCTTCTATTACTAAGATGTCAAATTTATTTAACTACGAAAAAAATGAGATAGGCTTAGAAAAAGGCAATATTTCCATAACTTCCCAAATAAACTCAAAACTATCCGCAGAGGATTCCTATATAACAGAGGTAAAGGATACTAAATTTAATTATAACTTGCCATTAGTATATAATGGCTTGGGATATAATAATCTAGTTAATATATATATGTCTATTAAATTGTCAGATGTGAAAAAAGGGAAAGATTTTAAAATTTTGTGTCTTGAAGAGCCAGAGGCACATTTACACCCAGCAATGCAATACAAATTGTTCAAATTTATTAGTAACTTAAATAAAAGTAACAAATTGAATCAGCAGGTTTTTGTAACTACGCACTCAAGTAATATAACTGCGGTGTCTGGTTTAGATTCAATGTATATAATTCAGTATGATAGACAAGGAGAGGTTTCAGATTGTTTTCAACAGAGCTTGAAGCACCAATTAACGGATAAAGACGACAGCACTTTTAAATCAGATGCTAAAAATCATTTAAATAAATTTTTAGATGTTACTCGTTCTGATATGCTGTTCGCAGACAAAATAATACTAGTTGAAGGTATTGCTGAAAAAATACTCTTGCCGATATTCATGGAAAAACTAGGTTATCCATATGAAGATGACCATATATCAATTGTAGAAATAGGTGGAAAGCATTTTGAATATTTTATAGAAGTATTTAATGGTAACCCAGTAAAAAAGAAAATTCTTTGTATTACCGACAACGATTTTAAATGGTTTAATGATGATGGAGAAAATTGTTTGTTTAAAGAATATTTAGAATATGAAGCTCCACATCTTAAAAAGTTAATAAGCCGTTATAAGTTTAATGAATTTAAAATAGTCACTCAAATAAAAGGTGGAAGCACATTTGAAGACGAGTTATTTATAGAAAACTTTAAAAATGAAGATATTGTATCATCGCTATTTGGGTTACCACTAAGTGATACAATGAAAGAATTTTGCAAAAACAATGGATTCTCTATAAATGATTGGATTAAAAATAAAGAATTAATTGATGGCAGGAGTATTAAATTAATATCAAAGTACCTAGATTGTTATAAGAAAAAAATAGAATTAGATCCAGAGAATCAAGAGTTTTATGAAAAATTGATTTTTTCTAAGTTATTCTTACACTATGCCAGCAATAAAAAAGGTGATGTAGCATTAAGTTTAATCACAGATAAAATTTTTTTTGATGACAAAGATATAAGCAAACTTATCGTACCGGGGTATATTATGGAGGGGTTGGAATGGTTAAATCAATAACTTCAGGAGATATACTTACAGAAAATGAATTATTGAATCATATTAAGATTTATGCAGGACCAGGAGCCGGTAAAACTCATTTTATTGTAGAAAATATAAAGAATATAATATCGACAAATAAATTAATTACTAATTCAGAAAACAGAAAGATTTTATGTATAACTTATACAAATAAAGCTGTAGATGAAATAGCTAACAGACTTCAAGGATTTAATGAGTATATAGAAATTAATACAATACACGGATTTATTATTGAAAATATTATTAAACCATTTCAAACTGATCTAATAAGCATAATGAAAAATGATTTTAATATAAAAGTGTGCAATGGAAGTACTATTAGTTCACAAGTGGAGGGATTGTCATTATTACATGGTATAGATAAGGAAACCATATATAAATACATTAACATAGAAAAAAATACTTCGGATTCCTATTCATATAGTAAAATGAAAATGAGTGAAGTACAAGTAGATGTGGATAAATTTATAAATTGTATAAGATTAAATAAAGATTTGAAATCTAGTTTAACTAATCCAAAGAATTTTTCTGTGGAAGATATTGTTCCTTTAAAAAAATATATTTGGTCTGAAGTGAGGAAGCTTACACATGATGAAATCTTGTATTTCGGATATCGAATTATTCAAACGAATCCAATAGCTTTATATACGTTGCGAGTTAAGTTTCCTTTTATTTTTGTAGACGAATTTCAAGATACCAATCCTATACAAACAGAAATAATAAAACTTATAGGCAGTAAATCTACAAAAATTATAATAGTTGGAGATGTTGCCCAATCTATTTATAGTTTTCAAGGAGCTAAGGTTTCTGATTTTTTAGAGTTTAATATAAATAATGAAGTAGAAGAGTACTCTATTGATGGTAATCGTAGATCAACAGAAAACATTGTAAATTTTTGTAATTTTATTAGATGTTCAGACAAAAATATTTTTCAATCAAGTATAAGGAAATATAAAGATGACAAAACAATTATTGAAAAAATAAGCATAAAATTCTTACTGGGTAGAAGTGATGAAGTAAATAGAACACTTTATTCTATTTTAAACGATAATGGAGTTATACTGGCTCGTAGTTGGGTAGATGCATTTAAATTTATTCAGAATATAGAAGAAAATCAATCTGTTATTCTGAAAAAAATTTATAACAGTTATTATAACACACCAATTATGATCAGAGATGAAATAATAAAACATAATAATGTGATGTGGGTTAAAGCTTTTAAAATTATATTTAACTTGTGGGAAGGTTATAACAATAAATCTTTTGGTGATATTATATTAACACTGCAAAAGTATTTTCAAATATTTCCATCTAAGATAGAAATAAATCATATATATTCAATATACGAATTTTTAAAAGAATTATTTATAGATGTAAGCTCTGACACATTAACAGTTGATATAATTGAAAAATTTAATAGTTTAATTTTTCAGAAGAAGAATACTATTTTAAAAAATTTGTTTGGAATCAATGATATAGGAATTTATATTTTTTCAGAATATGACAAAGAAGATTTGAAACAAAATGTAAAGTGTCTAAAATGGAATACGTCATATTGTTTATTTAATGAGGTTTTTTGTGAGAATAGTAAATATATGACAGTTCATCAATCTAAAGGATTAGAATGGGATAAAGTAATTGTAAGCTTAAATCCCAACTCATTTGATAAAAGAGAAGGAGTTAATTTGAATAAAATGTTTACTTCTCCTGTATTAGTTAATGAAACAACGTTAGATGAATTTACACGCTTGTTTTATGTAGCCTGTAGTCGTGCAAAAAATGAACTTTACATTCATTTAGAAGACGAATCTTTGCAGTCAGTTATTAGAAGTAGTTTAGAAAACTTTCAAGAAAAAAGTGGTATAGATATTAATTATGAGTTTATACAATAAAAAATAATTTATTTGTCTGGTACTGGTACTGGGACGGGACTAAAAATCTGAAAACATCCTATAATTAGGTGGATTTAGTGATACAAGAAAAAATAGAATGCAGTATTTTGAATGGTTTGGGATATATCGGACGTTTGGAAAAGAAGAGTGGGAGTAGTCGCAACAAATATGTATCCATTATAGAACTGTTGAAATAGTGGGTGACAAATTTGAATTTGCTGATAAAAACAACTTTCAGTTTAGATACAATTTAAGTAAACATTGAAAATAGTTGATGTGTCAACTGTTTTGATATAAGACGTAAAGAAGAAGCGTAACCCTTTCTTAGTAAGACAAACTTCAAGGAGGTGAACTACGACCTCTATCTATACAACTATTATCCCATAATGAGTATGGGATAGAAAAGAAAATGTAGTTTTTTAACTACAACATTATTATACGAAGGAGGTGACAGAATGAAATATAAACGTTATATTTTCCCAGTCTTAATGGGTTTTATTATGAGTAATGTAATGTCGATTGTTAATACTGGAAGGATTATTTTTCCAGAAATCATTATTATGATGTTGATACAGGCAGTGGTTTCAAGTATGGCTTCATTGATTTTTCCAGCAGGAATGGTTGGAGATAGATTGACGAAAAAATATTTTCCGAAACTTGGAAAGATTGTACATTTGTTAGTATCATCAATTTTACCAGCTGTATTTTTTACAGTGATCATGTCTATAACTGGATTACTGAAAATGAAAGGGTATAGTACGGATTTTTGGACAATCTATTTTGCTTCATTACCATCATCTATGTTTTATGGATATATTGTAAGTATTATCTTAAATGTAGTTATTGATAAGCTATTATCTGTTAAGAGTAGATGACATGAAACCAAGTATTGGTCGAATAATAATATGAGTTAAAAAATAACACATGGATAAAAAATGTAATTGAACCTTTAGGGATTACAGTTGAGGAAGAAGCGTATTTCGTGGAATTCGTTGATAAAGAAGTAATATCGCAAGAGCAGATTTAAAGAAATAGAACCTTTAAAATATGTTAATATTAATTTAATCTTGTCGCTAGCTCTTCTTGGAAATTTTAGAAAATAATTATCTAATTTGAATAATCTTCTATCGGAAGAATATTAATAATCTCACCAGTAAAAGAAGGTAGAGTAGTACAAATAAAGCTTAAGCCATTAGAAATATTTTTGGTAGGCTTAATCATAAATAGAATGGAAAGTTGTAAGATAAGAAGAAATCTAGTTTAAAGATTTATTTCCTTCTCTAAAACTATAACAAAATATACCATTAGATTTAGCAATAGATTTAAAAGAAAAAATATTAGTAAGATCTAGAGCGATTTTTTAATATCAAATAGAGACATTAGAAAACCTATAAAAATAGTGCTGATGATTTATCGCCAACACTATTTTTATAGGTTTTAAATTTCTGGATAGATTTATTGAAAACTATTTTTTATAATATAGTTTTATATTTGGTCTAATGCTTGTTTTAAATCTTCTATTATGTCCTCTGCATTTTCAAGTCCAACAGAAAGTCTAATTAGACCTTCAGAGATTCCTGCAGCGGCTCTTTCTTCAGCTGTGTAAGGAGAGTGAGTCATTGAAGCAGGATGTTGGATAAGTGTTTCTGCATCACCAAGTGATACTGCTAATGTACAAAGTTTAACGCTATTCATAAGCTTTGCACCGGCTTCTTTTCCTCCTTCAATTTCAAAGGCAATCATTGCGCCTGGGAGTGCCATTTGTTTTTTAGCTATATCATAGTATTTGAAGGATTTAAGTCCTGGATATTGAATACTTTTAACTTTTGGATTTTTTTCCAAAAATTCTGCAACTTTCATTGCGTTTGAACAGTGTTTATCCATTCTAATTTGTAGAGTTTTCATTCCTCTTAGGATTAGATATGCATTAAAGGGTGCAAGTACAGCACCTGTACAGTCCTTAATGCCAACTAGTCTAACTTGGTCAATTAGCTCTTTTCTACCAATTGCAAAGCCAGCAATAACGTCGCCGTGACCGTTCAAATATTTAGTTGCAGAGTGAACTACAATATCTGCGCCTAGTGTAAGTGGTCTTTGAATATAAGGTGTACAATAAGTGTTGTCTACGATTACTAGACAGTCTTTATTTTTTTCGTGAACTCTCTTAGAAACTTCTTCTATGTCACAGATATCCATATTAGGATTTGCTGGAGTTTCTAAGTAAATAATTTTTGTGTTCTCCTTCATTAAGTTTAATATATTATCGACATTGGTAATGTCTACAAAATCTACTTCAACGCCCATTTTTGATACTGAGTGTTCTAAAAATGCAAAAGTACATCCATAAAGTGTTTTTGCAGCTATCATGTGATCGCCACATTTAATGAAAGGCCAAATTGATGAAGTAATCGCACCCATTCCTGATGCAGCTGAAACGCAAGCTTCACCTTCTTCTAGAAGAGCAACTTTTTCTTCTACTTGTGCATTAGTAGGGTTTCCAAGTCTTGAATAGATGTAGCCATCTTCTTCTAGTGCAAATCTTCTTCCGCCTTGTTCTGCATTGTCAAAGATAAATGTAGATGTTTGATATATTGGAGTTGCTAGAGCACCATATTTATTTTTTTCGTATCCACCGTGAATTGCTTTAGTTTCAAAATGCATTTTTTTAAGTTCGTCTTTACTATTCATAATTTTCTCCTTTTTAAATAAAATTAAATTCTTTTAATAAAATTACTTTCTTACAATTATTTTGCGTTTATATTATTTTCACTTAGGGGCACGTCATTTTCAAAATCCCATTTATCTTTAGGATCTGCAAATCTAATAAAGATTGAAAGAATTGCAAATACAGCAAGTAGTGCTTGATACCATAAAAATGGAATTATTTGAACAGGGGATACAGCTAGTGTACCAAGTTCTTTAGTAAGTCCAGCTGCGATTAAAATTTGTGCACCATAAGGAATTATACCTTGCATTACGCAAGAGAAGGTATCTAGGAAGGAAGCAGATCTTCTTGGATCAACTTTAAAGTCTCTTGAAATTTCCTTTGCAACAGGACCATCTATAATAATTGCAACAGTGTTGTTTGCAGTAGCGGCATCTGTCAATAGAGTTAAAAGAGCAATTGAAATTTCAGCAGATTTAACATCTTTTGCGAAGCTTCTAATTTTTTCAACAAGCCATTCAATACCACCGTTGCTAGAAACCATATAGGAAAGTCCTCCAGTTAATAGTGATAATAGGAAAATTTCAAACATTCCACTAAATCCTTCAAAAATATTTTGAGCGAAGGTCATCATAGTTAGTCCACCAGTGAATATTCCAATAATTCCTGATAGCACAATTCCACTAGTTAATACCAAAAATACATTCATTCCAGCAAGAGCTGAGATTAATACGAAAAGATATGGAACTATTAAAATAAAATTATAATTCAAATCGTCAAGAACAACTTCGCTTTCAGGCTTTCCTACAATTAATAAAATTACAAAAGTAATTACAGCTGCAGGAACGGCAATTTTAATATTTGCTCTAAACTTGTCTTTCATACCTACATTTTGAGTTCTTGTTGCGGCAATTGTTGTATCAGAGATAACTGATAGATTATCGCCAAACATTGCTCCACCTACAAGTGCTCCGAGCACAAGTGATAGAGGAAGATTTCCCTTTGCAGCAACGCCAACTGCGATAGGGCCAACTGCTGAAATAGTCCCTACAGAAGTTCCTGTAGAGATGGAAATAAAACAACTGATTAAAAATATTCCAGCCGTAATATATTGAACAGGAATTAAAGAAAGTGCAAAGTTTACAACAGAGTCAACTCCACCAGATGACTTAGAAACTGTTGCAAATGCTCCAGCTAATATGTAGATAAGACACATTATGATTATATTTTCGTCTCCACAACCGCGAACAAAATCGTTAAATTTGTCATCAATTGAGCCTTTAAACATAATAAAAGCCAAAATAATAGCTGGCAAAATACATACTGGTGCTGCTACTTGGTAGAATGCCATTTCTACTCCCATTGAATTTAAAATGATTCCAGTAGCAAGATATACAAGCACAAAAACTATAAAAGGAAGAAGTGCTGCACCATTAGCCTTAGGTTTTAAATTTTTGTTTTCCATAAACGCCTCCTTAAAATAAACAAAAATAAAACAAAGATAGTTCTTAAAAATTAATTTAATATCAACCTCCTTTAGGAACTTTAAAACGAGCGATAAGATCGTTTTCAAGGCTAGCCAAAAATAAAAAATAAAACTTGATTTATCTTCAGCTTTATTATACTCCAAATAACAAGCTTTGTGAAGATTTTTTATATTAAATTATTAACTAAATAAAAAGATAAAGAAAAATAGTAATAACGATTTCATACTAATAAGATATACTAACTTTAATTTATAGAATAAATTTTACAACATGTCTAAATCTCACTGGATTTTGCAGAGAATAGGAAATTATTGTTGATTCATTAAAAAAAATTATATAAAAATTGATTTTTCTTAATATTTTTTAAAGCATTGATGTTATATTATATTTGAGGTGAAATATGAAGGGTTTTATGAATAGAAAATTTTCATACGCAATGTTGATTTTATCCATTGCTTTTATTTTTTTTGGGTCTTATAGGTCAGAAGTTGATACTGTGCTTTCAAAGGCTATTAGGATATGTTTGGAGTGTGTTGGGATTGGGTAAACTGAGTAACCTCCTTGAAAAATTTAGAGATAAAAGAAATCTCACACAGGGATTTTTTGCTCTTATTACAAATATACATATTCCAAATTTTCTTAAGGGAACTATTTATACGGGCAAGTTAAAGAGTGTTTGTGTGCCAGGACTAAATTGTTATTCTTGTCCAGGTGCTGCTTTATCTTGTCCAATTGGTTCTTTTCAAGCAGTAGTTGGGTCTTCTAAATTTAATTTTGCCTATTATGTGACAGGTTTAATGCTATTATTTGGGACTATATTTGGTAGATTGATTTGTGGATTTTTGTGCCCCTTTGGATTTTTTCAGGATCTCATTCACAAGATTTCATCGAAAAAATTTAGCACTAGAAGATTTAGTTTTTTAAAGTACACTAAGTATTTTATTTTGCTTTTTGTGGTTTGGCTATTTGGAGTATTTTTGACAGATAAATTAGGTGCAGCTTCTCCATATTTTTGCAAATACATTTGTCCTCAGGGAATACTTGAGGGTGGGATTCCTCTATCATTGGCAAATAAAAGTATTAGGGCTGCACTTGGCAATTTGTTTTTGTTAAAGTCAATTATTCTTATGGCAATAATAATACTTTCCATATTTTTATACAGACCTTTTTGCAAATATGTATGTCCACTGGGTGCATTTTACGCATTAACTAATAAATTTTCTTTTTATCAATATCATGTGAATGACAATTGTATTTCTTGCGGAAAGTGTAAAAGAATTTGTAAGATGGATGTAGATATGTCAAAGAATCAAAGGGCTTTAGAGTGTATAAGATGTGGAGAGTGTATAAAGGTATGTCCAACATCTGCGATTTCCACTTCCTTTAAAAATAATAATTTAGAAGAAGTGAAATATGAATAGAATAAAAAATCTAGTAAGTTTGCACTTTGCTTTTAGTGCTTTAATTCACTCCTTGTGATAATATAATTAAAAATTTTTTTGGAAATCTTATAAAAACTGTTGCAAATGCAACGGAAACGATATTGCTATAATACTAAAATATTTATAGAAAGATATTTGATTTTTACAAACAAAGGAGAGGAAGAATATGAGTATGTTTTGTTTTCAATGTCAAGAGACATTTAAGAATAGCGGTTGTATAAATAATGGGGTATGTGGCAAGACATCTGAAGTTGCAAACTTGCAAGATTTTTTAATTTGGATTTCAAAGGGTCTATCTGAAATTGCAGTTAAAGGAAAAGATAAAGAAAGTGAAGTTGTTGATGGAGTTATTTTAAATTTATTTACAACTATTACAAATGCAAATTTTGACAACACTGCAATAAAAGAAAGAATTGTTAAAACTGTTGAGCTTATGAATTCTCTAAGAGAAGATAAAGATTATAGCGAAGCGGCAAGATGGTCTTCAGTGGATTTTTCTGAAATCAGTGAAAAAATAAATTCTCAGGAAGTTTCTATTTTAAGTGAAAAAAATGAAGACATAAGAAGTTTAAAGGAACTTATAACTTATGGGTTAAAGGGAATGGCTGCTTACACAAGACATGCAAAAGTCCTTGGCTATGAAAGTGAAAGGGTAAATAATTTTATTATAAAGGCAATGGCAGAACTATTGAAAGAAAAAACTATTGATGAATTAATTTCATTAACACTTGAGACTGGATCTATGGGATATGAAGCTATGGCTACACTTGATTCTGCCAACACTAAAACTTATGGAAATCCTGAAATTTCTGAAGTTAATATTGGAACGAGAAAAAATCCTGGGATTTTAGTTTCAGGGCACGACTTGAAGGATTTTGAAATGCTTTTAGAACAAGCTAAGGACTCTGGAGTTGACATTTATACGCACTCAGAAATGTTGCCTGCAAATTATTATCCAAAGTTTAAAAAATATGAAAACTTTGTTGGAAATTATGGAAACGCATGGTGGAAACAAAGAGATGAGTTTGAAGCCTTTAATGGACCAATCCTAATGACTACAAATTGTATAGTTCCTCCAAAAAATTCTTACAAAGATAAACTATTTACTACTGGGGCAGCAGGTTATCCGGGATGTGAATATATTGAAGAAGACAAAGATGGGTACAAAGATTTTTCAAAAATTATTGAGATGGCAAAAAAATGTGATGCACCAGAAGAAATTGAAAAGGGAAGTATTGTTGGAGGTTTTGCACATAGTCAAGTTATGGAACTTGCCGACAAAGTCATTGAAAATGTAAAAAATGGCGATATAAAAAAATTTATTGTCATGGCAGGCTGCGATGGGCGAATGTCCGATAGAAATTATTATACAGAGTTTGCAAAAAAACTTCCTGATTCAACTATTATTTTAACTGCGGGATGTGCGAAGTATAGGTATAATAAATTAAATTTAGGTGATATTAACGGAATTCCAAGAGTTCTAGATGCAGGTCAATGTAATGATTCCTATTCACTTATTCAAATTGCTCTTGCTCTTGTGGATGCCTTTGGGGTAGAAAGTGTAAATGATCTCCCTATTGTATATAATATTGCTTGGTACGAACAAAAAGCAGTTATAGTTTTGCTTGCACTTTTATCTCTAGGGGTAAAAAATATTCACCTTGGACCAACTCTTCCAGCCTTTCTTTCAGCAAATGTTGTGAAAGTTTTAGTTGATAATTTTGGAATTTCTGGAATTACAAATGTAGAAGATGATTTAAAAACTCTTGTAATGAAATAAAAAATAGTTGACTTTTAATTTAATTACTAATATAATTATAAACAATTCATAAATAAACTTTTGAGAAGAAGAGTACCTTAAAATTTTGAGCAAAGAGAGCTTCGTTGTGGTGAAAGAAGTGGATGAGTTTTTTGGGAACATGGCCTTTTTTAGGAAATACTGATATTAGGTATTTACGGGACTTCCCGTTATAGAAGTAGAGTATGATTGTACTTGAAGAGGTTGCTTTCGTGAGAAAGCGATAAATTAAGGTGGTAACACGAGCTTTCGTCCTTATGGGGCGGAAGCTTTTTTATTTATAGTGGAGGAAAAATGATAGAAGTAAGAAACTTGGTTAAAGAATTTAAAACTGAGGAGGGAACTTTTAGAGCTATAGATGATATTTCTTTCAAAGTAAAGAGGGGAGAAATTTTTGGGGTAATTGGTCTTTCTGGTGCAGGAAAGTCTACTCTCGTTAGATGTATAAATAGGCTAGAAGAACCTACAAGGGGAGATATTTTAGTTGATGGGAAGTCTATTATAAATTTAAGTGAAAAAGAACTTAGGAGTGCAAGAAAAGATATGGGAATGATCTTTCAACATTTTAATCTCTTTATGCAAAAGACTGTAGCAGAAAATATTGCTTATCCTCTGGAAATCTCTAGTAAAGATAAAGGTGAAATTGAAAAGAGAGTAGAGGAGCTTTTGAATTTCATTGATTTAAGGGAAAAGAAAAACTCCTATCCATCAGAATTATCTGGAGGGCAAAAACAAAGGGTAGCAATAGCAAGAGCCATTGCTACAAATCCTTCTATTTTACTTTCAGATGAAGGAACATCAGCACTTGACCCAGCAAACACAGAATCTGTTTTAAATCTTTTGAAAAAAATTGTAAAAGAATTTAATATGACAATAGTTATGATCACCCATCAAATGGAAGTGGCAAAAGAAATTTGCGACAGAATCGCAGTAATGCAAAATGGAAAAATAATAGAAGAAAATGAAACTAAGGAACTTTTTAGAAATCCAAAATCTTCTGTTACAAGGTCTTTTATAAAAAACTTGGAAGATGAAGTTGAAGAGGGATATGTAAATAGTGATGACTATAAGGGAGATGTTTTAAGACTTTCCTATGCAGATGATAATTATGACAAGCCAATCCTTTCAAAATGCGTAAAGAAATTTGATATAGATGTTTCCATTCTTTCGGGAAATATAAATAAGTTGAATATCTCAAGTGTTGGTTATCTCACAGTTCAAATTCTTGGAAAAGAAGAAGAAAGAGTTAAAGCCATTGAGTATTTAAGGGAAAACAATGTAAGTGTGGAGGTGCTTTAAATGGATAGAATAATTGATATAGTTTTGCCAGCAATTCCACAGACTCTTGTAATGGTAATAGCATCTACAATTATTGCTCTGGCAATAGGAATTCCACTGGGAATAATTTTGACAACTACGAGGCCAGGAGGTCTAACTGAATCGACAAAAATTTATTCGGCATTAGATGGGATAATAAATATTCTTAGGTCCTTTCCCTTTGTAATCCTAATGATAGTTGTATTTCCACTATCGAGGCTTATAGTAGGTAAATCCTACGGAACAGCAGCAATGATAATTCCACTTTCACTTTCAGCTGCTCCCTTTGTGGCAAGGTTAATGGAAGGATATTTTATACAAGTGGATCAAGGCGTAATCGAAGCAGCAAAATCTATGGGTTCAACTAAAGGAGAAATTATTTTTAAAGTTTTAATACCAGAAGCAATGCCAATGATCGTTGCGGGAATAACTATGACAATTATTAATGTAATAGGTTATTCAGCAATGGCGGGTGTCATGGGTGGCGGTGGATTAGGAGATATTGCCAACAGATATGGATACCAAAGAAATGAACCATTAATACTTTGGGCAGCAGTAATTGTAATAATAATTCTCGTACAAATTGTACAATTTATTGGAAATAAAATAGCAGATAAAATAGACAAAAGATAGGTGTTTTTTCTAATTTTTTAGAATTAATATAAATAAAAAAATAAAGGAGAGAAAAAAATGAAAAAAGTTATTTTAGCACTTTCACTAGTGCTTGCTCTAACACTTACAGCTTGTGGCGGAGCAAAAAAGGAAGACACAAAGGCAGAGGGCAACAAGGCTGTTGCTGAAGAAGCAAAGGATGGCGATAATAAAATTGTAATTGGCGTATCACCTACACCTCACGGCGAAATAATTGAAGGATTAAAGGATGAATTTGAGAAACAAGGACTTGATGTTGAAGTTGTAAATTTTGATGATTATGTTCAACCAAACCTACAACTTGAAGCAGGAGATCTTGACGCAAACTACTTCCAACACAAACCATACCTTGATAGTTTTGTAGAAGAAAGAGGAATCAAAAATCTTGATGTACTTGGATATGTTCATATCGAACCAATGGCTTTATATTCAGAAAAATATAAATCAGTGGACGAAATTGAAGATGGCTCAGAAATTATCATACCTAATGACCCAAGCAATGGAGCAAGAGCATTAATACTTCTTGAAGATGCTGGTCTTATTAAATTAAAAGACAAGACAAACCTTAATTCAACAGAGAAAGATATTGCAGAAAATCCAAAGAATTTAAAATTCACAGCAATGGATGCACCTTCAATTGTACAAGTTTATAAGGATTCTGGAGCTGCAGTTATAAACTCAAACTTCGCAATTGGAAAGGGTCTTGACCCAACTAAAGACTCAATCTTCATAGAATCAAAGGATTCACCTTATGCAAATTTAGTGGCAATTAGAAAAGAAGATGCTGAAAAAGAAAAATTCAAAAAATTCATTGAAGTTTTAAATTCTGATGCAGCAAAGAAATTAATCGAAGAAAAATTCAAGGGAGCAGTAATTCCTGCCTTTGGAAAATAATTTAAAATAATTTTAGAGACCTTTTTAGGTCTCTTTTTAGTTAGTTGCATGAAAACTGTAAAAACTTTAAAAATTGTTTTAACTTTTCAAAAACCTTTGATAATAAAATCATTAATTTTTCACAAAAAAACTTTAATATATATATATAGAAAGAAAGGAGGAAAATATGGATAATAATAGAAAGGGAAAAAATAAAGGCATGGGAAAAATAATTGTGATAATAGCTTTAGTTTTTTCACTAATTGGTGGAATAATTGGTTCAGCAATCACAACTTATAAAATATTGCCTAATGTCACTTCATCTACATCAAATGAAGGAAATTCTAATATAACAATTTCTGCAAAGGACAATGTTAGTGTTGCATCTGCTGTTGCAAAAAAATCAATGTCTTCAGTTGTAGGAATTACAACTAAGGGAGTACAACAATCTTTCTTTGGTCAAGTTGAAGTTCAAGGTGTGGGCTCAGGTGTAATAGTGGATCCAAAGGGATATATTCTTACGAATGCTCATGTTGTAAAATTAAACAACAAAGTAGTTGAAGATGTAACAGTTAGACTTAATAATGAAAAGGATATTCAAGGTAAAACTATTTGGGCAGACGAAAATGTGGATCTTGCCATTGTAAAAGTTAATACTAATGAAAAATTAAATGTAGCAACTCTTGGAGATTCCGACAAGCTTTCCATTGGAGATGCAGCAATTGCAATTGGAAATCCAATTTCATTGCAATTTTCGCAAACTGTAACTCAAGGAATAATATCTGGACTTGACAGATATGTTGGTGCAGTAAGTGGCGGCGGATACATGACAGGACTTATCCAAACAGATGCATCAATTAATGGTGGTAATTCTGGCGGACCGCTTTTAAATTCAGAGGGCGAAGTCATAGGAATAAACACTGTAAAAGTTCAATCAGCAGAAGGACTTGGATTTTCAATTCCAATTAATTTTATAAAACCAATTGTAAAACAAGTTATAGAAACGGGAAGTTACAAAGAAATGTCAATGGGAATGCTTACGATGAACTTAAATGTTGCAGCACAAGTATTTAATGGAAAAACTGATGTAGAAAAGGGAATTTTTGTATATAAGGTTTATGAAGGGTCACCTGCATCTAAAGCTGGACTTGAGGCTGGTGATATTATTACAAAAATTGGAAAAGACGAAGTAAGTGACAACAATGCTCTAAAGTCAATATTGTACAAATATCAAGAAGGAGATAGTGCTGAAGTTAGCTATGTGAGAAAGGGAAAGGCACAAACTACAGAAGTTAAATTTTCTGATTATTCAATAGAAAATGACAAGGAAGCACAAAAGGATATTAAAGCTCAAGAAGAAGCGAGAGCTAAGGAATATCAACAAAGACAACAGGAACAACAAGATTTATTTAATAAATTTAGACAAGAATTTGAAAATGGATTTTAAACAAAAAGGTAGGTGAAGTTTTATATTTCACCTACTTTTTTGCGATTTTTTCTAATTTTTCTGAATTAATTGAATCAAAGTATTCTTCTAAAAGTTCTACAAATCTCTTTGCATACTTTGTAATATATCTATTTTTATTTTTTATTGCATAGATGCCAAGAGTTACGGGCTTATTTTTTGAATAAAGAGGGAAGATATTAATGTCGTCATCAAATTCGGACATCCATCTTTTTATATTCATTTGAGAAATAAAGACTGCGGCAAGAGCTTTATTACAAATGGAAAGGGCAATTCGTGAATATGCAGTCTCAATATAGTCAATTGGTCTGACACCGGAATCTTTAAAGCTTTTGTTGATCAAGGCTCTTATTCTATTGTCTTGAGTATAAAGAAGGAAAGGAACTTTTTCAAAATCCTGCAAGTTGATTCTTTCAAAGGATTTTTCTTTTAAGGAATCTAAGTTGGGAACATATTTTTCCAAAAGTCTATCACTAACACATAAGTACAATTTTTCGTCTAAGAGAAGGCGAGATTTTAAGTTTTCATTTTTATAATTTTCGTCAATGCTTATAGCAATGTCTATTTTATTTTCTACACACATTTCTTCAAGCTCGTGGGATTGCTTCTCGTGAAGCACTAGACCAACTTGTGGAAATTCTTCAGTAAATTTTTCTATAATTGATGGAATAAAAATATCAGCTCTAGGTGAAGAGGCACCTATTATTAATCTGCCCATATTTTCACTTTCCATATCTCTAATTTTATTTATCATATCGGATTCAGATGTAAGGAGTTTTTCTGCATACTTTAAATATTCCTCGCCAATTGGAGTTAGCATAAGTTTTGGCCTTCTAAAAAATAATTTTGTGCCATAATAATCTTCAAGTCTTTTTATGTGATTAGACAAAGTTTGTTGTGATATGTAAAGTTTGTCGCTAGTTTCATTCATGTTTAAAGTTTTAGCTAGCTCTGTAAAATAGTAAATACTTTCGAAATTCATGTTTTCTCCTATCAAATAAATTTTGTTACAGATACAAATTTTTATAAATTTATTTTATAATAAATTTATTATATACTATGTACAAGATAATTGTGAAATATTTTATTAAGAATCCTTATAGTTTACCAGCTTTTTTCCTTAATATCACAATTACCGGAATCCCCTTGCACCCACCTCCTTGGGTGCATTTTTATTGCAAAATTTTTTATAGCAAGAATGCAGTAATTTTAAAGATGAGCTTTTAATTTTCATAAATTTAAAAAATCAAAAATTTTAAATAAATTCTCGTAAAATAAAAATGATAAAAACTATCAAAAAGACTTTACAAATTAACAAAGACATAATATAATAAGGACAGTTAATGATAGTTAATGTCATTTAACAAAATACTTTGATTTTGGGACACCCCATAACTCCTAAGATTAATAATAAATTATACCAATCTTCACTCTGAAAAGAGAAACTAAGGCTGCTTCGGCAGCCTTTTTACTTTAAGTGAAATTTATTAAAAAGGAGTTAATCAAGTAAAATAATTTATGTTAAAAATATTTAATATAATGGCTAAATATAAAAAGTTTTCAAAAATTTTACAAAAACTTTACGATATATTATATAATAATGCACTAGAAGGTGATTTTTTGTTTAATAAAGAAAAAAATAGTGAAGTTAGAAGCTTTAATATTATAGATTTAGTAAGTCAAATTTTATTTTCTTTGATAATAACTCTCGCAATGTTACTTCTTGCCCCAAGCGATGCGGGAGTTGTTGGAAAAATCGTAAGAAGTCCCGTTGTATTGATTTTGAACTTTCTTCCAGTTTTTCTAACAGGAATTTTATTTCAAGGGATTTTTGGCAGGCGAAGATTTGCACTAATTTTTAATACGATCTTTTACCTAATATTATTTACAGTACATAGGACAAAGGTCTTTTATAGAAGTGCACCCTTTAGAATGTCTGATATAGGATTATCTTTAGAAGCTTTTAAGATGTCCCAAAACTCCTTTCATCCCGATGTTATTTCTATAATAATTTTTGTAACATTTTTTGTTTTTGCAATTTTTATTTCACATTTTTTTAAAAGTGAAAAGTTAAAAGTGAGAGACAGATTATTATCAATTCTTTCTATATTAATTGGATCGGCTTTACTATTTAATTTTGTATATTCAAAGGATACAATATATAATAGCTTGCCACTTATGGGAAATGAATATAATTTAATAGATCATTTTAACTCCAAGGGTTTTAATTTTGCATTTATATTTAATCTAAAAAAATCCTTTGTAAGGGCGCCAGAAGGCTATAATAAAAAGGAAATGGAAAAAATAGATAGAGTTGATCATGGAGAAGAAATTTCTGTAATAAAATACAATCCTCGTCCAAATATTATTTGGATAATGGGAGAGGCCTTTACAGATCTTTCGGAAAATCCACAATTTCATTTTTCTAAAGAAAATGATCCAAACTATAATTTTAAAAGATTAAAGGATAACTCTGTGATGTATGGTAGAATTGTAACTCCGTCCTTTGGTGGAGGAACAGGAGATACTGAATTTGATGTGTTAACAGGTGCCCTTACTATTGATTGTGCACCTGATGAGAGTTTTGCTTTTAATGCAATAAAAAGAGATGTTTCATCACTTCCAAGTCTTTTAGATAAAATTGGATACAAGACTATGGCCTTTCACCCAGGATATGCATGGTTTTACGGAAGACAAAATGTATATCCAAAATTATGCTTTAAGGATAATTATTTTTTAGAGGATATCGAAAATCCTGAAATAAAAGGTGGCTATGTTTCTGAGAGACAATTTTCAGAAATTTTTATAAATAGATTTTTAGAAGCCTTAAATAATTCAGATGAGCCGATTTTTAGCTATGGATTAGATATTCAAAATCATGGGCCATATTTTTACGATAAATATGGGGAAAATTTGCCTTACGAATGTGATTCTACTTTGTCAAACGATGCTGCAAATAATTTTGGTTCTTATTTTCTGGGAGTAAAGGATATGGACATAATGCTTGGCGAAGTTTACGATATGATGATGAGTTTAGAAGAACCAACGATTATGGTATTTTACGGTGATCACTTGCCAGGACTTGGAAATGATCCAAGTGCCTTTGATGAAATTGGGATAAAACTATCAAATGACGACTTGGGAAAGGAAATTGAATTTTATTCAACGCCCTATGTAATAGTTGCAAATGAAAGTGGAAAGGGATTTTTAAATAGAGAAAATGTTGAAGTGAAAGATGGCAACGCAATTTCTGCCAATTATCTTTCTTCAATTGTCCTCGATATGTTAAACTACAATAAAGTGGACAATTTCTTTATATACAATTCAGAACTTAGGAAAAAACTTCCAATTATTTCTAGGAATTTTATATTTGATGGAATTAATACTTATCCCAGAAAAGATGTAAAAGGTGAAGCAAAGGAGCTTTACGAAAATTATAAAAAGTACGAGTATTATAGAATAAATGAGTAGGTGAATTATGGAGATATTAAAAAAAGTTGAAGAAATTTCAGAGGAATTAGATGAGCTTAGAAAATTTATTTACGAAAATCCAGAACTCGGATTTGAAGAGTATAAATCTTCAAAGGCACACATTGATTTATTAAAGAAGCATGGCTTTGAAATAGAATTTCCCTACATGGGATGTGAAACTTCTTTTAAGGCTGTGTATGATTCAAAAAAGAAGGGGAGGACAGTTTCCTATTTATCAGAATACGATGCACTTCCAGGTATTGGTCATGGATGTGGTCACAATATTTTGGGAGCAACTGCAACGGGAGCAGGCATTGTCCTTTCTAAACTAATCGGTGAAATTGGTGGAAGAGTAATAGTTTTTGGAACTGCAGCAGAAGAAGTTGGAGGCACGAAAATTGAAATTGCAAATTCAGATGAATTAAAGGATGTAGATGTTGCAATTGAAATGCATCCAGCCTCCTATAATTCACTTACGCCAAATTCACTTGCCCTTTCTACAAGAAGATTTGAATTCTTTGGCAAAACTTCTCACGCATCAGATGCACCTGAAAAGGGAATTAATGCACTAGATGCACAAATAGTCTTATTTTCTGCAATAAATGCTCTAAGACAAGAGACTAAAGACGGCACGAGGATCCACGGAATAATAAAGGATGGTGGCAAAGCTGCTAATATCATCCCAGATTACACGGACTCAAGATTTTACGCAAGAAGTCCAGAGAAAAAAGACTTACTAGAAATTTTAGAAAAATTAGAAAATTGTGCAAAGGGAGCAGCCCTTGCTACTGGTTGTGAAGTTAAAATTTCTGAATACGAAAAGGGAAATGATAATACAGTTAGAAATAATGCCTTTAATGCAGTTTTAAAAGAAAAATTAGAAAAATATCTCGACGAAGAGATAAAGGATATTGAACTCAACAAGGGTTCTACTGACGCTGGGAATTTTTCTCACGAAGTGCCAACTATTCATGGATATTTTAAAATTGCAGATGAAAGTGTAAATGGACATACAGTGGAACTTAGAGATGCAACTATGACAGATTATGCTTTTAGCCAAATGAAGAAAGTAATTGCTGCCATAGTTGAAGTTGGAATTACAATTTTAACTGATGATGAAGCCTTTGAAAAAATAATGGAAGAATTCAAAGAAAATGTGAAAAGTGGAAAAATTATCCCACACAGCAAATTAAATAAGGATTAACTATTAAAAAACACTTCTCTTCTTGGTATAATGTAAAAGATAGAGGTGTTTTTTTGAAAACAGATATTATTAAATTTAAAGGAAATGCAAAAGATAAAATTTATTTAAAGAAAATTAGTGAAACTTTAAGTGATGGAGGTCTAGTTGTTTTCCCAACGGAAACAGTTTATGGACTTGGAGGAAATGGACTCAACAAGAGAGCTTGCAGAAAAATATACGAGGCAAAGGGTAGACCAAGTGACAATCCACTAATACTTCATATTGCAGAAAATTCACAACTTGAGGAATTAGTTTTAGAAATTCCCGATGTGGCAAAAAAGTGCATTGAAAAATTTTGGCCAGGACCTCTTACTATTATTTTTAAGAGATCTGAAATTATACCAGATGAAGCAACTGGTGGACTTGAAACTGTTGCAATAAGAGAGCCTAATAATAAAATTGCTCATGATATTTTAAAATCAGTAAATTTTCCAGTGGCAGCTCCTTCGGCAAATTTATCAGGTAGGCCATCCCCAACTAAAGTTGAACATGTTATAGAAGATTTGGAAGGTCGAGTAGATATAATAGTAGATGGTGGTCATTCTGTAGTTGGAATTGAATCCACTGTGCTTGATGTAACAGTTGATCCGCCAATGATTTTAAGACCAGGGAAAATTACTTTAGAAGATTTAAGAGAAATCGATAAAAACATTACAATAGATAATGCGACAATTGATTCGAAAAGTGGAGTAATCCCAAAATCTCCAGGACAAAAATATAGGCATTATGCACCAAGGGCAGAGGCAATTTGTTTTGGAGGAAGGCTAGATAAAGTTGTAAATGAGATCAAAAAAAATATTGGAGAAAATAAGGACAAAAAGATTGCAGTTCTTGCAACTGATGAAACTTATGACCAGTACAAAAATCTAGATATAAAACTTTTAATAAACCTTGGATCAAGAGAACATCTTGAAGAAGTGGCATCAAATTTATTTGACGCATTAAGAAGATGTGATGAAGAAAATGTAGACATAATTTTTGCAGAGGGTTTTGAACTTAGAGGGATTGGTCTTAGTATTATGAATAGATTATTGAAGGCTTGCAGTGGAAAAGTTGTCATGAGAATTTAGGAGAAAAAATGAAAATAGCAATAGGTTCTGATCATGCAGGATTTTATTTAAAAAAAGATGTAATAAAACACTTAGAAGAAAGAAATATTGAAGTTAAAGACATGGGACCTTTTGATGATAATCGTGTAGATTATCCAGATTATGGGCATGCAGTTGGACACGCCGTTATAGACAATGAAATGGACTTTGGAATAGTTATTTGTGGTTCAGGAATTGGAATTTCAATTTCTGCAAATAAAGTTAAGGGGATAAGAGCTGCACTTTGTTCTGAGCCCTATTCTGCTAAACTTGCAAGGCGACACAATGATGCAAATGTGCTTGCAATGGGAGCAAGGTTAATTGGTCACGACATGGCAATAGAAATTGTAGAAGCCTTTTTAAATGAAAAATTTGAAGGTGGAAGACATATCAACAGAGTAAACAAAATTGAGGAGGAATAACATGGGATATACAATAATAAAGCACCCACTTATCGATCACAAGATGACAATAATTAGAAAAAAAGAAACTAGTTCCATGGAATTTAGACAAATTGTAAATGAAATTGCAACATTAATGGGTTATGAAGTAACGAGAGATTTAGAAACAGAAGATATTGAAATTGAAACTCCCATTGGAAAAGCTATTGGAAAAAGAATTTCCGGCAAAAAAATTGGAATAGTGCCTATATTAAGAGCAGGTCTTGGAATGGTGGAAGGACTTCTTACAATAATGCCAGCAGCAAGAGTTGGCCACATTGGAATGTACAGAGATCCCGAAACTTTAAAGCCAGTTACTTATTATTCAAAATTACCTAAAGATGTAGCATCTAGACAAATGATTATTGTCGATCCAATGCTTGCAACAGGCGGATCACTTATAGAAGCTATTGACGAATTAAAGAGAAATGGTGCAAAAAATATTAAATCAATAAATTTATTAGCTGCACCAGAAGGGCTAAAGGCAGTGCAAGAAGCTCATCCTGATGTAGAAATTTATATTGCTGCACTAGATGAGAAATTAAATGAAGATAAGTATATAGTACCTGGACTTGGAGATGCAGGAGATAGATTATTTGGAACAAAGTAAGAGGTAAATATGTATAATTATTTAGTTCCTTTTTTTGCAGCTTTTATTTTGACTTTTTTACAAATGCCCTTTGTTATAAAAATTGCAAAAAAAAATGGGTTTTTAGATGTGCCAAAGGATACAAGAAGAGTTCATAAAAAGCCAATTCCAGTAGGTGGTGGCATTGCTATGGTAATAAGTGTAACTATTTTAATGCTTGTTTTTTTACCTATAAATAAAACACTTATCTTTACTATAATTAGTTCTCTTGTGATCGCATTTTCTGGATTATATGACGACAAATATGACATTAGTCCAAAATTAAAATTTGGTTATCAAATTATTGCAGCCATAATTCTTGTGGCAGGTGGCATGAAAATTGAATTTTTAACAAACCCCTTTGATTATGAGGATGCATTACTCATTTTAAATATGCTTTCTATACCGGTTACAATTTTTTGGGTGTGTGGAATAACAAATACAATAAACTTGATAGATGGATTAGATGGACTTGCATCGGGAGTATCAATGATATGTGCCATTTCCATGTTTTTTATAACATATCAAATGGGGAGATTTGATGTTAGTTTAGTATGTGTACTTGTTGCAGGTGCTTGTCTTGGGTTTTTGCCTTATAACTTTAATCCTGCAAAAATATTTATGGGAGATACGGGAGCATTGTATCTTGGATTTATGCTTTCATATATAAGCATTTCCGGATTTTTAAAACAAGCAGCAATACTTATGATTTTTGTGCCAGTATTAATTTTAGGTGTGCCAGTATTTGACACAGCTTTTGCAATGTTAAGGCGTAAACTTTCTGGAAAGTCAATGGTTCAAGCTGACAAGGGACATCTCCATCACAGACTTTTAAAAATGGGCTTAAACCAAAGACAAACCGTTGTGATTTTATATTCAATATCGGCGATATTTGGGATACTTGCAAATGTAATTTCAAAGTTTCATTCATCAATTGCACTTATTATTTCAATAGCAGTTATTTTAATAATACTCCTAACGGGAATAGCTGCTGGAATGCTAAAAAATAAGGAGGAATAAATGAAGGTATTATTTGTATTTGGTACAAGACCTGAGGGCATTAAGATGGCTCCAATTATAAAAGAGATTGAAAAAAGACACGATCTTGAGAGCTACACTTGTGTAACAGGTCAGCACAGAGAAATGCTGGACCAAGTGCTAGAAATTTTTGATATAAAACCAGATTACGATTTAAATATTTTTAAAAAAGGTCAATCCTTAACAGATGTAACAACAAAAACACTTTTGGGACTTGAGGATATTTTAGAAGAATTAAAGCCAGACATACTTATGGTGCAAGGTGATACCACTACAGTATTCGCCGCAGCACTTGCAGCTTTCTACAAGAAAATAAAAATAGGACATGTGGAAGCTGGACTAAGATCAGGAAATTTGTACTCACCTTATCCTGAAGAGGCAAACAGAAAACTCACAGGTGTACTTGCAAATTATCATTTTGCACCAACAGAGTCTAATAGAGAAAATCTTTTAAAAGAGGGTTATGATGACAAAAATATTTTCATTACTGGAAACACTGTAATTGATGCACTGAAGTATTCTGTTAAAGAAGATTTTGTATTTGACGATGAAATTTTGAATAATTTAGATTATAATAAAGAAGTAGTATTACTTACTGCGCATAGGAGAGAAAATTGGGGAGAACCAATGGAAAATATTTTTTCAGCAATTAGGAGAGTAATCCTTGAAAGAGAAAATGTTGAAATTGTATTTCCAATTCACTTAAATCCAATTGTTAGAAGTACTGCAAAAAAATATTTTTCTGATTTAGACAGAGTTCATCTTATTGAACCACTTTCCTATATGCCTTTTTCAAATTTAATGGCAAGGGTAAAATTTGTAGTTACAGATTCTGGTGGCGTGCAAGAAGAAGCTCCAGCTCTTGGCAAACCTGTTTTAGTTCTTAGAAATGAGACTGAAAGGATGGAAGGAGTAGAAGCAAAGACAGCTAAACTTGTGGGTACAAATTCACAAGATGTCTATGATAGTATAATTAATTTATTAGATGATAAAAATTTGTACGAAAAAATGTCAAAGGCTATAAATCCTTATGGAGATGGTCATGCTGCAAAAAAAATCGTTAATATTTTAGAAGGGATGGATTAATTTTAAAATATTAATTATTTTTTTAAAATTATGGGTATAGTTTTACAAAAGGCTTGAGGAGGTAGATCACATGGGAAAAACTATTAAAGAAATTAAAATTGGCGATACAGCTGAATTTACAAAGACAATTTCTGAGTCAGATGTATATCTTTATGCTGGTATTACTGGCGATTTGAATCCTGCCCATATAAACGAAGTTGAAGCTGGAAAGGGCAATTTTAAAACTAGAATTGCACATGGAATGCTAACAGCAGGACTTGTTTCTGCAGTTCTTGGCATGAAACTTCCTGGTCCAGGCACTATTTACATGGGTCAAGAAATGAAATTTACTAAACCTGTTTATTTCGGGGATACAATTACAGCTAAAGTTGAAGTGATTGAGATAATTAAAGAAAAAATATTGAAGCTCAAGACAACTTGCACAAATCAAAAGGGAGAAATTGTTTTAGACGGTGTGGCTACTGTATTGCCACCACGCGATTAATGAGGAGGAAAAAATGGAAGATAGAATTGTTATAGCATCAGCTGCAAGAACGGCTGTAGGAAGTTTTGGAGGTCAATTTAAGACGGTTTCAGCAGTGGAACTTGGAGTAGTGGCAGCAAAAGAAGCACTTAAAAGAGCAAATGTAAAATCTGACATGGTTGATGAAGCTTATATTGGCAATGTTCTTCAAGCAGCTCAAGGACAAAATGTTGCAAGACAAGTTGTTCTAGGAGCAGGAATTGACATTAAGACTCCAGCAGTTACTATTAATGCAGTATGTGGATCTGGTCTTCGTGCAGTAAGTTTAGCAGCTCAAGTTATTAAAGCTGGAGATGCTGAAATTATACTTGCAGGGGGAACAGAATCAATGTCAATGGCACCATACGCTCTTACTAATGAAAGATGGGGAGCAAGAATGGGAGACAAAAAAGTTGTTGACACAATGATTAAAGACGGTCTTTGGGATGCTTTCAACGATTATCACATGGGTATTACAGCTGAAAATGTGGCTGAAAAATATGGTATTACTAGAGAAATGCAAGACGAACTAGCTACAAGATCTCAAAACAATGCAGAAAGAGCAAGAAAAGAAGGAAGATTTAAAGACGAAATCGTTCCTGTAGAAGTTAAAGATAGAAAAGGCAATGTAACAGTTGTTGACACAGATGAACATATTAGAGAAGGAGTAACAGTAGAATCTATAGCAAAATTAAAACCATCTTTCAAAAAAGATGGCGGTACAGTTACAGCAGGTAACGCATCTGGAATCAACGATGGAGCAGCAATGCTTGTAATAATGAAAGAATCAAAGGCAAAGGAACTTGGAGTAGAACCTCTTGCATATATTATTTCTTATGCAACAGCAGGTGTTGATCCTAAGATCATGGGTACGGGACCTATTCCATCATCAACTAAAGCCCTTGAAATTGCAGGACTTAAAGTTGATGACCTTGACTTAATAGAAGCTAATGAAGCTTTTGCAGCTCAAGCTTGTGCAGTTAACCAAGTTATGAAATTTGATATTAATAAAGTAAACGTAAATGGTGGAGCTATTGCAATTGGACACCCTATTGGAGCAAGTGGAGCTAGAATTTTAACAACACTTCTGTTCGAAATGCAAAAGAGAGATGCTAAAAAAGGTTTAGCAACACTTTGTATAGGTGGAGGAATGGGAACTGCTCTTATCGTTGGAAGGGACTAATATGGATTATAAATATTTAATTGTAGAAAAAAAGCCTCATGGAATTCTTCTCTTAACACTTAATAGAGAAAAAAGTCTTAATGCTTTAAATTCTGAAATGTTAAAAGAACTCCATAAATTCTTTGCACGTGTAGAAGACGATGTGAGATGTATCATTGTAACAGGTGCAGGAAAAGCATTTGTAGCTGGTGCTGATATTGGCGAAATGGCAAACTTTTCTGCCAGTGAAGCCTATGACTTTGCAAAACTTGGCATGGATACTTTTATGGAAATAGAAAGATGTAGAGTTCCAGTAATAGCAGCTGTAAATGGGTTTGCACTAGGTGGTGGATGTGAAATTTCCATCGCTTGTGATATTAGACTTGCGTCTACAAAGGCAAAATTTGGTCAACCAGAAGTAGGCCTTGGAATCACACCAGGATTTGGTGGAACACAAAGACTTTCTAGGACAATTGGACCTGGGTATGCAAAGGAATTGATCTACACAGCAGAAACTATTGATGCTAAAAAAGCTTTAGAAATTGGTCTAGTAAATAGCGTGTATGAACCAGATGAATTAATTGACAAAGCTCTTGAAATGGCAGAAAAAATTGCTAGGAATGCACCAAAGGCAGTAGAATATTCTAAACAATCAATTGTAAATGGATCTCAAACAGATATTGACACAGCAATGCAAATCGAAAAAACTCACTTTGGCCTATGTTTTGCAACAAATGACCAAAAAGAAGGCATGAAGGCATTTTTAAATAAGGGAAAAACTGAATTTAAAGGAAAATAAGGTGAATAAAATGAAAATAGCAGTAGTAGGATCAGGTACTATGGGAGCAGGAATTGCTCAAGTGCTTGCACCATATCATAAAGTAATTGTTAGAGATATTGCACCAGAAGCTCTTGAAAAAGCTATGGAAAAAATAAAAAAAGGTTACGAAAAAAATGTTTCTAAAGAAAGAATGACTAAAGAAGAAATGGAAACTGCTCTTTCTAATCTAACTACATCATCTGACATTAAAGATGTAGCAGATTGCGATCTTATAATAGAAGCAGCAACTGAAAATCCTAAGATTAAAAAAGCAATTTTCACAGAACTTTGTGAAATTTGTGAAGAAAAAACAGTTCTTGCATCAAACACTTCATCTCTTTCAATAACTGATATTGGTGCAGCTACTAAAAGACCTGAAAAAGTTATTGGTATGCACTTCTTTAATCCAGTTCCAGCAATGAAGCTAGTAGAAGTTATTTCAGGAAAGAAAACTGATCCAAAAGTTAAAGATATGATTATTGAACTTTCAAAAGAAATTGGAAAAACTCCAGTAGAAGTTGATGAAGCTCCAGGATTTGTTGTAAATAGAATTTTAATTCCTATGATTAACGAAGCAATTGGAATTTACGCTGAAGGAATTGCATCAGTAGAAGATATAGACACAGCAATGAAACTTGGTGCAAATCACCCAATGGGACCTTTAGCTCTTGGAGATTTAGTAGGACTTGATGTAGTACTTGCAATAATGGAAGTTCTTAATACTGAATTTGCAGATCCTAAATACAGACCACATCCACTTCTTAGAAAAATGGTTAGAGCAGGACTTCTTGGAAGAAAAACAGGCGAAGGATTTTACAAATATTAATTTAAAGAGATTAAGGGAAGGCAATAGCCTTCTCTTTTTTATAAGGTGACGAGATGAATTTTATAAAAATAAAAAATATTTTAATTTCATTTTTAATTTTGTTTAGCTTAAGTTTAGTTTTAGTTCTAGGAATTCCAAGAGAAAAGACTATTATAAAAATTAAAACTAGTTATGGCAGAAATTTCCCGCAAAATATTACATACAAAGGGGAAAAAGGTTTAATAAAATACAAAATTGATTTAAAATTAAATGAGAATAATATAAAAAAAGATCCAAATTCTGATAAATATTACGCAGAATACAGTGGAACAATAAGACCAGAAGCCTTTACCTTTAAATAAATATGCACAAAAGTTAACTGACAATAATTTATTAACAAGTATAATTTAATTATAGTATTATAAATTTTTTTCATTTATATTTTTATGATCTTTAAATTTACAGAAAGAAAATGTAATTTAAGGAAACTACATTTTTCATTAAAATGTCTTGACTGTGAATTTATTAAAGATTAAAAACTTTGCATAGTTTACATACAATAGTTTTAAATATAAAGGGTTAGAAATTTATGATTTAATATAAATTATTTTGTACACAAAATATAGAAGTCTTTAATTATTTTTTTAGAGGAATTAGGAGGTAGATTATGAAAAAATTTATTTTAGTTTTAACTATAATTGCAATTTTAGCTAGTTTTATTAATCCGACTTTTGCTGGAGTAGAAAAAAATATGGATGCTTTTAAGGCAAGAGGTTGCAAAAATTTTAATGGTGTAAATAAAGTAGATTTTCCTGAATTTAGCCTAAAGAATATAGATGGTCATTTATTAGATAATTCAATGAGTTTATCAAATAAAGATTTTTATAATAATGAATTAATTATAGAAGAATATTTAAATAGTGATAAAGAAAAATCTCTAGAATATGATATTGATTTTAAATCAGAATGTAAAATAATTTTTCCTGAGAGTGTAAAGGAGGATGGTAAATTAAATAACGATGGTTCGTATATTATCAAATCCAATAATAAAAATATTGGGCTTATTACTAATTTGAGTGCCATAGATGCAAATGGACAAAATTTAAAAATAGTAACTAAAAAAATAGGAAATAGAATACAACATAGTTTTATTAACGAAGAAGAAGTTATATATCCAGTAAAAATTACAGTGGGAATAAGTCAAGTTCTTGCAGGAAATTACTATAATTATTTTAGTGATGGATATTGGCAACATAGAACTGATGGAGTTTCATTATCACTATATCCAAGGAAAACATTTTATCTGGATTCAACTTTAGAAGATGCGTGGTCTGAAGTTATATATATGCATGGTTCTAGTCCTAATTGGAGCAATGAAAGAGGTATGTATAAACAATTTAAGTGTCATAATATGTATGCTCCAAACAAAAGACCTTGGAATTTAGAACCATGGAGACCAAATGTTTCTATGAGTCAAACTATATTAGCAGGTTGCAATCCTTAATATTGATATTTTATGGAGATTATTATGAATAGATTTAAAGATAGTAAAATTTTTTTATCCTATGCTTATGGGATATTAATAGTATTAATTTTTTATAACATCTATTTAAGAGGGTATTTAAGGGATTATTCAATTTATAATTTAAAATTCTTTTATATATTAAATTTATTAATATTTCCATCTATTATTCTTTTATATTTATTTTTAAAGTTTAATTTTAAGAAATTAAAAAGTATACTTTTTTTATTATTAATATTCTTGTCTTTTCTAAATTTAACTATATGTTATAAGGCAAAAAAAGAGATCAAGGAATACGAATATGGTATGATAAATTCAGTTAAACTCATAAGTTTAAAAGAAAGCTATATGGGAAAAATATATTTTTATAGAGATGATTGTCCTGCTTGTAAAGTTCTTACAGAAAAAATAAAGTGGTGTAATAAAAAGGGAAAAGAAAAAATTTTAATGTATAATACTAATAGCGATTTAAAAAACAAAAGGAAAATAATAAAAAAATACAATATTTCAACTGTACCTATTGTAATAAATATTGATAAATATGGTAATGTAAAAGATATTACTACTGAAATTATTAAAAAATTAAATAATATATAGGTTTTCATATTATGCATTATATTAAAAATGAAAAAATATTTATTATTATTTTTGTTTTATCAGGTATTATTTTGTTTTTGATTTAAAAAGAAGAAAAAGGTTGTAAAAATTGAGACAAGCTATTAGATTGATATGTATAAAGAAAAAAGGATTTGTTGGGATTTAAATTGATTTAAAATTAAATGAGAATAATATAAAAAAAGCTCCAAATTCTTAGAAGTATTACGCATAATACAGTGGAACAATAAGACCAGAAGCCTTTGCCTTCAAATAAATATGTACAAAAGTTAACTGACAAAATAATTAGAAATAATATAATTGAGTTATAGGATAATAAGCTAACTTAGTGAATTAATATTAAAAGGAGGATTTTATGAAGAGATACTTTGTTAGTTTTTTAGTTTTATTTGCTCTTATGACGACTCTTGTATATCCAGTATTTGCCAATGAAAATATATTAGGTTTTGATGATGACACAATATATGTAAGGGTAGTAAGGCATAGATATGATAGGAGTTTTCCATCTTCTATTTTTTATACTGAATACAGAGCGGGAAGAAAATTTAGAGGTAATTTAAACATTGATTGGAACTCTGTTCAAAGAGAAAGCAACAATATGTATAGTGCAGTTTATGAAGGTATATTGTATGATGTGGGGTATGCTAGTTATGTGTTGGATTACTAAAAATAAAAAAATAATATTCTTTGTTTTATTTATTATATTAGCATTATCATTTTTGTTTAATGGTTTTAAAAGTGAAATGGAAGTTACAAGTGTAAAGAGGAGATACGACGCCTACAGCTTTCCTGAATACATAACTTATAAGACAAATAGGGGCTTGGTAAAATATAGAGGAGACTTAAAATTCAATCCAGACTCAGTTAAAAAGGATAAAAATATTTATTATGCTGAATATTTTGGCACAGTGAAAAGGGATGGATATTCTTTTTTTAATAATTAGATTTACAAAAGGTTCTATTAATTTAGAGCCTTTTAAATTTTAAAATAAAATATATAATAATTATATCTAATAAAAATTGTAAGGGAGGGGAATATGACTAGTGACAAAAAAATTTTGAAGGCAAGTATTTTAACAGCTTATGTTTTTATAGGGTTTTACATATTATTTTATTCTGTAAAAATTTATATCTTTAGAGATTTTAATGGAATGTATTTTTTATTTTTTCTAAGCCTGATAAACAATATTTCTCTTCTAACTTTTTTACTAAGAGATGACAGAAAAATCATTGTGGATCACAGTTCTTTAGTAGTTATATTTTCACTTTGGATTTTATTTGACTATATTTTTCTTTACAAATACAAAATAAATTTTAAATATAGTTCTGAAGTTAGCTTGTCCTTTATTTATCTTTTAATTTTTTATAACTTTTATATATTTTTAAGTAGTGTGAAGGAGATTAAGTGGAGGTATATAAATTATTTTGCACTTATTATTTTGTTAGTGTCCTTTATTTTAAATTATTTTAATAATTACTTTTACATAGGATTATTAAAATTTTCTAGATTTATGATTGCAATTTTTTCAATTCTTCTTATCATTACATATAGAAAAGAAATAAAAAAATATAGTTACAAATTGCTTTTAAATGTAGGGTTTATAAGCTTTATATATTTTATATTATTTATTTTAATGAATATCTTAAAAATGAATATCTTAAAAATTTTTAGATATATTTATATTAGGGAATTTATTATTTTATTTGTGGCAGAAATTTCAATTTTAATTTTTATAATTTCTATAGATAATAATTTAAAAAATACAATTTTTGATTTTTATTCTAGTCCCTTAAATTTTATATTAATTATTATTTCTACAATATTTTTTAAAAACTTTGTCAAAAGTTATAAGTTAGCCTTGCTTTTTGCAATGATTTTTTCATTAAATATTGCAAATATTGAGCTTATAATTAAATTTAGGCAAATTGCAAATAATGAGGCATCTTATGAGAAATTTTTATACAATAATAAAATGGCAAAAGAATTATCAGAAAATTTTGAGAGAAGAAACATTAGTTTTTTGCACGATGATATTTTGCAAGATATAATTTTGTCGAAAAAATTTTTAGAAGAGGCTACGAAAAATATTGACAAGTCCCTAGAAATTCATCATATTTTGATAAAAAAAATTAGGTTTAAAATCAACTTAATAGATCCAGTTTTTAGAGACGGAATAAATCACTATGAGATTTACAGCGAACTTATAAATTCTTTAAAAGAAATGTATGCAAAGGACAAATTCATTGAATTTTATTGTGACAAAAATATTTTTTTGCCAAAGCCCTATGAAAAAATAATTTATAAATTTATTCACGAAATGGTTACTAATTTTTATAAACATTCAAAGGGTTATTTTTCAGACTTAATACTAGAAATTAAAGATGGAATAATATTTTTGACTATTAAAAATTTTGGAGACTACTTAGATGAAGATTTTAACAAGATAAATCACTTGGGAATTAGATTTATAGAGGAGAGCTTAGATATTTACGGCGGAGACTTAATGCTTAAAGATAATGACTCAAAAGGCCAAAACTATGTGAAATTTATTATTGAATTGCCCATTCAAGAGGAGATTGTAAATGAAAATTTTATTAATAGAAGATCATAAGATGATGGCAAGGTCTTTAAAGGAATTTCTAGAAAAGGATAATTTTTTTGAAATTGATTTGTTAGGGGATTTGAAAAAAATAGAAGACATTAAATTTTTAAGATCTTATGATATTTTAATCATTGACATAAATTTAAAGGGATTTGAAGAATCTTTAAATGGTTTAGGTTTAGCAGAAAAAATTTTAAAGACAGATAAAAATATAAAAATAGTAATTTTATCTGGTTACGATTTATTTTTTTATACAGAAAGAGCAAAAAATATTGGGGCCTATGCCTTTATTTCTAAGGAGGAAGATATGGAGAGCCTTAGAATTAAACTAAAAGAAGTCTACTTATATGATAAAAAATTTTTTAAAGAAAAAGAAATTTTAGAAAACTTGACAGAAAAGGAAATAGAAATAGTTAAGCTTTATTGTTCTGGTTTAAATAGGAGTGATGTTGCAAAGAAACTTTTTATTTCCGAAAGGTCTCTTGCAGTTATGTTAAATCGAATTTATCAAAAGCTCTACATCAACAATTACCAAGAACTTATGAAAAAAGCTATTGATCTTGGAATAATTGATTCCTTTTAGACTTTAAGAAGAAATTATATAAAGTGGTAGTTCGACTAAAATTTTGTGTATTAAAGCTAATTGATAATTTTTTATTATTTATATAATCTCGAGCTTGACACTTTGAAATTAAAAAAGCTCTGAAAGGCACTTCAATAGTGTATTTCAGAGCTTTTAATGTTTTTAAATAGTAGTATTTTTATTCTTTATTAAAATTAAGTTTCTCACCTAGATCCAATTGATTTAATTAAAAGAAACATCAACATAAACTTTTTTCTAATTTAGTAAGATTTTTAGCTTCAGTTTTTGGCAAAGTATTACACTATCCTCATTATTATCAAACTTGGTAGAAGAGAAGTCATAGTACCAAATTTAAACACATACTTTATAAGCTTTTATTTTTTTAAAACTAAAATATATTTCAAATTAATTTTTATATTTTAAATAAATACTATAAATATCTTTTAATTTTATTAATTTTGTAGTAAAATATAGATAACAAAATGAACAATGTTCAAAAAGTAAAATTAAAGTTTTAATACATATAATATTAAACACCAATTCAATATAAAATATTTTGATATTTATAATTATGGAGGTATTAAGTGACTACTGCAATTAAGGAAAGAAAAAGTGAAAAATTATTCTCAATGGCTGTAAATCTTGCCTATAAGAGATTAAAAAAAGATCCACAAAGAGGAATGGTGGAGATAGTAAATGTTTTTGACAAATATTTAATGCCTGAATCAAGTGAAACAAATAGTGGCAAAAATGGGTTGGAAAGAGTAAGAAATGAACTTAATGATCCAAATTCAAAATGGGTTTCTTTTGGGACAGATATTGTAAATGGAATCGACGAAAATATTGTAAAGACCTCTGTGAGAACTATTGGATATAACGCTGCTTACAAGGGAAATGCTCTTCGAAATAAATTACAGAAAGAATATAATTGTAATATTCCTTGGATAATTTTATTTGACCCAACTTCTGCTTGTAATTTAAAATGCACAGGTTGCTGGGCTGCTGAATATGGACATAAAAATAATTTAACTTATGATGAAATGGCAAGTATTGTAAGACAAGGAAATGAACTTGGCACATACTTTTTTATTTTAACTGGAGGAGAACCTCTTGTTAGAAAAGATGACATCATTAAACTTGCTAAAGAATTTAATGAAAGTGCTTTTCATATTTTTACAAATGGCACTTTAATCGATGAAGAATTTTGTGAAGAAGTAAAGAAAGCGGGAAATATTTCTTTTGCACTTAGTATTGAGGGTACTGAAGAATCTACTGACCTTAGAAGGGGCAATGGAGTATTTCAAAAAGTTATGAAGGCAATGGACTTAATGAAGGAACACAAGCTTTTATACGGGGCTTCAATTTGTTACACAAGTCAAAATTATAAATATGTTACAGATGATGACTTTATAAAAATGCTCGTGGATCATGGATGTAGACTTGCTTGGTACTTTCACTACATGCCAGTTGGAAAGGATGCTGATTTAAGTTTATTACTTACCCCAGAAGAAAGGGAGTATGTTTATCATAAGGTTAGAGAAATTAGGTCAAGTGAATATCCACAAAATATTTTTACAATTGATTTTCAAAATGATGGTGAATTTATAAATGGTTGCATTGCTGGAGGCAAAAATTATTTTCACATAAATTCTCTTGGCGACATGGAACCTTGCGTATTCATTCACTATTCTGATTCAAATATAAGAGAAAAGACTATCAAGGAATGTCTAATGAGTCCACTTTTTATGGGATTTCACGATAATCAACCTTTTAATAAAAATTTGTTGAAGCCATGTCCAATGTTGGAAAATCCTGGTAGACTTACTAAGATTGTAAAGGATTCTGGTGCCAAAAACACAGATATGATTGCACCTGAAAGTGCTGAGGAATTGCAAGTCAAGACTACACCTTATGCAAAAGCATGGAATAAAAAGGCAAATGAACTTTGGGAAGTAAGTAAAGAACAAAGAGAAAAAGAAGCTTGTAATTAAAAAGGAGGACGCAAAGTCCTCTTTTTTAGTGAAATTTTAAGCTTTTAATAAATTATTGGTTTAAATTTTTATTATTTAATTGTGATGATTATTTTTACAAGATATTTAAAATCTCGCTAATGGAATTTATTTTGTAGTCTGCGTTTTTTCCTTCTTCTTGACTGCCAAAGCCATAGCTGCAAAAAATGCTCTTAATATTATTTTTCCTGGCAGCTTCCATGTCGTGATGTCTATCGCCGACAAATATTATTTTTTCTTTTATATAATGCCTTTCTTTTTTTAAAATTTCATCCTTTGGTATGAAGCCAAAAGTTTCTGCGGCAAAACATTTATTGAAATATTTTTTTATTCCATAAACTTTTAACGCTAAGTCAAGATAAGATTCACGACAGTTGGACAAAATGTATAGGTCATAATTTTTAGAAAGCTTGTCAAGAATTTTTATAGAATCATCATAAAGTTCTCCAATGCCATTTTTCATATTTTCATCCATTTTTCTGCCAACGTGTTGCATTACTTTTTCTTTTAAATTTTTGTCTGAACCCTTTGCGATGAGATCGTAGGCAAAATTTGGTTTTTCTCCTAAAAATTTTGAAACATTTTTTTCGTTTAAGTTAAAATCTTTTGCAAAGCCATATTCTCTTAAAATTTTAACACCAGATGTAAAGGCAGGATAATAAATTTTTATTGTATTGTGAAGGGTGCCGTCAAAGTCAAAAATTATGCTTTTAATATTTTTTAACCCCTCTTTTTCATTAAAATTAAAATCTTTTTGCTTGCTTAAATTATCCACGGATTTCACCTAGCAAGTTTGCCATTTCAATTGCAGCTGTTGCTGCATCAAAGCCCTTGTTGCCAGATTTTGAGCCAGCTCTTTCAATTGCTTGTTCGATATTTTCTGTTGTGATTACTCCAAAGATAATTGGTATACCAGTTTCAAGTGAGGATGATGCGACTCCCTTTGCAACTTCTGTTGAGACAAGCTCGTAATGAGTTGTAGCACCTCTTATAACTGCTCCTAGAGCAATTATTGCATCGTATTTTTTTGTAAGAGCGAGAGATTTTGCTGCAAGTGGAATTTCAAAACTTCCTGGAACCCAAATCACTTCTATTTCTTCGTCTTTTACACCATGTCTTTTTAGTCCATCGATACATCCATCTAATAATTTTGAAACTATAAATTCGTTAAATCTTGCCAAAACTATTGCGTATTTTTTCCCATCGGATTTTAAATTTGCACTGTAAATTTTCATATTTCCTCCAAATTATTATTTTAAATTAGATATTATTTACTAAATTCAGATAAGATGTGATTCATCTTTTCAGCTTTTGTTCTCAAATAAAATTCATCATGCTCAGTTGAATGAATTTCAATTGGAACTCTTTCTTTTATGATCATTCCAAATTCTTGTAGTGAATAAACTTTGTCGGGGTTATTTGTCAAAAGTCTAAGTTCTTTAACGCCAAGATCTTGTAAAATTTGTGCACCAGTGGAATAATCTCTTGCATCTTCAGGAAAACCAAGTGCCAAGTTTGCCTCAACTGTATCCATACCTTTATCTTGTAGGGCATAGGCTCTAATTTTGTTCACAAGTCCAATACCTCGACCCTCTTGACGCATATAGAGAAGAATTCCCCTTCCTTCTTCATCAATTTTTTTCATTGCAAGGTGAAGTTGATTTCCACAGTCACATCTTGATGAGCCAAAGCAATCTCCAGTTAGGCATTCTGAGTGAACTCTTGTAAGGACATCCATGCCATTGCCAATTTCGCCTTTAACTAGAGCGATGTGGTGTTCACCAGTAACTTTATCGATGTAAGCATGTGCTCTAAAGTCGCCAAATTTTGTTGGAAGTTTTGCTTCGGCAACTTTTTCTACGATTTTTTCATGTCTTTTTCTATAAAGTAAAAGTTCTTCTGTAGTTGTAATTTTCATGTTCAATTTCTCGGCGAGTTTAAATAAATCTTCACCTCGCATCATATGACCATCATCTTGCATAATTTCGCAACATAGTCCAACTTCTTTTAATCCAGCAATCTTTAAAAGGTCAACAGTTGCCTCAGTGTGTCCTCGTCTTACAAAAATACCATCTTTTTTTGCAACTAGAGGAAACATATGACCAGGTCTTCTAAAATCTTCTGGTTTTGCATCATCTTCTGTTAGTTTATAAGCAGTTAGGGCTCTTTCCCAAGCTGATATTCCAGTAGTTGTGTCCCTATGATCCACAGAAACTGTAAAGGCAGTTTCATGATTGTCAGTGTTGTCGGCAACCATTTGATTTAATTTAAATTTTTCGGCGTAGGTCTTTGACATAGGCATACAAATTAGTCCCTTTGCAAGAGAGGCCATTGTGTTTAGACTATCTCCAGTAGCAAATTCTGCAGCTTGAATCATGTCGCCCTCATTTTCTCTATCGGGTTCATCTGTTACGATAATTATTTCGCCTTTTTTTAAAGATTCGACAACTTCTTCGATTGTGTTAACTTTCATTTTTTCTCCTCTTAAATTAAAATCCATTTTCTATTAAAAAATTTTTGGTTATTTTGTTTTCGCTTTTTGTATTTATAAAATTGTAGACGTAGCGACCAATTATATCGGTTTCTATATTTATTTTTTCGCCAATTTTTCTGTCTATAAGATTTGTGCATTTTATTGTCGTTGGAATAATTGAAACTTCAAAATAATTTTCACCAACCTTGGAAACTGTTAGGCTAATGCCATCAAGGGCAATGGAACCCTTTTGGGCAATGTATTTAAAATTATCTGAAATAAATTTTATTCTATAGACAATTTCATTACCTCTTTTTAAAATATTTATGATTTCTCCAACTCCATCCACATGACCTTGTACTATGTGACCGTCAAGTCTTTTTGATGGACTAAGTGCACGCTCTAGGTTTAAACTTTTACCACTTTTTAAGTCTTTAAAAGTTGTGGAATTTATTGTCTCTACCATGACTTCTGCTTTGTAAAAATCACTTCCAAGTTCTGTTACAGTTAGACAGATGCCATTTGTTGCAATGGAGTCGCCTATTTTTGTGCCTTCCAAAACTTTTTGACAAGATATTTTTAGCGTAAATAGGTCATTTTCCTTTTTTACATCCTTAAGTTTTCCAACTTCTTCGATTATTCCCGTGAAAATTTTAATCACACCTTCCAGTAATAAGTATGTCATCAAATAATTTTTCGCATTTCATGTCCCTTATCTTTATCGCACCCTTTAAATTTTTAATTTCTAAATCGCCAATTGCAGGGATGCCCTTTGAACCGAGTAAAATTGGAGCCATGAAAATGTAAAATTTATCCACTAAATTATTTTTTAGCATTTCTGCTGCTAAAGTCCTTCCACCTTCAAGAAGGATGGAGGAAATGTTAAATTTCTTTAACCTTTCCATTAAGTCAGTTAAATCAACTTTATTATTTTTTTCTCTACAAATTAAGACTTCAACATTTTTCATTTTCTTTAGTTTTTCAAATTTTTCTCTATTAAAATTTTTTGTAGTTGCAATTATTGCAATAGAATCTAAATCACTTGACAGCACCTTTGCATCTAGGGGAATTCTAAGTTTTGAATCAGTAATAATTCTTATTGGATTTACCCTGTATTTTCCGTGGCGAACATTTAGTGTTGGATCGTCTACAAGAACTGTTTCAATGCCAACCATTATGGCGTCAAGTTTTCCACGAAGTTCGTGGGAATAGGACCTAGAAAATTCTGATGTAATCCATTTTGATTCACCCTTTTCAGTTGCAATTTTTCCATCGAGAGACATTCCAGATTTAAAAACAACAAAGGGCCTTTTCTTTTTTATATAAGTAAAAAATCTTTCATTTAAACTCATACATTCTTCAAGACATACGCCTTCTGTTATAGAAATTCCACTATCTTCTAAAAATTTTATTCCCTTGCCAGAAACCTTTTCAAAGGGATCTGGAGTTCCAATGACAACTCGCTGGATGCCTTCTTTCACAATTCTTTTTGCACATGGTGGAGTCTTTCCAAAGTGAGAGCAAGGCTCTAAATTAACATATAGAGTTGCACCTTTTATGTCTTCTCCGCGATTTTTTGCATCTTCTATTGCATTTACTTCAGCATGGTTTTCTCCAAACTTTAAATGTGCTCCTTCGCCAATTATCCTTTCATCTTTTACAATTACACAACCAACTAGGGGATTGGTTTTTGTATGACCAATGCCCAACTTTGCAAGTTCAATTGCACGTTGCATATAAAAGCTGTCGTTAAAATTTTCTATATACATATGATCTCCTACAAAAAAGAGCCCACGCAGGGCTCAAAAATTTAAAATTAATCTTCTTTCATCCAGACTATACTGTCGGTATTGGAATTGCACCAATTCAGCTTTCGCTCGCGGACTTTACCGCCGGTGAGGAATTTCGCCTCGCCCTGAAGAGTTTATTAACTTATGAATTTATAATATCACTATGGATACATTTGTCAAGGAAAAGAAAATCACTTTACTACACTATGGATTTTAATAATTTTCAAAACATCACTTAAAACTATATCCATATCTTCATCGCTGTCGATTATATAATCTGCATATTCATCTAAATTTTCTAAAACAGAAAGCCTTTTTTCTATAACACTTTCATCTTCGCATCTCTTAATCATTCTTTTTTTCAAAATTTCTTTGGAACATTTTAAATAAATTGAAATAACATTTTTAAATTCTTTTTTTATAGCGATGATTCCCTCTTTGTCTACAACAATTACACAATCATTTAAATCATTATTGTTTTTTTCTAGGTCTTCTTTTAATGTAGAATAAAAATTTCCAGCATAACAAGTTGAACCTATAAATAAATTTTTTTCTTCCATTTTTTTAAATTGAGATTTGTCAATGAAATTGTAATCTACTCCATTAATTTCCCCTGGTCGAGGAGTTCTCGTGGTATAAGTTATTATTTTATTTAAGCCTTTTTTTGTAAGGGCCTCTCTAAGAGTACTCTTGCCAGAGCCTGAATGTCCAAATATTAAGTAAATCATAGCTTCTCCTTTAAATTTTATTATTACAAGTATAACATATATGTCAAGACACTTTACAAATTATAATTTTTGAAGTAATATAAAAAAGATAAAATATTAGATGGAGGTCAAGATGAAACATTTAATAGAGCCACTAGATTTTACAACTGAAGAATACGAAGAAATTTTTAGTCTGGTTGATGACATTATCGCAAATCCTATTCATTATTCTCATTTTTGCGAAAATAAGTTATTGGCCAGTCTTTTTTTTGAGCCATCGACTAGAACTAGACTTTCCTTTGAGACTGCAATGTTAAGACTTGGAGGAGGAGTAATTGGATTTTCTGATGCAGGAGTTAGCTCATCAACAAAGGGCGAGACTCTCCTTGACACAATAAGAGTAGTAGAAAATTATGCTGACATATGTGCTATGAGACATCCTAAAGAAGGTGCTTCCCTTTTAGCATCAAAGGTAGTTACCAAAATGCCAATAATAAATGCCGGAGATGGAGGTCACTTTCATCCAACACAGACATTAGCAGACTTAATAACAATTAGACATTATAAAAAAACCTTTGACAATTTAACTGTGGGACTTTGTGGAGACTTAAAATTTGGAAGGACAATTCACTCACTTGTAAGAGCCTTAAATCGCTACGAAAATGTTAAATTTGTATTTATTTCTCCAGAAGAATTAAAGATGCCAGAGCCTTTTAAAAATTTTATAGAAAAAGAGAATTATTATGAAACTAGAGAACTTACAAGTGCAATTTCTAATTTAGATATTCTTTATATGTCAAGGGTGCAAAAAGAAAGGTTCGTTTCATCAGATGAATATGAAAGATTAAAGGATTACTATGTACTTACAGAAGAAAAATTAAAATCAGCAAAAGATGACATGATAATTCTTCATCCACTTCCAAGAGTAAATGAAATTGCACCTGAAGTGGACAAGGATCCTAGAGCAGTTTACTTTGAGCAGACAAAATTTGGAATGTATGGAAGAATGGCACTTATTATAAAACTTTTGGGGGATGCAAAATGATAAATGTTTCAAAAATAAAAAAGGGCATTGTCCTAGATCACATCGAAGCAGGACGTGCTCACGTACTTTACAAAGCTTTGGAGCTAGAAAAAGTTACTGATGCAGTTGTTCTGATGCAAAATATCTTTTCAACTTCCATGGGCAAAAAAGATTTAATAAAAATAGAAACAGATTACAATTTAGACTTCACAGTATTGGGACTCATTGCGCCTCACACTACTGTGAACTTCATAGAAGATGGCGAAAGAGTAAAAAAATTTCGCATGGAAATGCCTGAAGTTGTGGAAGGTGTTTTGAAATGCAAAAACCCAAGATGTATTTCAAATAGCGAAAGAGAATTGGCAGGACATAAATTTTATCTATACAATAGAAATAAAAAGGAATACAAGTGCGAATATTGTGATACAGTAACCCTTTATGGAGAGTAAAATGGCAAAAATTTTAGAAAATAGAAGTATATGCAAAGATTATTTTATACTTAGAACAGATTTAGATATTAAAGTTTATCCAGGACAATTTTTTATGATAAGAGCTTGGGATAATTACCCAACACTTTCCAGACCAATTTCTATCTACGATTTTACAGATGGAGTAGATTTTTTAATAGAAAAGAAGGGAATTGGCACAGAAATTCTTGAAAAACTAAAAGTTGGAGACGATATAAAACTCTACGGCCCCTTTGGGAACACTTTTTACACAAATGTCGATGAAGTTGCCTTAGTTGGAGGTGGCGTTGGAGTTGCTCCTTTTCATTATTTAATTAAAGAAATTCAAAAATTAAAACCAAAGTCAAAAATCACATTATATATTGGAGAGAGAGAAGAACTTGAACTTGAAAAGTGTTTTGAAGATGTAAATTGCGACATAAAAGTGAAAAAGGGAGGCTTTATAACTGATATTATTAATTTCGAAAGTCATAAATTAATTTACGCTTGTGGAACAGAAATTATGATGAAAAAAGTTGTAGAGCTTGCCAAAGCTTGCCATATTAAGGCTTATGTTTCTCTTGAAAAAAGAATGGGATGTGGCGTTGGTGCATGTCTTTCTTGTAGCTGTGACACAAAAGAGGGAAGAAAGAGAGCATGTAAAGAAGGGCCTATTTTTGAGGGGAGTGATTTAATTGACTTCTAGAATGGAAATAAATTTAGCAGGTATAAAATTAAAAAATCCAATAATCATGGCAAGTGGAACCTATGGATACGGCGAAGAATTCAAAAATTTTTATGAACCAAAAATTCTCGGAGCAATTTCATCAAAGGGCATTACTAGGCATCCAAAAAGGGGAAATGAAGGCATAAGAATTTGGGAGACACCTTCAGGAATATTAAATTCCATTGGACTTGAAAATCCTGGAGTTGAAGAATTTGTAAAAGAAAAAATTCATTCAATGCAAAAACTTGGGACAGAAATTTTTGTAAATCTAGGTGGAAATACCATTGAAGAATATATTGAATCTACAAAGATCTTAAATAACTATGAATTTGCAGCAATTGAACTTAATATTTCTTGTCCAAATGTAAAAGAAGGCGGAATGGCTTTTGGAATGGATAAAGATTCAGCAGCAAAAGTTGTAAGAGAAGTCATGAAAGTAACAAATAAAAAAGTTTTTGTAAAACTGTCTCCAAATGCAGGCGATATTGTGGGAATTGCAAAGTCTGTGGAAGCGGAAGGTGCAACGGGACTTTCACTTATAAATACAATTCTTGGCATGGCAATCGACTTTGATAGAGAAGAAATTGTATTTAAAAACACTTATGCAGGGCTTTCAGGTGCAGCAGTAAAACCAATTGCACTGAGAATGGTTCACCAAATAGCAAGAGCAGTAGATATTCCAATAATTGGCATGGGTGGAATCACAAATTATAAAGACGTACTTGAATTTTTAATGGCAGGAGCAACAGCAGTTGAAATTGGAACTTATAATTTTATGAATCCAAATGCAGGTGCAGAAATAATAAGTGATCTTGAAAAATATTTAGAAGAGAAAAATAAAAATATAAGGGATTACATTAAAAAATTAGTTTAAAAGGGACTTTCTAGAGTTTAGAAAGTCTTTTTTTTGGGTAACTATTTAATATATTAAAGGAGGTGCTAATATGTTTGATTTGTATAAAGATATATATGATGCTCAGATTAATTTATTAAAATCTTTTAATCAGGGAAAGGAAAAAAATGATAAGGAAAAATTAAGCCTTGAAGATTACTTTAGAGAAATGGCAAGAATAAATGAAAAAATGGTAGATAATATTTATGATATCCCTAAAAAGTACATGGATGAAGTAACAAAGTTTAATCCTTTTAAAGATAATTTTAGTGAAAGCATGAAGGGACTTTTTGAAGTCAATCCATATTTCGAAAACTTTATGAATTTTCAAAAATTTTTTGCCGACAATTTAAAGGATCCAAAAAAAGTTTATATCGATTTTATGAATAACTTTAAAAATTATTTTCCAATGTTAAGTGCAAATGGAAAATTTATGGAAGATTATAGTAGCGCTGCCAAAGAACTATTTAATAGTTACAATAAGTATCAAGAAAATTATATGAATATTTTTATGCCAGAGTCTATGAGGGAAAGAGCAAAGGAAATTATGGACTTTAACCAAAAGGTTTTTGGCAACTTTAACTTTATGATTCCTAAATTTGGAAACATGCTTTTTATGATAGAAGGCTTCTTTGGTAAAATTGATTATTTCAAAAACATGGAAAAATTTTCTAATCAAATGTTGAAAAATTTGGAAGAGTATGAAAAATTATTTGGCGACAATAATTATTTTGCAAGCACTTCAGGCGTTATAAAATTTCAAAAAGCTTTCATAGAAAAATCTATGAAGTATTTCGAAGTTTATATTAATTATTACAAGGATATTTATACTGAAATCGCAAAAATTTCTGAATTTACTTTTGAAAAATATAGAAGTGATCTAGAAGAATTGGCACTAAAGAAAGATCCACAAGAAGTTTATGACTTTTTTGAAGAGAAAACTAAGGAACAATACAAAAAATTATTTGATGTAGACAAATTTAAAGAAATTTATAAAAAAGCAGAGGAAGACACAAAAGAACTTCGAGAAGAACTATTTAAAATAAATATGGATTATATGAATTTTGTAGAACCATCAAGCAAAGAAGATGTAAAGGATTTAAAAGAACAAATAACAAAAATGTCCAATAAAATTGACAGTTTAAATAAAGAAATAGAAAGACTAAAGAGCGAATAAAGCTTAAAAAACCAACAATAATTATTAAAAATAGATATTTAGTGATCTCGACTTGTGTCGAGATTTTTATTATAGCATAATCACTGAAAAACAAAAAAGTACAACTTAAATAAATTAACAATCTATTTTACTAAAATATTGTTTTAATTTTAGTGAAACTCCGATATAATATTGTCATCTAGTAAAGATTTTTTGGAAAATTTTTATAAGAAATAAATATTAAAAAGGAGATGATTTTATAGATTTATTAGGTATTTTAAATTAAATTATTTTATCTATCGATAGATATTTTGCTATTATTTTTTGTAGGTGTATCTTTTTATAAGAGAAAAATAATAGAACTAAGGAGCTAAATATTTTACAAAATAGGCCAATTTACTAATGAGATCTTGTGTTATTTTTTTAATTAATTATTTGCTGCTATAATTTATTTTATTACAATACTGTATAGATAATTATAGTATATAGCTCTAGACTTTAAGTAACAAGCTAGTTTCATTATAAATTTAAAGTCAGCTAACGTATAGTTAAGGGGCTTAATTTATTAGAGTATGAAGGCTTTTGAAATTATAATATTAAGCGTTATTGGAGCAATAATATTTGTCATTAATATTGCAATTATAGCTTGAATTTTTTAAGGTATTTGCACTAAAAAGAATACATACAAACATGCTAAAAGCAAGAAAAAAGGGAAACCTTTTTTGACAATTATTGTAAGTATGCTAATAAATGTTATTTGTTTAAAATTAGCTTTAAGTTAAATATAATATTGTTAAATACTTTATCTCGAGCTTTGCACTTGTAGAAATAATGGCAGCAGTTAAACGATGGAAAATTCAAGGGAGCTAGACTTAAATATTTATTAAAAATTAAAAGGAGGAAAATTTATTATGACAGGTGCTATGTTTACAACACTATTTCAAAGCATATGCTTTCTATCACTATTTTTATTAATAGGATTCTTTTTGAGAGCAAAGGTTAAAGCTTTTCAAGAAACATTTATACCAGCAAGTGTAATTGGTGGTTTTATACTTTTATTACTTGGACCTATAGGTTTTGGAATACTCCCAATACCAGAAGAATGGATTAAGATTTGGTCACTTATTCCAGGCATTTTAATTGTGCCAGTTGTTACGGCGACACCACTTGGTTTAGATCTTGGTGGAAAGAATGCGGCGAAGAAATTTAAGCCGGCAATACCATTATTTTTTATAATGTTTGCTACTTATTATCTTCAAAATGCAATTGGATTCGGGACTAATAAATTATTTAGATCAATGGGTCAAGATTTATACGACACATTCGGTTGGGAACTTTGCATAGGTTATACTGGTGGTCACGGAACTGCGGGTATTCTTGGCAATATGCTTAACGAACTAAATATTCCTTATTGGGAAACTGCTCAAGGAGTTGCAGTAACTATGGCAACTTTTGGTCTTGTTGGTGGGATCTTAATAGGTATGGTTTTAATTAACTGGGCAGCTAGAAAGGGAGAAACTGCAATATTAAAAGAGCCTGGAGATATTCCAAAGGATGTTAAAATAGGTTATGAAAGAGATGTAACAAAACAAGGTTCTATTGGTAGAGAAACGACAAAATCTGCATCTATGGATACAGTAACTTTTCACGCTGCAGTAATTTTTTTAGGTTGTCTAATTGCTTATGGAATATTAGCTGTATCTAAAAAATATAATATTCCTGGGCTAAAATCTATTTCAGTTTGGGCATATGGAATTTTAGTAATGTTTATTATTTGGGCAATTATTAAAAAATTAAATCTGGACTTTTTAATCGATAGTAATGTCAAGGGTAAAATTACAGGATCTCTTACTGAATTTGCAGTTATTGGAGCTGTAGCTTCACTTCCACTTAAGACGGTTTTCACATATTTTGTTCCAATAATGGTAATGGTAATCTTAGGATATATTGGAACTGTAGGCATCCTCATGATATTATGTAAGAGATATTTAAAAGTTGATTGGTTTGAGCATATGATAGCAACTCTTGGAATGAGTACTGGTGTATTTTTAACAGGATTATTGCTATTAAAGATTTGTGACCCTGATTCTGAAAGTACTGCACTTGGAAATTATTCAATTTCCTTCTCAATAATTTCAGCTGTTACATTTGCTTTAATGCCATTAGTATTAAATATAATATTAACTAAAGGACCAGGAACTGCATTTATATTAACTTCTGGTCTAACAGTTGTTGGAATAATAGCAACAATGATTTCATCAAAATTACTTTTAAAGGATTGATGAATTGGACTAGTAAAATTTTAAGGAGAATGATATGGATAAATATAACGACGAGCTTATTAAACTCGCTAAAAACATTTGGGAATTTGCGGAAATTAAGTGGAAAGAATATAGATCTGTTGAAGCTCAAAAAGAAATTTTAAAAAAACATGGATTTAAAATAAAAGAAAATTTGGCTGATTTGCCGACTGCTTTTAGTGCAGAATTTGGCGATGAAGGTGGAATAAGCATTGGACTTTTGGGAGAATTTGACGCATTATCTGGTCTTTCTCAAGTTGAAGACTTGGCTGAGAGAAAAGAAAAAGTAAAGGGAGAATGTGGTCACGGCTGTGGTCATCATCTTTTGGGAACGGCATCTATTGGTGCTTCCTTAAAAATTAAAGATTATATAGAAAAAAACAATTTTAAGGCAAAAGTAATTTACTTTGGTTGTCCAGCTGAAGAAGGTGGAAGTGGAAAAGCATTTATGGCAAAGGCTGGTTGTTTCGATGCTCTTGACATTGCAATTACATGGCATCCTTTCACTGGGAATGCAATATTTACTGGTTCGCTACAAGCTAACAAACAAGTATATGTTAGATTTAGAGGTAAGGGAGCTCATGCGGCAGCATCACCTCATCTTGGAAGATCTGCCCTTGATGGACTTGAACTTGTAAATATTGGAGTTCAATTTTTAAGAGAACATATGCAAAGTTTTGAGAGAATTCACTATTCAATAGTTGATCCAGGTTCTGCGTCCCCAAATGTAGTTCAACCCTATGCAGAAGGATTATACCTAATCAGGTCAAAAAATACCGAACATGTAAATAGACTTTACGAAAGATTTGAAAAAATTGTTGAAGGTGCAGGTCTTATGACTGAAACTGAACCAGAAATAATTTTTGACAAAGCTTGTTCCAATGTAATTCCAAATCCTGTAATCGAAGAAGAACTTTATAAAGCTTTTTTGGAAGAAGGACCAGTTGAATTTACAGAAGAAGAAATAAATTATGCAAGAAAGTTTAGAGAAACTTATCCTCAAGAGAATATTGAAAGCGAAAATACAATTGGCTTTGCTGAGGACAAAAATGCTGAATTAAATTATCTAAAAGAAAATATATTATATGACAAAATTTTAGATTACAAACATTCCAACGAAATAGTAATGGGTTCTTCAGATGTTGGAGATTGCTCTAATGTAGTGCCAACAGCACAAATAATTACAGCTTGCTTTGCTATTGGAACGGCTGCTCATTCATGGCAAGAAGTAGCTCAAGGAAAATCTTCTATAGCAATGAAAGGAATGCTAAAGGCTGCTGATGTAATGGCAAGGGCAGCTATTAGCTTCATTGAAAATCCTGAGCTTGTTAAAAAAGCAAAAGAAGAATTTATAAAGGTGCGTGGAGAAAAATTTATTTCACCAATACCTGATGGATCTAAACCAAGGATGGATTAAGATGAAAGATATTTTAAAAAAGTCAGAAGAAAATCAAAAACTTTTAGTGGATATTCGGAGAGAACTTCATATGAATGCTGAAACCTCACAAAATGAAGTAGAAACTTCAAAGATAATTATGAAATATCTTGACAAGTTTAATATTCCCTATATTAGTGAGGTAGGGGGACATGGCATTATCGCAGAAATTACTGGTTCTGAACCTGGTAAAGTTGTTGCATTAAGAGCCGATATGGATGCTCTTGAAATGGAAGAAGAAAGAGATATAAGCTTTAAATCCAAAAATAAAAATGTAATGCATTCTTGTGGTCATGATTCACATATGACTTTTCTTCTAGGTGCTGCAAAATTGTTAAATGAAAATAAAGATAAAATAAAGGGAAAGGTGAAACTTGTATTTCAACCGGCAGAAGAGTTATCGCCAATTGGTGGTGCACCAAAAATTTTAGAATCAGGTTTATTAAATGATGTCGACGCTATTTTTGGATCTCACGTTTGGCCAGATCTGCCCTTTGGGAAAATTGCAATAAAAGAAGGAGCCATGATGGCAAATTCTGATCACTTTACAATAAAATTTATTGGAGCATCATCTCACGCAGCAAAACCTCACGAAGGTGTTGATGCTATAGTAATGGGTTCCCAATTTATAAATGCTATGCAGACTTTAATTTCAAGAAATACTGATCCAATGAATTCCGCAGTTTTAACTGTTGGAAGATTTATTGCAGGAACTAGATATAATGTAATGGCTGAAGAAGCTTTGATAGATGGTACTTGTAGAACTTTTTCAAAGGAAGATAGAACGAGAATTTTTAAAGATATGGGAAATCTTGCTAGAGCAATTGCTGAAGTTAATCATGGACATTGTGAATACAATTATGGGTTTGGATATCCAGCTGTTATGAATGAAAAAAATTCTGTGAAATTAGTGAAGAAAAGTGTAGTTGATTTATTTGGAGAAGATTCGCTTTTAGAAATTGATAAACCAGCAATGACAGCAGAAGATTTTGCTTTTTATCTTCAAAAAATTAAAGGAGCTTTCTATTGGGTAGGAATTGGAAAAGAAGGAGAAAAGAATTATCCTCTTCATAGCAAAAAATTCTATCTAAATGAAGATATATTATATAGAGGCGCTGCTCTTATGTGTGTAATTGCATTAAACTTCTTGAATGAGAATTAATATTTTATTTTTTTAAAAAGCTTTAGGTCTCCTTGGAGACCTTTTTATTAATATAATTTATAAAAGCACTTATATTTTACAAATTTACTATAGAATATTATAATTTAATAAAGAGTATTGAATTTAGGGTGTTTTACAAAGGAGAAAAAATGGACTACAGAAATGGATATAAAGAAACTATTAAGGCGAGAGAGCGAATAAGAGATTATGTGTATGATACACCTCTTGTAAGGCTTGATTATATTTCTGAAATTTTAGGCACAAGTGTTTATGCAAAGTTAGAAAATATGCAAAGAACAAATTCTTTTAAAATCAGAGGTGCGTTAAATAAAATTAGGAAACTTTCGCATGAAGAGTTACAAAGGGGAGTTGTTACTGCTTCTAGTGGCAATCATGGTAAGGCAATAGCGACTTGTGCAAAGATGCTAGGGATTCCTGCAAAAATTGTTCTTCCAGATACTTCTACTGATATAAAGAGACAGATGATAAGAGATCTTGGTGCTGAAATTGTTATTTCAACTGTGGAAAAAAGATTTATTGTTGCAAAGGAAATTTCTGAAAGGGAAGGAATGACTTTTATTCATCCCTTTGATGATTTAGATGTTGCTGAAGGTCAAGGTACTATTGCTGTTGAAATTTTAAATAAAATGGATCACTTGAAGATGATCGTGCCTATTGGAGGCGGTGGACTTATTTCCGGAATAGCTATGTACACTAAGGGAGTAACTAGATGGGCAAAGGTAATTGGTGTCGAGCCAGAAAATGTAGCAAGATATACAAATTCTTTAAAGGAAGGGAAGCCAACTGAAGTTAATAGAGGCGAGACTCTCGCCGATGGATTGTTATCAGTTAAACCTGGAGAAAGTGTTTTTCCTATTGTAAGAGATTTGGTTGATGATGTTGTAACTTGTGAAGATAAAAGTATTAAAAAAGCTTTGGATTTGTTGTATAATAAAGAAAAATTAATTGTTGAACCGTCTTCTGCTATTGGACTTGGAGCAATTTTAGAAGGAAAAATAAAATACGATGAAAGAGACAAATTAGTTTTAATCATCACAGGTGGTAATGTGGAAGGTAGAGTAATTGAAAAAATAATTAATTCTTAAGGAGGAAGCTATGAGGGATTTTATTTGTAGTAAATTTAGTAATGTAGAACCATCTGGAATTAGAAAAATTAACGAAAAAACTCTTGAAATGGAAAGAGAAGGAAAAAAGATCTACCATTTTGAAGTTGGCAGACCTGATTTTGATACTCCAAAGGTTATAAAGGATGCAACTATAAAAAGCATTGAAAGGGGAGATGTTTTTTATACTTCAAATTTTGGAATTATGCCACTGAGAGAAGCTGTTGCTGAAAAATTAAGAGAGGATAATAATTTAGATTATTCTGCAAAGGAAATTCTAATAACGGCAGGTGCATCTGAAGCAATTTTTGACACTTATTCATTAATTTTAGAAGAAGGAGACGAAATCCTAATTCCAAATCCATGTTGGCCAAATTATGTAAATGCGGCTCATATCATGAATGCAGTGCCAGTTAGATATAGTTTGTCAGAAGAAAATGATTTTCAAATTGATTTTAATGAGTTAGAAGAACTTGTTACAGAAAAAACTAAGGCAATTGTAATTATCACGCCATCAAATCCAATTGGATCTATGCTTTCAAAGGAAACTTTAGAAAATCTTGCTGATTTTGCAAAAAGGAAAGATATTTTAGTAATTTCTGATGAAATTTATGAAAAAATTGTCTACGGAACTAAGAAGCACTATTCTATAGCATCCTTTGATGAAATGAAAGAAAGAACTATTACTATTAATGGTTTTTCAAAAACATATTCTATGACTGGTTTTCGTCTTGCATATATTGCAGCACCAGAGGAATATATTAGAGTTTTAAATATTATTCACCAACACAATACATCTTGTGCAACATCCTTTGTGCAACATGCAGGTATCGTTGCTCTAAAAGAAGGGCAAGAAGGTGCACAAAAAATGTTGAAAGAATACAAGAGAAGGCGTGATTATATTGTTGAAAAAGTTAATTCAATAGATGGGCTTAGCCTAAATAATCCTGACGGGGCTTTTTATGCTTTTATTAACATCAAGGGAGTTGGAGTTAGTGCAGAAGAATTTTGCAAGTATTTACTTGACGAATTATGTGTTGCACTAGTTCCAGGTAATGTATTTGGAACAGCAGGAGAAGGCTTTGTGAGACTTTCCTATGCAAGTAGTTATGAAGACATTGTTGAAGGTCTAGACAGGATAGAAAAAGCTTGTAAACATTTTATGAATAAGTAGAAAGTTTTTGTCAATATAGAAAAATGGAAAAAATTTTCGTTATTATTTTAAATGTAATTATCTTTGGACTAATGTCAATTTTACTTTCTAGGATTGGTAGAGAGGGGAGTCTACTATTAAAATTGATTTATTCAATAATTTTAGTCATGGCAGGATTTAATATAGCAAATAAAATAGAGTAGGCTTCATTATGAATCCTACTCTATTTTATTTGCGTAAGTTTTTAAAAGTATGCCAACGACTTTATGAAATCTTGCGATATTGGTAATATAAGCGTAGTCGTTGCCATAAATTTTTTTGATGTTTAAGCTCTCCGATTCTTCACCAGTGAATACTCCAAAGGTATTTATACCCATTAATCTTGTCAAGAGAACTTCCTTTGATGTGTCCATGACTGCTTCGTCATCCTTATAATTTTCGCCGGGAATTTTTGATGTACCCACAATTCCTATGTCAATTTCATCAAAGGGAAGTCCATCAGTTAAAATTATTAAAAATCTCCTTGAATCATAATTTTTTGAAATTAAATGTCGCATGAATTTTATTGCAAGGCCATCTCGGTTAGAGCCGCTGGGTGAATACTTGAAGATGTTCATGTTTTTAATTTGAGGGTCATTGTAATCTCTATATTTTTTTATAACGAGATAATTGTAAAAATTATTGTAAGAAAAAATCCTAGTTTTTATATTTAAGCTTGTTAGAGACTCTGCAATAATGTAGCTTTCTGTTGCTACAATTTCTTTTCTTTTGTTTTGGGATGCAGAGGAGTCTAGCAGAATGTCAACAAAAATTTCGTTGGAATCCTTGTGATTTATTTTATTGAAAATTTTATAATCGCTAAGTTCCTTTGATTTCCAAATTTCAGAGGCAATAATTTTTCCCTCATTTGATTTTGCAATTTCATCTTCAGATTCTCTCAGCAGAGAATTTTTTATTATGCTTGAAAGTTCACGAATTGCACGTTGATTTTGGATTTTGTTGTCTTCGTAAAATTTTAAATTTTCTAGGTAATTATTATTTTCTTCTTTGGCAAAATAGGAATTTTTATTTTTAAATTCGCCACTGGGAAAATAAATTTTAATATCATTATGAATGTCTGTTGCGATTTTTGACGCAATTTTATCGGCAGTATGCCTTTTGATTTTTTCTATACCATAGTGTTTTTCTAATGCGTCGTAAATATTTTGGTCGCCAAAATTATTTTTAAAATTGTCTTCTTTTACATTTATATCTCTATAATCGTCGTTAAAGAAAGTAAACTCAGCAGATTCAATATTGTACCTTTCGAGAAAAGTGTTGTCCACAAATTTTTTTCTTTTGTAAGGGCGATTGTTATTTGAAGAAGAGTTGGACTTTGCTTCCTTTTTTAATTTCTCATAACTTTCGTCAATGTCATTTGGAAGATTTTTGTTAATGTGAAAATACTTTTTGAATAAATATTTTAAAAATTCTAGGTACTTAAATGTGTCTAAGCTTTTAAAACCATAAATTTCATCTAACATTTCTTCTAAAACTTTTTGAACCTTTGGGAATTTTCCTCTTTCTTTTCTAATGTATCCAATTTTTAACTCTGTTGTTAAAATTATTTTTTGTCTATTCAAGTGTTTTAAAATTTCTTCATCGTGAGATTTTTTGAAATCCAAAGTGCCAGGTCTTTCTAAAATCATTTCATGTGAAAAAATATTTTCAATAATTAGTTTTGAAATTTCCCATAAATCTTTTTTATTGTTTAAATTATTTATATATCTTTTGAAAAAGTCATCAATTGTATAAAAATAAAAATATTTCGACGCATAGCCAAGGATTGCAGCTTCGTAGGAGTCCTCTGGTTTTAGCGAGAATTTAAAAATATCGAAGTTATAAAGATCTGAAACAGTCCAAAATATATTTTTTAGTCTATTTTTATCCTTCAAATAAATCAGCTCTTTCAATATTTTTTATAAAGAGAGTGTCTATTACATCTGTAACGATTTCTCTCTCGTAGGAGTCAAAGGTTTTATCTACAATTCCAAGTTCAAGGGAATCTCTAATGCCTAATCCTTTATTCATAAGTTCAATGCTAGAAAGGAGTCCGCGAAGATCAATTGCCTTTGAAGAAATTTCTGAGTTAAGGGATTTCTCTTGCAAGTCCAAAAATAATTTTGTGAAAATTTTTATTGCATTTTTATTTAAATTTGTATTTTCTTTAAATAATTTTTCCAAATCGCTTTCTGCTATTGTTGGCATATCAATTACCAAAAACCTTGATACCAAGGCTTCGTTTAAATCACGAGTGCCAATGTAACCGTAATTCATTGTTGCTATAAATCTCGTTGCATCATTTAAGTTTAGTCTTCCATAACCAGAAACATCGATAACTCTCCTGTAATCAAGAGTTGAATGCACAACAGAGAGTGCTTCGTTTTTTGCCATATTTATTTCGTCAAATACTGCAAAGCCACCTTGTTCTGCGGCTTCGTAGACTGGTCCTTTTTTTAGGATAACTTCATTATTTTTAAAAGTATCAGAACCAATAAGACTTGAAGGGTCTGATGTAATGTTTAGAGAAATCGTCCAAAGAGGTCTCTTAAAAAGATAGGCAAGATTTTCTGCTAAAACATTTTTGCCCGTTGCCTTTGGTCCAGATAGAAGGATGTTATCGCCAGATAAAATTGCTGCGATTGCCTTCTCCCAAGTTTTTTTGCCATAATATTTATATTTAATTTTTGGAATTCTATATCTATATTCTTCATTTAATTCATGTTTTTCTATAAATTCATCCACTCCATTGAGTAGATCTTCTGAAACGCCTTGTGAAAGTAAAAACTTTCTCATTTCATCACCTCTAGCATATTATAACAAAAAGAAAAAATTTTATCTTAAATAATAATTTGTAAGAAATTGAAAAATTATTCTATGATATAATAAAATAAAAGGGGGATTATTATGGCTTGTGTGTCTAAATCTATAATAAGTTTAATAATAGGTTTTGGATTTTTTGTTGCAGTTTTTGTCCTTATAATATTGGCAATAATTGCCTTAATAAAATATATAAAAAACAATAGATGAACTAAAAATTAAATATATGACAATGGAAATGTTTTAATTTTACCATAACCTTTTATGATAATTAGTTGTTTTAAATATTTAATTTTACAAGGTTGTATGATATTGTAAATGTTAGGATTTATAACTAGGTTCAAAATATCAACGATTATTTTTATTTACAAAGAAATATTTTGATTAATAATCTTTTAACATAGTATTATTTAATTAGTTGACTTTACTTTACACGCTAAAGACTTGAACTTATTTTTCCTTGTGGTATAATATTAAAAACTAAAAAAGGCGATAATTGAGAATAGTAATTTTAAAAAGTTTTTTAGAGAGCAGGTGGTAGGTGCAAATCTGTAAACATTTAAAGTGAATCCACCTCATAGTCTATGAATTTTTAAGTGAACCATTTGGTTAATTAGGGTGGCAACGCGGGTCTCTCGTCCCTTTAGGGATTGAGGGGCTTTTTTTTTATTTTAAGGGAGGATTTATGTTAGACATTAAATTTGTAAGAGAAAACCCAGAAGCAGTTAAGGAAAACATCAAAAAGAAATTCCAAGATGAGAAACTTCCACTAGTTGATGAAGTTATAAAAATCGACGAAGAACTTAGAGAAGCAAAAACTAAGGGAGATAATCTTCGTGCAGAAAAAAATCAAACTTCAAAAGAAATAGGAAGCTTTATACAAAAGGGTGAAAAGGATAAAGCCGAAGAAGCTAAAAAAAGAGTTGCTGAAATAAATAAAGAAATCACAGAATTAGAAGCAGCTGAAAGAGATCTTGGCGAAGAACTTAAAAAAAGGATGCAAATTATTCCACAAATGATTGATGATTCAGTGCCAATAGGAAAAGACGACAGTGAAAATGTGGAAATCGAAAGATTTGGTGAACCAGTTATACCGGATTACGAAGTACCCTATCATGTTGATATCATGGAAACCTTTGATGGAATTGATTTAGATTCAGCTAGAAATACATCAGGAGCAGGATTTTATTATTTAAAGGGCGATATTGCAAGACTTCACTCTGCAATTTTATCCTATGCAAGAGATTTTATGATTGATCGTGGATTTGAATATCACATTCCACCATTTATGATTCGTTCAGATGTTGTTACTGGTGTAATGAGTTTTGCTGAAATGGAAAATATGATGTATAAGATTGAAGGAGAAGACCTTTATCTAATTGGTACATCAGAACACTCAATGATTGGTAAATTTATTAATACAATTACTCCAGAAGAAGATATGCCACTTGCATTAACTTCTTATTCTCCATGTTTTAGAAAAGAAGTTGGAGCTCATGGAATAGAAGAAAGAGGAGTTTATAGAATTCACCAATTTGAAAAGCAAGAGATGGTTGTAATTTGCAAGCCCGAAGATTCAAAGGATTGGTTTGTAAAATTATGGCAAAATACAGTGGACTTCTTCCGTTCATTAGAAATTCCTGTAAGAACTCTTGAATGTTGTTCTGGCGACTTGGCAGATTTAAAGGTAAAATCTCTTGACGTTGAAGCCTTCTCTCCAAGACAAAATAAATACTTTGAAGTTGGATCTTGTTCAAATCTTGGAGATGCACAAGCAAGAAGACTTAATATTAAACTTCGTGGTAAAAATGGAACATATCTTGCACATACTTTGAACAACACAGTTGTTGCACCGCCAAGAATGTTAATTGCCTTCTTAGAAAATCTTCTACAAGAAGATGGCAGTGTAAAAATTCCAAAACCACTTCAAATGTATATGGGCGGAAAGGAAAAGATTGTTCCAAAAAAATAATTTAAGAGAATATTTTTGGGTAATATTAACTTAGATTGTTTTAGGCAAAATAATTTGATATAATTTATTCACTTAGGGGAGTAACTTTTAAATTTTCAGTCGTCATTACGGCATTGCCCGGCTGGAAAGCTTAGTATTAAGTATGTGAGACCGATGTAACAATCGGTCTCTTTTTTTATTTTATATGAAATTATAAGGAGGAATTATGGAAAAAAATTGGTATAATCAGTCGCCAGATGAGACCTTGAAAAATCTCTCGACAACAAAAGAGAAGGGACTATCTCATGAAGAAGCTCAAAACAGATTGCAAGAGTATGGAGAAAATGCACTTGAGGCAGAAAAGAAAAAATCCTTTGGAGAAAAGCTAAAGGAGCAAATCCTAGACCCAATGATAATTATTTTAATTGCAGCAGCAATTGTATCTGTTTTTGTAGGAGAAGCCCTTGATGCTGGAATTATCATTGCAATTGTAATTGTAAATGCCTTTCTTTCAATTTATCAAGAGGGAAAAGCAGAAGAAGCCATTGAAGCACTACAAAAGATGTCTTCGCCAAAGGCAAAGGTAATAAGAGATGGCGAACATGAAGAAGTTGATTCAAATAAATTAGTTCCAGGAGATATTATTGTCCTTGAAACAGGAGATATTGTTCCAGCAGATTTAAGGCTTATAGAATCATCAAATTTAAAAGTCGACGAATCATCACTTACTGGAGAATCTGTTGCTGTGGAGAAACACTATGACGCAATATATAGTGGAAAAATGGAAATTGGAGATAGAGAAAATTTAGCTTATTCTTCAACAATTGTAACTTACGGTAGAGGAATGGGAGTAGTTATTGAAACTGGACACAATACAGAGATTGGCAAGATTGCAACTTCAATTGCAACGGTAGGAGAAGAACAAACACCCTTGCAAAGAAAACTTGCAAAACTTTCAAAAACTCTTGGAATTTTGGTAATAGTAATCTGTGCAGTTGTAATGGCTGTTGGACTTTTATATAAACATGATCCATTAGATATGTTTATGACAGCAATTTCACTTGCAGTTGCAGCTGTGCCTGAAGGCTTACCTGCCATAGTAACAATTGTACTTTCAATTGGCATGGGCAAGATGGCAGAAAAAAATGCCATTGTCAAAAAACTTTTGGCAGTTGAAACTCTTGGAACAACTACAGTAATTTGTTCCGACAAAACTGGTACTCTAACGCAAAATGAAATGACAGTTGTAAAAGTTTTTACCGACGGAAATGTTTATGATGTTTCAGGAACTGGCTATGCTCCAGAAGGAGATGTAACTAAAAAAGAAGAGGTAGTTACAATAGAAGATGATGAAAACTTAAAAATTTTATCATCAATTGCAGCTCTTACTAATGATGCAAAATTAAAGGTGAAGGGCAGCGAAGCATCCATTACAGGAGATCCAACTGAAGGTGCGCTCCTTACTTTTGCAGAAAAAGCAGGAAATGGATTAGAAAATCTTTATAAAAAATTTGATAGGCTGGAAGAAATTCCCTTTGATTCAGATAGAAAGATGATGACAACTTTTCATGACAAAATTTTTGACGAAATCACATCTTTTACAAAGGGTGCACCTGATGTAGTATTAGATAGATGTAGTAAAATTTTAATTGGCGGAGAAGAAGTTGAACTAGACGATAAACTTAAAAAAGAAGTTTTAGATAAAAATTCAGAATTTGCAAGATCCGCTCTTAGATGTTTAGGTTATGCTTATAGAAAACACAAAACTCTTCCAAGTGAACTTACATCTGAAGTTGTTGAAAAGGATATGGTCTTCGTTGGACTTACTGGAATGATTGACCCATCAAGACCAGAAGTTAAGGATGCAATAAAAGAATGTAGAAGTGCAGGTATAAGACCAATTATGATTACAGGCGATTATCTTGAAACAGGTCTTGCAATTGCAAAGGACCTTGGTATTGCAAAATCAGATGATGAAGCAATAATGGGTAGAGAATTAAATGAAATGTCTGAAGCAGAACTTCGAGAAATAGTAAAGAAAAAATCTGTCTTTACGAGAGTTTCTCCAGAAAACAAAGTTCAAATAGTAACCGCCTTGAAACAAAATGGACATATAGCAGCTATGACAGGCGATGGTGTAAATGACGCACCAGCAATTAAAAAGGCAGACATTGGCATTGCAATGGGAATTACAGGGACAGATGTCGCTAAAAACACAGCAGAAGTAATTTTGACAGATGACAACTTTGCAACTATTGTAAATGCAGTTGAAGAAGGACGAATTATTTATTCCAATATTAAAAAATTTGTGGCATATTTACTTTCATGCAACTTGGGAGAAGTGTTAATAGTTTTAATTTCTATATTGATGAACTTGCCAGTGCCGCTTATTCCAATTCAACTTCTTTGGCTTAATCTTGTAACAGATTCTTTTCCAGCCTTAGCTCTTGGAGTTGAAAGAGGAGAAGCTGACATAATGAAGGAAAAACCGCGCGACCCTGACGAACCAATCCTAGACACAGAAATAAAAATAACAGTTGCAATTCAATCTATTGCAATAACAGTTGCAACACTTCTTGCATATTTTATCGGCTTAAAATGGTATGGATTAGGTGAAGGACTTCACCACGCAAGGACAATGGCATTTTCATCACTAATAATTTGTGAACTTCTTAGATCCTATACGGCAAGATCAATTGACAAGACTGTTTTTGAAATTGGAGTATTCACAAATAAAAAATTAGTAATGGCAACAGCATTTTCTTTCTTATTGATGCTAGTAGTAATCTATGTGCCAGTGTTAAACGATGCCTTTGGACTAATGGATTTAGGACCAAGAGAAATTGCAGTAGTGCTTGGCTCAGCAGTAATACCACTTTTAGCAGGAGAAATCCAAAAGAAAGTAAGATTTAGGAAAAATAAATAATTTATTATTAAATAAAATTTATAATGAAAAGCCGACATTGAAATTTAAGAGGTCAACTTAAATTTTTGTCGGCATTTTTATTATAAAATTTGTAAATAGAATTTTTATAATGCCTAAAAATCTTTAGCCTTTTTTATTGAAAATTTTAAATATCTTGACAAAATAAATACACGAGGTTAAAGTGTAGATATAAAACATATACACTTTAGATAAAAGGGGTTTGAGAAATTTATGAAAAAAGATTTAAAAATTTATATTGGCGTTTCATTTATTCTTCCATACATAATGGGATTTGCAATTTATTACTGCAAATTAAACAATATAAATACAAATATTTATCCTCTATTTCAAATGTTTATGCCATTTCTTGGTGTAGTAGCCTTATTGTACAGTGAGGATAAGAGTATTTTGAAGAATAGTGTAATTAAAATTTATATAATTACAAGTTTTATTTTATTTGCATTTTCAATAATAAATATTTTTTCTTCTAATTTTAATACAAGCTTTTCAGATTTTATAATCTTGATATCTGCGATTCCAATGATTATATGTATTTCAACTATGGATAAAAATCTTAAAAGAAAATTATGTTTAGACAATCCAAATAAGAAAACAACATTGTTAATTTGTCTAGTTTTTATAATTATTTATTTTCTAAGATTATTTTTGGGAGGTATATTACAGGGAGAAACAAGAGAGATAATAAAAATCTTAAATATTAATAGTGTAAAAATTCTTGTTTCAATTTTTATTTTTTCTTTTTTAAATATCGTGCCTTTTATAGGCGAAGAATATGGTTGGAGAGCATATTTAGCACCAAGGCTAAAGGAAATTTATGGATATAAAAAATCTATTCTGATTACGGGCTTTATTTGGGGGATATGGCATTTACCACTTAATCTTTTCTACTATTCCGATGGTCAGTTAGCATCACAGATTTATTCAATACTTGGGCAAATTGTATTTTGTACATTTTTTGGAATATTTTTAACTTATGCTTATAATAAAACAAAATCTATTTGGGCTCCTGTTATGATACACTACTTAAACAACAATTTGGCATTATTATTTATTACAGATATTTCCAAGGATATTTTTTCTGGTCAACATTATGATTTAAAAGGATTTTTATTTACAAGTATAAGTTCAATTATATTTTTTGGAATCTTTATATTTTTTAATCACGTTAAAGATGAAAGCCTTTGGGAGAAATCGGTATTTGAAAACATAAAAGAAGACTAATTTTTAGTTTTTTTACCTAAATAATAATTAAAATAAATTAAAATAGTTTTAGCATAGAAAAAATGTATAATAAATTTAGGGGTTAATTATTGAATTATGAAAGGAGAGATAATTATGAAAAAGAGAGATTTGACAAAGTTTAAAACTCCACATACATATGCGATTATATTTTTCGTGGTAGTTTTATCTTGGATTCTTACTTTTTTAATTCCTGCTGGTAAGTTTTCAACTCATGAAGTTGAATATGAAAATGCAAATGGAGAAATTAGTTCAAGAACTGTATTGCAAACTGAAACATTTAGGTACATGCATCCACTAGACAAAAAATTTTTATCTGAAAATTTAAGTAAGTTATTTGAAGATAAAGAAGCTCTAGAAGAACATGAAATTGACGAAGATGGTTTTGCTCTACTTTTAAAAGAGCCAGCAGATTCTTGGACGGTAGAAAGCTTAGCTGAAGTTGGATTAACAGATGATACTTTATATGAAATTTATGGAGAAGATTTCTATGACACTTCAGTTAAATTAAATAAAACTGCAACTGTATGGGGTACAGAGGACTTCAATGGTTTTGGTTTTCTAAACTTTTTATTTGAAGGTTTAGTATCAGGTGACAAGTATGGATCAGCGGTTGGTATAATTGCTTTACTACTTGTTGTTGGGGGAGCCTTTGGAATTATAATGAATACTGGAGCAATTGATGCTGGTATTTATGCAGTAATAGACAAGACAAAGGGACTTGAAAAATTTGCAATTCCCATTTTATTTTATTTATTCTCACTTGGTGGAGCTACATTTGGAATGAGCGAAGAAGTTATACCATTTTCTATGGTAATGGTCCCCTTTGTAATAGCCCTTGGTTACGATTCAATTGTCGCTGTAACAGTTACCTTTGTTGCATCTCAACTTGGAAATGCAGTTTCATGGATGAGTCCATTCTCAGTTGCAATTGCACAAGGTATTGCAGGTATTCCTGTACTTTCAGGGGCTGGATTTAGACTTATATGTTGGGTAGTAGTTACAGGACTTGGTGCAGCTTATACAATGTTATATGCACAAAAAATTTACAAAGATCCTAGAAAATCTGTAACTTATGAAAATGACAATAAATTTAGACTAAAATTACAAGAAGATACATCTGCAAAAGAATTTAAACTTGGTCACAAGATTATATTATTAGAAATGCTTGCAGTTTTAATTTGGATTGTTTGGGGAGTTATGAAAAAGAGTTACTATATTCCAGAAATAGCATCTCAATTCTTCGTAATGGGTCTTGTTGGAGGTATAACAGCAGTTATATTTAAGCTAAACAACATGACAATTAATGATATGGCTTCAAGTTTTCAATCAGGAGCAGCTGACCTTGCAGGCACAGCAGTTGTAGTTGGTATGGCAAAAGGAATATTAATTGTACTCGGCGGCAGTGATGCAAATAGTTTTTCAGCATTAAATACAATACTTTATTCTGTGGGCAATGCCTTTTCAGGTGTACCTAAGACTTTAGCTGCCATAGGAATGTATTTATTCCAATCACTATTTAACTTAGTAGTAACATCAAATTCTGGACAAGCTGCTCTTACAATGCCGATAATGGCTCCACTTGCAGATCTTGTTGGACTTTCTAGACAAATTGCAGTACTTGCTTATCAAATGGGTGCAGGATTTATGGACGCCTTTACTCCAGTATCTGCAAGTTTAATTGGAGTACTAGGTGTTGCAGGAATTGATTGGTCTAAATGGGCAAAATTCCAAATAAAAATGCAAACCTTCTTCTTTATTATAGGCTCAGTAATACTTATTATTGCCGTAGCAATTAATTTTCAATAGGAAGTGGAATATGATAAAAATAATTAGAAATGTAAAAGTTTATACTCCAAAAAACATTGGCAAAAAAGATGTGTTAATACTTGGAGATAAGATTGCTTCAATAGAAGATAAAATTGATATAAACATTTCCTCAATGGAGGTTGAAGAAATAAAGGGAGAGGGCAAAATTTTAACTCCAGGATTTATTGACTGTCACGTTCACATTTTAGGTGGTGGAGGCGAAGGAGGTTTTAAGACAAGAACTCCTGAAATAAATCTTACAACTTTAACTACAGCAGGTGTTACAACAGTTGTTGGAACACTTGGAACAGATGGAGTATGTAGAGATATAGAGTCATTACTTGCAAAAGCACGTGGACTTGAAGAAGAAGGAATAACATCATATATTTATACTGGTTCCTATCAAGTGCCTACTCCAACTTTAACAGGAGATATTATGAAGGATATAATGTCAATTGATAAGATAATAGGAGCAGGAGAAATTGCACTTTCAGATCACAGATCATCACAACCAACTTTCGAAGAATTTATTAGACTTGCTGCAAATGTGAGAGTGGCTGGCATGCTTTCAGGAAAAGCTGGAATAATAAATATCCACATGGGAGATGGAAAGAAAAACTTAGATTATTTAAATAGAGCAGTAGATGAAACTGAACTTCCAATTACACAATTTTTGCCAACACATTGTGGCAGAAATAAGGAGCTTTTTGAAGAAAGTATAAAGTACATGAAACGCGGTGGATATTGTGACTTTACTGGAGCGGATGACCCTGATTTGTGGGAAAGAGAGTATGGAGAAGTTAGAATATCGAAGGCAATTAAGAGAATAATCGAAGAAAAAATATCCATAGATAATTTCACATTTACATCTGATGGACAGGGAAGCTTTCCGATGTTTAACGAAAAAAATGAATACATTGGACTTGGTATGGGAAAATCAAGCTGTCTTTTAGAAGCAATAAAAGAATGTGTATTTAAAGAAGACATACCACTTGAAATTGCACTTCGAGGAATAACATCAAATCCTGCAAGGATTTTATCATTAACTAATAAGGGAAATATAAAAAAAGGATTTGATGCTGATATTAATTTGCTTGACGAAGAAACATTAGATATTGATACAGTAATTGCAAAGGGTAGGATTATGTTAAGAGATAAATTGCCCATAGTATTTGGAACCTTTGAAGAAAATAAATAAATAAATTTAGAAAACCTCGATTGCTCTCGGGGTTTTATATTTATATTATTTTTTAAATATGTTATAATTCTAAAAAACTTTAAGGGGTGAAAAGATGATTAAAAATTTAAAAAAGACCTTTCCCTATACTATTCCAATATTTATTTCTTTTTTATTTATAGGAATTTCTTTTGGGATATTCACTTCATCAAAGGGATATGCACCATGGGTTGCTCCACTTACTTCTGTTGTGATTTTCTCAGGATCAATTCAATTTGTTGTAGTTGAGGCAATGTATGCAGGTATGAATTTACTTTCTTTTGTTTTAATTGTTGCAATGATGAATATTAGACATTTCTTTTATGCACTTACTTGCCTTATAAAGTTTAGAGGTATGAGCGAAGGAAAGAGAATTTATTCAAATTATGCTCTTTGTGATGAAGCTTATTCAATGATAATGGGCGTGCCTGTGCCAGATGACATGAAAGAAGAAGATTTTTATTTTTCCATAATAATTTTACTTCAAGCATACTGGTTTTTGGCTACGACACTTGGCGGAGTCCTTGGAAATTTTGTAAAGACAGAAATTCTAGGAATAGATTTTATACTTACGGCTTTATTTTTAGTAATATATTTAAGTCAATGGAATCAAACGACTGACCACTTTCCTGCTATTATTGGAGTTGTGGCTTCGGTATTTTCATTAATTATCTTTGGAGAAAATTTTATTCTCCCCGCAATGATTATAATCCTAATTTTTTTATACATTGACTTTAAGAAAAGAGTGGGAGGAAATAAAAATGCTTAAATATATTTTTATCGCAGGTTTAATAACTGTGATGGCGAGATTTCTTCCTGGAATAATTTTTAGAAAGAAAAAATTAACAACCTTTATTGAATATCTTGGAGAAAAGCTTCCCTATGCATTAATGGGACTTCTCCTCGTATTTTGTATTAGAAAAGTTAATTTTTTAAACCCAACAGAAGTAATACCTGTTGCAACATCCTTTGCAGTGATAATTTTAAGTTTTAAATTTATTAAAAACTTTTTCTTGTCCATTGCACTGGGAACAGCAGTGTATATGGGATTTTTATATTTAATTTAGTTTAAAAACTGTCCTAATGGGCAGTTATTTTTTTACAATTTTTATTGACAAAGATATTTATAAGATATATACTGTAAATATAAAATATATACAGCAGATATTAGAAATTCGGTGATGATATGAAAATAATTATTTCAAATGACAGTGGTCTTCCAATTTATGAGCAAATAAAAAATCAAATCAAGGCGCAAATTGTATCGGGAGATTTACATGCTGATGCACCTCTTCCAGGGATGAGAACTCTTGCCAGCGATTTAAAGGTTTCTGTTATAACTACAAAACGTGCTTACAACGACTTGGAGCAAGAGGGCTATATTTATTCTATGCCAGGGAAGGGTTCCTTTGTAAAAAAATTAAATGAAGAAGTTGTAAGAGAAAATGCCATGGCTGAAATTGAAAAACATTTTACTGATGCCATGACTATTGCAAAAGTTGCAGGAATAAGTTTAGATGAGTTACAAGAAATTTTAAAGACCTTAAATGAGGTGGACATATTATGAAAAGTATAGAGATAAAAAATTTAAAAAAAGATTTTAAGGATTTTGAACTAAATATTGACAGTTTGGACATACCAGAGGGTGCCGTTATTGGACTTATTGGCGAAAATGGTGCAGGCAAAACAACTCTTTTAAAATGTATTTTAGATTTATATCAATATGATGGCGATATAAAAGTCTTTGGAGAAAAGATCCACAAGGAATCTTTTGAAAAAATTGGGGCAGTTTTGTCAAATTCTTTTTTCAACGAAAGCTTCAAAGTAAAAGATGTTCTTGATATTTTAAAAGTTGCCTACAAAAATTTTGATGAAGAGATGTTTTATGACTGTGCAGATAAATTTAAGATGCCAAGGGATAAAAAATTAAGTGAACTTTCTACAGGTAACTTGATGAAATTAAAAATAATTTCTGCAATTTGTCACAAGCCAGAATTATTAATTTTAGACGAGCCAACTTCTGGGCTTGATCCAGTTATTCGCGATGAAATTATTGGATTTTTATTCGACTACATGAAAGATGGCGACAGGACAATTTTATTTTCTTCTCATATCTTGTCTGACATAGAAAAAATTGCCGACTATATAATTTACATTCACGAGGGAAAAATTATTTTATACGATGAAAAGGACGCCCTAATAGAAAAGTATGGAATCTTAAAAACTTCTGAAGATAATTTAGAAAAATATGGCGATTTTATCTTAAAAACGAGAAAAAATAAATATTCCACAGAAGCTCTCATAAAAAATGTTGAAGTCTTTAAAGAATTTTATCCAAATGAAGTTGTTGATAAAGTAAGTGTAGAGGACATAATGATATTTTTATCAAGAGGTGGACAATGAAAGCAGTTTTATACAATGATTTTAAAGTTATAAAAAAGATTGCACTCCCCATGACAATTTTTGTTGGAGCTATACAGGCAATAGGTTTCTTTTTTACTGGAGAAGTCTTCAACAGATTCTTTATTCAGTGGGCATTTACAATGATATTTATCATGAGAGGGCAAGCTTTCTTTGGGGATAATTTTAATGATTTTGAAAAATTTATTACTATGCCAGTTTCCATAGAAGACTATTCTATCGCTAAAATAATAAAAAATTTTGTAATATTTTTTATTACCTCTATTATTTTTTGGGTTGGATTAATTATTAGCAATCAAGAAGTCAAAGTATCAATTTTAAATATATACCTAAATATATTTATTGCTTTAGACTTTTTGAGTCTAAGTTTAAGTCATATTTTATACGCAAAACTCCAAAAAGGAATTGTGATTTTATTTTACGGCCTATTAGTAATAGGATTTGGCATAGCTACCGCAATGGGATACGGAGCTTATTATGATTATTTAATAGATTACAAATCAATATTTATAATTGCTTCTGTAATAATTTTCGTCTTATCCCTATGGGCAGATTATAAATACTCCACAAAATACATTAGAGAGGGGCAAATAATATGAAAATACTTTTATTAAATGATTTTAAAATCAGAAAAAAGTTTATCATAGTTTATTTCATATTTATAGGAATAATTTTTGCCTTAAAAAGTCTTGGACTTTTCTCAGAGGAATTTTCTTTCTTTGCAGACAAAGCCTTTGCAGTATTATTTATGTCAGCCCTCCTAATTCACTATGCCCTATATATAATATCCAGCGAAGGAATGATATTGGACAAGAGCAAGCCTTACCTTTTGACACTTGGTGCATCAAGGAGAGACCTAATAAATGTAAAATTTCTAAAGGTTCTTATTATTTTTATAATAGATTCAATATTAGTTTTTTACATCATGCAAGAGGTTGAAATAAATGGCATGGACTTTAACCTAGGATTTTTTATTGTGCTATTTTTAATGGCCTATTACCTTATAAGTATTCCAATCTATCTTTACTTTGGACAAACAAGTGGTGTGGGAACAATGTTTACATCATCGCCTGCGCTTCTTCCTATATTAGATAAGTTTGGAAAAAATCCAACAGGATTTTTTATTGGAATAATTAAAGGAAGCAGCAACTTAGTCTTATCCTTATCTTTAATTATTTTCATTATAATAATTTATGCCGCAGCTAGAATAATAGCGGAGAAAAAAGATTTTTAAATATTAATAGACTCAAAGGACTTTTGATTTCAAGAGTCCTTTTTAATTTCAAAATTTATAAAATAAAAAGTTTACCATCTTTGTGCCATTTAATCTAATTTGTGATAGAATAAAAAAGTAATTTAATGAGGAGGAAAAAATGGAAACAAATTCAAGTTTTTTAGAAAAGACTTTTTCTCTTACTGAGAGAAAGACAAATGTCAAGACAGAGTTTTTGGCAGGACTTACAACTTTTATGACCATGTCCTATATATTAGTTGTAAATCCAAATATGTTATCGGAAACTGGAATGGACAAGGGTGGAGTTTTCACTGCGACTATTTTATCATCAATTATTGCAATGCTCTTTATGGGATTATTTGCAAACTTGCCCTTTGCACTTTCAGCAGGAATGGGACTTAATGCTTTCTTTACTTACACAGTAGTTTTAAGCATGGGCCACGATTGGTCCTACGCACTTACTGCGGTATTTTTGGAAGGTATTATCTTCATAATCATGAGTTTATTTAATGTTCGTGAAGCAATATTTACATCAATACCAATGTCATTAAAGAATGCAGTGTCAGTTGGTATAGGGCTTTTTATAACTTTAGTTGGACTAATATCTTCAGGAATTATTGTAAATAACGATGCAACATTAATTTCACTTGGAGAAATTGCATCAAGACCTTCAGTTGTTTTTATAGTTTCCCTAATGGTTATGGCATTTTTGACAGCTAAAAATGTCAAGGGAGCACTTTTATATGGAATAGTAACGGGAACAATTCTTGCACTTATTTTAGGAGTTACTCATCTTCCAGGAGGATTACTATTCTCACTTCCACCATCAATATCAAGTGTTGCCTTTAAACTTCACTGGGGAGATTTATTTACCTTTGATATGTTCTCTATAATGTTTACATTTTTATTCGTAGATTTATTTGATACAGTGGGAACTTTAACGGGAGTTGCGACAAAGGCAGGATTAATAGACGAAGAAGGAAATTTGCCAGGAGTTGGTCGTGCCCTTTTATCTGATGCCATAGGTACAGTTGTGGGAGCACTTCTTGGAACAAGTACAGTTACAACTTTTGTTGAATCTGCATCAGGAGTAGCAGACGGTGGTAGAACTGGGCTTACATCTCTATCATGTGCTTTCTTTTTCCTATTATCCCTATTTCTATTTCCAATCTTTTCAATAGTACCAGCACAAGCGACATCTGCAGCTCTTGTAATGGTTGGACTTTTTATGATTAGCCCAATTAATCAAATAAAATTAGATGATTACACAGAATCTGTGCCAGCATTTTTGACAATGGTTACAATGCCCTTTGCTTACTCAATTGCAGAAGGAATTTCTGTTGGGATGATTTCTTATGTAATTTTAAAAGTAGCAACAGGTCGTGGAAAAGAAGTATCACCTGTAATGTATATCTTGGCAATTATATTTACGTTAAGATATTTAAGACCAATTTTGCCATTTTAATGAAGAAAGGGACTTTAGTGTTTTAGATGCTAAAGTCTTTTTCACTTGATAAAATATTTTAAAGTATTTTTTAGCTGTAAAAGAGAGAATTTTAAGACAATTTTTTATAATATAAAGAGCCAAGGAAAATCCTTAGCTTTTTATATTATAGGTGTTATTTCAAAAAAATTGGCAAACTAATTAAATTTAAATATTAATAAACTATATTGCAATAATAAATATCTTCTAATTTATCCATTTATGTTAAAATATTTGTAGTTATTTTAAATAAACTGATATAATAAATATATTAAGGGGGATTTTATGAAAAAAATGCTTTTATACATAGTTATGACCTTTATACTTTTTGTAAATGTTTTTGCAGCCGAAGACATTCAAGTTGTATTGGAGCAACCTGCAGTTTCTGAGGCGAAGAGTGGAGATACTTTTAAGTATAATTTAATTGTAAATTTGCCAAAAAATTATAAGGAAAAATATTCTTCCTTCTCTGTTACACTTTTATTTGACAGTGCAATTGAAGTTAAAAGTACAAAACTTTTAGATGAAGAAGAGTCAAAGGGTAAACTAGATATTAGAGAAACCTCTATAAAGGGGAAAAATCAAAATATTGTAACTATAAATGCAAATGACTTATCAGTTATAAAGGGATATAAATTAAATCTTGAAATTATCACAAAGATAAAAAAGGATATAGGATCAAGTTCAAATTTAAAAAATTCCTTTGTTCTAAGTTATGTGGACAAGGGTGGAGAAACTAAGAGCGATCAAAAAAATTTAGAGTCGTCAACAAAGACGCAAAATGGAACTCTTTCAATAAAGGATGTATATCAAGATTCAAGCGAAATTGTTGGAAATACTGAAAAAAATGCAAGTGTTAGAGTTGCCATAGACAAAAAAGTTGTTGCCAATGTTAATTCTGATGAGAAGGGCAATTTCAAAGTAGAAAATTTAGATTTAAAAGAGGGTTCTTTAATTAGAATAGTTGCCGAAACTAAGGATAAAGAAGCAAGCTTGGATTACATCGTTAAGCCTAAAGTTGAGTCTAAAAAATCAACCGAGCTTGTAACTGAAAATAATGAAGAAAAAGATTTATATAGTACAATAAAAGCTCTTGAAAAATTAACTGATTATGTAGATTTTGCAAAAAATCTTTCCACTGCAAAGGCAAGCAATCAAAATGAAAAGAGAATTCGTGCGGCAATTGCATCAGCTGAATATGTAGTTGTAAAAAGTGAAGTTTCTACAGAAGAAATCAATAAATCTTTAGAAGAGTTGCAAAAATCAATCGAGGTTATTAGGCTTCCATATATGGCAGGTATCTCTAAGGATAAATTTGCCCCTAACGAAAAAATAACAAGAGCTGAGGCTGCTTCAGTTTTAAAGAGAATAATTGACGACAAGGCAATTGCCAATGACACAAGCTCTTTTAAAGATGTAGAAGAAGGCACATGGTATTACGACAATATAGTTTTTGTTGAAAAGGAAGGTTTAATTTCTGGATATTCTGACGGAACTTTTAGACCAAAGGAGGCAATGACTAGAGCACAATTTGCAAGTATGATGGCAAATTATTTGAAATTAGAAGAAGGAAATAATCCAATATCCTTTAAAGATGTAAAGGAGGGTTTCTGGGCAAGTAAAGCTATAAATACTCTATCAAGTCATGGCATAATGGTTGGAAAATCAAAAAATGAATTTAAACCAAATGATAAAATAACAAGGGCAGAAGCTGCTACAATTTTTAACAAAGTTTTAGACAGAAAGATAAATAAATCTTTCTTAGATAAATATTCAAAGAACACATTTAAAGATCTTAATAGAGATCACTGGGCTTATTACCAAGTTATAGAAATTACAGCAAAATAGAAAGGATGAAAAAATGTCAGATGTTAAAGTAAGATTTGCACCATCACCAACAGGCTATTTACACATTGGTGGACTTAGGACTGCATTATACAATTATTTATTTGCAAAAAAGAATGGCGGCAAATTTGTTTTGAGAATTGAAGATACAGATAGAACTAGATATGTCGAAGGTGCCATTGAAAATTTAATAGATTCTCTTGAATGGGCAGGCATTACACATGATGAAGGTGTCTTTGTAAAAGATGGAGAAATAGTAGATATAGGGGACTGTGGACCTTATATTCAATCCAATAGACTTGAAATTTATCAAAAATATGTCGATGAATTAATTGAAAAGGGCTATGCTTATTATTGTTTTTGCTCCAAGGAAAGACTTGATAACCTACGTGAAGAACAAAGAATAAAGGGAAAAGTACCTAAATACGATGGACTTTGCCGTAGTATACCTATTGAAGAAGCGAAAAAGAGAGTTGCAGCAGGTGAAGAATATGTCATAAGACTAAAACTTCCTAAGAACAGGGACATTACATTTCACGATGCAGTTCGTGGCAAAGTTACAATAAATACTGATGAAATTGATGATCAAGTTTTGATGAAATCTGACGGATTTCCAACTTATCACTTGGCTGTAATAGTTGATGATCACCTCATGGGAATTACTCATATTGTAAGAGGGGAAGAATGGCTTCCATCAACTCCAAAGCATGTATTTATGTATGAATGTTTTGGCTGGGATGCACCAGAATTTGTTCACCTTCCAACAGTTTTAAATAAAGATAGAAAAAAACTATCTAAAAGACAGGGCGATGTTTCAGTAGAAGATTTTAGAAAGAGGGGATACCTACCTGAAGGAATTGTAAATTACCTTGCACTTGTTGGTTGGTCTCCCGAAGATGGCGAAGAAATTATGACAATGGATGAATTAATTGAAAAATTCTCCTTTGAAAGAGTGGGAAAGAGCGGAGGAATTTTTGACACAGATAAATTAAACTGGGTCAACTCACATTACATTAAGTCCTACGATTTAGATAAACTTTCTGAACTTTCCATACCCTTCGTTACAAAATCTGGACTCTTATCTGAAGAAGAAATTAGAAGAAATTTTGAGTGGTACAAAATTTTAATCGATACAATAAGAGAGGGAATAGACAAATTAGAAGACATTCCTAAGCACATTGACTTTTTATTTGGAGATATTGAAATCACAGAGGACTCTGCTAAAGAAGAATTAGCACAAGATCATGTAAAGGGACTACTTGAATCCTTTATAAAAATTGTAGAATCTCATGATGAAATCGACATGGAAACTGCAAAGGGACTTATGAAAGAAGTGCAAAAGGATTCTGGAGTAAAGGGCAAAAAACTTTATATGCCAATTAGGGCAGCAATCTCTGGAAATATTCATGGACCAGAAATGCAAAATATTTTATATCTTTTAGGAAAAGATAAATTAATTGAAAGAGCAGAAAAAATAAAAAATACTCTATAAATTTTAATGAGATAATTAAATTATTTATAAAAATAAGAGGGAAAGAAGTGAATCTTCCCTCTTAAAATTTGCCATAAAAAACTATTCTTTAAAATATTTATACAATTTAGAAATATCACAAATAATAAGTATTCCAATAAATAGAATTATTTGTGTGATTAAAATTAAAATATGAATTAAAGTAAAAATAGAAAATCTAAAATTGTAAAATATACTTAAATCTTTTGAACTAATGCCGAGATAATTAATTAATAAATTCCACTTTGGAAAAATTGAAAAATTTTCGGATAATAATCCAAAACTATTTACAAATAACAAGTAATAGAAACACAAAAATCCAATTTTAATTATTTTGTTTTTTTAATCATTTGAGATCAACTACTTTATCAATTTTAATATAATTATAATCATTTTCTTGGCAAAAACATTGTTTATTTGATTTATTATTTTAAAACTCCAAATTCATAATCTCTGTCTTTAAAATATTTTATAATAGAACTTAGAGAATCTACTGTAAGTTGTTTATTTGTCGCATCATGTGCTAGCACAACTGCAATTTTTGTGTTTTTATTTTCATGAAGACTTTTATCTAGATAATTTACGAAACCGTCAACTGTTGTAGGTCTAACAGATTTTTTCTCTGCATCGCCAACGAGGCAGTTCCAGTCAATCCAGTGAATGCCCTTTGATTCTAGAAGTGCATTACTTGCATCAGTGTTTTGCCAGGACATTTCGCCGCCAGGGTATCTAAATACACTTGAGTGAAAATCTTCTCCGAGAATATTTTTTAACCTTGCATTAGTTTTTTGAATTTCTTCATAAACTCTCTCAGGGCTGACAACTCTACCTGGATATAAATATTCATAGTCATGACTAAAGGAGTGAGTTGCAATAGCATTTCCATTTCTCAGAATTTCACGAACTCGACCTGCCGTTTTATCTCCAATTGATTTTCCAACTAAAAAGAAAGTTGCACGAACATCTTCTTTTTTTAGAATATCTAAAACTTGAGGAGTAATAGTATTATTTGGTCCATCGTCAAAGGTTAGGAATACAATTTTTTTGTCGCCATCATAATTATTTTTCTTAATATATGTGCGTATTTCCTTTGCATCATAGGCGTATTTATCAGCTTTTTTCAAGTGATTAGATCCCTTTACTATAAATTCATCTTCAATTCGAAGTAAGGGATCAAGAGCCACATTAGATATATATTCAGGATCGTAATAATATTTTTTAGGTCTATCCTTATTGATTTCATTTGCGTAGTACCACATAAGTGCTGGGTAAGCTTCATCCTTTGGTTTTTTTATTGCAGAAAACAACCTAGAAAATACAAAAATTATAAGTACTATAAAGATTGAAATTGAAATTATTTGTCTTTTTCTCTTTCTTCTTCTAGCTCTTTGTCTTCTTTGTTTTCGTCTTGCATCGTAATTTGATTGGGTCATAAAAACCTCCCACTGATAATATACATCAGTGAGAGGAAACTTGCAATTACAAAAGAGTTACAATTACTTTATTGAATTATAGATAATGTACAAAATTTCTTCGAGATTTAGCTCTTTATCTGGGTTAATTTCATCGCCGATATAGCCAAAACCCCTTGCAATGATATAATAATTCTCATATTCCTTTAGTGATTTTTGATTTTTAAATAAATCATCTTTAAAAATTCCCTTGGCTTTTGTGAAGTCCTGTAAACTATTGTCTATTATTAAAAATTTAATTACATCTCTTTCAGGAATTTTTTTATCCTTAACTTTATTCATATCAAAACCATATCTGTTGTCGTCATAGTATTCCCAGCCATAATTTCTGCTAATCAATTCAATAAATTCTTTATAAGTTATTTTGTCAGATAATTTTTTGCCAATTGTTCCAATTTCCATGTCCTTTAAATAATTTATAGCTTCTTTATTTTTTGCATTATCAAAATCTTCATAGGAAATTTGATTTTTAAAGTTAACTACATTTCCAAACTTATCTCTCAAAATTTTATCTTCGCCAACTAGAGGGACAATATTTTTTATTTTTCCATAGAGAAGCTTAGGGCCCTCTTCAGTCATTTCATACTTGAGACCAAAATTTTTAGAATTTAAATAAATTTTATTTGCCTCATCCTTTGTAAGAGCTATATCTTTTGCCTTGCTAAAATCTGCTGTTGAAAAATATTTTTCATAGGTTACAACATTTTTCTCGTCATCGACCGCAATAGTTACGCCTTCACCAAGAACTGGAAGAGAGTTCACGAACCTTGGTATAAAAGGGATAGTAGTGTAGTCAAATTTCTTTACATCAATTTTTTCCAAATTAAGTTCAGTCTTGTCCCCATACTTTTCTAGGAAGTCAAGGGCAATTTTTTTAGCTTCTTCATCAGTGACCTTAGTCTTGACATCCCTTTTGTCATTATAAATATCTAAGCTGACTAATTTTAAAGTCTTGGCATTTAATAGGAGGCTGCCAGGATTTTTTTCATTTTCAAGATTTATTCTGTAATAATAATTATCCTTGTCGGAAGTTAGGGAAATACTTTCAACTGTATAAGACTTGCCAACGATTTCAAGAGCCTTGTCCTTAGCTTCAGATTTTTTCTTTAAATCCTTTAAGCCGTCAATTTTTTTCACTTCAACTTCACTTAAACCAGCTGAATCCTTTGCCTCTTCAGTAGCATAAGGCATGAAAGGATCTCTTAAATTATTTTTAAAAACCTTACCCGTAAGGGCATCAATATCCACTACATCACTTGAAAAAACTTTTTCTACAGACTTGCCGTCCTTAGTCACCTTGTAGGAGAGAGTGAGGGGTGATTTTTCTAAAAATATTTTTTGTGCATCTTCGAGGCTAATTTTTGCCTCCCCCTTAAAGTCCTCGTCTTTTAAAAATGTTATGGCATAGGAATTATCTCCCATGAGCATCATGTCACTTATTTCGCCAGTCTCAGTTGAAAAGCTTACATTCAAATAATTATCAGCAAGAGGTATTCCAGCTAAAAGCCTTTGATAAGTTAGGTCTATATAATCACTGCCAGGGCGGATACTATAATCGGATAAAATATATTTCTTGTCAAAATCTTTGATTGCCTTTTTTAAAATATTTTCTGCAGCCTTTAGAGCGTTATCCTTTGAATATTTTTTCTTATTATTTTCTTCATTGGAACTCGTCCACTTGCTATAAGAAATAAATTCTCCATCGCTAGTGTAGGAGACGCTGAGCTCGCCTAATTTTTCGTCAGACCACCTGTAAGTTGTGATGGACTTATTTTTTATGAGCTTGTTTAAGTAATCACTTCCGCTATCACTATTCATTGGGTCACTTAAAATAGTAAAGCTTTCATAATCTCCACTTATATTAAAAATCTTTTTTATTTCTTCAACTTTTTTCTTTTCAACATCTGTAACTTCTAGGGTCACTGCCTCATCTGTTTCAATATATTTGGAGCTATAATTTACTGCAAGGTCTTTATTTATACTTGCATAGACACTGCCAGTTACTAAAATCAAGGCAAGACCAAAAATTATTTTTTTATTCATATTTACCTCCTTATTAAAGCCTTAAAGTATTTATGTAAAAAAAGAAGAGGCACTGCCCCTTCTTTAGCTTAAAAATTAAGCATCTGCTTCTTCTTTACTGTCTTTATTAAGTGCAGCTACAAGAATATTAGGATCTATGCCATGAACCATTGCAGCTTCTTCAAGGGATTCCATTTGAGAAGATGGGCACATAATACAACCCATTCCAAAACTCATTAAAGTTCCAATTGATTCAGGTTTTTTTGAAAGGATTTCTCCAATTAACATATCTTTTTTTATTTCCAAAGTTAACACCTCCTAAATTATTATACCCAAAACTATTTATAATTAAAAGATGAGTATTCAACAAAATTATCACTTATATTTGTTCCAAGGCTAATTTTAAATTCGCTTGTAGGGTCAAAGCCCCTTGATGTTAAAGTTTTTGCAACTTCAAAATTACCTTCATAAGGGAAAACTTCAGATTTTTTATCTTGAGTTATTCTTATATAAGGTTTGTATGTGAATTTTCCGTTGAACTTTGTTGATAAAGGAATTACTTCTACTATATTTTCAGATTTTACATATTGAACATTGCCATTGATTTGTCCAGAATCTTTAGTTGCAAGTATATTATTGTTAATATTTTTTAAAAAAACATTGATGTCTAAAATAGGGTCCTTTAGGATGTCCAGTTCTTTGTCTTCGTAACTTGTAGCATATTCGACTATTTTTATGTCCACTTGATTTTTTACAAGAGATTTTGGTTCAATTGCCTTGGAGTCAATTATAACACTATTAGTTTTTTCGTCAAAATTCACGTCAAATCCAATAGTTTGACCTAATTCTCTTAGTTTAAAATAATTATATCCGTCAATAGTGTATACACTAAAGGAATGTCTTATTCCATTCACATATACATTGTGTTTGGAAACCTTAACTTCACTGTCGCTATCCTTTAGTGGAGTTAAATCACCCTCAACTTTTTTATAGTCTGATTTGCTATTTATCATTACAGCAGATCTATCCTCGTCATAACTTACATTGAACTCAGCATCTTTGCCATCTAAAAGTGCAGCAACATCTCTAAGCTTAAAATAATTATTGTCTTCAATATTGTAACCCTTTATTCCAGTATCCTTTCCATCTAGAACAATACTTTGGCTAGAAACTTTAACACTGGCAAATACATTTACACTTGAAAACAAAATAAGAGATGCGACAATTGTACCCATAATTTTTTTCATAATATTACCTCCTACTTCTATTGTATTTGAAAAGATGACACTCGACAAGAGAAAAAATTTAACCTATAATTTATATAGGTGATTAAATGGAAAACTTATTAATGGGACTTAATATTGTAACTCCAGTTTTTTTTGTTTTGCTTCTTGGATACTTTGCAAAAAAGAGAGGATATATAGATAATAATTTTGTGGACAAGGGTACATGGCTAGTTTTTTATTTAGCTCTGCCCTTTAAATTATTTTATGATATAAAGAGTTCAAGGATTGAATCCTTTCATCTAAAATATGTGGCATATATTTTGTTGGGAATAATTTTTGTAATTTTCATTTCTATTGTTATTGCAAAATCTTTGAGAATTAAGGACAAGAAAAAATTGTCTGCCTTTGTACATTGTGCCTATCGCTCTAATTTTGTCTATGTTGGATTTCCAATTTTAGATATAATTTATAATGGTGCACCTTCAATGGAGCATATGATAATTATAATTTCCTTTGGACTTACTCTTTATAATATTTCAGCAATAATTCTTTTAACTTATTATAGCGAGTCAGAGGAGAAGAGAATTTCAATTATAGATATTGCGATAAAAATTATAAAAAATCCAATGATCATCAGCATAATTGTTGGTGCAATTTTTAATTTTTTACATATTCCAGTTTATCAGGGAGTGGACAAGGCGATAGAAATGGTATCGAAAATTTCTACACCAATGTCCCTTATATTAATTGGTGCTAGTTTAAACTTTGAAAGCTCAAAGAGTGATTTTAAGTTAATGTTTATTTCTGCATTTATTAAGACCATTCTTGCACCAGCAATATTAATTCCAATTGGTGTAAAACTTGGATTTACAAATATGGAACTTGGCATAGCCTTTGTTTTTTGGGCGACACCATGTGCGGCAAATTGTTTCATATTCACAAAGCAGATGAAATCTGATTATGAATTTGCATCAAAGGTAATAACTCTTAGTTTTATAATGAGTATAATTACCTATCCAGTGGGAATATCTCTTATGAATTACTTTAATCTATTGCATTAGATAAATATTAATGCTATAATCATTTTACAACTAAAAATAATACCTTATTGAGAGTGGTGGAGTGAATAGGCACTTTGAAACCCGGCAACCTAGTTGGTGCTAAATCCTACAGAATTTTATCTGAAAGATGAGGTTTGATGATCCTCACTTTTGCGTGAGGATTTTTTTATGAATGCATTTTAATTTTCAAAATTATAAACTTTAAATAAAATTCATACATTAAATCAAGGGTATTTAAAATGGAGGAATTAAAAATGAAAAAATGGCAATTTAGTTCAGAGTCCGTAACAGAAGGACATCCTGATAAAGTTTGCGACCAAATATCTGATGCTATATTAGATAAAATTTTAGCTGAGGATAAAAATGCGAGAGTGGCTTGCGAAACTATGGCATCCACTGGAATGATAGTAATTACAGGAGAAATTTCAACAGATACTTATGTAGATTTTGAAAAGACAGCAAGGGAAGTATTAGAAGATATTGGATATAATAGGGCAAAATATGGTTTTGACGGGAGAACTTGTGCAGTTTTATCTGCAATAAAGGAACAATCTTCTGACATTGCTATGGGTGTTGACAGATTTAAACAAGAAGGAGTTGACGAGCTTGATTCCTTTGGAGCTGGAGATCAAGGAATTATGTTTGGATTTGCTTGCAATGATACAGAAGAATTGATGCCACTTCCAATTTCCCTTGCACATAAACTTGCTAGAAGACTTACTGAAGTGAGGAAAAATAAAACTCTTAATTATTTAAGACCTGATGGAAAGACTCAAGTAACTGTTGAATATGAAGAAGACAAACCAATTAGACTAAAAAATGTGGTAGTATCTTCACAACATGCACCAGAAATTCCAATGGAAAAGATTAGAGAAGATATTATTAGAGAAGTTGTAGAAGAAGTTGTGCCTAAAGAATTTATAGATGATGATACAGAATTCTTTATAAATCCAACGGGAAGGTTTGTAATTGGTGGACCAATGGCAGATGCAGGGCTTACTGGTAGAAAAATTATTGTAGATACTTATGGAGGCTTTGGAAGACATGGAGGAGGAGCTTTTTCAGGAAAGGATCCAACAAAGGTAGACAGGTCTGGTGCATATTACGCAAGATACATTGCAAAAAACTTAGTAGCAGCAGGACTTGCAGACAAAGTTGAGATTGGACTTGCCTATGCCATTGGAATTGCGAGACCAACTTCTGTATATGTAGATACTTTTGGCACTGGAAAATTATCCAATGAAGAAATTGAAAAAATTATAATGGAAAATTTTGACATGAGACCAGCTGCAATTATACGTGACCTCGATTTATTAAGACCAATTTATAGGCAAACAGCAGCCTATGGACATTTTGGTAGACCTGATTTAGACCTTACTTGGGAAAAAACTGATAGAGCAGAAGAGTTAAAAAAGTATTTAAAATAAATAAAATTTAAAAATCTTGTAATTATAACTATCGAGCAAAAAATACTGACTTAGTATGTTATAATATTTAAGAAGCCAAAACTTTATAGTCGAGAAGGGATTATTATGAAGAAAAATTTTAAATATTTTAGAGCAAATCCTTGCGGAAATATTACAGGATTTGTAATTGCACCAGTGTATCCGGGATATAGAAAAGCTTACACAAAGTGCATCATTGAACAAATAGATAAAGATGTTGAACAAGTTGGTTTTATATCTCCAGCATACGAAGGTGCACCACTGAGAATGGACATGATGGGTGGAGAATTTTGTGCCAATGCAACTAGAGCCTATGGACTTTATTCAGCAGGATTTTACGATGTAGATGGACTTGTTGATATTGAAGTATATGTAAGTGGTCACGAAGGAACTACTGATGTAATTGCAGATGTAAAAAATCAAAGGGCTTATGTAGCAATGGAAGCTCCTCTTGACAAAAAAAATGTCGAAATTAATGGAAAAGAATACAAATTAATAGAACTTAACGGCATCAGCCATCTAATTGTTGAAGAAAAAGAAGATAAAAAATTTGTAGATGAGGCTTTAAAGGTTTTAAAAGAAAAATACAAAGCTGAAGCCTATGGAATAGTATTTTTTGACAAAGAAAAACTTCAAGCTATTCCCTATGTATTTGTAGAAGGATCAGAAACTCTAGTTAGAGAAGGATCTTGTGGTTCAGGCACTATTGCAGTAGTAAACTATCTCGTAGAGGATATAAACTCTCTTGACGAAGATTACAAAATTTCAATAAAAAATCCAGCAGGAGAACTTGAAGTTTTTGTTTACGAATTTGGAGACGGCAAAAAGTTATGCGTAGGCGGAGAAGTTGAACTTTCAGAAGTGGAAAACAAATCAATTGATATTCCACAGGAAGTTGTAGCACAGGTTATCGCTGAACACGACAAAATTGTAGAAGAAAGAAAAAAACAAAGGGCTGAAGAAGAAAGAGAAAAGCCAGTTGACGAAAATGATTTAACTGATGAAGAACTTGAAATCATGAGAAAAAAGTTTGGATTTGATTAATTTAAAGTTTTAAAGGAGAGGGCGACCTCTCTTTTTTATGCAATAGATTTTCTTATCATTTTTTCAAATAAAGGATTTTTTTAATTACAGCTGATATAATATTAAAGGTGATAAAAATGATAAATGTAGTTGGGCTAGGCTCCACTTCTGCCAAGGATCTCACTCTTGAAGCAGTAAAAATTATGAAAAATGGAAATAAAAATTTTCTCAGGACAGATAGACATGATTCTCTTTCCTTTTTTAAAGAAAATAATATAAAATATAAATCTTTTGACTATCTCTACGATGAGATGGATAGTTTTGATAAAGTTTATTCTAAAGTAGTCGAGATTTTAATCGAAGAATCTAAAAACAAAGACATAAATTATTTTGTACCAGGCACACCCCTTGTAGCAGAAAAAACAGTGAAGATGTTAATAGAAAAAAAGATCGACATAAATATAATAAATGGAATTTCCTTTATTGAACCAGTGCTTGCAGCAGTAGGAAGAGATGCAGTGGACGGGCTATTGTTTTTGGATTCGGATGCCAATAAATTCGACTTTGATACTAGAAGAGATACTATAATAACTCAAGTTTACAACAAGAGAATTGCATCGGATTTATCCTTAGAACTTCAAGAAATTTATGACGAAGAAGATTTAGCTTATGTTATTACAAATGCAGGTATTAAAGATGAAATTGTAAGAGAAATAAAAATTTATGAACTTCCAAGACTTGACGACTACAATCATCAATCCTGTGTTTATATTCCAAGGAGCAAAGGCAAAAATCTTAATATTATTCTAAATAAAATGTCATCTATTATAAATGAAGAAGATTTATATTTAGATGAAGCTAATTTAAAAAATATAAAAAATGAAATTATAAAAAAGTCCAATTCAATTTCTATGGATTATGAAAATGAAGAAAATATCTTAGCATTGTCACTTTTATTAATTTTGTTAAAGAGTAATGATGGTCTAATTGATTTACGACAAATTTATAATAAAATCTATAAAAGATTGGATAAAATAGCGGATTTTTTTAAATAAATGTAGAAAATAAAGTCAATATGAGTTATAATTGTAACAGTCTTAGGTTTGCGTGCCCTTTATAAGTGCGTGATGTTTTCTGAAACATGGCAATTCTAAGAAAAGATTAAAGAAAATCTTCAAGGAGGATATTAAATGAACAAATCAGAATTAGTAGCAAATATTGCTGAAAAAGCAGGTCTTACTAAAAAAGACGCTGAACAAGCTTTAAACGGATTTATCTCTTCAGTTCAAGAAGCTCTTGCTAAGGGAGAAAAGGTTCAATTAGTTGGATTTGGAACTTTTGAAGTTAGACAAAGAAAAGCTAGAGAAGGAAGAAACCCTAGAAATCCAGAAGAAGTTATTAAGATTCCTGCATCTAAAGCACCAGTTTTTAGATCAGGTAAAGCTCTTAAAGAAGCTGTTAATAAGTAAGATCTAGTGCTTCTTTAAACTAGGTGATAAAGTAGCATGAGAACTACTTATTTTTAGTACAAAATAGTGTAAGAAGGTGTTAATGCCTATCTTGCACTATTTTTTTAGGCTCTATGTCAAATATTGGGGAGACTCGTTAATTCGAGTCTCTCTTTCCATTAAAAAATCAATACTTAGGCGCTATTAGAATATCAAAACTAAAATAACTAAAAAATTACTAAAAATAGGTATAGCAAACAAAACCCCTAGGGGTTTTGCAAAATTTTCCCGTTTTCATATCATTACTTACAAGCAAACATGATTCTCTTTCTAAACAAATTGAAATTTTTCATACCAAAACAATTTCTTTTTAAAGTCTTTATCTTAGTATGAGTACCTTCAAGTGGACCATTAGACCAAGGATAATCAAAAGAATTACATATCTCATCAAACCAGTTATTAAAAGCAGTGATACAAGATTTAAATTCTTTTAAATCAGATTCTTCAGCTCTTCTTATCCATTCCCTTAAAGATTTAGATGCTCTAACTCTATTGGGTTGACTTAGAACATATTGGTAAAACAGTTCCTTTAACCTATATGCTAACTTCAAATCGTTGTTTAAATCAAGCATTAAAGAAACTTCTTTAGCTTGTTCAGTTGTTAAATTAGAAGCAGGTTTTGTAAGTAGACTCCTACTTCTCTTAAAATACTTTCTAAGCTTAGAAGAAATATCTTTTTGAATCCTCTTTCTAACATTCTCTAAAGCCCATGAAACTTGTCTTATGAAGTGATACCTATCAACAATATGGATAGAAGTTTTAAAGAACCTATTCTTAACAGACTTAAAGGTATTGGACATATCACTTACAAAAAACTTAACTTCTTGTCTCTCCTTGTTAGGAACTTTTTTAAAGTATTTAAACAAAAAGTTCTTATCCCTAGTAGGCAAAATATCAATGACAGAGTGCTTATCACCATTAAGAAGAGAAGTTTGATACTTAATATTTCCACTATCACCTTTAAACTCATCTATACACAATACACTTGAAAGTTTTGCTCTTGAAACATATAAACAATGTAAAATTCTCAAAACAGTATTAGAAGAAACATTATACCTACTAGCAATAGAAGAGCTAGAATGAAGTTCATTAAATTCAGCAACAATAGCAAAAACAAGCCTATAAGTCATAGTGTGACCCTTAGCAATAAAATCAAGTTCTCTTTCAAAACGACAACCACAAGACTTACAATCATACCTAGTCTTCTTTAAATGAATAAGACATTTCTTACCATGAATATGAGTATCCTTAATCTTTTGAATCCTATGATCATGAACCCAAATCTTTGTAGAACCACAGTGAGGACAAGTATCCATCTTTGTAACAGAAGCATAAATGTGAACAAATTCCTTATCCTCACAAAAACTATCAAAAATTACATCTTTAAAACCCAACAAATTCATGTTATTATTATTTTGCACTTATATGCACCTCCTAACAAAGTTTGTTGTTATTTTAAGTTTAGGACTAAATGCGTATAAGTGCAATTTTTTTTACATAAAAATATCTGTTAGAGATTTACTCCCCAACAGATATTATAGAGCCTTTTTTTATTTATTATAATGAAGAATTAGAAAGAGGATAATTTTTTAGAGCTTAAGTATATGCAATTAAAAGTTAATTTATTTTTCATTATATATTATTAACAGGTTTGAGAAAAATATTTGCTTTAAGATCTAAAATTAAGAATGGTCAAGGTAACTATATAATAAAAAGAAATAGGTGAATAAAGCATAGTTATATATGTATGTTTCAAAAGAAAAGTGTTTATAAATATAATTGATGGGTATCTTGTTAATAACTAATTACTAGTTTAATGATGAGATAGATTATAGAAAATGGGAGTCTATCCAGTGTGAGAGTTATATTTTAAACTATGATTTCAAAAGGAACTAATTGAAGAACATTATAAGTATGAAATATATGATCCTCAAGGGGGGTATATAACTACAGTACACTGGAGTGGAAGAAGGTAAATTTTAATGCCTAGATATTTTTTAACAGACAAGTATACAATTTTATACTTTATACTACAAATCATGTGTCTTCTAGCTATGTATAGAAGTTTCAAAAAAGGTTATAAAAAGTCAGCGATAGTATTTATGTTAATCTTAATAATATTTAATTATCTTTACTTATCAATAAATTACGTAGTTAAGTGGTAAAATTAAAAGACTTTAGTAAAGATTAAACACTTGCATAGAAATAGATTTTAAAAAGTAATGTAAAAGAAAGGTACTTTTTCGAGCTTTACAATAGCTAATGCTGGGAAGGGAAATTATAAATATATGGTTTAAAGAGAAATCTTAGGCCATATATTTTTTTATGAACAACTCTCTTCTTAGTATTGAAATTTTCTAGTTTTTTTGATATATTCTTATGTGGAGTATATTATGAGATTAGATAAATTTTTAAAAAACTCAAGACTTATTAAAAGAAGAACTATTGCTAAAGAGGCTTGTGAAAAGGGTCTTGTTAAAATCAATGACAAAGTCGCAAAACCATCAGAAGAGGTAAATATAGATGATGTTTTGACTTTAAAGCTCGGCGAAAGAGAAATAAATGTAAGAGTCAAGGATATAACTGATGTAAATAGCAAAAAGGATGCACAGACTCTTTATGAGAGAATTGATTAAAGAGTTGAAATTTAAATTGGAGAGATTTTATGAAGGCTAATAGAAAAAAATTTCCAGTGGCACTTGCCATTATTATTTTGTTTTCTGTTTTATATGGGTCTGTGAAAATTGGTAAATCAATTTCCATGAGAAACCAAAAACTAGAGATAATTTCTGAAAATAAAAAAGAAATTTCCAATTTAAAACTTGAAATAGATAATTTAAATTCAGAACTTGAAAATTCTTCTTCTGCTGATTTTGTTGAAAAGGTGGCAAGAGAAGAGTTGGGCATGGTAAAACCTAGAGAGGTTATCTATGTTGACAAGAACAAAGAAAAAGCTTTTGACAAAGATAAAGTTTTAAATAATGAAAAGAAATCTAATGATAAAGAAAATTTTAAATAAAATAGGAGGAAATTATGGATTTATCGCCAGGCGATATTGTTGAAGGTATTGTAAGTAAAGTTACTAAGTTTGGGGCTTTCGTCGATTTAAAAGAAGGCAAAAGTGGTCTAGTACATATTTCAGAGATTGCAGATACTTTTGTTAAAAATATTAATGATCACATTAAAGAGGGCGACGAAGTTAAAGTTAAGGTTCTAAGTATAGACGAAAAGGGGAAAATTGCTCTTTCAATAAAGGATGCGGTTGAAAAAAAGGAAGAACCTAAAGATGAAAAAGTTGATTCGAGATTTGAAGATATTTTGAGCAAGTTCCTAAAGGAAAGCAATACAAAACTTGATGAAGCAAGAGCGAGATATAATCAAAAGACTAAGAAGAGGAATTCTAGAAATTAACAAGTGGTTGACTATCTTTTGATAGTTCTACCACTTTTTTATTATGGATAAATTATTTTGTGAAAATTTAAAAAAATTAAATATTATTAAAAAGGGCGACAAGTTAACTCTAGCAGTTTCTGGTGGTGCAGATTCAATGTATCTTTTCTATAATTTTATGGACATAAAAGATGAATTGGATCTTGATATCATAGTTTGCCATTTAAATCATGGAATCCGTGAAACTGCAAAAAGAGATGAGGATTTTGTAAAAAATATTTGTGAGAGTTACAAGATAAAATGCATAACAAAAACTGTTAACATGGATAAATATGCAAGGGAAAACAAACTTTCTTCTGAAGAAGCGGGAAGGATTTTAAGGTACAATTTTTTTAGAGAAAACTCTAAGAATAGAAAAATTTTAACTGCACATAATGCCAATGACAGAGCAGAAACTCTTTTATTTAATATTATTAGAGGAACGGGAATTTCTGGATTAGTTGGCATTTCTGAAGTCAAGGGCGATATTTTTAGACCTATCCTAGACATAAAGAGAAGGGAAATTGAAGACTATCTGCATAAAAACAATTTAGCTTATGTAGATGATGAGACTAATTTTGAAGAAATTTACACGAGAAATAAAATTCGCCTAAGTTTAATTCCCTATTTAAGCAAGCTAAATCCAAATATAATTGATTCTCTTTTAAGGCTTTCTAAAAATGCCAGGGACGCAGATGATTTTATTAAAGAAATTGTTGAAAAAAATTATAAAAAAGCTGTTAAAGAAAATTATTTTGTAGTAGATGAAATTATAAAAATTCACAAATTTTTGGCTTGTGAAATAATAAAAAAATACTTAATAGAAAATTTTTACGCAGAAAATATTTTAAATCGAGATAATATTTTAAGTATTTACAATTTATTTTTTGGGGAAAGTGGAAAAGTTCTTCAACTTGGAAGCAATATTTCTGCTAGAAAATCCTATGATAAAGTTTTTATTGAAAGAGAAAAAGCTGAAAGAGAAAAAAGATATGCTAAGTTAAAATTGGGTATTAATAAAACTGATTTTGGAGAAATCTTTATTTCAAGAGATGAAAGAAATTCTGAAGCTCCTTCCTTTATAAAAACTATAGACTGTGATAAAATTAAAGGAAAGCTTTTTATTAGGACAAGGCAGAGTGGCGATAGATTTAAGCCTCTTGGCATGAAAAGAAATAAAAAGGTAAAGGACTATTTTATTGATAGAAAAGTCGATAGATTAAAAAGAGATAAAATAGGAATTGTTTGTGATGAAGAGAAAATCATCTATATTATTGGCATGGATATTTCTGAAGATGTCAAAATAGATGAAAATACTTTGAATAAACTCGTCTTGGAGGTTAGAAATGTCAGATATTAAAGAAGTTATTTTTTCGGAAGAAGAAATTCAAAATAAAGTTAAAGAACTTGGCGAGAAGATTACTGAAGATTACAAGGACAAGGATTTATTTTTGCTTGGAATATTAAAGGGAGCTGTTCCCTTTATGGCAGATATTATGAGAAAAATAGATTTGAATCTTGAATATGATTTTATGGATGTATCAAGTTATCAAGGAACAAGGTCAATGGGCGAAGTTAGAATTTTAAAGGATATTTCTACTTCGATTGTTGGAAAAGATATTTTAATAGTTGAAGACATTATTGATACAGGCATTACTCTTTCTTATCTCACAAAGGTTTTAAAGTCTAGGGGAGCGAATTCTATTGAAATTGTAACTATGCTTTCTAAACCAAGTAGAAGAAAAATTGATTTGCCTGTTAAATACAATGGCTTTGAAATAGAAGATTATTTTGTAATAGGATATGGTATGGATTATAACGAGAAATACAGAGCTCTTCCTTTTATAGGAATATTAGATGAGTCTGTGTATTCAAAACAATGAGGTGATATTATTGAATAAAAAATTTGGGGGAGCTGGATTTTATATTTTACTAATAGTTGTATTAGTGCTTACAATAAAATTTTTTAGTCCACCAGCAAGTGCAGTTGAAGAAAAAAGTTTTACTGAATTTGTAACGGAACTTGACAAAGGAAATGTAAAAAGTGTAACTCTTCAAAATGGAGTGGATTCCGTTGCTAGCGTAAAATTAAAAAATGATGAATCCTTTAGAACTGTAATACCGCAAGAGGCATCAGATACTTTCTATAAAGATTATTTAAAGGAAAAAAGTGATGCAGGAGAGATAAATGTATTGTCTACTCCAACTAAGCAAACTTCTTTTTTAGTTGAGTGGATCCCTACTCTATTGATGTTTGGACTTCTAATTTTTTTCTGGTATAGAATGATGCAACAAGCTGGCGGCGGTGGAGGAAAAGTGAATTCCTTTGGAAAGAGCAAGGCTAAGCTAATTAACAAGGAAGAGGCAAAAAATCTAGTTAAGTTTAAAGATGTTGCAGGACTTGAAGAAGAGAAGGAAGAACTTGGTGAAATAGTTGACTTTCTAAAAAATCCTAAGAAATTTATAAATATGGGCGCAAGAATACCTAAGGGAGTCCTTTTAGTAGGGCCTCCAGGGACTGGTAAGACTTACCTTTCTAAAGCAGTTGCGGGTGAGGCTGGAGTTCCCTTCTTTATCATGAGTGGTTCTGACTTTGTAGAAATGTTTGTAGGTGTTGGTGCATCAAGAGTAAGAGATTTATTTGAAAATGCAAAGAAAAACGCACCTTGTATAATTTTTATTGACGAAATTGACGCTGTTGGTAGGAGAAGAGGTGCAGGTCTTGGCGGTGGACATGACGAAAGAGAACAAACTCTTAACCAACTGCTAGTTGAAATGGATGGTTTTGGAACTAATGAAGGTGTAATAGTAATGGCTGCAACTAATAGAGCAGACATACTTGACCCTGCAATATTAAGACCAGGTAGATTTGATAGAACAGTATATGTAGGAAAGCCTGACGTGCGTGCAAGAAAAGCAATCCTTGAAATACACGCAAGGGGCAAAAATCTTGCAAGCGATGTTGATCTCGAAGTAATTGCAAAGAGAACTCCTGGATTTACTCCAGCAGATCTTGAAAACTTGATGAATGAATCGGCTCTACTTGCTGCAAGGCGTGGCGACAGTGAAATTTCAATGGAAGATGTTGACGAAGCATCTATAAAAGTTCAAGCAGGTCCTGCAAAGAAATCCCGTGTAGTTTCTGAAAAGGAAAGAAAGCTAACAGCAGTTCACGAGTCAGGACATGCAATTGTGTCAAGACTTCTTCCAGAAGAAGATCCTGTGCACATGATTACAATTATTCCAAGGGGAATGGCTGGAGGATTTACAGCCTATCTTCCTGAAGACGACATTTCTTTCATGACAAAGAAAAAAATGGAAGCATCCATAGTTTCACTTCTTGGAGGAAGAGTTGCAGAGTCCTTGGTTTTAGACGATATTTCTACGGGGGCATCCAATGATATTGAGAGAGCTACAAAAATTGCTCGTGCCATGGTTACTCAATATGGAATGAGCGACAGACTTGGTACAATAAACTACGATTCATCTGAAAATGAAGTTTTTATTGGTCGTGACCTTGGCAGATCAAAGGATTATTCTGAAAGGACTGCTGCTGAAATCGACGAAGAAGTTTCTAGAATTGTTAACGAAGCTTATTTAAGGTGTAAAGAACTTTTAAGCGACAACTTAGACAAAATAATTGCACTTTCTGATGCACTTTTGGAAAAGGAAACAATTTATTCGAAGGACTTTGAAAAGATTTTTAACGGTGAAAAATTAGAAGAGGAATCCATTGATATTGACGATTCAATAAAAATCACCGACCTTTCCGAAGAAGCTCGTGAGATAATTAATAAAAAGGGAAAAGAAAAGAAAACTTCAGAAGATGATAATTAAGTGAAGATAATATTTAAGAATTAAATCTAATAGAGTGAGCCTCTGTAAAAAGAGGCTTTTTTTATATATAGGAGGAATATGGAAACTTTTATACTTTTTAAAAATTTAATGATATTTTTAATTATCATTATGATTGCATTTTTTGTTAGAAAGTTTAATAAAGTTAGCAATAAATTACAAAGGGATATGTCCTATTTACTAACAGATATTACAACTCCATGTATCATAATAACATCAATGACAGTGGAATTTACAGAGGACAAATTAATTCAAGCACGAGATACCTTTTTAATTGCAAATATAATTTTTATTTTTTCTTATTTTTTAATATATTTCATAATGAAATTTTATAAAGTAAAAGAACCTAATAAATCACAAATGATGATGGGAGGAATTTTTACAAATTTAGGATTTTTAGGATTTCCGCTAATACTCGCCATGTTTGGCAAAGATGGTCTTTATATAGCATCTATTGTAAATATGGTTTCAAATTACTTTACTTATACAATGGGCATTGGACTTATTAAGAAAAATTCTACAAAAGAAGGAAAACTAAAATTTCGTGATTTTTTCAACAATGCTAATATTGCTACAATAGCTGGGTTAATTATTTTATTTTCGGGCTTTAAAATTCCAGATTTTATTTATAGCGTACTAGAAATTGTAGGCAATGGCACAGGTTTATTTTCTATGATTATAATTGGTTTAATGCTTGGAGAAATGGATATAAAGGATATTTTTGTAGAAAAAAGAGTTTATGTAATGAGTTTTTATAGGCTTATTTTATTTCCAGTAATATTAATAGCTTTATTTTGTATAATGCCTATTAGTATAGATCCCTTTGTGGAAAAAATAATTATAATTTTATTTTCAATGCCAGTTGCATCTATAACGGGAATTTTTTCTACAAAATACGATGTAGATCCTGTTTTTGCAACAAAACTAGTAATGCAGTCGACTATTTTATGTGTTATTACACTTCCTATAATTTTATACCTATATAACTTTTTATAAAAATTTTAAGAAATTATTTTTTGAAAAATTAATCGCTCGAAATATTTTAGACATAAAAAATCTCGGTTCTATAATAAATAGTGTTGGTGAGAAATCATCAGCACTATTTTTGTATGGAAATGTATAAAAAATAGACATAGAAATCACATTCCTATAAAATATAGTTGCAACCAAATACCAAGGAGTGATTCTATGTCTATTAATAATTATATAAAAGATTTGTTGAATATTAAAGATAAAAATATAGTAATTGATACTGAAAATATTATTGTAAAGAAAGTTAAGTACATAGATACTAAATTTATTTATGGAAAATTAACTTATACACCAGAGGTTTGCCCATGTTGCGGTCATGTTAATGAATCTTTTAACATTATAAAATATGGTACTAAGATTTGTAAGATTAAACTTCCTGATGTTTCTAATATACCAACTATTCTTTTTCTAAAAAAGCAAAGATTTTTATGTAAAGAGTGCGGTTCTACCTTTAGTGCTAAAACCAATATAGTTAATGAGTATTCTAATATATCTAATGATGTAAAAAGAAAGATTGCTGTAGATCTTACTAAAATTTCATCCTTTAAGTCTATTGCTGAATCTAATAGTGTAAGCCCTAATACTGTTGTTAGAGTTTTTAAAGAATGGAGTAAATCCTTTAAACAGGACTTTTCTTATCTTCCACCTGTACTATCTATAGATGAATTTAAGTCTACTAAAAATGTATCAGGCGCGATGAGCTTTATTTGTACCAATTCTATTACTGGTGAGATTATTGATATACTTCCTGATAGGAGACTATTTAAATTAGACACTTATTTTCTAAGATTCCCAAGAAGAGTTAGAGATCAAGTTAAGATTGTTGTTTGTGATATTTACTCTCCCTATATGGAACTTGTTAAAAAGGTTTTTAAAAACGCTTGTATTGTTCTTGATAAGTTCCATATTGTTCAAAATTTTACTCGTGCTTTTAATATGGCAAGAGTTCAACTAATGAAGAAGTTTAAAACAGACTCTCATGAGTATAGGTGTTTAAAAAGGTACTGGAAGTTATTATTGCTTCCTAAGGCTAAGTTAATATCAACACATTTTAAGAGTTTTCCTTGTTTTAAAGGATTTATCTCTCAAAAAGAAATAGTTGAACATATTTTAGATTTTGACTATTCTTTCAGGAAGATTTATGACTTAATCCAAAATATTTTATTTGCTATTAGAGAGAAAAATTTTGACACTTTAAAAACTATTTTGCAGGAATTTAAACCTGATGAGTATGGGGAAATATATAGCAAAATTAAGGCAGCGATAAGTACAGCTATCAAACATTTAGAAAAGATTAAGAATACTTTAAATACTAATTACAACAATGGAAAGGTTGAAGGTATTAACAACAAGATCAAAGTTATTAAGAGAATCTCATATGGCTATCGTTCTTTTGATAATTTTAGATTAAGAATTTTTTTATGTTTTTACCATAAAAAAATATATGGTTTAAGCCATAAGACATAAACCATATATCATTAATTTTTATTCACCAACACTATTTGACAAAGAACCAAAATCTCTAAAGCTTAATTAAACTTTAGAGATTTTTACTTTTAATTACAAATTTTATTCCTCATTTTCATCTGTAATTATTGACTTTGAACTAGATTTTTTTCTAGTTTTACTTTCATTTTCATTTGATGATTTCTTCTCATTGTCATTATTTTTGTCATTATCATCTTTTTTATCTTCGCTCTTTTTCTCTTGAGAATCTTTATACCAACCCATTTTATTTGTGTAATGTGGTTTAGTTCCATCGGCAAAGAGTTCTCGCCTTCCGTTAACGTATTTTGTATAAATTCCATTAGGTTCCTCAAATTCCTTTTTATCTAAGTCTTCATGAACAGCTCTCATAATTTGTTTCCAAAGATAAGCTGACTGAGTTGAACCGAAGGATAATTTTTGATTTTTGTCATTGCCAATCCAAACAGAGCAAGTGTAGTAAGGAGTGTAACCGACAAACCAGACATCTTTCTTGTCGTTAGTTGTACCAGTCTTACCTGCAATATCTTGTCCTGCAAAGGATGCATTTCGACCTGTTCCTCGTTTTACAACATCTCTAAGCATATCTGTTAAAATATATGCATTTTGAGGCGTTGTAATTTCTTCTTCTTTAGGATCAACTTGGTAGATAACTTCACCAGTATTTGATTCGATTTTTGAAACTACATAGGGATTTGCATATTTTCCTTCATTGGCAAGTGTAGTAAAAGCACCAGCCATTTCAAAGGGACTTATGCCGTAGCTCATTCCACCTAGAGTTAATGGAGAATAGTCCATGTCATTCCATGTTGGATTGTCTTTCTTTTCTACAATTGTGCTCACGCCAATGGATTTTAGAGTGTCCACCATTTTATTAATTGATTCTTCATCATTGTATACTTTTGAGTATGTTGAATTTTTATTTGCCTTTGCATCTTTATCAGCAGAAATATCTCTTGCAACTTGAAATGCACCAACATTTGAAGATTGACGAAGGAGATTCCTTATAGTAGTCCAACCTTGATAATAATTTCCTGAATTTCTAGGTGAATAGCCAAATATTTTTTCTGGCATTTTAGAGTCAAGATAAACATCGCCTGCAGTTGCTCCATTGTTAAAAGCAGTTAAATAAACTGAAATAGGTTTAATAGAAGATCCAGGTTGTCTAGGAACTAGAGCTCTATTTAACAATCTACCGCCACTTACATTTCTACCACCTACAAGAGCTTTAACTTCATGAGTTTTTTGGTCTATTATAACTGATGCAACTTGTGGTTGAATTACTCCATTTTTGTCGGTGAAGCCTCCATAATAATATTTAGGGTTTGAAACCACTTGTTCCAATGTTCTTTGTATATCGATGTCCATGGGAGTGTAAATTTTCAATCCACCGTTAAATAATTTGCTTGTAGCTTCTTCCTTTGTATAGCCCGAGTTCATTAAAATTTTAATAGTATTTTTTTGAACTACATCTGTGTAGAAAGAGGAAATTCCACTCTCTTTACGAGAACCAATGTTGATGTCGATTTTTTCATTTAAGGCATTTTCATATTCTTCATTAGTAATGAGATTTTGCTCATGCATTTTCTTTAAAACTAATTTTTGTCTTTCTTGAGAAGTCTTATTGAAGACAGCCTTCACTGGAACCATTAAATCATTTTGTATTTGAATAAGATCAAAATTATCTATTTGTCCTAGCTCATTTAAACTTTTTGCAATTTCAATGATTTCATCGGAATTAGGTTTTGAATTTTCATTTTTTGGAAGTAAAACTACTTCGATATTTCCAAGGTCATCCTCTGGACTAATCTCTTGAGTATTGTAAGGGGTGTACTTTTCTGGCAAGTTTGTAACGCCTGCTAAAAGTGCACATTCGGCAAGGTCAAGCTCAGATACATTTTTATTAAAAAAAGTTTTAGCAGCAGCTTGTACGCCAACAGTTCCCTTAGAAAAACCTGCAGAGTTTAAGTAAGCTTCAAGTATTTGCTCTTTAGTAAGGTCTTCTTCTATTTGGTAGGAATAATAAACATCTGTAATTTTTCTCACTACGCTTTTAGAGAAAGAAGTGTACAAGTTTTTCGCAAGCTGCATAGTAATAGTTGATGCACCTTGATCAAAGGATCTGGTTTTTAAGTCGTGGATAAGAGCGCCAACAACTCTTTTATAGTCAACTCCACTGTGTTCGAAAAATCTTTCATCCTCTATCGCCACAATGGCATTTACTAAATTTTTTGGTATATCCTCATAGGGAACAAACTCACTAAACTCATCGGATACCAATGTTTCAATTAGTTTTCCGTCATTTGTATAGATCCTTGAAGTCTCAGAAAGTTGTGATCTGTACTCTGAGGGGTCTATTACGGGAGCTTTTTTAAAAATACCAAGTACAATAGCGGTAGCCATTGAGCCTAAAATAATAATTGCAGCAACAACTATTAATATGAGTATTTTTAATACGCTAGAAAGTTTAATCATTCCACGAGGTTTATTGTTTTTGGAATATTTCATAATAACCTCCTACCAAGATATTATAACAGAATTTTTAATATATAACTATAATTAGAATAGAAAAAATCTCGCACAGAAGCGAGACTTTTCTATTAATTATTCTATTATTTATAAATTATTAAACTTTAAAATTACTTATTTATTACTTTTAAAATTTTTGGTGCAATAATTGCAGCAACAACTGCCTTTACCATATCAGGTATAATAAAAGGTATCATACCTAAAGAAAGTATCTTAGCGACATCCATTGAGTTGCCCATTACATTATTTAATATTAGATACATATAAGGAAGACCTATTGCATAGAAAATTACTTCAGCTAAAATTAATACAAGCATAATTTTTCCAAAGCTTTTTTCACCATGAGCAAATTTAGATATAAATGCAGCCCCTATAATAAAGGCAATTAAAAATCCAAAGCTTGGTTTTAAAAAGGATTCAAAGCCTCCAGTAAAACCTGCAAAAATTGGAATACCAATTAGCCCAAGCAGAACATATATAAAAACTGTAAGTCCCGCATAAAAAGGTGTAAGTAAAAGTCCTGTCATAAATACAAAAAAGTTTTGTAGAGTAAAGGGAACTGGTCCAATTGGAATAGAAATAAATGCTCCTACAGCAATAAGTGCAACTAAAAGTGCAATTTTTGTTATATCTTTTGTTTTAATCTTCATCATTAACCTCCAATTAACATAGTACACAATGTTTACTAGATTGTCAATAAGGTTGACGCAAATATTTATCTTAGATTAAAAAAGATTGAGCAAATAATATTTTTTGGGTAAATAATTAGTTGAAAGAGAATATTATAAAATATATAATAAAAACAATTTGTTATATGAGGTGTAAAAATGTTATTAGTGATAGATGTAGGAAATACTTCCATAACTTGGGGAGTTTATAAGGGAGACGAACTTGTAAATGATTTTAGAACTTCTACTGTGAAGACTAGAACATCAGATGAATATGGTTTAATTTTTATAAACACATTAACTCATGCCAATATTGATCCTCAAGATATAGAAGATGTAATTATTTCATCAGTTGTGCCTAATCTTATGCACACACTTCCTTCTATGGTGAAAAAATATTTTAATAAAAATCCAATGATTGTAAACTGTGAATTAGATTTGGGAATTAATATTAAATACGATAATCCCAAAGAAGTTGGTGCCGATAGAATTGTAAATGCTGTGGGAGCATTAGAAATTTATGGCAAAAAATCAATAATCGTAGATATTGGAACGGCAATGACTTTTTGCGTAGTTGATGAAGAAAAAATTATCTTGGCGGACTTATTATGCCTGGCATAGGAATTTCTGCTGAAGCACTGTTTATGATGACTTCAAAACTTCCAAAGATAGAAATTATTGCGCCAGATAAGGTTATTCAAGCAAATACAGTTGGAGCTATGCAATCAGGTTTATATTATGGTTTTAAAGAAATGATCGATGGAATAGTTGCTAAACTTTTAAAAGAACTAAATTGGAAGGAAGAAGACACTAATATTATTTCAACTGGTGGTTTCTCAACAATGCTTACAAGTGATTCAAGGTATAATTTCATAATCAATAGATTTTTAACTCTTGAAGGACTAAAAATTATATATGAAAAAAATAATAAAATAGATTGAGAGTGATTTTTTGTTAAAAATTTTAGCACCAATGGCAGGCTACACCGACATTGCATTTAGAGAAATTGCGACTGAAAAGGGTGCGGACATAACAGTAACAGAAATGGTTTCAGCCATGGCAATTGTCTATGAAAATAAAAAGACAATGGACCTTTTGAAAATATCTCCAAAGGAGAAAAAAGTTTCTGTGCAAATTTTTGGAAGTGATCCAAAAATTATGGGCGAGGCTACGTGTATTTTAAATGATTACAATTTTTCTTATGTAGATATAAATATGGGCTGTCCTGCTCCAAAGATTGTAAAAAACAAATCAGGTTCCTATCTTTTAAGTGACCCATCCTTAGTATATGATATTGTAAAATCTGTTGTAGAAAATTCAAAAAAACCTGTTTCTGTAAAAGTAAGGAAGGGAATAAAGGGAATTTCTTCTATGAAAGCTATAAGAAACATTGAAGCAGCTGGAGCATCCTTTGTAACAGTTCACGGCAGAACAAGAGAAGAATATTACACAGGAAGAGCCGATTGGGATTTTATAAAAGAAGTAAAGAAAAATGTAAAAATTCCAGTAATTGGAAATGGCGACATTAAAAACCCAGAAGATGCAGTTGAAAAGATTAAATATTCTGGAGTAGATGGAGTTGCAATTGGTCGTGGTGCAATTGGAAATCCCTACATTTTTAATCAAATCGAAGAACTTTTAAAAACTGGATCTTATAAAACCCCCACAGATAAAGAAAAACTTCTCTTAATGATTGATGAATTAGAGCGAAAAATAAATTATAGAGGAGAAAAACTTGGCATCCTAGAGATGAGAAAGGTCTACTCAAATTATTTTAGGGGTATGAAGGATTCAAAGGAAATAAGAAATAAATTAAATACTCTAAAGGACAAGGATGAGATAATAGAAGTTATAAGAAATTATATGAATTTTTGATATATCTATTGCTTAATAGTTTTATACTTTGTTATTTTTTAATAAAAAGGGTAAATAGATTAAAGAGAAAAATAAATAGTAAAGTGATATTGGCGGTGATTTCGATGGATAACTGAATTTTTATTTAATTTGTTACATAGTTTAAATGAAAAGAATTAGGAGCAAATATTTATGGAAAAAAGATTTTTATGTTTTTTATTGGGATTTATTTTTTCAGAACTAGCTAGATATCATACAGGAGTTAGTTTATATCTCACAGAAAGATACCAATATGGTGAATATGAAGGCTATGGCAAATGGTATTTAATAGATGCTGACTATAGGTTTTGGAACTAATCATATGTTATTAGAAATTTTTAAATTCTTATGGATTATTGTATTTATTTTAAATCATAAGAAAAATATTATAAAGAGAATACCATTTTTAATTTTTCTACTAATTTTGATAATTCTTTTAATGATTTTGATATTTGATTATTTTTTGGCAGGATTAAATGATAATACTTTTTTGGAAGACTTAACATACCATGAAATATATGACTTATTTATTTGTGCTTGCGTAATAGATAATGCAATATATTACACTCAAGAAAAGCGTAAGGTAAAAAAAGAAAAAATTGAAAATAAAGAATGAAATTTACTCTGCAATATAATTTAATATTGCAGAGATTTTTTATTTTGAAGAAAAAGACTAAACAAATTCTCGAAAACTTTAAATTCTTGACATTTAAAGAAGTTTCGACTATAATAGCTTAGATTAAAAGGTTTTTGTTAAGGGCGGCTGACGCCTTATTTTTTATATATTGAGGAGAGAGAATTTTGGCAAAGGATATATTTTTCACACCGGAAGGTTTAGAAAAAATCGAAAATGAAATTGAGTATTTAAAAACAGTTAGAAGAAAAGAAGTTTCTGAAAGAATTAAAGTAGCTTTAGGCTATGGCGATCTTTCAGAAAATTCTGAATATGACGAAGCTAAAAACGAACAAGCACAAGTTGAAGAGAGAATTGCAAAACTTGAAATGATGGTTCGCAATGCAAAAATTATAGATGAAAAAGACTTAAATACAGAAGTTGTCAACATTGGTTCTAGCGTAAGAGTTAGAGAAGTTGATACAATGGAAGAAGACGAATACACAATTGTTGGTTCAGCGGAAGCAGATCCTCTTGAAGGAAAAATTTCAAACGAGTCACCAGTTGGGTCAAAATTAATTGGCAATCATGTTGGCGATGTAGTTGAAGTTGAAGTTCCAGATGGAATTATTAGGTACGAAATTTGTGGAATAACTATTTAGGAGGCAATTTGTGAAAAAGACAGAAGATGCAAATCTAAATGAGATGCTTTTGTTAAAAAGGCAAAAGCTTGAGGAATTAAAAAGTGAAGGTAAAGATCCCTTTGTAAAGGAAACTTATGATGTAACTGCTCATTCAAAGGATATCAAAGAAGGATTTAATGAAGATGAAGAGAGAGAAGTATCCATTGCTGGTCGTGTAATGAGCAAAAGACGCCATGGCAAAATTTGTTTTTTAGACATTAGAGATTCAGTGGGAACTATCCAAGTATTTGCAAGAAAGGATGTCCTTGAGGATAAATATGAGGAAGTTAAGGGATTAGATATTGGAGATATAGTTGGAGTAAAGGGAGTTGTATTTAAGACAGAAGCTGGTGAAATTACTGTTCGTGCAACTGACTTAACTTTGCTTTCAAAATCACTTCAAATTCTTCCAGAAAAATTCCACGGACTAAAGGATCCTGACCTAAGATATAGACAAAGATATGTGGATCTAATTGTAAATCCAGAAGTAAAAGATGTATTTATTAAGAGAAATAAAATCATAAAAAAAATTAGAGAATTTTTAGATAATAGGGGATTTTTAGAAGTTGAAACTCCAATACTTGGAACTGTGGCAGGTGGAGCAAATGCTAGACCTTTCTACACTCATCACAATACCCTTGACATCGATATGCAACTTAGGATTGCCAATGAATTATTCTTAAAGAGATTAATAGTAGGTGGATTTGAAAAAGTTTATGAAATGGGCAAGATGTTTAGAAATGAAGGAATGGATCCAAAACACAATCCTGAATTTACAAATATTGAACTCTATCAAGCCTATGTTGATTACGAAGAAATGATGAGGATAACTGAAAATTTATTTGAATATGTTGCAACAGAAGTTCTTGGCACAGATACAATAAATTATCAAGGTACAGAAATTTCACTAAAGGCACCTTGGAAGAGAATAACGATGATCGATGCAGTTAAAAAATATGCAGATGTAGACTTTAACAAAATTGATACAGATGAAAAGGCAAGAGAAATCGCTAGAGAAAAGGGACTTGAAGTTTCTGAAAATGATACTTGGGGCAAGCTTCTTTCTGAAATGTTTGAAGAATTCTGTGAAGAACATCTTGTTGAGCCAACATTTGTAATTGGTCACCCAGTAGAAGTTTCTCCACTTGCAAAGAGAAATCCAAAGGATCCAAGACTTACACAAAGGTTTGAAGCTTTTATCAACACTTGGGAATTTGCCAATGCCTTTTCTGAACTTAACGATCCAATTGACCAAAGAGAAAGATTTGAAGCACAAGTTGCAGAAAAAGAAGCAGGAGACGATGAAGCACATCCAATGGATTCAGATTTCATCAATGCAATTGAAGTAGGTCTTCCACCAACAGGAGGACTTGGGATTGGCGTTGACAGAATGGTAGTACTTTTGACAGACCAACCTAGCATAAGAGATGTTCTTTTATTCCCAACAATGAAACCAATAGGAAAAGAAGTTGCAGAAATAAATGAAAATAAAGCAGCAGATGAAAAATCAAAAATAAAACTTGACCTTTCAAAAGTAAAAGTTGAACCACTTTTTGAAGATTATGTTGACTTTGATACTTTCTCAAAATCTGATTTTAGAGTTGTAAAAGTTAAGAACTGCGAAGAAGTTCCAAAGTCAAAAAAACTATTGAAATTTACATTAGATGATGGTTCTGAAAAGAAAAGAACAATTCTATCAGGTATTAAAAACTTCTACTCAGCAGAAGAATTAGTAGGAAAAACATTATTGGCAATTACAAATCTTCCTCCAAGAAAAATGATGGGCGAAGAATCTTGTGGTATGCTATTGTCAGCAATATGCGATTATGATGGAGAAGAACTACTAAACCTAGTGATGTTAGACGACAATATCCCAGCAGGGGCAAAATTATATTAATAAAGGAAAAGGAACTGATTTAAAGATCGCAGTTCCTTTTTTATGTTAAAAATTTTATTGATTTTTAAAGTGTTTTAAAAGATTTAATATTTTAACTAATAAAACAATCTTGATAACATGCAAAACAGTATAGGGAATTAGACTCGTAAGAATTCGTACACTTTCAGAATATTTTTCCATAAAATCACATCTCCTTAAACAACTCTTTTAATTTATTTAATATTAAAATTAAAAGTAATATTTCAATAATATTAAAAAGATAGTGAGGATGAATTAATGTAAGAAATTTTAATATTTGCATTTTCATAAATTACCCCTTCTAACCTCCCTTAATTTAAAATACAAATTAGCGTTTTTATCCAAATAAAATGTCTCTGTTTTTATATCGTTTAATATTATGAAACATATTTTTCATCTTCCTTTTAATAAAATTAAAAAATTTATAACGACTTAATTATTACTTAAATTATTAGCAAAAAACTACATATAATTCAACGATTTATTTGTTTAATATAGTACGATAAAATAAATCAAAAAGTCAAGTATTTTACATTCTATTAATAATACATTTATGAAATTATACTTCACGATAAATTATAAATATTAAACTATTCTACAAATATAAACTCTTTTTAATTTATGGTATAATTTAATTGATAATTTTAATGAGAAATCAAAAGTAAGAGGTGTAATGTGAAAAAGACTATTAGGGATTTTGATTTTAATGATAAAACTGCATTAGTTAGAGTTGATTTTAATGTTCCACTAAAGGCTGGCAAAGTTAATGGAGAGGATAGAATTGTAAAAGTCATTCCTACTATTAATTATTTAATAGAAAAGGGTGCAAAAGTTGTGCTTATGAGCCACCTTGGAAGGCCTAAGGGTGAATACAAAGAAGAATTTTCTCTTGAACCAGTGGCAAAAAGAGCTTCTGAACTTTTAAAGAAGGATGTTAAATTCATTGCTTCAAGGGAAATTGTTGACGAAAAGGTTCTTGAAGAAGTTAAAAAACTTAAAAAGGGTGAAATAGCTCTTCTTGAAAATCTTAGATTTGTAGAGGGCGAAGAAAAGAATGACGTTGATTTTGCAAAAAAACTTGCTTCTCTTGGAGATATTTTTGTAAATGATGCCTTTGGAATAGCGCACAGAACTCATGCTTCAAATGTTGGTGTTACTAAATTTTTACCATCTTGTGTGGGATTTTTAGTTGAAAAAGAAATAAAATATTTTGACGATGCTCTTAAAAATCCAGAAAAGCCCTTTGCTGCAATTCTTGGAGGATCGAAGGTTTCTGACAAAATTGGTGCAATTGAAAATTTGCTAGAAAAAGTTGATGTGCTTGTAATTGTTGGTGCTATGGCGAATACTTTCTTAAAGTCAAAAGGGCTTGAAGTTGGTAAATCTTTAGTTGAAGATGATAAACTAGACCTTGCTAGAGAATTTATGGTAAAGGCAATTGACAAGAGCGTAGATTTAATTTTGCCAAGAGATGTAATTGTTGCTCCAGAGCTTTCTGAAAATGTAAAGGGGACTTTGAAGAATGTAGAAGATGTAAGTGAAGGTGACATGATCCTAGATATTGGAAGCGAGAGCTTAAAAGATATTGAAGCAGCTATAAGAGATGCAAAGACAGTTGTACTAAATGGACCTTGTGGAGTTTTTGAAATAGAAGAATTTTCTCATGGAACTATTGAACTTGCAAAAATCTTAGCAAATCTTGATGCAACAGTAATTGTTGGTGGGGGAGATTCTGTTTCTGCAGTTGAAAAGGCTGGTGTTGCAGATAGATTAACTCACATTTCAACTGGTGGTGGCGCAAGTCTTAAAATGCTTGAAGGTAAAAAGCTTCCTGGTATTGAGGCAGTTGAAGAAGCATGAGAAGAAAATATATTTGTGGAAATTGGAAGATGAATAAAACTTCTAGTGAGGCTCTTGCATTTGCAAATAAAATAAATGATTTTGAATTTGAAAATGTAGATGTTCTTATTGCACCAAGCTTTGTTTCTCTCGAAAGTTTTAAAAAAAGTGTAAAAGATAAAATTGAAGTAGCTGCACAAAATGTTTCTGAATTTGACGATGGAGCCTTTACTGGTGAAGTTTCGACTAACATGCTCAAAGATATTGGAGTTAGGAATGTAATCATCGGTCATTCTGAAAGACGAGAAAAATTTTTGGAAAGCGATGAGATTGTAAATGCAAAGATAAAAAGAGCCCTTTCTGATAATTTATTTGTTATTCTTTGCCTTGGTGAATCTCTTGAAATAAAAGAAGAAAATAAAGAATTAGATTTTGTAAAAAATGAACTGCTAAATTCCCTTAGTGGTGTAGAAAATCTTAAAAATATTGCCATTGCCTATGAACCAATTTGGGCAATTGGCACTGGAAAAACTTGTTCTCCTGAAGATGCAGAAAAGATGTGTAGAGAAATTCGAGAAATTATAAATAAAAATTATGGAGAAATTTCTAAAGAAATTAGAATTTTATACGGCGGATCTGTAAAACCATCTAATGCAAAAGAAATTTTGGCAAAAGAAAATATTGACGGAGTCCTTGTTGGAGGCGCAAGCCTTGATGTCAATGATTTCATTGAAATAATAAAGTGTGGTGAAAATTTATGAAGCCAACTATGCTGATAATTTTGGATGGGTTTGGGATAAATGAATCTAAAATAGGAAATGCAGTAAAACTTGCAAAGACTCCTACTCTTGACGAGCTTTATAAAAATTCACCTCATACAGAAATTTTTGCTAGCGAAGAATATGTAGGTCTTCCTCATGGACAAATGGGAAACTCTGAAGTTGGACATTTAAATATAGGTGCAGGAAGGATAATTTATCAAAATCTTACAAAGATAACTGAGGCGATTAAGTCAGGCGAATTTTTTAAAAATCCTGAATTTAAAAGAGCTATTGATAGCGCAAAGAAAAACAATTCAAAAGTTCATTTAATTGGACTTGTGTCAAAGGGTGGAGTTCACTCACATTTTGATCATCTGAAGGCTCTTATAAAATTAATGGCAAAGGAAGGAATAGAAAAAACTTATATCCACGCAATAACAGATGGTCGTGATGTATCGCCACATGCTGCATTAGAAGATATTAAAGAACTACAAAAGGAAATAGATAAAATAGGAAAGGGAAAAATTGCTACAATTTCCGGTAGATTTTATGCCATGGACCGTGACAACAGATGGGAAAGGATTAAGAGATATTACGACAACCTCGTGTCAAAGGTGGATTTTGTAGATGAAAATATTTTAGATTATATAAAATCTTCTTATGATAAAGATATTACTGATGAATTTTTATTGCCTGCAAAATTCGTAAAAAATTCTGAAATTGAAGAAAAGGATTCAATAATAATTTTTAACTTTAGACCAGATAGAGTTAGACAAATTACAAGAGCCTTAGTTGACGATGACTTTAAAGGATTTGAGAGAGAAAAAATAAATACGACTCTTGTAACTATGACAGAGTATGATAAAAATATTAAAAATAAATTTGTTGCCTTTAAAGATGAAATCCCAAGGGACACTTTGGGTGAAATTTTGGAAAAAAATAAAATAAATCAGCTTAGAATTGCAGAGACAGAAAAATATGCACATGTTACATTTTTCTTCAACGGTGGAAGAGAAAAGCCCTTTGAAGGGGAAGACAGAGTTCTTATTCCATCCCCAAAGGTTGCAACTTATGATCTAAAACCTGAAATGAGTGCCAATGAAGTTACGGATGCTGTAATTGCAAAATTAAAAGAAGATAAATACGGAGCAATAATTTTAAACTTTGCAAATCCCGACATGGTTGGACACACAGGAAATTTAAGGGCGGCAATAAAAGCTGTGGAAACAGTTGATGCAAATTTAGGCAGAATTTTAAGAGTTTTAAAGGAAAAAGATGGTGTTGCAATAATAACTGCCGACCATGGAAATTGTGAATATATGATTGACAAAGAGGGAAATGCTGTCACAAGTCATAGCACAAATCCTGTTCCACTTTTCCTTTTTAATAAAGATGCAAAACTAAGAAGTGGCGGGGCACTTTGTGATCTTTCGCCAACAATTTTAAAAATCATGGGAATTGAAAAGCCAGAACTTATGACTGGCGAAAGTTTATTTTAAATAGGAGGAATTATGAGTTTAATTGATTATGTTTATGCTAGAGAAGTTCTTGATTCAAGGGGAAATCCAACTGTTGAAGTAGAAATTGGAACAGTTAATGGCGGATTTGGCTCTTCAATTGTGCCAAGTGGTGCATCGACTGGCGTTCACGAAGCTGTTGAACTTCGTGACGGAGAAGAAAGATATAATGGCAAGGGTGTTGAAGAAGCTGTTAAAAATGTAAATGAAAGAATTGCCGAGGAATTAATTTGTTTTGATGTATTCGATCAACTTGGAATCGACAAAATGCTAATAGAACTTGACGGAACTGAAAACAAGGGAGAACTTGGAGCAAATGCAATCCTTGGAGTTTCAATTGCAGTTGCGAAAGCTGCAGCAAATGAAGCAGGACTCCCACTTTATCAATATCTTGGCGGAGTAAACTCAAAGACAATGCCAATTCCAATGATGAATATAATAAATGGTGGCGAACACGCTGATAACAATGTGGATATACAAGAATTTATGATCATGCCAATTGGCGCAGAAACTTTCAAGGAAGCACTTAGAATGGGAGCAGAGGTTTACCACGCACTTAAAAAGGTTTTAAAGGACAAGGGACTTTCAACTGGAGTTGGAGATGAAGGTGGATTTGCACCAAATCTTGAATCCAACAAAAGGGCTTTTGACTGCATACTTGAAGCAGTAAAAGCAGCTGGATATGAACCAGGTAAGGACATTGTACTTGCAATTGACGCAGCGGCTTCAGAATTTTATGATGTAGATAAGAAAAAATATATCCTTGCAGGCGAAGGCCGTGAATTTAGTTCAGAAGAGCTTTCAAAGTTCTATGAAGAACTAGTAAATGAATATCCAATTTATTCAATAGAAGATGGACTTGCAGAAGACGATTGGGATGGTTGGAAGCATATTACAGAACTTCTTGGAGATAAAGTTCAATTAGTTGGCGATGACTTTTTCGTTACAAATACAAAAAGGCTCCAAGAAGGAATTGAAAAGAAATCTGCAAACTCAATTTTAATTAAATTAAATCAAATAGGAACAATCACAGAAACACTAGATGCAATAGAACTTGCAAAAAGACATAATTACACTGCAATAATTTCTCATAGATCGGGAGAAAGTGAAGACTCAACAATTGCAGATTTAGCAGTTGCAACTAATGCAGGATTTATAAAAACTGGAGCACCAGCAAGAAGTGAAAGAGTAGCAAAATACAACGAACTTCTCCGAATAGAAGACGAACTTGGTGATCTTTCAAATTATCCCGGCTTTGATGCCTTTTACAATTTAAAATGAAAATTTATTTTATAAGACATGGCGAAGCAGAAATTTATGCAGATGACGACTTCAAGAGAAAGCTAACTACTATTGGCAAGAGAAAATTGGAAGAATCCTTTAAAGTATTTGCAAATAATTTAGAGGATAAAAGATCTTATAAAATTTATTCATCACCCCTTGAGAGGGCAAAGGAAACTGCAGAAATTTTAGCAAAACATCTTGACTTTACTTATGAGGTCAAGGAATATCTCGCTGGTGGAAAAATAAGAGATATTTTAAAAAGCTTAGATAAAGGGGAAAATTATATATTTGTTTCACATGAGCCCTTTATTTCAAATTGGATTTATCAACTAACAGGCGAAATGAAAATTATTTCGAGAGGAAGTATAAATTTGGTAGAAATTGATTTGTCAAAGTTTTTAAATTTAGAATGATTTTGGCAAGTTAGTTAATATAATTTTATTATTAAGGAGGACATTATGAAGAAAAAATTTACAATGGCTACAGTTGCAATGTTGTCACTAACACTTGTGGGATGTGGCGGAGCAAAAAACAATGCAAAGGAAAATGCGGCAAAGGAAAACAATAAGAAAGTAGAAGCAACTGCTAATGCAAAAGCTGAAACAGCAGCAATGCTTAAAGATGGAACTTATACAGGAAAATCTTCTGAAGACAAATACGGGGGATATGTTGAAGTTACTATTACAGTTGCTGACGGAAAAATAAGTGATACTGTTGTTAAAAATCTTGACAAAGAAGGAAAAGAAAAGGGCGAAGATTACGGAAAAGAAGCTGGAGAGGATGGATACAAAACTGCTCAAATGACTCTTGAAGCTTCTCAAAAATATGGAAAAGAGCTTACTGAAAGGGGTTCAGTTGAAGAAGTGGAAGCAATAAGTGGTGCAACACAAAGCTACGATCAATTTGTTGAAGCAGCAAATAGCGCTCTAGAACAAGCAAAATAATTTTTTAGGCATTGGGAGACCAGTGCCTTTATTTTTATAAAGATATAGACCTCTAGAAAACGGTTCTTTGTCAAATAGTGTTGGTGAATAAAAATTAATGATATATGGTTTATGTCTTATGGCTTAAACCATATATTTTTTTATGGTAAAAACATAAAAAAATTCTTAATCTAAAATTATCAAAAGAACGATAGCCATATGAGATTCTCTTAATAACTTTGATCCTGTTGTTAATACCTTCAACCTTTCCATTGTTGTAATTAGTATTTAAAGTATTCTTAATCTTTTCTAAATATTTGATAGCTGTACTTATAGCTGTCTTAATTTTTCTATATATTTCCCCAAACTCATCAGGTTTAAATTCCTGCAAAATAGTTTTTAAAGTGTCAAAATTTTTCTCTCTAATAGCAAATAAAATATTTTGGATTAAGTCATAAATCTTCCTGAAAGAATAGTCAAAATCTAAAATATGTTCAACTATTTCTTTTTGAGAGATAAATCCTTTAAAACAAGGAAAACTCTTAAAATGTGTTGATATTAACTTAGCCTTAGGAAGCAATAATAACTTCCAGTACCTTTTTAAACACCTATACTCATGAGAGTCTGTTTTAAACTTCTTCATTAGTTGAACTCTTGCCATATTAAAAGCACGAGTAAAATTTTGAACAATATGAAACTTATCAAGAACAATACAAGCGTTTTTAAAAACCTTTTTAACAAGTTCCATATAGGGAGAGTAAATATCACAAACAACAATCTTAACTTGATCTCTAACTCTTCTTGGGAATCTTAGAAAATAAGTGTCTAATTTAAATAGTCTCCTATCAGGAAGTATATCAATAATCTCACCAGTAATAGAATTGGTACAAATAAAGCTCATAGCGCCTGATACATTTTTAGTAGACTTAAATTCATCTATAGATAGTATCGGTGGAAGATAAGAAAAGTCCTGTTTAAAGGATTTACTCCATTCTTTAAAAACTCTAACAACAGTATTAGGGCTTACACTATTAGATTCAGCAATAGACTTAAAGGATGAAATTTTAGTAAGATCTACAGCAATCTTTCTTTTTACATCATTAGATATATTAGAATACTCATTAACTATATTGGTTTTAGCACTAAAGGTAGAACCGCACTCTTTACATAAAAATCTTTGCTTTTTTAGAAAAAGAATAGTTGGTATATTAGAAACATCAGGAAGTTTAATCTTACAAATCTTAGTACCATATTTTATAATGTTAAAAGATTCATTAACATGACCGCAACATGGGCAAACCTCTGGTGTATAAGTTAATTTTCCATAAATAAATTGGCTCTATGTCAAATATTGGGGAGACTCGTTAATTCGAGTCTCTCTTTCCATTAAAAAATCAATACTTAGGCGCTATTAGAATATCAAAACTAAAATAACTAAAAAATTACTAAAAATAGGTATAGCAAACAAAACCCCTAGGGGTTTTGCAAAATTTTCCCATTTTCATATCATTACTTACAAGCAAACATGATTCTCTTTCTAAACAAATTGAAATTTTTCATACCAAAACAATTTCTTTTTAAAGTCTTTATCTTAGTATGAGTACCTTCAAGTGGACCATTAGACCAAGGATAATCAAAAGAATTACATATCTCATCAAACCAGTTATTAAAAGCAGTGATACAAGATTTAAATTCTTTTAAATCAGATTCTTCAGCTCTTCTTATCCATTCCCTTAAAGATTTAGATGCTCTAACTCTATTGGGTTGACTTAGAACATATTGGTAAAACAGTTCCTTTAACCTATATGCTAACTTCAAATCGTTGTTTAAATCAAGCATTAAAGAAACTTCTTTAGCTTGTTCAGTTGTTAAATTAGAAGCAGGTTTTGTAAGTAGACTCCTACTTCTCTTAAAATACTTTCTAAGCTTAGAAGAAATATCTTTTTGAATCCTCTTTCTAACATTCTCTAAAGCCCATGAAACTTGTCTTATGAAGTGATACCTATCAACAATATGGATAGAAGTTTTAAAGAACCTATTCTTAACAGACTTAAAGGTATTGGACATATCACTTACAAAAAACTTAACTTCTTGTCTCTCCTTGTTAGGAACTTTTTTAAAGTATTTAAACAAAAAGTTCTTATCCCTAGTAGGCAAAATATCAATGACAGAGTGCTTATCACCATTAAGAAGAGAAGTTTGATACTTAATATTTCCACTATCACCTTTAAACTCATCTATACACAATACACTTGAAAGTTTTGCTCTTGAAACATATAAACAATGTAAAATTCTCAAAACAGTATTAGAAGAAACATTATACCTACTAGCAATAGAAGAGCTAGAATGAAGTTCATTAAATTCAGCAACAATAGCAAAAACAAGCCTATAAGTCATAGTGTGACCCTTAGCAATAAAATCAAGTTCTCTTTCAAAACGACAACCACAAGACTTACAATCATACCTAGTCTTCTTTAAATGAATAAGACATTTCTTACCATGAATATGAGTATCCTTAATCTTTTGAATCCTATGATCATGAACCCAAATCTTTGTAGAACCACAGTGAGGACAAGTATCCATCTTTGTAACAGAAGCATAAATGTGAACAAATTCCTTATCCTCACAAAAACTATCAAAAATTACATCTTTAAAACCCAACAAATTCATGTTATTATTATTTTGCACTTATATGCACCTCCTAACAAAGTTTGTTGTTATTTTAAGTTTAGGACTAAATGCGTATAAGTGCAATTTTTTTTACATAAAAATATCTGTTAGAGATTTACTCCCCAACAGATATTATAGAGCCAATAAATTTAGTATCTATGTACTTAACTTTCTTTACAATAATATTTTCAGTATCAATTACTATATTTTTATCTTTAATATTCAACAAATCTTTTATATAATTATTAATAGACATAGAATCACTCCTTGGTATTTGGTTGCAACTATATTTTATAGGAATGTGATTTCTATGTCTATTTTTTATACATTTCCATACAAAAATAGTGCTGATGATTTCTCACCAACACTATTTATTATAGAACCACAATTTACTCAACTATTGTTAAGTAGTTTTTTTATGCAAATTTTTATAAATTATATAAAATAAAAAATAATATTTTCGCTTAATAGAAAAATAATAGTGAGATTTAGACATCTGTGTTATACTAAAATAAGCAAAATAAAGGAGGATTTTTATGGAGCAAAATATCTATTTAGATAAGGAGCGTCTGGAAAATTCCAAAGAGACTACCAAATCTTTGGGAAAATCTCTTGAAATTGATTCTCTTAAAGAAAAGGTTGTAGAACTTAATAAAAAACAAATGGAACCAGGTTTTTGGGATGACAATGAAAGTGCCCAAAAAATTATAAACGAAACAAATTTATATCAAAAGAAGATAGATCAATATGATGAGTTAAGTGAATTAATTGTCGACGCACAAGACCTTATTGACCTTATGGAAATTGAAGATGATTATTCTTCTTATACAGATTTTCAAGATATGGTGGATGAGATTGAAAAGAAGACTGCTGATTTTAAACTCAATACTCTATTAAATGGAGAGTATGATTCTCACAATGCTATTCTTTCTATACATGCAGGTGCAGGTGGTACAGAGGCACAAGACTGGGCAAGCATGCTTCTTAGAATGTATACTAGATATGCTGAAAACAAGGGATTTAAAATTGAAACTCTCGATATTTTAAAGGAAGACGAAGCTGGAATTAAGTCTGTTACTCTTAGAATTTTTGGCGACAATGCCTATGGATATTTGAAGGGTGAAAAGGGCGTGCATAGACTTGTGAGAATTTCTCCCTTTGATTCTAATAAGAGAAGGCATACTTCTTTTTCATCTGTGGATGTCTTTCCGGAACTTGATGATGACACTGAAGTTGAGATAAAGGAAGAAGAGTTAAAGATCGACACATATAGATCTTCGGGAGCCGGTGGACAACATGTTAATACTACTGATTCTGCTGTTAGAATTACACATATTCCTACTGGAATTGTTGTTCAATGTCAAAATGAACGAAGTCAAATTCAAAATAGAGAAAAGGCAATGAATATGCTAAAAGCAAAACTTATTGCTCTTGCTGAAGAAGAAAAAAAAGAAAAAATCGAAGATCTTCAAGGCAATTATTCACAAATTGCATGGGGTTCACAAATTAGATCCTATGTATTCCAACCCTATACAATGGTAAAAGATCACAGAACCAATGTAGATGTTGGCGATGTTGAAAGGGTAATGGATGGAGATTTAGATATTTTTATTAATGCCTACTTGCAAAAAAAGGCAACAGGAGAAAGCTGAGGTTAAAATGGCAAAGGATGTAATTATTGCTCTTGATTTTCCAAGTAGTAAAGTAACTCTTGATTTTTTGAAAAATTTTAAGAATGAAAAAGTTTATGTAAAGGTTGGAATGGAACTTTTTTATAGGGAAGGGCCAAGTATTATTAAAGAAATAAAAAGACTGGGACATAAAATATTTTTGGATTTAAAAATACATGATATTCCTAATACTTGCAAGGGTGCGACAAATTCTCTTATTTTACTTGATGTTGATATGATTAATTTTCATATTGCTGGTGGCAAAAAAATGTTAACTGAAGCAAGTGAAGTTGTTAATAGTAAAAAGCCAGAGCTAATTACTCTTGGTGTTACTATGCTAACTTCTACTGTGGAAGAGGTTATGCACAATGAACTTAAAATTGACAGAGAAAAATCGCTTGAAGATGTTGTTCTCGATTATGCAAAACTTGCAAAGGAAGCTAAACTTTCTGGAATAGTATGTTCTGCACTTGAAGTTCCTAAGATCAAAGAAAATCTAGGAGCAAATTTTATTACTGTTACTCCTGGAATTAGAAAGGTAAAAGGGACTGACGACCAAAAGAGAGTTGTAACTCCAAGCAAGGCACGAGAACTTGGCTCTGATTATATTGTCGTTGGAAGACCTATTACAAAGGCTGAAGATCCATTAAAAGAATATAAAGAAATAAGAAGAGATTTTTTAGGGGGAGAACAATGAAAGGAATCGCAAAAATTTTATTAAAATTAAAGGCTGTAACACTTTCACCAGAAAGACCATATACTTGGGCATCTGGAATAAAGTCACCTATTTATTGCGATAATAGACTTATACTTTCTTATCCAGAAGACAGAAAAGTTGTTGAAGATGGACTTGTAGATTTAATTAAAGAAAAATATCCTGATGTAGAATATATTATGGGAACTGCAACTGCAGGCATTCCTCATGCTGCTATTATCGCTGATAAGATGGATCTACCCATGGGATTTGTAAGATCTTCAAACAAGGATCATGGCAAGCAAAATAAAATTGAGGGTGCTAAAATCAAAGGTGCAAAAGTTGTTGTAATTGAAGATTTATTTTCAACTGGTGGCTCATCAATTGAGGCTGCAAAGGCGCTAGAAGATGCGGGTTATAATGTCTTAGGAATAGTAAGTATTTTCACATATAATATGAAAAAGGCTGTTGAAAATTTCAAAGATTCAGGTTTTAGTCATGATTCTCTCACAAATTTTGATGAACTTATAGAAGTTGCTCACGAAATGGACTATATTAAGGAAAGTGAAATTAAAAAGTTAAAATTATTTAGAGAGAATCCACAGGATTCATCGTGGATGAATGATTAATTTATTTTTTGGGTAAAGGGAAAGTGAATTTTGACTTAGGGGGAAGAAAAGTTGAATTATTATAGAACTTTAAGAAGGTTAATGCCTTATGCCAACCAAATATTAAAGAATAAAGATAGATTAAATAAAGTTGTTGGGGAGTCCCTATCAAAGACAAATAAATTGGACTTATTTAAAAAAATTTCAAGAGAGCTTAAACTTGCCCTTGGTCTAGCAATTGACTATTCTAATGGAAGCTATAAAGATGTAAAGAAGAAAGATATTATTTTAATTGTGGCAGGTTTTTTATATTTATTAAATCCTGCAGATATTATTCCAGATTTTATTTTATTCTTTGGATTTTTTGATGATTTAAGCGTTCTAACTTTTATCCTAAAGAAGTTTGATAAGGAATTAGAAAAATATGATGCATGGAAAAATACTAGAAACTGACTTTTTCAGAAGAGATACAGTTGAAGTTGCAAAAAATTTATTAGGAAAGAAAATTATCAGAAATATTTCTGGTAATTTTTTCTATGCAAAAATTGTGGAAACTGAAGCTTATTTAGGTCTTAATGACAAAGCTTGTCATAGCTATGGTGGGAAAATTACTGAGAGAAATAAAATCCTATATAAGGATGGAGGCCACATTTATGTATATTTAATTTATGGGATGTACAATCTTTTAAACATTGTGACAAAGAGTGAAGGAGAACCAGAAGCAGTGCTAATTCGTGCAGTTGAACCTCTAGGAAATTTTGACGGATTTGCCATTAATAGATTTGGAAAAAGTTATAAAGAACTTTCAAATTATCAAAGAAAAAATATAAGCAATGGACCGGGAAAACTTTCTTTAGCTCTTAATATTGATAGAAGTTTAAATGGGAAAATTCTATCTCCTGATTATCTTTATATAGAAGATGGTGAAAAAGTAAAAAATATAATTACTTCAAAAAGAATTGGGATAGATTATGCGGAAGAGGATGCGGATCTTCCCCTTAGATTTTACATAGGGAACAGTCAGCATATTTCAGTTAAATAATGTGGATTTTTGTTAACTTATAAAGTATAATGGGTTAATGTAAAGGTGATGTAATGATTAGCATAAAAAATCTGTCTTTTAAATACGATTATGAAGACGAAAATGCAAAGCAAATTTTAAAAAATATTAATTTAGAAATAAATGAGGGCGAGTTTGTGGCACTGCTTGGGCATAATGGTTCAGGCAAGTCAACTCTTGCCAAGCTTATAAATGGACTTTTAATTCCAGGCGAAGGTGATGTAATTGTAGATGGGATGAACACTAAAAATGAAGAAGAAATTTGGAATATTAGAAGAAATGCGGGCATGGTTTTTCAAAATCCTGACAATCAATTAGTTGCGACAATTGTTGAAGATGAAGTTGCTTTTGGTCCTGAAAATCTTGGAGTTGATCCAGTAGAAATTAGAAAAAGGGTGGACAAGGCTCTACTTGATGTCGGCATGAGTGATTACAAAAAAAATGCACCTCATCTTTTATCAGGTGGGCAAAAACAAAGAGTTGCCATAGCAGGGATTCTTGCCATGAGTCCAAAATATATAATACTTGACGAGCCAACTGCCATGCTTGATCCAAGTGGAAGGCGAGAAGTAGTCGATACACTTGTTAAATTAAATAAGGAAGAAAACAAAACTATCATCTTAATAACTCACTATATGGAAGAAGCTGCAATTAGCGATAGAGTTATAGTAATGGAAGATGGGAATATTGTTCTGAGAGGAAATCCTAGAGAAGTTTTTTCACATGTCGAGGAAATAAAAAAATTGGGTCTGGATGTTCCACAAGTAACGGAACTTGCATATGAATTAAAAAAAGAAGGTATTGAAATTTCAACAGAGGTTTTAAATATCGAAGAAATGGTGAAGGAAATATGTCACTTATAGAAATTAAAAACTTAACACATATTTATAGTGAGGGTCTTCCCTTTGAGAAGATAGCAATAGATAATTTAAATTTAAATATCGAGGAGAATGAGTTCATTGGGTTAATTGGTCATACTGGATCTGGAAAGTCAACTTTTATTCAACATTTAAATGGTCTTTTGAAGCCAAGCAGTGGAGAAATAATTGTAGACGGAACTAAGGTTGACAAGTCTAGCTCTAATTTAACTGAACTTAGAAAAAAAATAGGTTTAGTGTTTCAATATCCAGAGTATCAACTTTTTGAAGAAACCATAGAGAGAGATATTGCCTTTGGTCCAAAAAATTTAGATTTAGATGAAGATGAAGTTCTAAAAAGAGTTAAGTCCTCCATGGATTCTGTGGGTCTTCAATATGAAACTTATAAAGACAAATCTCCCTTTGAACTTTCTGGAGGGCTCAAGAGAAGAGTCGCAATAGCTGGTGTACTTGCCATGGAACCAAAGGTTTTAATACTTGACGAACCAACTGCAGGACTTGATCCAAGAGGTCGTGATGAAATTTTAGGAGAAATAAAAAGTATTCACGAAAAAAGAAAAATTACAGTTATTCTAGTTTCTCACTCTATGGAAGATGTGGCAAAAATTGCGGAAAGAATTATTGTAATGGATAAGGGAAAAGTATTTTTAGATTCCAATCCAAGAGAAATTTTTAGAAATGAAGACAAACTTATTTCCGTTGGACTCGGAATTCCACAAATTACATCTCTTATGAGGGCGTTGAAGAAAAAGGGACTGGACATTAATGAGGACTCAATAACAGTTGAAGAAGCTAAAGAGTCGCTGATAAAATATTTGAGAGGTGTTTCTCATGTTTAAAGATATTACAATTGGACAATACTTTCCTGGGGAAACACTGGTTCACAAATTTGATCCAAAATTAAAAATTCTTACAATGATGTTATTCATCGCCTCATTATTTTTTATTGGTTCAATTTATATGTATATACCTGTGGTAATTTATTTATTATTAATTATTTATGTGGCAAAATTACCAATGGGATTAGTTTTTCGTGGGCTTAAGCCATTGAGATGGATTATTCTTGTAACATTTATAATAAATTTATTTTTCACACCAGGTGAAGCAAAGTACACTTTAGGATTTTTAAAAATTTCCCAAGCGGGGATTGACCTTGCGGTATTTATGGGCATAAGACTTGTTTTATTAGTTCTTGGTACAAGTTTGCTTACTTATACTACCTCTCCAATTGAATTGACAGATGGGATCGAGTCGTTATTAAGACCCTTTAGAAGAATTGGAGTGCCAAGTCACGAAATAGCAATGATGATGACAATTGCCCTTAGATTTATACCGACACTAATTGAAGAAACTGACAAGATTATGAAGGCACAAATGGCGAGAGGTGCAGATTTTGAATCGGGAAATATTGTAAAGCGTGCAAAAAATTTAGTTCCATTACTTGTTCCTCTTTTTATAAATTCCTTTAGAAGAGCGGAAGAGCTTGCCACAGCAATGGAAGCAAGATGTTACAAAGGTGGAAATGGCAGGACGAAAATGAACGCATCAAAAATTGTCAAGAAAGACGTAATTATTTTTGTCGGCAATATAATTTTTTATGCAGTAATAATTTTGGTTTCTAAATTATGAATATTTTAATAAAAATAACTTATGACGGCACAAATTTTCACGGTTTTCAATTGCAACCAGATGAGAGAACTGTTGAAGGCGAACTAAATAAGGGTCTTGCAAAAACTTTAAATAAAGAAGTAAAAATTTTTTATGCAGGAAGAACTGACAGAGGAGTTCATGCTCTTGGACAGTATGCAAATTTTTATTCAGACACCACAATTGACATTGGAAATCTTCCAAAGGTTATAAATTTTAATTTACCAGAAGATGTTTCTGTTGTTGATGCAAAATATGTCCCTGAAGATTTTCACGCAAGATACGATGCGAAGTTAAAAAAATATCGCTATGTTGTACATTTATCTAGATACAGAAATGCTCTACTTTTAAATAAAGCCTATGAGTACCCCTATAAGGTTGACCCAGAGAGAATGAGAAGGGCTCTATCTTATCTTATAGGAGAACATGATTTCAATTCTTTTATGGGAAAGGGTGCAGTGGTCAAGGACTCGATAAGGACTATTGATAAAATTGACGTAATTGAAGAGGGAGATTTTTTGTATTTAGATTTTGTCGCTAAGAGCTTTCTAAAAAATATGATACGCATAGTTACTGGTACAGCTCTTGAAATTGGAAGAGGTCAAAGAGAAATTGAATATATGAAAGAAGCCTTGAAAATGAAAAAAAGAAAGGCAGCTGGACCAACAGCACCAGCCTGTGGACTATATTTAGTAGATGTAAAATATTAGCCCACAGGCTTTTTATTGTAAAAATTTTTTGAACCATCTTTTATTTTATAAAGGGGAAAACTTTACAACTTTAAAAAATTGTGGCAAAGTGCAATAAATTGATAATATAAAAAGTATTTGGTATAATTATTTTAGTTAATTTGGAGGTGTAATAGTGGATAATAAATATCTTGTTAATGGTAATGAGGCTGAAGGCAAAGTTAAAATTTCTGAAGATGTCATTGCTACAGTTGCGTCTGTTGCAGCTGAAAGTGTTGATGGTGTTGTAAAAGTTGGATCTAATTTTAAGTCTCAAGTTACGGACATTTTAAATACAAAAAACTTCAATAGAGGAGTCAAGGTTAATATTGGTGAAAGAGAAACTATTGTAGATGTATATATTACTATTGAGTACGGAATAAAAATTGTTGAGGTTTCTGAAAGGGTGCAAGCGCAAGTTAAGGAAGCCATTGAAAACATGACTGACTTTGATGTTGTTGAGGTAAATGTTCATATATCAGGCATCGCTGTTAAAAATTCTGAAAAGACGAATGTAAAATGAGCAGAAAAAAAGCGAGAATAGGTGCAATGCAGGCATTGTTTTCCATGGATATAAATAATGATTTTTCTCTAGAAAATTTAAATTTATTTATGGAAAACAATCACTTCTTAGGTGATGAATCTGACTACATCAATAGAGTTATACCAGATATTTTAGAAAAACTTGATATTGTTGATGAAACAATTGAAAAGAATTTAAAGGGTTGGACTATGGCTAGGCTTGCAAAGGTGGATAGGCAAATTTTAAGGATTGCTGTTTATGAATTTTTATATAAAGAGGACATTCCACCAGAGGTTTCTATTAATGAAGCTGTTGAAATTGCAAGGCTATATAGTTCCGACGATTCACCTAAATTTATTAATGGAATTTTGGGAACTATTTACAGGAGTTTTTAATTTGGCAAAGATTGCTTTTAATGTAAGTGAACTGAATAATTACATCAAAAAGCTGATTTCAATGGATTATATCTTAAGAGATATTACAATTACTGGCGAGGTTACTAATTTAAACATTCATAACAATGGGAATATTTACTTTTCTTTAAAAGATAAGTTTGCACGAATTGATGCAATGACAAGTCAAGATGATGTAAACATTGAATTCTTCGACGGTGTTAAGGTAATGGCAAAGGGGACTGTTACTTATTACGAGAGAAGTGGCAGGATTTTTTTGTATGCAACTGAAATCGAGTTAGATGGAGAGGGAAATCTCTATCAAAAATATTTGAAACTAAAGGAAAAATTAAAGGATGAGGGACTTTTTGATGCTTCTCACAAGAAAAAAATCAAGAAGTATCCGTCTTCTATTGGGATAATTACTTCTACAAGTGGTGCAGCTATAAAAGATGTTGTAAATCTTTTTAGAAAAAGGAATAAAACCTGTGATATTTATGTTTTTCCAAGTCTTGTTCAAGGTGATGTAGCTAGTTGTAATTTAATTCGTGGTGTAAAATATTTTAATGAAGTTAATAAAGTAGACACTATAATAATTGCTCGTGGTGGAGGAAGTTTTGAAGACTTATTTGCTTTTAATGACGAAAGTCTTGCGAGAGAAATTTTTGCGTCAAAAATTCCAGTTATTTCTGCGGTAGGACACGAAATTGACTACACTATATGTGATTTTGTATCGGATCTTAGGGCAGCTACGCCTACGAATGCAGCTGAACTTGCGACAATTAGTGAAGATGAAATTTTATCGCAACTATCTAAAAAACTATCTGATTTAAATAATTTAATGGAGAGAAGAATTAGTTACAGTCATATAAAACTTATTAATTTATACAAAAATATTTCTCTAGAAAATCAAGTTCACAAGATAAATTTCATGACTCGAAATCTTTTGTATAGAGAAACTTTACTAAACAATTCTATAAAAAAGATTTTACAAAATTATTGCTATGGTCTTCAAAATAAAAGATTTTATTTGCAAAACTTCAAGCTCAACAAGTCAAAGAAAATAGAAAATTACTCTTATAAACTTAAAAATATTTCTGTAAAATTAAATTCTAAGCTCGGTAAAGATAGAGAAAATTTAAACTTTAACAAAAAACTTTTAAATTATTATTTTAAATCGCAAATAAAGGATAAAATTGACAAATTTAATGATTATGGAAAATTTATTTTAGATTACGATTTAGAAGAGAGATTAAAAAAAGAAAAAGAAAGGCTAAATTTTTTGAATATAAGACTAAATTCAGCCTATGAGAAGATTAATAAAGTTGAGATTTTGACAGAAGATGGTTTAGAGCTAAATTCTGCTAAAAATGTTAAGATTGGAGAAATTATTTCTCTAAAATTTAAGGACGGTAGTGTGAAATCAAAGGTTCAAAAAGTGAAAATGAGGGATTAAATGCAAAGGGATTATGAAAGTTCTTTTAGGGAACTTGAAAAAATTATAAAGGAACTTGAGTCTGAGGACATTAGTCTCGAAGATTCCATAAAAAAATACGAAGAAGGCATTGAACTATATAAGTATTTGAACAATACATTAAAGGCCTACGAAGGAAAGATTAAAACTATTGCAGAAGAAAATTCTAAATATATTGAGGACAATAAAGATGACAGATATAGATAGTTTACTTGAAAAATTTAATAATTATTTGAGTTCTTTGCTTGAATACGACGAAAGCTCACAACATAAAGTCATTGATTCCATGAAATATTCACTATTTTCTGGCGGAAAGAGAATTAGACCGATGTTAACTCTTTTGACTTTTTGCGAATTTTCAGATGATAGTTTAGATAAAATTCTTCCTTTTGCTGCTGCAATTGAAATGATACATACTTATTCTCTAATTCATGACGATCTTCCAGCAATGGATAATGATGATTTTAGAAGAGAAAAGCCAACGAATCACAAAGTTTACACTGAAGGAATTGCAATTTTAGCGGGAGATGGACTTTTAAATATGTCCATGGAAACTCTTTTAAGACATATTGAAAATATTGAAGATAGCAAAGATCTAAAACTTGCAATAAGGGCAATGAAATATATTTACAATGCAACTGGCGTAAATGGAATGATTGGCGGACAAACTATTGATATAGATTTTAATGTTTCAGATTATACAGAAGAAATTTGCGAAAATATGTACAAGCTAAAGACAGCTGCTCTTATAAGGGCTTCTATTGTAGTTGGAGGCATAATCGCAGGTGTAGAAGCAGATAATATCACAAAGCTTTCTAAGTTTGGCGAATCCATTGGTATTGCATATCAATTTGAAGATGACCTTCTTGATGAAGACAAGGATCCAAATTGTGGTGAAATAAATATGCTTTACTTCAAGAGTAAAGAGGAACTAAAGAGTGAAATTATTGAATTAACGAAGATTTCTTATGATGCCTTAGAAGACCTTGAACTTAAAGACAACTTGCTAAAAAGTTTTGTTGCGAAGTTAATAAACAGGAGCAGATAATGGCAAAAACACGTGCAGATGTATTATTAGTTGAAAAGGGTTTAATTGATTCACGAGAAAAAGCCAAGAGATTAATAATGGAAGGCAAGGTTTTTATTGGCACTGAAAGAGTGGAAAAGCCAGGAACACAATTAAAAGATGATGTAAAAATATATATTAAGGGATTAGAAGATACCTTCGTCTCAAGAGGAGGTCATAAGCTAGAGAAGATGATTGACGATTACGAAATAGACCTAAAAGATTCTGTGTGTGTTGATATTGGTGCATCAACTGGTGGTTTTACACATTGTATGTTAAAGCATGGTGCAAAAAAAGTTTATGCCATTGACGTTGGTTACAATCAACTTGATTATAAACTTAGAATGGACGATAGAGTTGTATCTCTTGAACGAACTAATATTAGATATTTTGACACAGAATTAATTTCTGAAGAAGTAGATTTTATTTCCATAGACGTTTCCTTTATTTCCCTTGAACTTGTGTTACCCATTGCGAAGGAAATTTGCGGAGAAAAGGGCGAAATTGTCGCATTAATAAAGCCACAATTTGAAGCAGGAAAGGGAAAGGTTGGCAAGGGCGGAATTGTAAAGGATAAAAGGGTACATATCGAAGTTATTGAAAAAATAATTGAACTTGCAAAAAAATTGAACTTAAATATTTTAGCTTTGACAAATTCTCCAATAAAGGGTACAAGCGGCAATATTGAATTTTTAATATATCTATCAAATTCTGATAAAAATAATGAAAATTTTGATGCAAGTGAAATTGTAAATAATGCTTATAAAAATTTAAATGATTAGGTGAAAAATGCTTTTAGAGTTAAATATCGAAAATTTTGCAATAATTGAAAATATGAAAATTGAGTTTGAAACCGGTTTAAACGTATTAACGGGAGAAACTGGTTCAGGTAAATCAATTATCATAGATTCTCTGGGACTTGTCCTTGGTCAAAGAGCGAATAAGGATATTATAAAAAAGGGAAAAGACAGAGCTTTTATAGAAGCTGTTTTTTCTTCTTATGATGACGAGACAAAAAAACTTTTATCTGAATATGGAATTGATTCAGGGGATTTAATTGTAATTTCAAAGGAAATTAGATATAAGGGTCCTTCTATTACTAGAGTGAATAATAGGACGGTAACTTCTCAAATATTATCAAAAATTTCAACTCATTTAATTGATATTTTTGCACAACATGAGTCTATTTCACTTATGGACAATAAAAATCAGTTAAGATTAATTGACGATTTTTCTGGCAAAGAGCAAAGAGATTTGCTTTTAAAGATAAGGCAAATTGTTCAAGAAATAAATGATTTGAGAAGTGAATATCAAGAAAAGTCAAGTTTAGAAAAAAACAAGGATAGAGAAATGGATCTATTAGAGTATCAAATCAAAGAAATTGAAGATGCGGCTTTAACAGATTATGACGACCAAGAACTCTACGACGACTTCAATGTTTTAAACAATATGACTGACACTTTAATAAAATTATCAGAAGCAAAGGCACTTATTAATGACGGTTATGAAAATGTATCTGCTGAAGATATTTTAGATAAAATAATTGTAAATATAGTCGATGTTACAAAATTCAACAAGGATTTAAAGGCAACTGAAGAAGAACTTGAAGACATTAGATATAGATTGTCTGATATCGCAAAGGAGCTCGACAGATATATTAATTCTAGAGAAGTGGACGAGGAAAAACTCCAATACTTAAGAGAAAGAATTGATTTAGTAAATAATTTAAAATTAAAATATGGGAATAATGTTAAAAAGATTAATTCTTTTTATGAAGAAATAAATGAAAGACTTGTTTTTTTGCAGAACTTTGAAGACAATTTGCAAAAACTTTTAAGCAAAATAAAAAACCTTGAAGGTGAAGCTTTAAAAGTTGCAAAAAAAATTAGCGACAATAGAAAGAAGACTGCCAAAGTTTTAGAGAAAAAAGTGGAAGAAGAAATTAATAAATTAAATATAAAAGATGCAAAATTCAAAATTGATTTGAAAGAAAAAGACTTGTCAAGTGATGGAATTGACAAAATAGAATTTTTAATTGCACCAAACTTGGGTCAAGATTTAATGCCTCTAGCAAAGGTTGCATCTGGCGGTGAAATGAGCAGAATTATGCTTGGCTTTAAGAGCATCATCGCTGAAAAAGATAACATTCCTACTCTTGTTTTTGACGAAATTGATACGGGAATAAGTGGAAAGACTGCACAAATTGTTGGCAATAAAATAAAGGAAGTTGCAAAAAAAAGACAGGTCATAGTAATTTCTCACTTGCCACAAATTGTTGCACTAGCAGATACACATTTTGCAATTAAAAAAGATGTGGTAAACAACAGTACAATTTCAACAATTGATAAATTAGATTATGAGGAAAGAGTACAAGAAGTTGCAAGATTAATTGGTGGTATGAATATAAGTGAAGTTGCAATAGAAACTGCAAAGGAAATGATTGGTGATTAAATGGCAAATTCAAACAATGAAGAGAGAACTATGAAATCCACGAAGATTTTTGACGGTAAGGTCTTACAACTTAGAGTGGATACAGTTGAGATGGAAGGTCAAAAGTATACTAAAAGAGAAATTGTGGAGAGACAACCTGCTGTTGGCATAGTTGCAATTACTGAGGATGACGAAATTATTTTAATAAGACAATATCGAAAGGCCATTGATAAAGAAATTTACGAACTTCCAGCAGGAATGGTGGATTTTGGAGAAGAACCACAAAAGGCAGCTCTTCGAGAGTTAAAAGAAGAAACTGGTTATGATGCAAAAAAATCTGATTATTTGCTTGAAATTTATTCATCTCCAGGATTTACAAATGAAAAATTATTTATTTTTTACGCAGAAGGACTTATTGCAGGAGATCAAGATCTCGACGAGTTTGAACATTTGACAGTAGAAAAAGTAAAATTTAAAGAAGCCTTAAAATTAATAAACTTAGGCGAGATAATAGATTCAAAAACTGTTGCAGGAATTTTGTATTACAATAATTTTAGGAGGGAAAATGGATAATTCTATTAAATATATAAAAGAAAGAATAAGCCTAGAGCCTGAAATTGGAATTGTACTAGGTTCAGGTCTTGGAGATTTTGCAGATTCAATCGAGAATAAAATTGAAATACCTTATAAGGATATTCCAGGTTTTCCAGTTTCTACAGTTAAAGGGCATGACGGAAAATTAATTTTTGGAAAAATAAAATCAAAAAATGTCTGCGTAATGAAGGGAAGGATTCATTTTTACGAAGGCTACGAAATTTCCGATGTAGTATATCCAATAAAGGTTCTTGCAGATTTAGGGATTAAGACATTGATCCTCACTAATGCTGCGGGTGGAGTTAATATGGATTTTAAACCAGCAGACCTTATGATTATTACAGATCACATAAATTTAATGGGTAAAAATCCATTAATTGGACCTAATGACGATGCTATTGGGCCGAGATTTCCTGACATGACTGATTTATACACTCCGGAACTTGTCAATATAGCTGAAAATTCTGCAAAGAAACTTGGCATTAATATAAGAAAAGGCGTTTATATGTATTTTACAGGGCCAACTTATGAGACAGCTGCTGAAGTAAAAATGGCAAGGACACTTGGAGCGGATGCTGTTGGAATGAGTACTGTTCCTGAAGCAATTATTGCAAGGCATAGAGGACTTAAAATTTTAGGAATTTCAACAATTACAAATATGAGTACGGGAATTTTAGATACACCACTTGACCATGCAGAAGTTGTAGAAGTTGGAAAAGAAGTTGCAGGCAAATTTAAAGAGCTTTTAAAAGAAATAATTGAGGAGATTTGATGAATTTTTTAGACATTATTCAAAAGAAAAAAGAAAATAAAATTTTAACTGAATATGAAATAAATTATTTTATAGAAAATTATGTCAAAGGTGAAATCCCAGATTATCAAGTTTCCGCTTTTTTGATGGCAGTTTATTTTAACAAACTAAATTTAGATGAAACCTATTATTTAACAAAGGCAATGATAGATTCAGGAGATAGAGTTGATCTATCTGAGGTGCCTGGATTAAAAGTAGACAAACATTCCACAGGTGGCGTGGGAGATACTGTTACCCTTGTGCTTGGGCCATTAATTGCTTCAGTTGGTCTTGTTTTTGCAAAAATGAGTGGCAGAGGTCTAGGCCATACTGGTGGAACTCTTGATAAGCTTGAATCCATCCCTGGATTTAATATAAATATTAGTGGAAAAAACTTTGTTGAAATTTTAAAAAAATCAAATATTGCAGTAATTGGTCAAACAGAAAATATTGTACCTGCTGATAAACTTTTATATGCATTAAGAGATGCGACGGCAACAGTTGATAATGTAAGTTTAATTGCATCATCAATCCTTTCAAAAAAAATTGCATTAGGAACAGATGCCTTAGTCCTTGATGTAAAAGTTGGAAACGGCGCTTTTATGAAAGATGTGCCATCGGCAGTTGAGTTGTCAAAACTAATGGTGAGCCTTGGGAAAAAATTTGGTAGAAATACAAAGGCAATTATCACTAGTATGAACGAACCTCTCGGCGATGCAATTGGAAATAGCCTAGAGGTAATAGAAGCTATAAATGTCTTAAAGGGCCGTGGATCAAAACATTTAAAAGAAATTTCTCTAAAAATTGGTTCAAAGCTAATGATAATAGAAGGAATTGTAAAAACTGAGGACGAAGCAATAAAAATTCTTGAAGGAAAAATCAAGGATGGATCTGCAATAGAAAAATTCAAGGAAATGGTTGAACTTCAAGGTGGAGATCCAACATACATTGACGATGTAGATAAATTTAAAAAGTCATCAATAATAAAGGACATTTATAGCGATGAATCGGGATATGTAAAATCAATTGAAGCAATTGAAATTGGAATTGTGTCAAGAGACCTTGGAGCGGGAAGGCATAAAAAGGGAGATGTACTCGATTTGAGTGCAGGAATTTACCTTCATAAAAAAGTTGGCGACTATGTAGAAAAGGGCGAAAAAATAGCTACAATCTATACAGAAAGGGAAAGCGAAGTAGTAGGAGCAATAGAAAAGATTAAAGGTGCCTACGCTTTTTCTGACAAAAGAGAAGATTATAAATTAATAATAGAAGAGATTGATTGAGATGAGAAATTTTGATATAGCATCAATTTTAATAAATATTATTGCACTTATGATTGCCATAATTCCACACGAAATAGCACATGGATATGTTGCATATCTGTGTGGAGATACAACTGCAAAGGACGATGGAAGACTTAGCTTAAATCCACTTCACCATATAGACCCTATTGGTTTAATTTCTATGCTTGTTTTTAGATTTGGATGGGCAAAGGCTGTGCCAATTAACCCCTATAGATTTAAGGGAAATAGAAAAGTTGCATCTCTTTTAGTTTCACTTGCAGGAGTTTTCACTAATTTTATTCTTGGATTTATTTCTGGGATTATTTTAGTTTATTTAAATTATAGATCTTCTTTTTTAGTTCCTCTTTTCACATCAATTTTTTGGTACAATATTATGCTTGGCGTATTTAATTTAGTGCCATTGCCACCTCTTGACGGATCAAAGGTATTGGCCACACTTTTACCAGAAGATTTGGAATATAAATTTTATAAAAATGAAAAATACTTTTATTTTGTGCTAGTTATAATGATTTTTTCAGGAGTAGTGGACAAATTTATTGCGCCGATCATCGAAAGTATTTTAAAGGGAATTATTTATCTGGGAATTAATCTATGGAATACAATATTGTTTTAAAAACTTATGAAGGTCCAATGGATCTTCTTTTAGATTTAATAAAAGAAAAGGAAATAGATATTTACGACATACCAATTTTCACAATCACAGAAGAATTTTTAAAATATATTGAAAATATGAAGAAGTTAAACCTAAACCTTACTTCAGATTTTATTTTAATGGCGTCAACCCTTTTGGAGATAAAATCAAAAATGCTCCTTCCCAAAAAAGAAAGTACAGATAATGAAGAAGAAGTAGAAGAGGACCCTAGACTTGACCTAGTAGAAAGCCTTTTGGAGTATAAAAAGTATAAGGAGGCTTCTGAAATTTTAAAAACTCAAGAAGAATACGAGTCAAAATCCTTTTACAAGTTAAAAACAGAAATATTTTCAATGAGTGAAATAGATTTTTTAAAGGAATCCAATGTGGAAAAACTATCCCTTGCTTTTTACAATATATTAAAAAGATACAAGGACAAGGAAGTCATTGGAATTGAGAGGGAGTATTTTAAAATTGAAGATGCTTCTAGAAAGATAAAACAAGCATTAAAGGAAAATAAAAAAATAAAATTTAGCGAACTTTTAGAAGACATAGTTTATAAAGTTGATGTCATAACTTATTTTTTAGGAATGCTTGAACTTATTAAAAACGAATATATCATCGCAAATCAAAGCGACAATTTTGGCGATATTTTAATTGAAGAGAGAAAATACAATGGACAAGAACAGGCTTAAATCAATAATTGAATCAATACTATTTATTTGGGGAGATCCCATAAGTTTAGAGGATATTGCAAGCACTCTTGAGCTGAAAAAGGACTATGTAAGGGAAATTCTTATGGAGATGAAAGAAAATTATAAGAATGAAACATCGGGACTTAGGCTTAGAGAAATTGATGGAAAATTTCAAATTGGAACTAAACAAGAAAACGAGCCCTATTTAAAAAACTTAATTAAAGAAAAAAATGAGAAAAATCTTTCAAAGCCTGCCCTTGAAACTCTTTCAATAATTGCCTATAAGCAGCCAGTTACAAAGGTTGAAGTGGAAGAATTGAGAGGAGTAAATTGTGATAGCACGATCAAAGGTCTTCTTGATTTTGATTTAATAGAAGTTTCTGGCAAACTTGATAGAATTGGACATCCAAATTTGTACAGCACAACTGATAAATTTTTACAAAAGTTTGGCATGAGAAATTTGGAAGAACTGCCTGACCTAAAGGAATTAGAGGAGGAATCTAATTGAGATTACAAAAATATATGGCTCATTGCGGAGCTGCATCTAGAAGAAAGTGCGAAGAATATATTCAAGAAGGACTTGTAAAAGTAAACGACAAAATTGTAACAGAACTTGGCACAAAAATCGATCCCAATGTTGATAGAGTTTATTTAAGGGGGAAGAGGTTAACTCTTGAAGATAAAAAAGTTTATATGATTTTAAACAAACCAATTGGAGTTGTAACAAGTGCAAATGATGAGAAAGATAGGCAAACTGTAACAGACCTTGTACCTGACGATTACAGAGTTTACCCCGTAGGAAGACTTGATATAGATACAACGGGTTTAGTACTGCTGACAAATGACGGCGAGCTTGCAAATATTTTAATGCACCCAAGATATAAAATCGGCAAAAAATATATTGTTACAGTTGAGGGAACGCCCAACGCTCATGAACTTTCTCTACTGCGTGAAGGCCTTGACATAAGGGATTTGAAAACTTCGCCAGCTAATGTCAGAATTTTAAAAAATTTTAAACAAGATTCTATTTTAGAAATAGAAATTTTTGAGGGACAAAATCATCAAGTCAAGAGGATGTTCGACTACATTGGCCATAGTGTAAAGAAGCTAAAGAGAATTTCCATGGGAAAAATTGAATTGCTAGACCTTGAAGTTGGAAATTATAGATATTTAAATGAAAATGAAATAAAATATTTAAAGGGATTAAAATGATTGTAAAGGAAAAATATTTTGAGATAGTGGATGAAGTGCTATCTCATAATTTTTTAGGTAAAATTGCAGTTGATGCTACTGTTGGAAGGGGCAATGACACTTTAAAACTTTTAAAGGCAGTGGGAGAAAAGGGCTTCGTTTATGGTTTTGATGTACAAGAAGATGCAATTTCATCGGCTGAAAAAATTTTAAAGGATTTTAAAAATTATAAATTATTTTTGGAGAGTCACGAAAACATTGATAAAATAGAAAAATTTGATTTAGTAATTTATAATCTTGGATTTCTTCCAGGCTCTGATAAAAAAATTACAACTTTAAAAGATTCGACTATTATTTCATTAAAAAAAGCCAAGAAAAAAATAAATTGTGGAGGAATAATAATTGTGGTTTCATACTTAGGACACGAGAATTCTTTTGAAGAAAGAGAAGGAGTTGACGATTTTATAAAAAATATTGACCAAAGAGAATTTAAAGTAGAAAAAAGAGAATTTTACAATCAAAAACACAATCCACCAATTGTATATTTAATCGAGAAGAAGGCAAAGTCATGAAAATAGCAATTATTGGCGGAGGACCTGCTGGAATGATGTGTGCCATAAAGGCGGCGGAAAATCATGAGGTATTTCTCTACGAAAAAAATGAAAAATTAGGTAAAAAATTATTTATTACGGGCAAGGGAAGGTGTAATCTAACAAATTATTGTGACGAGAGAGAGTTTTTAAAAAATATTGTAAGGAATAAAAATTTTATGTATTCATCAATTTATTCACTTTCGCCCTTTACAACTTATTATTATTTTGAAGAACTTGGACTACCGCTGAAAGTTGAACGTGGAAATAGAGTTTTTCCTGCAAGTGATAAATCTTCTGATGTAATAAAAATTTATGAAAAAAAATTAAGGGAAAGGGACGTAAAAATAAAACTAAATTCTGAAATTAAAAGCATAAAAAAGGATAAAGATTTTTTTATTTTAAATGATAGAGAAAAATATGATAAAATTGTTATTGCAACAGGTGGGCTATCCTACAAACTAACAGGTTCAACGGGAGATGGATATAAATTTGCAAAAAAATTTAATCACAAAGTAGTGGAGCCTGTGCCAGGCCTTATTGGGATAAATTTATACAATGGATTTAATTTAGCAGGACTAACTTTAAAAAATGTCGAGTTGAAAGTAATTAAAGATAAAAAAATAATTTCAAGGGAATTTGGCGAGCTTCTTTTCACTCACAGAGGAATTAGTGGTCCAATTGTACTGACGACTTCAAGTAAAATAAATAGATTAAAAGACTTTGAAATATATTTAGATTTAAAACCAGCTCTAAATAATGAAAAACTAGACAATAGAATTTTGCGAGACTTTTGCGAAAATAAAAATAAAAATATAGAAAATGTAATGAGATTATTATTGCCTAGAGATTTAATTTCCTATGTTCTTGAAAACGCAGAAATCGAGAAGGAGAAAAAAGCAAATCAAATAACGAAGGAAGAAAGGGAAAGATTAGTTAAAACTATAAAGAATTTCAAATTAAAATTTGAAAGTTTAGAGGATATTAATAGAGCAATAATTACTAGTGGTGGCGTGGATGTAGTTGACATTGATCCAAAAACAATGGAGTCAAAAATTGTAAAGGGACTTTATTTTATTGGTGAAGTGCTTGATGTAGATGCATTGACTGGTGGATTTAACATTCAAATTGCAAACTCAACTGGTTATAATTGTGGGATTAATTTGTAATCCTTTACCTTTACTTATTTCTTAAAATAAAATATAATTATACTAATCACTACTATATATTGTAGTGATTTTTTTGGAGGTAAAAATGAAAATTGCAATAGATGGGCCAGCAGGCTCTGGCAAAAGTTCCATTGCAAAGGAAATTGCAAAGAGACTTGATATTTTATATGTTGATACGGGTGCAATGTATCGTGCCATAACTCTCAAACTTTTAAAAGAAAATGAGAAAGATTATGAAAAAGTATTAAAGGAAACAAAAATAAATTTTGATGGCGATAAAATATTTTTAGATGGAAAAGATGTATCAAAAAGGATAAGAGAAAATGAAATTTCTAATAAAACTTCTGAGTTATCTAAGAAAAAAATTATTAGAGATTATTTAGTAAAAATGCAAAGAGAAATTGCTAAGGACACCGATGTAGTTATGGAAGGAAGAGATATTGGTTCAGTGGTTTTAAAGGATGCTGAATATAAATTTTTCTTAACTGCAAATGTAGAAACTCGTGCAATGAGAAGGTATAAACAAATTGACGATGATAAAGTTACTTTTGAAGAAATTTTAGAAGATTTGAAAGTAAGAGATTACAACGACTCTCACAGAGAAAATTCTCCTCTTGTAAAGACAGATGATGCAATATTAATCGACAGCACAAACTTAAATGCTGAAGAAACTATAGAAAAAATTATATCTTATGTAAAAAGGTGATCTATGTTTTACAAATTTATACAAGTTTTTATTGGTTTTTTTGTAAAATTAATTTTTAGAGTTGAAGTTTTTGGTATGGAAAATATTCCAAAGGAAGAAAAAAGACTTATAATTTGTGGAAATCACAAGAGTAACTTAGATCCAGTTACAATTTCTGCAATTTTTCCAAGACAAATTTTTTGGATGGCAAAAAGGGAACTCTTTAAAAATAAATTAGTTGGTGGATTTTTAACGAAACTTGGAGCTTTCCCAGTAGATAGAGAAAAAAATGATTTAAAGGCAATAAAAACTTCCCTCACAATTTTAAAAGATGAAAAAGTTCTTGGAATTTTTCCAGAGGGAACTAGAGTAAGTGAAATTGACTACACAACAATAAAATCAGGCATTGCACTTATTGCACAGAAAACTGACTCAGAGATTCTTCCAGTTTTTATAGAAGGAGAATATAAAGCTTTTAGAAAAATAAAGGTTTATTTTAGAAAACCAGTAAAAATTAATAAAGAAATAAAATATTCAAATGAAGAATTAGAAAATATTTCTCAAGATATTATGAGAATGGTCTATGGTGAAGAAATAAAATGGAAATTATTTTAGCAGATGTAAGGGGATTTTGTGGCGGCGTTAAAAGAGCTGTAAAAATGGCCTTTGACAACGCAGCAAAAGGAGTCTATTCTTACGGAGACTTAGTCCACAATGAGTTTGTGGTAAAGGAATTAGAAAAAAAGGGCGTACTTACAATTGACGACACAAATATTGAAAATTCAAAGGTAATTATACGAAGTCACGGAGTTCACAAGAAAATTTTAGATAAATTAGAAGAAAAAAATAATGAAATAATAAATTGCGTATGCCCAAAGGTAGAAAAAGTTTATAATATAGTAGATAATTTCTATAAAAAAGGTTATAATATAGTAATTATCGGGAATAATAAACACCCTGAGGTAATAGGGATTAATTCCAGATGCAATGACTCTGCAACTATTATTTCCAATTTGGAAGATATAAAAATTCCAGAAGGGAAAACCCTTATTGTCTCTCAAACAACAAATAATGTAGATTTTTTTGAAAAAGCAATAAATATTATAAAAGATATTTCAAAAGATGAAGTTTTAGTTTATAATACTATATGTAATGCAACTTTCAAGAGACAAGAAAGTATTAGGAATTTATCAAAAAAAGTTGACGCCGTAATTGTACTTGGTGGCAAAAAAAGTTCTAACACTAAAAAACTTGCAGAAATTGCAAAATTAAATTGTAAAAATGTATTTTTAATTCAATCGATTAATGATATTGATTTAAATATATTTAAAAAATTTAATAAAATTGGTATTACCGCCGGAGCATCCACACCGGAATCGGTAATCAAGGAGGCTGTTTGTAGGATGGAAAATTTTGACAAAGGTGAGATGATGGAAGCCATTGATAATTCTTTTAAAAGGATTAGAAAGGGCGAAGTAGTAACTGGAGAGGTTTTATATATAACTGATTCAGAAGTAATGGTAAATCTTGGATACAGATCAGATGGTATCATTTCAAAAGATGAACTTGCAGGAGGACCAGATGTTAATCCAGCAGATCTTTATAAACAAGGTCAAGAAATTGATGTATATGTTTTAAAGATGGACGATGGAGATGGCAATGTTGTTCTTTCAACAAAAAGAGTTGCTGATATGAAAATTTGGGATGAAGTTGAAGAACTTTATAATAACAAAGAAAAGATTACAGTAACTATAAAAAACCAAGTAAAAGGCGGACTTACTGCAGATTTCAGAGGATTAAATGTATTTATACCAGCATCTCATGTTTCTGTTAGATTCCAAAAAGATTTAAGCAAATTCGTTGGAGAAGAATTTGAAACTGAAATTATCGATTTTGACAAGAGAAAGAAAAGAATTGTAGCTTCAAGGAAGAATGTACTTCAAGAAGAATTAGACAAAGTTCGTGATGAAGTATACGACAAGCTTAAAGAAGGAGACATTATAGAAGGAACTGTACAAAGATTAACTAACTTTGGTGCTTTCGTAGATGTTGGAGGTGTTGACGGACTTATCCATATTTCTGAACTTTCATGGAATAGAGTAAAACACCCATCAGATGTTGTATCACCTGGAGATGTAGTTAAAGTACAAGTTCTAAACGTTGATAAAGAAAAAAATAGAATCGCACTTGGACTAAAACAAACTATGGAAAAACCATGGGATGTGTTCAAAAACGAAGTTAAAATTGGCGATGTAGTAAAGGGCAAAGTTGTAAATCTTCTCGATTTTGGTGCTTTTGTAAGACTTGAACAAGGCGTTGATGGACTTCTCCATGTATCACAAATTGCAAGAGAACATGTTGAAAAACCACAAGATAAACTTTCTATTGGCGAAGAAGTTACAGTTAAAGTAACTGACATTGATGAAGAAAATCAAAAAATTTCTCTTTCTATCAAGGCTCTAATTGAACCTGAGGTAAAAGAAGAAGACGAAGAATCTAAACCAAGAGAAAGAAAACCAAGAAGAGAAAGAAAAGTAGCTCCAAAAAGAGAAAAGAAAATTGAAGAACCAAAACAAGATGACTTCAACATGACTATTGGAGAAATGCTTGGACTTAACTTTGCTGACGCAGATTTAGATTCTGAAATTCTCGAAGACGGAAAAGAAATTTCAGCTTCAGAAAAAGAAGAAACTGAAAAATCAACAGAAGAATAAAATATTTATAAAGAGAGAATTAGTCTCTCTTTTTTATTTTGTGTTAAATTTTGGTTCTTTGTCAAATAGTGTTGGTGAATAAAAATTAATGATATATGGTTTATATCTTATGACTTAAACCATATATTTTTTTATGGTAAAAACATAAAAAAATTCTCAATCTAAAATTATCAAAGGAACGGTAACCGTAAGAAATTCTTTTAATAACTTTGATCTTGTTGTTAATACCTTCAACCTTTCCATTGTTGTAATTAGTATTTAAAGTATTCTTAATCTTTTCTAAATATTTGATAGCTGTACTTATAGCTGTCTTAATTTTTCTATATATTTCCCCAAACTCATCAGGTTTAAATTCCTGCAAAATAGTTTTTAAAGTGTCAAAATTTTTCTCTCTAATAGCAAATAAAATATTTTGGATTAAGTCATAAATCTTCCTGAAAGAATAGTCAAAATCTAAAATATGTTCAACTATTTCTTTTTGAGAGATAAATCCTTTAAAACAAGGAAAACTCTTAAAATGTGTTGATATTAACTTAGCCTTAGGAAGCAATAATAACTTCCAGTACCTTTTTAAACACCTATACTCATGAGAGTCTGTTTTAAACTTCTTCATTAGTTGAACTCTTGCCATATTAAAAGCACGAGTAAAATTTTGAACAATATGAAACTTATCAAGAACAATACAAGCGTTTTTAAAAACCTTTTTAACAAGTTCCATATAGGGAGAGTAAATATCACAAACAACAATCTTAACTTGATCTCTAACTCTTCTTGGGAATCTTAGAAAATAAGTGTCTAATTTAAATAGTCTCCTATCAGGAAGTATATCAATAATCTCACCAGTAATAGAATTGGTACAAATAAAGCTCATAGCGCCTGATACATTTTTAGTAGACTTAAATTCATCTATAGATAGTATCGGTGGAAGATAAGAAAAATCCTGTTTAAAGGATTTACTCCATTCTTTAAAAACTCTAACAACGGTGTTAGGGCTGACACCATTAGATTCAGCAATAGACTTAAAGGATGAAATTTCAGTAAGATCTACAGCAATCTTTCTTTTTACATCATTAGATATATTAGAATACTCATTAACTATATTGGTTTTAGCACTAAAGGTAGAACCGCACTCTTTACATAAAAATCTTTGCTTTTTTAGAAAAAGAATAGTCGGTATATTAGAAACATCAGGAAGTTTAATCTTACAAATCTTAGTACCATATTTTATAATATTAAAAGATTCATTAACATGACCGCAACATGGGCAAACCTCTGGGGTGTAAGTTAATTTTCCATAAATAAATTTAGTGTCTATGTACTTAACTTTTTTGACAATAATATTTTCAGTATCAATTACTATATTTTTATCTTTAATATTCAACGAATCTTTTATATAATTATTAATAGACATAGAATCACTCCTTGGTATTTGGTTGCAACTATATTTTATAGGAATGTGATTTCTATGTCTATTTTTTATACATTTCCATACAAAAATAGTGCTGATGATTTCTCACCAACACTATTTATTATAGAACCTTAATTTTGGGAGACTCGATAATATCGAGTTTTTTTATTGTAAAAATAAATAACTATAAATAAAAAATAATAATTTCCATAAGAGCAAAAAGCAAATTAAATAATAATGGAATATAACCTTCAAAAAGCTTCATTAAATATTAATAAGTAGCTAAAGCATTTAAATTAATTGTATCAAAGTACAAAAAGTGCAACATATGTCTTGACAGTTAAGAGAAAAAAGTTTTTGAAAAGAAAAGGAAACTTGTTAATTGCAAAACTATGTCCCACTTTCTTAGAAAATTTATATTGGAAAAAGAGATTTATGTTGTTGATTTAGAACCCTTTAGAAATCTACAATGGATACTTGCAAATGAAACAAATAATAAAGTTTAGCATAATTAATTTTAAATAAAATTATAACAAATAGATTGTTATGTGGTTAAAGAGATCCTACCTTTTACAAAAAGTTATCATATTAATAACAAGTTTTTTACATATCATAGTTATAATAACATTAAAGTATCACAGTATAAAGTATTTAAAGGAGAGAATTTTTTTAAAAAAGATTAGTAGATGTTTAAATTTATTTTTAGCTTTTGTAATTTCATTCGTTTTAATGGGGAATTCAATTGTATATGCAAATGAGATTAATTCACAAAAACCTTATGAGAAAAGAGAAAATTTAAAAATCATTGAAGAGTCCTTTTTGAAAGGCAAGTATAAGGCTATTTATGAATATACTGAGGGAGATACTCATTATAAAAGAATAGATGAAGCTGATGATGAATTCAAAGAAACAAAAAGTGAATTATTTGAATTAGTGCGTGGTAAATATGTCAAAGTTGAAACTCAATATACTAATATTGATGATAAAGGCATAATGAATGTATACATAGATTCAGAAAAAGGAAATGATAAAAATTGGCAGGTTAATCTAAAAGATAATTTGGAAATTAACAATAATGCAATTGTACCTTATGTAAATAATTATGATTGGATTACAGAGGAAACCGATGGATATAAATATATAGGGAATTTAGGTAGAACGGCTTTAATATCAGCAATAGCTGCTATAGCTGGGTCTATAATAGGAGGACCGTTAGGCGCTGGTGTTGGGGCATCGGCAGCAGCTATTGCAGATGCCTTATTTAATGGCGGAAATAATTATGTATATTATCATAAAATATATAATTGGAAATATTGTGAAAGAGATTGGAGAATTATAGAAGAAACAGAATACACTAGATTTTATGAAGATTCATATCATAGATTTTTTATTGATTATACCTATGTGGAGTGGAGATGTTAGTTGAAGGAGTGGTATGTATAATTTTTGAGATTATATATGCTAAAAAACTAAAATATACAGAATTAAAAAATAGGAAGTATTATTATATAAGTTTTTTTATTATACTAATTAATCTATATAGATATAAATATGGAAATTCAAGTTTTGGACTATTCAGTTGGTAATTTTTTTAATAGCAATAAACTTAGGTTTTATATTTGAAAAATTTATAAGTAAATAATTTAAAAATCGTTAATTATCTTTAATTGAATTATAAAATTGTTAAACAGTAGTGTAAAATAGCTTGTGTATCGGCTTAACCTGACTAAGGTAGGTCGATACTTTTTTTATGGCTCTATGTTAAATTTTGGGAGACTCGATAATATCGAGTTTTTTTATTGTAAAAATAAATAACTATAGATAAAAATAATTCTAAACTATAAATAAAAAATTATAATTTCCATGAGAGCAAAAAGCAAATTAAAAATGAAAAATATTTATTCTATTATTTCTATCTACTTAAATAAACTAGTCTAGTATAAAAGTGGATAGATAATTATACAAAAAATCTAAAATATTTTAAATATTTAAAACATAAGACAAAAGTAAATTTAAAAATTTACAGCTATTACAATTAATTGTGTATAAATAAAAACTAATTTGTTCCTTAAAAAAATTAAAAAAAAAAAGATAACTATCTATAAGATATTTAAAATCAATTATGCTATATTTTGAGAATAAATATCCTTAGTAAACCCAAATTTTATAGCCTATTGCGTGATAATGGATATAGATTTTGGTTAAGGTTTCTATCTTTTAAAGGGAGGTAATTTAAAAAAGATAAAAGTTTTCACGACAAACACAATGGAGCAATAAAATTTTTGTAAAAATAATAGAAAAGCTATTTAAACAAAAAATCAACAGAAATTTAAAATAGCTAAAAGTCTATTATACCTTGCTTATAATTTTATAATGACAATCAAAAAAATTAATAGGAGGAATTATGATTTTAGTAGAATCAATAATCATAGTGCTATTATTTGTAGCATTATTTAAAAATTTAATTAAAAGGAATTCCATTCCATTTTATATTTTGGCAGCGTTAATAAATTTTATGTATATAAAAATTGCATCAATGCCAATGGTCAAAGAATTGAACCCGGCAATATCTAAGTATTTATTAGGACCACTAAATAGAGGAGCCATAGGGACAGCCTTTATCATAATAGTAATGTATATTGGCGTTCTCAAAAAGGATCAATTTGTAAGAGAATTAATGCAAATAAGAGGAGAACTTGCAATAATAGGTTCAATTATAATTTTTGGACATAATATATTATTTGGAAAAATATTTTTTGTACAATTTTTCACAGATATGTCAAGTCTTGAACCATTAAAACTAGTGGCGACGATAATTTCCTTGGTGATGATAGCAATTTTAATTCCATTATTTTTAACATCCTTTAAAACTATTAGAAAGAAAATGAATCCAGGTAGCTGGAAAAAACTTCAAAAGTTAGCCTATACATTCTTCTACTTAATATTCATTCATGTAATAGTATTATATTCTGGACATATTAAAGATAAAGTACTTGATGTTGTAATTTATGTTTTAATTTGGGGTTACTACACAATCAAATTAGTTCAAAAAAATCAAATATAAATTCAAGTGAAAGGGTTGCAATAAAAATATAAAGGAGAAGTTAGTCTAAAATAAGTAAAACTATTGTAAAAGTGGTACTTTGTATCATTAATTCTATTTAGGAGGTAGATATGAAAAGAAAATTAATTGCGCTAATGATGGCAATGCTAATGATGATTGGCACTGTAAGCCTTGAAGTCTTTGCTAAAGAAGAATTAACTAATAAACAAAAAGTTGACAAATTAGTTAGTGCAAAAATAGTTGAAGGAGATGAAAGAGGAAATTTAAACCTTGGCGATCCAATTAAGAGAAGTGAGATTACAAAAATCCTAATATATTCCTTGGGATATAAAGACGAGGCAACAAAATTTCAATCAGAAAAATCTAAATATTCAGATGTTAATTCAAATCACTGGGCAAAGGGAGTAATTCAAGCAGCAAGTAAAATAAAAATGCCAAATGGTCAATATTTGATAGCGGGTTATCCAGATGGGACTTTCAAACCAGAAAAAAACATAACAGAAGCAGAATTGATAAAATTAATGGTTGTAGCCACTAAGAAGGACTTGACAAGTGAGGAAATGGCAAAAGCAAAATGGCCTAATACTTATATTGATTGGGCAAAAGAGCTAAAGATTATAGGCAAGGGTACAGGCATTGAAACTATTGATCCAAATAAAGAAGCAAGCAGAGAATTATCCTTTGTAGCTTTATTTAATGCAACAGAAAATAATGAAACTAAAAAAACTGAAGAAAATAAAAAGGCAGTATCAAGCCTAAAGATGAATACAGTCAAAAAATCATCTTCACGAACAAGTAATAGGTTTATCACTAGTAGCGGTAGCACATCAACATCAAGTACAACACAAGCACCGAATGCTAATGAAAATTCTAGTTCTACACAAGCACCGAATGCTAATGAAAATTCTGGCTCTACACAAGCACCAAAAACAAAAAAACCTTTAGATGGAGAATGGTATGCAGCTTCCTTTGAAGGACTTGAAAGTGATAAATATGGACCAAGTATTGTGAAAGTTAAATTAACAGATGAAAAAATAGATTCAGTTGAAGCCATAGCTGATGGTGGATTTAAAGAAGAGTATTTAAATATTGCAAAGCATATTCTTCCAAAAATGAAGGGTTTAAAACTTAATGACCTAGATAAGGTTTTAAGTCAAATAAATAATAAAAAGGGAGAATATTATGATTCAGTAACTAATGCTACTATAACAGCTAAGGATTATGTAAAAGCGACTAAAAAAGCTATTCAAAGATCCATTGATGCAAACGACAATAAAAATATTCAGGACATAACATATATAAAACTAAGACTTGCACCAGGAGAAACAAGAACACAATATATGCTAAAAACTGATTTAAAAGCTGGCGAAAAAGCTGATTTCAATTTTCTAAAATTCGACATAGCCTATGCTAATGGTAGAGTTGAATCTGGAGTAGATTTTACTGAACTTAAATATAACAATATAGATGCAAACTATACTCAAAATCAAAAGCTGGAAAAACCAGGAAGCATCACGTTGCATATAAAGGACAAGACAGGATATCTTGAAGAAAAAGTGACTCTTCATGTATCAGATCAAGAAGATCCAACAAAGATAAAAGTCGAAACCAAACAAATGAAGATGGTAAAAGCTAATGGAGAAGAACAAGATACAGGAATAGTTGTAAAAAACAAGGGAAAAGATACAACAATTACAGCTAACAATAAAGAAGACAAGCAAGTTCCAGTAAGAATAGATAAATCTGGAAAGGTATTTGTTACTCCAAATGCTGATGTTGGAACAATAATCACTATAAGGATTACTGATAAGGATCTTCCTAGAGGTTTTGCAAGCATTAATGTTTCTGTAGATACTACTTCAACTGACATAAAAAAGATAAGTGTAGATAAAGATAATATAAAAACTGTAAATGCTACTAATGAAGAACAAGACACAGGAATCCTTGTAAAAAATAGTGGTAAAGAAACAACTATTACAGCAATTAATCTTGATGGCGATGATGTAGTAGACATAAGAATAGATGACTCTGGAAAAGTATTAGTTACTCCAGGCACTAAAGCAAAAGATTCAATTCATATTGAAATTTTTGATGACAATTTACCTGATGGCTCTGTAGAAATTGAAGTTCCCGTAGACAATAATTCAATTGATCCATCAAAGATAAGTGTAGATAAAGATAATGTAAAAACTGTAAATGCCACTAATGAAGAACAAGATACAGGTATAGTTGTAAAAAACAAAGGCGAAGAAACAACTATTACAGCAACTAATAATGATTACAAGGAGATTCCAGTATCAATAGATGAATCTGGAAGAGTATTTGTTACACCAGGTACTGATGTAGGAGATATAATCTATATTGAAATTGCCGATAGTGATTTACCTTATGGTTTTGTAAATATCGATGTTCCTGTACAAGCAAATAGTGGTGAAACATCTCCAGCTGAAAAAACTTGGTTTGGAACATCTGATGTTAATGTAGGTTTTAATCCTAAGGGAGCAGGTCCAAATATTCTCGAGGTAAAGATAGATGAGGGTCTAGTAAAAGATATAAAAGTTATTAAAAATGGTGGATTAGAAGAAGGATATATAAGAATAGCTCAAAGAATCTTGCCAAAATTAATAGACAAGGATAAAAATGCAATCTTGAAGATTGAAGCTGAAATAGATAAAAAATTAGATAATAAAAATTATACAGGTGAATATGTAGATGTAGTAAGCTCTGCTACTAAGACAGCTAAGGGATATATAAGGGCTGTTGCAAATGCAATAGACAGATCTGAAAAATATAGTGGAGATAAAAATATTCAAGATATAGCCTATATAAAACTCTCTGGAAATAATGAATTTAGTCCGGAAAAATACAGAAATGCTATTGCAGATAAAGTAAAATTAGTACGTGGAGAGAGTGCAGATTTTGATTCTATCAAATTTGATATAGCTTATGGCAATGGATTAATAAGACCTAATGTTAAATTTTCAGATTTAAAAAAATATGGAATAGAAACAAATTACGAGCAAGGACAAATTTTAAACCCTGAAGGAAATCAAATAACTATAAAAGCAAAGGATAAATCAGGCTATGCAGAAGATTGGCTAACACTTTTTGTCGCAGAAAGCCTAAAACATGAAGTAACTCCAACACATTTTATATTGACAATGCCAAATGGAAGTGAAGATAAATTCAATATACAAAAAGGATCTGGAGTTAATCTTGGTGGGAAAACAGTCAATGTCAAACCTACAAAGGCTGAACTTTTCTACAATGATAAAAAGATAGCAGATGGTCAGTGGCTAGATAAACCTTTTGAGTATTGGAAGTTTGAAAACTTTGATACAAGTGTATTAAAGGAAGGTGAAAAATTTGAAACTTCATTCTATAGATTTAATACTTGGGTTGATGATAAATCAGAATTAAAATCCATCAAGCTTAATTTAAAGAAAAATAAATATTTTGAGGGAGAAACTTTATCCAAAGGAGATTTTACAATCACTACAACTACTATCAATGGTACTGTAAAGGAAATAGGTTGGGATGAAGCAAGTCAATTAGGAATTAATATCAATCCAAATATTGATTATGAATTTACCAAAGAGGATACAAGTACTCATGAAAAGGAGATAACTATTAGCTACAAAGAAATAAGTGATAAGGTTAAAGTACAAGTATTAGAAGCAGATTCCGAAACTCCAACAAAGGTTGAGGTCAAACTAGGTGAAGAATTAGTTTATACTCAAGATATAACTAAAGAGGAATGGAATAATGCAGATAAAAAACTTAAAATAATCGGAAAAGAAATTTCAGATAAATTTAAAGGAAAACAAAAGGATTTCAATGTTATTCTATATAATGAAAGCAATAAAGTTATAAGAACAAGTAATGAATATAAGTATAATTTCAACTATGCAAACATTGGAGAATACAAATATGTAGTACTTGGTCATTGGGTATTTAAAGCTGACCCTAAGGTACCAACAAAGGTTGAGGTCAAACTAGGTGAAGAATTAGTTTATACTCAAGATATAACTAAAGAGGAATGGAATGAGGCAAATAAAAAACTTAAAATAATAGGAAAAGAAATTTCAGATAAATTTAAAGGAAAACAAAAGGACTTTAAAGTTATTGTATATAATGGAAACAATGAAATTATTCCAACAGAGTATAGATATGACAGTGGCTTGAATATCTCGACAATTCAAGAAAATGAATATATTATGCTTGGACAATGGGTATTTAAATAATGATTTGTGAAATTCATAAATAACAAATATTTCTCTCTAGATTAACTTAATTTAGAGAGATTTTTTATTTCCCATGCTTTATGTATTTTAAATTTTTGATATAAGATTTAAAAATATTTATATGGGCGAGAAGAGAAAATAAGGATTAGTTTAAGTTAAAGACTCTCATATAGGGATAAAATTAAAATGAGAGCCTTATTTTTTGTAGACTTCTGTGGTAAAGTCTGTGTTTATTTTTCCATTTTTTATATTGTATATATTGCTTGCGAGAATTTCTTTTTCCAGCATTTTTTTTATTATTCCATTAGATTTATCGTAAAAGTTTTTAAAGGAATAGATTTTATTTTTGTTTTTTGATTTTTAAATATTTCGATGCCTCTTTTATCGCAAGCGAGGACTCTTGTGTAGGGTTCTTCAAAGGATTTTTTATTTCATCTTTTTTTATATCTAAGAGAATTTCAAGAACAAGTCTTTTTATTCTCGATTTGCTATGTCTTTTTGAGTGAACTTTTTCTATAAGTTCTTCAAAATTTTTAGAGTCTAGATTTTCTAAAATTCTATTTTCTAATCCTACTTCATAGTCAAAGTAATCTTTGAAGTTTATTTTTTCTGAAATCATTTTGTATTTAAAAATTTCAAAGTAATTTTCTAATTTGTTTTCGACCTTGAGTTCATAATGTGGTATAAAGTTATTTACATCTTCATTATTATAGCAAAGTCTTCTTATATAAGATGCTGATGCAAATTCGTCAATTGAAAAGTCATCATTGTGGTTTACATTTTTTCTCTCAATTGAATAGGGCTTTATTTTTGAATTTAATTTTTCTAGGTTTTTAATGTACTCAAGTGCCAAAATATTATTAGGCTTTTTTAAAATTTCTTTTTCTTCTCGAGATAAAAAGTCCATGGCAAGTTCACGAGATTTTATATAAGAGTTTCCCTCGGCTAGAAATTTTTTTATTTTAGCATCATCTAGGTTTGCGTTAATTTTTTTTAGTAATTTTTTAAAATTATAGAATTATCTTCGCTTCCAAAGTAAAGTCTGTCGACAATGCCCATAGAATTTAGAATATTTATGCCGCCGTGAGCGAATATTTCTGCGTTTGATGTTGAATAGATTAGTGGCAGCTCTAAAACTAGGCTTGCACCATTATCGACGGCAATTTTTGCCCTTTTAAACTTATTTATTATGGCAGGTTCACCTCTCTGGACAAAATTTCCAGACATTATGATTATTATATAATCTGAATATTCATTTTTTATTTTTTGTATTTGATAGGCGTGACCATTGTGAAAGGGATTGTACTCCGCAATTATAGAAGCAATTTTCATATTTTAAAACTCCAATTATTGACTAATGTCTACATCTGTTATAAACTAATTATTAGTTATTATACTATATTTAATGAATTTAAAAAACATTAGGAGGAAATATGAAGATATTAGTAATTAATTGCGGATCTTCTTCTCTTAAATATCAATTAATTGATATGGAAACTGAAGAATTGATGGCAAAGGGTTTAGTTGAAAGAATTGGAATTGATGGTTCAAGAATTAAGCACGAAACAATAGGCAAGGAAAAGAAAACTATTGAAACTCCAATGCAAGACCACAAAAGAGCTTTGGAACTTGTAATGGAATCCCTAACTAATGAAGAATATGGTGCAATTAAATCCCTTGATGAAATTGACGCAGTAGGTCACAGAGTAGTACATGGTGGTGAAGATTTTGCAAAGTCTGTTATAATTGATGAAAAAGTTTTAAAGGGAATTGAAGATAATGTTGAAATAGCTCCTCTTCACAATCCACCAAATATTATGGGAATTAAGGCTTGTCAAAAACTTCTTCCAAATGTTAAACAAGTTGCAGTATTTGATACAGCTTTCCATCAAACTATGCCTGAAGAAAGCTATATTTATGCACTTCCTTATGAATATTATGAAAAATATAAAATTAGAAGATTTGGTTTCCACGGAACTTCCCATAAATACATCACTAATAGAGCAGCTGAAATGCTTGGAAAAGATGTAAATGAAGTTAATTTAATTACTTGTCACCTTGGCAATGGTTCAAGTATTTGTGCTGTTAAAAATGGTAAATCCATTGACACTTCAATGGGCTTTATTCCACTTGAGGGACTTGCAATGGGAACTAGATGTGGTGATTTAGATCCAGCTATTATTCCTTTTATTATGGAAAAAGAAAATCTTTCTACTGAAGAAGTTAACACTTTAATTAATAAAAAATCAGGTGTACTTGGAATTTCTGGAGTATCAAGTGACTTTAGAGATATAGAAGCTGCAAGAGATGAAGGAAATAAGAGAGCTAAACTTGCCCTTGATATTTTTGAAAAAAGAGTTCGTGGATACATTGGTTCTTATATGACTGAACTTGATCATGTTGATGCAATTGTATTTACAGCAGGCGTTGGCGAAAACTCAATTGAAATGAGAGAATCAATTGTTAATGGATTAAAATCTTTAGGAGTTAAAATTGATCCAGAAAGAAACAATGTAAGAGGCGAAGATAAACTTATTTCTGCTGACGATTCTTTGATAAAAATATTTGTAATTCCAACTAATGAAGAGCTTATGATTGCAAGAGATACTAGAGAACTTGTTAAAGCATAATTTTGCAATAAGTATTGACATTTAAAAAGTAAAAAGTTATAATAATTTGTATGTATTTTTGAGGTGAGTATATGAAATTAGATCTTAGTGCTTTTTTGTCATCTGATGATATTAGGTTAAACTTTGATGGTAGCCTAAAGGAAAATGACACGGATTTGAGTTTAGAAGATCTAAATCTCATCTATCCAATAGAGTACAATGGATATATTCATAATTTGACAGGGGAATTAGAACTTTGTCTAAATATTTCCTACAAATTTAAAGCAACCTGTGACAGATGCCTCAAAGAGTTTATAAAAGAAAAAGAGACGAGTTACATTGGATACAATTTTAAAGACCTTAGTTTATATGATGATGATTCAGTAGACGAGTATTTTAAAATTAAGGATGATTCCGTAGACCTTTCGGAGATTATTTTCTCACAAATTATTACATCTATTGTTGGGAAAAATTTGTGTAGAGAAGATTGTAAGGGTCTCTGTCCACGTTGTGGCAAGAACCTCAATGAAGGTACTTGCGATTGTGAAAAAGGATCTTCTGAAGAGAAATTTGATCCAAGATTTGGAAAGTTATTAGATTTATTTAAGGATGAGGAGGTGTAGAAATGGCCGTACCTAAGAGAAAAACTTCAAAACAAAGAAAGAATAAGAGAAGAGCATCTTCTTACAGATTAAATAAAGCAACAGTAGTTGAATGTCCTAACTGCCATGAAATGAAATTACCTCATAGAGTTTGTCCATCATGTGGACACTATGCAGGCAAAGAAATTGTTGCAGAAGCTGAATAATTAAGTGAGACTTGAGTCTCACTTTTTTTGTGCGAAAAATTTGCTCTATAATATTTCAAATATAGTCCAAGATATAGAGTTTTTATTATCAAATTTCTTTTAAGAATTCATACTAAAGTTATGTTATAATAAAAATATGGTAAAGTTAAAAAAAGCTGATATTTTAGTTATTATTTTAATAGTTATTATTTCTTTTTTAATTTATTTTTTTACAAATAAATTGCCTAAAGAGGATGTAAATCTTGCAAAAAAAGTTGTGATTACTGTTGACGGGAAAGTGTTTAAAGAGATTCCCTTAAATAAGGATACAAAAGAGAAGATAGATATAAATACTATTTATGGTAAAAATGAAGTCGTAATTGAAGGGGGAGAAGTCCATATGCATGAATCCAATTGCAAGGATAAGATTTGCATAAAGATGGGGAAAATAAGTATTCCCGGCGATTCAATAATATGTCTTCCCAATAGACTTATTGTTAAGATAGTATCTGAAAAAAGAAATGACAATGACTTGGATTTGGTTATAAAATGACAAAAAACAAAAAATTAATTTATTTATCACTACTTAGTGCAATTGGGATTGTCCTTGGTTTATTTGAAAGTGTAATTCCACTCCCAGTGGCAATTCCTGGAGCTAGACTTGGATTGTCAAATATTGTTGTACTTGTAATCATAGTTTCTATTGGTTATAAAGAGGGCTTTTTTGTCTCTATTTTTAAGACTGTGATTTTAGCTCTTGTTACTGGTGCAGTTTCAAGTTTCTTTTTCTCCATGGGTGGTGCAATTTTAAGTTCAATTGCTATGATAATGTCTCATAAATTTTTGAGAAAATATTTATCTTTAATTGGCATCAGTGAAATAGGATCTTTTTTTCACAACTTGGGACAGGTTTTAGTTGCATCCTATATTATGAAAACTACGGCAATACTAGCATATCTACCTTTACTTGTAATTTTGGGGATTTTCACAGGATATTTTGTTGGTCTTGCTTCAATCTATGTAGTCGACAATACCAATATATCTAAAGAGAGAGGTTGAAATGGAAAGTATTATTTTGGCGTCAAATTCTCCTAGAAGGAGAGAAATTTTATCGAACTTTATAGATTTTAAGGTAATTTCTAAGGAGATCAATGAAATAAAAGACGATTCTTTTTCTCCTTCTACAACGGTAACTGCTCTTGCCTTTGAAAAGGGAATTGAAGTCGCCAGGGAACATGTTGATGAAATAATTTTATCTGCGGATACTTTAGTTGAATTGAAGGGACTACTTTTAGGCAAACCCAAAAATCGAGAAGATGCAAGAGAAATGATTAAAAGTTTAAGGGGAAAGACTCATAATGTCTACACGGGTTATGGGATTTTTAAACTTTCAGAGAAAATTAAATATGTAAGCTATGAGAAGTCTAGTGTAAAATTTTATGATTTAAGTGATTATGAAATTGAAAAATATTTAGACACTCTTGAGTATAAAGATAAGGCTGGTGCCTATGGTATTCAGGGCAAAGGCTCGCTATTAGTGGAAAAAATAGAAGGAGATTATTATAATATTGTGGGCTTTCCAATAGGAAAGATAAACAGGGATTTAATAAAATTATTTAATTTTAGCTTATGGTGATTTTATGAGAGAAAGAGAAATGGAAAAATACACAATAAAGGAAATGCCAGAAGACGAAAGACCTCAGGAAAAATTAATAAAATTTGGGCCAAATTATCTTTCCAATGCCGAACTTTTAGCTCTTATTATAAGAACTGGTACAAATTCAGGTGATTCAGCAATTGATACTGCTCAAAAGGTTCTTAGAAGTTTAAAATCAGAAAATGATGAAGATGGTCTAAACAGCCTTAAAAATGCAAATTTTTCAGACTTGATGAAGGTTGATGGAATCGGACAAGCAAAAGCTGCTATGATTATTGCTGCTGTACAACTTGGAATGCGACTTGCTGTTAGTAATTACAATTCAAAAATTAAAATTACATCGCCGTCTATTGCTGCAAATTATGTTTTAAGTGAAATGAGCGTTTTGGAAGAAGAGCATTTTAGGATTATGACGCTAAACACTAAAAAAGAAATAAACTTTGTTAGAGAAATTTCGAAGGGAACTATTAATATGACCATTGTCCACGCAAGGGAAGTTTTTAGAACTGCAATTCAGGACAATGCACATAGTATAATTTTATTACATAATCATCCAACAGGAGATCCATTAACCATAGTATAATAAATAATAGTAGTTAAAGTAGTTTAAGAGGAGATATTAAAGGGATATTTTACTTTAAATAAAAATTAACAAGGTTTATAATTTGTAGTAGTTAAAGTATTTAAAGAGGTGGGAACATGTGAAGGTTCAAAGGATAGAAGTGGAGAATAAGCCGTATCCATTGTATTTATTACTAGATAAAGAATACCAGCTAATAGAACCAGTAATGAAATTTATTAAATACTTAGATAATACTGGTAAGTCTCCTAATACCATTAAGGCATACTGCTATCATTTAAAGTTGCTGTACGAGTTCATGGAACAGAGAGGTGTTATTCTTAATGATATTAACTTTGAGTTGTTAGCAGACTTCGTAGGTTGGTTGAGATATCCTTCAGCATCAAATGTAATTGATCTTCAGTCAAAAAAAGCCATAAGAGAAGAAACGACAGTGAATACAATTTTAAATGTAGTTATGAGTTTTCTTGATTATTTAAGTAGATTAGGAGAATTTAAATCAATTGATGTATTTAAACAAGCAAAGGGAAGAAATTTCAAAGGATTTTTACATCATGTTAATAAGGGTAGATACCAAAAGAATGTCTTAAAGTTAAGGGTTAAAAAGAAACAGATAAGAACATTGAGATCAAAGGAAGTTAAGCAAATTATTGATGCTTGTCATACGAAAAGAGATAAATTAATTTTAATGCTTATGTATGAGGGTGGTTTAAGAATCGGTGAAGTGTTATCGCTTAGGCTTGAAGATATTGTCACTTGGGACAATCAAATCCATTTAACACCTAGAGATGTTAATGTTAATGAAGCTTATATTAAATTAAGGAAGGAAAGAACAATACATGTGAGTAAAGAACTTATGTCACTTTATACAGATTACTTGATATATGAGTATAGTGAGGAATTGGAGCATGATTATGTTTTTATTTCCTTAAAAGAAGGCTATTTTGGGAAACCACTAAAGTACCAAAGTGTTCTTGATCTAGTTAGAAGAATAGTTAAAAGGACTGGAATAGAATTTACATCACATATGCTTCGCCACACTCACGCAACGCAGCTAATTAGGGAAGGATGGGATGTTGCGTTCGTTCAAAAGAGATTAGGTCACGCACATGTTCAGACAACGTTAAATACCTATGTTCATCTTTCAGATCAGGATATGAAAAATGAGTTTAATAAATACCTCGAGAGAAAGGAGCATAAGAAATGAATGCTTCTAGTAAAAGGAAAATTATTAGTCAGAGTGAGATTAGCAAAAAAATAGCTGTAATGAATGAAGAAATGCAGGGGTTTTGGGCTAATAATAGTTGGGATATAAGAAAATGTCCACATCCTTCTGCCATAGAATTAAGTAAGAATCCTGCTTTAAGGAATCGTTGGGTTCGTTTTGAACGTGTTAAAAATCTGTGGTTAAGAACAGAATTGAAATATTTTTATTTTTACCATTTAAACAATGGAATATGGAATGCAAAAACTGTCTGGATTAGAAAAGGAACAGTAATTAATAAAATGTTAGATTTCTTAGATTTAAAGTATCCTAGCATTACTTCAATTACTGAAGTTCCTATTGAAAAAGCAATGACGGAGTATAGAACTTATTTGACAAAACGGGGTGTTAGAATTACCACTACTAATTATAAGATTACTGCTAATCAAGAAAAAACACCTGTAAAAGCTAATTCCTACTATGTTACTAATCTAAAACAATTTATGGAGTTTTATGAGAACTTTTATTTTGATGGAGAGGAGTGGGATAAAGACGTTTGGGATAGACGTAACTTACCTTTGCCAGATGATAAGGTTAACCCAACACAATATGAATATACAATTAACTTTAAAGGGTTTCGGAATACATATTTTAAACAACTTGTAAAAAGATATTGTAAGTTGAGATTGAACGTGGATAGCTTTTCCTATGTAAGTGATATTGCCCAAAGACTTAAAGAGTTCTTTAATTTTCTGGACATGAAATTTAAACAAGTTCAGAGAGTACACCAATTAACGAGAGTGGAAATTGAAGCATATTTAAGTGAACTAAACATGATGGGAATAAAACCTAGTACAATAACTGGGAGGATCTCTATATTGGAAGGACTATTTAGTACCCTTCTTAGGCTAGAATGGGATGATGTTCCTTCCAAAATATTAATTTATTCTGAGGACTATCCGAAAATACCAAGAGCAAAACCACGCTTTATAGATGAATTCGTCCTAGAGCAATTGAACAGTCATCTTGATAAATTACCCGAATATATAGCTACGATGACTATGATTGTTCAAGAATGTGGAATGAGGATAAGTGAATTGTGCACCTTGAAAAAAGGCTGTCTATTAGAGGACAAAGATGGAGATTTCTTTTTAAAGTATTATCAATGGAAAATGAAAAAGGAGCATATAGTTCCAATATCTAAAGAGGTAGCTTTACTTATTAAAGTTCGGGAAGATAAAGTTTCAGAGGAATTTCCAGATAGTGAATACCTCTTTCCAAGAAAAGATGGATCGCCATTAAAACAAGAAACATTTAGAGGTGAGTTAAATAAATTAGCTTATGAGCAAAATATAGTGGATAAATCAGGTGAGATTTATAGATTCCATGCCCATGCCTTTCGCCATACAGTAGGAACAAGAATGATTAACAACGGGATGCCCCAGCATATTGTGCAGAAATTTTTGGGGCATGAAAGCCCAGAAATGACAAGCAGATACGCTCATATCTTTGATGAAACTCTAAAAAATGAATTTACTAAATTTCAGGAAAAACTGGTTACCAATAATGGAGATGTGCTTGATCTAGATGAAGATAATGAAGTCGATGATGTAGAGCTTCAATGGTTCAAGAAAAATATAAATGCACAAGTGCTTCCAAATGGTTATTGTAGATTGCCAGTAGTAGCAGGTGGTTGTCCACATGCGAATGCATGCTTAGATTGCACTCACTTCTGTACCAGTAAGCAATTCTTACCACAGCACGAAGAACAGTTAGAGCGTACAGAAGAGTTATTAGCCATAGCTAAGGATAAACAATGGCAAAGACAAGTAGAGACTAATAGCCGTGTTAAAGAGCGTTTAGAACAAATCATTGGAAGTTTGACGGGGTAATTATCAATGGATAAACAAGTTAGAAATACAACAGAAATTGTACGTTTGGCGAAGCAGAAATCAAAAAAGACAAGGGAAAAAGTAGACAAAGCGATTTCTAAATTTTCGATTGAAGGTAAAGTTATTAATTTTAATTCAATAGCAAAGGAAGCTAATGTTTCTAAATCATGGCTTTATAAGGAACACGATATTAGGCAAAGAATCGAATCCCTTCGTGAGCGTCAAATAACAGCAAATGTAGTCTCAAAACCCAAGAAAAGTTCTCGTTCGGAGGAAATCCTTATTAAAACCTTAAAAAGAAGAGTAATGGAATTAGAAAAAGAAAATAAAAAATTACAGAACCAAATTCAAAAATTATATGGAGATCTGTATAATAAAGAATAATTATTAATCTGTAGACAAATTGTGAAAGGATGTACTTAAACGCTAACGGTCAGCTTTATTGAACAGTAATTTAAGTATATGTCCAATCTAGGGTAAGTAAATTGAGTATCAATATAAACTTTATATGAACATAATCAACGAGGTGAAATCATGAGCAATTTGATTAACGGAAAAATACCAAATCAAGCGATTCAAACATTAAAAATCGTAAAAGATTTATTTGGAAGTTCAATAGTTGGAGTATATCTATTTGGTTCAGCAGTAAATGGTGGTTTACGCATTAACAGCGATGTAGATGTTCTAGTCGTCGTGAATCATAGTTTACCTCAATTAACTCGAAAAAAACTAACAGAAAGACTAATGACTATATCAGGAAAGATTGGAAATACGGATTCTGTTAGACCACTTGAAGTTACGGTTATAAATAGGAGTGAAGTTGTCCCTTGGCAATATCCTCCAAAAAGAGAATTTATATACGGTGAGTGGCTCAGGGGTGAATTTGAGAATGGACAAATTCAGGAACCAAGCTATGATCCTGATTTGGCTATTGTTTTAGCACAAGCAAGAAAGAATAGTATTTCTCTATTTGGTCCTGATTCTTCAAGTATACTTGTCTCCGTACCTTTGACAGATATTCGAAGAGCAATTAAGGATTCTTTGCCAGAACTAATTGAGGGGATAAAAGGTGATGAGCGTAATGTAATTTTAACCCTAGCTCGAATGTGGCAAACAGTGACTACTGGTGAAATTACCTCGAAAGATGTCGCTGCAGAATGGGCTATACCTCTTTTACCTAAAGAGCATGTAACTTTACTGGATATAGCTAGAAAAGGCTATCGGGGAGAGTGTGATGATAAGTGGGAAGGACTATATTCAAAGGTGAAAGCACTCGTTAAGTATATGAAAAATTCTATAGAAACTTCTCTCAATTAGGCTAATTTTATTGCAATAACAGGTGCTTACTTTTAAAACTACTGATTTATTGATAAATATTGAACAATTTTTGGGAAGAATAAAGCGTTCTCTTGTGAAATTAGAGAACGCTTTATTACTTTAATTTACTGAAACAATTTGTAACTATTGAAAATAGAAAGAAATTGTTCCTTCGATAGTTTATTAATATTAGTGACATTTGCATGCTTCAAAGCCTGTCGGAATTGGTTTTTAGTAAAAAGAACGCGATATTCACGGTTTACCCACTTATAAACAAAAGATTGATACTCTTTGTAGTCCTTCTTTAAAATCAATGGTTGATGTCGTTCAAGAACAATCAATACAGAGTCTACATTCGGTTTAGGGTGAAAATATGCTCGTGGCACTTTTTTGAGAACTCTTATGTCCAATTCCACCATCAATAGCAAACCTAAAGCTCGTTTCGTATTTTGTAATCTTTTTGCAAAACCATTCTCCACAATAAGGTAACTATATTTCGAATTGCTTTCAAAAGCAATTTTTTTGACAATATCAGTACTGATGTTAAAGGGGATATTACCAAATATTTTATAGTCTTTGTTTTTGGGGAAGTTAAATTTCAGAATATCCGTATGGATAACTTTTATATTCTGAAAAGGCTTCACGACTTTTTGGGTGACTTGACACAAGTCCTCATCAATTTCTATAGAATCCACCCACCGACTCATTTTGACAAGTTCTTTGGTAAAATGACCTTTTCCTGATCCAATTTCTATTACATTATCTTGTTTATTTATATTCGTATGATTCAATATCTCTTTTACATGCTTTTTAGAAGTAATAAAATTTTGAGTGTCCTTTGGGTTTTTCTGGTTCATTATAATCTTCTCCTTGCCATTTTTTTCATTATGAATGAGATAAAGTAATATCTACTACTGCGATACTGGTGCACATAATTGAAACCTCCTTATGTAACTGAATATGATTGTATCATCTTTTCATTTTAGAATAAACCTTTATATGTAATTTTGCACTTGACACTTCAGATGGACGTTTTCTTCAAAATAATATGTTTTGAAACTTGATAAGAGAAGCCACTGTCTTTACTAAAAAGTAAAGGCTGCGATAAAGGACAGTGACTTTAATAAAGTTGCACTGTTGTATTGTCTTTGGATAAAATTGTCTAAAGGGAAGTTTTATCCCCAACGAAAAAACATCTAAAGTGGTAAGTAATGAAAGAATGTCGATAAAGTAGGAATGGGGGATCTTTTTGAATACAATAGAATCACAGTTTGATAAGGTTGCAGAAGATTACGATTTCGTGAATGAGCTTTTGAATGATTATTCATTCTTTGTGTCTAATATGTCTCCAAAGAAAGGCAGAGCATTAGATATCGGATGTGGCTCGGGTTTGTTAGTGGAGAAATTAGCAAGTTATTATGATGAAGTGGTAGGGATTGATATTTCTAATCAAATGCTCGATCTTGCCAAATCTAAACGTCAACTAACAAATACGGTCTATCTGAATATGAATGCAGAACAACTTAATTTTAATGAGAAGTTTGATTTTATTGTAAGCCGAACAACCTTTCATCATTTGGATGATATAGCCAGCGTAATACAGCAAATGAAGGAACTGTTGAATGAGGAAGGAAGAATAGTTATTCTTGATAATGTATCTGAAGTCGAGACACCGCCTACCTATGTTTATAAATTAGGGGCAATCCAAGAGTTTTTACCGCATTGTTTCAAATTTGGAATAAAAAATGCGATTAGAATTTATAATCACAACACATCTAAATCATGGCTTGAGCATTTAGCTTCAGATAAGTACCTATCTGAACAAAATTATTACGATTTATATGAAAAGTTGTTGCCTGGATGCCAATTCCATAAAATGGGTTGGGCAATGGGGGTTGTCTGGACAAAATAACTTAAAGCTGTGGCTTTGAAAAGTTGAATTTGTGATTGTTTTCAGAGCTATCGGGTGCTTTAGTATAAATAACAATGAATAAAAAATCAGCCTGTATCTTATGTTACTATTAAGTAATTTAAGATACAGGTTTTACTATTTTTGAAATAAGTACCTTCCACTTCAAATACATGTATTCAAAGTGAAAGTATTGATTTAAATGATTCTTTTGTAATTTACTCTTGATAAGACGCAAGCCCTTCAAAGGAAGATATTAATCTTACAAAAAGTCTTGTCGAGGCGTCAAATATTGTTGACATCAAAATCTTGGACCACATAATTATTGGCGACAATAAATATTTTAGTTTTTTAGAAGAGGGACTTATTTAGGAGGTTTTATGAGGATTTGTGCTCTGGGAGACTCCATATTTGAAGGTTATTTAGTTGGTGGAAAGTCTTTAATTTATTATTTATCGGGAAAAGGTTATGATATTGACAATTATAGTGTCAATGGTTTTACAACAGATGAACTTTTATATCTTATAAATAAGTCAATGAGTTACGATATATATTTAGTTCATATAGGTCTCAATGATTTTTTTAATGGTAGATCTCTTGAATATGTACTAAATAATATATACAAAATTATTGAAAAATTGAAAACCTTGGGAGGAAGGATTTTTATAATAAGTCCCTATCCTACGTCATTTAAAAATTTAGACGAAGCCTATGAAAGTTTTATTAATTTTAGTTCAGTAAATAAGAAAATAGAAAATCTGGACAAAATTTTAAAAAAGAAGGCTAAAGATTTTAAAGTTATTTCCTTTTTTGATTATGCTAAAGAAAATTACATAGAAGAGGATTTAATTGATGGGATTCACCCAAATACAAATCTAAATAAAAGGCTATCAAGTCTTGTAGAGGAAAAATTAAATGGACATATTTGATGCTTTAAGCAAAAAAATTGGATATAGAAAATTTTCAAAAAGAGAGAAGATTTTATTATTAATTTTTATTTTATTGTTTTTAGAATTTTTATTTTATAATTTTCTGATAAAAAGGGAAGCACAAAAAGTATCTGAAGTTAATTTTAACAAAAATGTTGAAGTTGAAAAACCTATTTATAAATATAATGGACTTTCAGATTTTTCCAATGAAAACTTAGATAAAATTGCTTCTGAAAATAATTTAAGCAGAGATAATTTTACCAAGGAAGGGCAAACAGATATTGAGACCCTTTTAATTTCTGGGAAGGTCAATAATAGTGAAATCAAAAAAATTTCTGCTTTCACAAATTATTATGGGTATTCAACTATTGAACTAAATAGGGATGATGAAAATTCTTTTTCCTATAGATTAAAAGCGGAAAAACCATCTAAAGCAATTTATTATTCAGATCTAAAAGGAGCTTATTTTAATGGGAGTGAAAAAGACAAAAAAATAGAAGATCAAATTAAAGGGGAAGAAATTAATCCTAAAAAAGTAGGAGAAAGTGTAAAAGCAGACCAATTAAAAAACACTAAAGTGGCTATGATAAAAAATTCTAAATTAGAAGACATTAGTAAAGAGAATAAAAATATTGACAATAAAATTAAGAGCAAAGAAGTTTCTTCCGCAGATATTAATATAAATTCAAAACCTGAGAGGGATAAATCAAAATATATTAATCCAATTTTATTTGATGATTTTGAAAATAAGATTAAAAAAAATAAAGAATACAAATTCATTGTTGAGGATAATGTGAAGACAACTTATCATAGCGAGTCGGGCATTACATCATTTTATATAAATTCGGAAAGCATAGGTGATATTGTTAAACTTGGAGTAGAAAAGTACTGTGACGGAATTTCTCTTTCACTATTTTTCCCCTATGATTCCTGCAAGGAAATTGGAATTATAAATATTTCAGGGGAACAAATCCCCTTTACAGGAGAGATATGTCAGGCTGAGTGGTTTAGAATTAATTTATTAGCATACGATATTAGCTATATTTATTTTTTGCCACAAAATAACGAGGATTTATTCTTTTTTGTAAAAGATGTTGAGTATGATGAAGAAATCTAGAGGATTTACATTAATTGAGTTAGTGATATGTATTGGGATTTTATTAATTCTTTTATCTATTGCCAATATTAATCTTAATGTTCGCGACAAAATCGAAGCTAAGGAGCAACTCAAGACCATGGCTTTAGATATAAAACAATTGAAGAATTATTCCCAAGTTAATAACTGTAGAACTAGTATAAAAATAAATAATGATGGCTACATTCTTAATTTTTTAGGAAAAAGTAGACATGTAAAATTTAACAAATTAGTTAAACTTAAGTCAACAAATGTAAGAGTTATTAATTTTACAACTGAAGGGAAGCCATCTTTTTTAGCTAATAAAAATTCTGCTGGAACTATTAACTATACTATAAATGATAAAAAAACTGTTAAAATAACAATACAACCTGTTACTGGAAAGGTTAGTTACGATGAATTTAAAAACTAAAAACAAGGGTCATTTGATGATCGAAATACTATTTTCTATAGCCATAATAGGACTCATTGCATCAGTAATTATGCCAAATATTATTACTCTTTTAGAAAACCAAAATAATATAAAAGAAAGAGAAGCATTAGTTTATGCTCTTAATTCAAAAATGGAGGAAATAATTGGCGAAGCTTACAATAATAAAGATTTAAATTTGAATTTTGGTAATGCAGATAGTGAAAATGAGGACTTTATTATTAATGTTACAAAAAACAGCGAAGGCAAATTAAATCATGTAATAGTAAGTGGAAAGAGGCATGATACTGATGAAGAAATTAAGTTTGAGGTTTATATCACGAAGGGAGGGTTATTCACTAATTGAAATAGTGCTTTCTATTGCTATCCTTTTAATTATTTCAATGATATTAACTTCTATTCTTGGAGTTTCACAAAAGGCTTTGAATAAAATCTATTTAAACCAAAATGCAAATTCTGAAATGTCTTATGCAATTGAGTATATAAAAGATGAAATAGATAGCTGTGATTATTACGCTTTAATCAATGGGAAAATTTATTTTATTAAAAAAATGGGAAACAAGTACAATTACATAAATTATGAGAAAAAAACAAACCAATTATATAGGGTTTCTAATACTGTAAATACATTATTGAATAAAATAAATACATCAAGTGGAATTAAAAATTCTATGACTGGAGAAATAAAGAGTTTTAAAATTTCTGATTGTGGAAATTATTTTAACATTTACTTGGAATATAGAAATAGAGATAAAATAAATTTTAAAGTAGCAAAGAGGATACCAATTTATGAATAGAAAAGGAAAGGGCTATATTTACATTTTTACAATTATTTTAAATTCACTTCTTGCTCTTTTCTTTTATTTTATTTATTCATATATTTCAAATGCATCTTATATAAATCTAAATAGAGTTGAAAAAATTCAATCAAAATATGCAGTGGAATCTCTTTTAAATATAAAGATTTCTGAAAATGATTTTAATGAAGAATTGGGAAATTTCATATTTTCTAATGAAGGATATAGAAATTTAAATTGTGAATTCAAGCCAAAGGATACAGAAGTAAAGAAACTCGAATTAAGAAAAAGAAACTATGTAAATAAAGAGGGCATAGATGTAGATTTAGTTGAACTTAAGGCTGATGCAAAATATAAAAATTCCATAGCAGGTGCTAAGATCATGGCGAATTATGTCAACAAAATTTACAAAGAAGAAGATGGAGTTTTAAATTCAGGTAAAGTAAATAAAGATGATTTAGAAAAAATAAGAAATTTCTTTAACGAAAATAATTGGTCCAAGGGAGACAATAGAGTATTAAATCTAGATGGAGATTTTTTCTACGGAATTGAAAAGGGCAAAAAATTCATCTTTGAAGAAGTTGAAGTCTATGATGAAAACCTGAGAGAGAATGTAAAAAAAAGGAAGCCTCTTTATTTGCTAGACAATGTAGATGTTATTATTCAAAAGAGTGGAACTCTAAATATAGAAACAGGCATAAACAATCAAATTTTATTAATAAATAATAAAGTTTTGTTTAATGACAATGCAATATCTGGTATAATTATTTTAAATGATAATGCAGAAATTTTTAATAATTGTAAATTAGAGGGATATTTAATAAATTTATACGATAAAAATTCTGGCATAAGTGTTAAATATAAACCAAAAGTCTTCGAAAAATTTGGTTCTGTATTGCCTGAATACATAAAATTTCAGCCAATTTCACTTAACTATTATGATATAGAAGACAATACTTAATATGGAGGAAAATATGATAACAGCAGGAGATTTAAGAAAAGGACTTACATTTGAATGGGACGGAGATGTTTGGGTAGTTCTAGACTTTCAACACGTTAAGCCTGGAAAAGGTGCAGCTTTTGTAAGAAGTAAAATTAAATCTGTACTTACTGGTGGCATTAAAGATACAACTTTTAATCCATCAGAAAAATTTGAAAAAGTTGTAATTGAAAATAAAGAAATGCAATACCTATACTCTGATGGAACATTATATTATTTCATGGATCAAGAAACTTATGAACAAATTCCACTAGAAAAAGATATGGTAGAAGATGCTCTTAACTTTATCAAAGAAAATGATATGGCAACTATTAATTTTTATAAGGGCAAGGCTTTTAGAGTTACACCTCAAAATTTTGTTGAATTAGAAGTAACGGAAACTGAACCAGGTGTCAAAGGCGATACATCAAGTGGTGGATCTAAACCAGCTACTGTTGAAACAGGTTTCACTCTTAATGTACCACTTTTTATTAATACAGGTGACATTATAAGAATTGACACAAGAGATGGCGAATATATGTCTAGAGTTTAATTTGGAGGGAATATGGAATATTTATTAAAGAGAATATCTTATTTACAAGGTCTTTGTGATGGGTACGATTTGGACACAACTACTAATGAAGGGAAAATTATATCTGAACTTGTGGATATTTTAAGTGATGTTATTGATGAAATGAGAGAATCACATGAAGAAATCGAAGATTATGTAGACATTATTGAAGAAGATCTAGCGGATTTAGAGGATTATGTATACGGAAATGAAGATATGGATTTCGATTTATACGATGACGATTTTGACTTTGACGATTTAGAAATCTACGACGAAGACGAAGAAAAAGGTGAAGAAGAATAATTAAATTTTAGAAGGGCGAGGATTTCCTCGTCTTTTTTTAAAATTTTTATAAATAGGAGAAAATATGATTATAAAAGGCGGAAGAGTAATAGATCCTCTTTCAAAAACTGATGAAATTTTAGATATAAAAATTGAAAAGGAAAAGATCATTGATATTAAAAAAAATATTGATACATCAAATATTAGCGAAGAAATAATTGATGCCAGCGGAAAAATTGTAGTTCCCGGATTTATTGACGTTCACGTTCATTTTAGAGATCCTGGTCAAACTTACAAAGAAGATTTAAAAAGCGGAAGTGAAGCAGCAATCGCCGGTGGATTTACCACTGTCATTCAAATGGCTAATACTAGTCCTAAAATCGACAATAAAGAAAGAATTATTGAACATTATAAGAAGGCAAGAGAACTCCCTTTGAAGGTTTTTACGGTTTCAGCTCTTACAAAGAATTTTAGCGATATTGAACTTGTCGATATGGAAGAAAATTATAAAGCAGGTGCCATTGCCTTTACAGATGACGGAATTCCAAATAGAAATTCTAAATTAATTTTAGAAGCCATGGATCGTGCAAAAAAGCTAGGTGCAATAATTTCTTTTCACGAAGAAGATCCAAATTTAATTATTCAAAATGGGATAAATCATTCAGAAGTTTCAGATAAACTAAATATAGAAGGCTCTCCAACTATTGCAGAAACATCTTTTATAGCAAGAGATGTTGCTATGGCAATTTATACTGGTGCAAAGATTTCAATACAGCATATTTCAACAGCTTTAGGAGTAGAACTAGTTAAATTTGGAAAATCTATGGGAGCAAATATTTTTGCAGAAGTAACTCCTCATCACATTGCACTAAAGGACAGTGCAGTTTTAAAATATGGAAGTTTGGCAAAGATGAATCCGCCTCTTAGAAGTGAAAGGGACAGAAAAAGAATAATTGAGGGAATTAAAGAGGGAACAATTGAAATTATAGCAACAGACCATGCACCACATAGCAACGAAGAAAAGGCTTTAGAACTTACCAAGGCACCATCAGGAATAATTGGACTTGAAACTTCTTTTTCAATTTGCTATGAAAATTTAGTTTTAAATAATGAGATAACTCTTATGAAATTAATTGAGTTAATGAGTACAAATCCAGCAAAAATTTATGGATTAGAGGGAGGAGAAATTGCAAAAGCTAAAATAGCTGACATAGCTATTATTGACCTTAACAGTTGCTATAAAATTGAAAAATTTAAATCAAAATCATCAAACACTCCTTTTAAAGATAAAGTTTTAAAGGGAGAAGTTCTTTATACGATTTCTGAAGGAAAAGTTGTGTACAAAAAATAAATATGTCAAAGTAGATACAATGATAAAGATTTTTACTATTTACTTTAAAATTTAAGATGTTTGATATATTATTAAAATAGGGAGGCAATTATGAGAATTTTTAATTATACATTATTTAATTTTAATAGTATTAAAAACACCTTTAAAAGATTCCCCTTTACTATTATAAGTGCCATGCTTGCTACAGTGTTTTTGATTATATCGACTTTTTATGAAAAAGATGATATGTTTACAAATAGAATGGGATGCTATGGTTTAGTCTTTGTATTTGGAATTTTTCTTTATACCTTTGTTGGACTTTTTAATGAAGGACTAAGAAATTACTATGACCTAAAAAACTTAAAAACTAATAATTTATTCAGGGTACTTTCCTATATAATAACCTTTCCAATTTTATATGGAGTTTATGAACTTGTTTACAATGAAGCTACAATATTAGCTAATTATAATAATAATTTTATTTATTTTACATTGATTGCAGCACTAGTTGTATCTTCATCCTTTATTGGGAAATTTAGTTACCACAAGGATTATGTAGCTTATGTTGCAAAAATTTTAAAGTCCTTTATAATATCAAATATTTACAGCTTTATTGTATTTATTGGTGTAAGCGGAATTATATTTGCATTAAATAGTTTATTTAAATTTAATTTTCAGTCCTTAGTTTATTTTAGAGTGGCAATTTTTTCTTTTATATTATTTAATGTTGTAACCTTTTTTTCTGATTTTCCAAAAGTTAGAGATTCTTTCACAGATTATAAATATCCTAAAGCTTTTAAAATTTTATTAGTTTATATAATTGCACCAATTGTAATTATATATACAGCAATTTTACTTGCGTATTTTGTAAAAATTTTAGTGCTTTGGCAAATTCCTAATAATTTAATCGTAAATTTAGTTATTTGGTTTGCAAGTTTTTCAATAGTATATTTATTTTTCTTGTCTAGAGTGGATTCGATAAAAATTATTAACAAATTTAAAATTATTTTTCCTTTCACACTTTTCCCATTATTGGGAATGATGTTTTTTGCAATTTATTTGAGAATTAATGAATATGGAATAACGGAAAACAGATATATTGTTATAGCAATAGGAATTTGGGTTTTTCTTTCTCTCATTTATTATATTTTGTATAGAGAAAATTCAAATATAACTATACCGATATTTTTATCTGTAATAATTTTAATTACGGGAATAGGACCTGCATCGGCACCAAGCCTTAGCGTAAGATCTCAAAAATCAAGATTCGAAAAACTTTTAAAAGACAATAAAATGATTGCAGGAGAAGAAATTAAGCCTAATTTAAATATTGAAAGTGATGCGAAAAACCAAATAGTAGGTATAGTTAGCTATATGGCAAAAACTGATAGAGTGTCTGAACTAAAATATATACCTAAGGATTTTAAGCTAAGTGAAGATAGTTTCACAAAATTATTTGGCTTCAGTAATATTATCGAAGACAAAAATTATCTCGGTTATTCTTATACAGATAATTTTCCAAAGGACAATGAACTTAAATTTAATATAGACATTGAAGGTTACAAAAATTTAATTTTTGTATATTCGCTTGATGATGTTGTTACATCTGGAGATTATAAATTTGAAAAAACTAAAAGAGAAATAAAAATTTATAAAAAATCAGGTGAAGATTGTAAAGATATTATGACAATTGATTTGGCAAAATTAAAAGACAACCTAAAAGTTTTGAGAAATACAAAAGACAAAATAGAGTTAGAAGATTTGGCAATGGAAAAAGATGGGTATAAAATTTTATTTACAAATATCTATTTTCCAAAAGAAGATAATTTAGAAGATGCCTATATTGAATTTTATCTTTTAACAAAATAAGGAGTGATTATTTGTACTATATAAATTTTGAAAATGATGTCTTTATTAAAGAAGAAATTGATTTAAGCCCAGTTTCAGATATTTTAAAAATTTATTTAAATAAATGTGATTCCTATCAGATTAAAGTTTTAAAAGAAGATAAAAAATCAAAAAAATTAGTTGAAGAATTTGCGGTTTACTCTGATGAAGATGGATATGAATATATCTTTCAGGGGATAATTGATGAAGACTTTAAAAAAATGATTTTAGATAATTTAATTGGAGATGTTGCTCTCAACTTTATGGGAATAAGTCTTTATAATGATGGGATTTTAAAATTAGAAATCATAAATTATGGTAGCGAAGTCTACATCTATGGTTTTGATGAAAAATCTGTAGTTGAATTTTCCGAAGAACTTGAAAAAATTTATGGAGTTAAGGATTTAAATGTATACATGGATGAGAGCGAGGAAGATGATGGTGATGGACATGACCATCACGAAGATAAACACAGTTGCAATTGCAAAGATGATAATGAAAATTCTTGCGATTGCAATGGGAATTGCTCTAAATAAAGTAAAAAAGAGTCTATCGAAGTGAACTAACCTTCTAAGTTGGTTTTTAGGTCCAATTTTTGGGGCAGTTCAAAGGATGGCTCTTTTTTATTAAAAATTATGAAAGTTCTTCTGATATTGCAGAACTAATTTTAGGAAGAAGTTGTTTTTTCCTTGAAAGAAGTCCTTCAGATAAAAATTTGTCGCCAATTAATTCTTTTTCAAATTTTCTTGCAATTGCCTCTTTAAAACTTCCCACAAGGATTACCTCAGAAATCTCTTTAAATATATCCGTTATCATTAAAACAAAAGTATCTGTATCAGATGTTTCTACAAAGTGTTCCATTGCTTCTTTTAATTCCCTTTCCACAGAAGTCGTACTTTCCAAATCCATAGTAAAAATTTGGCAAACTCTTACATTTATGCCTTCAATAGAAAAGTTTTTGACGTCAGATTTTAAAAGTTCATCTGGTTTTCTCCCTTCGAGGCTTGTGCCTGCTTTGAACATTTCCATTGCAAATTCATCTACATCAATAGCTGCAATTTTTTTCATTTTATTTAGCACATATCTATCTGTGTCAGTAGATGTAGGAGATCTAAATAAAAGTGTATCAGAAATTATAGCTGCGCAAAGAAGACCAGCAACTTCACGAGAAGGCTTTATTCCATTTTCAAAAAACATTTTTGAAATAATTGTTGCAGTTGATCCAACAGGTTCATTTCTAAAATAAATTGGAGAATTTGTAGAAATATTGGCAATTCTGTGGTGATCTACGATTTGCACTATTTCTGCAGAATCTATATCATCAATGGATTGATTTCTTTCGTTGTGGTCAACTAAAATTATTTTTTTCTTTAAATTTGAAATCAAGTGGTAACGGGAAATATTTCCAATTACTTTATTTTTATTGTCGAGAACGGGATAGGATCTAAATCTCGATTGTGCCATTTTTTCACGGACTTCGTCAATTAAATCATCCTTGTGAAATACAACTAGATCATTTTTTGTCATCACATATTCAATGGGAACGGATTGTGGTAAAATTCTCGCAACCATAAAAGTTGAAAGCCCAGTAGAAATTACTGCAACATTATTTTCCTTTGCAAGTTCTAAAAGTTTATCGTCAAGCTTACTTGAAATTGTAAGAATTAAAAGAGAGACGCCCTTTTTAATTACAGCTTCTTGGTCTTTTACATCGTCGCCAACAATTACTATATCATTTTCATTTATCAAATCTTGATTTTTTATAGCTTTAACAGCCATTTTACCTGATAACTTTCTTGGATTTTTTGGTAGATAAAGGACTTTACCCTTGAGTACATCTAAAATATTTTCAAAGCTTGTGTTACTCCTACCAATTATAGAGTCGTCCCAAACTTCCATATAAGATGACGCAATATTGGATAAACTTACGATTCCAATGAGGTTATCGTCATCGTCTACAACGGGCAAGGAATTGATATTATTTTTTTGAATCAAATCCATTGCCGAAGCCATAGAAAGGCTTGAATCGACACAATAAGCAGCGTCTATTTCAATATCACGGACTTGTGGTTTAATAGAAGCCTTAAGTCTTGGATTAGGAACGTTAAAATACTTGAGAACAAATTCGGTTTCTTTATTTATATTGCCAAGTCTAATTGCTTCAGCATTTTCACCCAATTTATTTTTTAATTCCGCCAAAGCAATGGCAGAACATATACTATCTGTATCAGGGTTTTTATGTCCTGTTATATAAATCTTATTTTTCATAATTCCTCCAAATTTATTAGCTATTATAACACAAATTTCTTAAATTCTTGTAAAATTATATAACTTTAGGATATAATTTGTTTGTGATACTATGAATATAATAATTATTGGGGCAGGACCTGCTGGGATAGTCGCTGCTATAAATGCAAAAAATGAAAATAACAATGTAATATTAATAGAGAAAAATGATAGAATTGGGAAAAAATTATTGGCAACGGGCAATGGCAGATGTAATTATACTAATTTGAATTTATCGGAAAAAAATTATTCATCTCCAGATTTTGTTAAAGATACTTTAAAGGAATTTAACAATTATGATTTAATAAATTATTTTAAAGTGCTAGGACTTGAATCCACCATTGATGGAAATAGAGTTTATCCAATTACATTGAAGGCAAATTCTGTGTTAAATATTTTAATGTATTGGCTTAATAAAAAGAAGATTGATATTAGGACAAACACAGAAGTTTTAGAAATAAAAAAAGATAAAAAAGGTTTTGAAGTAGTTACAAATGAGGGGGTTTTAAAATCAAAGGTAGTTATAGCAGCCTTTGGTGCTAAATCAATGCCTGCAAGTGGTTCTGATGGAAGAAGTTTTGAAATTTTAAAAGAACTAGGGTTAAAAATAACTGAATTAAAGCCAGCACTTACTCAATTAAAATTAGAATCAAAATATTTAAAGCATCTTAAGGGAACAAAAGTAATTGGGAAGGTAAAATTATTTGAAAAGGATAAAAAAGTCGACGAGAGATTTGGAGAAATTTTATTTACAGATTATGGAATAAGTGGACCACCAATTTTAGATTTGTCAGTAAATATTTCTAAAGACAATTTTATTGAAGTGCCAATTATAAATAATGTTGATGAGAAAACAATTGAGATGCTTTATAGTAGATATTATATGTTTCCAGATTTTTCTCTCGAAGAGTACTTAATGGGAATAGTCGATAAAAAATTTATTCACTATATAATTGACTCTTTAAATTTAGACAAAAAAATTGCAATGAATATGATTTCTATGTCAGATTTTGAAAAGATCCTAGAAATTTTATTAAAGTCAAGGTTTAAGGTACTTGGAACTATGGGTTTTAAAAATTCTCAAGTTACAAGAGGCGGAGTTGATTTAAGTGAGGTAAACTCTTATAATTACTCCTGTAAAAAGATTGAGGATTTATATATTATAGGTGAAGCACTAAATATTGATGGAGATTGCGGTGGTTATAATTTGCAATTTGCATTTTCTTGTGGATATCGACTTGGAAGGATACTTAGTGAAAAATAATTTGCAATAGAAATAGATTCAGATTAAAATAATTTTTGTGAATAAGATTAATTTTAATGATTCAAATAGACTTGGAGGAAAAATGTTTTACTTACAGAAAAAATTAAAGGAATATGGAAATATTTCTGTTGGAATTGTTGGCTCAGGAATAATGGGCACTTCACTATTCACTTTGTTAAGTCAAAATGAAAATTTTTATCCCATAGTTTTTTCATCAAGAAATAAAGTAACACTAAAAGCTGCAATAGATTCAGCAAATATAGATAAGGGTGATTATGCCTTTACAGATGATTTGGAAGAAGCAAGGAGTCTTTTAAAAGAAAAAAAATATATTGCTACAACAAATAATCTAATAGCATCAACTCTTGTAGACTGCATAGTTGATTGTACTGGAGATACTGAGGCCGGTACGAGGTTATCTATTTCTGCAATAGAAAATAATGTGGACATAGTTAGTCTTAATGTTGAGATGGATGCAACAGTCGGACCAATCTTAAAGGTAATGGCAGATAAAAAGGGAATAATTTATTCGGGAACAAAGGGTGACGAGCCTGGTGCTATTGTAGAGATTTATGAATTTGCAAAAAATTGTGGATTTGAAATTTTAGTTCTTGGAAAGGGGAAAAATAATGAATTAAACAATTATGCAACTCCAGATAGTTTAAGGGATTCTGCAAATAAAAGAGGAATAAGCCCAAGAATGCTAACTTCTTTTGTCGATGGGACTAATACAATGATTGAACTTAATGCAGTATGCAATGCTCTTGGATTTATTCCAGACATTAGGGGTTGTCATTTTGTAGACACAAGCCCTAAAAAAATTGCAGATGATTATAAACTAAAAGAAGATGGCGGAATTTTAAATTCCTATGGTGTTGTAGATTTTGCAACTGGGATAGCTCCTGGTGTATTTGCTGTAGTAAAACCAAAATCTAATATTATAGATAAAGAAATGAAATATCTTTCCATGGGCGAAGGTCCAAATTATACAATATATAGGCCTTATCATTTGACTAGTATTGAAACAATAATTTCTATCATTAAAGCGGTGGTATTGAGAGATGCATCTATTGCTCCAATGGGAGAACCCTATGCAGAAACCGTAGCAGTGGCTAAAAGAGATATAAAAAAAGGCGAAAAGCTTGATTCTATTGGTGGAGAAATGATTTTTGGAACTTTGGAAACAAAAAAAGATCAATTAGAAGGAAACCACGTGCCAATTGGTATTGTAACAGAGGGTGCTTGTGCTAAGAGAGATGTAAAAAAGGGAAGCCTAGTTACTTATGATGATATATCTTTAAATGAAGATTCAGAAATTGTAAAACTTAGAAAAATACAAGACAAGTATTTTAAAAAGTAAACAAAGATGATATAATATTTAAAATAGGTGATAAAATGAGAATAACACAAGAGACAGATTATGCTTTTAGAATTGTAAGATATCTGGCTGAAAATGAAGGAAATGTAATTGGAGCACCTCAAATTGCTGAGAACGAAGGTGTTACTAAAAGATTTACTCTGAGAATTTTGAGAAAATTAAATTTGGCTGGAATTACTGATGCAAAAAGAGGTTCTAAGGGTGGCTATTATTTAAAAAAGCCAAAAGAAGACATAACATTATACGACATACTTATTGCGATAGATGGACCTATTATAATTAATAGGTGTTTACAAAAAGATAGTTTTTGCAGCAAAAATAAATCTGGTAATGTAGGAAATTGCAAATTTCACGGTACACTCGCAAAGATTCAATCCAATATTATTAAAATGTTTGAGAATGAAACAATAGACAATTTTATATAAGCTTTGATGAGGACGGTAAATCCTAAAAACTAAGAGAGCAGTTGTTTGGTGCGAAACTGTGTTTTGAAAATTTATAGATCACCTCGGAGCTCAAAGGTCAAAAGCCTTTGCGTATTTGCGTTAAAAATTAAGTGATAGTTACCTATAATTAGGGTGGTACCGCGGCTAGTTCGTCCCTTCTCGTTTGAGAGGGGACTTTTTTATAAAATTTAGGAAGAATAAGGAGTTTTAGATGAAAAATTTTAAAGAATTATCTAAGGATAAGGTTAGTGTAAGGGAAGAAGAAATCTCAAAATTTTGGGATGAAATAGATCTTTTACACAAATCTGTGGAATCTAGAAAAGATGGAGAGAATTATATTTTTTATGAGGGTCCTCCAACGGCTAATGGCAAGCCAGGCATACATCATGTAATGGCGAGAACTTTAAAGGACTTAACTTGTAGATATCACACAATGCTAGGATATAAAGTTAAAAGAAAAGCTGGTTGGGATACACATGGTCTTCCAGTTGAAATTGAAGTTGAAAAAAAGCTTGGACTTCATAATAAACAAGATATTGAATCCTATGGAGTTGAAAATTTTAATAAAAAATGTAGAGAGTCTGTATTTGAATATGAAAAAGAATGGAGAATTCTTACTAGAAGAATGGGTTATCTAATAGATTTAGATCATCCATATATTACACTTGAAAACAACTATATTGAATCAGTTTGGCATATTTTAGACAAGATGTTTAAAGAAGGACTAATCTATGAAGGACATAAAATTGTTCCCTATTGTCCAAGATGTGGAACGGGACTTGCGTCCCACGAAGTTGCACAAGGTTATGAAGAAATAAAAACCACTACTGCAACTTGTAAATTCAAATTAAAGGGCAAGGATAATGAATATTTCTTGGCATGGACAACTACACCATGGACACTTCCATCTAATGTAGCCCTTGCTGTTAATCCAAAAGTTTTATATATAAAAGTAAAACATTCTGACGGAAATATTTATTATGTGGCAAAACAACTTGCAAAAACAGTTTTTAAAGATGATGAATATGAAGTAATAGAAGAATACATCGGTAAAGATTTAGAGTTTATAGAATATGAACAACTTCTTGATTTTTTAAAACCAGATAAAAAAGCATTTTATGTAATTTGTGCTGACTATGTAACTACTGAAGATGGTACAGGTATTGTTCATATTGCACCTGCTTTTGGTGAAGATGACTATCAAACTGCAAGAAAATATGATCTTCCAATGCTAAAACCAGTGGACGAAGAAGGAAAGTTCACTGATACGCCTTGGAAGGGTCAATTTGTAATAGATGCTGATCATGATGTGCTTAATTATCTAATGGACAAGGACTTAATGTTCTCAAAGCAAAAAGTAGTTCATAATTATCCACACTGCTGGAGATGTCATACTCCATTAATTTATTATGCACACCCATCTTGGTACATTGAAGTTACAAAATTTAAGGATAAATTAATTGAAAACAACAAGGGCGTTAATTGGTTTCCAGATTTTGTTGGTGAAAAGAGGTTTGGAAATTGGTTAGAAAATCTAAATGATTGGGCAATTTCAAGATCAAGATATTGGGGAACACCACTTCCAATTTGGAGATGTGAATGTGGTCATACAGAATCAGTTGGTTCAATTGAAGATCTTAGAAATAAAGCTGTTGAAGATGTGCCAGAGGACATAGAACTTCATAGACCCTATGTTGATGACATTCATTTAAAATGCCCAAAATGTGGAAAAGAAATGAAAAGAGAACCAGATGTAATCGACGTATGGTTTGACTCAGGAGCAATGCCCTTTGCACAATGGCATTATCCTTTTGAAAATAAAGACAATTTTGGAGATTTATTTCCAGCAGACTTTATATGCGAAGGAATTGACCAAACTAGAGGTTGGTTCTATTCACTAATTACAATTTCAACTTATATGACTGGTAAAAGTCCATATAAAAATGTACTTGTAAATGATCTTATCCTTGATAAAGAAGGAAAGAAAATGTCAAAATCAAGAGGAAATACTGTAGCTCCTTTTGAATTATTTGATAAATACGGTGCTGATGTTGTAAGATGGTATTTACTTTATGTATCTCCACCTTGGGCTCCAACAAAATTTGATGAAGATGGTCTGCGTGAAATTGAATCAAAATTCTTTAGATCACTTAGAAACACTTATAACTTCTTCAGTCTTTATGCAAATACAGATAATATCGATCCTAGAGAACACAAAGTAAGCTATGAAGATTTAGAAGAAATTGATAAATGGTTGCTTTCAAAATATAATAGGCTTGTAAAAACTGTAAGAGAAGACATGGAAGTATTTGAACTTACAAAAGTTGTTAGAGAAATTCAAGAATTTGTAATAGAAGATGTTTCAAACTGGTACATTAGAAGAAATAGAAGAAGATTCTGGAAGGTAGACAAAGACAACACTAAACTTGCAGTATATAAGACAACTTATGAAGTTTTACTAGGTGTTACAAAACTAATTGCACCAATAGTTCCATTTATATCTGAAGAATTATTTAAGTCACTTACTGATGAAGAGTCTGTACATTTAGTTGATTACCCAACTTATGATGAAAATATGATTAATGACAAAGTAGAAGAAAAAATGGATTTAGTAAGAGATCTTGTAACATTGGGAAGAGCATCTAGAGAAAAAGCGAAGATTAAAGTAAGACAACCACTTTCAGAAGTTATTATTGACGGTAAATATAAAGATATTATTGGAGATTTAACTGATTTAATTAAAGAAGAATTAAATGTTAAAGAGGTAAAATTTGAAGATAATCTTTCAGAATATATGGAATTTGAGCTTAAACCAAACTTTAGAGTTTGTGGAAGCATTTTAGGATCAAAAGTAAAAGACTTTGGCAAGTATTTGAGGGAAACTAACGCAAAAGAACTTCTTTCAAAATTAAATGAAGGAAATGTAAATATTGAAATCGGTGGTGAAGAAACAGAAATCGAGAGAGATTATGTAGAAGTGAAAATCACTGCAAAAGAAGGCTTTGATGTTGTTATGGAAAACAACCTCTTTGTAATCTTAGATACTGAGCTTAACGCCGAACTTCTCAAGGAAGGATATGTAAGAGAATTTATATCAAAAATTCAACAACTTAGAAAGAAAAAGGACTTAGATATTCTAGACAATATTAGGATAACTTATAAATCTGACGCAGAAGTAGAGAAGGCAATAACAGCTGAAGAAGAATTTATTAAGACAGAAACTTTGGCAACTGAAATAGTGAATTCAGATGTAGATGCAGAAGTTGAAAACTTAAATGGTCACGATATAAAAATAGAAATAAAAAGAATATAAATTTAATTTAAAATTATCTAGTAAAAAAATGACCTCCTCAATTAGGACTTTAAAAGGACTTGAGGAGGTAAATTTTTTATTAAATCTAAGGAACATCTTTTTACCATATGAAAATTATGTAAAACTATTGACAAAAGTAAAAGTTTCAAATATTATGATTAAAGAATATGAATTGACTAATCAATTTAATTTATATTACATATTTGGAGGTATAAAGTGAGAAAGGAAATTGATAATTTAGAGAAGACAGCTGAAGTTTTAAAAGTAATGGCACATCCAATTAGGCTTAAAATTATTAAAAATCTAATTGACAATGGTCCATGTAATGTTGGATCTTTACAAGAGATATTTAATATTCCTCAACCAACTGTTTCTTCTCATCTTGGAAAATTAAAGAGAGCTGGTGTGTTAAATAGCGATAGAAATGGAACTGAAATTTTTTATAAAGTTGACAATAAATTCATAATATCTCTTGCGAAAATAATATTTGATTAATTCCTATAGAGGAATTTTTTTAATGGAGTTTTTATGAATTTAAATAAAATTCAATTAGAGGCAGTTGAGTCTATTGATAAAGATGTAACATTGATGGCAGGAGCAGGAACGGGGAAAACTAGAGTATTGACAAGTAGATTTATAAACATTGTAAAAAAATACAATGACCCCAAAAGTATTTTGGCAATTACTTTTACAAAAAAAGCTGCGGAAGAAATGTTAGCAAGAATTTCCAAAGAACTTGTAGAAGAAAACATTGAATTTGAAGAAAAAGATTTAAATGTCATGACAATCCATTCCTTTGCTCTTGAAATCGTAACTAATTACTCTTATATTCTTGGGATTAATCCAAATTTTAAAGTCTTAGAAGAGGCTAAAAACTTGGAATTATTAGAAGATTCTATAAAATTAGCTTTGAATAGCAATACAGATGAAAAATTGAAAAAATATCTAATAGATTTTAATACAAATCCCTTTGAGGAAAGAAAAGTTTTCTTTGACCTTTACTTGGATTTTAATAATAATGATTTAGATTTTGCAGATGTTTTAAAAAAGAGCTTAAGTTTTTGTAGTTCAAATAAAAATTTTAGCGAATTAATTTTATTGCTAGACGACTTTAGAAAAGTAAGTGGCAAAAAGTTTCAATATTTTTACGATAAAAACATTGAAGATATTAAAAATTTAGAAAATTATAATCTCGACATTTTAAACTCAATAGAAGAAAATCTTGGATCGGCAAAAAAATATAATGACAAAATTAAAAATATTTTGGATTTAGTAAAGGAATTAAGAAAAAACCTTGAAATAAAGAATAAAGAGTATTATGAAATTATCATTGAAATTTTAAGGGAGATTCACGATATTTATTCTAATAAAAAAAGAGAAATAAATTCCCTTGATTATGACGACATCATCTCTTACACTCACAAGATTTTAAAAAAGGAAAACTGCAAAAAAGCTTTACAAAAAAGGTATTCTTATATATTAGTTGATGAATATCAAGATACAAATGGAATTCAAAATGAGATTATAAATACCTTTTCTGCTTCAAATTTATTTATAGTTGGAGATCCAAAGCAGTCTATTTATGCCTTTAGAGGTGCGGATCTTTATAGCTATTTTAGATTTTCAGATGATATAAAAAAACGCGGGCTTTCACTTATAATGAATAAAAACTATAGAAGCGATGGAAATATTATAAATTTTATAAATTCTACTTTTGAAAAGTTAATTGATAATTATGAAGAAATGGAATATGACTTTCAAAGTGACGGCGATGTTTACCTATATGATACTGATGACAATAATGAGATAAGTATTGTTATAAGCGACTTATTAAAAAAATTTGAAGCGAAAGAAGTTGCTATTTTATCTAGGAGCAATGCACAGATTGATGAAATAAGTAAAATACTTACTATTAAAGACATACCCTTTAACAAGGGTGAGAGAACTTTAGAGGAAATAGAAGTTTTAAAGGTCATTAAAAATATTTTGTCTACAATTTATAGCCCTGAAGAATTTTTAAATACATTATCTCTTTTTAATTCTCCTATTTTAAAATTTAATTTTAAAGATCTAGTCAATATTTTAAATTTAGGAATTGATAATTTTTCAGATTTAATTCAAATTGAAACTGAAAATAAAAATTTAAATAATTTTATAAAATTTTTAATTTCAATAAAGAAAAAATCTAAGGTTCTTTTTTTTGATGAAATAATTGAAGAAATTATGAATTATTTTTATGAATTGGAAACTTTAAGAGAAATAGACTGGGATTATTTATATAAATTTAAAGAGATAGCAAAAGATTTTTCCTCAGAAAACTCAAATGATTATAGAATTTTTGAAAAGTATATTTTAACTATTAAATTTGAAGATTTGGAAGAGGGAATAAATCTTTTGACAATACACAAATCAAAGGGTTTAGAATTTGAGGCAGTGGTAATTTCTCACATGGATAAGGGAAGAAAATTAGGGCAAAATAAAAAAATAATCCTAGACAAAGATCTTGGTATTGCCATTAAATCTAATTTTTCTGATTCAAGGTATAGAGAAGTAAGCGAAAGATTGAGAGAAATTGATAAAGAAGAAGAAAAAAGAGTTTTATATGTAGCCATGACTAGGGCAAAAAAGGAACTTTTACTCTTTGGAAATTTTAAAGATTATAAATCAAATTCCTATTTTGATTTTTTGGATAAAGAATTAAAAATCAGGGAATACAAGCTTTCTAATGTTTTAAAAGAAGATCCTCCTTCAAAAAAATATTTACCCTTAGATTTAAAAATTAATTTTGAAAATAGAATTAGAGAGTATTATACTGTTACGGATTTTATAAATTATAAAAGAAGCCCAAGGGATTTTTACAAGAAATATTTTTTAGGAATAGACGAGTACACAATGGGCTATGGAAAGAATAGAGCATTAGATCCAAAAACCTTAGGAAGTATTGTGCATTTATTTGCACAAATTCATTCAAGAAAAGATACAAATAAAAATAATATAGAGGAATTTTTAAAAGAAATTTTTGATTATTATGAAGAAGAAATAGATGATGATAAATTAAAAATTGCAAGAGAACTTTCTCTAAATTATTTGGCAATGGAAGAAGAAAATATAATTGAGAAAGAATTATTATTTTATTATGATTTAGAAGGATTTCTAGTAAAAGGCTATATTGATCAAGTTATAAAAATTGGTGAAGAATATTATATTGTTGATTTAAAGACTAGTGACATGGATTTAGACTATATTAAATCTTCTTATGAAAATCAATTAATACTTTATTCAGCGATCTATGAAAATTTATACAAAGTTAATGTAAAAGGTGCATATATTTTTGACCTAAGGGGTAAAAATAAAATAATAATTGAGACTAATGAGGAAAAAAGCAAAATTATAATGAAAGAATTTTTAGATTATATTAAATTTTTAAGGTCTCATACTATTTATAAGGATTATTTATAATTAAGGAGGAAATATGGATTATTCTAAAGAATATCAAGAAAAATTAATTTCAGCAAAAGATGCTGCTGCAATGGTAAAAGATAATATGTGGATTGACTATGCATGGAGTGCTAATACTCCTGTTGCCTTTGATAAGGCTCTCGCTGAAAGACTTGATGAATTAAACGAAATTTATTTAAGAGGTGGTGTAATTCTTTGGGAACCAGAAGTTTTTAAGAAGGATCCTAAAGGAGAAAAAGTTGTGTGGAATTCTTGGCACGCAGGTGGACCAGATAGAAATAGGATTAACAAAACACCAGGTGGATTTTATAACCCACTAAGATATTCTGAATTGCCAAGATGGTACAGAGAAAATTGTAAAGTTGATATTGCAGTAATAGTAACTCCTCCGATGGATAAACATGGAAACTTTAACTTTGGTTTAAGTGCTTCTCATTTAATGGCAGTTATTGAAGTAGCTGACAAGGTAATTATAGAAGTAAACGAAAAAATGGTAACTGGACTTGGCGGCTTTGAACATGAAATTAACATAAAGGATGTTGATTATGTTATTGAAGGCGAAAATCCTGAAATTGCTACTCTTCCAAAGGGAAGTTTTGGTGAAGTGGATAAAAAGGTTGCAGAATTAATTGTAGAAGAAATTCCTAATGGAGCGACTCTTCAATTAGGAATCGGCGGGATGCCTAACGCAGTAGGATCACTTATTGCTGATTCTGACTTAAAAGATCTAGGAGTTCATACAGAAATGTATGTCGATGGATTTGTAGAAATGGCAAAGAGAGGCAAACTTTCTGGCGCAAAGAAAAATATCGATAGATTTAGACAAGTCTATGGATTTGCAGCTGGTTCAAAGGAAATGTATGATTACATCGATGGCAATTCAGCATGTATGGCAGCTCCAACTTCTTACACAAATGATGCAAGAGTAATTGCACAACTTGATAATTTTGTATCAATCAATAATGCTGTAAATATTGATTTATTCGGACAAGTAAGTTCAGAATCCTCAGGATTAAAACATATTTCTGGAGCAGGAGGACAACTTGACTTTGTGCTTGGAGCATATTTATCTAAGGGTGGCAAATCTTTTATTTGTTTATCTTCTAAATTTAAGAATAAAAAGACAGGTAAAGAAGAATCAAGAATCGTTCCTAATTTTGAACCTTTTTCAGTAATTACAGCTGCAAGACCAAACACTCACTGGATTGTAACTGAATATGGAAAGTATAACTGCAAGGGTCAATCAACTTGGCAAAGAGCAGAAGGAATAATAAACCTTGCCGCACCTGAATTTAGAGATGATCTAATCAAAGAAGCAGAAAAGATGAATATTTGGAGAAGAACTAATAAGAGATAATTTTTAAAGAATTTCGCCCTCTAACTTATATGAGTTAGGGGGTTTTAAATTAAAAAAATTTCACAAAAAAAGTTATTAATTTTCACAATAAAGCCTTATACTTATATTAATGCAAATAAAATAAAAAATAATAAAAAATCTTTGCATAAAACAATAATCTATGATATAGTAAAGAATTTTACTTTTTTAAAAATCTCTGTTATACTAATAATAGGGATAATAGGGGGTAAAATATGTTTAATATCGGCGATAAAATTGTATATCCTATGCATGGGGCAGGTGAAATTGTAGCAATAGAAGAGAGAGAAATTCTAGGTAATGTGCACAATTATTACATAATGAAATTACCAATTAATAATTTAAAAGTTATGGTGCCTGTAAAAAATGCTGAAGAGGTTGGCGTTAGAAAAATTTCTGATGTACAAACTATGAAAAATGTTTTAGAGACACTTTCTTCAAGAGAAGAAATATCTATGCCAAAGAATTGGAATAGAAGGTATAGATTTAATTTAGATAAAATAAAATCAGGTGATTTAACAGAAATTGCCGATGTAGTAAAATGTCTTGAAAATTTGGACAGACAAAAATCTCTTTCAACAGGAGAAAGAAAAATATTGACAGAAGCAAGGCAAATCATCATTTCAGAGATGGCTCTTGTTTTTGATAAAAAGGTGGAAGAAATCACAAAACTTATTGATGACGCCATATTTGGTTAAGGAGGGATTTTTATTAGCAAGAACCGAAAAATCGTGTCCAAAATTTTTAAAGTGCTATTCACATTAATAGGAGCACTAGTGGGTGTTTTTATCGTGTCTATTTTATCAGACATGAAATTTGTAAGAGATATTGAAAGCCAAAAAATTATGACGGTAATTTTTGTCGTTACTGTAATTTTATTTGCACTTATATTTTTTATACTTTCACCAAAGGCCTTCAAAACTTTAGAAGAACTTTTGTCTTTTTGGGAAAGACAAATTCAGACAAAATCTTTTGCAGAGGTAATACTCGGTGCTGTTGGACTTATTCTTGGGCTTATAATAGCATTTTTAATTTCACAGCCTATTTATAAAATTCCTATTCCCTATGTAGGGTCAGTAATTTCTATTTTACTCTACGGAATGCTTGGTTATTTAGGGCTCAATATTGGAATGTCAAACAAGGACACTATTTCAGAAAGAGTAAGGGATTTAATTTCTTTAGCTGCGAAGAAAACATCAAAGCCAAAGGAAAGCATTAAAACTCGAGAAGGCATCCCAAAAGTGTTAGATACTTCTGTTATAATTGATGGAAGGATACTTGATATTGCAAAAATTGGTTTTATTGAGGGACCTCTTGTAGTTCCAGTTTTTGTATTAGAAGAACTTCAACATATTGCAGATTCCGCAGATGGACTAAAGAGAAATCGAGGAAGAAGAGGACTGGATACTGTTGCAGAAATTCAGGAATTAAACAATGTTGAAGTAATAATATATAAGGGGAAAATCGAAGAAATTCCTGAAGTAGATTCAAAACTTTTAAAACTTGCAACTGACTTAGGTGGTAAAATTGTTACAAATGATTACAATTTAAATAAAGTTGCAAAAGTACAAAATTTAGAAGTTTTAAATATCAATGAACTTGCAAATGCAGTTAAACCACTTTACCTCCCAGGAGAAGAAATGAAAATTTTAATTGTTAAGGAAGGGAAGGAACAAAATCAAGGTCTAGGATATTTAGACGATGGAACAATGATAGTTGTTGAAAATGGGAAAAATCTTATTGGAGAAAGTGTAGACATAATAGTTACAAGTGCACTTCAAACTTCAGCAGGAAAAATGATTTTTGCAAAATTAAAATATTAATTTAAAAACTCTGTCTATGGCAGAGTTTTTAAATTATATTAAAAAGGGTAAATAAAATAAAATTGAAGGCTCAACAAAAAAATTTATTTGACTATAAGAATATTTTATATTATTATCGTACTAATAATTTAAAAAAAGGGTATATAATAATATATCAAAAAAACATAGTGTAAGTTAATTGCTAGTTTTAACAAAAAAAGGAGGAATTGCTTTGGATAAAGGATACGATTTTTTTGAAGATTATATGAATTCACAAAAAAAGATGATGAATATGTGGCAAGAATACGTAAAATCTTTTGGCGGAAATAACTTCAATCCCATTAATAATGAATATTTTTCAAGTTTTACTAAAATTTTTGGTGATATTGGATCAGCAGATTTCTTTAATTATAGTGGCACACCTACTGAAGTTGTACAAAAAATAAAGGAAACATCTAAGCTTTATTACAGTATTTACGAACTTTACAAAAATATTTACGACAAAGATATTGAACCTACCAAGGAAAATCTTGAAAGAATAATGAAACAATATAAGGAAGGCTCACTTCAATATATTAATAACTATATTTTCCCATATATACCCGTTGATTTACAAAATTTAATAAAACAATGCATGGGGGCTGCTGAAAGTTACAAGAATATGATTATTGCAATTTATGGTCCTTGGATGGATAATTCATCTGAATTAATGGATTATGTCATGAAGGGAGTCTTTGATGATCCAAAGGCCTTTCTTGAATTTTTCAAGTTGTGGAAGAAAAATTATAGCGAAACTTTTGGAAAAATGTTAAATGCTCCACAATTTGGAATTGATAGAAACACTTATGAAATGCAAATGAAAACGATAGATAAAATGATTACTTTTATAGGCAATTATTTAGAACTTAGCATTATGATCTCAAATTTAATTAATGAATCAACTGAGAATGTTGTAAAAGAAAGCTTTGAAATGATTAAAGAAGGTAAAGCACCTAAGACTTATGAAGAATTTTATAATTATTGGAAAGCAAAAACTTCTGAAGAATTCGATACATTATTCTACTCTGACGAATTTTCTAAATTTTTAGGAAACTTTGTTGACTCTCTAATGCTATTGAAGATCGACTTAGATAGAGTTATTGAAGAATCACTTAAATGGGTTCCAATTCCAACTAATTCAGATATGGATTCATTATATAAAACTGTTTATGAACTTAAAAAAGAAGTTAGAAATTTAAAAAGACATATTAGAGATAAAGAATACGAAGAAGAAAAAAAGGAAAATAAATAATAGGAGGTTATTAATTTGAAAAACGCATTTGGAATAGATTATGTGAAGTCAATGTCCGATATGGTCGATTCTTACGAAAAGATTATAAAGGGTGTGGACACTCTCATGAATGTAGACTATAGTGGATTTGATGCAACTCCTAAAAAATTAATTTTTTCACAAGACAAGATGAAGCTTTATCACTATGAGCCAAAGGTTAAAGAGCAAAATAAAATTCCCACACTAATAGTTTATGCTCTTGTCAACAAACAATACATGATGGATTTGCAAGAAGATAGATCTCTAATTAAAAACTTATTAGAGGGTGGACAAGATATTTACATCATTGATTGGGGATATCCTACAATGGACGATAAATATATAGGTTTAGACGACTACATCAATGGCTACATCAATGACTGTGTTGATATCATTAGAAGAAGACACAATATCGAAAAAATCAATATTATAGGAATATGTCAAGGCGGCACTTTTTCCTTTATTTATACAGCAATTCATGGCGAAAAAGTAAATTCATTAGTATCTCTTGTAACGCCAATTGATTTCTCTACAGATGATGGACTTCTATTTAAATGGGGACCATATTTAAACCCTGAAAACATGGTTAAAGCCTTTGGAAATGTACCAGGAGAATTTATGAACGCAGGATTTGTATTCCTAAAACCAATTGATCTTATGGTGGATAAATACATCGGAGTAATTGATTCTCTAGATGATCCAAGCAAACTTGCAAATTTCCTTCGCATGGAACATTGGATCTTCGATTCACCTGATCAAGTTGGGCGAGCTTATCAAGAGTTTCAAGAAGAAATGTATCATAAAAATAGTTTAATCAAGGGAGAATTTTATCTCGATGGAGAAAGAGTAGACCTTAAAAATGTAAAATGTCCAGTGCTTGCAATTTTAGGTACAAAGGACAACCAAGTTCCACCAAATGCAACTAGACCAATACCTGATGTTGTTGGTTCAGATGATGTTGAACTCGTTGAAGTTGAAACAGGTCACATTGGACTATTTGTATCTGGAAGAAGTCAAAAAGAAGTTGCACCAAAGATAAATGAATTTTTGACAAAAAAATCTAAATAATTTTATAATGAAGGACCGAGCATTTTTGCTCGGTCTTTTACGTCTATAAATTTTATTTTGAAATAATTTTTGGATGGCCGATATTAAGTGAATAATAATAAATTTTTGCAGCGTCCTCTAAATACTCTGCAGATAAAAAAGCTCTATTTAAATCAATTCCACAGCAGACCACGCCATGATTTGCCATTAGACATGAATTTGATTTTTTTAAATAGGGGAGGATGGACTTAGCAAGTTCGAGAGATCCTGCTTCTTGAAAGGGAGCGACTTCTATTTCCCCACCTAAAAAAGCTTCCATTTCAATTAAAATCATGGGAATCTTTTTATTACAAACTGAAAAAGCCGTTGCAATAGGTGAGTGAGTGTGTACAATAGCATTGTAATTTGGATAATTTTTATAAATTTCTGAGTGCATTTGCCACTCTGATGAAGGTTTTTTATTTCCTTCAATAGTTTTGCCATCGAAGTTTATCTTTACTATATCCTCTTCTGATATTTCTAAATAATCCATGCCACTTGGAGTGATGTAAAATATGTCATCATCTTCGCCACGAAGGCTCAAGTTGCCACTTGTTCCTGCAACTAAATTTTTATCTAAAAGTTTTTTTCCATATTTTACTAAAAGTTTTCTATAATTCATTTTGCACCTCAAATATAATTTATCATATTTTTCTTCTAATTGACAATTTATTATGCTGTGTTAGACTAAAATCATAAAGGAATGGAGATTAATTATGTTAAAAGAAAAAATTTTTGATAATTATAAAAAGAGTGCTAATTATATCTTGAAAAAAATAAAGATAAAACCTGAGATTGCAATAATCTTAGGCACAGGCCTTGAAAAACTTTTAGATGAAATTGAAGATAAAATTGAAATTAATTATAAAGATGTGCCAAATTTTTTGATTTCAACTGTAAGTGAAGATAGTGGAAAATTTATTTTTGGGAAGTTAAAGGGCAAATTTGTAATTTGCATGACTAAAAGATTTCATTATTACGAAGGTTATGATTTTAACGAGCTTGCGACTCCAGTCTATGTTTTAAAACTCCTTGGTGTAAAAGAATTAATTCTTACAAATGCAGCTGGTGCAGTGAATTATAATTTTCATCCTGGAGATATTTGCCTAATAACTGATCACATAAATTTTGCGGGAGTAAGTCCAACTAGAGGAAATAATTTATCTGAATTTGGCGATAGATTTTACCCAATTGATAAATTGTACGACAAAAGTCTTCGCAACCTAGCAAAAAAATCTGCAATAAAATTAGGAATTGAACTAAAGGAAGGGGTTTATTTCTTTACAATAGGTCCATTTTTTGAATCACCTTCAGAAATTCGTGCAATAAGAAATTTAGGAGGAGATTTAGTTGGAATGTCAACTATCACAGAGACATTGACGGCGGGTCACTGCGGAATAAAGGTCCTTGCCTTTTCAGTTGCAACAAATTATTCATCTGATCGAGTAGAAAATATGGATGGAAGTGAGGTTGAAGATGTGGCTAGGGAAGTTTCGCCAAAATTAAAAAATTTAATCATTGATATTATTGGGGAGTTGAAATAATAAATGGAAAGACAAGATTATGGTATGCCCTTTATGCTTAGATATGAAAATGTAGCTTGGTATGAAAAGGGAAGAGTGAGAATTTTAGACAGAAGAGTATATCCAAGGGATATTAGATTTGAAATTTGTAATAGTTATAAGGATGTTGCAAGAGCCATAAAAGACATGGTAACACAATCAGCAGGGCCTTATACGGCAGCAGGTATGGGAATGGCACTTGCAGCCTATGAGGGAAGAAATTTAAAGGGTGAAGAGTTAATAAAATTTTTAGAGGAGGCTGCCCATACAATTTCCACTGCAAGACCAACTACATCAAGTAGACTTAAAAAAGTAACTGAGGGATCAATTAAAGCTGCGAGAAGAGCAATTAAAAATAGGGAAGATGTTGTAGATGCAGTTTTTCGAGAATCTATAAAATCACTAAATAGAAGATATAATGCAATGAATGAAGTTGCAAAATATTTATGTGATGTAATCCCTGATGGCGGGAAAGTATTGACTCAATGTTTTGCAGAAACTATTATTGGAACCATGACTAGAACTTTAAAGGAGCAAGGTAAAAATATAAAATTTTACTGCACGGAAACTAGACCCTATTATCAGGGAGCGAGGCTTACTGCAACATGTATAAATGAAATGGGATTTGATACATATGTTATAACAGACAACATGGTTGCCTACACCATGGAAAATATTGGCATTGATGTATTCACATCTGCGACAGATACAATTACACTTGACGGTCATGTTGCAAATAAAGTTGGCACGCACCAAATTGCAATTGTTGCTCGTGAATTTAATGTTCCCTTTTATGTTACGGGAATGCCCGATAGGGAAAAAAAGAAAAGGGAAGACATAGTAATTTAAAGGAGAGACCCATCCCTTGTGCTAGGTAATCACACTGCAAAGGGAGTAAAGGCAATCTATCCTTCTTTTGATATAACACCTCCAAAGCTAATTACAGGTTTTGTAACAGACAAGGGAATTTATGAGCCTAATAATCTAAAAAAATATTTTGAAACAGATTATAAAAGTTATTATTAAATATAATAAAAATTATATTGAACTTAAAAAGATAAATAAAAGAGGAGAGTAGTTAAAAATAATTTAACCATTCTCCTTGAGTTTAAAAGAGTGTTACGAAAATAAAATTAATTATAAACCATATCATCTTAAATAGGAGTTCAAAGAGTGTAAAAGCAATGGCATACCAGCCAATGAAATTAATTTTTGATCTCCCAACAAGTTCTTCCTTATAAAGAGTTATTGCAATAAGAATTGATAATATAATTAATATCAATGTAGCAAGGGGCATAGCAGTAAGTGCTTGCAACATATTGTATTTAAGAAATCCACCAAAAGGTGTGATAATAAATCCAACAAATAAAAATACTTTACATATTATCCAGTTAATAAGAGCGAACTTTTTGACTTCTGGATAACTTGTGTCAATCTCATCTCTATCAGTTGCAATATTAAGAGGAATGTAAAATTCAAAATAATCAAATACAAGTTTAAGTATTAAAAATACTATTAAAATAATTTTAAAGGATCCACTGCCAATTAAAAGTGCAATTGCGTTTAATATTGTACCAATTCCTATTAAAATTTTACTTTCCTTTGAGCCAAAGTCGCCTATGTAATTGGAAACTTTGTCGGTAATCTTACTTAAAAATTCCATTGCTTTGTCAATGGCATCTAAAGATGATTTAGAAATTTTAGATTCCATACTATTTACTTTATTAGATAGATTATTTTCAATAACTTTTTCAACTTTTGAATCCACAGATTCTATTTCTTTTATAGGCTTTTCACCATTATCTTTAAAAGTAAATAAATCCTTTAAATTTTTAGATTTTTTATAAGTTTTATGCTTATCTAAAACTTTAGAGCTTTCTGTTTGTTTAGGTATTTTTATTCTATTGAGTTTTTCAGAAAGTTCGGAATCATGCATTGATTTAAAATCTTTAGGTGTATCAGATTTATTATCTTTTGACGCCCTATTGATATTTTTGGCATCGTAATTTTTTTCAGTTAAATCCTTATTTTCATTTTTTTTCCTCTTTGCTTCTTCAGACTTTTTTATGGCATCTTCAATATCAATTTTTGGAGTAGAGAGAGTATTTTCAAAAGATTTTTCTGAGTCGTCAATAGATTTACTTATTTCTAAATTTCTTACATCTTCTTTTTTCTTGCTATCGTCTTTAATACTTGAAAAAATAGAAAATTCGTCATTGTCTTCATTTATAAAGTTTTTCCATTTTTCCTTTAAAGAAAACTTCTTAGGGTTTTCCTTTTGTGAATTCTTTATATCATCAAATTTTTCAGAGCTATTAATAAAATTATGGGAAGGAGTTTCTTCTGTATATATGTCCTTTTTTAAATTAGAAACTTTCTTTGAACTTTCGCTAAAATTTGACTTTTTAAGTTCTTCTTGAACTCTTCTTATTAATTCTTTTTGACTCATTCCTGAGTTGGATTCTGATCCTCTATTTGCGTCTAAAAATTCTTTATCAGCTTTTTTTGTATCAATGGAATCATATCCATTTTCAGAAAGTTTGGATTCTTTTTTTATATCAATATTCTTCGAAGGAGATTCTTTAGGTTTCCTTTCCTTTGAAGATGATTTTGCTTGGACATTGCTTTTTTGGTATTCTTCAATATTTTTGGAAATTTTTCTATCAACTTCAGCAATAATATTCTTTAGCTCGTCAGTAGTGTCAATTCCATCAAGGGACTTTGGATTAAATACTCTAGTATGTTCACTCATTTTTTTAACTTTAGTAGTATTTTCTTTTTTTATTGACGAGTTTGATGTAATATTTATTTTTACATCCTTTAAATTGTAACCACAGGAAGCACAAAAGTTGTCATCTTTAGAGACAGGATTCCCACATTTTGGGCAAAACAATGTAGCACCTTCTTTCATTAATTCTATTAAAATATTATAACATATTTTTTATGACGAACAAATCTTTTATGTAGTAAATAAAAGGTTTGAAAAGTTATATACTTAAAACAAAAATTTTAAAGCAATAAATTTATGTAAAAAAAGAAGCCTCTAAGGGCTTCCTTTAAAGTTAAGCTAAATTATTTTGCTTTTTCTTCTGTTTGAGCAGCATTATTAGTTGCTTCTTCTGTTTTAGCTTCATTAGCTTTAGCGTTTACTTCTTCTTTAGCTTTTTCTTCGTCAGCTTTTACATTAGCTTCAGCTTCTTTAGCATTAGCTTCAACTTTAGCTTTGTTAGCTTCAGCTTGTTCTTCTACTGCTTGGTTTTTAGCATTAGCAGCTTCTTCTTTTTTGTTGTTAGAACCTTGGCATGCTACCATACCTAACATTAGTACAGAAATCATTCCAACGCTTGCTATTTTCTTTAAATTTTTCATTTTAATAATCCTCCTATTTGAAACTTCTTGTTTCTTGATTTATTTATATAATATATTTGCTATGTGATAATTGTGTGAAGATGATGTTAAAACTTTTGGAAATGAAAACAAAAAGAATTTATAAAAACTTTAAAAATAATTTAATAAAATATTTTTTCATGTATAATTATTTTAGGTGAGAAAATGTATAAAGCATTATATAGAAAATATAGACCACAGACTTTCGATGAAATATGTGGACAAGAAGCAGTGAAAGCTTCACTAAAAAATCAGGTAAAAACAGGAGAGATTAGTCACGCATATATATTTCAAGGTACAAGGGGAACTGGGAAGACTTCTGCTGCAAAAATTTTATCTCGTGCAGTAAATTGTCTTCATCCAGTTGATGGAAATCCATGCAATGAATGCGAAAATTGCAAGCAAATTTTAAAGGAATCAGTTTTAGATGTAGTTGAAATGGATGCAGCAAGTAATAATGGAGTGGACGACATACGAGAATTAAAGGAAAAAGTAATTTATCCGCCTCAATCTCTTAAGTATAAAGTTTACATAATAGACGAGGTTCATATGCTATCTAAGGGTGCCTTCAATGCACTTTTAAAAATTTTGGAAGAACCACCAAAGCACTTGATTTTTATACTTGCAACTACGGAAATCCACAAAATTCCTGCAACGATTTTATCTAGATCTCAAAAATTTAATTTTAAAAGAATATCCATAGAGGAAATTGCAAAAAATTTAAAAAAAATTACTTCTCTCGAAAAAAAACACTGTGATGATGAAGTTTTTACACTTATTGCAAAATCAGCTGATGGTGCAATGAGAGATGCACTTTCAGTTTTAGATCAACTTCTTACAAAAAATAAGGAACACATAACACTCAAAGATGCAATGGAAGTTCTTGGAATATCATCTTCAGAATTATTATTTACACTATCAAAGGCGCTAGTAGAAAAAAATATAAGTGAGTCACTTTTAGCAATTGATGAAATATATAAAGAGGGAGTTGAATTTAACACTCTTGCTTCACAAATTTTAAGTCACTTTAGAGATCTTTTGTTAGTAAAAACTTTAAGAGATCCCAATAAAATTGTCTATACGACTTATTTAAATGAATTTAGAGAACTTGCTGCAAGAGTTGATATCGAGGAACTTTTAATAATTATTGATATTTTAAAAAATTTATCAATGGAAATAAAATATGCAGACAATAAACGTGTAGTATTTGAGATGAATGCAATAAAAATTTGCAATAGAGTCATTAAAGATGATTTAGTTCTTCGAGTTAAGGCTTTAGAAGATAAAGTTAATTCTTTTGGCGATGTGAATTTTGCATCAAACTCTTTTGAAGATCTTTCAAAGGATATTGTCCATAAAAATTCACTTAATATAAAAAATGTGGAAAACCAAATAAATAAAAGCATTGTCAATAATATTGAAAGTGATATAAATATAACTAAGCCCATAGAAAATGCTTCAATTGAAAAATCAAATCAATCTGATATAATGAAAGATAAAGGCAAAGTTCAGAAAGAGGGGACTACTCTAACTCTTGAAAAAATAAATAGTGATTGGCAAAAAATATGTCAAGAATTAATTTCTAGAAAATATCACGGGTTTGGTAGAAATCTTGCCTTTGGAAAACCAGTGAAGTTTCACGATGATATTTTAGAAATTGTATTTAAAGAAGGACATGAGTTCTATTATACTTATTGTTCTGATTCTGAAAGGAAAAACATTTTGTCAGATCTTTTAAAGAACATATATGGTATAAATATAGATGTTCGGATGAAGTTGCAAAAAAGTGGAGTAGATAAATTAGAAGAAATATTTGGAAAAGATAATATAGAAGAAATTTAGGAGGAAATATGGCTAGAGGTGGATTTAACGGCTTCCCAGGCGGAGGCGGAAGAAATAATATGATGAAACAAATTGAGAAGCTTCAAAAACAAATGGAGGAAATGCAAGAAAATTTAGCAAATGAAGAAATTTCTGCGACTTCTGGAGGCGGTGCAGTTTGTGCAACTGTTAATGGAAATAAAGAACTTATTTCTATTAAACTTGACAAAGATGCAGTTGACCCAGAGGATGTTGAAATGCTTGAAGATTTAATTGTAGCTGCAGTAAACGAAGCTATGAGAAGTGCTGAAAGTAAAATGAATTCTCAAATGGGCAAATTAACTGGTGGATTAAATATTCCGGGGCTATAAGATGAATAAAGAAGTTGGTCCTATTGAAGACTTGATAAAAAAGTTGAATAGACTTCCTGGGATTGGTTCAAAAACTGCTCAAAGGCTTGCTTATTACATTATTGGACTTGATGAAAATGAAGTGGAAAGTCTTTCAGATGCAATTCTTTCCGCTAAAAGAAATACAGTTAAGTGTTCCATTTGCATGAATTATGCAGATAGTGACCCTTGTGAAATTTGTTCTGACAAGGCAAGGGATGATTCAGTTATTTGTGTAGTTGAAAGCCCAAAAGATGTCGAGGCAATGGAAAGATCTCTTAGTTTTCGTGGAAAATACCATGTCCTTCATGGAGTAATATCTCCCTTAAAGGGCAAAACTCCAGAAGATGTCAAGGTTAAAGAATTAATTGACAGAGTTAAAAGGGGAAATATTAAAGAGATAATAGTTGCAACTAACCCAACAGTTGATGGCGACGCAACTGCAACTTATATAAAAAATGTTCTAAAAGACTTTGACATTACAATTTCAAGAATAGGATATGGACTGCCTGTTGGAGGCGATCTTGAGTTTTATGACGAGATAACAATTCAAACGGCAATGGAAAATAGAAGAAGACTAGATTAATTTTGGGACTTTGTCCCAATTTTTTCTTTTAAAATTTTTAGAAAGGGGAAAAGTTTGTCTAATAATAAAAATAATTTTAATAAATACATTCCCACAATTCTCTATGTAATTTTGGCGATAGTAATTTTTTATGTAGTTGCAATATTTTTAGTTCCCAAATTAAATAAAGGATCTGATATAAAGGAAACTGATTATGTATCCTTTGTAAATATGATCAACAAGGGTGAAGTTAAGAAGGCAGAGGTAAGAGACAAAACTATTGCCTTTGAAGTAGAAAAAGATGGAAAAAAGATAAAATATCAAACTAATAGGATGTACGATCCAAATTTAGTTGATAGACTAGTTAATAAAGATGTAAAATCTGCCCAAGTTTATAAAGCTGAGATGAACCCAGTATTGTCTTTTATAATTTCAACAGTAGCTACCTTTGCAATTTTTATTGCTTTTTGGCTATTTCTTTCAAAATTTATATTTAAGAGAATGGGCGATGTTGGTCCAATGAATTTTGGAAAGAGTGGTGCAAAAATTTATGTGGAATCAACTGATGGAATAAAGTTTGAAAATGTGGCAGGTCAAGATGAAGCAAAGGAAGCTTTATCAGAGCTTGTAGATTTTTTACACAATCCAAAAAAATATACAAAAATCGGAGCAAAATTACCTAAGGGAGCACTTTTAGTAGGACCTCCAGGAACTGGAAAAACTCTTCTTGCAAAAGCTGTGGCAAGTGAAGCAGAAGTCCCCTTCTTTTCAATATCTGGTTCAGCTTTCGTTGAAATGTTCGTAGGTCTTGGCGCTGCAAAGGTTAGAGATTTATTTAAACAAGCTGTGGAAAAGGCTCCTTGTATAATTTTTATTGATGAAATTGATACAATTGGAAAAAAGAGAGATGGAGCGGGATTTTCGGGAAATGATGAAAGAGAACAAACTCTTAACCAACTCCTTTCTGAAATGGATGGATTTGATGCGAAAGCAGGAGTTGTAATTCTTGCTGCAACCAATAGACCCGATTCTCTTGATCCAGCTCTATTAAGACCAGGTAGGTTTGATAGGAGAATCCATGTTGAACTTCCAGATTTAAGTGGAAGAACTGCAATTTTAAAAGTTCATGCAAAGAATATAAAAAAAGAAGAAGGCATAGATTATGACAAAATTGCTCGTGCAACTGCAGGAGCAAGTGGAGCTGATCTTGCTAACATGGTAAATGAAGGTGCTCTTCGTGCAGTTCGTGAGGGTAGAGATAAAATGAGCGAAAGGGATTTGGAAGAATCTGTTGAAGTTGTCCTTGCAGGCTATGAGAAGAAAAATGCAGTTATTTCTCCGAAGGAAAAGAGAATTATAGCTTATCACGAAGTAGGTCATGCCCTTGTAGCTGCAAAACAAAAGGATTCGGCACCAGTTCATAAGATTACAATTATTCCAAGGACTTCAGGTGCATTGGGCTATACTATGCAAGTTGATGAAGAAGAAAAGTTTCTTATGTCAAAGGAAGATGCAATTAATAACATTGTAACTTTAACTGGAGGAAGGTCCGCTGAAGAATTAATATTTGGGATTAGAACAAGTGGTGCTTCAAATGACATTGAAAAGGCTACAAAAATTGCCAAGGCAATGGTAACTAGGTTTGGCATGACAGATGAATTTGGTTTTGTTGCACTTGAGTCTATGACAAATGCCTATCTTGGTGGAGACACTTCTCTTCAATGCTCACCACAAACTCAGTATGAAATTGATGAAGCAGTTCAAAAAATTATTGGCGATGCCCATGATAAAGCTCGTAAAATTTTAAAGGAAAATATTAAAGCACTTCACGCAATTGCCGAATATCTTTTGAGACAAGAAACGATTACTGGCGAAGAATTTATGGACATTTTAAAAGAATATGACAGTAAAGAAGAGCAAGTTGAAATGCAAAGAGAATCCGAAGATCGTAATAAATCTATAGAAAATAGTGAAGATTGACATTTTAAAATTATATTTAAGATGGGTAAGTATTGGCTTTTAAAGATTATGCTTTTAAATTCAAATTAATATTTATTTAGGCTCTATATGTCTGTTAGAGATTTTACTTTTCAACAGATGTATAGAGCCTTTAAATAATAAATAATAAGATTTAAAGATTAAAGAGAAATAAATTAAAAATGATCTGCATATGCAAATTAAAAATTATAATACAAAATTTTTAATATAATGGTAAAATTATAGTAGAAGCGATACTTCAAATTTTATAATTTTGCAAGGAGGAGAAATGAAAAAAAATAGTTTTTTTAATTCCTTAGTTTTTAAACTAATATTAGGAATTATCATTGGAATTTTTGTAGGAAGAATCTCTAGTGAATCTGCTATTGTTGTAATTGATACTATTAAGAGAATAGTTGGAGATTTAATAAGTTATATTGTTCCACTTATAATTTTGGGATTTATAACTCCTGCCATTGTTTCCTTAAAGGAAAGTGCAGGTAAGATATTAAGTGTAACACTTATTATATGCTACATATCATCTGTTGGAGCAGCTACAATGTCATTTTTAGCAGGTAGAGCAATAATACCAAAACTTAACATTGCATCAAATGTTGGAACTGGAAATGTTATTCCAGAATCAATTTTTAAATTATCAATAGCTCCAATTATGCCCGTAATGACTGCTCTTGTTACTTCAATTTTATTTGGAATTGCAGTAATAGTTACAAATTCGCAACATTGGGAAAATTTACTTTTAGAATTAAATAAAATAATATTATCTATTGTAAATAATTTTGTTATAAAAATTCTCCCAGTTTATATTGCTACAACTTTTGCTGTATTGTCTTATGAAGGTGCGATTATTTCTGAACTTCCAGTTTTCCTAAAAATTATTCTTATTGTAATTGTAGGACATTTTATTTGGATGACAATAATGTATTCAATTGCAGGAGTTATTTCTAAAACAAATCCTAAGGAAGTATTTAAACATTATTTACCAGCATATCTAACAGCAGTTGGCACAATGTCTTCAGCTGCAACACTTCCCGTTGCACTTGAATGTGCTAGGAAATCTACGACTCTAGATCCAAAGATTAGAGATTTTGCAATTCCACTTTGCTCTAATACTCACTTGTGCGGCTCTGTATTAACAGAAGTTTTCTTTGTAATGACAGTTTCACAAATTTTAACTGGAAAGCTACCAGAAACATCAAATATGATAGTATTCATAGTTTTACTGGGAATTTTTGCAATAGCTGCACCTGGCGTGCCTGGTGGTACAGTAGTTGCATCTCTAGGACTTATAACATCAGTTCTAGGTTTTAATGACACAGGAACTGCCCTTATGCTTTCAATTTTTGCACTGCAAGATAGCTTTGGAACAGCATGTAATGTAACATCAGATGGAGCAATTGCACTAATGGTTACAGGAATATTTGACAAAGTGCCTGGCAGAGGAAAGAATAGTAAGGCTAAAGAAATTTAATATTAATTTAAAGACTAAACCAAGGATTATCCTTGGTTTTTCATTTAAAAATTATTAAAGGATAAATTAATAATTTTTAATGATATAGATGATTTCAAAATTTCAAAAGGGGTTCAAATTATTACAAAATAATATAGTAAAATTTTTATTTAACAAATTCCTATAATTTTATATAAAAATTCTTCAGAGAAATTTATTAGAATTAAGACAGATGATAATAAATTTCAAAATTGGAGGAAATAAAATGAGTAAAGTAAATGTAATATACTGGTCAGGAACTGGTAACACAGAAAAAATGGCAAATGCCATTGTTAAAGGGGCAGAAGGTGAGGGCGCTGAAGTAAAACTAATTCAAGTTGGATCTGCGACTGAAGACGATGTAAAAAATGTTGAAAGAATTGCCTTTGGCTGCCCAGCAATGGGTGCAGAAGAACTTGAAGAAACTGAAATGAGACCTTTTATGGATAAGGTAAATCCACTTCTTTCAGGGAAAAACATCGTACTATTTGGTTCTTATGAATGGGCTGATGGCGAATGGATGAAACTTTGGCAAGAAGAAGTTGAAAATACTGGAGCAAAATTAATTGCAGATGGATTTGCTGCCTATGATGACCCAGATGAAGATGCATTAGAAGAGTGTGAAGCTCTTGGAAGGGATCTTGCAAGGTCATAGGATATTATGGAAAAATCTATTTTCATTGAATTTTTCAATCATATAAAAAACTTCAAAGATTTTGAATATATCTTAGCTTTAATAAAATCCACTGTGGCTCCAACTTTAAAAGATTTGAAATTAGGCACAATGATGAACTTAAAAAATGGAAATAGACCGTTGAAAGATTTATGGGTAAAAAATAAACTTCTCATAAAGGAAGCTTTAGGACTAGATTTTTTTGAACTCAATGAGGGAGAAGATTTTATTTTAGTTTATTTTTTTAAAAGAGATTTGCTTATAAAAAAATTATCAACGCCAAAGATTTTAGATTTTTTAAATATAGTGGGCTATGAAAATTGTTTTAAACTTGAAGAATATCTTAATTTATTAAAGAGTCGATTTAATGAAACTTGCCCTGATGAAATTGGTGTATTTCTAGGATATCCTCTAAAGGATGTAATTGATTTTAAGGATCGCCACAAAAAAATATGTAAATGCACAGGATATTGGAAGTGTTTCAACGATGAAGAAAGTTCTAGAAAGGCTTTTGAAAAATTTGATGAAGTAAAAACAATTGAGATGAAAAGTATTTTAGAAGGATGTTAAAATTAAAGTGGCACATAAAGTTGTGTTTAAACCAGAGTTAGTTTATACTAGCTCTGGTTTTTTAGATATTTTAGTTTGCCATAAAAAACCACCCTTTTAAAGGTGGTTGTAGATAAATATTAAATTATTTTACAAAAGTTTTAATAAAAGTTAGTACTATTGGTTGATATATAATGTCTACTAAGAAAGCTCCAACTATAGGAACTATCATCATGGCTTTTCTACTCATGCCATACTCTTCGTTAATTGCAGTCATATTGACTATGGCAGATGGAGTAGCACCAAGTCCGTGACCACAAAGTCCTGCACACATAACTGCTGCATCATAGTTCTTTCCAAGGGCTCTAAATACGAAGAAGTAAGCGTAAATTATCATAAAGATTACTTGACAAATTAGAACTACAAGAACTCCGCCCATTAAATCTTGAAGTTCCCAAAGTTTTAATGTCATAAGTGCAAGTGCAAGGTATAGGTTTAACATTACATCTCCAATACCATCTACTAAATTTCCGCTGAATTTGTATAGATGTGCTTTTTCATTTACATTTCTAAGTATTACTGCTATAAACATTGCACCGACATAATCGGGAAAATCCATATTAATTAAAGTGCCGATAAATTTAGAAACTAATGTACCAATTGCCATTGAAATAATAATTGCAGCAACATTCTTAACTATGTCTAAGTTTGTTAGTTCAATTTTTTCTTCTTTAAAAAGACTGTCTAGTTTTGAAGAGTCAAAATTATCCTCAACAGGTTTTAAGTCGTTTTTGAAAATCAATCTTCTTCCAAGGGGTCCACCTATTACTACTCCAAAGATAAGTCCAAAAGTTGCAGCAGCAGCGCCAACTACTGGAGCTTGTTCATATCCCAGTTTAGCAAAGGTAGAACCATAACTCATTGCAGCTCCATGTCCACCAATCATTGATATAGATGATGCAAGCATACCGTAAGCTGGCTGAAGGCCAATAGTTTTTGAAACACCGATGCCAATTATATTTTGAAAAAGTGATAAAAGACCACAGATTAGCCAGTAAATAATTAATAGTTTGCCACCTGACTTTAATATCTTTAAGTTTGCTCCAAGACCTACTGTTGTAAAGAATGCCAACATAAATGTTGATTGAAATACATTTTCATAACCAAAGTTAAAAGTATTTGTTTTATAACCTATAAATGTGATAAACATAAACAAGAAGCCACCGACAACGGGTGCAGGTATACAATATTTTCTTAAAAATGAAGATCTATTTTTAATTCCATAACCCACAAGTAGTAATATCACAGCCAGGGCAAGAGTTAAAATAGAATCAAGGTTAATTGTTAAAACGCCATTTTCTCTTATAAATTCCATAATTTACTCCTTTAAATAAAATATATAAATGCATTACACTCTACATAATTAAATAATAACATTTATATAAATTTCCTTCAATGAAGAAATCACAATTTAATTTGTTAAACCAAAGGTTAAAGAATTTTCATTCTAGTTATAATTATAATTTTGCAATATTTTATTGTCGATACTTTTTAAAAGAATCTGGAATATTTATTGCTTTTGTTGTAAAATTATTAAAACACATCATTTATACTAATGCATTAAAACCAATGTATTAAAAAAATGCAACAAACGTTTAAGTAAAATTTATTTTTAGATAAAATATTGTTATAGGGTACTATGAAAGGAGTCCTATGGAAAAATTAACATTTAAATTTTTAGGAAAAAAACATATTGATAAAATTTATGAACTTACTTCAGAAGTTTACGAGGGAATAGAAAATAAAGAAATTTTCTCACACGACTCAAAGAGCGACTTGGAACATATAATAGATAATGGAGGAGCTTTTATTGGAGTTTATGATGGGGATAAACTTGTAGCTTACAGAAGTATTAAAGTTCCTAATGATGAGGAAAACTTGGCCTATGATGTGGACTTTTATTTAGATCCAAAAAAAGTTATTATAAATGATACAGTTGCTGTTTTAAAGGAGTATAGGGGGAAAAATCTTCAAAATATTACAAGGGAAAAATTAGAAGAGAAATATAAAGACTCTAACTTCACTCATAAAATGTCTACGGTTTCACCAAAAAACTATCATTCATACAAAAATACTTTGGATTCAGGATATATGCTTGTAGCACTAAAAAAGAAATATCCCGATGAATTATGTGAAGAGGGTTATGATAGATTTATTTTATTAAAGTCAGAAGATATTGATTTTGATTTTACTGGTGAAGAAGTTATAATTAATGCTAGTGAAATTGATAAATTAAAAGAAATTTTCGCTTCAAATTATTTTGGAGTGTCTGTAGATGATAAGGGCAATATTTTATTTAAGAAAGTTAAATCCTTTGATAGGTTTATCGTAGAAAATGAATAATTATCTTTAAATATTAGGGGGAATAAAGATGAAATTATTTTTGCCGGGTCCTGTGTCTGTTCGCAGCGAAGTTTTAAAACAATTTGAAAAACCTGTAATAGGACATAGAACTAAGGAAGCATCAGAAATTCAAAAATCGATTATAATAAATATGCAAAAAATTTTTGGGACTAAGGAAGATATTTTAGTTTCAACATCATCAGGAACTGGACTTATGGAAGGTGCAATTAGATCTTGCACAAGGAAGAGGGCATTGATTTGTGCACTAGGTTCCTTTGGAGAGCTTTGGCAAAAACTAGGCATCGAAAATGGAATTGAAACAGATATTTTAAGAGCCGAACCAGGAGAAGCTACTGATCCAAATAAATTAGAAGAAGTCTTAAAGAAAAAAGATTATGATTTTGTTGGAATTACACATAATGAAACATCCTCTGGTATTTTGAATAATCTTAAAGAACTAAAGCCCATTATAGAAAAATACAGTGAAATTATTTGGGCAATTGATACTGTTAGTTCTGCTGGTGGGACTCCAATTGATCAAGATAAATATGGGATAGATATTTCTATTACATCTTCACAAAAATGTTTAGGTCTTGTGCCAGGACTAAGTTTTGCATCTTTTTCAACAAAGGCCGTAGAAAAAGCAAGGACAATAGAAAATAGAGGCCACTATTTGGATTTATTGCTTTTATATAATTATTCAAGGGAGCATAACTTCCAATATCCTTCAACGCCAGCTATCTCAAATATGGTTGCAGCAGAATATCAGCTTAATTATATTGTCAATGAAGAGGGTCTTGAAAATAGATTTAAAAGACATTTAACGATGTCAAATTATTTTAAAGATTGGGCAAACAAAAATTTTGAGGTTTTTGGAAATAAGAAATATTTGTCACCAACAATAACTTGTGTTAAAAATACAAAAAACTTAAATTTTGAAAAATTAAGTGATGAGTTTTCGAAAAGAGGTATTGTAATTTCTAATGGATATGGTTCAATGGCAGATAAAACTTTTAGAGTTGGACATATGGGTGATACAACTTTAGGTGATATGAAAGAATTTACAAAAATATTTGACGAAATATTAAAAAACATTTAAAATTTTAAGATATCTTGCAAGTATGAAAGATATCAGAGTAAAGACAAACTTAGGGAAAATATCCTTTGAAAAGTTTGGTGTTCAGCTCCTCTTGATAGGTTGTGAGCTGATATTTTTTTGTGTACTTTAGCGTGAATAAACTATTAGCTATGCTAGTGGATAGTTTTATCATATGTTTTTTGAAATTGTAATAATATATGGAAGATTAAAATTCACAATAAGGGTAAAAAGAAAAAGAAGAAAAAGAAAAGGGGAGAAATATGATTTTTACAAATGCAGTTGTGCTGTCAGTAATAATTTTGGCAGCTCTATGTTTAGCTAAAGTTCCTGTATTTTTTGCATTGATGATTTCAGGCATATCTGCAGGGCTTATCTCAGGACTTGGAATTTCTGAGACGATGCAAATTTTAATAGGAGGAATGGGAGGAAATGCAGAGACAGCACTTAGCTATATTCTTCTTGGTTCACTAGCCTATTGTATGGAAGAGACTGGTGCAGCAGCTATAATGGCAAAAAAAATTGGTTCACTAGTTAAGGGCAATAAAATTTTATTATGTGCTATCATTATAGTAATTGCAATTGCCGCAGAAACAATAATACCAATTCACATTGCCTTTATTCCAATTTTGATACCACCACTTCTAGCTCTTACTAACAAGATTAAGATGAATAGAAAAATGCTTTCTGTTTCTTTTGGGTTTGGGCTAAAAGCACCTTATATTGCAATTCCAATAGGTTATGGCGCAATATTCCACGGTTTAATAATTGATTCCTTTGCAAGATCAGGACTTACAATAACAGATAAGGATGTAACTGGAACAAATTGGATAGTTGCATTAATTATGTTTTTAGGTCTATGTGCAGGCTTAATATTCTTTATGAAGGATAGGGAATACGAAACTAAAAGCGTTGAAGGGAAAATAGTTGAAGTTCCCGAAAAGCTAGAAAAGAAACATATAATTGTTCTTTTATCGGGAGTAATAACTGTTGTTGTTCAAATATTTACAAAATCGCTTCCCCTGGGAGCTTTAGTTGGGCTAATATTTGTAGTTGTAACTGGTGTAGTAAAGTGGTCAGATATGCAAAAAATGCTTGACGGTGGTATTAATATGATGGGATTTATCGCTTTTGTAATGTTACTTGCGGCGGGATATGCTGAAGTAGTTAAGCAATGTGGAGCAGTTGATGATTTAGTTCAAGTAGCAACATCTTCCTTAGGAGAATCAAAAATTATATCATCTTATGTAATGATCCTTCTAGGACTTATGATTACTCTTGGAATTGGTACTTCATTTGGTACAGTTCCCATTATTTCAGCAATTTATGTGCCAATTGCAATGAGTCTAGGATATTCAATTCCAGCAACAATTTTACTTGTAACTATTGCAGCAGTTTGTGGAGACGCAGGTTCACCAGCATCTGACACAACACTTGGACCTACATCTGGACTTTCAGTTGACGGTCAACATGAGCATATAAAGGACACTTGTATACCACAAATTTGTTTTTTTGGAGTTCCATTAATCATAATCGGTGGATTTGTTACAACAATAATTTAAAATTAAAAAATAAAAGAGATTCCTGCGGGGTGTACAGGAATCTCCTTTATTTTTGTCAAAATATAAGTAAAGGATGTAAAATAATTATTATTATCTTACTAAGTATATTATAACTCAAGCTCAGTAAAAGTAAAGAAAAATTTTATAATACGAACGATATTCCATATTGTGGAATATCGTAAAATATAAAAATACAATAAATTTATTTAAAAACTATTTATCTTTTTGGCAATCAGGGCAGATGCCACGAAGTTCTACTATGTGATTTGTAACAGTGTAACCTGTTTCCCTTTCTGCAATATTTTCAAATTCAGAAATTGGACAATTTTCGATTGCAGAAATTTTTCCACATTTATCGCATACGATGTAATGTCGGTGTCCCATATTTGCAAATTCAAAATAGTAAAGTCCATTGTGATATAAATTCTTTTTTAAAATATTTTTTTCAGTGAGTTCGTTTAACATTCGATAAAGGGAAGTGAAGCTTGGCAAAGATTTTTTATCCACCGCTTCATAAATTTCTTCAGTATTCATTGGTACATGGGAACTGTAAAGTAAATTTAGAAGTGCTAATCTTCCCTTAGTTATTTTCAAATTATTTTTCCTTAGTATATCTTCAAAGCTTTTCAAAAAATCACCCGCTTTCAATGTTTAATATTATTATATCAAAATTTATTTAATTTCAAAAATTACTTTAATAATAAATAATTAGTGCTATAATAATTAATGGAAATCATTATTATTTAGGAGGAAAAAATGAAAAATATTAAGAAAATTTTATTTTTATTAGCAGGAATTGTTTTATTTTCAGGCTGTTCCAAGGGTGCAGATATGAAAAATGCTACAAAAGAAGATACAAGTAAGGAAGGGCTAAAGGTATATGCTTCAGTTTATCCAATGTATGATTTTGCAAAGAAAATTGCTGGAGACAAATTAGACGTAAAAATGGTAATGCCACAGGGAATTGAACCTCATGGATGGGAACCGGATTCTAATGCAATTAAAAATCTTGAGAATGCAAATATGTTTATTTACAATGGTGCAGGTCTTGAATCTTGGACAGACAAAGTTGTTGATTCTTTATCAAACAAAGATTTAAAAGTTGTGGAAGCATCAAAAGGTGTTGAACTAATTAAGTCAGCTCATGACGAAGATGAAGAAGAACATGAACATGAAGAAGTTGAAAACAACAAAAACCACGATGCAGCTAAAGAAAACAACAATCACAGTAATGAAGACGACCATGATCACGAAGATCACGAGCATGGTCCAATGGATCCTCACGTATGGATTTCACCAAAGAATGCAAAAATAGAAATGGAAAACATAAAAAATGCTTTTGTTGAACTTGACAAAGAAAATGCAGATTATTATGAGTCAAATTACCAAAAATATGCTAAAATGTTAGATGAACTTGATGCAAAATACAGTGAATCTTTAAATAAGCTTCCAAACAAGACAATTGTAGTAAGCCATGAAGCTTATGGTTATTTATGTAAAGAATATGGTCTTACTCAAATTGGTATAAAGGGCGTAAACGCAGAAACTGAACCTGATGCAAAGAAAATGGCGGAAATAATTAATTACATCAAAGAAAATAAAATTAAAACTATTTTCACAGAAGAATTAATTGATCCAAAAGTTTCAAAAATTATTGCCGATGAAACTGGATGCGAGGTAAAAGTTCTTTCGCCAATTGAAGGCCTTAGCGAAGAAGAAATTAAAAATAATGAAGAATATTTTAGCATCATGGATAAAAATTTAGAAAATTTAGTGGGTGCTTTAAAATAGTGAAGGAAAAATTGTTAGAAATCAAAAGTCTAAGTTTTAAATACAGTGATGAATTAGTTTTAGATGACATAAATTTTGATGTTTATAGGGGCGACTACATCGCCCTTATAGGTTCTAACGGTGCCGGAAAGTCGACATTAGTTAAGCTGATATTAAATCAACTTAAACCACTTACCGGCACCATTTCTTTTTATACAAAAAATGGATTAAAGGACATTGGATATGTTCCACAACTTTCCATACCATCAAGTATGGAATTTCCAATAACTGTAACAGAACTTTTATCTCTTGCACTTTATCCAAAGAACAAGGGGTTTAAAAAATTAAAGGAATACGACAAAGAAAAAATTATCAATGCTTTAAATCTTGTTGGCATGGAAAAATACAAGGATAGACTTTACACAGAATTATCTGGAGGACAAAGACAGAGAGTTTTAATTGCAAAAACACTTGTGGCAACACCCGAATTTTTAATTTTAGACGAGCCAATGACAGGAGTAGATAAGGAGTCCAAGGATTCATTATTTCATCTCTTGAGTCATATAAATATGAAACACGAAATTACAATTCTAATGATCACACATAATCTTGAAGAAGTTGAAGAAAATGTAAACAAAGTTTTTGAGATAAAAGACGAAAAAATTAGGGAAGTGAAATAATGGAAATTTTTAAGTATTCATATATGATTAAAGCACTAATTGTTGGAGCATTTTTGTCAATAATTATTCCGTGCATGGGAGTTGTAGTTGTAAACAAAAAGATTTCAGTGATTGGAGATGCACTTTCTCACGTTTCCCTTGCTGGTGTAATGCTTGGACTTATTACTTCAATTTCACCAGTGCTTGGTGCACTTTTATTATGTATAGTTGGTTCAATTTTTCTTGAATATGTTAGGAAAAAATTTCCTGGGTATCAAGAAATTTCCACTGCAATTTTAATGAGTACAGGAATTGGTCTTGCTTCACTTTTTCTGGATTTGTAAAAACTAGTGCAAACTTTGAAGAATATCTTTTTGGTTCAATAATTGCTATTCCAGAATTTGATTTTTATTTAATTTTAATAGTTTCAATAATTGTATTTATTTTATTTTTCTATTTATTTACAGACCTCATGTATATTTCCTTTGACGAGTCTTCGGCAAGACTATCGGGAGTAAATGTAGATAGAATAAATTTGATTTTTATGATTTTAATCGCAGTTACAATTTCTGTTTCAGCAAGAACTGTTGGGATTTTAATCATATCATCTCTCATGGTAGTGCCAGTAGCCTGCGCAATGCAATTTAAGCTAGGCTATTTAAAGACGACTATACTTTCGTCTATCTTCGGTTTTATTTTTACAATAATTGGACTTGTATCATCCTTTTACATTGGATTGAAACCAGGAGGAGCAATAGTATTAATTGGAGTTTTATTTTGACGATTATACTCTTAATAAAGAAAAAATAAGAGTGAGGATTTTGACATGTCCTCACTCTTTATTAATAATTTATGTTTTAATTTTTAACTATGACGACCGTAGTGTACATAATTTTCTTCATAGAAATATTTAAAATAAGAAGATGTTCCTGTTACGGAAAAATACAAATTACCACTCTCGCCAATGCCAACACTTCCTAAATGTACTATTATAGGAGTCTCCACTAATTGAGTAATAAATTCATGGCTGTCCTCCTAAGAAATAAATAATTTTAATTAAAATTAACATAAGCTATAAAATAAAACAAAGAGAAAATTTATTTTCATTATATTTATAATCCAAGATTAATATAATCCAAGATTATATAAACAAATGAAAAAAGCAAAAACAATAAAAGCTATAAAAGTGCAGAGGTATGTAAGAATATAATATTCTTTTTTAAAGGATTTTTTAAAATCAGAAAAACCTAGCTTTCCAAGTATGATAGGGAAAAAGGGTAATAAAATAATTAAAAATTGTCTAAATAAATAATTAGAATAATCGCTCATATAATCACCTCGTCTTAATTGTAATATATTTTTGTTAATATGCAATGATATTTAGATAAAGTGAGAATAAAAATATTTTAGCTTAAAGCTAATAAGATTCTTTATTTATAGGCATCTTTGTTTTATTATAGAGAGAGCAAGGCATAGGAGTGTTTTATGAAAATTCAAGTTAAAGAAAATAATTATACAATTGATATTGTTTATAAATGTGAAGAGAAAATAAAAAATTTTTTAAATAAAAATAGAGATTCAAAATATTTAGTAATAACTGATGAAAATGTCTACAATCTTTACAGTGAAAGATTAAAAAATATTATGTATGGATTAAATTTTTATATTTTCAAATTTCCTGCTGGAGAAAAGTCTAAATCCATGGAAAATTATATAAATATTAATAAATTTTTGCTGGAAAATAATTTTAACAGAGGAGATATTATAATTGCCTTTGGTGGCGGAGTTGTAGGTGATATTTCTGGATTTGTTGCAGCAACATATTTAAGAGGAATTGATTTTATTGCTATGCCAACGACCCTTCTTTCCATGATTGATTCTTCAGTTGGTGGTAAAAATGGCATTAACTTTATGAATTTAAAAAATCAAATAGGATCTTTTTATTTTCCAAAATATGTCTATATTGATTATAGCTTTTTAGAAACTTTGGACGATAGAAATATTAACAATGGACTTGCAGAAATTTTTAAATATTCTGTACTAAAAGATAAAAATCTTTTTTATTACTTAAAGTCCTGTAACAAACTTGATTATAAAAAAATAATTTATGAATCGCTAAATATTAAACTTGATTTTGTGAAAGAGGACGAGAGAGATAAGGGAAAAAGACAAAAATTAAATCTTGGTCATACTATTGGTCATGGAATTGAATCCCTTTCGAACTATAAATTAAATCATGGAGAGAGCATTGGAATTGGAACAATTTATATGGCAAGAGCTGCTTATAAAATGGGCATAGCAAAAAGCGATTTTTCAAAAGAATTAATTTTAGCCTTTAAAAATCACAATCTTCCAACAAGTTATGATTTTGATACAGATGAGATTTTAGAGATTTTAAAACACGATAAAAAGATAAATAAAATCTTATAAATGTAATTCTTCCAATAAAAATTGGTGAAGTAATAAATAAAAAAGTTACTTTTGATGAATTAAGAGAAATTGTTGAATTAGGTAAGGGAAATGAATAGAATTATTGAAAATAAAAAACTTTCGGAGAAATTTCAGGATTACATCAAAATCCTATGCACATAGAGCTATTTTTGTGCCGCAATTGCAAAGGGAAAGTCAATAATTGAAATAAGCGACCTTTCAAAGGATATTGAAGCTTCAATAAATGTAATAAAATCTTTGGGAGTTGAAGTTATAAAAAAAGATAATAAGTTTTATATAAATCCTTCCAAAATTTACAAAAGTCCAGTGACTTTTGATGTAAATGAAAGTGGAACTACTCTTAGATTTTACTTCCAATTGTTGCAACACTTGGTCTTGATGCAAAAATCATAAGAAGAGGAAGTCTAATTAATCGAACAAATTCAGTTTATTTTCACGAATTTCCAAAACATGGCGTAGATATTTATGAAAGGGTGATATGATTTTGTAAGTGGAAAATTAAAAGACTATAATTTTACGCTTCCAGCAAATATTAGCTCACAATTTGTTTCGGGATTTATGATAGCTTCAGGATTTTATGGCGAAGATTTTAATATTAAAATTACTACAGAAAGGAATCAAAACCGTATATCGACATGACAATTGATATAATGAGAAAATTTGGAAGTTGTGTAATAGAAAAAAAAGGGGATATATTGTAGGGCAAATTAAAGCGATAGATTATGTTGTAGAAAAAGATTGGAGCAATGCTTTATTTTTCTTGGCAAGTGGTGTAAAGGTCAAAGGTTTAGATAAAAATTCTAAGCAAGGAGATAGAAAAGCAATTGAAATTTTCAGGGATTTGGGATATGAAAATATTTTAAAAGATGAATTTCAATTTAAAAGAGTTAAAGATCCAAAGAAAAAAATTATTATAGATGCCAAAAATATGCCTGATGCAGTTCCTATTCTTTCAGTACTTGCTGCTGCATCTAATACAGAGACAGAAGTTATAAATATAAAAAGATTAAAATTAAAGGAAAGCGACAGAGTAAAGAGCACTGTTGAGATGCTAAATAATTTAGGCGTAGATGTTAATCTAAGGGAAGAATCTTTTTCTTTAGTGGAATAGAAAAATTTAAAAGTGCAAAAATTGATTCACATAAGGATCATAGAATTGGCAATGGCATCATCTATTGCGGCAACTTTTGCAGAAGGTCCTATTATTATAAATAATAGCGATTGCGTGGAAAAATCCTACAAAAACTTTTTTAAGGATTTTAAATCTTTGGGAGGAATTTCAAATGTCCTAATAGTTTTGGCAAAAATTTTAAAGTAACTTTATTTGGTCAATCTCATTCTAAGGGAATTGGTATTTTAATTGAGGGAATAAGTGCGGGCTATAAAATAAATAGAGATTTAATCGCAAAAAATTTAGATAGAAGAAGACCGGCAAAAATAAATTCTCAACTGCAAGATGTGAACTTGATGACTTTCAAATTATAAGTGGTGAAGTTGATGGAATAACTTGTGGTGCTCCTCTTGCTTTTGTAATTGAAAACAAGGACCAAAGAAGCAGCGACTATGAAAATTTAAAGGACAATCCTCGTCCATCTCACGCAGATTACCCGGCCTATGTAAAATATGGTGGATTTAACGATATTAGAGGTGGCGGACAATTTTCTGGCAGGATGACGGCTCCAATTGTAATCGCAGGTTCTATTGCAGAAGATTTGCTATTAAACAGAGGAATAAAAATTTTTTCAAGAATAAAAAGCATTGGGAGTATAAAGGATGTTGAGATAAATTTAAATAATATTGATGAAGAAGTTTTTTATGACTTAAAAAATCAAGAGATACCAGTTTTTGATGAGCATACAAGAGAAAAAATGGGAAGTGAAATTTTAAAAGCAAAGGAAAGGGAAGATTCTATTGGCGGAATTGTGGAAACTTTTATTTTAAACATGCCAGCGGGAATTGGAGAACCCTTCTTTGATTCAGTTGAATCAGTTATTTCTCATGCAGTTTTTTCTATTCCAGGAGTTAAGGGAATTGAATTTGGGAGCGGATTTGAAGCTGCAAAAATGACGGGCAGTAGCCATAATGATGAATATTATTATGATGATGGAAAAGTTAAGACTAAAACAAATAATCATGGTGGAGTAATTGGTGGACTTACTACGTCAATGCCAATAATTTTTAGAACTGCAATAAAACCAACTAGCTCCATTGGAAAAACTCAATACACAATATCATTAAAAAATAAAACAAGGGAAAAGTTAAATATTCATGGAAGGCATGATCCTTCAATTGTGCCTCGTGCATTAGTTGCCATTGAAATGATTTCGGCAATTGCAATTTTAGATTTAGTTATGGAAGGTGAAAGATGAAAAATTTAGATGAATCGAGAAAAACATTGGATCAAATTGATTCACAAATTGTAGATCTTTTAGAAAATCGAATGAAGATTTCAAAGGAAATTGGAATTTACAAATTAAATAACAATTTAAATACAGAAGATTCATCACGGGAAGATAAAATTATAAAAAAACTGGAAAATAAAATAGATCCTGAATTTAAAAATTCTATAAGACCAATTTATAGTGAAATTTTAGTGAAAGCAAAAAAATTATTACAAAAGTAAAAATGAAAATTTTAAATATGGTTTAATTGGAGAGGACTTATCTCATAGTAAATCTAAGGAAATTCATGAACTATTTGAAAAATATAATTACAATTTAAAGAATTTAAAAAAAAGTGATGTTGAAAGTTTTTTTGAAAATAAAAATTTTCTCGGCATAAATGTTACAATTCCTTATAAAGAGATTTCAATGAAATATTTAAATGAAGTAGATGGACTTGCAAAAGAAATTGGTGGCAGTGAATACTATTGTAAATAGAGCTGGAAAATTAATTGGATATAACACGGATTATTTTGGATTGGATTACAGTTTAAATCACTATGGAATAAATATTAAAGATAAAAAAGTTTGATTCTTGGAAGTGGTGGAGCAAGTAAAATGGTACAAAAACTTTTTTATCTTTAATATTTATTCCATAGTGATTTAAACTGTAATCCAATCCAAAATAATCCGTGTTATATCCAATTAATTTTCCAGCTCTATTTACAATAGTATTCACTGCACCAATTTCTTTTGCAAGTCCATCTACTTCATTTAAATATTTCATTGAAATCTCTTTATAAGGAATTGTAACATTTATGCCGAGAAAATTTTATTTTCAAAAAAACTTTCAACATCACTTTTTTTAAATTCTTTAAATTGTAATTATATTTTTCAAATAGTTCATGAATTTCCTTAGATTTACTATGAGATAAGTCCTCTCCAATTAAACCATATTTAAAATTTTCATTTTTTACTTTTGTAATAATTTTTTTGCTTTCACTAAAAATTTCACTATAAATTGGTCTTATAGAATTTTTAAATTCAGGATCTATTTTATTTTCCAGTTTTTTTATAATTTTATCTTCCCGTGATGAATCTTCTGTATTTAAATTGTTTATTTAATTTGTAAATTCCAATTTCCTTTGAAATCTTCATTCGATTTTCTAAAAGATCTACAATTTGTGAATCAATTTGATCCAATGTTTTTCTCGATTCATCTAAATTTTTCATCTTTCACCTTCCATAACTAAATCTAAAATTGCAATTGCCGAAATCATTTCAATGGCAACTAATGCACGAGGCACAATTGAAGGATCATGCCTTCCATGAATATTTAACTTTTCCCTTGTTTTATTTTTAATGATATTGTGTATTGAGTTTTTCCAATGGAGCTAGTTGGTTTATTGCAGTTCTAAAAATTATTGGCATTGACGTAGTAAGTCCACCAATTACTCCACCATGATTATTTGTTTTAGTCTTAACTTTTCCATCATCATAATAATATTCATCATTATGGCTACTGCCCGTCATTTTTGCAGCTTCAAATCCGCTCCAAATTCAATTCCCTTAACTCCTGGAATAGAAAAAACTGCATGAGAAATAACTGATTCAACTGAATCAAAGAAGGGTTCTCCAATTCCCGCTGGCATGTTTAAAATAAAAGTTTCCACAATTCCGCCAATAGAATCTTCCCTTTCCTTTGCTTTTAAAATTTCACTTCCCATTTTTTCTCTTGTATGCTCATCAAAAACTGGTATCTCTTGATTTTTTAAGTCATAAAAAACTTCTTCATCAATATTATTTAAATTTATCTCAACATCCTTTATACTCCCAATGCTTTTTATTCTTGAAAAAATTTTTATTCCTCTGTTTAATAGCAAATCTTCTGCAATAGAACCTGCGATTACAATTGAGCCGTCATCCTGCCAGAAAATTGTCCGCCACCTCTAATATCGTTAAATCCACCATATTTTACATAGGCCGGGTAATCTGCGTGAGATGGACGAGGATTGTCCTTTAAATTTTCATAGTCGCTGCTTCTTTGGTCCTTGTTTTCAATTACAAAAGCAAGAGAGCACCACAAGTTATTCCATCAACTTCACCACTTATAATTTGAAAGTCATCAAGTTCACATCTTGCAGTTGAGAATTTATTTTTGCCCGGTCTTCTTCTATCTAAATTTTTTGCGATTAAATCTCTATTTATTTTATAGCCCGCACTTATTCCCTCAATTAAAATACCAATTCCCTTAGAATGAGATTGACCAAATAAAGTTACTTTAAAATTTTTGCCAAAACTATAGGACATTTGAAATTCCTCCCAAAGATTTAAAATCCTTAAAAAAGTTTTTGTAGGATTTTTCCACGCAATCGCTATTATTTATAATAATAGGACCTTCTGCAAAAGTTGCCGCAATAGATGATGCCATTGCAATTCTATGATCCTTATGTGAATCAATTTTTGCACTTTTAAATTTTTCTATTCCACTAAAAGAAAAAGATTCTTCCCTTAGATTAACATCTACGCCTAAATTATTTAGCATCTCAACAGTGCTCTTTACTCTGTCGCTTTCCTTTAATTTTAATCTTTTTATATTTATAACTTCTGTCTCTGTATTAGATGCAGCAGCAAGTACTGAAAGAATAGGAACTGCATCAGGCATATTTTTGGCATCTATAATAATTTTTTTCTTTGGATCTTTAACTCTTTTAAATTGAAATTCATCTTTTAAAATATTTCATATCCCAAATCCCTGAAAATTTCAATTGCTTTTCTATCTCCTTGCTTAGAATTTTTATCTAAACCTTTGACCTTTACACCACTTGCCAAGAAAAATAAAGCATTGCTCCAATCTTTTCTACAACATAATCTATCGCTTTAAATTTGCCCCTACAAATATATCCCCTTTTCTTTCTATTACACAACTTCCAAATTTTCTCATTATATCAATTGTCATGTCGATATACGGTTTTGATTCCCTTTCTGTAGTAATTTAATATTAAAATCTTCGCCATAAAATCCTGAAGCTATCATAAATCCCGAAACAAATTGTGAGCTAATATTTGCTGGAAGCGTAAAATTATAGTCTTTTAATTTTCCACTTACAAAAATCATATCACCCTTTTCATAAATATCTACGCCATGTTTTGGAAATTCGTGAAAATAAACTGAATTTGTTCGATTAATTAGACTTCCTCTTCTATGATTTTGCATCAAGAAGTGTTGCAACAATTGGAAGTAAAAATCTAAGAGTAGTTCCACTTCATTTACATCAAAAGTCACTGGACTTTTGTAAATTTTGGAAGGATTTATATAAAACTTATTATCTTTTTATAACTTCAACTCCCAAAGATTTTATTACATTTATTGAAGCTTCAATATCCTTTGAAAGGTCGCTTATTTCAATTATTGACTTTCCCTTTGCAATTGCGGCACAAAAAATAGCTCTATGTGCATAGGATTTTGATGTAATCCCTGAAATTTCTCCGAAAGTTTTTATTTCAATAATTCTATTCATTTCCCTTACCTAATTCAACAATTTCTCTTAATTCATCAAAGTAACTTTTTTATTTATTACTTCACCAATTTTTATTGGAAGAATTACATTTATAAGATTTTTATTTATCTTTTATCGTGTTTTAAAATCTCTAAAATCTCATCTGTATCAAAATCATAACTTGTTGGAAGATGTGATTTTTAAAGGCTAAAATTAATTCTTTTGAAAAATCGCTTTTTGCTATGCCCATTTTATAAGCAGCTCTTGCCATATAAATTGTTCCAATTCCAATGCTCTCTCCATGATTTAATTTATAGTTCGAAAGGATTCAATTCCATGACCAATAGTATGACCAAGATTTAATTTTGTCTTTTCCCTTATCTCTCTCGTCCTCTTTCACAAAATCAAGTTTAATATTTAGCGATTCATAAATTATTTTTTTATAATCAAGTT